>NZ_BOML01000059.1 GCF_016862175.1 Paractinoplanes durhamensis | reverse complement strand
ATGCGACAATCACAGTAATTTCGCTTGGCAGTTCCCGGGGCTCGACAAGCACGCGGACAAAGATCGATCTGGTGGGCGACAAATCGACCTCTTCCGTCTGCGCTGCAACCGAGTTTCCCACAACCAAAACCCCGCTTGGCAGCGACAGCTCGCCAGCAAAAACCTCACTCCCGTGAGGTGCGCGCAGCCCGTCCGAGATCACAGAAATGCGAACCTTACCATCCGCATCGGATCGGGTCGCAACGCAAATCATACTTTCGCTTGCGACAGCCGGCTCGTCCCCGCTTTCCCACTGAGGAACCTCCACTGCACCGCTGTCACCGATCTCTACCTGACCGTAGAGAGGCAACACCTCAACTGCGGCGTCAACCTCGCGACCACTCAGACCCACTACTTCACCACCACTTCGAACGGATCCCCGTGTCCGATACTGAACTTCCTGTAGAAGGACGACATTACACCGCCCTGAATACGCTGCTCCTGGATGGGTACACCGAGGATCCTCGCTCCGGCGCCGCCTTGCATCGAGGACGCTAACGGATATTCATCAGGGCTGAGCGGCCTACCACAGAATCCCGCACAGGCAGCCGCTCTATTTGCATCAATGTCCGCCTTAATCGTTGTTCGATTTAGAACCATCGGCTTACCACTCGCCTGAGCCGCGCGAACATTTGCCGCAATATTCGGCATCTTACTGGAATCAAACTCCACTCTTGGAAGAGTGGTGGGGCCAACGCCATTCGCATCAACCGGCCCGATTGCGGTGTCGTGCATTGATGGGGCAGGAGTGTCGCCGCCGCAGTTGTGTACGAGTACTGGTGTGTTGCCGGCGATTACATAGTAGGTGTGGATGTCGTCGACGGTGAGGTCGCGCATCACTGTGGCGCCGGTGTGGTTGCGGACGGCGGTGACGTGCTGGATGCGGCCGTCGGGGCCGGTCAGGGTGGACTTACCCGCTTTGAGGTTCGCGGCGTCGGTCCATCGGCCGGTGGTGGCGTCCCAGAACGGGTGGTGTGCCGTGGTCTGCAGGACCGACGTGCCGGTTGGGCCGCGGGTACTACGGCCGCCCTTGCCTTCGCTCACCACATCAGCGTCAGCGTCCGCGTCCGGTCGGGCCGAGATGGTGATGTCGGTCAGTTCGTGGTCGCGGTTGGCGTGCAGCAGGGTGACCTGCCGCGCGCCTGCCTCACCGGTGATCGGGTCTTTGGCCTGAACCTGGTCGCCGATGGTGATCTCGGAGATCGGCCGGGTGGTGCCATCGGCCATCAGGACCCGGGTGTCCGGGTCGAAGCTGTGCGCCGACGTCGCCGGGCTGGTCGGGCAGGCCTGCTGTCCTGTTTCCTCGGCGTCCTCGTCGTGCTTCTGCGGCTGCTTCTTGCGGTCCGGCTGGTTGTTCTGCTCCTTGGGCTTGGCGGCCTTGGTCTGTGCCGGCTTCTTCTCGTTCTTCGGCTCGGTCTTCGGCTTGGCCTGCTTGGCCTGCTTCGACGGCTGCGGTTTGCGTTCCGGCTTCGGCTTGGGCTTCGGCTTCTTCTTCGCCGGCGGCTTGACCTTCTTCTTCGGCGGCTTCGGCTTCTTCGGAACCTTCTTCATGATGTCGCCCAGATGCTTCCGCGCCACGTTGATCAGATCCTGCGACCTGTGCATCACGGTCATCGCGCCATCGACGATCCGCTTCCACAACCGGTAACCCGAGAACGCCCGATCCGCCGCCTTGTACAAAGACTTGGCCATCTTCAACGCCTTGATCGGGCCGAGGAAGTTGGTGGCCAGATCAACGCAGTCCCAGATACTGCCACCCAGACACCCGACCAGCGACGTGTAGCCGATCATGTCGAGCAGCATGCCCACGCCGACCTGCAGCAGGATGTCCAGCAGCGACGTCTGGCTCTCCCGCTGGGAGCGCTGGTAGTCGGCCTCCTGCGCGGCGATCTGACCGCCGACCGCCTGCATGTCGCGGTCACGCTGGTCCATCGCCGAGGTGTACGAGGAGAGTTCGGCCTGGTACTTCTTCACCTCGCAGGCGTAGTCGTACTCGCCGCACTTGCCGTCGACCGCGTTGCCGCTGGTGTCGGTGTTCGACAGCGGGTCACCCTCGGCGTACGCGAACCGGTTCGCCGCGCCCGAGGTCGGGGACGCGCTGTTGGCCGCGGTGTCGCGGGTGTCGAACGTGCCGGTCTGCGGGTCGTACCACCGTGACCACATGTTGACCTTGCCGGTGGTCTGGTCGGTCCATTCCTGCTGGTAGCCGAGCCGGCCGGTCATCCCGGCAGCCGCTAGGACCTTGCCGAACGGGTCGTAGGACACCGACCCGGTCAAGGCGGCACCAGTAGCGGTGAACTCGCCGACCACATCGGTGTGGGCATCGGTCCAGGCGTAGCGTTGCCCGGCCGCGGATGTCACCCCGACCAGGCTGTCGGCGGTGTCGCGGACGTAGACGGAGGTGCCGTCGGCGGCCACGTCGTTGCCGAGCCCGGTGTAGGTCAAGCCGGTCTGGATGACCCGGCCCAGGCCGTCGTAGGTGTAGGTGCTGCCGGCGCCCTGGGAGATGACCTGGTTGAAGGCGTCTGTGACGGTGTTGACGGTCTGGCCGCCGGTGGTGGTCGCGGTGAGGGTTCCGCGGGCGGTGTATTGGTAGGTGGTTCCGGCCGATTCGGAGACCAACTGGTTGCGCTGGTCGTAGGTGAACGTCTTGGTGCCGGCCTGCACCCGGTTGCCGGACTTGTCGTAGGCGTACACCACCGGGGTAGTGCCGTCGTCCCAGCCGCTCAGCCGATCGGCAAGATCATAGGTGTACGTATTGACCGACACGCCGCCGAAACCGGTGGTCGTCTTCTTGGTGAGGCTGTCGTTGAGGTTCCACTCGTACGCGATCTTGCCGATGCTCGTCTGATTGGACGTCTTGAGTTCGTCGGAGGTCTGCTGGTGCAGGTCGTTGTAGCCGAACGTGCGGGTGTTCCCGCCGTACGCGATCGTCTGAACTTGACTGAGGCTGTTGTAGCCGTAGGTCATGTCAACACCGGCGGCGGTGTTCTGCACCCGCGACGGCCGGCCCACGGGGTCGTACTGGTAAGCGGTGGTACCAGCGCCGTCGGTGCGCCCGGTGAGCAGGCCGTCCGGGTTGTACTGGTAGGACGACGCGCCGGACACCCCGGTGATCGAGGTGACAAGGCCGCGGTCGTCGTAGCCGACAGTGTTGGCGCCCGCGGAGCCGGTGAACTTGGTCATCCGGCCGACCTGGTCGTATTCGAAGGTGCGGTCCGTGGTCGTGGCCTGTGCTCCGCTGCCGGAGCTTTTGACCAGGCGGCCCATCACGTCGTAGTCGGACGTGACGCTGACACCGCCCGGCGAGTCGAGGCGGGTGCTCTTGCCGTTCTTGTTGTAGGTCAGAGTGAAGGTACGGTCGGCCGCGTTCGGTGTGCGGGTGGTGGCCGGCTCGATCTGGGTGGCCGGCAGGCCCCACTCGTTGTACGTGGTAACGAAGCCGTTGCCCCGCCCGTCAGTGAACCGGGTCTGGTTACCGGCCAGGTCGTAGCCGAACGTGGTGTCGATCGCATCGGCGGAGCTGATCGGCTCGCGCTGCCCCGTAAGCCGGCCGAGCAGGTCGTACGTGTACGTCTTGCGGGTGCCGCGAGCGTCGGTGGCCGCAACCGGGTTGCCGCTGGTGTCGTACTCCTGGGTGCGGGTTCGTAGCTGGGTGCCGGCCGCCGACCAGTCGGCCGTGGCGGTCTGCCGACCGGCGAAGTCGTACGTCACTGTGGTGTAGGTGTTGTCGGCCGCGGTGGTCCGGATCGGGCGGCCGGCGCCGTCGTACTTCGTCGTGGTGGTGTTGCCGAGGATGTCGCTGACCCGGGTGACTTCGCCGACGCTGTTGTACTTCGCCGTGGTGACGACGTTGCCGGGCGAGGTCACCTTCGTCGGCCAGGGGCTGGATGCGTAGTCGTAGGTGGTCGTGTAGCCGGCGTTGTCCTGGCGCACCGCGGACGTGCTGCTGAGGGTGCGGCCGAGATAGTCATACGTCGAGGCCACCGTCGAACCGTTGGGGTCGGTGTTTGACGCCAGGTCACCGTTGCCGGTGTACTCGTACTCCGTGACACCCTCGTCCGGGGCGGTGACCTTGACGGTACGGCCGAGCAGGTCGTACTCGTAGGTGGTCTGGGCGCCGAGCGCGTCGGTGGTCGAGGCGACCTGGCCGACGGTGTTGTAGGTGACGGTCTTGATCGCCTTGATCTTCGTGGTGGTGCCCGGCAGCGTGTATTGCGGCGACTCGGACTCGACCATCTGACCGGCGCCGTCGTACCGGTTGATCGTGATGTTGCCGTTCGCGTCCTGCTGCTCGGTCGCCTCGCCGAAGGTGTTGTAACCGACGCGGGTCACCGGGCGGGCCAGGACCGGGGCACCCTCACCGACGACGGTGGACACAGCCGGCCGGGTGGTGGTGACCGGGCGGCCGACCTCGTCGTTGACGATCTCGGTGCGGCCACCCTTCGGGTCAGTCATCGCCGTGACCGAGCCGTCGCTGGTCAGCGTGTAACTGGTGCGGCTGACCCGGCCGGCGTCGGCCGGCGCCGCGCCAGTGTGGAGCTGGCCGATCTCGGTGGCGCTCAGCGCCTGCTGGTACGTCTGGACGTCGTCGACGAGGCCGGTGAACTCGCCCGGGGGCGCGATCCCGGCGCCGATCCGCAGGTCGGTTGCCCGGTTGTTGAACTGCTCGGTGGTGGTGGAGATCGCCGCCGTGACCGTGCCGTCGACGTACAGCTGTGCGGTGCTGGTCGCACCGCTGGTGGTGGCTGGGGTGACCACGACCGCGAGGTGCTGCCAGGCCTGCGTTGCCGAACCGGTGGTGGAGGTGCTGGTCACGGAGGCGTTCGTGCCGTCCGGCTGGCGAACATCCATAGCCAGGCGCCAGGAGTCGGCGGCCTTGTCGTAGAACACGTCCAGGGCGGTGGCGCCGTTGTCGCCGCTCATCGCGGCGACGTAGTGGTCGGCGTCCTTGGCGGCGAGCTTGGCCCACAGGCTGAGGGTGTACGGGCGCAGGGTGTCGACCGCCGCCTGGCCGACGATGGCGCTGCCGGTGACGCCGGTGAACGACGCCGCGCCGCCGCGTTCGGGCGACCAGTTCACGGCGCCGGCGGCGGTGCCGGTGTTGTTGCCGGCCGCGTCGGCGGTGGTGGTGCCGGACGTCTGGTCCATGCGCCAGCGCGTCGTCGGTGTCAGCCCGCCGGTGAGGTAGGTGGTCTCCTGCTGGACGCGGCCCATCCGGTCGTACATCGTGTCGGACCGCGACAACTGTGCGTCGGACGGCGACGGGACCGCGCCGCCTGCGGTCAGCGTGGTGCTGACCACGTCATCCTCGGCCGAGTAGGCATACGTGGTGGTGCGGCTGGTAACGGAGCCCTCGTCGGGGTCGGTCACCTCGACGGTCGCGGTCCGGCCACGGCCGACCTCGTCGTAGGTGTACGTGGTCTTGGTCAGCCCGTTGTTGCTGAGCTGGACGGTCCGGTTGCCGGCAGCGTCGTAGGTGTTCCTCTCCAGCACGAAGGACTCGGAACCGTTCGTGCG
The DNA here is from genome assembly GCF_016862175.1 of Paractinoplanes durhamensis. Lineage (GTDB taxonomy): Bacteria > Actinomycetota > Actinomycetes > Mycobacteriales > Micromonosporaceae > Actinoplanes > Actinoplanes durhamensis. The sequence goes on along the minus strand of NZ_BOML01000059.1, from coordinate 245,887 downwards.
GGTCACCGTGGCAATCAGGTTGTTGTCGGTGTACGTGTACTTGGTGACCCAGCCCATCGCGTCGGTCTCGGACGCAAGCCGGCCGCCCGGGTCGTAGGCCAGCGACCGGACCGTCAGATCCGCGTCCCCGTCCCCGTTCTCGACAATGGTCGCCAGCTCGTTGCCGACCGCGTCGTACGTGGTCAGCTCGACGCTCATGTCGGCGTGGGTCTGCTTGCTGACCCGACCGAACGCGTCGTAGTCGTACCACGTCCAGTTGCCCACCTCATCGGTCTCGGTCATGCGCCGGCCGTACCAGTCGTAGCCGTAGTGGGTGGTCCGGGGCGCGTCACCGCCGGTGGCGTCGGTGGTCGTCTCGTCGGTGAGCTGCCCGTCGAGGTCGTAGGCCAGCGTCGTGACCGGGGTGTGCACGGCGCCGGAGACCAGGTTCGTGGCCGGGGTATCGGTCACCTTGGTCACCCGGTCGGACCGGTCGTGCTCGTAGTCGGTCGTCGCCCCGATGATCGCCTGGCCGGGATGGGCCGGGTCCGGCAGGACCTCGAGTTCCTTGGTGGTACGGCCGAGGTTGTCGTACTCGTAGCGGGTCACCGAACCGGCCGGGTCGGTGGTCTCCGCGACGTCGCCGGCCTGGTTGTACTCAATCGTCTGGACGCCGCCGTCGGGTTTGATGACCTTCCAGGGCAGGCCGGCGGGCACCTGAGCTCCGGCGTATCCGCCCGTGGTGCTGCCGTCGGTGTAGCCGATTGTGGTCGTTCGGCCGATCGCGTCGATTTCGCTGGTCCGGTTCCCGGACGCGTCATAGGTGTATTTGGTCAGGTACGTGTTGTCGGTGACCGACGCCGATCCGGGTCCGCGAAGCTCAAGAAGGCGGTCGTTGCGCACGTCCGCCGGGTCCGACGCGTTCAGGTAGTAGGTGGAGTACGAGGTCGAGCACTGGTTCGCCGACCGGTCCTGGCAGGTCGTCGCGGCGACCACGTTGCCGCGGGCATCGTGCTCGTTGATCGTCATGTTGCCGTTGGCGTCGGTGACCGTGCGCAGATTGCCCTTGCCGCTGTAGCCGTAGCGGGTCGCGTTGCCCAGGGCGTCGATGTCGGCGACCTTCCGGCCGTACATCAGGTCGTTGACCGTCGTGGTCTTGGTTTCCTGCTTGTTGCCGTCCGGCGGACCTAGGATCGAGTACTGGATCTCGCCGGATGGTGCGGCCTTGACCGCGTCGCGGGCCTTGAACTGGTAGGACGCCTGGTTGTCGTCGATGGTGGAGGCATATGTCGCGACCTCGGCGAGGCCGCCGTTGTGGTAGCTCGTGACGTTGGAGTCGAGCCAGTAGAAGTTGCCGGTGCCGCCGTCGACGTAGCCGGCGCCGGCTGTGTAGGTTGCCGCCGTGTCCGGGTCCATCTCCCGGCGTTGCGTGGTCACGGTCGAGGCCGCGGAGGACTGCGTCTTGACACCGTCGACGTACAGCGACTGGTTGAGTCCGTCGGTGGTCAGCACCGCGTGGTGCCACTTGCCGTCGTTGACCACCGCCTTGCTGGACAGCGACGGCATCCACTGCTGCGCGACCGAGGTGCTGCAGTCGTAGAGCTGCAGGTCGGTGCCGTCGACCTTGGACGAGCCGGGGTCGTCGATGCAGCGGCCGGACAGCTTGTTGAGGATCCGGCCGCTCGCCGACTGCCAGGTCTGGGTGGCGGTGCCGTTGCAGGTCCAGAGCGTGAGCACGGTGCCGTTGGCAGTGAAGCCCCCGTTGGGGGTGATGCACTTGCCGAACGCCTGCAGAGTGAACTCGGTGTTGCTCGCGTTCAGCGGCACCAGCGACCAGTTCTGCGCGGCCGTGCCATTGCACGTGTAGATCTGGATCTTGGTGCCGTCGGTGACGACGCTGCCCTCGACGTCGATGCACTTGCCGGGGATGCCGACCGAGTTCAGCGGGCCGGTCGGGGTCTTCGACGGCGACAGCGCCCGCAGCCTGCCGTCTGCGGAGATCCACATCGCCGGGATGTCGTAGCGGGCGGTGTTCTGCGTGGCGTCGTACTTGGTGCCGAGCAGGATCTTGCGGGTGGTCGTGGTATTGAACCACATCGACACCGAGCTGCTGTTCTTCGTCGCCACCCCCGACGGCAGCGAGAGGTAGGAGCTGGTGCCGTTGAACGATCCGGCCTTGCCGGCCGCGCCGAACGGGCCGTCGAGCGATCCGAGGCCCACCACGTTGTAGGTGGCGACGCCGCCGTTGACCTGGTTCACCGCGTCCTGGCCGCCGTTGCTCTCGGCCATCCGCCAGTAGTTCGTCGGGGCGCCGCCGAGCACGGCACTCTCGTACACCTTGGTGGTACCGCCCAGAACCGGGGCCTGCGGCTTCCAGAGCGTGCCGTTGCCGTCGGTCATCTCGCTGACCCGGCCGGTCACCCCGTCGTAGGTGACGGTCGCGTTGGAACCGCCGTTGGCCCGCACGATCCGGGTCATCTGCTTGACCGCGCCACGCGCTGCGAGCAGGGCGTTGACGACCTGCTTGTCGACCGCGGAGTCGAACAGCGCCACCTCGGCGACCGAGCCGGTGAAGTAGTCCCGGTAGCCGAGGTTGCTGGCCGTGCTCGCATGCGACTGGTTGGGCCAGCCGCCGCCGAGGAAACCCTTGCCGATGTACGAGCTGTTCGGGCTCAGGTCCTGGACGGTCACACCGGTCTGGGTGATGACCGGCTTGTCGTCGACGTACATCTCCTGCTTGTTGCCGGAGGCGGACAGCACGACGTGGTGCCAGTTGCCGTCGGCCACACTCGCCGCGGACTCCATCGGGCTGTGCACCGCGGCGGTGAACAGCTGGTCCACTGGGCGCGTCTTGCCGCACGCCCAGATCTGCATGGCCGCGCCGCTCTGGCTGCCGTCACCGACCGAGTCCAGGCACAGGCCCGAGTAGTCATTGGTGATCTGCCCGTCGACCTGCACGTCCCACTTCTGCGTGGCGTACGTGCTGTTGCAGCTGTTGATGATCAGATCGTCGCCGTTGGAGCCGCCCTGGTCCTGGGTATCCAGGCATTTGACCACGCCACCGCTGGTGACCTGGATCTGCCGTCCCGTGGTCCAGGTGAAGACCTGGCTGGGACCGCCCGTGCAGTCGGACAGCACGAGCACAAGGCCGTTGAGCGACGAGTTGTAGGGAACCGTCAGGCACTGCCCCTGACCGGCCGCCAGCAAAGTGCCCAGCGACGCACCCAGCTTGGGCGCCTTCGGGAAGCCACCCATCAGCTTGCCGTTCGAGCCGACGTACAGCGTCGGATGGTAGGCGGTCCTGGTGGTCGCGGCCGCCGAACTCGTCGCCTCCAAGGACTGCCCGTACAGGACGCCGTCGCCACCGCTGGCCTTGAACCACATGCTGATCGCCTGGTTCGTGGCGTCGGTGCTCAACTTCGCCGGAAGCTGCAACTGCGCGGAGGTGCCGTTGAAACCGGCCGCCGTCGCGCTCGAGCCGGCCAGCGGGCCGGGCTGGCCGAGCGCCACACCGCTGTAAGTACCGAGGTCGGTGCCGCCGTTCTCCAGCATCGAGCTGTTCGCGACCGCGCCGGCGGTCTCGGTCAGCCGCCAATACGAGTACGGGCGGGCGTTGAGCATCGTGGTCGGATAAGGCGAGCCGGTGGCGGCGTACTCGTAGTCGCGGCACTCGCCCCCGCCCGCTGGTGGGCACACGTGCTCCAACGCGCCGTCGGCGCTGTAGTCGTACCACCAGGTGTTGACCGTGTCCCAGTCCCCCACGACCGACGCGTCGGTGGAGATGTGGTCCACCCGTTTCGGCGTCGTCGACGTCCAGAAGACATCCAGGATGCGGCCGGACGCCGACTCGATCGTCGACACCACGTGGTCGGTGTACCAGAAGGTCTGCGTCCGCCCGGAAACGTCGGTGATCGACGAAATGCCGTATCTGCCGTCGCCGGTCGGCTCGGCGAACACGTAGGTGGTGCCTTCCTTCTCCCGCAACCGGTAACCCGTACCGAGCTTGGTGAAGGTGGCGGACAGGCCCGCCGGCGACAGGAAGGTGCTGTCGTTGTTGCGGCCGAACGCCATCTCACGGCCGTTCGGGTAGGTCACCACCACGGTGTTGACGCTGGTTGTCCCGCCGATCGTCGCGGTCTTCTCGACGGCCTTCGCGTCGAGCACGCTCGACCAGCCGACGCCGAGCGCTTGATCGGTACGCGGGTCGATGCTGTTGTACGCCCTGGTGATCTCCAGCGGCGGGCCGATCGTCGCGACCATCACGTCGCGGATCGTCGTGGTGTAGTTGCCGATCACCGGATCGAAGCCCTGGCCGGGGTTCTGCGACAGCCCCGAGGTCACCGACGGTTGCGGCACCGGCGTCACCAGCAGGTGCTTCGACAGGAAATCCGCGTTGTTGGTCAGCCCGTCGGAGACCATCGCGGTCCAGTAGTAGCTCTCGCCCCAGACCATCTTCCCGGCCGGTACGGTCCACGACTTCTTCGCGATCCAGCCCGAGTTCGCAATCTCGGTCTTGGAGTCCTTGCCGTACAGGATGAACTTGTACGTCAGCGTCTTCGGCCAGTTGTCCGGATCGTGCGCATCCGCGATCAGCTCCGGCGTCAGCGTCTGCGCCGCCGCCCCGTACGCCGGGTACTGCTCATCGACCTGCGCATCGACGTTGTAGTCATACGTCAGCTCCAGGTAGGGGTCGGTCGCGACACCGTAGTCCCCCGAGGTGAACCGCTTGAACGCCGTCGAGTCGGACTCCGACGCGGTCAGCGCCAGACCGAAGTTCGGCATGGTCCCGCTCGACCAGCCGTTGAACGTCGTGACCGGCAACGCCACCGACCGGAACGCACCGACACCACGGTTGCTGCCGGTGTTCTCGCACGCCGGATAGTTGTCGCCGATCGTCCACGTCGCGATCGGCGACGAATAGGACGGGCCGGCCGCGAGGGTGCCGTTGTCCCCCAGGTTGTTGACCGTCCAGGACGAGGTGACCCGCCGCACGTACACCGGCTCGTGGCTGGTGCAGTTGTACGACCAGGTGTGGTACGCGAACAGCTTCGCCGACCGGATCTGCGTGCCCACCAGGCCGTCGTTGTCGAAGTTGTCGAAGTGGATGAACGACCGCGAGACGGTCGTGCCGCCGTCATAGGTGCCGACCGGCAGGTTGTCCCCGTCCTGGTTGGCCGTGGAGCTGCTGTTGTCGGTGAAGACGTCACCGGTGTCCGCGGTCTGCCACTCCGCCGTCGGATCGATCCGCACCGGATACTGCCGGGCCGGGTCGGCGAGCCACGCCGCGTCGGCGGTCACCCTTAGCGCCGGGCTGCCGTCGACCGTGGTCAGCTCGTAATGCACCTTCGACGACTCGGCCGGGGCGCCCGACGCCGGGTCGACCTTCGAGTCCTGCATGTAGCCCTGCGGGACCCGCATCGCCACCGCACCGGCCGCGGTCAGCAGGTCGATCGAGCCGTCCGGCTGCGCCTTCGGGGTCAGCCCTTCCAGCTTGAGTGGGAACAACCACTCGTTCCCCGCGGCCGGAGACTTCAGAACGATCGTCTCCTTGAGACCGTCGTTCAGCGACCGCAACTCCAGGTCGGTGCCCGGCAGGATCTCCGGATACGTCGCCGTGTCGCCGTCGACCACCGCCGGCACCGCGGCCGCACCCGCCAGGTCGTACGCCATCGTGTGACCGGAGGCGGTCGTCACCGACGCCAGGGCACTGCCTGCGTCCACTGTGGGCGCAGGGCTCGGTGTGGCGCTCGGCGCTGTGGACGGCTCAACGCTCGGCGTCGCCGTTGGCGCCGGCTTGCTGACGTCGGCTCCGCGGGCGCCCAGGGACACCTCGATCGAGTTGGCGCCCGCCTCGAGGCGGTTGCCGCGCGGCGTCAGCGCCGAGTCGATCGGCTGGTAAGTGCCGTCCGGCGCCCGGAAGTTGACCCGCGACTCGTGGATCTGCCGGGTGATCGAGCCGTCCTCGTTCTGGAACTCGTCGTAGGTCGCCGACGAACTCTTCGGCAACCGCTCGCTCGTTTGCGGGTCGAAGCTGGTCCCATCACCGGGCTTCGCCGGCGTGGTGTACGCCTGCGACTCGGGCTGCGTCGGCAGCGCCGGATCCGCGATGCCCTTGCCACGGCCGGGCGCCCGGCCCGCACCGCCGTCAGACTTCGTCTCGCTCGTCGGCACATAATGGTCCGCGTCGGCCGGATCACCGCCGATCTCCTGCTTCGGCAGACCGGCGACAGCAGCCAGCACCGGCGTCTGCCGCAGCACCGAGAACAGCCCCGACAACGGCCAGCCGCCGCCCTCCGGGACCGCTCCGGGCGGCACGCCCAACGACAAAGCCACAGCCAGCGCAGTACCGCCGGCGATCCGCCGCAGCATCAGTGAGCCCCGATCTCACAGGTTCCTTTAAGGTGCCGCCGCAGCATGAAACAAGATCGTCACTGTCCGCAAGATCTTGATTTCACGTCGATCTAATGCATACCCTCCGCCGATGTCCAAACAGGAGAGGTCAGAGCCGTTGACGCCGAGCCGGACGAAGTTTTCCGTGATCCGACGGTGGCTCCGCGTAAACGCGTCGACACCCGGACGACGGCGGCAAATCGTCCTCACGGCCGTCGCCGTGGTGGCGGCTATCACGGGCTTCGCGGTGTGGGTGCTGTGGCCCGACCCGCCCCGCCAACGCGAGTACGTCGACGCGAAGGCGTGTCTACTGACCGACGAGAAGGGCATCCTGGGCGAACCCGCGAAGACGGTCTGGTCCTCCATGAAGGACGCCTCGGTGGAAACTCTCGTTCGCGTTCAATACCTTCAAGTCACGGGCCCGCAAACCGTCGCAAACGCCGAAACCTACCTGAACACACTCACTCTGAGCCACTGCGGAATGATCGTCGCCGCCGGGCAAGCACAGATCGACAGCGTCAACCGCCACGCCGGGGAGAACCTCGATATACAATTCGTCACCGTCGATGGCGGAACCGGGGCAACAAACGTGCGAGCACTCAATGAGTCGGCCCCGGAAACGCTGCGCAAAGAACTCCAAAACCGGCTCGAAGACCTCGCCGACGCCGCATCGTGACCCGATTGCAGGCCAAAACGCCACACGTACCAGCAGCGGCAGTCCACGGTCCCTCCGGGACTGATTCCCGACGAAGCCCACACCCACGGGGTCAAGGTCGACATCATCGTGGATTTCATCCATGTACTTCAATACCTCTGGGATGCTGCAGCCGATCTGCACCCCACCCGGCCCGGACGCGCCGGCTTCGTCGCCCGCACCGCCCGTGACCTGCTCGAACACCACCCGGCAAAGGCCATCCTCGACCTGACCTATCACCACGACATCCTCACCCAGGACGGCACCCAGACGGCCGGGCTGAAACGCTGCATCGACTACCTCACCGCGAAACAGCCCTACCTCATCTACCGCATCGCGCTGACCATGGGCTGACCCATCGCGACGGGCGTGATCGAGGGCGCCTGCCGCTACCTGGTGAAGGACCGCCTGGCGATCACCGGTGCCCGCTGGAGCCTGCCCGGCGCAGAGGCCGTACTCCTGCTACAGCCGTGATCACCAACGGCGACTTCGACGCCTACTGGAAGTTCCAACTCCAGCAAGAACACCAACGCACCCATGTCAGCCGCTACCAGCATCAATACGACCTGGCAGCCTAACCAAGATCGAGAAAATCACTCAGCGCAAAACGCACCCCCTCGGGCTTCCGTAACGCCCCGGCCCGTCATCATTCAGAACCCCAACGACTCGAGTGCAGGTGCGCCAGCCGTTGCTTGCTTCTGGCGGCCGAAGTAATAGTCCTCGGTCATGCTCGCTCTGGCATGGCCGAGCTGATCGGCGATCAACCGAATAGGTACGCCCGCATCATTCATCTGCGTCGCCACGCTCTTGCGCAGCAGGTGCGAGGTGTCTCCGCTGAGGCCTGCGTATCCGAGGGCTGCTTTGACGTCGCGCGACGCGTTTGACGGGTCGCGTATCGATCCGACGGACGTCGGAAAGAGAATCTTGATCACCTCCGTCGTCTCCTGTCCGCTGTCAAGTAGCTCCTTCAGCCACTCTTTCGGCTCCGTTCGCTTCTGTCCTGCTTTGGAGACTCGGGGAGCGATCAGGAGCTCGGTTCGTTCGTCGATCTTGATGACCCGTACAACCATCTGCACGGCGTTGGCCAACCTTCGCTGCACCATCGGCCATGCCCAGTCCGGAAGCGCGATGGTCCGTTCACCGGCCTCGCTCTTCGGTGCACGCTGGACAGCTACGCCGACGCCGGTCAGGTGGATGACCGTGCCCAAGACCGCGACGGACTTGGCTTCGACGTCGACAGCACTCGCGTCTACGGCGAGACACTCGCCAAGACGCTCGCCGGTGGCGGACATGAAGTCGATGAGATCCGGTATGTCCCGCCGGACGGCTCGGGGGTCGTAGGTCACGTACGCGCGCAGTTGCCGCCACTGGGCCACGCTCAGCGCCTTCGGGTCACCCTTCTTGGGTTTGACACTGATGGGTGAAGTATCGCGGACGGGGTTGCGGTCCATGGCGTCGAGGCGTGCTGCGAAGGCGCACATGCTGCTCAACACGCTCCGCGTGGTTTTCGCGACGGAGTTGCCGAACTCGGTCTCGACCCGCCGGAGAAAACGCTCGCTTACTCCGACGCTGAACTCGCGGCACCTGAGGTTCGCGAGGTGCGGAAGGATCTGATTTTCCAGAGCGAGCCTGTACACGCGCTTCGAATTTATCGTTTTCCCGTCCGCGACGAAGCCGGCCCACCACGCCTCTGCGACAACACGGAGTTTGGTGTCCGGGTTGATGTCGGCATCCCGGTCGTGTTGCGTGCGGTCCCGCAGCGCCTCCTTCAGCCGCCGCTCCGCGGCCGGCTTGGTCGGACCGGTCCGTTCGACGGTGCGAGTCGTTCCGTCGTAGTCGCGGAACCCGCACCGAGCGATCCAGCCAACGCCAGCGGCTATGTAGCGGACCTTCCCGGCGGTGCCCAGCGGCAAAACTGGCCGCCCCATCCTGCCTCCCTCGACTAACCCACGGTTTACGACTCGCGACAATGACCATCAACTAGCGACAGTTAGCAATGCTATGGCGGCCTTTATGCAGGTAGAAGGTATATCGCAGTTTGACGAGCAGCAACTACAGATTGACCAATATCATCCGACAGGTTATAGGTTCGAGTCCTATTCGGGGAGCAAGATCCCTGAGTCCCTCCCGTCCGCTGGAAAGCACGGACCTGGAGGGATCTTTCATTTCTGCTCCGGGGGCCGAGCCCCCGGACGCCCCGCGATGTTGTGGGCGCGGCGGAAGGTGCCCACCTGCGGTTCGCGATCGGATTGCCCACCCGCGCTTCACGACCGGCCTGCCCACCTTGCGGCATGCGGTTCGGGGGCGGATTGTCGGGGGTTTTTGGTTACTTAGGGCTCTGTGGTGGGCACCCTGAGGGTGCTCCGGGGTGGGGGCGGTTGGTTTGGGACGTTGCGGTGAGGCCGCGTACGTCTGCTTGAGGCTGACTGAATCGCCTGCCTTGACCATCGGGCGCCGTTAGGCTGAGGCCTGCCTGTTTCGTCCCCTTGTGAGGTGCCCGTGTCGCAGCCCGTAGAGGTGGACGTCGTCATCGTCGGCGGCGGACTCGCCGGTCTCGCCGCCGCCCGCCGGCTGGATCGCGCCGGAGTCGAGTGGCTGCTGGTCGAGGGCTCCGACCGGATCGGCGGACGCGTCACCACCGACATCGTCGACGGCTGGCACCTCGACCGCGGTTTCCAGGTGCTCAACACGGCCTACCCGCGGATCCCCGCGCTGATCGACATCCAGGCGCTGGACATGCGCTACTTCACCTCCGGCGTCCTGGTGCGCCACGGCGCCGACCTGCACCGGCTGGTCAACCCGCTGAGCGAGCCGCTCTCCGCGGCCGCCACCCTCACCTCCGGGGTCGGCACGCTGAGCGACCGGCTGAAGTTCGCCGCACTCGCCACTCGCTGCGCCACCTTGCCGGCGGCCAAGCTCCTCGAGGCCCGCGAGACGACCACCCAGGAGATGCTCCGCAAGGCCGGCCTGTCGCACCGGATGATCGAGGAAGTGCTGCGACCGTTCCTGTCCGGCATCTTCGCGGACCGCTCCCTGGACACGTCGAGCCACGTCTTCTCGATGATCCTGCGCTCGTTCGCCCGGGGCCGGATGGGCGTCCCCGCCGCCGGCATGGCCGCGTTGCCGGCCGCGATCGCCGGCCCACTCCCCTACCCGCAGCTGCTGATCGGCGCCCGAACCCTGTCCCTGGGCCCCGGCATGGTCGTCACCGAGGGCGGCGAGATCCACTGCAAGGCGGTCGTGGTCGCGACCGACCCGGCCACCGCCGCGGAACTGTTGCCGCAATTGCCGGTGCCGGACATGCACGGCTTGACGACGTTCTACTTCGGCGCCGACCAGGCCCCGCTCGACGAGCCCACCCTGGTGCTGGACGGCGACCGGCGGGAAATCATCGCCAACACGGTCGTCGTGAGTAACGCCGCACCGGAGTACGCCCCGAGCGGCAAGTCCCTGATCGCCGCCTCGGTGGTCGGCGTGTCGGCGCCATCCGCGGCCTCCGAGACCGTTATTCGGGTGGAATTGTCGCGGATGTACGGGGTGTCGGCCGAGCCGTGGGAGCTGCTGGAGGTGGCGAGCATCCCGCAGGCCCTGCCGTCGGCGCGCGGCCCGCAGGCCAACCTGCGCAAGCCGGTGAACCTGGGCGACGGCCTGTTCGTGGCGGGCGATCACCGGGACAGCCCGTCGATCCAGGGCGCGCTGGCCGGCGGCTGGCGAACCGCGGGAGCGGTGCTGGCTTGGCTGGGAGCGCGGGTACCGGCGTAGATCGGTGGATTGCGAGCTGAGCGCCGGGTTAGGATCGCGCCCGGTAAGGGGCGGTAGCTCAGCGGGTTAGAGCAGTCGACTCATAATCGATCGGTCACGGGTTCGAGTCCCGTCCGCCCCACCATACTTGCTCCGGGGGCGACCCCCGGACACCCCACGGTGCGGTGTGGTTGCGCCCACCGGTCGGGTCGCGCTGGGTGGGCTGCACCGCGACCTGCGTGCGCTTCTGCCGCAGAGGACGAAACGCACTCGCGGGCGCATGGTCACGTATTCGCCTCTGGGCCTCTGCGGCAAACGCTTGCTCCGCGGCCTCTCGATCTCTTTGGTAGCGCGCCTCACCGCCGAGCAGCCGTTCGCCCATCCGATCGGACGCGGCAGTCGACGACTGCCGCGCTATCGACGTGTCTTTTCGGCCCACTCGTACTTACCTGGGAGCGACCCCCAGACCCCACGGCGCGTACATCTTGGAACTGCTGAGCAGTCCAGACCCGGCGGCCACGGACGAGGAATTGGCCGCAGCGAGTCCCCGCGATGGATCGACGGTCACGATAATCGGGCGGTTCGCGTGATGCGGCAGCGAGGTCAGTCCGGCGCGCTGAGGATGGCGGCGACGCTGTCCACGAACCATCGCTCGAACCGCTCGACCGGCCAGCCACGCCGGCGCACCAGCCAGTCGTAGTTGCGGACGTCCTGCGCAAGCCACAGCATGTCGGCGGCCCGTTCCTGACTCACCTGAACCTCGCCGGTGGCCGCCAGATCGGCGGCGAACATCGCCATGCCGCGGCGCCTGTCCTCGATGTTCTTGTGCCAGATCGCCGCAGCGTCGGCATCGGCGGTCGCCGCACTGGCCAGCGCGAGGATCACATGCACCTGCCGGGCGTGGGTCTCGGCAAGATGCCGGGCGTACCGGGTGAGCTTCGCCCGCAGACCGACCAGGGCCCGGATGTCGGTGACGAACGACCTTTCCGCCATCGCCACCCTCTCGTCATCGCCGACCAGAGTGACATCGACGAGATCCGAGAGCAGCTGGCGCTTGCTGCCGAACACCGCGTACACGGTCTGCACGGCAACGCCGGCCTCAGCGGCGACGGCGGTCAGCGGTGTCGCCGCGTAACCCGGGTCCACGAACAGCTTGGCTGCCGCGTCGAGAATCTTGCTCCGGGTCTGCCGGGCCTGCTCCGCACGGCGAGGCGACACGTAACGCCGGTTGACAGTCACGTGGATAGCGTAGTCCACTATTCGATAGAGCTTAACTCTATCCACTCAACAGCAGGGGACAGCCATGCCGTACGGCGTCGTGCAAGACATGCCCGCAGTCAGCGAGCAGGAATACCGGCAGGTAGAGAAACACCTCGGCCCGGACCGGCCGCCGGGCCTGCTGGCCCACGTGGCCGGCCCGTCCGACGAGGGCTGGCGGATCATCAACATCTGGGTCGACGAGGCCGCGTTCCGTAGCTTTCAGTCCGAGCGCCTGGTCCGGGCGGCCGGGCTGGCCGCCCAGGAGGACGGCTTCGACCCGGCGAAGGCCGCCGCCTTCCGGTCGGCGAGCGTCGACGGCACCGAGATGCCGTTCTGATGACCGACACCGCCACGCTGCGCGCCCGCAACGCCGACTTCTGGGCCCAGACGTCGCCGGGGTGGGTCCACCAAGCCGACCGGCACGACGAGATCGGCCGGCCGCTGGGCGCCGTGGCACTCGATCAGCTGCAACCCCAGCCCGGTGAACGGGTGCTGGACGTCGGCTGCGGCTGCGGCGGCACGACCGCTGAGATCGCGCGGGCCGTCGGCCCATCGGGCAACGCGGTCGGCCTCGACCTCGCCGAGGCCATGGTGGCGACGGCGCGGAGCCGATTCTCGGTGCCGGGCGCCGCAGGACCGCAATTCGTTACCGGCGACATCGAGACGCTCGGTGCCGTGCCCGGGGCGCCGTTCGACGCCGTCTACGCCCGCATGACGTTGATGCTCCTCGCCGACCCCGTCGCCGGCCTGACCACCATCCGACGGTCCATGCGTTCCGGTGGCCGGATGGCCGCGACCGTGTTTCGTGACGGCGGGGCGAACCCCTGGCTGCCGAGCGCGCTGCTCGGTGCGGCGGCACATCTGCGACCGTTGCCGCCGCTGCCGATCGGCGACGACCCCGGCCCCTTCGCATTCGCCGACGCGGCCCGCACAACCCGGCTTCTCACCGCCGCCGGCTTCACCGGCATCGACATCCACCCGCACGACGTGACACTCGACGCCCCGGACGACCCGGAGGCGGTCGCCGAATGGCTCATCGAGATCAGTCCCGCCAGTAACGCCTACCGGGACACCGAACCCACCACCCAGGGGCACGCCCGCGCCGGGGTGGCCCACCTACTCGAACGGTTCCGCACCCCCGGTGCCGGCTACCGACTGCCGACCGGACTTTGGTTGATCACCGCTCACTCGGACAGGACCAGCACGCGATGACCTCTCACCTGCGCCTCGCGGCGTTCCTCACCGTGATTATCGGTACCGCCGCGCTGTCCGGCTGCACTTCAGCCGACACCAACCCGCCGTCCACCGATGCGCCCACCTCGGGCCGCGACCGAGCAACCCCGGCGACCCGTGGGCCTGCCGCAGCGACGGGCGGCTCCTACTCAGCGACGGAGGTCTGCACCTACCTGAAGGGCGAGATCCCGGCACTGAAGGAGGTCGGCAGCCCGGTCGGGCGGCACGCCAACCTGGCCGGCAAACTGGCCACCTTCTTCGAATCCCACGGCAAGCCGGAGAACGGCGCCGCACTCGACGCGGCGACCAAGGCGGAATGTCCGACGGTGCGTACCGAGGTGCTCACATTGATCGAAGTGGACAGCTTCAGCTCGTTCTAGGGGCAGGTTTCGTGAGCTCCGCTGAGGTCAACGGGTTACGGCGTGGCGGTGGTCGATGACTGACGGGGTCTCCGGTGACAGGTTTCCGCCCGGCCGACGTCTGTCGCGCTGCGCCGGCGCGGGGGCGGCGCAGTTACGCTCTTCGAGTGCCGGTCCGGGTGGCGATCGTTGACACGAGTCCGGTGCTGGGAAGGGACTACCGACATGCCCCGCGTGGTACCAGCGGTCATCCGCGCCCTCGACGTCCTCGAACTGTTTCTGGACCGCGCCCAACTGTCGGCCCGTGAGGTGATGGAGCGGCTCGACCTGCCCCGCACCACCGTTCACGAGCTGCTGGTCACGCTCGAGGCCCGCTCGTACCTGATCTCCGTCCCCGGCCAGCCGGTGCAGTATCGGCTCGGCATGCCCCTGTTTCAGCTCGGTGCGGCCTTCGCCGGTCGGCTCGACCTGGTCCGCGAGGCGCAGAGCGTCGCGCGGGACGTGGCCGCCGCGTGCAACGAGGCGGTTCACGTGGCCGTGCTTGACGGCGCCGATGTCATCTACCTCGTCAAGGTCGACAGCACCCACCCGGTGCGGATGGTCTCCGCGGTCGGGCGGCGGCTGCCGGCCCACTGCACCGCGGTCGGAAAAGTACTTCTGTCGGGCCTCGATCAGGCGGGTCTGGACGCCGCCCTGTCGAAGGGCGTCCTTACCGGCATGACACCGGACAGCATCACCGATCCGGAACGCTTGCGGGCACATCTCGAACGAATCCGGGCGGAGAGCGTCGCGGTCGACATCGGTGAGTCCGACAGTGCCATGCGCTGCGTCGCCGCGGCGGTCCGAGACCATTCCGGTGCGACCATCGCCGCGATGAGCCTCTCCGCGCCGATCATCCGCTGGACCCCCCAGGTGCACGTGGAATGGACCGGGCTGGTTCGCGACGGCGCGGCCACGCTGTCCGCGCGGATGGGCTACCGGCCCCAGCCTCGATAGCCGGCTTGTCGGACCCGGTCCGAAACGACATCGAAACATTGACACCTTTCGCGGTGTCCTTTAGCGTCGCGTCCACTGAGTACGGTATATCGAACTCAGTTCGATATTTCGAACGGCGCATCCGTGACCCATCGTTGATCGCCCGGAAGCTTCTGACGCGCGGACGGAGCCGCTGCGCGCCTCCCGGACGGTCGATATTGGACAGTGAAGGGGGCGAATATCCATGAAGGACAGCGAGTTGTGGTCCCGGCGTGGCTTCCTGGGGATGGGGGTGGGGGTGCTCGGCGCAGCCGGTCTGGCCGCCTGCGGAGACAGCTCCGAGTCGCCCGCCAGGGTGCAGCCCGAGGTACCGAAGGACCTGCTCGACGCCGCGGCGTCGCTGAAGGGCACCTCGATGGGTCTGCTGTCGCAGAAGCTGTACTCGACGGCGGCGAACGAAGCGCTCGACAGCTCGATCAGGAAGTTCGCCGACGCGACCGGGACGAAGATCGAGAACAGTCTGGTCCAGGCCGACGCCGGTGATGTGGTGGCCAAGATCGACGCCGAGGTCAAGGGCGGCGTCGCGCGTGACCTGGCGTTCATGACCGACTCGCGGTTCGTCGCGCAGTTCCAGGCACTGGGCGACCTGGAGGACGTGACCGACATCGTCACCGCGCTGACGGCCAAGTACGGCGAGCCCACCGCCGAGGCGAAGAACTTCTGCGTCTTCGACGGCAAGTGGTTCGCGATCCCGTACCACTTCATCGGGATCGGGTCGTTCCTGCGCAAGGACTGGATGCAGGACAAGGGCATCGTGCCCAAGGACCTCTACTCCTGGGAAGAGCTGCGGGACCTGTGCCTGGCGATCTCCGATCCCGGCAAGCGCCGGTTCGGCTGGGGCATGACCGTGAACCGGTCCGGTGACGGCAACGGCATGATCGAAGCGCTGATCAACTCGTACGGCGGGTCGATCGCCGCCAACGACGGTAAGAAGGTCACGTTCGACTCGCCGGAGACGATACAGGCGGTGACGTTCCTGGGCGATATCTACACCAACCCCAAGTACAAGGCGATGCTGCCGACGGGGGTGGCCAGCTGGACCGACACCAGCAACAACGAGAACTGGCTGGCCGGCATCCTCGGGTACACCCGCAACCAGTTCAGCGTCTACGCGGACTCCAGGACCAAGAAGAACCCCGTCCACGAGAACACCCACGTCTTCTCCGACTGCATCGGGCCGGCGACCGACAAGCCCCTGCTGCTCGGCCAATCTCAGGGTTTCGTCGTCTTCAAGGGTGCCAAGAATCCGGCGCTCGCCAAGCTCCTGGCGCAGTACCTGGTCAGCGCGCCCGCGCTGCTCGGGGTGGCGAAGGAGGCGCCCGGCCTGGTGATGCCCGCCTGGGCGAAGGTCTGGGACGCCGACCCGTTCTTCACCAGCGGCGACCCGGCGTTCCCCATGCTGCGCAAGATCACCGAGCAGTCGCTGCCGCTGTCCACCAAGAACGGCCTGGACTTCCCGCAGAAGGCCAGTGCCGGACAGCAGGCCGTCGGCGCGGCCTACGTCCTCACCGACATGATGCAGCAGGTCGTGCAGGGAACGGCGCCGGCGCCGGCCGTGACGGCCGCCCACGCGAAGATGGTGCAGATCTTCGCCCAGCAGGGGCTGCCACAGTGACTTCGGTCCGGCCGGCGCCGGCCCCGCCGACGGGGGCGCCCTCGCCGCCGGGGCCCGGCTCGCTCACCCCCACCCAGCGGCGGCTGGGTCGTGACTGGCGGCTGGCGGCAGTGTTCCTGGCGCCGACCGCCCTGCTGGTCAGTGTGCTCGTGCTCCTGCCGATCGCCCGGTCGATCGGCACCAGCACCACCGAGCGACACGGGCCGGACAACGTGTTCGTCGGCATCGACAACTACGTTGCCCTGGCCGGCGACGACCAATTCCGTACGGGCGTGGTGAACTCGTTCGTCTTCACCGCGTACGCGGAAATCTTCAAGGTTGTTCTGGGTCTTGCCGCGGCCCTGCTGCTGCACCGTCTGCGCCGGGGGCGGGCCCTGTTGACCGGGCTTCTGCTGGTTCCGTGGGTGGTGCCGACGGTGGTGACGGCGTTCAGCTGGCGCTCGCTGCTCGACCCGATCTTCGGCAGCATCAACACCCTGCTGACCGCCTCGGGGATCGGGCCGTTGCTGGCCGGGCTGCATCTGGTCGACAGCTGGCCCGCCGGCTGGCTGTCCGACCCGTCGCTCGCCATGCCGTCGGTGATCCTGGTCAACGTCTGGAAGGGGGTGCCGTTCTTCGCCGTCTGTTTCCTTGCCGGGCTGAAGGCCATCCCCGCTGACCAGTACGAAGCGGCGGCCATCGACGGCGCCTCGTCGTGGTCGAGATTCGTCCACGTGACCCTGCCCGGACTGCGCCACGTGATCACGGTGACGGTGACCCTGTCGTCGATCTGGACGTTCAACAACTTCGACCTCGTCTGGTTGCTGACCCAGGGCGGCCCGGGCGATGTGACCGCGCCGTACGTGCTCGTCGCCTACTCGAAGGCGATCCTGCAACTGCAGTACGGCGCGGGGGCGGCGGTCACGCTCGTCATGCTCCCGGTCATCGGCGGGCTGGTGTTCGTGCTGGTCCGGTTGTTGCGCCAGGACTCCGGGGTCAAGCTGCCCGGGCGGACCCGGGCGGCGCGGTGGCCCGGTGCCGGCCGGAAGGTGCTGCCCTGGATCGTCACCGCGATGGTCACCGGCCTGCTGGCCTGGGCGTCGCCGGAGATCTTCTGGAAGGCGGCGGTGGTCCTCGGGGTGATCCTGCTGATCGTCGCGGGGATCGGCCGGGTGGTCTCGGTGCTCGAGGACAGGGGTGGTCGCCGCGCCTCGTCCCTGGTGACGAACCTGGGGTCCGGTGTCGCGCTGGCCGGGCTGCTCGCGTTCGTGCTGGGCCCCCTGTACTGGATCGCCGTCACGGCCTTCAAGTCCGAGGGCCAGGTCGTCACCCACGACAACGACCTGTGGCCGACGCCGTGGACCGTGGACCAGTTCACCGCCCTGTTCACCAACCAGCCCTTCGGCCGCTGGTATCTCAACACCGTGCTGGTGTCCGCGGCATCCACCGCGGTGGCCCTGGTCTGCGCCGCCCTGGCCGGCTACGCGCTGGCCCGGCTGAGGTTCCGCGGGGCGCAGGGCTTCACCGTCACGGTTCTGCTCACCTACGTGATGCCGGGCGCATTGCTGTTCATCCCGCTGTACCAACTGCTCATCGGAGTACGGCTCACCGACTCGTTGTGGTCGCTGGTGCTGACGTACCCGACCTTCACGATTCCGTTCGCCACCTGGCTGCTGACCGGGTACTTCGCGTCGATTCCCATCGACCTGGAGGAGGCCGCGCTGGTCGACGGCGCCACTCGCGTCCAGGCGTTCCGCCGGGTGGTGCTGCCCCTGGCCAAGCCCGGCCTGCTGGCGGTTGCGCTGTTCACCCTGACCAATGCCTGGAACGAGTTTCTCTTCGCCTTCGTGTTCATCACGAAGGACGAGTACAAGACGCTCCCGGTGGGGATGCAGTCGATGATCGCCGGGGACGTCGTGCCGCAGGGACAGCTTGCGGCGGCGTCGCTGCTCGTCAGCATCCCCGTGGTGGTCATGTACGCCTTCGGACAACGCTTCCTGACCGAAGGGCTCACCGCAGGCGCGGTGAAGGGTTGACCGGGGACGCCATTCAGCGACGGGTACCCACGCTGCCCGCCATGTCGCTATAGTCACTCCCAGTGCATTTATGTTGATCTATGTCAATTCGTTGATCAATGAGTACTTCCCTGGGGGAGGGGACCATGAGTCGACGTCTGGCCGTCGCCACACTTCTCGCGGTGGTGTGGCCGATCGCGATCGCACCGACCGCACCGGCCGCCGCCGTCACCACCACCACGACCAACGCCGTCATCACCTGGGACCGCAACGCCCAGAGCGCGATCTGGGACGTCGGGCAGCAGCTTCCGTGGAAACAGAGCCGCAGCTTCGCGATGGTCAGTGGCGCCGCCTACGACGCGGTCAACGCCATTCTCGGTACGCCGTACCGGCCGCTGCTGGCCGCGCCGCCGGCCACTGGCCAGGAGTCGATCGAGGCGGCTGTCGCGACCGCGTACTACCAGGTGCTGGCCGCGGTGCTGCCGGCACAGGCCGACCGGCTGCGCGCGCAGTACGACGAGGCCCTCGCCGCTGTCCCCGACGGGCCGGCCGAGCGGGGCGGCATCGCGGTGGGCCGCCGGGCGGCAGCCACCATGATCGCGGCGCGGGAGAGCGATGGTTCGGACGCCGTCGCGCAGTGGGCCATCGGCACCGAGCCCGGGCAGTGGCGGCCGACTCCGCCGCTCAACACCGGCGACGGCGCCGAGGTCGCCGATATCAAGCCGCTCCTGGTGCCCAGCGCCGCGATGTTCCGCACGGCCGGCCCGCCTGCGCTCACCACCGCCGCGTACGCCGACGATCTCAACGAGGTGAAGGCGGTCGGCAAGGTGGACAGCACGGTGCGCACCACCGACCAGACCGAGGCGGCGATCTGGTGGCACGACCGCAACCTGACCGAGTGGCAGATCAAGCGCCAGATCGCCGAGACGCAACACCTGAGCGTGCTGCAGACGGCACGGATGTTCGCCATGGTTGACGTCATCGCGCTCGACGCCCAGATCGCCTGCTTCGACGACAAGCGGGCGTGGGGTTTCTGGCGGCCGATCACCGCGGTCCGGCTCGCCGACACCGACGGCAACCCGAGCACCACGGCGGACCCCACCTGGACTCCGCTGCTGATCACGCCGCCATTCCCGGACCACCCGTCCGGACATGCCTGCTCAACCGCGGCGCGCATGGCAACAATGCGCACGTTCCTCGGCCGCGATCACGTTGCTTTCTCCGCCTACAGCGTGGCCTCGGGGACCACGCGGTACTTCACCAGCTTCTCCCAAGCGGTCGAGGAACTGCTGGGGGCACGGGTCTGGGGCGGCATCCACTTCCGTACCGCCGACATACAGGGCGGCAAGCTCGGTGAGGCGGTGAGTTCCTACGTGACCGCGCGCTACTTCAAACGGAACCGCAGATGATGGGGTGATGCAGTCGGGCTTGTGCGCCCCGCTACCGGGCGACGCGGTCGCGGATGCTGTCGAGCACCGCCTCCGCCGCCCACGCGGCGGTGTCGGCGATGTCTCGCCGGTCCATCCCGAACTCGCGTCGGAACGTCACCCACGTCCCGACGGAGTCGAGGTGCGACAGCGCCGCGATGACCGCCCTGCGCTGCGCCGCGTCGAGGGAGGGCACCTCGGCATCCAGCAACCGCTCGAGTTGCGCCCGGCCGGGCGACGGCGCCGCGCCGTTCACGCCGCGCATCGCCGTCTCGGCGACGACGTGCGCCAGCTCCGGGCGCGCGTCGTACCGCTGCATCGCGTCGCGGATCGCGAGGGGGATGTCGAAGATCGAGTGCGACTCCTCGCGGGCGAACACCGTCGCCTCGATCCACGCTGCGGTCGCCAGCAGCAGGTCGACCCGCGTGGGGTAGTTGCGGAACACCGTGCGCTCGGCGATGCCGGCCCGGCGCGCGATGACCCGGTTCGACACGTCGTCGCTGCCCAGCTCCTCGATCAACTCGGCGTAGGCGGCGAGGATCGCCACCTGCGTACCGCTCAGCTCGGTCATCTCTCCGCCCACGTCGCGTCGAGCAGCTTGGCGAGCACGTCGCCCACCGCGCGATCGAACGCATCGCAGATCTCGCCGGCGTCCATGTCGAAGCCCGTGCGCAGGCGCGCCCAGAACATCGCCGACGAGAAGTACCGCAGGGATGCCGCGAGCCGCCGCCGATCCCGCCGGTTGAGCGTCGGCGCCGCCACGTCGAGCATCGCCTCGATCGCCCGCGTGATGTAGGCCGGCTCGATGTCGAGCGTCGGCGAGATCGCGGACGCCCGCGCGCCGACGTACGCGTACGCGGGCGAGGCGTCGAAGGCCCGGAAGCGCTCGTGCACGGCGGCCCGGAAATCGGACACGGTCACGAACGGCGGCAGCGGGAAGAAGGCCTGCTCGATCCAGTTCGAGAGTGCGGCGATCAGGTGCGCGCGCGTGGGGTACTGGCGGTAGATCGTGCGCTCCGAGATGCCGACCTCGTCGGCGAGGGCACGATAGGAAATATCGTCGAACGTACGCTCGCGCAGCAGCACCGCGGCGCTCGCGAGGATCGCGGTCGCGGTGTCGACCGGCTCCTCCATCACGCCCCCCTTCCTCGGGTGGTCGCCCAGTGCGTGGGCCTGGCGACTTCCGGCGGGAGCACGTAGCGATCGGAATCGTCGAGCGTGAGCGCCAGCGACGAGACGTACTGCACCTCGCCGCGCGGTCCTCGCTCGGCCGAGGCCAGCATATCCGGCCGCTCGAACGTATAGCCGGTGACGTGGCAGCGGAGCCGCTCGCCGGAGGGGTTGCCGTGCTCGTCGAACCGCGGGGAATCGATGCCGTCGGAGCGGCGACGCAGGTAGTAGCGCCCCCGCGTGGCGAGGGCCATGACCGGCGTGGCCACGAACGCGACGCCGATCGCGATGAGCACCGAGAACGGCTTGACCGCGGCGCCGAGCAACCCGGCGAACGCGAGCAACGACAGCACCGAGGCGAGCCCCACCGACACGAGCCCCACCGGGTTCCAGTCGTGCAGCATGCCGCGGCGGAACTCGGGGAAGCGTGGCGAGATGTGCAGCACTCGCTTGTTGATCACGATATCGGTGGCGATCGTCACGAGCCACGCCATGACGACATTCGCGTAGAGGCTCAGCACGAAGGAGATGAGGGTGAAGACGTCCAACATCATGAGCACGTACGCGATCACGAGGTTGAACAGCACGAAGATCGTACGACCCGGGTAGTGCTTCGCCATCCGGGTGAAGACGTTCGACCACGCGAGTGAGCCCGAGTACGCGTTCGTCACGTTGATCTTCACCTGCGCGACCACGATGAGCACCACGGCGAGGACGATCGCGAGCCAGTTGGGGACGAGGGTCTGGTACATCCCGACGAACTGCTTGACCGGTTCGGTCGCATGGTGCCCGAGACCGGGTTCGACCCGCACGAGAAGGTAGACGGCGAGGAACACCCCGATCACCTGCTTGGTGCCGCTGAAGACGACCCAGCCCGGGCCGGCGAACGCGAACGATGTCCACCACGAGCGGGCGTTCGACGGCGTGCGCGGCGGCATGGCGCGGAGGTAGTCGATCTGCTCCGCCAGCTGCGGGGTGAGGGCGAAGCACACGGCCGCACTCGAGACCACGGCGCCGAAGCTGATCGAGCCGTCGGAGTTGCCGGTGAACGACGTGAAGGCGCGGACCGCCTCGGGGTCGGAGACGACGATCCACAGCAGCGGCAGCAGGGCGAGGGCCAGCCACAGGGGCGTGGTCCAGAACTGCAGGCGCTCCAGCGCACGCATGCCGTAGATGACGATCGGGATCACGACGACCGTCGAGATGAGATAGCCGATCCACAGCGGCATCCCCGTCGCCAGTTGCAGCCCCTGCGCCATGATGGCGCCCTCCAGGGCGAAGAAGATGCAGGTGAAGCCCGCGAAGATCACGGTCGTGATGATGGATCCGTAGTACCCGAATCCGGAGCCACGGGCGATGAGGTCGAGGTCGAGGTTGTAGCGGGCGGCGTAGTAGGCGACGGGCACGCCGACGATGAGGATGATGACCGACGCGAACAGGATGCCGAGCACGGCGTTGGGGGTGCCGTGGTCGATGCCGATGCTCGCGCCGATCGAGAAGTCGGCGAGGAACGCGATGGACCCGAGGGCGGTCGCGCCGACCGAGGCCGCGCTCCACCGCCGGAAGGTGCGCGGCACATAGCGGAAGGCGTAGTCCTCCAGGCTGTCCTCTGCGGCCGCACGCGCGTTGTCCGTCGACACAGTGGCATCCCCTAAGGCACCTTGCGTGGGGGCATACTCGCTGTCCGGTGTTACGACGGCATTGCCGGCGTGGGTCACATCGCCTCAGATCGCCATGGCGGCTCGCACGGTGGATGCGGCTGCCGAACCACCATCACCGATCTGTGCGACGAAGCCCGAGGCGAGCACGACGTAGCGCTCGGCGGCCTCGAGGGCGAACCCGATGTGCTGCTCGACGAGCAGCACGTTGATGCCCTCGCCGGCCAGCTGCATGATGGTCTGCTCGATCTCGGCGACGATCGTGGGCTGGATGCCCTCGGTCGGCTCGTCGAGGA
The DNA here is from genome assembly GCF_016862175.1 of Paractinoplanes durhamensis. GTDB lineage: Bacteria > Actinomycetota > Actinomycetes > Mycobacteriales > Micromonosporaceae > Actinoplanes > Actinoplanes durhamensis. The sequence continues at coordinate 223,036 of NZ_BOML01000059.1, read as the reverse complement.
TGAGCAGTTTCGGCTCGGTGATGAGGGCGCGGGCGATCGCGAGCTGCTGGCGCTGCCCGCCGGAGAGCAGGCCCGCCTTCCGGGTGGCGAACTTCTCCAGCGCGGGGAAGCGGGCCATCTGCGCTTCGATGAGGGCCTTGCCGCGCCGGCGCCCGTCGGCGACGAGCTGCAGATTCTCCATCGTCGTGAGCTGGCCGAACGCCTGCTGACCCTGCGGCACGTACGCCATACCGCGGGCAACGCGCTTGTTGGGGGCGAGCGACGAGATGTCCTCGCCGTCGAACAGCACGCGGCCCTTCGTCGGCTTGATGAGACCGATCGCGAGGCGCAGCAGGGTCGTCTTGCCGGCACCGTTGTGGCCGAGCACGGCCACCACCTTGCCGGCCGGCACCGTCACGCCGTGCAGCACCCGCGTGCGCCCGTAGCCGGCCTCGATGTCGGTGAGCTCGAGCATGTCAGTCCTCCGTCAGCTTCAGCGTCTCGGCCACTGATTCGGGCACGACCGCCATGGCGGCCGTGGTGGCGGCGCCCGCGGTGCCGAGGTAGACCTCCTGCACCTTGGGGTCGGCCTGAACCTCGGCCACCGTGCCCTGCGAGAGCACCTTGCCCTGGTGCAGCACCGTCACGCGGGTGGCGAAGCGGCGCATGAAGTCCATGTCGTGCTCGACCACGAGCACGATCCGCTTCACCGCGATGCGCTGAAGGAGCTCGCCGGTCGCGGTGCGCTCGTCGTGGCTCATACCGGCGACCGGCTCGTCGAGCAGGAGCACCTTCGCGTCCTGCACGAGCAGCATCGCGATCTCCAGCCACTGCTTCTGGCCGTGCGACAGGATGCCGGCCGGCGTGGCGAGCTCGCCGGCGAGTCCGGTCTCCTCCACCGCGTGCTCGATCGACGGGTCGACGCCGCGCCGGGCCCACAGCAGCGAGGCCGAGGAGCGGTGGAGCCCGGCGGCGATGTCGAGGTTCTGCAGCACGGTCAGCTCGTCGAAGACGCTCGCGGTCTGGAACGTGCGGCCGACCCCGAGACGGACGATCTTGTGTACCTGCTTGCCGAGCAGCTCTGTCTCGCCGAGCCGCGCCGACCCGGTGCCCTTGGTCAGCCCCGTGATGGCGTCGATGCAGGTCGTCTTGCCGGCGCCGTTCGGGCCGATGAGGAACCGGACCTCGCCGGCGTGCGCGTCGAAGGAGACGCCGCCGACCGCGACGAAGCCCGAGAACTCGACACGGAGATCCGTGACGACGAGCGAAGCGTCGTTCACGATCGCACCTCCTCAAGCTCGGCGACGACGATCGCCGGGGTGGGCTGTTCGGCCGGGCGCCGGCGTATCGCCGCGAACCTGGCCGGCAGCGACGACAGTCCGTTCGGCAGGAGGAGGATGACGACGACGAACAGCAGACCGAGGATGTAGGTCCAGCCGTCGGGCCAGGTCGAGCCGAGACTCGACTGCCCCCATCCGACCGCCATCGCGCCGAGCGCGGGGCCGAAGAGCGACGCCCGGCCGCCGAAGGCAACGCCCGCGATCATGAGGATCGAGGCGGCGGCGCCGATCTCGGCCGGGGTGATGATGCCGACGATGGGCACGAACATCGCTCCGCCGATGCTTGCCATCAGCGCGGAGACGACGAAGGCGACGAGCTTGACGTTGGCCGGGTCGTAGCCGAGGAAACGCACGCGCTCCTCGGCGTCCCGGGTGGCGACCAGGAGCTCGCCGAAGCGGCTGCGGTAGAACTGCCACACCGCGAGCAGGCACACGATGAGCAGCGCGGCCGCGATGCTGTACACCATGACCTTGTTCGCCGGGTCGTTCAGCACGAAGCCGAAGAAGAACTTGAAGTCGCTGAGCCCGGTGTCGCCGCCGGTCTCGCGGATCGTGGAGCTGATCAGGGTGGCCAGCGCGACGGCGAGCGCCTGCGTCAGGATCGCGAAATACGCGCCCTTCACCCGGCGCTTGAACAGCGCGTAGCCGAGGATGCCGGCCACGATCACCGGAAGCAGCACGATCGCCAGCAGGGTGAACCCGGCGCTGCGGAACGGCTCCCAGAACACCGGGAGCGGCGCGAGCGGGTCGTAGAGCACCATGAACCCCGGGACCCGGTCACCGGCGGTCTCCAGCGTGAGGTGCATAGCCATCGCGTAGGCGCCGAGGGCGAAGAACACCCCCTGCCCCATCACCAGCATCCCGCCCCGGCCCCACGCGAGTCCGATGCCGACGGCGGCGATGGCCCAGCAGCAGTACTTGCCGAGGTTGTTGATCCAGTGATCGGAGAGTACGACGGGGGCGACCGCGAGGAGCAGGACGGCGAACACCGCGATGCCGCCGAGTCCTGCGATACCTCTGAGGGAGGGCCATGGCTTCAGCTTGGTCATGCCAGACTCCTGGTTCGCACCGTGAACAGGCCCTGCGGGCGTACCTGCAGGAAGACGATCACGAGGATGAAGGCGAGCACCTGCGCGAAGCTGCCGGTCGTCCAGTAGGCGAAGCACGAGAGGGCGACACCCACCGCCCACGCGGCGATGATGGTGCCCTTGAGCTGGCCGATGCCACCGGCGGCGACGACGAGGAAGGCCGGGATGATGTACTGCGCGCCCATCTGGGAGTTGGTGCCGCCGATGAGCGACGCGGCCACGCCGGCGACCCCGGCCAGACCCGACCCGACGAAGAAGGTGAGGCGGTCGATGGTGCGGGTGGAGATGCCCGAGGTCTCGGCGAGGTCCCGGTTGTGCACGGTCGCCCGGATGCGGCGGCCGAACGCGGTGTACTTCAGCCAGGCCGACAGCGCGGCGACGCAGACGGCCGCGAGCACGATGGTGAACAGCTGCCGCAGCGGCCATTCGTAGCCGAGGACGTTCAGCTGCCCGTCGAGCCAGCTGGGTTTCTCCACCGGGACGCCCTGGGACGGGAAGATCTGCAGTGCCGCCTGCTGCAGGATCAGGCTGACACCGACCGTGACGAGCAGCGTGTCGAGGGGCCTGCGGTACATCCATCGGATGATGGTGACCTCCAGCAGGAGGCCGAACAGGCCGGCGACCACGAACGCGACCGGCAGCGCGACCGGGATCGACAGGTCGCTGGAGGTGATGACCTGCTGGACGAGGTAGGCGTTGAAGGCGCCGATCATGAGGAACTCGCCGTGGGCCATGTTGATCACGCCCATCTGGCCGAACGTGAGCGAGAGGCCGAGCGCGGCCAGTAGGAGCAGCGCACCTTGTGCGCTGCCGTTGAGCAGCTGTGGGATCAGTGCGTCCACGTGCTATCGCTCTCTGTGCGATTCGGGATCCGGGTGCGCGGGGTGCGTGCCGTCGGCGACACGCACCCCGCATCCGTGCGGGGTAGGGCGATCAGCCCGCTGCACCCACGAGCTGCTTGCGGATGTCCGCCGGGAACCAGTCGTAGCCCTCGAGGTACGGGTCCGGCTCGATGAACTTGTCGGAGGCCCAGACGATGTCGAACTGGTTGTCGGCGTTGATCTGGCCGATGTGACCCGGCTTGGAGATGTGGTGGTTCTTGCCGTTGAGCGTGACCTTGCCCTCCGGCGCGTCGAACGTGATGGTGTGCGTCTTCGCCGCGGCGTTCACCGCGTTGACGTCGAACGAGCCGGCCGCCTCGACGAGGGACTTGTACAGGTACAGCGAGATGTAGGCGGCCTCCATCGGGTCGGAGGTGACGCCGCTGCTGTTCGGGTAGGCCTTCCAGCTCTGGATGAACTTCGGGTTGGTGTCGGTCTTGAGCGACTGGAAGTAGTTCCAGGACGCGTAGTTACCGGTGACCGCGTGGCCCATGGCCGGCGCCTCCTCCTCGGCGATCGACACCGAGATGATCGGCGTCTTCGCGGGGGTGAGGCCGGCGTCGTAGTACGCCTTGATGAAGCCGACGTTCGACGAGCCGTTGATGGTGTTGAAGATGAAGTCGGGTTTGGCCGCCACGATCTTCGCCACCTGGCTGGTCCAGTCGTCCTTGTCGAGGGGTACGTACTCCTCACCGACGATCTGGATGCCGAGCTTGGCCGCGTAGAGCTTGATGATCGCGTTCGCGGTGCGGGGGAAGACGTAGTCGCTGCCGGCCAGGAACAGCCTCTTCACCCCCTTGGAGGCGAGGAAGTCCATCGCCGGGATGATCTGCTGGTTGGTGGTCGCGCCGGTGTAGTAGATGTTCGGCGACGACTCGAGGCCCTCGTACTGCACCGGGTAGAAGAAGAGGCCGTTGAGCTTCTCGACGACCGGCTTCACGGCCTTGCGTGAGGACGAGGTCCAGCCGCCGAAGATCGCGGCGACGCAGTCCTGGGTGAGCAGCTTCTCGGTCTTCTCCGCGAAGGTGGGCCAGTCGGTGGCGCCGTCTTCCTGGACGTACTCGATCTTCTTGCCGAGGATGCCGCCGCTGGTGTTGATCTCGTCGGCGGCCATGTGCAGCACGTTGGAGACGGTCTTCTCGGAGATCGCCATGCCACCGGTAAGGGAGTTGAGGAAGCCGAGCTTGATGGTGCTGCCGGAGGTGTCGACGCAGCTGGCGGCCGCGGACGCCCCGGCGGCGGCCGTGTCGTCGCCGGCTCGGGCGCCACAGCCGGCGAGCACGAGGATGACGGTCGTCCCGATGGCGCCAGTAGCCATGCGTATCCGCTTACTGGTGGTGAACATATGTGAGAACTCCGTTCCTGCTGAAGGGGCCGTGACGCCGGGGTCGCGGCACGGCAGATCGTGCGGATGAAGATCTCCAGGGCCGAGCCGCCGTCGTCCGAACTCCCCGCCCCGTGCCGCCGGCTGCTGTTGCTAGTGAGAGCAGATTGACCGCGAGTCATTACTCTGACATTTCTTGAGTGTTCCAACTCTGTAGCCGCCGGACCGACCAGGCCGCAATAGCGCTGGAAATACGCGAGCGATCAAGGGCCTGCGATGTCAAAGTTCTGTCATCCCTCAAGGGGGCGCGACGCACATGGCACACTTCTGACATCCCGGAGGCGACTGGAAGCCGCCCGTCCGGCCACCACGAACGCAACGAACATCACAGCCCCCGGGCGCCAGGCAGCATGTCGCAAGCGCGGGACGCTGCTGAACGATCAGCCAGTGCGAGGGGCCCAGTGCGAGCCGTGAGCTGGCGCGAAGTTACGCCAACGAGAGAAGGTTTGGAATTCCGCGTTTGCAGATGCCTGCTCGCTACCAGGGGTGGCGCTACCGTGTCGTACGACTATAGTCACTAGACATGAGCAAGCTTCGGCGACGACGGGGTGCCATATCGGTGTATGGTCTTTGTATGGCGGTTAGGAAGGTCACGGTTACCCTCCCGGAGGAGCTGGTCGAGGCTCTTGGCGCGGCGGCGCGGGAGGACGGCGTGCCGCTCTCGCGGCTGGTCGCGAATGCGGCCGAGAGCGAACTCCGGCGACGGGTGGGCCGGCATCTTGTGGCCGAGTGGCAGGCAGAGCACGGTGCGTTCACGGGCGAGGAGCTCGCGGCAGCTCGGGCGGAGATGGCAGCCGCTGACGCCGAGGCCTTCGGGGTGCCACCCACGGCCGCCGCGTGAACATCCCCTATGTGTACGACGCGGGCGCGCTGCTGGCGATCGATCGCGACAACCGTCGCATGTGGATAGTCCATCACCTCGCCGTGGAAGAAGGACGCCGCCTTCTTGTTCCCGCCATCGTCGTTGCTCAGGCCTGGCGTGATGCCCGGCGGCAGGTTCAGCTCGGTCGGTTCCTGCACAGCTGCGAGGTTGTGCCGGTCGGCGTCGAGACGGCGAAGGCGGCCGGCGTGCTGTGCGGCAAGGCGGGGACCCGCGATGTCGTCGACGCGGCTGTGGTCACCGTCGCTCTGGCGTATGGCGCGATCGTCTTCACCAGCGACCCGGACGACATCACGCAGCTGGGAGCTGCCGCCGAGACGAAGCCGGGGCTGGTCGTCCGCCGAGTTTGACGTCCGGCCCCGACAATCCGGCGGCGGGTCAGGTTGTGGAGTGCAGGCTGTAGGGCTGTTCTCGGCCGGTGAAGGTGTTTGCCTGCCAACCCACGGACCACAGGCGGCCGGTGTCGGGCTCGGCGGCTATGGCGGTCAAGGCGGAGCCGATGTGTTCGTTGTTCGATGTGCCTGGGTTGATCCAGTCGGGGACCAAGGCTGATCCTCGCCACTCCTCGATGTTCGTGTGTTCGGCGCCGGCGAACAGCAGGTAGCTGGCCAGGACCACCTCTCTCGGGGCGATCGCTACCACGCCGGTGAACTCGGTGACCGTTGGCTGGGATGAGCGCAGCACCCGCCATGTTCCGTTGGACAGGTACAGCGCTACCCCCTGCTGCAGCTCGTCCGGGTCGGGGTCGTCGGACGGGGTGTCCTGGGTGTAGCCCACCGCCCACAACTCGCCTGCTGCCGCCGCGTCCACGGCCAGCAGCCTGGTGCGGACCAGGCCGGGGTCGGGGACGTCCACCTGGGTCCAGGACGAGCCGTCCCAGTGCAGCAGGAGGGAACTTGCCAGCTTCGTGTCCGACTTGTTCTGGATCTCGCCCACCGCCCACGCGTCGTCGGCCGCCACCGCGGTCACGGCGGTCAGGCGGCTGCTCACCGTGCCGGGGCTCGGGCTCGGCACCTGCTGCCAATCGGTGCCGTTCCAATGGGCGATCAGGGTCTGGGAGACCTGCGAACCGGACGTGCCCACCGCCCAGCCGTCGGTGGCCGTTCGCAGGTCGATGCCCTGCCACGCGCCTCCGTCGGCGGGGATCGGGCCGGGGATCACCCGGCCCGCGCCGCCGCCGGCCGCGTAGCTCTCGATCAGCGGGAGGGTGCGGCCGCCGGCGGTCTCGCTGCCGACCGCGACGGCCTCGCCGGACGGCAGGGTTCCTACCCCGTTGAGCTCGACCCAGGCCTCCGAGGCGACCTCGGGCACCGACTGCCACCTGATGCCGTCCCAGTGGTTCACCTGGGCGTGCGACTCGTCGTCGCCCAGGTGGCCGGTGCCGACCGCCCACACGTCGGTGGACGAGCGGGCGCTGACCGCCTGCAGCTCGCCGTAGATCTTCGCCGCGGGGGCCGTCACGTCCCACCAGATCCGGGCCGGAACCGGCGCGGCGTGCGCGGGTGTCGCGGCGATCAGCGGGACGGTGGCGGCCAGGACGAAAGCGAGGGCCGATTTCACAGGTGTCCTCCGTGGGCGTGTCTGGCCAGGGCCGTACGGTCCGCCAGCCCGGTCTTCGAAAGCAGCCGGGCCACGTGTGTCTCCACGGTGCGTGGGGACACGAACAGCTTCCGGCCGATCTCCTGGTTGGTCAGGCGCTCAGCCAGCAGCTCGAGCACCTGGTATTCGCGGGCGGTGACGCCGGCCCGGCGCAGCGACGACGGGATCGCGGCCACGCCGTGCCGGCGCTGGGGCACGGTCTCGCCGGTGCGGCGGAGCAGCGCGCGGCAGGCGTCCGCCACCCGGGGATTGCCGGCCGTGTGGAAGTGCTGTTCGGCGGCCCGGAGCCAGGGTGCGGGCCGGCCCCAGCCGTCGGTGACGGCGGCCTCGGCCGCCAGCCGCAGGCCCAGGTGCCGGCCCAGGGGGTACGGCTCGGACACCTCGTCGAACTCGCCCATCAGGCGTTCGGCCCGCTCGCCGTCGCCGTCCCGGCCGGCCAGGACCGCGCCGGCGACCAGCATGAACAGGCGGTTCCAGCCGGCCTGGCCGCGGGCCGACGCGGCCATCGCGTCGTACTCGGGGCGGCCCGCGGCGCCGGCCACGGTGGTGAGCGCCAGGTGGAGTCCGTGGACCAGCGACAGGTACTCGGGTGGGCGGTGCAGCTCCTCGGCGGCGGCCTCGGTGATCTCGGCGTACGCCCGGGTGTGGTCCTCTTCCAAGAGTGAGCAGAGGGCCAGGCCGAAGCCTTTCAGCGCGGGGGTGAAACCGCAGTGCCGGCCGCCGAGCCGGTCGTACTCGGCGTGCAGGGCGGTGACCTCGTCCCGCCGGCCCTGGTGCGCGGCCGCGCAGATGCGCAGGCCGAGGGCGATCAGGCGGAGGTCGGCCAGGCCGAGCCGGTGGGCGGACTGTTCGCATCGCCGGGCGTAGCGGGTCGCGGTCTCGTAGTCGCCGCGGCTGACGTACAGCACGGACAGCTCGGCGTCGCCGTTCAGCGCGGTGATCAGGGCGCCGGTCCGCAGCGCGGTGTCCCGGGCGGCGATCAGGCCGGCCGGGTCGGCGCGCTGGATCGCGGCGTTGGTGCCGAGCTGGAACAGGAACCGGATCTGCCACAGGGTGAGGCCGTGCTGTTCGGACAGCATGAGCGCGCGGTCGAACAGCTCGTCGGAGCGGTCCAGGTCGTGCACCCGGGCGCAGGAGCCGAGCACGGCCAGGGCCTCGCAGGCGATCTCGGGCAGCGGGAGCCGCTCCGCGGTCCGCAGGGCCCGTTCGGCCAGCATCCGGGCCCGGGCGAGCCGGTCGGCGTCGCTGTCGGTGACCGCGATCCGGGCCGCGACCACGTCGACGGCCGCCTGCTGGGCCTCGTCCTGCTGCGGGCCGAGCAGCGCCCGGGCCCGGGCCAGGTCACGCCGGCTCGCCTCCAGGTGGCCGCCGGTGAGGGCGGCCCGGGCCAGCCGGAGACGCACGGCGGCCCGTTCCTCTCCGGTGGCGTGCCGATCCAGGCGGGCCGCGAACTCGCGGGCCCGGGTCACCTCGCCCGCCACGACCAGCATCTCCAGCAGGGCCTCGACGATCCGGGAGGCCGGCCCGGCGGCGGTGGCGTCGCCGTCGACCAGTTCGAGTCCGCGTTCGAGCAGGGCGATCGCGGTGCGGACGCCGTCCTGCTCGGCCGCGCGCCGGGCGGCCCGGTGGAACAGCTCGGCGGCCCGGCCGTTGTCGCCGCCCTGCTGCCACAGGCGCCCGGCCAGCACGCACCACTCGCCGGCCTGACCGGGAAAGACTCTCTCGATCGCGGCCGCGGCCAGCCGGGACAGCACGGCGAGGTCCTCCGGCAGGGTCGCCGCGCGCAGCGCCTCGCCGACCAGGGCGTGCTGGATCGTGTAGTGGCCGGCGGAGACCACCAGCAGCTGGACCTCGACGGCGGTGCGCAGCCCGTCGATCAGGGTGGTCTCGTCGAGGCCGGCCGCGGCGCCGAGCAGCGCGCCCGGGCAGGGCTGGCCGTAGACGGCGGCCATCAGCAGCAGGCGATGCGCGTGTGGCGGCAGCCGCCGGGTGCGGGCGACCACGGCGGCCCGGACGGCATCCGGAACGCCGACGGCCGCGGCGTCGGGGGCGGCCCAGCCGTCGTCGGCGCGGACCAGCGTGCCGTCGTCGACCATGCCGGTGAGCAGCTCCTCGACGAAGTACGGGACGCCGCCCGCGGAGTTGACGATCCGGTCCAGCGCGGCGACCGGGATCGACGCGGGCGGCACCCCGAGGCACGCCGCGCCCATCGCCCGGACGGCGTGGTCGTCGAGGGGCGACATGCGGCGTACGACCGCGGCATGTCGCTGTTCCATGGCGTAGGCCATGGTCATGATGTCCGGTTCCGGCCGGGTCGTGGCCAGCACCAGGACCGGCTCGTCGGCGACGTTGTCGGCCAGGTAGTCGACGATCATCATGGTGTCGGCGTCGGCGTCGTGCAGGTCCTCGAGGATCAGCAGGCAGCCGCGGCCCTTGGCGACGCCGCTCAGCACCCGCAGGACCGCCTCGGCCAGCAGGATCGGATGGCTGTCGCCGCCCGGCCGGTCCGGGCCCCAGCCGGGGACCAGCCGGGAGAGCGCCGCACGGTACGGCGTGAGTTCGGCGAGGTCGACCGTCCGCTGAAGGCCGAGCAGTGCCTCGGTCAGCGGCCGGTACTGCACCGACGGCGCCGCGCGGCCGCGGATCACGATCATGCCGAGATCGGCCGCGTACGCCTGGGCCTCGCGGGTGAGCCGGGACTTCCCGAGGCCGGCCGGCGCCGTCAGGAACACGGTGTTTCCGCGGCCGGACACGGTCGCCGAGAGCAGATCGTCGAGCAGATCCAGCTCCGGGCCGCGCCCGACCACGGTGGGACACAGCAGTCGCATCGTCGTCCCCCCAACGTCGTGCTGACTGTCGAAAAGGGACGTTAGCCGCACGGCGTCGCCCGGCGAGTCGGCAACACGACGGCCGCCGAACCGGAATCCGATTCACGTAGACCGATGTGCCGTGGTCGTGGCTGTGCTACGGACCCGCCCTCAAGAACGTCCGCGCCGGACACGGATGTGACCCCGCTGCCCCCGGCGGCACGGTGTCGGGAGTCCGCGCCACCGACCGTGAGGGGCACACCATGGCCGAATGGCCACTGACCGGCCGGGTCGGTGAACTCGCCGCGATCGAGGCCGCCTTCCGCCGCCCGCACCTGACCGGCGTGCTGCTCACCGGCGCGTGGGGCGTCGGCAAGAGCCGGCTGGCGCAGGAGGCGGCCGCCCAGCTGGCCCCGGCGGAACGGGTCACCGCGTGCCGGGCGTTGCAGACGATCCCGTACGGCGCGATCACCCACCTGTCCCCCGGCCCCGGCGACGGGCGCGCCCTGCTGTCCCGGTTGATCGCGAGGTTCCGCGGGCCGGCCCGGACGGTGCTGGTCGTGGACGACGTGCACTTCCTCGACGACGCGTCGGACGCGCTGCTCGCGCAGTTGGTGACCGCGTGCCCGGTGTTCCTGATCGGCACCACCGGCGGCGACGTGCCGGAGGCGCTGGCCGACCTGTGGAACAGCGGCCGGATCACCGGCCTGCCGATTACCCCGCTGCCCGGGGACGCGATGGCCGCGCTGGTCGATCGAGTAGCCGGCGCGGACGCGATCGACCGGCACCGGCTTACCCGCCTGTCCGGCGGCAATCCCTTGGCACTGCGGGCATTGGTCGACAACGGACCGTACGGACGGTGGCTCGACAAGGCCGGGCCGGCCGCGCGCCAGGTCGTAGAAGTCCTCGCGTGCGCCGAGGCGATGCCGATGTCGCTGCTGGAGACCCTTGTCGAACCGGCCGCGGTGGAAGCCGCCGAGCGCGCCGGCCTGATCCGGGTCGACGCCGAGCGGGCCTGCCTGGCGCCGCCGCTGTCCGGGCCCCTGGTGCGGCGCCTGCTGACGACCAGCACCCTGCGCCGGGTCCGCGGCCTGCTCCCCGAGAAGCCGACCGACCACCCTGGGCCCGACACCGCGGAGTTCGAAGCGTGCCTGGCCCGCAAAGACCTGCACGGCGCGCAGGAACTGGCTGATCGCGGCTACCGGGAGTCGGTCGCGGCCGAGATCCGGGAAGCGGCCGCCACCTGGGCCGGGCTGCGCGGCCGGGCGGAAGCGATGCAGGGGCGGGTGCGGTCCGCCGCCGCGAGTTTCCGCGAAGCCGCGGCGCTGACCAGGAGCCGAAAGTGCGAATGGATGGCCGAGCTGGCCGACCCCTGCGATCACCCCCACACCGGTGTCCTGGCCGCACGGATCGCTCTGCGCCGGGCATGGTCGCACGCCGCCCGGGGCGAGATCGGGCGTGCGATCGAGTGTTGCCTGGCCGCGGCCACGGAGAAGGAAGCGGAGGCGACCGCGCTCTACGACGCCGCCCGGCTGGGTGCGGCGAGCGCGGTGCACGCCCGGCTGGCGGAGTTGGGGCATGCGGACGAGGCGATGGCGGCCCGGGCCCTGGCCCGGCGCGACGCGGACGCCCTCGGCCGGGCCACCGACGCCTTCGAACAGCAGGGCCGCCTGCTGCTGGCCGCGGAGACCGCCACCGCCGCGGCCCACGCCCACCGCCGCGCCGGCCACCACAAGCCCGCGACCCTGTTCCAGGAGCGGGCCGAGGCCCTGGCCCAGCGCTGCGAGGGCGCCCGCACCCCGCTGCTGGATCAGGGCCGGCTGCCGTCCCAGCTGACCACCCGCGAACGCGAGGTGGTGCTGCTGGCCCCGTCGCTGACCAGCCCGCAGATCGCCGCCCGGCTGGGTCTGTCGCCGCGAACGGTCTCCAACTATCTACAGAGCGCCTACGACAAGCTCGGCCTGGCCGGACGAGCCGAGCTCCGCGTCCTGCTCGGCACCTGAAAGCGCGCCTGACAGCCGGTGGTAGCGGCGCCCGTGATAGACCAGCGACCCGCCGGTCCCGGGCCGCACGTCCTCGACCGAGCCGATGACGATGGTGTGGTCGCCCGCCTCGACCAGCCGGGACCGCCCGCACACCAGCCAGCACGCCGCCGCGCCGACCGCCGGGATGCCGCCGACCGGCACGATGCCGCGGGCGAACCGGCCGGCCGCGGCCCCGGCGAACTGCTCGGCAACGGCCCGCTGCCCGGCGCCGAGGATGCTGATGCAGAAGCGGTCGCTGCCGCACAACGGCCGGTGCACGCCGGTGCCGCGCCCGACCGCGAACATCACCAGCGGCGGATCGAGGGAGAGCGAGACCACCGACCCGAGGGTCGCGCCGTGCCACCCGCCGGCCTGGTCGACCATGCTGACCACCGCGACCGGCATGGCCAGGCAGGCCATCGCGTCCCGAAAGTCCTGCGGGCTGACGGTCATGACGACACCAGGCACAGGGCACGGCGGCGGAGCAGCTCCGGACGATCGGCGTCGGGCAGCTCGAGCGCCGCGTCGAAGTCGGCCAGCGCGGCCGCGGTGTCCGCCCGGGCCGCATGCGCGATCCCGCGGTTGAGCAGCAGGTCCGCGTCGGGCCCGACAAGTTCCAGGGCCCGGGTCAGGTCGTCGGCGGACAGGCCGGGTTCGGCCAGTTCGAAGTGCGCGACCGCCCGGTTGATCAGCGCGGCCGGGTAGTCCGGATCCCATTGAAGGGCGGCGTCCAGGTAGGACCGGGCCGAGGCGGCGTTCCCGGCCACCAGGTGGATCATGCCGCGCAGGCACAGCAGTCGCGGGTCACGGGGGAAGATCGCCAGCGCGCGCGAGGCGTCCGCCGCCGCGGCCTCCAGCTCGCCCTCGCCGAGGAGCAGCTCGGCCCGGCTCAGCAGGGTGTCCGCCTCGTCCGGTTCCATGTCGAGGACGAAGTCGAAGTCGGCGCGGGCCTTCTCGACCATGCCGAGCTCGGCATAGGCCGACCCGCGGTTGTGGAACAGCTCGACGAACGGCGGCCCCAGCTCGTCGGCGCGGTCGTAGTCACGGATGGCGGCCGCCAGATCACCCCGCTTACGGGAGATCTTGGCGCGCTCGGAGAGGTAGTCGGTGTAGTGCGGGTCGAGCTCGGACAACGTCGTGAACGTCGCGTACGCCTCGTCGTCGTGGCCGGTCGCGCCGAGCAGGCGGCCGCGGTTGTAGAGCAACTGGGACCGGTGCAGCACCCACTCGTCCGCGCCGAGCTTGGCGTCCACCCGGGCCATCGCGTCGTCGACCAGGGTCAGCGCGCGGGCCAGGTTGCCCCGATGCATCTCGATCAGCGCCAGCCCGTTGTCGTGGAAGCCGCTGTAGACGAGCCGTTGCCGCTCGTCGGCCAGGCTTTTCGCGATGACGACGGCGTTGTTCTGGAAGCCGATGGCCTTCTCGTGGTCGCGGGGCTCGGCGAACCGGGTGTAGATCATCGCCAGGAAGTAGCTGGTGGTCATGTGGGCGAACGGCTGGGCGTAGCGCTGCCGCACCTCGCTGCAGAGGGCCTCGGCCTCGTCCAGCCGGCCCAGCCCGAGCACCTGGGCGATCAGGATGTTGGTGAATTTCCGGTACGTCTCCGGTTCGGTGTCGGGGTCGGTGAGCGCCCGCCCCCGCTCGCTCATCGCCGCGGCCGCCTCCTGGAACCCCATGAACGTGAGGTATTCGGCCGCGGCCTGCAGGGCTTCGACCCCCTTGCCGCGCGGATCGGTGCCGCGCTCCAGGTGGTGGACGAGCGCGGCGACCCGTACCCCCCAGGTCGCGTCCGGCTCGAGCTCGGCGGCGCGCTGGTCGTGCATGGCCGCGCGCTCGGTGGCGTCGAGATCCCGATAGGCCCGGTAGGCCGCCGGGTTGTCGCTGGTCCCGTCCGACCAGACGTATTCGGCCGCCAGTTCCGCGCCGCTCCGGACGCGGGAGTCCGGTCGCGGCACGGCGTCGACGCGGTCGGCGAAGTCGGCCAGGGCGGCCTGAAGTTCGGGCTCGACGGCGCCGTCGCTGCCGATCACCGCCGGCCACAGATCCGCGCCGACCCGGCGGACGAAGAGCGCGACGAACTGCTGGGTCGCCGACTCGGCCCGGTGGACGTCGTCGAAGACCAGGGTCGGTGGCGCACCACCGGCCGCGCGCAGGCGCAGCGCGTAGTCGCGCAGGAGGGTGATCATGCCCTGCGAGAAGCATCGGGTCATGATCCGGCCGTACCACCGGGTCCGCTCGGCGAACGGCGCGTCCTTGGCCAGGGTGCTCGCCGGCGGGCCGATCAGTGCGCTCAGCTCCGGGATCGCCTCCAGCAGCTCGAAGCGGTGGGCATCGACCAGATCCGGCCACCGGCGGACGACGTCGGGCAGCACCGCCTCGAGGACGGTGTCCACCCCGGTGAAGGGTCCCCGCAGACCCTGGTGGCAGTGGGCGACGACCGCCCCCGCGGGCAATTCGGTCATGGCAAGCCGGTCCCGGGCCCGGGCTCCGACGACATGCGGATAGCGCAACATCCGGTATCAGTCTCCTTCAGCTGGCGCGCAGCCTCGGCTTGCGTGCCCGATGGTGCCGTCGCTTGCGCCACGCCAGCACGGCGGGCAGGACGAACTGGACGGCGAGAATGGCGAGCGAGATCAGCGAGTCCCAGAAGTGCCACGTCCCGGTTCCGGCCAGGACCCCCTGGACCGCGCGGGCGGCGTAGGTCACCGCGATCGGGACGGTGAAGACGACGGCCAGCACGACGGTGCCGGCGAACCCGAGGGCGATGAACCATCCGTACCAACTGCCGACCCTGCGGTCGCGGTCGGTCCACTGGGTCTCGTCGACCAGGCCACTCGTCCGGCCGGTGAGCCGGCGAAATCGGTTGGCCAGGATGGATCGGCTCGCGTCGTGCAGGTCGTAGCAGTTCAGCGCGGTGCTCAGGACGTAGTAGAGGTCGGTGCGCAGATGCAGCAGCAGTTGCCAGGCGAGGCGGGCGACGATCGAAAAACACAGAGCAAGACAGAGGCGGCTTGTGTACGCCGAGAAAGCGCCGCCGCCGGCCAGTGCACCCGCCGCCAGGGTGAAGGCGGCCGCCATCACCACGTCGATCAGCATCCCGGCCAGGAACGGCAGGTAGCGCTGCCCACGGCGTACGCTCAGCAAGCCGTTGTTCTTGGTCTCGAAGACCACGAAGTTGTAGCGGTTGCTGATGCCGAGCCGGCTGTGCAGGCCGAGGCGCTGACCGGCCAGGACGTGGTAGGCCTCGTGCAGGAAACTGAGCGGGATCGTGCCGAACATCAGCACGACCTGGACCGTGACCAGCGATGCGGTGAAATACACGTGCGAGGCGGCGGGCCGCAGATCCGGCCGCCCGGCGAGCTCGATCAGCGCGAGCACGACGACCGCCGCGTAGATCAGCCACGCGGGCGCGGAGAACAACGCCCGCCCCAGCCACTGGAACCGGGGCGCGGTGGCGGTGCCGGCGACCGCGCTGCCGGGCGAGGTGACGAATCCCAGGTCGGTCAGGGATCCCAGGAAGTCGTCGACGTCCACGGCTTCGCCGAAGTTCCGCTCGTACCAGGTGGCGGCCTCGGCGGCGGTCGAACCGCCGATGAGCCGCCGCAGCAGTGCGGCCCCGTCGTGCGGCAGCACCGCGTAGGTTCCGGTGTCGCCCCGGCCCACGACCACGTCGGCCCCTTCCGGGACGAAGCTCAGCGGGTGGAACGTGATGCGCCCGTCAGTCATCGGTAACCCCCCGCTGTCCGTACGGACGGCCCGGAGCGAACTGCGGGCCGTCCGTACTCGCCATGCGTCAGACCGCCACCCAGTAGCAGCTGTTGGAACAGAACGCGGCCGTCGTAAGACGCACGTCGCCGGTACGGCGAACGTCGATCTTCTTGGCCGTGCTCGCCTTCTTCATCTCGAGCGTGGACTTCATGGTTTTCCTCCCCCCGGAGTCGTTCGGCTCTGACAGGAGGAAGCATCCAAGAATGCCGGGAGGCCAGGTAGAGCAAGCCGCCTTACTCTGATCGCCCGGCGCTGTAGCGTTTTCGCATGTCTTACGTCGTGGACTTCACCACCGTGTCGACCGTCGGCCTGGAGTCGTCGCCGGTCGCGGACGCCCTCGCCGGCCTGCGGGCGAACGAGGCCCGGTACTTCAAGAACAAGTACGACCACGTCTTCACGGTCGAGCCCGCCGCCGAGGCGCAGCCGGCGATCGCGTGGGTGAGCGGCATCCTCGAGAAGGAGCGCGGCCTGGTCATCGCCTCGCCCCCGCTGGAGGCGAACACCTTCCAGGTCGAGAACATCAGGATGGCGTACGTCTTCTACGCGAGCGGCCTGTCGATCAACGTGATGTACACGGTCGACGACGGCGGGAAGCGCGCGGTCGGGTTCAAGCTCTCCGACGGGATGGAGATCCCGGCGGAGCTCGGCGCGTTCAAGTTCGCCCGGCAGAAGTCGAAGCTGGCCGGCACGATCCGCGGCTCATACTTCGTGATCAAGAACGAGCACTGAGGGGCCGCTCGGTCAGCGGCGCCGGCAGCGGTAGGCGACCTGCGTGCCGGCCTGCAGCGGCGACGGCTTGACGATGTTGATCTTGGCGGTCTCGATGGTGGTGCCGACGCCGCTGAACGCCCATTTCAGGGTGAGGGTGACGACGCGCTGGCCGCTGCCGACCTGCTCGGTGAGGACGGCGCCCGGGGCCGCGTCGGACCGGAACCACTGGTATTCGAGGACGCCGCTCCGCCCGTTGGTGTGCACGGTGGCGATCACGTCGACGGTGACGTCGCAGCGGGTGCCGGCCGGCTTCGGGACGGCCACCGAGACGCTCTCCACCTCGATCGGGCGGAGCCGCTGCCAGAGGTACAGCCCGACCACGATGACCAGCGCGAGGGTCAGCAGGCTGGAGAGCAGCGACACGACCCGGCGCCAGACCGGGCGCCGGGGCGGGGCGGCGGCCGGCCAGGCGGGGGCGGGCGCCGGCGTCACCGGCACGCCGGGCCCGAACCGGTACTCCTCGGCCGGGGGCGGTGGCTTTGCCGGCCGGGCGGCCGGCACGGTCGTATCCGGGCCGCCGAGGTAGACGGTGGGGACGGGACGGTCGATGGTCGCCCACGGATCGACGGGCGGGGGCATCGGCCGGCCGTCGAAGGGTTCCTCCGGCACGGCGTACTCCTAACCGGGGGTGCAGGTGTTGACGAGGGTCACGTAGGTCGGTTTCGACGACTGGGCCGAGTTGCCGGCGGCGTCGGCGGCGACCACCGTGATCGGGATGCGGGTGGATGCCCTCGGCACTCCCAGCGGGCCGAGCGTGCCCTGGAAGAGGCCCTTCCCGGCCGACTTCATCCCGACCGTCGAGGTGGCGCTGCCCAGGACGTAGGTGAAGCTGACCGTCAGCGCGGACGCGTCGCTCCGGTCGTCGGTGACGGTGACCGTGACGGTGCTGGTCTTGACGCCGTACTGGCAGCGCTCCCCCTCGATCGACGTCGGGCTCGCGCCGGCCCCGCCGATCATCGGGGCGGTGGTGTCGGGCGGGACCGTGCTTGTCGACGGCTTCGGCGTGGGGGTCGGCGCCTTCGTCGTGGTCGGCGCCTTCGTCGGCGGGGTGGTCGGCGTCGCCGGTTTCGTCGTGGTCGGCGTGGCCGAGACGGTCGGGCTCGACGAGGCCGACGAGGTCGACGGGGTCGGACTCGGGGTGGGAGAAGCCGACGGGATCGCCGGCGGGTCCGTAATGGTGGTCTCGACCACCGTCGGATCGGGCGTCGGGCTCGCCGGGCCGCCCGCGACGGCCGGGCTCCCGGCCGCGGCGTAGTGGTATCCGGCCCCGCCGACCAGCAGGGCCGCGACGATGGCGCTGCCGGCCAGCGCGATCCGCTTCCGGCCGAGGCGGGCCCGGGCCGGTCGGCCGGCCGCGGAGGCGCCGACCGCCGTCGAGGCGAGGCTGGTGGCGCCGCTGTTGCCGTCCGGGAACGGCCACAGCGCGGCGAGCAGCGCGGCCCGGCGGGCCAGCGCACCGATCCCGCGCTCCTCCCACCCCGGCCCGTACGCGCTGCCGGCCACCCGCTCCAGGATGTCGAGGAAGGCGGCGGCGTGCTGGGGCCGGTCGGCCGGCAGTTTGGCCATGCCGTACCGGAGGAGATGGTGCACCGCCGGCGGGGCCGGATCGGTCGGGATCGGCGCGTTGGCGTGCAGCTCGTGCAGGGCGAAGAGGTTCGGCCCGTCGTACGGCGGGCGGCCGGTGAGGCACTCGAAGAAGGTGGCGGTGGCGGCGTAGATGTCGCAGGCCGGCGTGGCCGGGACCCCGGTCCACTGCTCGGGGGCCATGTAGCGGGGCGTGCCGGTGACGATCGTGTCGGCGCCCTCGCCGATCGGGGTGGCGATGCCGAAGTCGGCGAGCTTGCTCTGCCCGTCCTCGGTGACCAGAACGTTCTCCGGCTTGTAGTCGCGGTGCACGACGCCGCGGGCGTGCGCCGCGCCCAGCCCGGCGAGCGAGCCCTTCAGCACGGCCAGCGCCGCCTCGGGGGTGGTCGGGCCGTGCTCGCGCAGCATCTGCCGCAGCGACACCCCGTTGACCAGCTCCATCACGATCGCCGCGCCCTCGGCGGACTCGACGTACTCGTACAGCCGGGAGATGTGCGGGTCGTCGATCTGGCCGAGCAGCCGCGCCTCTTTCCGGAAGGCTTCCCGGAAGGACGGGTCGTCGCCGAGGCCGCGCGCCAGATATTTGATCGCGACCGCGGTGCCGCTCGGGTCGTGGGTGGCGAGCACGACACTGCCCGAAGCACCCGCCCCGAGCGGACGAACAGGCGTGTAGCCGGTCAGCTGCCAGCCGCTCATCGAGCACTCCACCGTGAAGGGGCGGGTGTCGGCCCCCGCCCGCGCCGACCCATTCTGGTCGCGAATAGACCACAGTGGATCGGCGCAACGGTTGTTTTCGTCAGCCGTACGGGCGACCCCGTACCGGTTGCCGACTTTATCGGCGATGAATCGCCGTCCGCGCCATTTCGAACTCGATGACGCTTTTCGCCCCCGTCCTTTCGGCTGTTCCGGGTCCGCCATCGCACCGATAACTGCCGACCTGCGCCGTCGGTAATCTCTGCGTCGCCGCCCGGAAGCATGAGGAACGGAAACAGCAATGGCAATTCCCGTACGCGACCGTATTGCCGCCTGGTCATCGCGGAAACGCACGATTATCGGGACAGCGGTGATTCTGGCCGTCGTGGCGTTCAACATGGTCTACGCCCATCGGGTCAGCCTGCGGCACGATTCGTTCGACCTCCAGGTGTATGCGGGCGCGGTCCACTCGTGGTGGCACGGCGGCTCGCTCTACGGGTACGGCCTGCCGGACGACGGGCGGAGCTGGGGTTTCACCTACCCGCCGTTCGCCGCGATCATCATGGGCCCGATGGCGGTGCTGCCCTGGCCCGCGATCAGCACCATCCAGGCGTTCGCCTCGGCGGCCGCGACGCCGCTGATCCTGGCTCTGCTGCTGCGCTGGACCGCCCAGCGGCGGGTCTGGTGGCTGCCGCTGGTGGTCGCCGCGGCGGACGTGCTGCTGGTGCCGTTCGAGCCGTGGGACTCCACCCTCAGCTACGGCCAGATCAACATCCTGCTGCTCGCGCTGGTCGCCGTCGACCTGCTGGTCGCCCTGCCGCGCCGGCACGTCCTGACCGGCATCGGCATCGGCGTCGCGACCGCGGTCAAGCTGACCCCGGCGATCTTCATCGCCTACCTCCTGATCATCCGGGAGCGGCGGGCCGCCTTCACCGCCGCGGCCACCGCGGCCGGGGTCACGCTGCTGTCGGCCGTGGCCGCCCCGCACGAGTCGATCGACTTCTGGACCAGCAAACTCTTCGACATCCAGCGGATCGGCGAGCCGTCCTGGACCGACAACCAGTCGCTCAACGGCACCATGCACCGGGTGTACCCGCACGGCGCCACGATGTTCTGGGTCGCCGCCACCGCCCTGGTGCTGGCGGTCTGGCTGTGGCGGGTGCGCCGCAGCGGCGGGCTCGCCGACCGGGTCGCCGGGTTCGCGCTGGCGGCCATCGTCGCCTGCCTGATCAGCCCGATGACCTGGGTCTACCACCTGGTGTGGCTGATCCCGGCGCTCGCCGTGCTCTTCGATCACGCGGCGGCCCGGGACGTCCCGGGCCGCCGGCGCCTGGTCGCGCTGGTCGGCCTGCTGGCCGCCTACGGCCTGCTGTGCAGCCATCTGGTCTGGCACACCTATAACGGGCTCCTCGGTTTCCTGACCGCCAACCTGTACGTGCTGGTGAGCCTGGCGCTGCTGATCGGGCTGCCGCTGCGGCCGCCCGGCCGGCAGCGGGCCCGACCGCGGGGCGCGCACCGGCTAGGCCGTGCGTCGCAGCCGCTGGAAGGCGTATCCGCCTAGAATTGCCGCCAGTACCACGAAAATGGCGAACTCCCACCATTGGAAGGTCCAATAGCGATCGCCCGGTTGATAGGTGATCACCTCGTGGTATTTGTCGCCGATCCGGGTCACACAATCGTGCATCTGCAGCCGTACCGATTCCGGCGCCGGGCCGGCCGGGCCGCCCGGTTTCGCCGCGGTCACCGCCGGACAGGTCGCCCGCAGCACCTGATCGGTCAGCGGCTTTCCGGCGGCGTCGAGAATGCGCACGGAACGAACCCAGGCGTCGGGAATGTCCGGTGCTTCCGGTCGTAGCCGGCTCGGGCCGATGCCCAGCAGGATGTTGCCGCCCGAGCCGTAGCCGGTGCGGTCCGGGTCCAGCGGCTGGGTGACCACCGTCGGGGCGACCGCGAGCGGCCGGAGCCATCCGGTCACCACGATCCGGGTGGTCAGCAGGACGACCAGGGTCAGCGCCATGGCCGGCAGCGTCCGGCGGAGGACCAGGCCCGCGGTCACCCCGAACGCCAGGGCGAACACCGCGTATCCGACCGGCGCGACGTCGCGGGCGTCGAACGTGCCGTAGACGGCGGCGGCCGCGTCGTCGAGCGGTGCCGCCCACCAGGTGACCAGGGCGCTGAGCAGGGCGGTCGCCGCGACCGCCGCGGTGCCGGCCACCGCCAGCTTCACCGCCAGCCAGTGGCTGCGGCTGATGCTCTGGGCCCACACCAGGCGGTGGGTGCCGGCCTCGAATTCCCGCGCGACCAGCGGCGCACCCCAGAACGCGCCGATCAGAGCGGGCGCCACGATCACCACAAGGCCGAAAGCGGTCCGCGGCACGATGGCCTGAACTCCTGCCGCGGCGACGTGCGGGCGGGTCGCCACCACGACGGCGGCGACGGCGACCAGGGCAATCGCGGCGGTCCAGGCCGCGGACCGGAACTGACGCAGCGCCAGCCGAATCATGCGGCCCTCCCCAGTTCATCTTTTCCTAATTCGTCGAGCACCACGCGCTCCAGGTCGTCGAGGCCGGCGATCTCGGCGGCGAGCCGGACCCGGCCGCCGGCCACGACCACCACGTGGGTGCAGGTGTGCGCCAGGTCGGCGACCAGATGGGTGGAGAGCACCACCCCGGTGCCGGTGGCGGTCGCCGCCGCCACGGTCTCGTCCAGGAACGCGCGGCGGGCGAGCGGATCCAGGCTGGCCACCGGCTCGTCGAGGACCAGCAGGTCGGGGCGTTTCGACAGGGCGAGGGTGAGGGCCAGCTGGGCGCGCTGGCCGCCGGAGAGCCGGCCGGCCCGCAGCCGGGGCGACAGGCCGAGCCGGGCCACCCGCTCCCCCGCCGCGGCCGCGTCCCAGCGCCGGGGATTGAGCCCCGCGCCCAGCGCGAGGTGGTCGGCGACGGTCAGCCCGGCGTAGGTCGGGGCGTCCTGCGCGACGAACCCGACCCGGCCGGACCGCATCGCCGCGTCCGGGCGGCCGCCGAGGACCCGGACCGCACCGGCGGTCGGGGTCAGCAGGCCGACGATCAGCTGCAGCAGGGTGGTCTTGCCGGCGCCGTTCGGCCCGACCAGGCCGACGATCGCGCCCTCGGGCACGGCGAGGGTGCAGTCGCGCAACGCCCACCGTCGCCGGTATCTCTTCGCGAGTGTCTCGGTCTCCAGGATCATGCCGCGGATTTCTACGCGGGAGCCGGTGACAGCCCGGTGACAAGCGACCGTCACCCCGCTGTCACCCGCGCGCTGGCATGCTGGGCCGCATGCGCGTGCTGGTCGTCGAGGATCACGAGCTGCTCGCCCGGACGATCGGGGCCGGGCTGCGCCGCGAGGGCTTCGCCGTGGACGTCGTCACCGACGGCGACAGGGCACTGCAAAACCTCGACCTCATTCCGTACGACGTCCTGGTGCTCGACCGTGACCTGCCGACCATCTCCGGCGACGACGTGTGCCGGCAGGCCGGTGCGCACGGGCTGCCGGCCCGGATCCTGATGCTCACCGCTGCGGGCACGCTGTCCGACCGGGTCCACGGTCTCGACCTGGGCGCCGACGACTACCTGACCAAGCCGTTCGACTTTCCCGAGCTCGTCGCCCGGATCCGGGCGCTGGCCCGCCGGGCCGTCCCGCCGATACCGCCGGTGCTGCGCTGCGCGGACGTCGAGCTGGATCCGGCCCGCCGCACCGTCACCCGCGCGGGCCGGCCGGTGCCGCTGAGCCCGAAGGAGTTCGCGGTGCTGGCCCACCTGCTCACCCGGCCCGGCGTGGTGGTGTCCACCGAGGAGCTGCTCGACCACGTCTGGGACGAGGCCGCCAACCCGTTCACCACCACGGTCAAGACCACGCTCGGCCGGCTCCGGGCGAAACTCGGCGAGCCGCCGATCATCACGACGGTCCGGGAGGGCGGCTACCGTGCCGGCGATTGACAAACCACGATTGCGTACGCGACTCGCCCTGTCCTATGCCACCGCGACCGTCGCCCTGGGGGCCGTCCCGGTGGCCGTCGCCGGCTTCGGCACGTGGACCGGCCGGTCCACCCAGCCGTTCGGCGCGGCCGCTACCAGCACGGTGAGCAACACTCCGGCGGTGCTGGCGACGGTCGCGGTCGGGCTGATCGTGGTCGCGCTCGCCGCCGCCCCGATCGGCTGGGCGCTGGCCGGGCGCGCGCTGCGGCCGCTGCGGGAGCTCACCTCGGCGGCGGCCGGCGCCACCGCCGACCGGCTGCCCGGGCACGGCGAGCTCGGCCGCTACGAGGAGTTCGCCGACCTGTCCGCCACGCTGGCCGGGCTCTACGCCCGGCTCGACGCCGCCTATGCCGCCCAGCGCCGCTTCGTCGCCGACGCCTCGCACGAACTGCGCACCCCGCTGACCGTCCAGCGGGCCCTGATCCAGGTCACCCTGGCCGACCCGGACGCCGACGAGGCCACGTTGCGCGCCGTGTGCGCGGAGCTGCTGCAGGTCGGCGATCAGCTGGAGCGGCTGGTCACGTCGCTGCTGGCCCTGGCCCAGGGCGATTCCCGGGTCGCCGAGCCGGTCGATCTGGCCGCTCTCACCGTTGCCAGCGACACCGCCGGCCGGACCGTGCGCACCGACCTCCAGCGAGCCGTCGTGGCCCGGGCGGACCCGGCGCTGCTCGCCAGCCTGATCGGCAACCTGCTGGACAACGCGATCCGCTACAACGTCGACGGCGGCCATGTCGAGGTCGAGACGCGCACGGCCGGGGCGCACGCGGTGCTGTCGGTCCGCAACACCGGGCCGGTGGTGCCGGCCGACGCGGTCGAGAAGATCCTGGCGCCGTTCGCCCGGCTCGGCCCGTCGGGTGACGGCAGCGGACTGGGGCTGGCCATCGTGGCCGCCATCGCCGACCACCACGGCGCGGACCTGCGGGTGGTGCCGAACCCGGGCGGCGGCCTCGCGATCACGGTCAGCTTCCCGGCGGCCTAGCCGACCGCGGCCGCCTGGCGGGCGAAGCCGGCCGCCTCCCGGCGGAGCGAGGCCCGCATCAGGCCGCCGAACAGGGCCGACAGCAGGCCGGCCGCCGGGCCCTCGGTCTCCAGGACGAGGGTCATCCGGGTGCCCCCGTCGACCGCCGCCAGCAGGTGGCGGCCGGTCATCCGGACCCCCGCCCGGCTGGTCCGCCAGCTGAAATCGCGCTCCGGTTCGAGGCGCGTCACGGTCCAGACGGCACTGCTCTGCCCCGGCTGCTTGAGCCGGGCGGTGCTGCCGACCCGCAGCTCACCGGCGTCGAGCCGGTCGAGTCGCTGCACGGTCGGCAGGAAGGCCGGCCAGTCGTCGATGTCGGTGGTCAGGCGCCAGATCAGCTCGACCGGCGCGTCGATCAGAGTGGTTTCCTGGTAGCGCATGCGGTCACTGTACCATTTGGTACATGCCTGATTCCCGCTCCGCGTTGCTGTCCCGCATCCTCGATTTCGCGGCCCGCGACGGCCTGGCCGACCGCAGCCTGCGCGAGATAGCCACCGGCGTGGGAAGCAGCCACCGGATGCTGCTCTACCACTTCGGATCCCGGGAGGGCCTGCTCGCGGCGGTGGTCGGCGCGATGGAGGCGCAGCAGCGGGCCACCATGACGGCGCTGGCCGAGACCGCGACCGACCCGGCCGAGCTGATGACCGGCGTCTGGCGGGCCGTCTCCAGCCCCGAGGTCCGCCCGTTCGTGCGGCTCTTCTTCGAGGTGTTCGCGCTGGCCGCTCGCGGCGCCGCACCGGCCCCGGCCGGGCTCACCGCGAGCTGGCTGGACGAGGCCGGGCGCGCGGGCGAACGGCTCGGCATCGAGACCGACCGGGCGGCGCTACGCCTGGGCGTGGCGGTCTCCCGCGGCCTGCTGATGGATCTGCTGGCCGGCGAGGACCCGGCCGAGGTGGACGCCGCGCACGCCCTGTTCGTCCGGCTCGCCGCCGGCTAGGCCGGCTCCTGCCACCGGCCCCGGTGCACCACGTCGGCCTTGGGGCGGCGGCGGCTGCTGAAGTCGCGGGGCGGCTCGTCGCTGTAGCCGATCGAGATCGCGCCGATCGGGTTGTACTGCTCGGGCACCCCGAACTCGGTGCGGAACGTGTCGACGCGGTCGGCGGGGAGGCCGAAGAAGCAGGCGCCCAGGCCGGCGTCGACCGCGGTCAGCAGCATCAGCAGCGAGGCGAAGCCGGTGTCGATGTCCCAGTACGGCGCCGGCCACCACGCGTCGGAGCGATCCGTGTGGCCCTTGTCGGCCCGGGCGTACCGGTCCAGGTAGACGTCCTTGTTGGCGAGCGGGACGATCAGCAGGGGCGCCTGGACGTTCGCGGCGAACCATCGCTCCGGGTTCTCGGCGGGACGGGAGGCCGTGCGGAAGAGCTCGATGTCGGCGGGCGTGTCCAGCACCAGGAAGCCCCAGCCCTGGGAGAAACCGGCCGACGGCGCGCGCAGGCCGTTGTCGACGATGCGGTCGACCACCTCCGGCGGAACCGGCCGGTCGGGGTCGTAGTGGCGAACCATGCGGCGGTGCCGGACGACGTCCTGAAACTCCATCGACGCAACGTACCCGAATCCTTCGTCACCTCGATGCCCATAACTGTCTGATGAGGTCGGCGGGCAGCTCGGGGCGGCGGGCGGCCGCGTCCCGCATCTCCGGGGACGGGCTGGCCAGCCGGGCGCGCAGCTGCTCCACGGTGGGCGGTGGCTTCATCCGGGCGGCCAGGTCCTCGTCGGGGTCGGCGGCGAGCCGGGCGCGCTGCTCCTCGGTCAGGCGGCCCGTGTAGGAGGCCAGCCGGCGATGGTGGGTGTCGTCCGAGCGGGTCAGGCGGTCGATGAACTCGGCCGGCAGGCGTGGGTTACGGGCCATCTCGGAGCTGCTGTGGCCGGTCCAGGTCAGGACCATTTCTTCGAGTACGGGGATCGGCACGTGCTCGCCGTTCAAGGCGGTCAGGAACATCCGGACCTTGTAGTCCTCGTCGCGGGCCAGCCGCTCGACGATCTCGCGCGGGAGTCCCCGCACCTGAGCGACGGTCTGCCGATAGGAGCGGTTGCGCGACCATGAGTACTCGGCGACCAGCGCCATGTCATGCTGCCGGTCCCACAGCCAAGCCACCCGGTACGCCTCCGGTTCCGGCTCGTAGTCGATCTGTTCGAGCAGGTCGAACGGAACGTACGGCCGCTCGGTGAGCGCCTTGCGCACATACCGGTCCGGGTCGGCGGCGAGAATCTCCATCAGCTCGCGCGACAGGTCCGGATTGACCGCCACCGCCCGCCGCACCTTCGGGTCGTCGTCGGCGACCAGCGCCCGGGCGAGTTCGTCGTCCAGCGGGATCCGCTCGATCGCCGGCAACCGGTGCGGCTCGTCCGCCAGAAGCCGGGGCACCTGCTCCGCCGGCGGCCGGAACCGGTCGGACTCCAGCGCCCGCCGCCGCTGCTCGTCGTTCCCCGCGGTGAGCAGGCGTTCGTAGGCGGCCCGCGCCTCGCCCTCCTCGCCGAACGCGAGCAGGACCCGGTCCCGGAGCTTCGCGTTGCGGCGGCCGACCTCCCGCTTGACGTGCACCGGAGCCTCTTCGCTGCCGAGCAGCTCCAGCTGGGTGACCTCGTCGTCGTCACGAGCGAGGACGGCGTACGCCTCGGCCGGCACGTAGCTGCGGCCCTCGGGCACCCCGGCCACCTCGGTCGGCCGCCAGATCACCTGCCAGCGCACCTGGCGGATCGGGTCGCCGGCGAGCCGGACCAGCACCTCGTCGGGGACGAAGGTGGCCCGCGCGAGCTCGATCCGCACGTCGGGGTGCGGGCTGTCGGCGAGGATCCCGGCCACCGGTTCGAGGGATGGGCGCCCGATCCGCGACCGGATCACCGTGAGCTGAATGTCGAGGTCGAGCGTCTCCGCCAGCTCGGCCAGCACGTCCGGCGGGGTGGACCGGTTGGCGGCCAGCGCCGGTCCGATCCATCCATGGTCAGCCATGGGTGCCACCCTAGACGGGCGGCGCCTCACACGTGGTTGCGCCAGGAGTGCTGGGGAGCGTACCCAAGAAGTCGCTTTGCCTTTTCGATCGACAGCAACGTCTCGTGCTCGCCGAGCTCCTTGGTGATTTTGACGTCCGGGTAGACCTCCGCGGCCAGGCTCGCCGACGAGCGGCTCATCACGGTGTCGGCGTTGGCGATGATGAAGATCTCGACGCCCGTCCCGTCGTGGTCGAGCGCGCGGCGGACCGCCTGGGCGCCGTCGCGGGCGTCGATGTAGCCCCACAGGTTCCACTTGCGGGCGCGGGGGTCGGCGTCGAAGGACGGGAACTCGGCGTAGTCCGCCGGGTCCATCACGTTGGAGAAGCGCAGGCCGATCATCTTCAGCGCCGGGTTCCAGCGGCAGAACTGCGCCGCCATCGTCTCCTCGAGGTGCTTGGCCAGCGCATACCGCGACTCGGGGCGGGCCGGGTAGTCCTCGTCGAGCGGAATGTACGGCGGCGGGGTGTCGAACGGGATGCCCAGCAGCGTCTCGCTGGACGCCCACACCACGTTGGTGATGCCGGCCGCGCGGGCCGCGGCGAACACGTTGTAGGTGGCGGTGATGTTGTTGTGGAAGGTGGCCGCGTTACCGGTGATGCCCGGCGCCGGGATCGCCGCGAGATGCACGACGGCGTCGATCCGGTCGTACCGGTCGTCGATCCCGGTGAGCGCCTCCACGGTCTGCCCGTAATCGGTCAGATCGATCCGAATGTCCGGCCGCTCGGCCGCCGCATCCAGGTTGAACACTTCGTCGCCGCGCTCCCTCAGCCCGGCGACAACCGCCCGGCCCAGCTTGCCCGTCCCACCGGTCACCGCGATCCGCATGCCGCCAGCCTACGACGCTCGGCCCCGCCGAGGATCAGACAAACATGAGTAGGTGAAGGCGTTCCGGCATGAGTTCGGCCCGCCGCGGAGCCTGGGTGGCCGAATCCACTGGCTGTTCCTGCTCAACATGGCGTTCTTCCTCGTCTCGACCCTGGCCCGGGTGGCTGCCAAGGACGGCGAGGCGTGGACCGTCCGTGGTCACCACCGCCCTCGGTATCGCGGTCGCCGCCAGCGAATCCGACATGCTCGGCGTCTACCTGCAGCAGTCGGCCGGCGTCCCGATTCTCGACGAAGCCTCGCACCCAGCTCCTCGTCGCCCTGACTACCGAACGCCAGCGCTACGGCAGTGGCATTCCTGGACCCGACCGGCGACATCGTGGTGTTGCCACCAACGTTGGATTCCGCCCTGTCCGCGTGAGTCAGCGCGGCGCCTGGCAGAGGCTGTGCCCGTCCGCGCAGAGGAAGTAGCCCACCCCGGGCTCAAGCCGATCGCGCGACGCGATGCGATAGGTAACCCCCGGCCCACCCGGAACAAGCACGATGACGTACGGACTGCCACGGTCCCAGCCACCGTCGTACCCGGCAAAGACGTCAGCTTCCCCGGCCAGATAGCCGGAGTCGAAGACCGCCTTGTCGCCGGCCGGCAGATTCACCGTGGCCTGTTCGGCCCGCCCTTCAAGCACCCCATCGGCATGCCCCGCCGCATACCCACGATCGACAGCCGCAGGCCGACCCCCGGTCACGCGACCGACCCAGAACGCGCCCACCCCGACGAGCACCAGAAGCCCCACCGCCAGCCCGGCCCGCACCCACAACCGCATCCACATGCATCCATCATGGCCATCAGCCTCGGCACGAAGGCGTCGCTGACCGCTACTCCACGACGCTGCGGCAGAGGAACCGCCACTGAGTCAGTGGAGCCAGTTTGGTCCGTACCTCATCCGGGCGGTCGAATCCATCGACGAACAGCAGGTAGCGACAGTCCGGGAAGTCGGGCTCCTGGAAGTACTCGTAGTCGCCGTCACGAAGATCGTTGGACTGGAGACGGAGCTTGCCGGCGCCGGCCTGCGGGCGCGCCGCGAGGTAGCGGCCGCGGTAGTCGCTGTCGTGTTCGACCCACCCTACGCCGAGAGCCTCGGCCAGTCGGCCGGGTTGGTCGCCGAGGACGGGCTCGCCGTATCCGTACACGTCGTAGATCACTGCGGGCTTCCCAAAGATAGATGGCTGGCGATTTTGCCGATGCGTGGGGTGGTTTTTGCACTGAGGCTGCAGAGACCCCGAACACCCCATGGAGGGTTTCATGCGTCGTCTCGTCGTCCTCCTCACTGCCGTGCTGGCCGCGCTTGCGCTCAGTCCGGCTCTGCCTGCGGCCGCCGCTCCCGGCACGCCGGTGGTCTTCGTGCACGGTTACACCGGCAGTGCCTCCAACTGGACCACCGCCATCTCGGTGTTCCGCGCCGGCGGCTACTCCAACAGCGAGCTCTTCGCGTACGAGTACAACTCCTACGGCAACAACATCACCAACGCGCAGGGGCTGGCCACCTACGTCAGCCAGGTCCGGGCTCGCACCGGCGCGGCCCAGGTCGACATCGTCAACCACTCGATGGGTGGGCTGGTCAGTCTCTGGTATCTCAAGCAGCTCGGCGGCGCCCAGTACGTCCGGCACCTCGCCTCGATCGCCGGGGCCAACCACGGCACCACCTACGCGAGTGCCTGCCTGATCTACACCACGTGCCAGCAGATGTATCCGGGCTCGTCGTTCATCAACACGCTGAGCGCCGGTGACGAGACGCCGGGCAGCACCAAGTACGGCACCTGGTACTCGCCGTGTGACGGCATCATCATTCCGTACACCAGCACCGTTCTCAGCGGAGCCACCAACAACTACGTGGCGTGCCAGACGCACATCGGCTACCTGACCGACACGGTCACCCTGACCCAGATCAGATCCTTCCTGGCCAGCTAGTTTCCGCAGGTACGGCCGCGTGCCCGGCAGGGCGCGCGGCCGTTATCGTTGCGCCGTGAGCCGGGAGACCGAGGAACTCAACCGCCGCCTGCTGCGCGCCCGCGACGCGATCGACCTGGGCTTCGCCGGGCCGCTCGACGTCCGGGCCATCGCGGCGGTCGCGCACCTCTCGCCGGCCCACTTCAGCCGCTGTTTCCGCGCCACCTTCGGCGAGACGCCGCACCGCTATCTGCAGCGGCGCCGGATCGAACGCTCGATGTTCCTGCTGCGGGAGACCGGCCGCAGCGTCACCGACGTCTGCACCGACGTCGGCTTCAACAGTCTCGGCACGTTCAGCCGTACGTTCCGGGAGATCGTCGGGGAGACGCCGTCGGGCTACCGCCGCGATCACCGGCCGGCCGGCGTGCCCGGCTGCGTCCAGATGGCGAACACCCGGCCGCGATCCAGCAGTTTCGGAGAAGCCATCGGCCCGGCGATCTCCCTAACCTGACTTCGATCCGATGACAGGAGAACGCACGATGATCACGAAGCTGAACGTCGCATCCATCTACGTCCTCGACAAGGACGAGGCGCTGGAGTTCTACGTCGGCAAGCTCGGCCTGGAGAAGGGCAACGACGTCCAGCAGGGGTCCTACCGCTGGCTGACCGTCCGCGTCCCGGGCCACGGCAGCACCGAGATCTCGCTGGAGCAGCCGGGCGCGCCGCTGCACGACGACGCGACCGCCGAGCAGCTGCGCGAGCTGATCGCGAAGGGCGCCCTGACCGGCCTCACCCTCATCGCCGACGACGTCCGGGCCCTGTACGAGACGCTGAAGGCGAGCGGTTTCACCGACTTCACCCAGGAGCCGACCGAGCACTTCTACGGCACCGACATGGGCCTGCGCGACCCGTCCGGCAACCCGATCCGCATCCTCCAGCAGGGCAGAACCGCCCGGGCGTGAGTCAGCGGACGAGCAGGGGCAGGACGGCTCGGACCTGGGTGGCCAGGCCGTCCAGCACCTCGTCGCCCAGCGTGGCGTAGGCCAGCAGGGCCTGCTGGAACAAGCCGTCGAGCATGCCGTATGCCGCTGAGGCGTTCACCGATGGTGGGCGGCCGGACAGGGTCGCGTAGCGGTCGACCACCCGCCAGATCATGGCCTGCAGCGTGCCGTCGATCTCGGTGATCGCCTCGCGCAGCGGCTCCTCGAACATGCTCTGGATGCGCAGGTCGTACCAGAGGCGGTGCATCGGGGCCTCGTCGCGGATGGTCTGCGCCAGCTTGGCCGCGAACGCCTCGACCAGCTCCGCCGGTGACGTGGAGTCGCGGACCACCGCGTCGTAGCGGGTCACGCATCTCGCCTTGTAGTAGCGAATGCTGTAGATGACCAGCTCGAGCTTGTCGTCGAAGTAGTAGTGGACGACGCCGTGGCTGAACGGGGAGTTGCCGGCGATCTCGCGCAGGCTGGCCCGGGCATACCCCAACTCGCCGAGCGTGGTCAGCGCGGACTCGGCCAGCTCGTCTCGGCGGCGGTCGAACTTGTCGACCGGCCGCGGCGCCGCGCGGCGCGAGGTATTCGTCGGGGTCACAGCGACCATCGTACGAGCTTGACGACTGTCCAAACATCTCTTGACAAGTGTCAAGCTCAGGCATGTGATGTAGGTCTCTCGTCCTCGACCACCCCCTCGGGAGCCCTCATGGCACAGATCGATCTCACCGGCCGCCGCGCCCTCGTCACCGGCGGCGCACAGGGCCTCGGTGAAGGCATGGCCCGCGCGCTCGCCGATGCCGGCGCCTCCGTCGTCGTCGCCGACCTGCAGGACGACCTCGGTCCCAAGGTCGCCGAGTCGCTCGGCAACAAGAGCGGCTTCGTGCACCTCGACGTGACCGACGACGCCAACTGGGCGGCCGCCGTCGACCAGGCGAACGGCATCATGGGCGGGCTCGACATCGTGGTCAACAACGCGGGCATCGAGATCACCAGCCTGATCGTCGACCTCGACCCCGCCGCGGTCCGCAAGCAGCTCGAGGTCAACCTGCTCGGCACCGCCCTCGGCATCAAGCACGCCTTCCGGGCGATGCGGCCGGGCGGCGCGGCGAGCCAGCAAAGCGGGCGGAGCGGCGGGGTGGTCATCAACGTCGCCTCGGTCGCCGCGACCATCGCGTTCCCCGGCATCTCGGTCTACTCGGCGACCAAGTCCGGCGTGGACCGGCTCACCCGGGTGGCCGCGATGGAGTCCGGCAAGCTCGGGTACGGCGTACGCGTCAATTGCATCTATCCCGGCCTTGTCCCCACGGCCATGGGTGCGGGGCTGGCCAACGACGTGGCCCGGCTCGGGTTGTTCGGCTCGCCGGAGGAGGCGGTCGGCGCCGTCATCGAGCTGACTCCCTCGGGGCGGCTGGGTGAGGTCGGCGACATGGCCGACGCCGTGGTGTTCCTGGCCTCCGACGCGGCCCGCTTCATCAACGGCGCCGGCCTGCCGGTCGACGGCGGAATGGGGATGTGACCATGGCTGCCAAGCCCGTCGTCGTCTACGGCGCCTCCGGCTACACCGGCCGGCTGATCTGCGAGTACCTGCGCGAGTACAACGTGCCGTTCGTCGCCGCCGGCCGCGATGAAGGCAAGCTCGACGCCTCGATGCGGCAGAACGTGGCCGGCATCGAGACCGCCGACTACGAGATCGTCGAGGTCACGCACGACACCAAGGAACTCACCGAGCTGTTCCGCGGTGCCTCGGTGGTGTGCAACACGGTCGGGCCGTTCAGCGTGTACGGGCCGGAGGTCGTCGAGGCGTGCCTGGCCGCCGGCACGCACTACCTGGACACCACCGGCGAGCAGGACTGGATGATCACCTGCGACGAGAAGTACGGCTCCGACTTCGCCGCCGCCGGCCTGCTGCTCGCGCCCGGCATCGCGCAGATGTACACCACCGGCGAGATCGCGGCCGAGCTGTGCCTGGAGAAGCCGGGCCTGGACACGCTGGACATCGCGGTGTTCTGGGGCGGCAGCCCGACCATCGCGTCCACGCTGACCATCCTGGTCAACGCGGCCACCTCGGGCGCCTTCCGGCTGGAGCAGAACCGGTACGAGCCGTGGGACCCGTCGGCCGGCCTCTACCAGCTGGTGCTGCCCGGTCAGCACGAACTCGCCCTGGCACTGCCGTGGGGCGGCACCTCGCACCCGGTCTGGTACCGCAGCGACCCGCGCGTCGCCAACGTCAAGGTGCTCGGCGGCGTCTTCAACAACGCCCTGATGCACGGGGTTCCGCAGATCGTCGCGGGCGCCCTGGAGGCGACGAAGGACATGAATCCCGAGGACCGGTACGCGGCGCTCACCGCCACCGCCTCGCAGGTGATGAACCAGATGCCGCCCCGGGAGAACCCGCGCCTGAACAAGTCGGTCGACTCGGTGCACGCGTCCGGGCCGCTCGGCCGGGCGCACTGCGTCATCTACGGCAACTCGAACTACAAGCAGACCGGGCTGATGCAGGCGTACGCCGCCTATCACCTGCTGCAGCGCCCGCCGCGGCGCGTGGGTTTCGCCTCGGCCTGCCAGGCCTTCGGGCACCGCGAGCTGCTCGGCGTGCTGACCAGCTTCGGCCTGGTCCGCGAGCCGACGGTCACGGTCGAGAGCTGAGTCATGCGGCTCGTCGACTATCTGGACAAGGGTGCCTCCCTCGACCCGGACGCGCCGTGTCTCACCACCAACGGTGAGACCCGGACGTACGAGGAGGTGCGGCAGCTCAGCGTGCGCGTAGCCGCGGCGCTGGCTGCTCGGGGGGTCGTTCCCGGAGAGCGGGTGGCGGTGCTCTCCGGGAACGACCCGACCGCCTTCACCTGTGTGTTCGGCATCAGCCGGGCCGGCGCGGTGTGGTGTCCGATCAACCCCCGCAACGAGGCGTACGAGAACCGGGAGCTCCTGCACCTGTTCGGGTGTACGGCGCTGATCTACCAGGAGGCGTTCGCGCCGCTGGTCGCAAAGATCCGCGACGGGCTCCCGGCGCTGACGACGCTGGTGTGCCTGGAGACGGAGTTCGACGAGTTCCTGGGCGCCGCCGGCCCCGTCGACCTGGACGCCAAGGACGACCTCGCCATGATCGTCGGGACCGGCGGCACCACCGGCCGGCCCAAGGGCGTCGAGCTGACCGGGGCCAACCTCGAGGCGATGACCGCGATCACGCTGATGAGCTACCCCTGGCCGGACCGGCCGGTCTATCTCGCGCTGGCCCCGCTCACCCACGCCGCCGGGGTGCTGTGCTTCCCGGTCCTGGCCCGGGGCGGCGAGATCGTCATCATGCGCAAGCCGGACGTGGCCGAGTTCATCACGCTCCTCGAACGGCACCGGGTGACCCACACGTTCCTGCCGCCGACGCTGATCTACATGGTGCTGGCCCATCCCGATCTGGACGGCGCCGACCGGTCGGCGTTGCGGTGCTTCTGGTACGGCGCGGCCCCGATGTCGGCGGCCCGGCTCGAGGAGGCGCTGCGCCGGATCGGCCCGATGGCGCAGCTGTTCGGCCAGACCGAGGCGCCGATGATGATCTCCACCATGGCGCCGGCCGACCACTACCTGCCGGACGGCAGCGTCGCGACGGCCCGGCTGTCCTCGGCCGGCCGCCCGTCGCCGCTGGTCACGGTGGCGATCATGGGCCCGGACGGCGAGTTGCTGCCGCGCGGCGCCACCGGCGAGATCGTGGCCCGCGGCTCGCTGGTGATGCGCGGCTACCACCAGGATCCGGCGGCCACCGCGGCCGCCTCGGCGCACGGCTGGCATCACACCGGCGACATCGGCTATCTCGACGACGACAACTATCTGTTCATCGTGGACCGCGCCAAGGACATGGTGATCACCGGAGGTTTCAACGTGTACTCGACCGAGGTCGAGCAGGCCCTCATGCAGCACCCGGCGGTCCAGGACTGCGCGGTGATCGGCCTGCCCGACGACAAGTGGGGCGAACGGGTGACCGCCGTCATCCAGCTCCGCGAGGGCGCCGCGGTGGACAAGGCGGAGATCGCCGCGTTCGTGAAGGAGCGTCTCGGCAGCGTGAAAACCCCGAAGCAGATCGAGATCTGGGACGACCTGCCGAGGTCGAAGGTCGGCAAAATCCTCAAAGCCGATCTGCGTACGCGTCTCGCCCCCGGCTGAGTTCGATCAACTCCCAGCCGCCCTCGGGGACGTCGTCGGTGGGGTCGGTGCGCAGGTTCATCGGGTTGGCCATGCCCAGGTAGAGGTCGTCGCCGTCGGCGACCATGTTGCGGATGCCGTAGTTGAGGTAATTGCCCAGGCCAGTCGTGTTGATCGGCTGGGCCGCCTCGGCCGCCGACGGGAACACCCACAGGTCGGCGCCCCACAGCGCGGGATCGGTGGGTGGCGCCTGCGGCAGCAGGTCGTGCACCAGGTAGCTCCAGTCCATGGTGGCCACGAACAGCCGGTCGCCGGCCACCGTCATCCGCCACGTGTAGTTGTTGAGGCTGTTGCCGAAGCCGGAGCGGCCGTACAGCGGCGTCCATCCGGTCGGCACCGACGACCAGGTCGCGGTCTCCGGCGCGTAGGCGGGGAGCGTGCTCTCGCCGTACAGCAACTCGATCTTCTGGTTGGGGGTTCCGAGGTCTTTCCCGCGCCAGATGCTCAGGCCGCGCTGCGTGTTGCGGGCCTGCAGACGCACCGCCTCGTCGGTCGGCTGGGGGTATTTAGCCTGGTGGGCGAGGGAGGCCTGCAACGGCACATGCATGGTGCCCCAATAGAGATAACCACCAAAAGCCGCAACCCCGCCTAAGCCGTACGTCGTCCGGATGAGCGGGTCGGTCTCGTAGCGGCTCGCGTCGAAGACCTGCGTCCACTGCCGGATCTGCCCGGCCCGGATCGGCAGCGCCGGGCTCCGCCACACCCCGGCGAGCCGGCCGATGGTGGTGGCGTTGGCCGCGCTCCAGGTGGTCGCGTAGATCCGGCCGTCGAGGTAGGCGAGGTCGGCGGCCTGGGCGGGCAGGTCACCGACCTTGTCGAAGGTGAACGGCGTGGCCCGGTTGCCGGCCCAGCGCAGCACCGCTCCCCCGCGACCGCCGCCCTGCCCGGTGCCGACGCCCAGGTAGAGGGAGTTCTCGGCGACCAGGAAGGTCCGCGCGTTGCTGTAGAGCAGGAGCGTCCGCGAACCGAGGAAGCGGCGGGTGGCGGTGTCGAACGCGAACACGTTGAGGGTGTTGCTGAGCGACGGGCCGGCCAGCAGCACCACGCCGTCGAGGTTGCCCGCCGACCGCAGGCCCAGCGTGTTGCGCAGCCGCGCGTTGTCCTCGGTGGACGCGCCGGTGATCGCCGCGGTCTCGTCGGTCAGCACCTTGGTGCCGGTGTCGTAGAGCCAGACCTGCGGCGGCCGGACGTCGCCGAGTTCGCCGGGCACGGTCGGGTGGTTCGCGACCACCTGGCTCTCGCCGTACTCGCAGACGTAGTCGTCGTTGACCACCGGATCGTCCTCGCCGAGCGAGCCGCCGCTGGTCAGGCAGTGCACGTTGGCGCCGGTGCCGAACCACACCTGCTCGCCGGCCCGGGTCAGGCCCCACACGTACGACTGGTTGACCTTGGCCTGGCCCTGCGCGCACGGCGGCCGGGACGGATAGGGATTGCCGATGCCGGCGAAGCATTCGTCCGGCGCGGCCTTGCCGAGCAGCTGAAAGGTGTAGTCGTCGGCCTTCACCAAGGCCGGCGCGCCGACGAGGACAAGAACCGTGACAAGTTCCTTGATCATTTTGTCATCCCCGCCAGACATTGTTCCCCATCAATGTGATCGATGGGGAACGACTGTCATGGCCGGTACATCTGGGCCAGCTTGGTGGCGGTCCCTCCGCTGGTGGTGATCGCGGCCAGACCCTGCGGGTCCCCCTTGAGCCACGCGGTGAAGGCGGCCTGCTTGATCGGGCAGAGCCCGCCGCTTCGCATCGTGCCGATGCAGTCACCCTCCCCGGTCGGATCGTCCCAGGTGGTCAGGGCGGGCCGGTTCGCCGTCGGGACGGTGACCTTCAGGTGGCTCTCGACGATGATCGTCTCCTGCTCGCACCGGCCGTCGCCCTGCTTGATCTTGAAGCGCGTGCAGTAGTCCGTGCCGTCCAGGTACAGCACCGGCTCGGCCACCGCGACGTGCGCGGCCGGGTCGTAGGCGTAGAGCTTGACCACCGACGTGGCCGGCCCGGTGCCGGTCAGGTCGGGGAACGTGACCTGCGGATCCACCGTCGGCGACCGCAGCTCGACGTCGGCGAACGCGGCCATCGAGTCCCCGCTGTTCGCGTCGTTGATCGCGCCCAGCTCCACCTTGCCGCCGGCCAGCAGCGGGTCGGTGAGCGGCACGCTCAGCACCTCCACCCCGTCGAC
This sequence comes from Paractinoplanes durhamensis, assembly GCF_016862175.1. Lineage (GTDB taxonomy): Bacteria > Actinomycetota > Actinomycetes > Mycobacteriales > Micromonosporaceae > Actinoplanes > Actinoplanes durhamensis. The sequence continues at coordinate 186,106 of NZ_BOML01000059.1, read as the reverse complement.
CGTCACGTGCGCCGTCTCGTCGCGCACGGCGATCGCGGCCCGATGGGTCTGCCCGGGCCGGAACAGCGTCGAGGCGACCTTCTGCTCGCCGATCATCTCGCCGTCGTTGTCCAGCCCGAGCCGGATCTCCGCCGGGCAGAAGGACGCCTGGTAGCCGCCGCGGTCGACGACCCGGAACCAGATCGCCGCGCAGGCCTCCGCGGTGACCACGGTCGCGTCGACGGTGATCGTCTGGTCGCCGGCGAACGTGTCGGCCGGGCCGGTGCAGGTGTACACGCTGGACGAACTGGTCGTCACCAGCAGGCGCTTGGCCTCGAAGGTGCACCAGCCGGCGGCGTCGTCCGACTTCGGGGTCGCCTTCCACTGCCCGGGGCGGTCCAGCCCGTCGATCAGCGACGGCCCCTGGACCCGGGACTTGGCTTTCGCGGCCGGCACGGCCGCGACCGAGCTGGGTGCGGCGGCCACGAAACTCGGCGCCGGGGATGGGTCGTCGAGCGCGACGAAGGCGGCGAAGGTCGCCAGCACGACCGCCGCGCCGGCCGCGGCCACGGTGCGGCCGACCCGGCGCCGCGGAACGGCATCGGTGTGCACCGGCTCGATGTGCGCGGCCGCCTCCGCCGCCTGGCGCAGCTCCGGCTGCTGGTCGAGCGCCTTGCCGGACTCGGTGGCCAGCAGCCGGTCAAGCAGTTCGGGCGCGGTCGGGCGCTGCGCCGGGTCCTTGGCCAGGGCCCGGCCGACCAGGTCGCGCAGCGGCCCGTCGAGCCCGGCCAGGTCGGGCGGCTGGGTCAGGATGCGGGCCGCGGTGGCGCCCGGCGAGTCGCCGCGGAACGGGGTGCGGCCGGTCGCCGCGTAGGCCACCACCACGCCCCAGGCGAAGACGTCGGCGGGCGGGCCGGCCTCCCGGTCGGACTCGCTGTCGAACCGTTCCGGCGCCATGTAGGACACGGTGCCGACCATCTGGTCGGTGCGGGTGTGCCGGCTCGTCGCCTCCAGCGCCCGGGCGATCCCGAAGTCGATCACCTTGGGGGTGCCCAGCGCGAACAGCACGTTCTCCGGCTTGAGGTCGCGGTGGATCACCCCGGCGCCGTGGATGGCGGCGAGCGCGGTCGCCACCCCGACCGCGACGCCGTGCAGGGTGCCGCCGGACAGCGGGCCCTGCTCCTTGATCACCTCGCGCAGGCTCGGCCCGTCGACGTACTCGACGACCAGGTACGGGGTGGCGTGGTCGGGGTCGGCGTCGAGCACCGCGGCGGTGCAGAAGCCGGGCACCTCACGGGCCCGGCTGACCTCGCTGCGGAACCGGCCGCGGAACTCGGTGTCCCAGGCCAGCTCGGGGCGGATCACCTTGACCGCGACGAGCCGGCCGCCGGGCGCCCGGCCCAGGTAGACGGCACCCATGCCGCCCTCGCCGAGCCGGCTGAGCAGTTCGTAGTCACCGAGCCGGCGTGGGTCGTTCGGCCAGAGTGCACGCGTCACGCGTGGCACCCTACCCGGGGATCGATCAGGACGGATCGCGGCCGATGAACCCGAGCATCCTGGTTTGCACGTCCGCGCCGGCCGGCACCTCGACCCGCGGGCCGTACTGGCCCGATGAGCGCAGCAGCTCGTCGATCGGTTCCATGCCGGCCAGCAGCCGCCCGCAGAAGTCCGGGTCGAGCCGTTCGTCCTGGCCGGTCGCCCGGGACAGGTCCCAGGTGTGCATGAACACGTCGGACGTGTAGAACTGGTCGATCGCGGCGTCCAGCGGCAGGCTGCCGATGTGCTCGTTGGTGAGCTTGCGGTCGGCCGTCGCCGGATCGTCCAGCACCGCCTGCACCGCGTCGCTGTGCACCTGCCACGCGGCGACCGGATCCTCGTCCACCGCCGGGCCCCGGGTCAGCTCGATCCCGGCACCGGCGGCAAGAAAACCCGGAAACCATTCGGTCAGATGTCGTACGACGTCGCGCGCGGCCCAGCCGGCCACCGGCGCCGGCGCATCCCAGTCACGGGTGCCCCGCACCCGCTCGGTGAACAGGCCGGCTACCTGACGGTGCCGCTCGGCCGGTCGGTCGGACAGTGCCATCGCTGATCGTCCTTTCGACGGTGGTCGGCCTCCCCCGCACCACCCTACGGTTGCGCGGATGCCCGGGACAGCATTCCCCCCACGATCGAGCAGCGTGGATCTATGATGCTGCGGTGCCCGATGAATCGAACGGCGCCCTGAACCCCGGCGTGCCGCACACCGCGCGGATCTGGAACTACTGGCTGGGCGGCAAGGACAACTTCGCCGCCGACCGGGCGGTCGGCGACCAGGTCCAGCAGTTCCTGCCGGACATCGTCACGTCGGCCCGGGCCGACCGGGCCTTCCTCCAGCGGGCCGTCCGGCACCTGGTCGGCGAGGCCGGCATCCGCCAGTTCCTCGACGTCGGCACCGGGCTGCCCACCGCCGACAACACCCACGAGGTCGCCCAGGCGATCGCGCCGGAGAGCCGGATCGTCTACTGCGACAACGACCCGCTCGTCCTGGCCCACGCCCGCGCGCTGCTGACCAGCTCCCCCGAGGGCGCCACCGACTACATCGACGCCGACGCCCGGGACACCACGACGATCCTCGACGTCGCCCGGCGGACCCTCGACTTCGACCGGCCGATCGCGGTCATGCTGCTCGGCGTCCTCAACTTCATCGGCGACGACGACGAGGCCCTCGGTGTGGTGCGGCGCCTGGTCGACGCGGTCCCGTCCGGCAGCTACCTGGCCATCGCGCACCCGACCCTGGAGATCAAGCCCGAGGAGTCGGCGGCCGCGGCAGCACAGTGGAACGAGACCGCCACGCCGCCGATCACGTTGCGCTACAAGGCCGGCATGCTGCGCTGGTTCGAAGGGCTGAACCTGCTCGAACCGGGCGTGGTGACCTGCACCAAATGGCACCCTGAGCCCGGCGACCCGACCGCCGGCACCGACGTCTACCAGTTCTGCGGAGTTGCCCGAAAGCCCTGAATCGAGGTCGCGTTGCGCATTACCCGACTGGCCGGCGCCATGGCGATGGTGCTGACGGCCGCCCTGATCCCGCAGCTGGCCGCGACCCCGGCGAGTGCCGCCTGCAGCGACGATCCGGCCGCCCACCTGAGCACGGTGCCCTCCCCGGAGACGGTCCTCGGTTTCCCGCTCGGCCTCGGTCAGCAGCGGGTCGTCACCAACGGCGAGATCCGCGACTACCTGGGCGCGGTCGACAGGGCGTCGGACCGGGTGGTCACCGGCACGATGGGGACCAGCGTGCTCGGCCAGTCATTGCCGTACGCGATCGTGTCCGGCCGCCCCGGCGCGGTCGACGACATCCGCAGCCTGCGCGATCCCCGGGTGACCCGGGCGAGCCGGGCGCGCCGGATCGCCGCGAAGTCCCCGGCGATCGTCTGGATCGCCGGCAATGTGCACGGTGGCGAGAAGAGCGGTGCCGACGCCGCTCTCAAGACGCTCTACGAGCTGGCCGCCGGGCTGTCGTGCGCGGTGCGGCAGCGCAACGACAACCTGATCACGGTGATCGTGCCGACCCAGAACCCGGACGGCCGGGACGCGAGCCGGCGGCAGAACGAGTTCGGCTTCGACCTCAACCGGGACTGGTTCGCGCGCACCCAGCCGGAGACCGACAGCAAGCTCGAACTTCTCCGCGAACTGCCGCCGCAGGTCTTCATCGACGCCCACGAGATGGGCGGGCAGCAATACTTCTTCCCGCCGAACGCCGACCCGATCCACCACGAGATCGCCGACGCGCCGGTCGACTGGATCAACCGGATCGGCGCGGCCAACAAGGCCGGGTTCGGCTACCACGGCGCCTGCACCGACACGGTCACCACCGAGTGCTACTTCAACTACGACACCTACGACCTGTTCTACATGGGCTACGGCGACACGGTTCCGGCCACCGGGTTCGGGGCGGCCGGCATGACGTACGAGAAGGGCAGCGCCTCGGCCGTCCAGGATCGGGTGCAGCAGCAGTTCAACACCCAGTGGGCGACCCTCGGATGGGCGGCCGCCAACAAGCGTGAGGTGCTGAGCGGCTACTACAAGATCTGGGCGGACGCGCTCGCCGAGGGCCGGGCCGGCACCCTCGAACCCAACGAGGTGGTGCAGCCGGAGAACACCGTCCAGTTCCCGGTGCCCGACATCAAGGTCAAGTCGTACTTCCTGATGCCGGGGCGCCAGCTCGGCGACGTGCGCCGGCTGGTCGAGCGGCTGCGCCGGATGGACGTCGAGGTGTACGAGGTGACCAAGCCGGCGAAGGTGCGCAACGCCCGGGTCTTCGGCGGCCGCACCGCGTCGAACGTGACCGTGCCGGCCGGCGCCTACTGGATCCCGATGGACCAGCCGCAGAAGCACTGGATCCAGGCGACGCTCGGCGAGGACCCGTACGCTCCGTTCCCGTACTTCTATGACGTGTCGTCGTGGAGCAACCCGCTGCTGATGGGCATCGACACCATCTACACCGGCGACGCGGTGCGGCCCCGGGCCGAGCTGGTGAAGAAGATCGAGGGCGGCCGGGCGGGCTCGGCGCCACGCAACGGCTCCTACGCGTACGCCGCGGACTCGGCCTCGGCGGCGCAGCTGACCTTCCAGCTCCTCGGGCAGGGCGTCACACCCGTACGCACCAAGGATTTGATCTTGGTGTCCGCGGCTTCCGTCACGCCGGCCGTCGACCGGCTCGCGCGATCGCTCGGCGTCACCCTGAGCCCGCGCTCCCGGCCCGCCGCCGGCACGGCGATCGCCCGGCCCGACGTCGGCCTGTTCCGCGGCACCGGCATCAGCACCACGTCCGGCTCGTACGGCGAGGCCCGCTACGTGCTGGGCCAGAAGTGGGGCCTGAACCTCACGCCGGTGACCACGGCCGACATCAACGACAACACGGCCGCGTTCACCGGCCGTACGGTCCTGCTCGTCCCGGACGGCAGCAGCGCAACCGGCGGTCTCACCGCGACCGGCCAGGCCAACCTGCGGAGTTGGATCGCGCAGGGCCACACCTACGTGGGGCTGCGCAACGAGGGCACCCGGCTGGCCCGGGCGGCCGGCCTGACCTCGACCACCGAGAAGGCGAAGCCGGACGACTACCTGGTGATCGGCTCGCACCTGCGGGTCGATGTGGACGGCCGCAGCCCGGTCGCGCTGGGCCGCCCGGCCGAAGACTTCGAGTTCAACAACGGCGACGCCATCCTCACCCCGAGCACCACCGGCGTGAACGTGCTGCGCTACCCGGCCGACGACACGTTCTGGCACAACGGCTACACCGTGCACGAGGACGTCCTGAAGGGAACGTCGGTGGTGGTGGACGAACCCACGGGTGCCGGGCGGGCGGTGCTGTTCGCGTTCAACCCGCTGTTCCGGGCCTACAACGAGAGCGGTTTGCAGTTGGTGGCCAACGCCCTGCTCTACCCGGCCACGACCCCGCAGCCGGCGCTGCGCGCCCCGAGCCTCGACCCGGCCCGGGTGGCCGCCGCGGCCGAGCCGGCCCCGGCCAACCTCGGCGGCGAGTGGCGCCCGAGCCGCCTGCAGGTGGCCACCGGCGACCTGACCCGGACCCGGGACCTGGTCGCCCGCTACACCGGCAACGCGACGGTCGCGGTGGTCGGCGACTCGGCCTACCTGACCATCCCGAACCCGGACGGCCTGCCGTTCGACGAGCACCCGTTCCTGCGAAACCTGGTCAGCGACCTGCGTTCGGCGGGAATCCCGCTCCGATCCGTGGTGGGTTAGGGCTTCGACGGACCGGGACTTGATGACTAGTTGACGCCTGACTGCTAGTCGTGCGAACATGCCTCGACACAAAAAATCGGTGTGGTTGACCTGGAGATCAACCACACCGACGTACCCCTACCTCGCGATGGAGGGAACTGGCGTCACAACCACTTCATCCAGCACTCGATCGCGGCGATCACCTGAGCCAGCGTCGCCGGATCCGACACGAGCGAGATCGCATGGGTAAGTAACAACTGAGGCTCCTCAGGAGTTCATGTCCGTAAATGATCAATGCGCGGACAGATGATCCACCCCTGCGCCGCCCGCCGCAATACTCCTGTAAAGCACTTAAGGTAACGAATGGGTCATCAACCTGAGTTTCGTACGCCTTTGCCCCCAGATGGAGCCGCATCGCTGAGTCCGATGTGGACGTTTCGCCGACCCTCTTCGAGTGACCGCAGCGCACCTCCCCGGTCGGTGCATCCGGCGATTCGCGCGTTTTGACATATAGCTTGCCCGATGAATGAGGGGGTCCTGGAGCCGCTCGGTCGTCATTAGGCTGATGTACTCCTTGACAACCGGGGGTACCGCGCATGTTCGAGGAAGTTGTGCCGGCTATCGCGTCGGCTTTGTCCGCACAGGGATCGGAACTCCTGGTCGCCGGCAGCAGGAGCGCGTTCAAGTCGCTCTGCGAGATCATTCGCGCTCGATTCGGGCACGGCACACCAGAGGCCGACAGCCTCACCGCCGCGCTCGAAAATCCGGGCGACGCCGAGCGCATCGAGGCATTCGCGCGTTACCTGACCCGGGTCATGGTCGAGGATCCAGGCTTCGCCCGGCAGGCGCTTGCGGCGTGGCACGGCGCCACCGCAAGCGGATCAGCCGAGGGCTCGGCGGTGGTCAACAACTTCAGTGGCCAGGCGGAACAGGTGGTGCAGGCGCGAACCATTCGCGGGGGCATCAAGTTCTGACCACCCTGCCCACTGTGGGAGGTACGTTGAGTCATCGTTCCGCCGCGGACAACAACAGAGGATCGCCGGGTAATACGATCTCGGGAATCGTCGCCGGCCCCAGCGTTCAGGCCCTCGACATCCACGGCGGTGTGCACTTCCACGGCGTACCGCCGGCGGCCGCAACCCCGCACCAAGCCGCCGCCCCGCCCCCGCACTTCGCCGGACGAGGTGCGGAAGTCCGATCCCTCCGGTCCGCAATGGACGCCGGTTCGACCGTCGTCGTGCTGAGCGGTCCCGGCGGTGTCGGCAAAACCGCGCTGGCTCGGCAGTGGGCCCGCCTGGCCGAGGACGCGTTCCCGGCGGGCCAGCTCTACCTGAACCTCGGCGGCTTCGGCCTGGTCCCGCCGGTGGAACCGGCTGAGGCGTTGCGGTCGTTCCTGCGGGCACTGGGTGTCCCGGCCGGCGCCCTGCCACCGACGCTGGCGGAACTCACCGCGCTGTACCGGTCACAGACCGCGGGCCGTTCGCTGCTCGTAGTCCTGGATGACGCTTTCTCCGCCGCCCAGGTACGCGTTCTGGTGCCATCCTCGTCGTCGAGCATGACCGTGATTACGAGTCGCGTTCGCCTTTCCGGCCTCATCGCGGAGGGTGCGGTTCTCCTGGAGATCACGCCTCTGACCACCGCGGAGTCGCTGACGTTGTTGGCGAACTTCCTCGGCGAGAAACGGATCGACGGCGAACGGGAGCAGGCCGAACGGCTCGCCGAACTGTGCGCCGGACTGCCGATCGCGCTGTGCCTGGCCGCAGCCCGGCTTTCGACACGTCCGCGGTTGAGTCTGGCCCGGGTCGTCGCGACGCTGGCCGCCGAGACCCAGCGGCTGGCCCGGCTCGAGACACCGGACCGGGAGTCGTCGGTGAGTGGATCGTTCGAGTTGTCCTATCAAGCACTCGACGCCTCCGCCGCGGCTCTCTACCGGAGGCTCTCGCTGCACCCCGGCCGGGAGTTCGGCCTCGGGCCGGCCGCAGCGCTCCTCCCGGGAATCCAGGCGGGTTCCCCCGCCGGAGAGGCCGACCGGCTGATCGGCGTCCTACTCGAGTCCAGCCTGCTCCAGGAGGTCGCCGAAGAGCACTTCCGCCTCCACGACCTCATCCACCTCCACGCCCGCCAAAAGGTGGTGGCGGAGGACACCGAGGCGGTCCGCGAGGAGGCGATGCTCGCCATGTCGGAGTGGTACCTCGGGGCGGCGAGCGCGGCTGACGTGGTGGTCACGCCGTACCGGCGACGCCTCGTCTATTCCTATCGGACCTCACCGAGCGAGCTCCCGGCGTTCAGCGACCGCGACGAGGCTCTCGCATGGCTGGACCGGCAGCGTTCCAACCTGAGCGCCGCCGGCCAGGTCGCCCTCGACCACAGGTGGGCCGAGCTGGCCTGGCATCTGTCGGACGTGCTGTGGCCCGTGCAGCTGTACCGCAAGAGCACCGACCGGAAGGACATCGACGTCCGCGGCCTCGCGGCGGCCCGGATGTGGGGTGATCCGCGAGCCGAGGGACGCATGCTCAAGCGACTCGGGCGTACCTGCACCACGCTCGGCGAGCACGATCGGGCCGAGCAGTTGCTCCGGAAGGCGGTGACGACGTACGCCGAGTCCGGCGACGCCGAAGGGAGCGTCGAGGCCCAGGAGATGCTGGCCCTCGCCTACCGCGACTCGGGCCGGGCCGACGCCGCCGCGGAACTCCTCGCGGACGTGCTCGCCACGCGGCGGCGGCTCGGGAACAGCCGGGACATCGGGCTCACCCTGATCAGTCTCGCGGACCTGCTGTCCGGGCGGGGAAACCTCGCGGAGGCTGTCGAACTCCTCCGCGAGGCCGGCCGGCTGCTCGATCAGTCGGTCGCTGACGACCCGTACAACCCGGTCCGGGTGAAACTCGGGCTCGCCCGCGCCTACTTCGATGGCGGCGACCTGGCCGCCGCCGACCTGGCGGTGACCGAGGCGATCGAAGGCATGAAACGCCTCGGTGCCGCCATCGGCGAGGCGGACGCTCTGGAACTGGCGGCCCGAATCGCCGCACGTCGCGGGGACGCCACCCGGAGCCGGCTCTGCCTGCAGCGGGCCGCGGAACTCCTGGAAACACACGGGTCACCACGTGCGGCTGCCCTCCGCCGCCAGGTTCCCGCACCACCAGGCGTACAGGTGATCAGCCAGCCCCAGGACGTCGACCCCGCTGCTCCCGGTCGGCCGGACGGTGAGCCTGAGCCCGTTCCGGAAACCGATGCCGATCACGTCACCAGCGCCCATGACCAGCACCAGAGATGCGCCGGGAAACCGGCTGAACAGATCGGCGATTCCTGACGTGCCGCTCGGCGCGACGAGGACATCGGCGAGCGCCTCCGAGCTGGACGGCCTCCCGACCACGACGATGACCGGATCGCCGGGCGGGGTCACGACGGCACTCCGACCGGGCGCGGGATGGGCACCCCGACCGGGGTGAAATTCCGGCTACCGCTCCGGTTGACGAGCCCGAGCAGCCGGAACATCGCTCCCCGGAGCAGGCGGCCGGATCGGTGCGGACGGGAGGTGATCGCGGTCGTCACCTGCCGGTGATCGACCGGGCGCGCAGCCATCAGTTGAGCCCGCAGGGGCTTCGTGATGTCCAGGCGGTCCACGCTTTTCAAGACCAGAGACTGCGGGGAGCCGGCGGCTGTCCGGCCGCCGTCGCTCGCCGAAACCCGCAGGACGGGCAGCCCGACGGCGGCACCGTAGGCAGTGACCGACCCCCGATCGCCGATCAGGTGATCGGCGGCCGCGACGTAGGCCCGCCAGTCGTCCGCCGGGTCGGCCAACATCATCCCCGCATCTCGACATGCGCGGGTCCATGCAGCGACCTGCCGGTGCCCGTGGGCCCCCGAGATCGCCGGATGCAGCAGCAACGCCACCCTGAATCGATCCGGCGGCAGCTGGTCCATCAGCGCTGGAAGCAGCTCCGGAACTCCACCGAACAGTCCGTCCGTGCCCCACGTCGAAGTCACGACGACCAGCCGCTGACGGTCGCTCAGGCCCAATGCCCGGCGGTAGTACCCACGCTGGGAAAGACTGCCCATGAGCCGGTCGAAACAAGGGTCGCCGGCGACGACAGCGACGCGGAGCGCATCGGGGCACTGCCGGGCCAGGACCAGAAGTTCATTCTCGTGCGACAGCACGAGCGCAGATGCCACCACGCGGCCGTCCCGGACGAGCCGGGGCGCATCGAGCCCATAGACCGTCGGTTCTGCGCCGGGCAGCGTGCCTTGTGCGGAGGAGAGCAACAGCCGGGCACGTCCCGCGCCGTGGGCCATCAGCATCACCGGCGCGTGCAGTTCGTGAAGCCCGCCATGAGATGCCGCGATCGCCAGATCGAACGACTCCCGGATCGCCTGCTGCCAGGGCACCACGAGTGCCCCCAGCCGTTGCAGATGGGCGTTCACATCGGCGTTGAAGACGTCCGGCGCCACCGTGAAAACCACTTGTACCCGCATGTCCGACTCAACTAGATCGACAATGTCCAGGAGTCGATGGCAACTCGCCATCGTGTGGACCACGATCAATAACGTGCGGCATCCAGGCCTGGACACCCATCGCTCCGAGTCGATGCCAATCGGCGCACGGACCCAATCCGGATCAGCCATCCCACCCACCCCCAGATCATCATTTCGAATGCGTCCACCATGGGCTGGGAGCATTGCCAGGGACATTGCAGAGACCTTGCCGGGCGAATGCACGTGAACTGGCGATGGCATGTCAGATATCGCGCGATGCGTCGCGGACGGTCGCCTGGTTGCCCAGGTAGAACACACTGAGTAGCGGCCTTATTACGTGTTGATGGGGGCGCACGTGGAATTCGGCATACTAGGCACGACAGAATTGATCCACGACGGACGGGTCATCCCGCTCGGGCCGGCGAAACAGCGCGGCATGATCGCCGTATTGCTCTATCACGCTGGCGAACCGGTCCGGGTGAGCACGATGATCGAGCTTCTCTGGGGTCGCCCGGGCAACGTGGATCATCGGCCGACGCTGTATTCACTCGCCAGCCGCCTGCGGGCCGCGCTCGCTCAGGCTGGACTCGACAAGGCTTTGGTCCGCGTGTCAGGAATCGGCGCCTATCGGCTGGACGTCGATCCCGGCACGATTGACCTTCATCGGTTCCGGCGGCAGTTGACCGAGGCCCGGGAAGCCACCGCGCAAGGGCGGCCGGAATCCTCCGCGGAGATTCTCCTGCGGGCGCTCCCGCTCTGGCGCGGGGACCCGCTGCCGGAACTCGGCGGGGCACGGGCGGACCAACTACGCCGATCGCTGGGCGATGTTCTGCTCGACGCTCACAAACTGCTCGCGGAAAGTCAGCTGGCGTGCGGCCGACCGCACGCCGTGCTGGATCAGCTGGACCGTCTGATACAGATATACGACCTGGATGAAGGGCTGGCCCGCTGCTGGATCAGGGCGTTGTCCACGGTCGGCCGCCACGATGAAGCCAAACGCTTCGTGATCGCGTTTCGGCGAAGGTTCCGCAAGGAGATGCGCACCGAGCCTGACGTCGACATCGTGCCGACCCGCTCGGCCTCCTGGTCGACCGCCGATCGGATTCCCCGCCACATGCGCCCGGACATCGCGGACTTCACCGGTCGTCAAGCCCTGCTCGATGAACTCGGTGAAATGCGCGGCAACGTCGTCGTCATCACCGGCATGCCCGGCGTGGGAAAGACCACTCTCGCCACCCACTGGGCGCATCGTCGCCGTCAGATGTTCCCCGACGGCCAGCTCTATCTCGACGCGGGCGCGTACGGTCTTGCCTCGCCCGTCGACCCACAGGACGCGCTCGAGAGGTTCCTGCGCATACTCGGCGTGCCACCGGACCAGATTCCGGTCTCGCTGGAGCAGCGCCGGGATCGCTTCGAGGACCTGATCGGCGACCGGCGAATCTTCCTCCTCATCGACAACGTTCTGGATTCCGCCCAGGTGCGCCCGTTGATTCCTCGATCCATGAACTGCTTGACGGTGATCACCAGCCGCACCCGGCTGAGTGGACTGACCATCCGCGACGGGGTTCGTACCGTCACGGTCGCGCCACTTTCCGAGGACGAGTCGACGTCGTTGCTGGCGCGCATCGTGGGATCCAAGGACGCCTCGGATCTGGACGGCCTGACCGCTTTGGCCGAGCTGTCCGGCGGCCTGCCACTGGCTCTCCGGATCATCGGCGAGCGAGTGGCGGAGCGACCTCGATCCGGCATCGCCGAACTTGCCGGAGAACTGCGACACCGCCTTCTCGAGACCGCCGGCGAAGACGATCAGGCTGCGGCTCTCACTACCGTGTTCGACTGGTCGTACCGTGCGTTGGGCGCGGACGCGGCCCGCCTCTTCCGCCAGATTTCGCACCATCCCGGAACGAACTTCGGCCCGGATGCCGCGGCCGCGATCGCCGGCCTGCCCGTGGCGCACGCCGAGGCGCTGCTGAACGTCCTGGCCAAAGCACACATGATCAACCACGACTCCACTCGTCGCTATCGCTTCCACGGTCTCCTGCACCAGTACGCGGTCGAGCGGTCCGCCGGCGACGACCCCGCCGTGGTCCGGCAGGAGCAGCGGCGAATGCTGGACTGGTATCTGTTGTCGGCCGCCGGAGCCGTCGCGGTCACCGCCCCTGAATGGCCGCCGATGACCGATCTTCCGTCTGCCCCGGACGTCCAGCCGATGTCTTTCGGAACCGACACCGAGGCGATGAACTGGTGTGCGGCCGAGCAGGACAATCTGTGCGCGGTCAGCCGATGGGCACAGAACCACGGATTCGATCGGCACGGCTGGCAGATCCCGGGCGTCGTCCACGAGATCCTGGAACGCTACGGCTGCCGGGGCGACATCCTCGAGCTCAACCGACAGGCCTTGGTTGCGGCCCGCCGGGACGAGCACGAAGTCGGCCAGATCGGAATCCTGAACAATCTCGGTGCGACCTACTTCGCCGTACACGACTACGACCGGGCCGTCGCGGCCTTCATCGAAGCCCGCCATCTCGCCGCCGCGACCGGGAACTTCGAGGCCGAGACGCTCTGTTCACACAATCTTGCGTCGACCTACGTCAGCCTCGGTGAGGTACCGCGGGCGATCGAGATCTACGAACGGGCACTCCAGGCTTGCCGGAAGATGGGTCTCTCGGTCGGCGAGTCGGCGGTTCTGAACTGGCTCGGCGCGGCGAACCTGCAGCTCGGGCAGTACCAGCGAGCCGCCGAGAACTACCACCAGGCGCTCGCGATCCGGGAACGGATCGGCGCCAAACGGGGAACCGGTCAGAGCCACAGTGGTCTCGGCGCCCTCTACCTGGCCTCGGGTCAGCTCCGGCTGGCGTTATGGCACTGCGAGACCGCGCGGGTCATCCACGCGCACGCCCACGATCAGGAGGCGGAGTGCGACACGCTGATCACTCTCGCCGACGTTCAACGCAACCTGGAGATGCACGCGGAGGCCGTACACAGCGGACAGCGCGCCATCCTCCTCGGCGAACTGGTCTCCGACTCGTTCCGGCAGGTCGCCGCGCTGACCGCGATGGGTGACGCGCTTGCCGCGGCCGGTGATCCGAAGGCGGCAATGGACCAGGCACGGATGGCGCGCCGGATCCTCGACGATCTCTCCGGCGCCCATGTACCTCCGCTGCACAAGCGGCTGCTGGTCCTGGAACGGACCGTTCAGATCGCTTCCCCGGAATCCCGGGCGGGCTGATACCGACTCAGCATGAGCGTGGTCAGCTTTTCACCTTGGCGCTGATGCCCAGGACCGAGGCGCCGGTGGTGGAGTCGGTGCCGGTCAGGTTGACGGTGGCGCCGATCGGCAGGGCGGACAGGGCGACCTTGGCCCCGTTGACCTGGACGGTCGCGTTCGGGTTGACGTTCAGCTTGACCGCGGCCGCCGGCGAGCCGGTGTTGACCGTGACCGTCGCCTTGGCCGCGTCGACGGCCGCGACCGTGCCGGCCAGGTTGAGCTGCCAGCGGGACAGTGCGGTCAGCGACTTGGCGGTGCAGGTGCCGCCGGTGACCGTGCCGAGCACCGCGATGTGGGCGCGGACCGGCAGCGCGGCCAGGGTGACCTTCTTGCCGTCCAGGGTGATCGAGGCGTCCGCGGCGACCGGGTAGACGGTCGGGGTGGTGCCACTGGCCGCGAGCAGCGGCGTAGTCGCGCCCATTCGGAGAGTGATGTGAAGGTGTGGTTCGGTTGCTTACTGTTGCCGGGCCGGTTTCAGCGCCGGGTCGGGCCGTAGGTGATCAGCGCGATCGATCGGTCCACCGCCGACGCCACCTCGCCGAAGTCGCCGTCCAGGGCGACCTGGCCGAGGCGCTCCTCGACGCGCGCCCGGTTGCCGTCCTCGACCAGCACGCTGTGCAGGCCGGTCACGGTCATCAGGGCGGCCAGCATCGCGCTCTGCCGGTCCGGGCCGGCGTCCGGGTCGATGATCATGCGCATCATCCGGGTCATCGGCTCGCTGGCCCGGGCCGGGTCGACGACCGGGTAGCGGACCGAACGGCGGCCGAACAGCCCCCGGTTCGTCTCGGGCCGGAGCACCCGCTGGTCGACGAGCCGCTGGCTGATCCACGGCGGGATGTCCCGGCGGAGCCGGTTGATCAGATCGAGCAGGTCACCGGGGCGCGCCGAATTGTCCAGGGCGGACCCCACCGCGCGGTAGGCCGGCTCGCCGAACTCGCTGCCCGGCACCCGCCGGACCGCACCGTTCGCGGCTTCCAGCCGGCCGAGCAGCATCAGCTCGCCGACGACCGCACCGGCCAGGCCGGCCCCGATGATCGCCCGGTTCACCACCGGCTGGCCGTCGGGGCCGTGCGAGAGCAAGAAGTACTCGTCGGCCAGCCGGAAACCGGCCGACGCGGCGGGCGGGCCGGGCTCCGGCTGCTCCGACCCGACGTCGAAGCTGTCCACCAGCCGGATCAGCTCCCGGGTGGCGCCGGTGTCGCCGTGGAACACGGTCAGCATCCGGGCCAGCAGCCCCAGCGTCCCGGGCCGGTCCAGGCAGGCCCGGACGATCGACCAGACGTCGTGCCGGGCCTCGGCGTGCCGTTCCAGGTGCAGCGGCCGGCCGATCTTCGCCTCCAGCTCCTGGACGTAGAAGCTGCGCAGGTCGCCGTCGCGCATGCCGGAGAGCGCCAGCAGCCCGTCGATGAGCCGCTGCTGCTGCTCGAAGCCGAGGTCGTGCCACGGGCTCGGCAGGTCGGCGGTCATCGGGACGACCGCGCGGACCGGCCCGTACGCGGCCGGTGGCATCCGCTGCTGGCGCAGCCGGGCGGAGATCCGGACCGTACGGGTGGCTCCGGTCTCCTCGTTGCGGATCTCGATGTTGGCACGGGTCTCGTCGGCCGCCGGCCGCAGGGTGATCTCCAGCCGGTCGGGGAACCGCCCGAGCCCGACCCACTTCGCCGAGGTCCGCGCCCGCCACTGCGCCGGGTAGCCGGCCAGCGTCCGCGCCGAGACGTAGATGACCTCGACCGGCAGCACCTCGTCCGGTTCCACCTCGCCCAGCTCGAGCAGCGCCTCGGAGACGGTGAGGGTCGACGCCGGCCCGCCGAGTTCGAGCCGGTCGTCGCTCTCCGAGTCGGCGCGCGGCGCGGTCAGCGCGCGGGCCAGCTGCATCCGGGCCTGGTCCTCGTCGTACGAGAAGGCCACCGAGTCGGCCGGGTCCTGCAACCGCAGCTGCACGTAGTGGCAGAGGTCGGCGAAGGTCACCCGGGCCGCGCCCGGCTGCGCGGCGTCGCCCCGCATCCCGCGGACCAGGTAGCTGGTGAACAGGCTGAGCCCCATCTCCTGCGGCTCGTCCTGGATCCGTTCGCCGCCGGACATGCCGAGCAGCACGAGCCGGCGTTTGCCGCGGGCCTGGCTCACGAACTGCTCGGCGGCCTCGGCGCCGGTGTACTTGCCGTCCACCGCGATCACCACGGCCGACGCCGCACAGTCGTCGACCAGCCGGATCACCGCGTCGAGCGGCACCGTGGTGCTGCGCTTGCGGGCGAGGGTGCTGTTGTTGCCGCACAGCAGGAGCGCGCCGTCCTCGTCGGCCAGGCAATGCCCGCTGTAGTAGAAGAACAGCACCTCGTCGTAGGAGGCGCCCTGGAAGAACGACTCCGCCGCGTAGAGGATCTCGTGCGAGGCCCGCTCCGGCAGGGTGCGGATGTCGCGCCAGGCGAACATGCCGATCTCCTGGTCGCTGAGCGCGGCCGCCATCCGGGAGATGTCGTTGAGCGGGCCCTTGAGGTCCGGGAGGTTGAGGCTGTCGGCACCGTACTGCCAGTTGCCGGCCAGGAGAGCTCGATAACGCTGCATGGTTACTCCGGTCACCGCAGGGCCAGCGCCATCGGGCCCATCCCGATGGAGTTGTAGACCAGCGGCCGGGTCTGCCTGATGACCAGGCCCCAGGTGACGCCGGCCAGCGCCACCAGCAGATAGGCGAGCGGGAACGCCCAGGCCGCGTCGCTCTCCGGCGGCACCCCGAGGATCGCCGCGTAGTCGACCGAGGCGCGCCAGAGCAGCGCGAGCAGGGCGGCCAGCGCGACCGCCGGCGCCACCAGCGAGGCCCAGACGCCGGGGTCGCCGGGCTGCCGGAGCGCGCGGCCGTTGCGCCGCTGCAGCGAGAAGCCGATGACCGCGGCGCTCGTGCCGCAGAGCAGGATGAGCACGCCGAACCCGCCCGCGGTCCCGAGCCAGAAGAACAGGTTGACCATCGGGTCGAGGTGGGCCGCGGCGTAGCCGGCGATGACCAGGAGCCCGAGGGTGCTCTGCGCGAGCGAGGCCACCTGCGGCGCCGACGTCCGCGGGTTGACGTGCCCCATCACGGCGGGCAGCACGCGCTCCCGGCCGAGCGCGAACATGTACCGCGAGACGGCGTTGTGGAAGCTCAGCATGGCCGCGAAGAGGCTGGTCAGGAACAGCACCTCGGCCACCGAGGCGACCGCCGGGCCACCCAGCCGGAAGAACGACGCCGGGCCCAGTCGGCTTGCCGCATCGGCCACCGTGCCGACGCCGTAGAAGACGGTCATCGCCCAGCTCGCGCCGGCGTAGAGGATGCCGATGAGGCCGACCGACACGAAGGTGGCGACGTTGATGGTGCGGCGCGGGTCGCGAACCTCCTCGGAGAAGACCGCGGCCTGTTCGAAACCGGTGAACGCGAGGACCGCGATGACCAGGAGCGCACCGGAGCCGGCGACGGTGAGGCCGGACGGCAGCAGCGGCCCGGCCGAGACCTGCCCCTGGGCGGGGTGGGTCAGGCCGGACACCGTGATCGCGGTGATCGTGACCAGCTCGACCACCAGCAGCACGGCGAGCAGCCGGCCGTTGAGGTCGACGGCCAGGTTGCCGAGGACGGCGGTGGCCGCCCAGGCCAGCCCGGCGCAGACCCACCAGGCGACGTGCCAGCCGAAGTGCTGCGCCAGGTACTGCGAGACCGAGGCGCCGAGCGCGCCGTAGAGGGCGACCTGCAGCGCGTTGTAGGCGGCCACCGCGACGAAGGCCGCGCCCACGCCCATCGGCCGGCCCAGCCCGCGGGCCACGAACGAGTAGAACGCGCCGGCGTTGACGATCTGCTTGGCCATCGCGACGTAGCCGATCGAGAACACGGCGAGAATGACCGCGACCATGATCATTGCCGCCGGAATGCTGGTCATTCCGGTAACGGCGTAGGTGGTGGGGAAAACACCGGCGCAGACGGTCAGTGGAGCTACTGCACTCAAGGTGAAGAAAAGTACCGAGAAAACACCAAGTCGATCTTCCGCAAGATGATGCCGGCCACTGGACCCGAATTTGATCTTCATACACCCTCGAAAACGTCTGACAGATCTGTGCCGAGGCCTGGCGGTGCCCGAAGCGAAACCACGGCAGGGTATCCCGTGGAAAGAGGCCCGCGCGACATAGCAGCTGCGTCGTTTTTCGGCATGACCGATACTTCCTCTTTACCGGGCCACGTCATCTCCCGGAAATAGATCGTCATGCATTCTGCATCCGGAACGCATGCAGTATTGTCCGATGCCGATGCGTTCATTCACCGAGGACGACGGACCCAGCCGTAGCCGGATCTGGCGGCACCTGCACGCGACCGGCGAGATCGAGCGCGGCCGCGGGCTGCTGTCCATGCACCGGCGCATGGCGGCCGGCGTCACGTGGCAGCACCTCGACCGGGCGGACGACAGCGGGGTGCGCACCTTCGTCTCGACCTCCGGCTTCGCCGACGGCGACGAGTTGCTGGAGGCGGCCCTGATCGGGCCGCGGCGGATCCGGATCGTCGAGCACGGCAACGCCGTCTCGTTCGCATTCCTGACCACACACTGGATCGCGGCCCAGGACCGGGTGGTGACCGAGCCGATCGTGCTGGTGCTCGCCGACGATTACGTACTGACCGTCAGCGCGGACGGCGCGATCGACCTCGATGCCGTCGCCCGCCGGATCCAGGCTCTCGGAGCCGGCGACCGGCATCGCCCGGCCGAGGTCTCCGAGATCAGGTCCGTTCTGCTGCTCGGCCTGATCGAGCGGGTGATGGCCGGCTTCGCGGAATGCACCGACGAATTGGTCGCGATGCTGAATCGGATCGAGGAGACCGTCTTCGCGAATGCGGCGGACGGCCTGACCGGATCGCGCGCGATATACCGATACAAGCGCGAGCTGATGACCGTGAAACGCGCGGTTATTCCGCTGCGGCAGCCCTTGACGACGATCCTCGGCCGGCCGCCGACGACACCGAGGCGCCTGAGTGGGATCGAGAACGAACTGGCGCAGGTGGTCGAGCGCGTCCTGTACTGCGACGACGCCATCAATTCGATGCTGCACGCCAACCTGACCCAGGTCGACGTCGCGCAGAATTCCGACATGCGCCGGATAGCGGCGATCGGCGCGGTCCTGGCGGGCTGGGGAATTCTCGCCGGCGTCTACCAGATGACCGAGGATTTCGAGGAATTGCACCGCGCGCACGGAACCGCATTGTTCTGGTCCACGATCGCGGTCGCGACCGCCATTTCGGTGCTGCTGTGCGTCCTGTTCCGCCGAATCCGCTGGCTGTGACGGCTGAAGATCAAGTGGCGCCGCCGGGATCTCCGGACGACGCCACCGACTTCGAGGGGGTTACTTCGCGCGGCGCTTGTTCAGGATGTCGAACGCCACCGCGACGATCAGGACCAGACCCTTGACCGCCATCTGCCAGGCCGGGTCGACGTTCATGATGGAAAGACCCATGTTGAGTACGCCCATGATGAACGCACCGATGATCGCGCCGGTCACCTTGCCGATGCCGCCGCTGACCGCCGTGCCACCGATGAAGGCCGCGGCGATCGCGTCCAGCTCGAAGTTCTGCCCGGCCGCGGCCACCGCCGCACCCGCCCGGGAGGTGGTGACCACCGCGGCCACGCCGGCGAGCAGACCCATGTTCACGAAGATCATGAAGTTGACCCGCTTGGTCTTCACGCCGGAGAGCATCGCGGCCGGCAGGTTGCCGCCCATCGCGTAGATGTGCCGGCCGAACACCGTGTTGTTCATGACGAACGTGTAGAGCAGCACCAGCACGCCCACGATGATCAGGACGATCGGGGTGCCGCCCGCGCTCTCGGCCAGCAGGTAGGTGATGTAGGCGATCACCGCGACCGAGATGGCGAGCTTGGCCACGAACGCGGCGAACGGCTCGACCCGCAGGTCGTTGCGCAGCAGCGAACGCCGCGCCCGGATCTGACTGAACGCCAGACCGGCGATCGCGACCACACCGATCACCAGGGTCAGGCCGTCCAGGTCGCCGAGGAAGCCCAGGGCGTTCGGCAGCGAGCCGTTGCTGATGTCGTTGAAGCTCGTCGGCAGGCCGGCCACCGTGGTGCCGACCAGCACGATCGCCAGGCCGCGGAAGAGCAGCATGCCGCCGAGGGTGACGATGAAGGCCGGGATGCCGACGTAGGCGATCCAGAAGCCCTGCCAGCAGCCGACCAGGCCGCCGATCATGATCGAGATGACCACCGCGAGCAGCCACGGCACGTTGTGGTCGCTGATCAGCAGGGCACAGATGCCGCCGATGAAGGCGACCACCGAGCCGACCGACAGGTCGATGTGCCCGGCCACGATGACCATCACCATGCCGATCGCGAGCACCAGAACGTACGCGTTCTGCTGGATCAGCGCGGCGATGTTGTTCGGGTAGAGCAGCTTGCCGTCGGTGGTGAACTGGAACAGCACGACGATCACCACGAGGGCCGCCATCATGCCGTACTGCCGGAGGTTCTGCCCGAGGTAAGCGGACAGCGAACCACTGTTGTTCTTGCTGGACGGCTCGGTCGCCGGGGGCGGCGGCTCCAGCGTCGTCGATGCGCTCATGCTTTCTTCTCCATGGTCATGTAGCGCATGAGGCCCTCCTGGGTCGCCTCCGCGCGGGCAATCTCGCCGGTGATCCGGCCCTGGCTCATCGCGTAGATCCGGTCGCAGACCCCGAGCAGTTCGGGCAGCTCGGACGAGATGACGAGCACGGCCTTACCGGCGTCCGCCAGGCGGTTGATGATTTCGTAGATCTCGTACTTGGCGCCGACGTCGATGCCGCGGGTGGGCTCGTCGAGGATGAGGACGTCCGGCTCGGCGAAGAGCCATTTGGACAGGACGACCTTCTGCTGGTTGCCGCCGGACAGCTTGCCGGCCGGCACGTCGACGCTCTCCGCCTTGGTCTTCATCTCGCGGCGGTACTGATCGGCGAGGGTGATCTCCTTGGCCGCGTCGACCACGCCGAAGCGGGAGATCCGGGACAGCTGCGCCGCCGACGTGTTCCGCTTGATGTCCTCGATCAGGTTCAGGCCATAGTGCTTGCGGTCCTCGGTCGCGTACGCGATCCCGTGCGCGATGGCCACGTCGACCGACCTGATCGTCACCGGCTTGCCGTGCAGGAACAGCTGCCCGGAGATGTTGCTGCCGTAGCTGTGGCCGAAGATGCTCATCGCCAGCTCGGTCCGCCCGGCCCCCATCAGACCGGCCAGCCCGACGATCTCGCCGGCCCGGACGACCAGCGCGGCACCGTCCACGACGGTGCGGGACCGGTCGATCGGGTGGTGCACCGTCCAGTTCTCCGCCCGGAGGATCTCCGCGCCGATGGACGGGGTATGAGCCGGGAAGCGGTGGGCGAGATCCCGGCCCACCATGCCGCGGATGATCCGGTCCTCGCTCACCGGCTCGGCGCCGTGCATGTCCAGCGTCTCGATGCTCCGGCCGTCCCGGATGATCGTCGTGGTGTCGGCGATCGCGGCGATCTCGTTCAGCTTGTGCGAGATGATGATGCTGGTGATGCCCTGTTCCCGCAGGTGCCGGATCAGGTCGAGCAGGTGGGCGCTGTCCTCGTCGTTGAGCGCCGCGGTCGGCTCGTCGAGGATGAGCAGCTTGACCCGCTTGGACAGGGCCTTGGCGATCTCGACGAGCTGCTGCTTGCCGACGCCGAGGTCGATGATCTTGGTGTCCGGGTGCTCGTCCAGGCCGACCCGGGCGAGCAGGTCGGCGGCCTGCTTGTTGGTCTCGGTCCAGCTGATGACGCCCCGCTTGGAGCGCTCGTTGCCGAGGAAGATGTTCTCCGCGATCGAGAGGTACGGGCTGAGCGCGAGCTCCTGGTGGATGATCACGATGCCGCGTTCTTCGGAGTCGCGGATGGTCCTGAACTGGCACGGCTGGTCCTCGAAGACGATCTCGCCGTCGTAACTGCCGTGCGGGTACACCCCGCTGAGCACCTTCATCAGGGTGGACTTGCCGGCGCCGTTCTCGCCGCAGATGGCGTGCACCTCGCCGCGCGCCACGGTCATCGTGACGTCCTGCAGCGCCTTCACGCCGGGGAAGGTCTTGGTGATCCCGCGCATTTCAAGGATCGGACTCATGGTGGCCACTTTTCGCCGGACGGCCAGGCCCTCGGTGAGTGGAAGGCCTGGCCGAGACTTGATTAGAGACCGAGCTTGTCGGCGGTGTAGAAGCCGGAGTCGACCAGCTTCGTCTTGACGTCGTCCTTGGTGACGACGACCGGTGCGAGAAGGTACGACGGGACGACCTTGACGCCGTTGTTGTACGAGGACGTGTCGTTGGTCTCCACGGTCGTGCCCTTGACGATCTGGTCCACCATCTTGGCGACCTGGTCACCCAGGGTCCGGGTGTCCTTCCAGACGGTCATCGACTGCTTGCCGGCCAGGATGTTCTTGGTGTTCGCCAGGTCGGCGTCCTGACCCGTGATGACCGGCCAGTCGGCACCGACCTTGTAGCCCTTCGACTCGAGCGACTGCTCGATGCCCAGCGCGAGCGAGTCGTTCGGGGACAGCACGACGTCGACCTTCTTGCCGCCGGTGTAGAACGAGTTGATCCGGTTGTCCATCTCGGACTGGGCCTTCTGCGAGCTCCAGCCGTCGATGCTGACGTTCTTCCAGTCGGCGTCGCTGGCGAGCTTCTTGCCGGACGGGATGACCAGCTTGCCGCTGTCGACGTACGGCTTGAGCACGTCCCAGGCGCCGGAGAAGAAGAACTTGGCGTTGTTGTCGTCGGACGACCCGGCGAACGGCTCGAGGTTGAACGGGCCCTTGCCGGCGTCCAGGCCGAGCTGCTTCACGACGTACTCGCCCTGCAGCTTGCCGACCTGGTAGTTGTCGAAGGTCGCGTAGTAGTCCACGTTCGCCGTCGAGTTGATCAGCCGGTCGTACGCGATGACCTTGATCTTCTGCTGGGCCGCCTTCTCCAGGGCCGGGCCGAGCGCGGTGCCGTCGATCGACGCCACCACCAGAACCTTCGGGTTCTGGTTGATCATGTTCTGGATCTGGGTGATCTGCTGGTCCACCTTGTTGTCGGCGTACTGCAAGGTGGTGGTGTAGCCCGCCTTCTTCAGCAGGTCTTCCAGGTGGGCGCCGTCGTTGTTCCAGCGCTCGAGGCTCTTGGTCGGCATCGCGATGCCGATCAGGTTGGAGCTGGAGCCGGAGCCGGAGCTGCTGCTGTCCTCGTCACGGCTGCTGCTGCAGGCCGTCGTCGCGGCCAGCGAAACAACCATGGCCACCGCTGCGAAGACGCGGAGTTTCTTAGCCACCCCGACGCCTCCTTTCTTTTATTTGCCGTTCTTCAGGTTTTGTTGCCGCCGCCAACATACCCCCGCTTTTCCGGCCACTGACACGAGCCCCCGTAACAAATCGACAACACCGCCGACACCCATTCCAAACGGCCCTGAGCAGGCAATACTTTGGTCCCGCGCTTCACAGGGCCAAAGACCCTTGAAGATCATCAACAATTGTGTACGGCGTGAATAAGCGCACATGAAAGGCCTTATCATCGGCGCTAGAATCGCGCGGTGCGGGTGAAAGGAATCGTCGTGCCACCCATTGTGTCGCCGCCCACTTTGTCGCCGCCAATTGTGTCGCCGCCCACTTTGTCGCCGCCCCGAATCGGCACCCGGGCCCACAACCTCGCGCTCGCGCTGCGTCACGTGGCGGAAAGCCCCGGTGACATCTCCCGGGCCGGCATCTCGGCCCGCACCGGCCTGAACCGCTCCACCACGAGCAGCCTGATCGACGAGCTGATCGCCGGCGGCCTGGTCCGCGAGGCCGGCGAGACCACCCGCTCCGGCGTGGGCCGGCGCGGCACCGCCCTGGAGCTGTCGCCGGACGGTCCGGCCGGCCTCGGCCTCGACCTGGACACCGGCCACGCGGTGGCCTGCGTGGCCGACCTGACCGGCCGGATCCGCTTCTGCCGCTCGGCGACCGACCGGCGCGCGATCGGCGGGCCGGCCAGAGATGCCGTCGCCGAAGCCGGCCTGACCCTGTGCGGCACGGTCGTGGTCGACGGCGAGGCCAACTACGCCGCCCTCGCCGAGGACGAGTTGCTACGAGCGGGCGAGAGTTTCCTGTACGTGAGCGCCCGCACCCGGATCGCGGCCGCCCTGGTCGTCGACGGCCGCCTCTACCGCGGCCGGCACGGGCACAGCGGCGAGATCGGCCACGTCCGGATCGACCCGAACGGCCCCGAGTGCCCATGCGGCCATCGAGGCTGCCTGGAGATGTACGCCGGCCCCGGCGCCCTGCAGCCCGGCGCCGGCACGATCCTCGGCGGCGTGGTGGCGAGCTACCTGACCCTGCTCGACCTGGACCGGATAGTGCTGGGCGGCATCTACCGGGACCACTACGACTGGATCGCCCCCGAGGTGGAACGGGCCATCGCCACCCAGTACACGGGCGCCCGCCCCGCAGTCGTCCGCGCCACCTACGGCATCGAGGCCCCGGCCGTGGGCGCGGCCCGCTCGGCCGTCCGCGAGGTGCTCGACGACCCGTACCGCTGGCTGACCCTAGGGCGCCCCGAGGACCTGGCGCAGCGCCGGTGACGCGATGAGCCCCGAGTCGGCCGGATAGCGCGCCATCGTCTCGGCCTGCCCGGGCCAGGCCTCCACCATCCAGGCGAACTGCGAGTCGACGTGCTCGGTGAGGATCGGCGGGTCGCCGGGCAGCCCCCACGAACTGGCGTCCTGGTCCGCGTTCTGCAACAGCCACAGTGGCACCGGCACCCGGAACGCGAGCATCCCCCGGTCCAGGCTGCGTTCCGCGGCGGCCGCGAAGGACTCGCCGGTGTGGCCGCGGAGGTCCACCACGAGAAAACGGCCGTAGCGTTCGTCGAGCAGCGGTGGCCAGACCGAGCGGAAGAACTCCATCGCGACCAGGATGTCGTCCAGCGCCGGCGTCCCCGCGGTGAGGTCCGGGATGCCGCCGCACAGCTCGACGTCCCGCTCGACCTGCTCCGGGCCGTAGCCGGGCGGCAGCGACAGGGCGGCCTGCGGCGCCAGCGATGCGAGATCGCGGAAGATACGGGCGTACGACGCCCAGCCCTCCGGGTCGTTGGTGGGTGGCGTGCACGGCAGCGTCCCCTGCTCGACGAGGATCGGGACGAGCCGGTTGACCAGGTCCGGATCGCGGAGGAACGCGCTCATCGCGCGCAACGCTCCACCGGCGCGCAGCACCGCCAGATGGTTGCGCGGGATCGGCCGGGGCCGCCACACCGTCAGGATCGGCGGGAACTCCGGCATGGTCCCGCCGAACTCGTCCGCCGGGTTCCAGCGGTCGGCGAGATCGTCGAGGGCCCGCAATGCGTCGAGGCCGGTGTCGATCACCAGCCGGCCGGGGAGGTAGTCGGCGGTGTTCAGCAGATAGTCGATCAGCTCGGACTCCCGGCGGCACCACGGCGAGTCCGCATAGGTGGGCGAGGAGACCCGGGCCAGCGCCGGGGTGGCCGCGAACAGGCTCCAGATCATCCCGGTGTTGGTCTCCCACGAGGGCAGGTAGTTGGCGTCGAGGGCACACCGGCCGGACTTCCACAACCGCATCCGCCGCAGGACCGGTTTCACCTCCGTCGACCGGTGGCTGACCGCCATCAGCCGCCGCGGCCATTCCGGTTTGACCGAGGCGAACGCAAGACAGGCCAGATCGGCCGCCCGGACATCCGCCCAGTCGGCGGCCAGCGCATCCTCCAGCCACGTCATCACCTGCAGGGTCAGCGACCAGCGGCGCACCACCGCGATCGCCACCATCCGCTCGGCCGGCACGGTGGATCGCACCGCCCGGGACAGCCCGTCGGTGACCGCGTCGCTCCGCATGATCCGAGCCGCCAGGCGAACCGCCTCCCGCGCGAGCCCGGCGTCGATCTCGGCGCTGAGCCAGCCCCAGGTGTGCCGCCACTCCGGCCCCTGCCCGATCCGCAGATCGCCGATGTCCAGCGGGGCCAGGGACCCGTCCGGCCGGACCGCGAGATTGAGCAGGAACTCGACCCGCTTCTCCGCGAACTGGTCGGCCAGCATCCAGATGTCGGGCACCGTGAAGCGGTGCGGCAGGGCCAGCCGCGCCTCGGTGGCCCGGGCCACGCCCTCCGGGTCGGCGCCGAGCGATCTCCCGAAGACTGTGCCACCGAACGCGTACGTCTCCCGTCAGGCGTCGCGCAGAATCGCCGACGGGTCAACCGGCCGGTGCCCCAGCTGCCGGGCGGGCCCGTGGAGCGACAGCCACCCGTGCGGACCGTAGGTGATGATCCGCTTGACGCTCTCGTCCGGCGTGTCCGTCTGCGGGTCGACCCCGACCGACCACACGGTCAGGTCCCCCGCCGCCCCGATCTCGTAGCCGACCCGGAACTGCCGCGACACCGCACTGGCCCCACCCCCGAGATGGTGGTGGAACACGTAGTCGGCACGCTCGACGACCAGCTCCGTGACATAGGTGCCGGTGTCCTTCACCAGCTCCCCGTGCGCGAACTGCTTCACGGTGTTCGGACTGACCTTGGGCCGCAGCGGATCCATCACCTCATGCTATTCGCGCTGGTCGCCGGCGGGACCGGAATCAGGTCGCACTGACCTCGAGGCCGTGGTCGGCGAAGATTTGGGCGGCCGCGGCCAGCTGGGCCGGGGTCGGGGGCTCCACGCCGTCCAGCGGGTAGCGGAGGCCCAGCTCCTCGTATTTGGAGACGCCCAGGCGGTGGTAGCCGAGGACGTCCACCCGGTCGACGTTGCCCCACGCCGCGCCGAGCTTGGCCACGCCGGCGACGTTCTCCGGGTCGTCGGTCAGGCCCGGCACCAGCACGAAGCGCAGGCGGATGCGGTTGCCTCGCTCGGCCAGGCGCTCGCCGAACGTGACCGTCGGGGCCAGCGGCATGCCGGTGACCTTTTTGTACAGTTCGGGGATCGAGGACTTCACGTCCAGCAGGACCAGGTCGGTGTCGTCGAGCAGGGCGTCGGTGGCTCGGGCGCCCAGGTAGCCGGACGTGTCCAGGGCCGTGTGCATCTCGTATTTCTTGCAGCGGTGCAGGTAGGCCTCGACGAAGCGGGGCTGCAGCAGCGGCTCGCCGCCGGAGACCGTCACGCCGCCGCCGGCCGCCTGGATGAACGGCCGGAACGTCAGCATCTTGGCGACCAGCTCCTCGACCGCCATCAGCTGGCCGTTGCGCCGCTGCCACGTGTCCGGGTTGTGGCAGTAGAGGCAGCGCAACGGGCAGCCGGCCAGGAACGTCACGAACCTGGTGCCCGGCCCGTCCGCGGCGGTGACGACGTCCCACGAGTGCACCGAACCGGTCGGGACCAGGGTGTCGGGCGCCGGGAGGGGCCGGGCGACCATGGTTACAGCGACCCGTGGAACGTACGGGAAATGACATCCTTCTGCTGTTCGGTCGTCAGCCGGACGAAGTTGACCGCGTAGCCGGAGACCCGGATGGTCAGCTGCGGGTAGTTCTCCGGGTGCGCCATCGCGTCCTCCAGAGTGGCCCGGTTGAGCACGTTGACGTTCATGTGGAAGCCGTTGACGCTGTTGTAGCCGTCGAGCACGCCGACCAGGTTGGTGACCTGCTCCGTCTTCGTGTTGCCGAGGCCGGCCGGGGTGACCGTGGTGGTCAGCGAGATGCCGTCGAGGCTGTGCTCGTAGGGCAGCTTGGCCACCGACAGCGCCGCCGCGACCATACCGTGCTTGTCCCGGCCGTTCATCGGGTTGGCGCCGGGCGCGAACGGCTCGCCGGCCCGGCGGCCGTCGGGGGTGTTGCCGGTGGCCTTGCCGTAGACGACGTTGGACGTGATGGTCAGCACCGACTGGGTGTGCAGCGCGTCGCGGTAGGTCGGGTGCTTGCGGATCTTCGACATGAAGATCTCGACCAGTTCGGTGGCGATCTTGTCGGCCCGGTCGTCGTTGTTGCCGTAGGTCGGGAACTCGCCCTCGGTCACGTAGTCGGTGATCAGGCCGTCCTCATTGCGTACGACGCGGACGGTCGCGTGCTTGATCGCCGACAGCGAGTCGGCCGCGACCGACAGGCCGGCGATGCCGCACGCCATCGTGCGCAGGATGTCCGAGTCGTGCAGGGCCATCTCGATGCGCTCGTAGGCGTACTTGTCGTGCATGTAGTGAATGATGTTGAGGGCGTCGACGTAGGTGCCGGCCAGCCAGTCCATCATCGTGTCGAACCGTTGCGCGACCTCGTCGTACACCAGCACGTCGCTCTTGATCGGCGGCAGAGCCGGACCGACCTGCACGCCGGTGACCTCGTCCCGGCCGCCGTTGATCGCGTAGAGCATCGTCTTGGCGAGGTTGACCCGGGCGCCGAAGAACTGCATCTGCTTGCCGACCTCCATGGCGGAGACGCAGCAGGCGATCGCGGTGTCGTCGCCGTAGCGCGGCCGCATGAGCTCGTCGGACTCGTACTGGATGGCGCTGGTGTCGATGGAGACCTGCGCGCAGAACCGCTTGAAGCCCTCCGGCAGGGCCGGTGACCAGAAGACGGTCATGTTCGGCTCGGGCGCCGGGCCCAGGTTGTAGAGGGTCTGCAGGTAGCGGAACGACGTGCGGGTGACCAGCGGCCGGCCGTCGGTGCCGACGCCGCCGATCGACTCGGTGACCCAGGTCGGGTCGCCGGAGAACAGCGCGTCGTACTCGGGGGTGCGCAGGAAGCGCACGATCCGCAGCTTGATCACGAAGTCGTCGACAAGTTCCTGGGCCTGCGTCTCGGTCAGCTCCCCGGCAGCGATGTCGCGCTGCAGGAAGATGTCGATGAAGGTGGAGGTGCGGCCGAGCGACATGGCCGCGCCGTTCTGCTCCTTCACCGCCGCCAGGTACGCGAAGTACAGCCACTGGATCGCCTCGCGGCCGGTGGCGGCCGGGCCGGAGATGTCGTAGCCGTAGGACGCGGCCATCTCCTTGAGCTCGCTCAGCGCCCGGATCTGCTCGGACAACTCCTCGCGCCGGCGGATCGTGGCCTCGGTGAACGGGCCGGTGCTGGCCAGCTTGTCGGCCTTCTTCGCGGCGATCAGGTGGTCGACGCCGTAGAGCGCGACCCGCCGGTAGTCGCCGATGATCCGGCCACGGCCGTACGCGTCGGGCAGCCCGGTGATGATGTGGGCCTTGCGCGCGGCGAGGATGTTCGGGTCGTACACGTCGAAGACGCCGGCGTTGTGGGTCTTGCGGTACTTGGTGAAGATGTCGGCGATGACCGGCGACGGCTCGTAGCCGTAGGTCTTCAGCGCACCCTCCACCATCCGCCAGCCACCGTTGGGGATGATCGCCCGGCGCAGCGGCGCGTCGGTCTGCAGCCCGACGATCAGCTCGGTGTCCTGGTCGATGTAGCCCGGGCGGTGCGACGTGATGGTGGACGGGGTGTTCGCGTCCACGTCGTAGATGCCGCGCTCGCGCTCCTCCGGGAACATCGCGGACAGCTTCGCCCACACGGCGGTGGTCCGGTCGGTCGGCCCGGCGAGGAAAGCGGCATCGCCGTCGTAAGGTGTGTAGTTGGCCTGGATGAAGTCACGGACCGCGACCCCGCTCCGCCAGGCGCCGTCGGTGAAACCGCGCCACGGGTCGGGCTGGGTGGGTCGTACGTTGTTCTCGCTCATCGAGGTTTGCTTCCCTTCACACTCCGGCGGCGCCCGCAGAAGGCTCCTGCATCAGCATCGCACCGCAGCGGCCCCGGCAGCCCGGGCCAATGGTCCTTTGGACCGGGGGCCGACCGGCCCGAAAGCCCGCGAACCAGCCTAAACGGCCCTTCAGAAGGAGGGGCCGAAAGGCCCGGGGCGATACGGCCACAATTCCCTGAAGGCAGCGTCCGGTGGAGGCAACGATGAGAACGTAGGGCCGACAAGCCCTCGATCAGACCGATGAGGTGATACGCGATGACCGCCCACGAGACGACCGAAATGGCGCCTTCGGAGCTGGCAGACATGATCGACACGCTGGTGACCAACGCGCTGAAGGCGCTCGGTGACTACAGCCTGTTCGATCAGGAACGGATCGACCGGATCGTCAAGAAGTCCTCCGTCGCGGCGCTCGACCGCCACGCGGCCCTGGCCCAGCTGGCCATCGACGAGACCGGCCGCGGCGTCTTCGAGGACAAGGCCGTCAAGAACATCTTCGCCTGTGAGCACGTGACGCACAGCATGGACAAGATGCGCACGGTCGGGGTGATCAGCGAGGACGAGATCAGCGGGATCATCGAGATCGCCGACCCGGTCGGCGTGGTCGCCGGCATCACTCCGGTCACCAACCCCACCTCCACCACCATCTTCAAGGCGCTGCTGGCGCTGAAGACGCGCAACCCGATCGTCTTCGCGTTCCACCCGGCCGCGCAGCGGTGCAGCGTCGAGGCGGCCCGGATCGTGCGGGACGCGGCGATCGCGGCCGGCGCCCCGGCCAACTGCATCCAGTGGGTGGACAAGCCGTCGGTCGCCGCCACCGCGGCACTCATGCAGCACCCGGACGTCTCGACGATCCTCGCCACCGGCGGCAACGGCATGGTCCGGGCGGCCTACTCGACCGGCAAGCCCGCGCTGGGCGTCGGCGCCGGCAACGTTCCTGCGTACATCGAGAAGAGCGCCAAACTCAAGCGGGCGGTCAACGACATCGTGTTGTCGAAGTCGTTCGACAACGGCATGATCTGCGCCTCCGAGCAGGCCGCGATCATCGACGACCCGATCTACGACGCCGCCATCGCCGAGTTCCGCGGCCTGCACGCGCACCTCTGCACGCCGGAGGAGAAGCGGATGCTGGAGCAGCTGATCTTCGGCGTCGCGGCGCGCGGGGAGAACTGCGCCCAGGCCACGCTGAACGCGTCGGTGGTCGGCCAGTCCGCGTCCTGGATCGCCGCGCAGGCCGGCTTCAGCGTGCCCGCGCAGACCTCGATCCTGCTGGCCGAGGTGGCCGAGGTCGGCCCGGCCGAGCCGCTGACCCGGGAGAAGCTGTGCCCGGTGCTGGCCGTGCTGCACTCGAAGAACCGCGCCGACGGCATGCGCCTGGCCGCCGAGATGGTGGAGTTCCACGGGCTCGGGCACAGCGCCGTCATCCACACCGAGGACGCGGACCTCGCCCGGCAGTTCGGCGAGAAGGTCAAGGCGGTCCGGGTGATCTGGAACTCGCCGGCCTCGCAGGGCGGCATCGGCGACATGTACAACGCTTTCCTCCCCTCTCTGACGCTGGGTTGCGGCAGCTACGGGCACAACTCGGTGTCTAACAACGTTTCGGCGGTGAACCTCATCAACATCAAGCGCATCGGCCGGCGGACGAACAACCTGCAGTGGTTCAAGGTCCCCTCGAAGATCTACTTCGAACCGCACGCCATCCGCTACCTGTCCGACATGCCGGACGTCCAGCGCGTCACCGTGGTGACCGACGAGTCGATGACCCGGCTCGGTTTCGTGGACCGGCTCAACCGGGTGCTGCAGCGCCGGCCCAACCAGGTCGCCCTGCAGATCATCGACGATGTGGAGCCCGAACCGCGGATGAAGACCGTGGACCGTGGTGCCTCGCTGATGCGGTCGTTCAAGCCGGACACGATCATCGCGCTCGGCGGTGGCTCGGCGATGGACGCGGCCAAGGTGATGTGGCTGAAGTACGAGCACCCCGAGGTCGACTTCGAGGACATGCGGGAGAAGTTCTTCGACATCCGCAAGCGGGCGTTCGCCTTCCCGCCGCTGGGTGAGCGGGCCAAGCTGGTCTGCATCCCGACGACCTCCGGCACCGGCGCCGAGGTGACCCCGTTCGCGGTGATCACCGACCACCGCACCGGCAAGAAGTACCCGCTCGCCGACTACGCGCTGACGCCGACGGTCGCGATCATCGACCCGGTGCTTACCGCCAGCCTGCCGCGGGTGATCGCCGCCGACAGCGGCTTCGACGCCCTCACCCACGCCATCGAGGCGTACGTGTCGGTCTACGCGAACGACTTCACCGACGGGCTCGCCCTGCACGCCATCCGGCTGATCTTCGCGAACCTCGAGAAGTCGGTGAACGACGCCGACCCGGACGCCCGGGAGCGCATGCACAACGCCGGCACGATCGCCGGCATGGCGTTCGGCAGCGCGTTCCTCGGCATCGTGCACGCGATGTCGCACACGCTCGGCGGGACGTTCCACATCGCGCACGGGCGCACCAACGCGGTGCTGCTGCCGCACGTGATCCGCTACAACGGAACGGTTCCGACCAAGTTGTCCGGCTGGCCGAAGTACGAGAGCTACCGGGCGCCGGAGCGGTTCGCCGACATCGCGACGATGCTCGGCCTGCGCGACCCGGGGCCGGAATCGCTCGCGGCGGCCGTCGAGCAGCTGCGGGACGCGGTCGGCATCGAGCAGTCGTTCGCGAAGCTCGGGCTCGACGAAAAGGAATTCTTGGCGGCGCTGCCGCAGCAGGCCCTCAACGCGTACGAGGACCAGTGCGCCCCGGCCAACCCGCGGATGCCGATGCTCACCGACATGCAGGAGCTGATGAAGAAGGCCTACTACGGGGCCTGAGGAAACGACGCCGGCCCGCTCCTCGATGAGGAGCGGGCCGGTTTCGCGGATCAGGCGCGGGCGGTGTACTTCACCACGTTCGCGCTGGTCCCGCTGCCGGTGGTCACCTTGACCAGGTAGGTACCGACCGCGCCCGCCGGGATGGTCACCTGCAGCTTGGTGTCGGCGAGCACCTTGAACGCGACCTCGCTGTCACCGACCTTGACGCTGGTGGCGCCGGTGAAGTTGGAGCCGGAAACGGTCACCGTGGCGCCCTTGGTGGCCGAACCGGCCGACGGGCTGAGCGAGGTGACCGCCGGCGCCGGGGCGACATAGGTCAGGTCGACCGGGGTGGTGCTGCCGCCGGCCGCCTTGATCACCAGGGGCACGGTGCCGGCCGCGTGGGCCGGGGCGGTGACCTTCACCTGGGTGTCGTTGACCCGGGTGACGGTGGCGTTCCGGCCATCGACGGTGGCGGTGACCGTGCCGACGAACGACGTACCGGTCACCACCAGCGCGGTGTTCGCCTTGGTGGTCAGCGTGGTGACGCTCACCGACGACACGACCGGCGCATCCGGGGCGACGTAGGTCAGCGGCGTCGACGTGGTGCCGCCGGCGGTGGTGACGCTGACGTCGACCGGGCCGGCCGCGCGGGCCGGTGCGGTGAAGGTCAGCGACGTCGCGGTGATCGCCCGGGCGGCCACCGCGGTGGTGCCCAGCTTGACGGTCGCGCCGGTCAGGTTGCTGCCGGTCACCGTCACCACGGTGCCGCCGAGGGTGGTCGCGGTGGCGGTGGACAGCGTGTTCACGGTCGGCGCCGGGGTGGCGTAGGTGAACTTGCCGGCCGCCACGACCGCGCTGGTGCCGGCGCCGTTGGTGACGGTCACGTCGACCGCGCTGCCGACCTTCTGCCCGGCGGGAACGACCGCGGCGATCGCGGCGGCACCGGTGCCGGTGGTGACGTTGGTGAAGTCGGCCGCGACCGTGCCGAACTTGACCTGCGTGACACCCGTCAGGTTCGTACCCGTGATCGTCACTGTCGTTCCGGCCGCCGCCTTCTGCGCCGACAGGCCGGTGACCTTGGGTGACCCGGTGGAGACCTGGCCCTTGTCGGTGATGCCGGAGACGGTGTAGGCGGCCAGCACGCTGCTGTTCACGAACGACCAGCCCAGCTTGGCGTCGCCGCCGCTGCCCCACCACTTGCCCCACGAGTTACGGATGATCAGGCCGGACGAGTCGTAGCCGTACGCGGTCACCTGGTGGTAGCCGCGCAGCGTGCCGGTGGTGCTGGTGTACGGCGTCATCGAGTTGATGCTGTCGAACGCCGAGTACACCGGGATGGTGATCGACACCGGCGCGCCGTCGGCCAGCGACTGCTGGATCGCCGCCTGCGCCGTCGTCCCGCCCTGGGCGCCGGAGAACAGCGTCGTCCAGCCGGTGATCCGGTAGTTGGCCGCGTTGGTGACCTGCCCGTCGGTCGGGTAGACGCTGTAGTCGGTGGTGCCCTGCCAGTAGTCGGCCTGGGTGTCGATGCCCTCGGACTGCTCGTTGCGCAGCGCGGCCGCCACCGACAGGCCGGTGCTCGGGCCGGGCGTCCCCTGGACCGTGCGCATGTAGAGGTAGAGGGGCGCGTACGGCACGCCGCTGTCGGTGATGCTCCGGGCGTAGTAGCCGCTGAGGCTGTACCCGATCGACCAGGCCACGCACGACCCGACCTGCCCCTGGTCACCGACCGCCGGGGCACCCGAGCGCAGGTCGACGCTCGCCGGCAGCACGCCCTGGGCCCGCGTCTTGAGCACGGCCGCGATCCGCGCCGAGGGCATCAGCGCGCCGGTGGCGTGCGCCGTGCCGACGGGCGCGGTGCCGGCGGTCGCGGCGAGGGCCGGGACCGCCGGCAGCGCTACCAGGCCGGTGGCGACGACGGTTGCCGCCAGGAAACCGGGGCCGAGGGGACGGGTCTTGCGCATCCGAGCTCCTTCCGGGACCGCATCCGGGGAACGGATACGCGGCCCGAGGTCATGTCGTCAGCCACGAAGATCGACAAGACCCGGAAGGCCTGAACCGAAAGCGCGGAGCAGCTCGGTTGCTAAACGGTGGCCGGCACCTCGGCCGCCGGCGAGCGGCGCCACAGCGCGCCCACCGACCACGGGCGGTATCTCGGGAATTACTCAGAGCATGTGGCATTCACCACAACCGATGTCGATGTACTTCGATATGTTCGGCGGGACCTGCAACCAACCGGCGGACCGTGACCCGGTCCGCGGACGGAAGGAACGCTCCCGTGCGAAGACTGCTGGTAGCGATGGCCGCTACCGCACTGACCCTCGCCGGAACGGGTGTACCCGCACAAGCGGCACCCGCACCGGGCGGTCCGGGAATCGGCGACACCTACTACCCGGACTACGGCAACAGCGGCTACGACGTCGGCCACTACGACATCCGGCTGCGCTACACCCCGGCGACCGACAAGCTGACCGGGACCACCACCATCCTGGCCACCGCCACCCAGGATCTGAACCGGTTCAACCTGGACTTCGTCCTCGACGTCTCGTCCATCTACGTGAACAACCGGCCGGCCACGTTCGCCCGCGAGGGCGACCACGAGCTGGTCGTCACGCCCGCCCGCACGGTCAGCACCGGCGGCGCGATGACGGTGGTCGTGCAGTACTCCGGCGTGCCGTCCACGAAGGTCGCGGCCGGCTTCACCGCCTGGACGAAGACCGCCGACGGTGCCCTCGCCATCGGGGAGCCGGAGATCGCCTGGTGGTGGTTCCCGAGCAACGACCACCCGACCGACAAGGCGACGTTCGACGTCTCGGTCGCGGTGCCCACCGGCGTGGAGGCGATCAGCAACGGCACCATGCCGCGGCCGCCCGTCCAGGAGAGCCTCGGGTACACCCGGTGGAGCTGGCGGTCGCTGAAGCCGCAGGCCACCTACCTGGCGTTCCTGACCGTCGGCCAGTACGACATCGCCACCGACACCACCGCGAACGGCCAGACCGTCTACAACGCGTACTCGCAGCTGCTCACCCCCGAATTGCGGGACGGCGCGCGGGCCAGCGTCGAGCGCACCGCCGAGATCACCGACTGGGAGAGCACGATCTTCGGCCCGTGGCCGTTCGAGGCGCGCGGCGGCGTCGTGCTGCCGCCCGGCTCGATCAGCTTCGCCCTGGAGAACCAGACCCGCCCGAACTTCGCGGCCTCGTTCTTCCGGCGCGGCGCCAACACCTCGGTGGTCGTGCACGAGAACGCGCACCAGTGGTTCGGCGACTCGGTGTCCGTCGCCGACTGGCAGCACATCTGGCTCAACGAGGGTTTCGCCAGCTACGCGGAGTGGCTGTGGTCGGAGAAGAACGACGAGGGCACCGCCCAGGACATCTTCGACTACCTCTACGCGACCTACCCCGACGACGCCTCGATCTGGACCACCGCGCCCGCCGACCCCGGCACCGCCGAGCTGTTCGGCGACGCCGTCTACGACCGCGGCGCGATGACCCTGCACCAGCTGCGGGTGGCGGTCGGCGACGACGCCTTCTTCGAGATCCTGCGGACCTGGACCGCCGACCACCGCTACGGCAACGGCACGACCGCGGAGTTCACCGCCCTGGCCGAGAAGATCTCCGGCCAGGACCTGAACGCCCTGTTCCAGGCCTGGCTCTACACCCCGTCCAAGCCGGTGCCGGCTTCGAAGTCCCTGACCAAGCCGGCGATGCCGAAGTCCTGGCCCGAGATCAGCCAGACCCACACCCTGCTCCACGAGCGGTAAAACCCGTTGCGGTGGCGGGCTTCCGGTCCGCCACCGCTTCATATGAGTACACGGTGGGACGTCCACAACAACCATGGCCGAACCCAGCTGCGCCAACCCCACGCGTCCACGGTGCGGCGCGTGCAGTGGCCCGCGCCCCGGTCCAATGATTGACATATCTCGATGATCTGGATGAGGTGATAGCGACATCCTTCGATGACGCAGGAGGCTTCATGTCCTCACGGGGCCGAACGGTCGCGGCGCTCTCCGCAATCGTTCTCACCATCTCCCTGATGCCGCCCGCGGCCGGTGCCGCGGCGGCCCAGCCCGCCAAGGCCCAGCCCGCCAAGGCCCAGCCCGCCAAGGCTCAGCCCGCCGCAGCAATTGCGCTGGGCGACGCCGAGCACGCTCTCATCCGGTTCCGCCTGCCCAGCGAGGCCGCGCTGCAGCGGCTCGTCGCCGAGGGTGCGGACATCGCTGCCCGGCCGCGCACCTCCGCCGGCGGCGCCGTGCTCGCCGACCTGGTGGTCGACGCGGCGCAGCTGGCCGCGCTGACCGGCGACGGCGCGCAGGCCGTCCAGGTGATCCAGCGGGAGGGCGACACGGCCGGCCGCGCCACCGCGAGCCCGCAGCGGCTGGCCGCCGACACGCTGCAGTTCCTGCAGGCGTACTGGTGGACCACCGGCGGCCGCACCTTCCTGCAGACGCAGGTCGCGACCACGGCCGCCGACGATCCGGACGTCGAGATCACCGTCACCTGGACCACGGCCGACGGTGCCACCGGCTCCTACCAGCTGGTGCGGTTCGAGGATTCCGGCGAATACCAGTACCACTACGCGGTTCCGCAGCCGCTGCCGGCGCAAATCACCCCGAACTCGCCCATCCAGGTGGTGGCCACCTCCAGCCTGGGCGGCAAGAGCCGGACGGTCACGCCGGCGGTCTGGCCGAACGCCACTCCCCCGGCGCTGCCCAGCGGCTATCAGAAGGACTTCGTCGAGGCGTACATGACGCCGGCCGACATCGCCGCGCGGATCAAGCGGCTGAAGCGGCAGTACCCGAAGCTGCTCGACGTGCTCAACCTGCCGAACAGGACCCAGGGTTACCGGCGTACCGCGGTGGCCTATCTGGGCGACCCGAACGTCGCCGCCGTCGTGGTGGACTCGGTGAAGTTCGGCGACCAGGGGATGAACGGTGTTCAGGTGAAGACGGTCGATCCCGGGACGGCAGATCAGCCGCTGTCGGCGGCGTACCGGGACCGGGTCTTGACCGTGAAGCTGGCCACCGATGCCGGCGGCAAGGTGATCAGCTCGACCGACGACGTGGCCGCGTTCCTGTCCGCGAAGTATCCGCGGCAGTTCCGCGCGTCGGTCGAGGCCGGTTCGGCCGGGCTGCCGATGCCGGTCGCCGGGCCGGTCGCGCTCGACGACGGGCTGAAGGGCACCGAGGTGTCGCCGAAGCCGTGGACGGTGCAGGCGCTGCGGATCGGCAAGGTGCGCGACGGATCGAAGACCGGGGTGCTGGCCTACAGCCAGGAGCACGCGCGTGAGTGGGCGACCCCGCTGGTGACGCTCGAGTTCGCCGAACGGCTGCTGGCCAACTACGCCACCGACCCGGCCACGAAGCAGCTGGTCGACTCGGTGGACATCTTCGTGATCCCGACGGTCAACCCGGACGGCGCGAACTACTCGTTCAACGACTACAACTTCCAACGGAAAAACCTGGTCAATCACTGTACGGGCACCAGCCGCGACCCGCGCTACCGCGATTCGTGGGGCGTCGACGTGAACCGCAACTACGCGGTCGGGTCCTATTTCGACGGTTATGTGGGTGGCAGCGCGAACTGCCTGTCCGGCACGTACGCGGGCACCGCCGAGCTGTCCGAAGCGGAGAGCAGCAACGTGATCGCCCTCGCCGGCGCGCACCCGAACATCAAGTTCGCGCTGAACGTGCACAGCTACGGCGGCTACTTCATGTGGCCGCCGGGCGCCTACCGGGCCGACGGGCGGGTCACGCTGCCGCGGCCGTCGATCGACGAGTCGAAGTTCTTCCTGGACAGCGCGCGCCGCATCGTCGGGGCGATCTCGGCCGAGCGCGGCACGGTGACCTGGCCGTCGTACACCGGGCCGGTCGCGGACGTGCTCTACTCGGCGGCCGGCAACTCGGCCGACCAGCTCTACTACGACCTGGGCATCGACGCCTGGGACTTCGAGATCGGCAACGACATCTGGAACGAGTCGACGCAGGAGTGGGAGGGCGTCGGTTTCCAGCCACCGTTCGACGAGGCCCACGCCGAGTCGCAGGAGTACGCGGGCGGTCTGGTCGAACTCGTCCGGATAGCGAGCGAGCAGCCGCGGCCGTAGGTCATGCGTGAGCGGGGGCGGCCGATGGCCGCCCCCGCCACCATCAGGACGACCCGACGGTCAGGACGACGAGGAGAAGGCCGCGTCGAACGCGGCCGACGGCGGGTCGAAGGCCAGCCGGCGCACGAACTGCAACGCCTCCGGCGCGCCGACCAGGCGATCCATCCCGGCGTCCTCCCACTCGATCGAGAGGGGGCCGTCGTAGCCGATCGCGTTCAGCGCCCGGAAGCAGTCCTCCCAGGGCACGTCGCCGTGGCCGGTGGAGACGAAGTCCCAGCCGCGGCGCAGGTCGGCCCAGGGCAGGTGCGAGCTGAGCCGGCCGCGCCGCCCGTCGCCGGTGCGGACCTTCGCGTCCTTGCAGTCGACGTGGTAGATCAGGTCCTTGAACTCGAGGATGAAGTTGACCGGGTCGAGGTCCTGCCAGACGAAGTGCGACGGGTCCCAGTTGAGCCCGAACGCGGGGCGGTGCCCGATCGCTTCCAGGGTGCGGTGGGTGGTCCAGTAGTCGTACGCGATCTCGCTGGGGTGGACCTCGTGCGCGAAGCGCACCCCGACCTCGTCGAACACGTCGAGGATCGGGTGCCACCGGTCGGCGAAATCCTGGTAACCGCGGTCGATCATGGCCGGCGACGCGGGCGGGAACATCGCCACCGTGTGCCAGATGGACGATCCGGTGAAGCCGACGACGGTGTTGACGCCCAGGCGGGCGGCGGCCCGGGCGGTGTCCTTCATCCGCTCGGCGGCCCGTTGCCGCACGCCCTCCGGTTCGCCGTCGCCCCAGATCGCGGGCGGCAGGATGTCCTGGTGGCGCTCGTCGATCGGGTGGTCGCAGACCGCCTGGCCGACCAGGTGGTTGGAGATCGCGAACACCTTGAGGTTGTGTTTCTCCAGCTGGGCGCGCTTGCGGTCGATGTAGTCGGGCTCGGCGAGCGCCCGGTCCACCTCGAAGTGATCACCCCAGCAGGCGATCTCGAGGCCGTCGTAGCCCCACTCGGCGGCGAGCCCGCACACCTCGTCGAAGGGCAGGTCGGCCCACTGGCCGGTGAAGAGCGTGATGGGTCGGGCCATGTCTGACTCCCCTGATCTCGTCAGCCCTGATGCGATCGGCTGACTGCAGCCGTCATCGGCGGACGGCGAGGGAAGGCCGGCCATGGCGTGGCGCCACCGGCCGGACGTCGCGGACACCCCGGGTTTGCGCCTCCCGAAGCGACCCACCGATCACGGCAGAGCCACGTCCGACTCTATCGGTCCCCGGGGGCGAGGCAAGAGCGGTCAGCGCGCGGGGCAGGGCTCGTTCTCCGGCGCGAGGCCGAGCGCGGCGAGCTCCGCGAGGAGGTACGCGACGTCGGCCGCCATCTGCTCCGGCGTCGGGTCGGGGTAGCGCGACAGCAGCGTCAGATATTCGGTGAGGGGCCCGGCGGCGCCGAAGACCTGTCGCAGGGCGGTGCGCCATGGCTCGGTCGTGCCGCCGGGCACGGCAGCGAGCCGCACCTCGATGATCGACAGGCCGGCGTCGGTGAGCGACTCGATGCCGGCGGCCGGATCGGCCCAGGTGCGGGCAACGTGACCGAGGTCGAGGCAGACGCCGAGGCGTTCCTTGTCGATGCGGCTGAGCGCGGCCACGGTCTGTTCGGGAGTGTCGAGGACGTAGCCGGCGCCGGGCTGGAAGCCGACCCGGACGGCGCGCCCGTTCTGCCAGGCGAGGTCGGCGAGCCCGGCGGAGAGCCGCCGCAGGATGCCGGTGCTGGCCTTCTCGGAGGCTTCGGCCCAGCCGGCCCGCTGGCCGAGGCCGATGGTGCTGACCGCGCCGCGGACCGCGTCGGCGTCGAGCAGGTCGAGCAGGATGCGGGCCAGGTCGAGGGTGTACTCGCGGCGGGCGGGCTCGGTCCAGGCCGGATCGGCCTCGTTGAAGGGCTGGGTGACGGCGGGCTGCTCGCCGCCGCCCTCGGCGAAGGGCGCCCCGCTCAACGTGACGACTTCGAGCCGGCGGGCGTCGAGTTCGGCACGAAGCCGGGTGCGGGCGCGGCTCTCCACGGCGAGTGCGGCGGCGAGTGCGGGGGGAAGCCACAGGTTGACGCCGAGCCGGTCGACGCCGAGCCGGCCACGAACGGCACCGTAGGTGTCGAGCCGGCCGACGAGCCCCGGTAGATTGCTCTCGGGTCGTGGGGCGATCTCACAACTCAGGTGCACGATCCGGCCGGAAGGATGTCGCAGCCGCATCAGAGTCCTCCCCGCCTGAGCCCGCCAGTGCAGATGCACGTGCATCCGCGCGTGCTTCGGCGTCCAGTATGGACCATGCCGCCGCCGGTGCTCGACGCGTGCGGGGCGGTCCGTCGGCTTGCCATGACGCCTCCATCCGTGGGGTCCATCTACCCTCGGATACGAGCGTCATGTGTCCACAGGATCAGCGGCGTACGAACCGTGCGACGCGGTGACCGGCCTCAACATGATCGAGGAGCCCACACTCGATCGACGATCACCGATGTCTGCGGATACGGTGACCTGCCTGTAGGAGGGTGTGCGGACAGCGTGCACGGCCCCCGGAGAGCGTCATCGATGTGCGTCATGTGCACGTTCGGACACGCACGCGACGATCACTCGTGCGAGCGAACGATCACCGCGGAGGGCTCCGCCCGGCCCGCCCGATCGTTTACCCGGGCCCGATTTCGTCGGCCAAGATCCGCGTTAACCACGATTTAGCAAGCCGCGATTCAGCAAGCCGCGATTCAGCAAGCCGCGACTACGTAAGCCGCGACTACGTAAGCAGAGCAAGGCCGTCGCGGGCCGGCCCCGGCGCGGGGCGCAACCGCGCCGTTCCCTCACCGGCTCCGCGACGGACGTCAAATGCGATCGGGCCAAATGCGATCGGGCCAAATGCGATCGGGCCAAATGCGATCGGGCCAAATGCGATCGGGTCACATGCGATCCCGGGCCACATGCGATCCGGGGGTCAGACGCTTTCCACGTCGGTCCACCGGGTCGACTCCGCCGAGCGGGAGACCGCGTCCAGCACCAGCTGGATCTGCAGCGCGTCGGTGAACGACGGCGCCGGGTCCTTGCCGACCCCGATCGCCTCGATCAGATCGCGCATCTCATGGGTGAAGGAGTGCTCGTAGCCGATCAGGTGCCCGGGCGGCCACCACGCCGCCATGTACGGATGGTCGGGCTCGGTCACCAGGATCCGGCTGAAGCCCTGGTCGGCGGTGGGCAGCGTGGCGTCGTAGAAGCTGAGTTCGTTCATCCGCTCGAAGTCGAAGACCAGCGAGCCGAGCGAGCCGTTCAGCTCGACCCGGATCCCGTTCTTGCGGCCGGTGGCGAACCGGGTCGCCTCGTAGGTGGCGATCGCCCCGCCGTCGAGCCGCGCGAGGAACAGCGCCGCGTCGTCCACGGTCACGTCGCCCCGGGCGGCGGACGCCCCGGACGAGGACGCCGCCGACAGCCCGGCGGAGGCGGACGGCAGCGGGCGGGTCGGGACGAACGTCTCGGTCATCGCGGTGACCGACTTGATCGACTGGCCGGTCACGAACTGGGTCATGTCGATGATGTGGGCGCCGATGTCGCCGAGCGCACCCGACCCGGCGACCTCCTTACGCAGCCGCCAGACCAGCGGGAACTCCGGGTCGACGATCCAGTCCTGCAGGTAGACGGCGCGCACGTGGCGGATCGCGCCGATCCGGCCGGCCGCGACGAGGCGCTGCATGAGGGCCACGGCGGGCACCCGGCGGTAATTGAAACCGCACATGCTGCGTACGCCCCGGGCCTGCGCCGCCGTCGCCGCCGCGGCCATCTCGCGTGCCTCGGCCACCGAGTTGGCCAGGGGTTTCTCGCACATCACGTGCTTGCCGGCGGCGAGCGCCGCCAGCGCGATCTCGGCGTGCGTGTCGCCGGGCGTGCAGATGTCGACCAGGTCGACGTCGTCCCGGTCGATGACTTCACGCCAGTCCGTGGTGTGGGTTTCCCAGCCGAGCTTGCCGGCCGCGGCCGCCACCCCGTCCGGGGAGCGGCCGCACACCACCCGCATCCGTGCCGACAGCGGCAGGTCGAAGAAACGGTTCACGGTGCGCCACGCCTGTGAGTGCGCGGCGCCCATGAACGCGTAGCCGACCATGCCGACCCGCAGCTGTTCCGACATAGATCCCCCTACTGTGTGCTGCGTTGTTACTGCGTGACCTCAGAACCCGAGCTTGGCGTACTGCGCGGCGTTCTCCTTGGTGATCGTCTCCGAGGCGAGGGTGATCTCCTTGGGCACCTGCAGTTCGACCAGGTCGCTCAGGCCCTTCCCCTGGCCGATCAGGCGGGCCAGCGAGATCGCCGACGAGGCCATCGACGGGCTGTAGGTCACGGTCGCCTTCAGCACGCTGTTGTCCGCGACGATCGCGTCGATGGCGGACTTGGAGCCGGCCCCGCCGACCATGAAGAAGTCGCTGCGGTTGGCCTGCTTGATCGCGGCGAGCACGCCGATGCCCTGGTCGTCGTCGTGGTTCCAGAGGGCGTCCATCTTGGGCAGCGCCTGCAGCAGCGCGGTCGCGGCCGCCTGTCCCGAGTCGGCGGTGAACTCGGCCGGTCTGCGGTTGGCCACCTTGAACCCGTACGCCTGTAATGCGGTGTTGAAACCCTGCGAGCGCTCCTGGGTCAGCTCGAGCGAGTCGATGCCGGGGATTTCCCCGATGATCGGATTGCTGACGCCCTTGGCCTTGAGCTGCGCTCCGATGTAGTCACCGGCGGCCAGCCCCATGCCGAAGTTGTCGCCCTTGATCTGCAGCCGGTAGGCGGCCTGGGAGGGGAACGCGCGGTCCAGGTTGACCACCGGGATGCCGGCCCGCATCGCCTCCAGGCCGGTGGCGTTGAGCTCCTTGCCGTCGTGCGGGAGCATCACGATCACGGTGGGTTTCTGCGAGATGAGCGTGGCCAGGGCGGCTCGCTGCGCGGCCGCGTCGGCGCCGGCCTCGACGGACTTGAGTTCCACATCGGAGTACGCGGCGGCCTGCGCCTTGGCGTTGTTGGTGATGGCGGCGATCCAGCCGTGGTCGGCGGCCGGTGCCGAGAATCCGATGACGACCTTCTGGCCGGGGACGGCGTTCGCGTCCCCGCTGGCGTTCGTCTTGACCTGCGCGTCGGTGCCGGGGTCGTTGCTGGTGCAGGCGGTGAGCAGGGCGCCGGCACCGACGGCCGCGCCTCCGAACAGAACGCGCCTACGGGACAAATCGAGTTTGAAAGACGAAGCGGACATGATTCCTCCCAAGGGGTACCCACGCTCGCCGGACCGGAGTGGGCGAGCGGGGCGAAGAGATCAGCGCTTGAGCAGTTGCGTGAGAGAGCGGTACCGGAACTGCTGGATCAACACGGCGGCGACGATGATGCCGCCCTTAACCATGTTCTGGACCTCGGTGGAGAGGTTGTTGATCGCGAAGAGGTTGGTGATCGTGGAGAAGACCAGCACCCCGAAGAGGGCGCCGACGATGGTGCCGCGACCGCCGCTGAGCAGCGTGCCGCCGATGATCGCCGCGGCGATCGCATCCAGTTCGTAGAGGTTCGCCATGGCGGCCTGGGCACTGGTCGCCTGGGACGTCAACATGATCGCGCCCAGCCCGCAGCAGAGGCCGGACAGCGCGTACAGGTAAAGGGTGTGGCGTTTGACGTTGATGCCGGCCAGCCGGGCCGCCTCGGGGTTGCCGCCGACCGCGACCGTGCGCCGGCCGAACGTGGTGCGGTTGAGCAGCACCCATCCGGCCGCCACCACCAGGGCCAGGATCCACACCAGCAGCGGTACGCCGATCAGCTTGGTGGTGGCGATGCCGTTGATCGTGTCGTTGGCGGAGACCTGGGTCTGCTTGCCGGAGATCTGCGCGGCGAGGCCGCGGGCCGACACCAGCATGGCGAGGGTCGCGATGAACGGAACGAGCTTGCCGTACGAGATGAGCACCCCGTTGACGACCCCGACCGCGATGCCCACCACCAGGGCCGTGAAGATCATGCCGCCGGCGCCGTAGCTCTGGGTGGCGAGCGTGGTCGCCCACACGCCGGAGAGAGCGATGATCGCGCCGACCGACAGGTCGATGCCGCCGCCGATGATCACGAAGGTCATGCCGACCGTGACCACCCCGATCGCGGCCGCCTGCTGGAGGATGACCAGCACGTTGTTGCGCACCCAGGTCGGGTCGGAGTACAGCTCGGGCCTGGTGATGATCCCGATGACCACCAGGATGATCAGCACCCCGACCAGACCCAGGTTGCGTACCAGTCCCTCGTCGAGGTGCCGCCGTTCCGTCCGGGCCTCGGGAGGCGCCGTCTCGGTGATCACGTGGGCTCTCCTTCCAGGAGCGACCCCGCCATCACGAGGTCGAGAACGGTGTCTTCGTCGAGCTCGTCGGCCGGCGCCTCGTGCACGAGCCGGCCCTCCCGCATGACCAGGACCCGGTCGGCCAGACCGAGCACCTCGGGCACCTCGCTGGAGACCAGCAGCACGCCCACGCCGTCCTCGGCGAGCCCGCGGATCACCTGGTACAGCTCGGCGCGGGCCCCCACGTCGACGCCGCGGGTCGGTTCGTCGAGCAGCAGGAGCTTGGTGCCGCCGACCTTGGACCCGCGCAGCAGCCAGCGGCCCACCACGACCTTCTGCTGGTTGCCGCCGGAGAGGGTGCGGGCCGGCCGGTCGACGTCGCGCGGCCGCAGGTCGAGCAGGTCGGCGGTCTTGAGGGAGGCGGCCCGCTCGTCACGGGCGTCGGTGAACCCGCCGTGCGCGAAGCCGGCGAACGACGCGAGGGTCATGTTCTTGTAGACCGGCTCGTCGAGCAGCAGCGCCTGGCTCTTGCGTTCCTCGGGGGCCATGCCCATGCCCCGGGCGACGGCCGACCCGACGCCGGTGATCCGGCGTCCGGCCAGGGTGACCGTGCCGGCGTCGGCGCGGCGGGCGCCGAAGATGGTCTCCAGCAGCTCGGAGCGGCCCGAGCCGACCAGGCCGGCGATGCCCACGATCTCGCCCTGCGCGACCGCG
Organism: Paractinoplanes durhamensis; assembly: GCF_016862175.1. Classification (GTDB taxonomy): domain Bacteria; phylum Actinomycetota; class Actinomycetes; order Mycobacteriales; family Micromonosporaceae; genus Actinoplanes; species Actinoplanes durhamensis. The sequence continues at coordinate 141,109 of NZ_BOML01000059.1, read as the reverse complement.
AGCGACGCGTCCGCGAACTCGCCGTGCCGGGTGAGTCCCTCCACCACAAGAATGGGCTCGGTGGGGGTCAGCTCGCGGCGCGGCGGGAAAACGTACTCGATGCTGCGGCCGGTCATCTTGCCGACCAGCTCCCGGGTCGGGGTGGTGCGGGCCGGCAGGTTCGCGGCCGTCGTGCGGCCGTCCTTGAGGACGGTCACCCGGTCGCCGATCTCGCGGATCTCGGCGAGCCGGTGCGAGATGTAGATGACGGCGATGCCCTGCGCGGTCAGCTCCCGGATGATCCGGAACAGGTTGGCGACCTCGTCATGGGCGAGCACGGCGCTGGGCTCGTCCATGACGATCAGCCGGGCGTCGTGCGAGAGCGCACGGGCCATGCTGACGATCTGTTTCCCGGCGGCCGGCAACGCCCGCACCGCGCGGCGCGGCGGGATCTCGGCGTGCCCGAGCCGGCCGAGGATCTGCCGGGTCCTCGCCGCCGTCGACCGGCGCCGGGTGAAGCCGAACCGGCTCCGTTCGTGGCCGAGGAACGCATTTTCCGCCACCGACAGGTCGTCGACCAGGTCGAGCTCCTGGTAGATGGTGGCGATCCCGGCCCGCATCGCGGCCTGCGGCGTGGCCGGCGCGAACGGCTCCCCCAGCCAGCTGATCTCGCCGTCGTCCGCGTGGTGCACCCCGGCCAGCACCTTGATCAGCGTCGACTTGCCGGCGCCGTTCTGCCCGAGCAGGCAGTGCACCTCCCCGGCCCGCACCTCCAGCTGCACGCCGTCGAGCGCGCGCACCCCGGGGAACGTCTTGACCACGTCGGTGAGCCGCAGGACCACCTCGCCGGTGACGCTTTCTCCGGCCGCGGTCATGACGCCTGCTCGAAAGCCATGTCGCTGGCCAGCACGGCCGCGCCGGTCACGCCCGCGCGGCCGCCCAGCTCGGACAGCACGACCGGAAGGTTCCCGGTGGCCAGGGGCAGCGAACGGCGGTAGACGACGCTGCGGATCTCCGCCAGTAGTACGTGCCCGAGCTGGGCCAAACCACCCCCGATCACGATCATCGAGGGATTGGCGAACGACACGAGGGTGGCGAGCACACCACCGACGCGCCGCCCGCCCTCGCGGATCAGCCGGATGCAGGTGACGTCCCCCTCGGCCGCCCCCTCCGCCACATCCCGGGCGGTCAGCTCCTCGCCGCCGGCGAGCCGCCCGGCGAGCCGCTCCGCCAGCGCCGGCGACTCCCCGGCCCGGGCCGCGGCGAGCGCGTCCCGGGCCAGGGCCGCCCCGCTGAACAGCGCCTCCAGGCAGCCGGCGTTGCCGCACGAGCAGACCGGCCCGTTCGCGTCGACCTGGATGTGCCCGATGTCGCCGGCGCACCCGTCGACCCCGCGGAAAACGGTGCCGGCCAGATGGATGCCGCAGCCGATCCCGGTGCCGATCTTCACGAACAGGAAGTCGTCGACCGAATGCGCGACCCCGCCGTGCCGCTCCCCGATCGCCATGATGTTGACGTCGTTGTCCACCACGGCCGGGCAGCTGTGCTCGCGGGCCAGCAGCTCGCGCACCGGGTAGCGGTCCCAGCCCGGCATGATCGGCGGCGAGACCGGCACCCCGTCCCGAAAGCTCACCGGCCCCGGCACCCCGATGCCGACCGCGTCGAGCCGCTCGTAGGCGCCGTCGATGCGCGCCTTGGCCAGCAACTCGTTGACCCGCTGCAGGATCACCTTGGGCCCGGAGCGGATGTCGGCCGCCTCGCGGTAGGTCGCGACCGGCTCGAGCCGCCCGTTCACCACCTCGATGTCGATCGAGCTGGCCCCGAGGTCCACCGCCGCGAACCGCAACCGCGGATGGATCTCCACCAGCGTCGATCGCCGGCCGCCACGGGAGGCCGCCATGCCCGCCTCGGCGATCAGGCCGGCCGTGATGAGGCGTTCGACCTCGGCGAGAAGCCGGGGCCGGGTCAGTTCGAGGCGATCACCGAGCTCGGCCCGGGAAACCGCCCCTTCGTCCCGCAGAAGTCGCAATATCCGCAGGTGGAGAGCATCAACCAGATACACGGACACACCTCCGCGGCCTGTTCACACCGTCGAAACACTCGGTGTTGTGCCGGTCACATTAGGCTCGTTCTGCCACGGCAGTCCAGACCTTCTCCCAGATCTATCCCAACTTTCGTCACCAGAGGCAAAAGTTGGCACCGCGCCCCGCTGTTGACCAAGGAGGCTTCGACCCCGGAGTGCGGCGGGTTAGGAACGGGCTCCCCGTGGGCATTGCCGTTACAGGCCGTATTCGCACGTGGCGGGGAGGAAAAGCTCGCGTGCGGTGGGCGGCCGGAAAGACCAGCGCCCGGAGGGGATCCCGCTATGAAGCTCTTCCACAGGTCCGACTCGGACGCCGACAAGCATGAGAAGGGCCCCGCCGCCGCCACCGCGACCCCTGCCACCGCGACCGCCGCCACCGAGACCGCTGCCGGCGACAAGCGCGAAGGCCGGGACGACAAGGCGTACGCGAGCGGCTCGGACGACTTCGACCTCAAGGCCGCGCGGACCACCAGGACCGGCCCGGAGAAGGACTACGACACCAAGGCGACGCCGCCCGCGGCCGGCCCGCACTCGCCGACCGGGCTCGGCGGCAAGGGCATCTTCGCCGCGGTCAAGCGGACCTTCAAGCAGTTCTCCGAGGACAACATCTCGGACTGGGCGGCCGCCCTCACCTACTACGGCGTGCTGTCGATCTTCCCGGGCGCGCTGGTGCTGGTGTCGATCGTCGGCCTGCTCGGCCCGAACGGGCAGGACACGGTCAAGGACACGGTCAGCGAGTTGGCCGGCAACCAGGAAGTCACGAAGCTGGTCAACACCGTCCTCGACCAGGTCGGCGACTCGGGGGCATCCAGCTTCACCGCGATCCTCGGTATCGTGCTGGCGTTCTGGTCGGCGTCCGGCTACGTCGCCGCCTTCATGCGCGCGTCCAACGCCGTCTACGACGTGCCCGAGGGACGGCCGATCTGGAAGACGCTGCCGATCCGGGTCGGGGTCACCGCCGTCATCGGCATCATGCTCATCGCGTCGGCCTTCATCGTGGTCTTCACCGGCGACGTGGCCCGGGTCGTCGGCGAGAAGCTCGGCTTCGGCGGCGTCGCCGTCACCACCTGGAGCATCGCCAAGTGGCCGGTGCTGATCGTGCTGATCAGCCTGATGTTCGCGATCCTCTACTGGGCGTCGCCGAACGCGAAGACCGGCGGCTTCCGCTGGGTCAGCCCCGGCGGCATCTTCGCGGTTCTGCTGTGGCTGATCGCGTCCGGCGGGTTCGCGATCTACCTGGCCAACTTCGCCAACTACGACAAGACCTACGGGACGCTCGGCGGCGTCATCGCCTTCCTCGTCTGGCTGTGGATCTCGAACATCGCCGTCCTGCTCGGCGCCGAACTCGACGCCGAGCTGGAGCGCGGCCGGGCCATCGCGGCCGGCCACGACCCGACCGACGAGCCGTTCCTGGAGCTGCGCGACGACCGCAAGCTCAAGAAGGGCAGCGAGCGCGGCCTGAGCACCAACTAGCTCCCGCTATTTACACAGCATCTTCTCCATCCGCCGGCCCGCGACCGTCAAACCGATCACGAGCACGGCCAGCAGGTAGAGCACGTCGAGAGCCTGGGTCCAGCCCACCGGACCCAGGCTCAGTGCGCGCACCAGGTCGACCGACCGGTACAGCGGGGTCACCTCGATCAGCCAGCGCACCACGGCCGGGTAGGCGGTCGGCGGGACGAACGTGCCGGAGAACAGCAGCAGCGCGAACTGCCCGGCCACGATCAGGTCGAAATCCTGCCAGCTGCGGATGACCGTCGACACGGTCATGCCGAGCGCACCGAACGCGAACCCGATCAGGACCGTCGCCGGGAACATCGCCAGCGCCCGCGCCGCGCTGGTCAGGTCCATCGCCACCATGATCCCGAGGAACGCGGCCGAGTAGAGAACCCCGCGCACCATCGCCCAGGCCAGCTCGCCCAGGGCGATCTCGATCGGCCGCACCGGCGTGGCGAGGATCCCCTCGTACAGCCGCATGAACTTCATCTTCCCGAAGAAGTTGAAGGTCGTCTCGGACAGCGCCCCGGTCATCGCGGCCGAGGCCAGCATGGCCGGCGCGACGAACTCGGCGTAGCCGACCAGGCGCCCGCCGGGCAGCGGCAGATCACCGATCAGCGCGCCCACCCCCACGCCGATCGAGAACAGGTAGAGCACCGGCTCGACGAAGCCGGACACCATCACCACCCAGTACATCGAGCGCAGGCAGGCGATGTTGCGCTCGGTCACCGACGCGGACCGCCGGCCCATCCCCTCGAACGAGACCAGCCGGGGGACGAATCTGGGCATCAAGAACGTGACCATCTCAGACCACCAACCGGCGACGGAAACAGCGGTGCGCCACGGCCCAGCCGGCCACGCACCAGATCAGCAGATAGACCACGTGCAGCAGGCCGATCCAGCCGGGCGCCAGGCCCAGCATCGCGTCCCGGCTCAGGTCGACCCCGTGCCACAGCGGCAGCACGTAGGCGGCCCAGCGCAGCACCACCGGCAGCGACTCCACCGGGAAGAACACCCCGGAGAACAGCGACATCGGCAGCACCGCGAACCGCATCAGGATGGCCAGGTAGCTGTCGCTGCTGATGCTCGAGCTGTACGCCACCGACGGCGCCGCCACCGCCAGCCCGGTCAGCACCGACACCACCAGGGTCAGCGGCGCCCACCACGAGTGGATCGTGCCGAACACGGCCGCGACCACGAGAAACGCGGCGGCCGCGGTCAGCACCCGGAACGCCATGAACGCCAGGTGACCGCCGAGGATGTCGGCCACCCGCAGCGGCGCGGCCGCCTGCGCGAAGTAGACCTTCAGCCACTCGAAGTAGCTCAGCACCGGCCAGGTGGCTTCGCCGATCGCGGTCTGCACCGCGGTCGACGCGATCAGCCCCGGCACGATCCAGTCGAGATAGGGCGCTCCCTCGACGCCGCCGGACACATACGACCCGACGCCGACCCCGAACCCCAGCATCGTCAGCAGCGGCAGGACCAGCGTGGACAGCGCGCTCGACCGCCACGTGCGGCGGTAGTTGACCAGGTGATATTCCAACACGTACGCCCCGGCGACCATCAGTCCACCAGCGTCCGGCCGGTCAGGTGCAGGAACACGTCCTCCAGGCTGCTGCGCCGCACCAGCACGCTGGCCGGCGCCAGCGACCGCCGCTGCACCTCGGCCGCCGCCTTGTCACCGTCCGCCACATACAGCAGGATGCGGTCGGGCAGCACCTCGAGCCGCTCCCCCAGGCCGGCGAGCTTCTCCGCATACGCCTCCTGGGACTCGGCGGCGAACCGCAGCTCCACCACCTCGCGGGTCGAATACTGCTCGATCAGCGCCCGCGGCGAGCCCTCGGCGACGATCCGGCCGCCGTCCATCACGACCAGCCGGTCGCAGAGCTGCTCGGCCTCGTCCATGTAGTGCGTGGTCAGCACGAGCGTCACGCCCTGCTGCTTGAGCCGGAACAGCCGCTCCCACACCAGGTGCCGGGCCTGCGGGTCGAGGCCGGTGGTCGGCTCGTCGAGCAGCACGATCTCCGGTTCGTTGACCAGCGCCCGGGCGATCGTCAGCCGCCGTTTCATGCCGCCGGACAGCGGTTCCACCTTGCTGTCGGCCCGCTCGGTGAGCTGCACGAACTCCAGCAGCTCGTCGGCCCGCTGCCGGGCCACCCGGCGCGGAATCCCGAAGAACCGGGCGTAGGTCGTCAGGTTCTCCCGGACGGACAGCTCGATGTCGAGGTTGTCGAGCTGGGGGCACACGCCGAGCTTGGCGCGGATCTTCGGGCCGTCGCGCCGCGGGTCCAGCCCGAGTATGCGCAGCACGCCGTCGGTCGGTGGGGACACACAGCCGATCATGCGCATGGTCGAGCTCTTCCCGGCGCCGTTCGGGCCCAGGAACCCGAACGCCTCGCCGCGGCGCACGTCGACGTCGATCCCGTCGACGGCCGTGAAACCCTCGAACCGCTTCACGAGGCCACGCGCATGAATGAGTGATTCCACGCGCACGACCCTAGAGAAGGGGTATGACAAAAAGTCAGTCCGGCGGAGCCGTGGCCTCCTGCGCCGCCGACACCAGCTCGCCGGTCAGCTCCACCAGGGCCGGCAACTTCACCGGCGTACCCGCGTCGTAGCGGACCGCCCAGCTCAAGCCGTTCCGGCCGGGCACCCGCCGGCCGACCACCCGCACCCCGCCCGTCGTCAGCGTGTGATGCGACGTGTACGCCACCGACCGGGTCACCCGGTTGCGCACCTGGTCCGGCAACTGCCCCGGCTCCAGCAGCAGGAACGACAGCACCGGCCCGTCCACCAGCACCGCATACTCGTCGCGGTCCTCGGCCGGCTCGGCCGGCGTGACCCGCAGCTCCTGCCCCGACCACGCCGCCTTGTGGATCTCGTGCCAGCCCAGCCGCTTGCCGTCCGGCAGGACCAGCCCGTGGTTGGTGGCGACGAGCGCCCGCTCACCCTCCGGGGTGGGCACCGCGGACCACGCCACCACCCGCTCGTCCTTGCCGAGCGCGGGCCGCAACTCCGCGGGAAGCTTGGGCTTACGCCGAAGGAAACTCACAGTCCACCTGCCGCCTGATCGCGCAACGCGCGTGCCTGCTGTTCGAGAGAGAAAAGCTCACCGGCCAACGCCAGGTACTCATCCTTGTGCGCCACCGGGTTGAGCCGCTGCACCTTCGACTTCAAGTCACGAATCCGGGTGGTCACCGAGCCCACCTGCAGCCGGGCCACGGTGATCTGCACGTACCGCGGGTCGACCGCCCCGTCCACGTGCAGCGGCTCCACCGACAGCTCGGAGATCAGGCCCTTGCCGGCCAGGTCGTCGCAGCAGTCCCGGACCTTCTCGATCCACACCGCGCCGCCCGACGACGCCGACGACGCACCGCCGGCCTCCGCGATCGCGGCCCGGATCGCCTTGTAGACGTCGTCGCCGTAGTCGGCCGGCTCGACCGTGTCGAACATCGGCCCGGCCAGCACCGGCTCCTGCAGCGCCAGCTTCAGCGACTCCCGCTCGACCAGCCGCTGCGGCGCCACCACCTGGCGCGCGGCCGGCCGGGACTGCTCCTCGGCGCCGCGCAGCGCCGAGTTGACGGCCCGCTGCACCGGCTCCAGGTCCATCCCGAGATCACCGGCGAGCTTCCGGGCGTACTCCGGCCGCTTCTCCTTGTCCTTGATCTTGGCGACGAGCGGGGCGGCGCGGCGCATGGCCTCGACCCGGCCCTCCACCGTGTCCAGATCGAAGCGGCTGATCGTGTGCCGCAGCGCGAAGTCGACCAGCGGCTCCCGCCCGGCGATCATGTCGCGGACCGCGAGATCACCCTTGGCCAGCCGCAACTCGCACGGGTCCATGTTGTCCGGGCTGACCGCGATGAACGTACGCCCGACGAAACGCTGGTCCTCCTCGAAGGCGCGCAGCGCCGCCTTCTGCCCGGCCGCGTCCCCGTCGAACGTGTAGATGATCTCGCCGGTGAAGCTGTCGCTGTCCATCAGCAGCCGCCGCAGCACGCCGATGTGGTCGATGCCGAACGCGGTGCCGCAGGTCGCGACCGCGGTCGGCTCACCGGCCTCGTGGCAGGCCATCACGTCGGTGTAACCCTCCACGATCACCGCCCGCCCACGCTTGGCGATCTCCCGTTTGGCCTGGTCGATGCCGTAGAGCACGTGCGACTTCTTGTAGAGCGGCGACTCCGGCGTGTTCAGGTATTTCGGGCCGTCGTCATCGTCGAACAGCTTCCGCGCGCCGAACCCGATCACGTCGCCGGACAGGTCCTTGATCGGCCACAGCAGCCGCCGCCGGAACCGGTCGATCAGCGACCCGGAGCGGGCCGGCTTGGTGAGCCCGGCTGTGTTGAGCTCCTCGGCGGTGAAGCCTTTCTGCCGCAGATGCTTGGCGAGCGCGTCCCACGAGTCCGGCGCGAAGCCGCACCCGTACCGCTCGGCGGCGTCCCGCCCGAACCCACGCTGAGCGAGGAACTCCCGAGCCTTACGAGCGCCGGGCGTGCTGAGCTGGTCGCGATAGAACTCGGTCGCGCTCGCATGGGCGGCGAGCAGCCGCTGCCGCTGACCCACCTGCGGCCGCGGCACGTTCGGCGAGTTGTCGGTGTCGTACCGCAGCTGAATGCCGGCCCGCGACGCGAGCCGCTCGATCGACTCCATGAACGACAGGTGTTCCGCGTCCATCAGGAACTTGATGGCGTCCCCGCCCTGGCCGCAACCATGGCAATAGTACACATTTCGGGCAGGTGCGACCGTGAAGGATGGTGTCTTCTCGTCGTGGAAAGGGCACAGCCCTTTCAGGTTGCCGCCGCCCGCGGGTCGCAACGTCACCGACTCGTTGATGATGTCAGCGATCGACGTCCGGTCCCGGACCAGCGCGATGTCCTCGTCCTTGACCCTGCCCGCCACGGCATACATCCTGCCTCGCGCCGGGTGCGCCCCGCCAGCAGGGTCAGGTGTGCGTCGTCACCAGGCTTCGGTGCCACGCCACCGCGGCGTGGTCGGTGAGGGACGCGACCTGGTCGATGACCACTCTGAGTGCGGCGGCGTCGCTCTCGGCGGCGGCATGCAACGGCCCGAAGACCACATCCAACCTTTCCGGTGTACGGGTGAGAGCGTGCACCAACTCGACCAGGATGGTGCGCTGCTGGTCGTACCAGTCCTCGGCGGCCCGGGTACGCATCACGTAGCGCAACGCCATACCCTTCAGGAGCGCGCACTGGTTACGGACGGTGCGCGGCACGATGAGGTCGGCCTCGTAGCGGCGGACCGGGTCGGCGCCGTAGCGGCTCTGCGTGGCGCCGATCGCCGACGCGACGAACCGGCCGGTGAGGATGCTGGTCATCCGTTTGAGGACGACCTGGGCGTCGAACGTGCCGTCGTAGTCGGCGACCGGGGTCACCGCCGGGTCGGCGAGCAACTGGTCGAGCGCCTCGGCGAGGGCGTCGGCCGGCTCGTCGGAGTAGGTCTCGGCGACGTCGGCGCAGAGGGCGGCCCGTTCGGCCGGGTCGTCGAGCAGCGGGCGCAACGTCAGGTAGCCGCCGTGGACGCCGTCCTCCACGTCGTGCACCGAGTAGGCGACGTCGTCGGCCCAGTCCATCACCTGCGCCTCCAGGCAGCGGCGCTCGCCGAGCTCGGCCGGGTGCATCCAGTCGAAGACGGCGCGGTCATCGGCGTACACCCCGAATTTGCGGTTTCCGGGTTTACGCGACCAGGGGTATTTGGCGCAGGCGTCGAGGGAGGCGCGGGTGAGGTTGAGGCCGGCGCCGGGGACCTTGGCTTCGAGGCGGGTGAGCACCCGAAGGGTCTGTGCATTGCCCTCGAAGCCGCCGCAGGCCTCGGCGACCTGGTCGAGGGCGTGTTCGCCGTTGTGGCCGAACGGCGGGTGGCCGAGGTCGTGGGCGAGCCCGGCGACGTCGACGACGTCCGGGTCGCAGCCGAGCCGGGTGCCCATCTCGCGGGAGATCTGGGCGACCTCCAGGGAGTGCGTCAGGCGCGTACGCAGGAAATCGTCGGACCCGGCCGTGTGCACCTGGGTCTTGGATGCCAGCCGGCGGAAGCCGGCCGAATGCAGCACGCGTGCCCGATCGCGCTGATATGGGGTCCTTCCGTAGCCGCTGTCCTTGGCGGGTTCGCTTATCCAGCGTTGGGCGTCGAGCGCCGTCATGATCCCCCGTCCATGGACCGCCCCGCCTCCACCCGTGAAATGCCTGAAGACTCCACACTAAGCGCCCACGAGCCGATGCCGATGTAGTAGCCGTGGAGTCCGAATCGCGGGGTGGCCGGAGTGTGACCATCGTGGCCCGCCTGTTGCTGATGGGCGCGGCCGGTCTGATCTCGGTGGGCCTGGTGGCCGGGTTCTCGATCTACAGCTCGCATGTGCAGGCGGACGCGAACCGGGACATCGCGCGGGTGTCCGACGGGATGAGCCACCAGTGGAACGCGGACATGATGCACGACGCGCTGCGGGCGGACGTGATGTCGGCGATGTACGCGACGTCGGCGGCGCAGCGCTCGGCGTACGCGGTGGACGAGGTCACCGAGCACGGTCAGACTCTTCTCGACAATTACGACGCCGCCGCGCTCGAGGCGCCGGCCGCCCTGCTGGACGACTACGCCCGGGTGCGGCCGCGGCTGGTGACCTACCAGGAGACGGCGGCGCAGGTGGTGAGCACCGCCGCGACCGATCACGCCGCGGCCGCCGGGCAGCTCGGCGACTACCTGAAGATCTACGCGGAACTCGAGGAGGATCTCGGCGCCCTCGACGACAGCATGCTGGCGGCGGTCCAGGCGGCCAGCGAGCAGGGCGTGTCGTCGGCCCGCAAGAGCGACTGGCTCATCGGGCTGGCCGCCCTGGCCGGCGCGCTGATCACCGTGCTGGCCGGGTGGCGGACCCTGCGGGCGATCCGGCGGCCGCTGCAGGAGATGCTGACCGGCCTGCGGGCGGCGGCCGGCTGCGACCTGACCGTGCGGGTGCCGGTGCTGCACCGCGACGAGCTGGGCGAGATGGCCGGGGCGCTGAACGGCGCGATGGGGTCGCTGCGCGACACGGTGGCGTCGACCGCCACCAGCATCGGCACGCTGACCTCGGCCAGCGGCGACCTGCGGACGCTCGCCGGCGACCTGGACGGCTCGGCCGAGCGGACGTCGGCACAGGCGCGCAGCGCGGACACGTCGGCGCGGCACGTGGCGGCGGCCGTCGGTGACATGACGACGGCGATGGACGAGCTGGCCGCGTCGATCCGGGAGATCGCCCGGCAGACGGCGTCGGCGACGGCTACCACGAGTGAGGCCACCCAGAACGCGGCCCAGACCGCGGCGGCGGTGTCGAAGCTGAGCGACGCGAGCCGGGAGGTCGGCGACATCGTCCAGCTGATCACCAACATCGCCGAGCAGACCAACCTGCTGGCGCTGAACGCGACGATCGAGGCGGCCCGGGCCGGCGAGACCGGCAAGGGGTTCGCGGTGGTGGCGACCGAGGTGAAGGACCTGGCCCAGGCCACCGCCCAGGCGACCGCGGACATCACCGCGAAGATCTCGGCGATGCAGGAGATGACGACCGGGACGGCGGCGGCGATCGCCTCGATCACCGCCGTGATCGAGCAGATCGACGACGGTCAGCGGACGATCGCGGCGGCGGTGGAGCAGCAGTCGGCGACCACCGAGTTGATGTCACGGAACGTGAGCGACGTGTCGGCCGCGGCCGGGGAGATCACCGGCACGGTCACCAACATCACCAGGTCGACGGAGGCGACGGCGGAGGGCGCGAACACGACGCGCAACTCGGCCGAGGTGGTGAGCGCCGCGGCCGGCGAGATCTCGACGCTGATGGCCCGCTTCCGCTACTAGCGCTTTTTCTCGGACAGGACGCAGAACTCGTTGCCCTCCGGGTCGGCCAGGACCACCCACGGGACGCTGTGCTGGCCGATCTCGGCGAGCCGGGCCCCCATGTTGACCAGGCGTTCCACCTCCATCTCCTGATCCTCCGGGCGCAGGTCGATGTGCAGGCGGTTCTTGACCGTCTTCGGTTCCGGCACCGGGGTGAACAGCAGGCCGGGCAGTTCGTCGGGAGTGCGCCGGATCTCCACCTCGTCCGGGGCCTCGTGCACGATCGCGTACCCGAGTGCCTCCGCCCACCAGCGGGCCAGCCGATGCGGGTCCTCCGCGTCCACGACGATCTGTTCCCAGCGGATCGGCATATGGCGCCCCCCTTATCGAAAAGTGACGATCATGTTACGCGCTCCCGCCGAGAGCGCTCGGTCCCGACAATGCCCCCAGCCGGGCCGGACCACAACGGCGCAGACCGTCGACCATGACGCACAGCGGGTGCGACTGGTCACCGCGCGGCCGCCGCAGGATGGCCCACGGTGACACCGCAAGCATGTTCATGCATCTCGGGTCGCCATCCGGTCGGGGGAAATCTGCTTGAGGAGAGACGTGCCGGGCGTCGATCACTGTTTACAGGAGGCCATGGCGATACCTGGCGCGGTCGGCGCCAGCATCGTCGACTACACCACCGGCTTCCCGGTCGCCACGACCGGAGCCGCACCGAACTCCGACCATGAGGCGGCCGCGGCCGGGACGGCGGACGTGGTCCAGGCCGCGACCAGCCGGTCGCTGTTCGTCTCGGCGTTACCGCACGACCTGCTGGAAGACCTGATCATCACGACGGCCGGCGGCTATCACCTGCTCCGGCTCGTGCACACCGACTTCGACAGCCGGTTGGTCCTCTACGTCTGGCTGGACCGGCAACAGGGGAATCTCGCGGTGGCCCGCCGCCGCATGCAGAAACTCGCCGATGAGCTGGTTGCCACTTGAGTTGGGGGGAGAGCGAGTGAGCGCCTCGAAGACCGCCACGCCGGCGCGCCTGCTCACCCAGGTCTCGGCCGACCGGCAGACCGGAGCCCTGGTCGTGGGGGGCCACCCGGGCGGGGCGGTCTACGTTCTCGAGGGCCGGGTCATCTACGCCGAGTCACCGGCCGCGCCGGGGGTGGGCGAGTTGCTCACCGCGTCCGGCCGGCTGGCCGGCCGGACCTGGCAGAACGCCCTCGACCAGGGCACCTCGACCGCTCAGGTGGGCCGGCTGCTGGTCGAGCAGGGCCACCTCACCCAGGGCGAGCTGGAACTGTGCGTGCTCGGCGCCACCTACGACGCCGCCTACTTCACGCTCGCGCCGACCATGGCACCGGTCGAGTTCCTCGGCGGCGCCACGCACTGGCTGGGCCCGATCGCGCACATCGACCCGGCGGCGGTCAACCGGGAGGTGCGCCGCCGCACGAAGCTGCTCGACGACATCTTCCCGGACGCCCGGGTGGACACGGCGGCGGTCACCCCGGTGGCTCGCCCGCCGCGGGAACGGGTCACGCTCACCGCGTTGCAGTGGGAGCTGCTGGTGCACGCGGACGGCCAGCGCACCCCGGCCGACCTGGCATTACTGCTGGGACGGGCCGGCTTCGCGACCATTCAGGAGCTGCGCCGGCTTGCGGCGCTGGGGCTTTTGGAGCTTCCGGAGGTACGGGCGGAAGCTCCCGAGTTCGTGCGGCTGCCCCGGGCTCGTGGCACGGCGGTGGGCGTCCCTCGTTCGGCGGTCCGCCCCGACGACGTGCCGACCGTGCCGGTGGTCGCGGGGGTGCGGCCGGCGGCACCATCCCCGCCGCCACTCCCTTCGCCGGCCCTCGTCGAGCCGGTGCCCGCCGAGGAGAGCACCGCGAACGGGACGGTGTACCGCCCGCCGCGGCTGGCCCGCCGAAAACCCGGCGCGAAACTGCCGAAAGAGATCGCCGCCGAACCCCCGCAGACCCATCCCGGCACCGACGAAGTCCTGCTCAAACGCATTCGCACCGCATTGCGGGCCTTGCGGTGACGCGCGCACCTCCGCGGTACGACACGCCGGGTCCGATAACCAAGAACCCGAGATCGAAGAGTAAGGGGGAGACCGAGGATGACGGTGGATCCGGCGGTGCTCCAGGAACTCGACCGCCTGCGTTCCCGGGTGCCGGAGCTGAAGGGCTGCGTGCTCGCCAGCACCGACGGCCTGGTGGTGGCGCACGACGCACACGGCCTCGAACCGGACAGTCTCGCCGCGCTGGCCGCCGCCCACCTGGCGCTGGCCCGGCGGTTCGCGCACGCGGTCAACCACGGTGCCCTCCGCGAATCGGTGGTCGAGTGCGACCGGGGTTACATCACCACCTACACCGCGGGCCAGAACACGCTGCTCACCCTGGTCACGTCCGGCGACGCCAACCTCGCCATGGTCCACCTGGAGGCGCGCCGATGCGTGCGCCGCCTCGTACGGATCCTCACCGTGGAGGCGAAACCGCAGGTCCGCCCGGAGATCCCCACGCAGCCCGGGCCGAGCGCTCCGCTCGCGCGGCGCACCCCGATGGCCACCCTGTCCAGCGCCTCCCCGCCCAACTCCACCCTGTCCAGCAACTCCCGGCGCCAATAGGCGACCGGCCGATCCGGTTCCGCCGCCGCGGCGGACCGCCATCCCACCGCACGCCATCCCATCGCAAACGGAGGAACCCACCCCATGCCCGACATGGACACCGCACTCAAAGAGATCATGGAAATCGACGGAGCCGTCGGCGTCGCCCTCGTGGACCACACGAGCGGTATGGCGCTGGGCACCGTCGGCGGCGGCAAGGAACTCGACCTGACGGTCGCCGCGGCCGGCAACACCGACGTGGTGCGGGCCAAGCTCCGCGCGATGGAGATGCTCAACATCACCGAGAAGATCGAGGACATCCTCATCACGCTGGACAGCCAATACCACATGATCCGCCCCCTGACGAGCCGCTCCGGCAAGGGCCTGTTCCTGTACGTGGCGCTGCGCCGCGACCGCTCCAACCTGGCCATGGCTCGTCACCAGCTCCGCCGGATCGAAAACGACCTCGACGTCTGACCGGCAGCCACCATGCCCGCTCCCGGCGGGGAGGGCCCGCACCGCCCTCCCCGCCATCGTGTGCGCCGGCGGCCCACGGCCCCTCATCCGCGACGGGCGATTCTCCCGGCGCCGATCTCGATGGCGGCCGTCAACAGCAACGGGATCGCGGCGAGAGCGCACAACGCCGTCAATGTCATCGGCAGGGCGAACCAGGCGTACAGGATGACGGCGAAAACCTCCGCGCCGAACCCGCTCACCGACAGGACCGTGCTGCGGGCCGGGCCGGTTATCTGTTCCTGCAGGCGGGTCTCGGCGCGGATCATGCCGAATTGCAGCAGGCCGAACGCGGCGGAAACGGCGACCATGCCGGCCAGGTGCGGAATGAGAACACCGGCGGCGAGCAATACCGCCGCCGCGGCGGCGGAAGCCGCCAGAAACGAGGACGCGGCGAAGCGGCCGGCGAGCGCACTTCCGGCGGCCATCGCGAGTGCGGTCAGGGCATACAGCACGGGTACGGCTACCGTGGGCGCGCCCTTTTCCCGGGCGAGCAGCGGCAGGTATTCGTCGAGGGCGCTGAATCCCGGCAGCAGCGCGGCCACCACCAGGGCCAGGATCGTGCGCCGGTCCTTGACCGATTCGCGCAGCCCGGACCGCAGGAGCAGCAGATAACTGCCGTCGCTGCGGTCGTCGGAGTCGTCACGCGTACATTCCGCATTGGTTGGTGTGTCTGGCAGACGCAGCGCGAGAAGGCCACCCAGGGTGACCGTCGCGATGCTGGCGATGCCCACCAGGTGGTAGCCGCCCGCCGTGAAAGCCGGCGTCGCGAGCAGCGTGGCCGCGAGCGTGGCGAGAATCCCGACCGTGCCCGCCCGGCCGATGACCTTGGCATATGCGTCGCCGACCTGGTCGTAGACGAGGGCTTCGAGGGTTCCGGAGCTGAGCGCGCCGCCGAGGCCCCACAGCACGAAGCCCAGCGCGAAGCCGGGAAAGGCCGGCCAGATCAGCCACATTCCGTAACCGGCGGCGGTGAGGAGCTGACCGATCGCGTAGAGGCCGCGACGGGACCAGGCATCGGCGAGCGCGCCGGAGGGCACCTCGAAGGCGAACGAGACCACCGACCAGATGATGAACAGCGTGGAGATCTGGCTGGTGGACAGGCCCGCGTCGGCGAACAGCAGCGCGTAGACCGGGTAGAGGAGGACTCCGTCGGCGCAGGCGCGGACGGCGTAGAGAAGCGGCGATCAGCGTCAAACCGGATGCATGACCCCATGCTCCTCCGCCGGTCAAGCCAAATCAGCTCAAGCCAATTCGGCCTCGTCGGCCGCGGCCCGGCCCGACTCCCAGCCCTCCAGGCTGTCGACGCGGCTGCCGCGCGCTCGCACCGTTCGTGGGAAGGCCCGCGTCACCGCCTCCTGAACCTGCAGGTCGCGGCTGTGCAGCACGGGCAGCAGGTCGGTGGTGTGGTGCCGGGCGATCTCGTGCCGGGTGGCCTGCTCGAGGCGTTCGCCGATGCGGTGCGCGTAGGCGACGAGGAAACTGCGCCGGAACGCTTTGACACGGGCCTTTCCCTTGGCCGGCTCGTCGCGGGCCATCGCCCGGTTCGCCTGCACCAGCAGCGACGTGTAGAGCATTTCCACCGCGTCGATGTCGGCGTCGAATCCGAACACCGTGGAAAACGCCAATTCGGGCGACCAGACGGTGTGGCAGTGGTTGGCCCGGGCGACCGCGTCGAGGAGGGTGGCCTTCTCGCTCTCGTAGGGATGGTCGACGCCGAGCCGGCGGGCGAGCGGGGCCGCATCCGGGGTGGCGGTGAGGACCGATTCGATGCTGTGTTTGGCGATCAGCTCCTGGGCCTTGGCCGAGAACGCCTCCGCCTCGGCCGGGAAATCGGTGCCCTCGGCCTTGGCCAGAAGGGCCCGCACCCGTTCCAGGACGCGATTGCTCGCCCCCCGATATCGGGTCGCCGCAATGGTGCCCGGCGGCGGGATCAGGGTGTCGATGCGCGGCAGTTTGCGCAGTTCGAGAAGGAGCCCGAGGGTGGCGTCGTGCAGCCGGATCCGATCGGCGCGGACGGTGTTCCGCGGCAATTCCTCGACCTGCGCCTGCCATCTGGGGTCGACGTCCCGGAACTGTGCGAGATACCGACCCGCCGCGCCCGCCACGACCTGCGCCTGCACCGGGTCGCCGAGCCGGGCCACCACCCGGTAGAGCTCGGCCGGCTGCCACCCGGCCTGGAAGAGCCGGTCGGCGGCGGCCGCCACCGCCTGGTGGAGGGCCGCGTCGGCGTCGGACGCGACGGTGAGGGCGTCGAGGCCGTCCTCGTAGCTCAGCTCCCCCGCCAACACCGCCCGGATGGATTCGGCTCCGGACAAAACAGCACCGGACAACTCAGCCGCCGGAGTCTTCGGTCTCGGCACCCTCGGGGACCGTCTCGTCGTCACGGCTGTCGAGCCAGCCGTACGGCAGGGAAACCTTGCCGGGGGCGTTGACCCGGCCGCGCGGCTGGCCGAGGGCGTCGGCCGGGAACGGCAGCGACGGGTCGAGCAGCGCGAGCAGGTCGTCCAGCTGAGCCAGCGAGGTGATCATGGCAAGGCTGCGGCGCAGGTCACCGCCGACCGGGAAGCCCTTCAGATACCAGGCGACGTGCTTGCGGAAATCGGCGCAGCCGTGCTTCTCGTCGTCGAGGGCGTCGACCAGCAGTTCGGCGTGCCGGGACATGATCTTCGCGACCTCGCCCAGGGTGGGCAGCACCGGCCGGTAGCCGGCGCCCTGGGTGAACGCCGCCTCCAGGTCGGCGAACAGCCACGGGCGGCCGAGGCAGCCGCGGCCGACGACGACCCCGTCGACGCCGGTGTGCTCGACCATGCGCAGCGCGTCCGAGCCCTCCCAGATGTCGCCGTTGCCGAGCACCGGCACGTCGAGGGCCTGCTTGAGGGTGGCGATGGCATCCCAGTCGGCCTTGCCGGAGTAGCGCTGCTCGGCGGTGCGCGCGTGCAGCGCCACCGCGGCGACGCCGGCTTCCTGCGCGGCCAGGCCGGCCTCGACGTACGTCAGGTGGTCGTCGTCGATGCCCTTGCGCATCTTGATGGTCAGCGGAATCCCGAACGGCTTGGCCGCCGCGACAGCCTGGGAGACGATCCGCCCGAACAGCCGCCGCCGCCACGGCAGCGCCGACCCACCCCCACGCCGGGTGACCTTGGGCACCGGACAGCCGAAGTTGAGGTCGACGTGATCGGCCAGCCCGTCCTCACCGACCATCCGCACCGCGGCCGCGGTGACATCGGGATCGACCCCGTAGAGCTGAAGGCTGCGAAACCCTTCGTCCTCAGCGAACGAGATCATCTTGAGCGTCTTGGGAATCCGCTCGACAAGCGCCCGGGTCGTGATCATCTCGCACACATAGACCCCGCCGCCCTGCTCCCGGCAGAGCCGCCGAAACGCCACGTTGGTGATCCCCGCCATCGGCGCGAGCACGACAGGAGGATTGACGACGTGGTCGCCGAGCATGAGCGGTGCAGTCACGCCCACAAGCGTGACACGCCCAGCCCGGCGACTCCGAATCGCCCGCCCGGCTAGCGCCCGACGTCCCGCTTTATGAGCACATCAAGCAGCCCGATGATCTCTTCAATCCCGCCCTCAGCTCCTCCACGTCCGCGGAGAGCTGGACGGCACGGAGATCTTCCAGCCGATCCATGCGGTGCTCCAGGTGCGGCCGCCACCCGACAAGACGCGGCTTCTCTTCAAGGTTTGGCCCGCAGCGTCTCGGCCGTGCGGCAATGTCGCTCGATCCAGGCTCTGCTCACCGGGCAGATCCACCCGACCAGTTCCATCGCCGTGGCGTGGATGTCGGCGATCGGGCGGTTGAACATCGGCTCGTGGTGTGCCATCCGATTCCGGGATAGATGCAACACCTCGACAGCATCGCGGACGACCCGCCGAGATCGACCCGGAAAGACCTCATGGAGAGTCGTTCGCCAGAGCGTTCGGTCGTAGTGATTGGCAAGTAGGTATCGCCAGAATCCGAGGCTGAGCTCCGCGACGACCAGGCCGGCCGTCTCTGCCCTGCTTCCGTCCCGGACAACTCGTCGCCGTGCGATGCGGACGTCGTCCGTCGCGCGCGATTGCAGGACATGGCCAACATCCAAATACCATCTCGGCTCCGCGAAACAGCGAGTTGACCATGCCTTCAGGTTCTCGTGGACCGCGTTGCGGAGCACGATCTCTACGTGCCCGATCGTCGTGGCGAGCGCCGCCGTCATCTCGGCGTTCCAGACGTACAGGTTCAGGGCTTCGGAGATGTCGCCACCCGAAGCCGCGACATACGGACCCAGCCTTTCCGGTGAGATCCGCTGCCTCATAACCGTTATTTCGGATAAATCAGCGAGCATCTCCTAGCTTCCTCCCCCGCCGTGCGATACAGTTCCGTTCGAAGACCCCGGTCGCCTCTGCTTCGGCATGCCGCCGGGGTTAACGCTTTCCTGGGGCCTTCGGCGCTGCCACGATTCTAGTCGCATGACCACCTGTCACGCATCAAGGGATGCGTTGGGCACGCGGTCGCTGCGTCGATCTGGCACAGTCGGGGACATGGATGCTGGCGGACCGCGGCGGCTTGTTGTGGTGTTTGAGTCTTCGGTGGCTGAAGTCATGCTTCGGCTTGCTGTTGAGCTCGGGTTTCACGCCATTCTGGTGGAGCCGGATGAGACGCGGCTTCTCGGGACGCCTCGCGCGCATGGGGATCGGGTTGTGCACGATCTTGCGGCGGCCGAGCTTGATGCGAGCACCGATGTCGTGCTCAGTGACCATCACCGGGGTGAGATCGGGACGGTGCTCAAGGAAGTTCTGGCGGCGGAAACACGCTGGATCGGGATCCTTGGGAAACCGGCGATCGAAGGGCCGCACGTCGGCATGCTTCGCGAGCTCGGCGTGCCGGATGACCAGATCGCGCGGGTGCACCGCCCGATCGGCCTCAACATCGGGGCGCGGACCCCGGCCGAGATCGCCATCGCGACCTTGGCCGGGCTCATCGCGGACCGTAACGGCCGACCGGGCGGGTTCGAGTTCTAGAAAGAACCCTCAGCAGCCGGGCAGGCGCTTGATCAGGTAGTCCTCGATCTGCTCGAGGGACACCCGCTCCTGCTTCATCGTGTCGCGGTCGCGCACCGTGACCGCGTTGTCGTTCAGGGTGTCGAAGTCGACAGTGACGCAGAACGGCGTACCGATCTCGTCCTGCCGGCGGTAGCGCCGGCCGATCGCCTGCGAGTCGTCGAACTCGACGATCCACCGCTTGCGCAGGTTCGCGGCGAGCTCGCGGGCCTTCGGGGACAGCTCGGGGTTGCGCGACAGCGGCAGCACCGCGACCTTGATCGGCGCCAGGCGCGGGTCGAACCGCATGACCGTGCGCTTGTCGACGCCGCCCTTGGTGTTGGGGGCCTCGTCCTCGTCGTACGCCTCGAGGAGGAACGCGAGCACCGCGCGGGTCAGCCCGGCCGCCGGCTCGATCACGTACGGCATCCAGCGTTCCTGCTTCTCCTGGTCGAAGTAGGACAGGTCGACGCCGGAGTGCTTGGAGTGCGTGGTCAGGTCGAAGTCGGTGCGGTTGGCGATGCCCTCGAGCTCGGCGAACTCGGTGCCGCCGAACTGGAAGCGGTACTCGATGTCGACGGTGCGCTTCGAGTAGTGCGACAGCTTCTCCTTGGGGTGCTCGAAGAAGCGCAGGTTGCTCTCCGAGAGGCCCAGGTCGCGGTACCAGTTCCAGCGCTGCTCGAGCCAGTACTCGTGCCACGTCTCGTCGCTGCCGGGCTCGACGAAGAACTCCATCTCCATCTGCTCGAACTCACGCGTACGGAAAATGAAGTTGCCCGGGGTGATCTCGTTGCGGAAGCTCTTGCCGACCTGGGCGATGCCGAACGGCGGCTTCTTCCGGGCGGCGGTGGCGACGTTGTTGTAGTTCACGAAGATGCCCTGCGCGGTCTCCGGGCGCAGGTAGTGCAGGCCCTCGGCGCTCTCGGTGGGGCCGAGGTAGGTCTTCATCAGGCCGTTGAACATCTTCGGCTCGGTGAAGGTGCCCTTGTTGCCGCAGTTCGGGCAGTTCAGCTCCTGCAGCGAGGACGGCAGCGAGCCGTGCTTCGCCTCGTACGCCTCCTCGAGGTGGTCGGCGCGGAACCGCTTGTGGCACGACTGGCATTCGGTCAGCGGGTCGACGAACGCTTCGAGGTGACCGGACGCGGCCCACACGTCACGCGAGAGGATGACGGCGGAGTCGAGGCCGACGATGTCGTCGCGCTGCTGAACCATGGTGCGCCACCACTGGCGGCGGACGTTCTCCTTCAGCTCCACACCCAGCGGACCGTAGTCCCAGGCCGAGCGGGTTCCTCCGTAGATCTCGCTGGAGGGGAAGACGAATCCGCGGCGCTTGGCCAGGGAGACGACGGCGTCGATACGGTCGGCGGGCATGTTCCTCCTACGCCGGCTGGGTGTCGGCGGGGAATAGCAGGGACGCGGTCAGGACCGACCGCGATCAGGACAAACAGCGAGATTACTCCCCGAGGCGGCACACCTCGAACGCGCCCGTGCTCGTGTCCTGCCCGAGGTAGGCCTCGAGCTCGGCGGTGGCGCCGTCGCTGTAGGTGGCGTCGACCGGCAGGGCGAGGGTGACGAAATTGAGATCGCCGAACGTGTAGTCGGTGATGGTCTGCTCGCCGGTGACCCGGGTGCGGAACTCGGCCGCGCTCTCGTCCTGCTGCGCATCGTCACACAGCAGGCCGTACGCCTGGTCGTAGCGTTTGGCGGCGACCGCGTCGAGGTAGTCGCCGACCGCGGCCTCGGCCCGCTCCTGCAGCGAGCCGGAGGTGGAGACGCCGATGCCGATGAGCGCGGCGGTGCCGCCGCCGCAGATCAGCACGATGACGCCGGCGGCGATGCCGATGCCCCAGCCGATGCGTTTGCCCTTGCCCTCGACCGGCGGCGCCGGGAAGGGCGGGTAGACGCCGGGGCCCTGCGGGGGTGCGGGAACGTGAGACGCCGTCGTCATAGCAGCCAGATTAGTCGTCAGCGCCAGGGGTCCGCGGCCCGGTCGCTGGCGGTGACGACGACCTCCCCGCCGGGCGCGGCGCTGGCCAGGGTCTCGAACGCCGACGGTGTGTCGATCGACTCGGCCAGCAGCGGGGTGGCGTGGACCTTGACGTCGAAGCCGCTCAGCGCGCGCCGGTAGGCTCCGACGGACTCCCACTCGGTGACCAAGGTCCAGTGAGCGGGATCGTCGATCGCGCGGGTGAGGCGGCCGGAGAGATAACCGGGGCGCTCGGCCAGCGCGGCCAGGGCGGCATGCCCCCGGAGCACGAAACCGTCCTGCGTTTCCGGCTGGACGACGAAGCGGTTGAGCACGAGCATGCGACGAGCGTACGCAGCGCGAGGAGGCGACACGGTGGCGACGTCCGACAACCTGCTGCGCCGGTTGGCACGGGTGAATCCGACCACGGCCTTCATCGTGGCGCTGGCCCTGATGATGGCCGGCCTGTTCCTGCCGGGGATCGTCGGCGCGGCACTGTTGTTCCTGCTCGCGGCCGGTCTGGCCGCGCTGACGTTCACCACCTGGCCGGTGCAGAAGGGCTCGACCCGCGCCCTGCGCCTGGTGATGCTCGCCCTGTTGCTGGCCGCGGTGGTCGCGAAAGCGGTCTGAACTCACACCTATGCGCTTTTGACAATCATTATCATTGTCGGCGACAGTGGGTGCTATGCACCGCGCTCTGCTCGCCGCCGTCCTCACCCTCGCCGTGGCGGCCGGCTGCGGCGCCCGGGCGTCGGTGAACGGGTTCACCGACGGCAAGCTGAACGTGGTCACCGCCTTCTACCCGCTGCAGTTCCTCAGCGAACGCATCGGCGGCGATGTGGTGTCCGTCACCAATCTCACCAAGCCCGGCGCCGAACCGCACGACGTGGAGCTCAACCCGCGCCAGGTCGCGGACGTCGCCGACGCGGGCCTCGCGGTCCACCTGAGCGGATTCCAGCCGGCCGTGGACACCGCCGTGAAGCAGGAGGCGAAGGGCCGCTCGTTCGACGCCGCGTCGGCGGTCCAGCTGCTGCCGCTGGCCGACGGCGACGGACACGCTGAGGACGCCGGGCATGCCGAGGAGCACGCCGAGGGCAGCATGGACCCGCACGTCTGGCTCGACCCGGTCCGCTTCGAGACGATCGCCGGAAAACTGGGCGAGGCGCTGGCCGGCAAGGATCCCGCGCACGCCGAGGCGTACCGCACCCGGGCCAAGGAACTGCAGACCCAACTGCGGGAGCTCAATCTTGAGTACGCGAAGAGCCTGGCCACCTGTCAGCGGCGTGAACTCGTCACCAGCCACAGCGCGTTCAACTACCTGGCCACCCGGTACGGCCTGACCCAGGTCGGCATCACCGGCATCTCCCCCGAGGCCGAGCCGTCCCCGCAGCGCCTCGCCGCGGTCGCCGAACAGGCCCGGCAGACCGGCACCACCACGATCTTCTTCGAAACCCTGGTCAGCCCGAAGGTCGCCGAGACCATCGCCCGCGAGGTCGGCGCGCAGACCGCCGTGCTGGACCCGCTCGAAGGCCTGACCGACGCCCAGTCCGACTACTTCACCGTCATGCGGGCGAACCTGGCCGCACTCACCACGGCATTGGGGTGCACCACATGACTGCTGCTGATCCGAAGGGCGTCGTCGACGTACGGCATCTGGCAGTCGGCTACGACGGCCGGGAGATCCTGCACGACATCTCCCTGTCCACCCAGCCCGGCGAAGTGGTCGCGATCCTCGGCGCCAACGGCTCCGGCAAGTCGACCCTGATCCGCACGATCCTCGGCCTGGTCCCGGCGGCCCGCGGCGAGATCGACCTGTTCGGCACCGCCCAGCGCACATTCCGCGACTGGGCCCGGGTCGGCTACGTCCCGCAGCGGCTCGGGGCCGGCAGCGGCGTACCCGCCACCGTCGGCGAGGTGGTGGCGTCCGGCCGGCTGGCCCGGCGCGGCATCTTCCGCCCGTCCGGCACCGCCGACAAGGCCGCCGTCGTGGCCGCGCTGCAGGACGTCGGCCTGCTCGACCGGATCGGCGACCCGGTGTCCACGCTCTCCGGCGGCCAGCAGCAGCGCACCCTGATCGCCCGCGCCCTGGCCGGCCACCCCGACCTGCTGGTCCTCGACGAACCGACGGCCGGGGTCGACGCGGCCAGCCAGGAGGCGTTCGCCGCGGCACTGGGCCGGTTCGCGGCCGGCGGCGGCACGATCCTGCTGGTCGCGCACGAACTCGGCCCGCTGCGGCCACTCATCGACCGGGCGGTCGTGGTGCACGAGGGCCGGATCGCCTACGAGGGCGCGCCGCCCGAACCGGCCGGCCACCACGCCGACCCCGACCACGACCACGTGCACCCGCACGCCGCCCTGGAGAAGGCCGGCATCTGCGAATGGGCACCCACCGACCGGATGACGAATCGGATGACAGCGAACTGAGGATGGCCCGTCCGACCACCCCGCCGCCGCCCTTGACAGGAATGACGAATCATCGACCTATTTCAGTACGACTTCATGATCCGCGCGCTGATCGGCGCGCTGGTGATCGGCCTGGCCGCCCCGGCCCTGGGCATCTACCTGGTGCAGCGGCGGCTGTCGCTGATCGGCGACGGCATCGGGCACGTGGCGCTGACCGGCGTCGGTGTCGGCCTGCTGCTGCACCACTCCCCGGTGATCAGCGCGGTGATCGTGTCGGCGATCGGCGCGGTCGGCATCGAGCTGATCCGCCAGCGTGGCCGCACCTCCGGCGACCTGGCCCTGGCCCTGCTCTTCTACGGCGGCATCGCGGGCGGCGTGGTCCTGGTCGGGCTGTCCGACGACAGCAGCAACGCCAACCTGATGCAGTACCTGTTCGGGTCGCTGATCACCACGTCACCGCAGGACGTCGTGGTGATCGCCGTCCTCGGCGTCGCGGTGCTGACCGCCATGACGGTGTTCCGGCCGGCGCTGTTCGCGGTCTGCAACGACGAGGAGTACGCGAAGGTCAGCGGCCTTCCGGTGCGTACGCTCAATCTGCTCATGGCGGTGACCACCGCGGTGACCGTGACCATCGCCATGCGTACCGTCGGATTGCTTCTCGTCTCTGCCCTGATGGTTGTCCCGGTGGCCGCCGCCCAGCAGGTCACCCGGGGTTTCCGCAGCACCATGGCGCTCGGCATGGTGATCGGGCTCGGCGCCGCCGGGGCCGGCGTGGCCGTCTCCGCGGAGATCGACACCGCGCCCGGCGCCACCACCGTCATCCTCGCCCTCGCCGTGTTCGTGGCCATCGCGCTCGGCAGCGGCGTCGTCCGGGCGCTGCGCCGCCGCGCCCACCACCCCCGGGAGGTTGAACCGCCAGATGTCGTCCTCCAGGGATGAAGGTCCCGCCGCGCCACACGCTAAATTGGGCACTGCGATGACGACCGCGACCGGTTATGAGGCGTACGAGTCGGCCGGGGAACTGCTGCGCGCCCTGTCCGCGCCGATCCGTGTCGCGATCGTCGCCGAGCTCGGTGTGGGCGAACGCTGCGTGCACGAACTGGTGGAGAAGCTGGGTGCGCCCCAGCCGCTCGTTTCCCAGCACCTGCGGGTGCTGCGCGGTGCCGGAGTGGTCCGGGGTGCACGCCGCGGCCGGGAGATCGCATACTCGCTGGTGGACGACCACGTCGCGCACATCGTCGCCGACGCGGTCAGCCATGCGAGGGAGGTCCGATCGTGAACGCCGAGTCAGCCGCGCAACGAAACACCAAGCAGCGCAGTGCGGTGAGCGCCGTGCTCAACGACACCGAGGGCTTCAACAGCGCCCAGGACCTGCACGCGATGCTGCGCGAGCGCGGCGAACGCGTCGGCCTCACCACCGTCTACCGCACCCTGCAGGGTCTCGCCGACGCCGGCGAGATCGACGTGATGCGGCCGCCGGGCGGCGAGCACCTCTACCGCCGGTGCAGCCAGGGCCACCACCATCACCTGGTGTGCCGGTCGTGCGGCCGGGCGGTCGAGGTGGAGGGCCCGGCGGTGGAGTCGTGGGCCGATCGGGTGGCCGCCAAGCACGGCTTCGTCGACGTCTCGCACACGATGGAGATCTTCGGCACCTGCCCGGAGTGCGCAGCGAAACGCTGAGTGGGACGCTGAGCGCCGTGAAGCTTTACGCCGAGCGGCTCCCCACCGCCATCCGTCAACTGCTCACCGACATCACCGTCGTCCTCTGGGTCTACCTGTGGATCCGTGCCGGTCTCTGGGTCCACGACATGGTCGAGAAGCTGGCCGTGCCCGGTCAGAAACTGCAGAGCGCGGGCGGCGGCATCGCCGACAACCTGGCCGACGCCGGCGGCAAGGTCGGCCGGGTGCCGCTGGTCGGTGACCAGCTGGTCAAGCCGTTCAACGGCGCCGCCGACGCGGCCCGCTCGCTCGCCGACGCCGGCGTGCAGCAACAGCAGATCGTCGATCAGCTGGCGCTGATCATCACGCTGATCGCGCTGGCCGTTCCGCTCGCGCTGGTGCTGTTCCTCTGGCTCCCGTTGCGGTTGCGCTGGATGCGCCGGGCCGCGGTGGCTTCTTCGGTACGCGGTGAGCCCGCCGGACGCGACCTGCTGGCGTTGCGCGCGCTCGCCAGCCAGCCGCTGAACGAGCTCGCCAAGCTGGGCCCGGACATCGCGCAGAGCTGGCGCAACGGCGACGCCGCAGCGGTCGACGCCCTGGCCGCGCTGGAACTCAAGCGCCTGGGTCTGACCGGGTCTGGGCGTCGCCGGTGATGCGGTGCAGAGCGGCGTCGGCCAGCGCCTCCGGGGCCTGCTCCGGCACCCAGTGGCTCACCCCGCGCAGCACGACGAACTGGTAGTCGGCCTCCACCCAGTCCCGGGTGCGCAGGGCGGCGGTCCGGGCGACGACACCGTCGCGGTCACTCCAGACGTACGTCGTGGGCACCGTGATCACGCCGGCGCTGGTCAGGTCGCCGCCCGCCAGGCCGCGGTACCAGTTGAGGCCGCCGGTCAGCCGGCCCGGCTCGCGCATCGCGTCCACGTAGAGCGCGGCCCGGTCGCCGATCGGGCGCAGCATCGCCTTGAGCACGGCCGCGCCCCCGCCGAGCAGGAAACGCTCGGCGATCGGGCTGCGGAAGACGGCGAAGTACGCGAACCGGGCACGCTGGGTGGGCCGGACCCGCAGCGCCAGGCGGAGCGCGCGCGGATGCGGGACGGAGACCGCGGTGAGGGTGCGCACCCGGTCCGGGTGCTCGGCGGCGAGCAGCCAGCCGACCTGCGCTCCCCAGTCATGGCCGATGACGTGCGCCTTCTCGACCCCGAGCGCGTCGAGGATCGCGATGGCGTCGGCGGCGGGCTCGGAGATCCGGTAGGACCTGACGTCGTCGGGGCGGGCGCCGGGCGAATATCCGCGCTGGTCAACGGCGTACGTCCGAAGCCCCGCGGCGTGCAGCCGAGGCAGGATCAAATCGAACTCACGGTGGTCCTGCGGGAACCCGTGCAGC
The DNA here is from genome assembly GCF_016862175.1 of Paractinoplanes durhamensis. Lineage (GTDB taxonomy): Bacteria > Actinomycetota > Actinomycetes > Mycobacteriales > Micromonosporaceae > Actinoplanes > Actinoplanes durhamensis. The sequence continues at coordinate 114,183 of NZ_BOML01000059.1, read as the reverse complement.
AGGAGGACGGGTTCACCGTCGGCGGGCCCACCCTCGTACACGTCGAAGGTCATTCCGCGCGCTTTGATCTCCATGTGATCACTCCCTCGCTGTCCCCGGCCCTACAACGGTGTTAGCGTCATCGAAACATATGCAGCGAAGCTTGTTCGCGACAGCGGAGACCATGTGCATCACTCAGGCGATGCGATGGTCGAGGTAGGTCGCGAACAAACTTCGATCCGACAGGGGAGCGCACAGCGCTGAGAGTGCGGGCAACCGCAGACCCTCGTACCTGATCTGGGTAATGCCAGCGCAGGAAGCTCGGTCTTTTCTCCAGCCGCGCCGTGTCCGCAGGCAATGACGCCTGGGCACACGGCGTGCGTCTCCTCCCACTGCGCTTGCTCACGAGGCAAACTGGGAGGTACGAAAATGGCAACCAACTCCAACCGGTGGCGCACGATCGACATCGTGATCGCCTCGATCGTCGCGGTCGCGTTCGGCGTCATCTTCTGGGCGTGGGGTCTGCTCTGGAACGGGCCGGCCGACGCCATCCCGCTCCCCGGCCGCGCCGTGCTCTACGGAATGTGGCTGGTCCCGGCCGTCCTCGGCGCACTGATCGTCCGCAAGCCGGGCGCCGCCTTCTACACCCTCACCCTCGCCTCGCTCGTCTCGGTCGCGATCGGCACCAGCTGGGGCTGGACCCTCGTCGTGCAGGGCCCGCTCGAAGCACTCGGCGCCGAGCTGATCTTCGCGGCGTTCGCCTACAAGCTCTACAACCTGCCGGTGGCACTGCTCGCCGGCGCCACCGCCGGCATCGTCGCCTCGGTGTACGACGCGGTCGTCTGGTACCCGGAAACGTCCTGGGCCACCATGCGGATCCCCTACATCGCGATCACCGCGGTGTCGTCCCTCGTGATCGCCGGCCTCGGCAGCGTGCTGCTGGTGCGGGCCCTCGCCCAGACCGGAGTTCTCGACCGGTTCGCGGCGGGGCGCTCGCGCGCGCTGGTCTGATCCCTGATTCCATCTGATCATGAGCACGGTCTGGTCATGAACACGGTCTGGTCATGAGCGCAGTCGTTCTTCGTGGCTTCGGGTGGCGGCATGCGGGCCGCCGCGCCTGGGCGGTCCGCGACGTCGACCTGCGCATCGACCACGGCGAGCGGGTGCTGCTGCTCGGACCCTCCGGGGCCGGCAAGAGCACCCTGCTCGCTGCGCTGGCCGGCCTGCTCCCCGGTGACTCGGGTGAACAGGCCGGCACCGTCGAGATCGACGGCCGCTCCCCCGCCGCGGCCCGCGACCGGGTCGGCATCGTCTTCCAGGACCCGCAGACCCAGCTGGTCATGGCCCGCAGCGGCGACGACGTGGCGTTCGGCCTGGAGAACCGGGGAGTGCCGGCCGCCGCGATCTGGCCACGGGTCAGCGACGCCCTCGACCGGGTCGGCTTCCCCTACCCCATCACCAGGTCGACGGCGGCACTGTCCGGTGGGGAGGCACAGCGGCTCGCGCTGGCCGGGGTGCTCGCGCTCCGCCCCGGACTGCTGCTCCTCGACGAGCCGACCGCCAACCTCGACCCGGCCGGCGCCGACCTGGTCCGGGAGGCCATCGTCCGCTCACGGGACGACGACACCACGCTGATCCTGGTCGAGCATCGGGTGGCCGAGGCGCTGCCGCTGGTCGACCGGGTGGTGGTGCTGGAGGCGGGCGGCGGCATCCGGGCCGACGGCACCCCCGAGATGGTGTTCGCCGCGTACGGGGATCGGCTCGCCGACGAAGGCGTGTGGGTGCCCGGGTTCCGTTTCCCGCCGCTGAAGTCCGGCTCAGCGGCCGCCGGTTCGGTGGTCCGCGCCGAGGACATCACCGTCGCGCACCGCGTACGCGGGGTGTCGATGTCCGTCGGCGAGGGTGAGGTTCTCGCCGTCACCGGGCCGAACGGCGCCGGCAAGTCGACGCTCGCGCTCGTGCTGGGCGGGCTGCTCGCGCCGACCGGCGGCGAGGTGTCGGCGTTCGGCGACCCGAAACCGCCGCACAAGTGGCGGGCAGCGACCCTGACGTCGCGGATCGGGTCGGTCTTCCAGAATCCGGAGCACCAGTTCGTGACATCCCGGGTCGCCGATGAACTCGCGGTCGGGCCGCGCCGGCTCGGGCGTACCGGCACCGAGATCACCGGCATCGTGGACGCGTTGCTGGACCGGCTCCGGCTCACGAAGCTGGCGGCGGCCAACCCGTACACCCTCTCCGGTGGCGAAGCCCGCCGGCTGAGCGTCGCCACCGCCCTGGCCACCGCCCCCCGCCTGCTCGTCCTCGACGAGCCGACGTTCGGCCAGGACCGGCGCACCTGGATCGAGCTGGTCACGCTGCTGGCAACGCTGCGCGACGAGGGGCACGCGGTGGTGGCGGTGACCCACGACGACGACTTCGTGCAGACCCTCGCCGACCGGACCCTCCCGCTGACCTCGGCACGCCTGCACGAACCGCTCCCCCAGCGGCGGCGCTCATGACCACGTTGCTCACCCAGCCGGTGGCCGACCCGTCCGCGCTGCTCGCCCGGCGCAATCCGGTCGCGAAGCTCGCCGCCGCGCTGCTCTTCTCCCTGCCGCTGATCAGCACCCTCGACCCGCTCACCCCGGCGATCGCGCTGGCGATCGAGCTGGCCCTGCTGCCGCTGTTCGGGCTGCGGTACGCGGTGCTGGCCCGGCGGGCATGGCCGCTCCTGCTCGGCGGGCTCGGCGTGCTGTTCACCATGGTTCTGTTCGCGGCCGACCGCGGCGGAACCCTCCTGATCGGACTCGGCCCGTTCGACATCACCACCGGCGTGCTGACCGCCGCGCTCGGGCTGATCCTGCGGCTGTTCGCGATCGCCCTGCCCGGCGTCATCGTCTTCGCCACCACCGACCCGACCGACCTGGCCGACGCCCTCGTCCAGAACGCCAAGGCGCCGGCCCGGTTCGCGATCGGCGCGCTCGCTGCGTTCCGGCTGCTGCCCCTGCTCGGCGCCGAATGGCAGATGCTCACCCTGGCCCGCCGGGCCCGCGGCGTCGACGCCGGCCGTAATCCGGTCGCGGCCCTGCGGTTGTTCGCCGCCACGGCGTTCGCGCTGCTTGTGGGGGCGCTGCGCCGGGGCGGCCGGCTGGCGGTGGCGATGGACGCGCGCGGCTTCGACTCGGGCATCCCGCGCAGCTACGCCCGGCGCCAGACCTTCACCCGGTCGGACACTCTCCTGGTGGTAGCCGCGCTGGCCACGGCCGTCCTCGTCCTGACCACCACCATCGCGCTGGGGTTGTTCCGCCCGATCATTTAGCCCGTTGGGTTCCGTGCGCTGCGAACGACGTCCGGTCGCCGCGCCACGCCTCGCGCGGGACCACCGCGTCCGGGTCGACGCGGACGCCGACGGCGGCGACGTTCTCGGCCAGACGCGCCCGGTCGCGGGTGCCCGGGATCGGCACCACGTCGTCGCCCTGCGCCAGCAGCCAGGCCAGCGCCATCTGGCCCGGTGTCACCCCACGCGCGTCGGCGGCACCGGTCAGGGCCCGTACAAGATCAAGGTTGGCGGTGAGGTTCTCGCTGTGGAAACGCGGGTCGGTGCGGCGGAAGTCGCCCTCCGGAAACGGCCCGGCCGGCAGGGTTCCGGTGAGAAGACCACGACCGAGCGGGCTGTACGGGACCAGGCCGATGCCCAGGCGCCGGGCGGCCGGCACCACGTCGTCCTCCGGCTCCCGCCAGGCCAGGGACCACTCGAACTCGACCGCCGCGATCGGATGCACCGCGGCCGCCTGCTCCAGCTGGGCCGGGTTGACCTCGGAGACGCCGAGATGGCGCACCTTGCCCGCCGCGACCAGCTCGGCCATCGCACCGACCGTCTCGCCGATCGGTACCCGCGGGTCGACCCGGTGCAGGTAGTAGAGGTCGATGACGTCGACACCGAGCCGCTGCAGGGAGGCGTCGCAGTAGCCGCGGACGTTCTCGGGACGCCCGTCGAGGCCCGGCCCGTCCGGGCCGCGCACGATGCCGAACTTGGTGGCCAGCACCACCTCGTCGCGACGCCCGGCGATGGCCCGGCCGACCAGACGCTCGTTGTGGCCCTGGCCGTAGCTCATCGCCGTGTCGATCAGGGTGATGCCGTGGTCGAGCGCATCGCCGATCACGGCGAGCGACACCTCGTCGTCGGCCGGCCCGTACGCCTGGGAGAAGCCCATGCAGCCGAGCCCGATCGCGGAGGTGACCAGTTTTCCGAGGTTTCGCTGCTCCATGGTGGTGAGCCTGGCCCGGCCGGTTTGATATGTCCAAGACCTGGTTGCGCTGCCATTCATCTCGATCGAAGATGAATCGCATGGAGCTGCGGCAACTCACCTACTTCGAGGCCGTCGCCCGGCTCGGCGGCTTCACCCGGGCGGCCGAGCACCTGCACGTCGCCCAGTCCGCGGTGTCCGCCCAGGTGCGCGCCCTCGAGGCCGAACTCGGCGCCGAACTGTTCACCCGCACCACCCGGCGGGTCGCCCTGACCGAAGCCGGCGAGCTGTTCCTGACCCGCTGCCGCCGGGCCCTCGGCGAACTCGACGGCGCCCGCCATGACCTGGCCGACCTCGCCGCCGTCCTCACCGGCCGGGTGACGCTGGGCGCCACCGCGGTCGTCGGCGGCTACGACCTGCCCCAGGCGCTGTCCAGGTTCCACACCCGCCACCCCGGCCTGACCCTGGCGCTGCGCTCCGGCCTGATCGCGGCCCTGCTCGCCGAGCTCGACGCCGGCACCGTCGACCTGGTGGTCGGCCCCGTGCACGCCGACCTGTCGTCCCGCTTCTCCGCCCGCCGCATCGCCCGCGAACAGGTGGTCCTGATCGTCCCGCCCGCACACCGGCTGGCCCGCGGCGGACCGCTCCCGCTGAGCGAACTGCGCGGCGAGCCCTTCATCTGCCTGCCGCCCGGCAGCGGCCTGCGCGCCATCCTCGACGACGCCGCCCACCGGGCAGGCTTCGAACCGAACGTCCCGTTCGAGACCCACACCGCGGCGAGCATCCGCGAGCTGGTCACCGCCGGCCTCGGCGTAGCGATCCTGGCCCGCACGGCCGCGGCATCCCCCGGCCCGGCCATCGGCGTACGCGAACTCCGCCCCGCTCCCGCCCACCCGGAGATCGGCGTGATCCACCACCGCGACCACCGGCTGTCGGCCGCGGCCCGCGCCTGCCGTCGCCAACTGATCGACCTCGCTTTCGAGTGATGTGGCCACCGGCGGAGCGGCCGGCTTGACATCATGTCCTGGAGACAGGCGGCGGTGCCCACTCACAGCGGAGGGTCATGGATACCTGGAGCGCGATCCGCGCCGAGCGGGTGTCGCTGGCCGATCGGCGAGGATATCTTCCGCGCAGCCGGCGCCTACCGCGATCACCCGGTCGAACACCTGACGGCCGTCGCCGACTTCTATGCGGGCAGCAACATGCTGATCGGCGCAAAGAACAGAATTGCTGGGGTACGGCTGCGGGCGGCCGACGCCGGCTGGAGCCACGGCACCGGCCCCGAGGTGACCGGCCCACTGGTAGCGCTGGTGATGGCTATGACCGGCCGCCACCAGGCACTCGACGACCTCACCGGCGACGGCGTCACTCTTCTCCGCCAACCGCGCCAGGGCCCTGCTCGCGGAGCTGGGCGAGGCGGTCCGGCGGCAGGCAGTCGGCCAGATTTCGGTCCAGATCGGCCAGCTCGAGGTCGACCGCGTACACCACGAAATCGTCGGTGACCGGCAGCGTGGCCGACCAGTCGTGCCGGTTGAGCCGCAGCGCGACCGCGCACAACAGCCGCCGGCCGAGCTCGGATCCGGCGCTGACGTCAACGTCGTCCGCGTCGAGCAGTTTGAGCTCCTGCCGCACCAGCTGTATCGGGCCAGTGTCGTCGAGGGCAGTGTCATCGAGGGCAGTGCCGTCGAGGGCAGTGCCGTCGAGGGCAGTGCCGTCGAGGTCGAGGTCGAGGTCGAGGGCCGTGCCGGTCTCGAACTCCGCCGGCGACCAGACAGCGTCGGCATCGATAGACCTCAGCTCGGCGCGCTCCTCCGCCGTAGCCGCAGTGATCTCGATCGACAACTGCGTGGCCTGGCCGTAGCTGAGGGCGAGGCAGTCGATGGGTTCGTCGACCGCCAACCGTGCCGCCGCGGCCGGAATAAGCGCGACCAACATGTCCTCGACGGTGCCGCAGGCCACCTCCAGGTCGAATCCGGCCGGCGGCCGGACGTACCGCACTCGCGTTGCGCTGCCCATGGCCTCGACCAGGCGGAGCAGACCACGGTCGTCGTGCTCGGCCACCAATGCGGCCTGGGAGCGGCCACTGTGCTCGATCTCGATGCGGCTGATCCGCCCGCCGGTGTACGCGTAGGACTCGCGCCCCGAGCCGCCCCGAGCGACCGTTTCGGCCGAACGCATCAGCCCGTCCTCGTAGCGGTACTCGTGCAGGTAGATCGGACGGTCGGTATCGAAATGCGCAGCCTCGACCACGTCATCGCCGTAGTGGAGGAACGTCTCGTAGTACAGGCGGCCGTTCAGGAACCCGCTGTACTCCTCGATCACGGCCACACGGCCCTGGGCGTCGAACCCGATCCGCTGGACATCGCGGTCCACCGGCGGCCGAGCATCCAGGCGGCGCCCAGGCTTGAGCAGGTCCCGCTCGAAGTGCAGCGGGCGTGGGTCAAGGCCCGGCCAGGTATACCAGTCCCAGCTCGCGACGGCCGCGGTCGCTGCCTGCTTCCGCGTCTCGTACTCATCGGCAAGCCGCCCGAAGCGCACGGCAAGATCAGGCATATCCACGATCTTACGGGCCGCCCCCGCGGCCTGACCCGACGTGTCCGTCCGGATCTACCGGCGGCGCCGTCACTCTCCTCCACCGACCGCGGCGGGTCTCGCCACTCCGGGCCAGTGGCCTATTCGCGCCGGTGGAAGGTGTTGCGCAGGGGACGACGTTGTGGGTCGACGTCTGCCGGTGGGATGAACTCGGGGTGGCCGTCCGAGGCGATGCGAACCTGCCAATCGGTGCGATGGATGACTCGGTGATGGTGCCGGCAGAGCAGGCATGCGTTGGACAACGCCGTGGGTCCGCCGTCGGCCCAGGGCTTGACGTGATGCCCATCCGACCAGTTGGCCGGCCGATCGCAGGACGGGAAGGTGCACCCGCGGTCGCGCAGCACCAGCGCTCGCCGAATGGAGGCGGTGAAGAGCCGCCGGGCACGACCGACGTCGAGGACCTGACCCTCGGTGCCGAGCACCGACGGAATGATCTGGGCATCACAGGCCAGCAGCCGCGCCTCGGCAGCACTGACCGGCGCACCCGTGTCAAGCACCGCAACAGGAGAGGCTTCGCCCGGCTCGGTTCGCAGAGTGTCGATCGGGATCGTCACCACGACCTGCGCCGCTTCCCCGCCGGACGCGGGCAACTCGCCGCCGCGCATGACCCGGGTACAGACATCGACCAGAGCGTCCGCACGCCGTTGCTCCGGGGTGCGGGCCAGGCCGGCTTCGACGGTCGCATCCCGGCCGGGGTGACACAACGGATCCAGCGCCGCGTTCACGATCGCCGCGGCCGTCGTGTCCAGCCAGCCCGACAATCGCACCCGGCCGTCGCCGCGCGGGCTCAGAGTGAATCCCCGGCCACGATGGGCGCGCTCGTCCTGCTTTCGCAGCGCCTCCTCGTCGTGCCGGTCGGCTGCCTCCGGGTCGACGTGTGCCAGGATCCGGGCGCCGAGCTTGCCGAGAGTCCCCGGCGCGAAGTCGGCCGCATAGTTGATCAGCAGCGATTCGGCCTGCGTCCGGGTGTCGATGCCGGCGTCAGCGGGCAGATCGGTGATCGACTCCGCGATCACACACGCCTGCTCGGCGGAGATCTCGCCCTTGGTGACGGCCGCGTCGAGGGCCGGGGAGTGGTCGAAGGCAGCGGCGAGCTTCGCGAGCCGTTTGCCCTCCCACATGCTCGTGCGAAGTCGCTGCCGCAGCCACACCGGGGTGCTCGACGCGGCTTCCTTCTGCGGGATGCCCCGGGTCTCCGCTTCCCGGATCAGGTGCGCCATGATCGCCAGCGCCTGCTGCACGCATGCCCACGCCTGAGTGAGCCCGTCCACGACCTCGGGGTCGGAGCACGACCACAGTGGTGCTTCGCCGCACTCGGCGAGCACACCGCGAACCTGCTCCAACTCCTCCACCACCCCGACAGGCTGGCACAGGCATACGACCAATTTCCCGCCTTCTTCGCCGCCTGTGGATAACCTCCGGCTAGCCGGAAAGAACCGCGGTCGCGCGCAGGTGCCGGCCCAACTCCTCGGTGAGGCGGATGGCGGCTTCGATCTCGGCCTTGCGGATCGAGACGGACTCGACGTGGAAGCCGTACGGCATGCCCAGCCGTTCGCAGTACTCGCGCAGGTCCTGTGCGATCGCGAGCGCCTCCCGGTAGGACTCGGCCAGCGGGTCCGGCGCGTTCAGCAGGGTGTTCTCCAGCCAGCGCGGCACGTCGACACCGAGCCACTTCAGGAACTCCAGGGTCTTCGCCGAGCCGCAGAGGGAGAGCGTGAAGATCACCGGGCGGGGCGTGATGTCCCGCTCGCGGCAGGCGTAGAAGTAGTCGGAGACCAGGTCCTTCGCCTCGCCTGCGTCGTAGATCACCTGGGAGATGAAGAATTCGCAGCCGCGCTCCTGCTTGGTGAGCATGCGCAGGTGCTCCTCGCCGCCGCGGGCATGGCGCTCGGGGATGACGACGGCGCCCAGCGGAAGCTCCGGGCGTACCTCCGCGCGCAGTGCCTGCGCCCGGCGCAGGTCGGTCCGCACCGGCTTGTCCCCCGATGATGCTCCGACGAAGACGCTCAGCACCCGGTCGGTGTCGGCGGTGGTCAGCCACGACCGCAGTTCGTCCTCGGCGTACTTCCCGACGCAGCGGTAGATCACCATCGGCCGGTCCCAATCACCCAGATGGGTGTGGAACTCGACCGGGTCGATCGTCGGCAGATAGGGGAACGGCCGCTCGTCCGCGACCCGGTCGGACTCGTCGTCGATGTCGTACAGAATCAGGCCGTCGAGGTTCAGGCCGGCCAGCCGGCCGAGCGTGACCGCGGCGATTTCCTTTATCTTCTCCGGGGTGGCGCTGCGACGTGGCGGGGTGATGCCGAACAGCAGCACCCCGCCACGTCCTTCAGCCAGCTTCGACTTCAGCGACATCGACCTCAGGGACATCGGCCCAGCGTAGGGTCAATGATTGGCACAGCAGGGGGTGGGTTCCCGCGATTCGAACGGGACCAGGACACCCCCGGCCGCCGGCGTGGTGGTCAGGATCAGCTCGCCGTCGCGGTACTGCGGGCGGACAAAGTCGCGGGTGTCCACCCGGGCGTCGTCATCGGCGACGCCCGAGCCGAGCACCTCGACCCGGTCGATAGCGCTCCGTTCCCGGATCTCTCCGGCGGTGAGCATGCCGACCAGATCTTCCACGCCGGGGAAGATGACGGCGCGCCCGAACTTTCCGGCCGCCGCCGATTCCGCCGCCTGCTCCAGACCGGGCGCGGATTCGTATGCCGCCGCGGTGGTGAGGCTGATCGCCACGTGCCGGTGGGGTTCCGCCACGAGGTGGGTGCAGGCCAGCACCGGCCGGACGTCGAGGTCCAGGATCCAGTGATCGGCCGAGGCGAGATCGCGGTGCCCGAGACTGACCCCGACGGTGCGGAGAACAGCCACGGACGCCACGGATCGATACAACGTCACCTCGGCAGAACCCAGATCGGGTTGGTGTAGAACCACAGGTCGCCCCACGGGTCGGCGTCGCCGATCACGTCCAGTTTCGGACCGTACGGGTCGACCGCGGCACCCATCAGACCAGGCTGGGTGCGGTTGCCGTCGGTACCGCGGACCCGCACGTAGAACGGCTTGTCCAGGCGGCCCAGCGAGTGGGTCAGCGAGATGCTCTTGGCGCCCGCGGCCACGTCGAACGACTTGACCACCTTGGTGTCCGGCGCCTTGAAGCTGTCCTTGTCGGTGACCGGGCCGGTCACCGTGCCGACGATCACGTCGACGCGCTTGAGTACGGGTACGAACGCGGCGAAGTTCGGCACGTCCTGCAGGTCGATGTCGAGGGTCAGCTCGGTGGAGGTGCCGCGCTTGACCTGGGCGACGCCGCCGAGCGGGGTGCCGGTGTCCCAGCGGCGGTCGCCGGCGGTCCGGACCCGGGCGTCCAGGCCCTTGATGAGCCGGCCGTGGTCGACCCACACGCGACCGGCCCGCAGACCGTCCATGACCGCCTTGTACGAGAAGGAGCCGGCCCCCACGTTGGTGCGGCCGTAGTAGCCCGGCCAGAAGTCACCGGCGGTGGTCAGCGTCTTGCCCGAGTAGACCGGGTCGTTGTGTTTGCCGTTGGTGGCGAAGTCGCTGCCCGGGCCGCGCTCGGACTGGTCCAGGTAGACGACGTGCGAGTCCGAGTTGACGGTGATCCACCAGGCTTTGCCCTCGGCGAGCAGGCTGTCCCACAGGCCGCCGACGGTGGCGGTCATCCAGTCGAAGCCGCCCCAGGTGCGGTAGCTCTCCAGCGGGTAGCCGGCGTAGGAGGCGGCCGACGGGTTGTTGTCGTAGTAGCCGCGGGCGCCGCCCCGGCCGTACGCGGCGGGAATGCCGGCGGCCTGGTGGCCGGGCGCGCCTTCGAAGCCGATGGCGACGGTCGGGTCGGCGTCACGCCAGTTGCGGATCTCGTGCGGCGAGTCGATGCCGCGGCGGGCCGGGTGGTTGGCGAGGAACAGCGCGCCTTCGACCTTGCGGGCCTTCACCTGTGAGGCGAGGAACTTGATGCCGGCGACCGCGGCGGCCTCGTTCTGCGCTTCGGTGTTGGTGGCCGGCAGCTGCGAGCCGTCGTAGGTCTGCTCGAACTGCTTGAGCACCTCGACCTCGTTCTTGCCCGGGTGCACGAACACGGTGGCGTGCTCGGCGGCCGGGATGTTCCACTCCAGGCCCTGGAAGGTCAGCAGACCCTTGAGCTCTTCGCGGGTCTTGCGGATGTCCGGGTTGACCTTCTCCACACCGATCTTGGCGTGCTCGTTGCTGCCGTGGTCGGTGATGACCAGCCAGTCGAGGCCGTACGCGTGACCGTGTTTGGCCTGGTCGAGCACCCGGTACTGGGCGTCCGAGCTGTACTGGGTGTGAATGTGATGGTCACCAGCAAGCCAGACAAATCCGCCTTTGTCCGTTCCGCCGCCGACCGGGCCGTGCGCATGCGGCAGACCGGCAGAGGCGGCGGCCGAGGCGGCTGACGGCGAGGCCAGCACGGACGCGGCGGCACCGGCACCGAGCAGACCCGCACCGCGCAGGAACCCGCGGCGGGACACGTCCGACGGCGACAGCTCGCTGTCCGGGATGCTCAGATCCATGGCAGGCGACAGGTCACCGCCGGCGGTCTCGTGGGTGTGGTCGTGATCGTGGTCGTGGCCGTGACCCATATGGAGTGCTCCCGACGAAAGATCGACTCATGCGGTTACGTCGACACAGTCGCGGGGTGATCTCAACGGTCGCTGTCGATCTCATGACCAACCGGCGAACTCGGAAGGTCCTGCCTGATTCGAAGGCGGTCTCAGCTGCCCAGCAAGGCCGGCTCAGCTGCCCAGTTCGGACAGATCGCCCGCGCTGAACCGGATCGCCCCGGCCGCGATGTTCGCCTCGAGATGCGGAACGCTTCCGGTCCCCGGAATGGCGAGCACGTGCTCGCCTTGGTGCAGCGTCCAGGCCAGCCGTACCTGATGGGTGGTGACCCCGTGCCGCGCCGCCACCGCCTCGACCGCCGCATCCCGGGTCGTACTCGCGCCGCTTTCCTTGCCCTGCCCGGCAATGGCGAAGAACGGCACGAAGGCGATCCCCCGCTCACCGCAGATCCGCAGGAGCTCGGCATTACGCCGGAGATCGACCGCGAAACTGTTCTGCACGCAGGCGACCGGCGCGATGGCCGACGCCTCGTCCAATTGCTCCGGGCGAATCGCGGAAAGCCCCAGATGCCGGATCAGCCCTTCGTCCCGCATCGCCGCGAGCGCCGCGAATCGCTCCCCGATCGAGTCACTGCCCCGGAACACCCGGAGATTGACCAGGTCGAGCCGCTCCACGCCGAGCCGCCGCAGATTCTCCTCGACCTGATACCGCAGCTGCGCTGCTGTGCGAGCCTCGCCGAAGCTCCCGTCCGGCAAAATCCCGGGCCCCACTTTGGTGGTAAGAAAAAGGCTTTCCGGGTACGGGGTGAGAGCGCGCCGAATGAGCTCGGTCGCATACCTGGCCGGTCCGTCACCGACGTCGAGCGGGCCGCCCGGGGAAACGTAGAACGCGGCCGTGTCGATGTGGTCGACCCCGAGTTCGACCGCCCGCCGTAGCACCGCGATGGCCGCTGCCGGATCCGGATCCACGGTGAGCCGCATGGATCCGAATCCCATGCGATTGACCGGCCGATCCCCGAGAACCCAATTACCTGCCGCCGCTGCCGAAATCTCCCCGTCAAGCACCCGAGAACCCTACGCGAGGACACCGTTGAGGAACACGTCCACGATCGTCTCGACCGGGACGTAGGCGCCGCCGGGAACGCCGCGCTGCGGGAACAGCATGGCGAGGAAGACGTCGGCGAGCTGCTCGGGCGGCAGCCGCAGCGTGGCCCGGTCGGGCTCGAGGAGGCGGAGGATCGCCGCCCGGGTGCGGTCGACGGCTTCGGCCCGGCCACCACGCTGATCGCCGAGTTCGCGGGGGTCGCCTCGCTCGGCCGCCCGGCGGCCCGCCGCGTACACCGCGCCGATCACCGTGCCCATCCGGGTCAGGTAGGCCTGCAGGGTGGCCGCCGCCTCGGTGAGCCGGGCGGCCAGCGGCTGGTCGAGCGGCACCGCGTCCAGCTCGGCCAGGACCTGGTCGTTGCGCACCACGGCGGCGATGCAGGCGGCGAGCAACTCCTCCTTGTCGGCGAAGGCCCGGAAGATCGTCGCCTCGCCGATGCCGGCCGCTTTCGCGATCTGCAGGGTGCTCACCGTGGAGCCGTGCTCCACCAGCAACGGCACGGCGGCCGCCACGATCATCTCGCGTCGCTGGTCGGGGCTCATGCCCGGCGCCCGGCGCCGGGGTGTTGTCTCAGTCATGCCTCCAAGCTAAGGAGTGAGTACTCACTCCGTCAAGGACATTAAAGAAGCGCGATCTCTTCACACCGGCCCGACCGGCAGAACGGACCGGGATCAGCGCGTGAGAGCGCTCTCTCACCCTCAGCACAGATCGGCCACAGGGGCCGGTAAGGCTTGCGCCGGGCCCGGAGCCTGCTGCGACTATGGCCGCATGCTGGTTGCGTTTTCTGTTACGCCGATCGGAGCCGGCGAATCCGTCGGCGACCTCGTCGCCGACGCCGTGCGGGTGGTGCGGGCCTCCGGCCTGCCCAACCGGACGGACGCCATGTTCACCACGATCGAGGGTGAGTGGGACGAATGCTTCGCCGTCGTGAAGGAGGCCGTGGAGGCCGTCGCGAAGAGTGGGCACCGGGTCAGCGTGTCGCTCAAGGCGGACGTGCGGCCCGGAGTCACCGGTGCCCTGACCGCGAAGGTCGAGCACATCGAACGGGCACTCCAGGAGTGAGTACCCAACTGAGACGCCTGGTCATGTGGGACATCGACTACACCCTGCTGCGCGGCGGCGGGGTGGCCGCCCGGGCCTGGCGCGCGGCATTCACCGAGCTCACCGGCCGCGAGTGGCGGGAGACGCCGATCTTCGGCGGCCGCACCGACACCGACATCTGCGTCGAGGTGTTCGCCCGGCACGGGGTCACCGACTGCACGCCCGAGGTGTTCTTCGTGCGCTACGTCGAGCACGTGCTGGCCCTGCAGCACGAGTTCGGCGAGCAGGGCGCGCTGATGCCCGGCGTGCAGGACGTGCTGAAGCGGCTCGGCGCGGACCCGGGCGTCGTGCAGACGCTGGTCACCGGCAACGTGCCGCAGGTGGCGGCAGCCAAACTGGCCGCCTTCGGGCTCAGCGGCGCCTTCGACGCCGAGGTCGGCGGTTACGGCACCGACGACGCCGTGCGGGCCACGCTGGTACGCCGGAGCCTGGAACGCGCCGAGGCGAAGTACGGCGAGAGGTTCGCCCCGGTCGTCATCGGCGACACCGTGCACGACGTGACGGCCGCGCTGGCCAACGGCGCGCTGGCGGTGGGCGTGGCGACCGGGTCGACCACGATGGCCGACCTGGTGCTCGCGGGCGCCCACGCCGTACTGCCGGATCTGTCCGACACCGACGCTACCGTTCGGATCCTGACGACGTGACCGGCGCACCCGGCGCGATCGGGTTGGGGATGGCGCCGCCGAACCGCCGGTCCCGCGAGGCGTAGAGCTCGCACGCATACCAGAGGTGGCGGCGGTCGAAGTCGGGCCACAGCGTGTCGAGGAAGACCAGCTCGGCGTACGCCGTCTGCCAGAGCAGGAAGTTGGACGTGCGCTGCTCGCCGGACGGGCGCAGGAACAGGTCGACCTCGGGAACCTCGGGGTGGTAGAGGTAGCGCGCGATGGTCTTCTCGTTGACCCGGTCGGCCTTGAGCTTGCCGGCCGCGACGTCCCGGGCGATGGCGGCGGCCGCGTCGGCGATCTCGGCCTGCCCGCCGTAGTTGACGCAGAACTGCAGGGTGAGCGTCTTGTTGTCCTTCGACATCTCCTCGGCGGTCTGCAACTCGGAGATGACGCTCTTCCACAGCCGGCCGGCCCGGCCGGACCAGACGACCCGCACCCCGAGGTCGACCAACTGGTCGCGGCGGCGGCGGATGACGTCGCGGTTGAAGCCCATCAGGAAGCGCACCTCCTCGGGCGAGCGCTTCCAGTTCTCGGTCGAGAACGCGTACGCCGACAGGTAGGGGATGCCGAGCTCGATGGCGCCCTCGATGGTGTCGAACAACGAATACTCGCCCTGCTCGTGGCCCTTGGTGCGGGACAGCCCGCGGTCCTTGGCCCAGCGGCCGTTGCCGTCCATCACGATCGCCACGTGCTTCGGCAGGGCGGCCTTGGGCAGCTCCGGCGGGCGGACCCCGGAAAGGTGCGGGGTAGGTGGGCGCGGGGTGGATGGGCGCGGCATCAGGAACTCTCCCGTCGATCGACCAGCGGCAGCGAGCGCAGCGCCCGCTCCATGTGCCATTGCAGGTGGGCGGCGACCAGACCGCTGCACTCCCGGCGGATCGGCGGCTCGGACGCGTCGGCGACCTGCCAGTCGCCGGAGGTGAGCGCGCTCATCAGGCCGAGGGTGGCCGGGCTCGGGTGGGCGGCGCCGGGCGGGCGGCAGTCGGGGCAGACCGCGCCGCCGGCCGGGACCGAGAACGCGGCGTGCCGGCCGGGGGTGCCGCAGACCGCGCACTCGGCGATCGCCGGCGCCCAGCCGGCCGTTGACATGGCCCGCAGCAGGTAGGCGTCGAGCACCAGCGGGCCGGCGTGCTCACCGGCGGCGAGGGCCTTGAGCGCCCCCAGGGTGAGCTGGAACAGCCGCAGCGACGGCTCCCGCTCGACCGGGGTGAGCCGCTCGGCGGTCTCGGCGATGGCGCTGGCCGCGGTGTAGCGCGGGTAGTCGGTGAGGAACTGCTTGCCGTAGAGCGCCACCGCCTCGACCTGGCTGACCGAGTGCAGCGAGCTGCCGACCCCCTCGGGCGAGCCGGCCAGCTGCAGGTCGATGTGGCCGAACGGCTCGAGCCGGGCACCGAACCGGGAGTTGGTGCGCCGCACGCCGCGGGCGACCGCGCGCAGCCGGCCGTTGCGGCGGGTGAGCAGCGTGATGATCCGGTCGCTCTCGCCGAGCTTCTGCACGCGCAGCACGACCGCGTCGTCGCGGTAGAGCTGTCGGCGGTAGCCGGATCCGGTGGGCACGGGAGTCATTCTGCCCCGGGGGTGCGACAAACCCTGACGCGGTCTCAGGGTCGTCTCGGGGGCAGCATCGGGGAGACCTCAGTGGGAGGACTGATGGTGCCGTTGATGCGCCGCCGCATAGCGTCTGAGCCATGACCACGACCCTGATCCGGCGCGCCGCAGTCCTCGCCCTCATCGCCGCGTCGACGACCGCCCTGACCGGCTGCGCCGGCGTGATCGGGGCGAAGATGACCTACGACGACACCGAGAAGGGCAAGATCACCGACATCGTGCTGACCGGGGGCAGCGGCGACGTGACGGTCACGTCCGGGGACGTCACCGAGACGTCGATCCGCCGGGTGATCCGCCGGTCGAGCAACCCCGGCAGCCCATACACGCTGGACGGCACGACGCTCAACATCGACACGTCGTGCGGGCCGAACTGCTCCGTGTCGTACGAGATCAAGACGCCCACCGGGGTGAACGTGCGCGGCAAGGAGCACTCCGGCGACATCGTCCTCAAGGGGGTGGGCATCACCGACCTGGAGTTGACCTCCGGTGACGTGTCGGTGACCGGCGCGACCGGCGCCGTCGCGATCAAGGCCACGTCCGGCGACATCATGGTGACCGACTCGAAGAGCTCGGTGAAGGTGCACTCGACCTCGGGCGACGTGCAGGCGATCCGGGTGGCCGGGCCGGCCGACCTCAAGGTCACCTCGGGTGACATGCACGTCGAGCTGACCGCGCCCAACTCGGTGACCGCCCAGTCCACCAGCGGCGACATCTGGGTGCAGGTGCCGCCGAGCAAATACCGGGTGACCACCCATTCCGGCTCGGGCGACGAGCATCTCGAAGGCCTGACCAGCGACGCCACGGCGAAGAATGTGATCGACGTGCGGGTGACGAGCGGGGACGTGACCGTAGCCTCGACCTCGTGAGCTTTTACCTACCACTCGGTGACGACCGTTACGAACCGACCGAATTCACCGAGAGCCCCTGGGACAGCGCGATGCAGCACGGCGGCCCGCCGGCCGCCCTGCTCGGCCACGTGATGCGCCTCGACGGCCTGCGCCTGGCCCGGCTCTCGGTGGACTTCCTCGGCCCGATACCCCGCCGCACGTCCCGGATCGAGGTGTCCCCGGTCAAGCCGGGCCGGCTCACCGCGCTCAACGAGGCCACGATGGTGATCGACGGCCGGGTGGCGGTGAGCGCCCGGGCCTGGCACATCGCGCCGGGCCCGAGGCCGCCGGCGGAGGGGGAGCAGGTGGCCGGGGAGCGCCGGGCCGAGCTGCTGCCCGACCAGGAGGACCGGTTCGCCGGCGACTGGGGTTACGGCCGGGCGATCGAGTGGCGGTGCACCAGGGGCGGGCTCGACGAGCTCGGCGAGACGCACGTGTGGAGCCGGGTGCGGATGCCGCTGATCGACGGGGTCGACCTGCTCGGCCAGGACCGGGCGCTGATCGTCGCCGACTCGGCGAACGGGCTGTCCGCGGTCCTGCCGTTCGAGAAGTGGCTGTCCATCCCGCCGACCATGACCGCGACCATGCTGCGCGAACCGGCCGGCGAGTGGGTGCACCTGGCGGCCCGCACGATCGTCTCCGACGACGGCCTGGGGCTGGCCGAGGGCGAGATGTTCGACCTGGCCGGAAAGGTCGGCCAGGTCGCCCAGCCGCTGCTGGTCAGGGAACGATGACCGGGCTGGGGAGCCGGTAGGACGACAGCAGGGCGACGATCTCGTCGGCACCCCGGCGAAGCTCGCCGAGATCGTCCGGGGTGAACTCGCCGGGCGCCTTGTCGAGCACGCAGTGCGCCCCGAGCACCTCGCCGTCGACCACCAGCGGCACCCCCGCGTAACTGCGGATCCCGTCGATGTAGACGAGCGGATTACCGGACTGCAGCGCGTCGGCGGCCGCATCCGGCACCACGTACGACTGCCCCGACCGGACCGCGTTCACGCAGAACGACCACTCGATCGGCGTGCCGCCCATCTCGCCCAGCCAGCCGTCCAGCCCGTACGACCCGGCGAAGAACTGCGCGCTGTCCAGCACCATGCTGACCAGGCTGCTCGGCCGGCCGAGCAGGGCCGCGGTCCGCTCGCTGAGCGCGTCCAGCCGCCGGCGCAGTTCCGGGTTGTCGATGTCGATGCCGGCCAGCACGGCCATCCGGCGGAAGTCGTCGCTCATCAGTACTCCTCCGGCGCGGCGGCACGCACCACGGTGACCTCGGTAGGTGCGGCGGTGAGTCGTTTGAACGTCGCCGCCCGCATCGCGAGGGCCCGGCCGCACAGCTGGGTGACCCCGGTGGCCGCCTGCATCGACACGACCATCCGGCCGAACGAGCCCGGATCGGTCTCGTCGCCGGTCAGCCCCGCGCTGAACAGCAGCGTCTTCCAGAGGTCCTCGGTGTGCGGGCCGTACAGCCGGCGCAGCGCCTCGTGCGCCGACTCGAGCGTCGGCGACTCGACCGGATACGTCGTCTCCATCATCGACGAATTCGGCCGAAGACCGGCGGAACTGAGCCGCTAGGACCTGGCCGTCGCCGTCGCGGTCACGGGGGTCATGGCCGGGGCCGGCGACACCGGCATCCGCCGCTTGGACACGCCCGGCACCAGCTGTGGCCGCCGGCCCGCCGACACGTCCTCGATCCAGCCCACCGCCAGCACCACGCCGGTCAGCAGCAGGGTCACCACGACCAGCCGCCAGCTGATCCCGACCCAGCCGAAGATCGGCAGGCCGGACCAGGTCGCGAAGCGGGCCACCACCACGATGAACGGCACGTGCCACAGGTAGATGGTCAAGGCCCGGGCGTTCAGGATCGTCAGGATGCGGCGTGGCCGGACCATCGGGTTGATGCCGAGGGCGACCAGGATGAACGCGGCCGACCAGAGCGCGTTGCCGAGCGGGATGTCGTTGAGGTCGAGCCCGCGCGGCCCCGGGTGGGTGAACGCCCAGGTGGCGCCGGCGATCGCCAGGGCACCGATCAGCCACCACCGGCGGGCGGTCAGCTTGAGCATGCCGTCGTGGTGGGCGAAGCCGAGCAGCCAGGCACCGCCGTAGAGGGCCAGGTCCCGCAGGACCGGCGGCGGGGTCAGGCCGGCGAAGGTGATGACGGCGAGCGCGACGTACGGAACCAGGATCGTCACCAGGGGTGCCCGCCGGAACAACGGCAGCGCCAGCGGCGACAGCAGCACCAGCCAGAGGAAGTCGCGCAGGTACCACATCGCGGCGAGACCTTCGAGCCAGAAACCGGTGGCCGGCGGGTCCTCGATCGGGAACGCCCAGAGCAGGATCTTCCAGTCCCAGACCAGGCCGGCCGCGAGCATGGCGGGCACCGCGACACCGACCAGCACCCACAGCGCGGGCAGCAGGCGGTGCAGGCGGCGTTCGACCGCCCACGGTCCATATCGGTCGAGGGACGCCGCCATCATCGACCCGGCCAGGGCAAACATCACCGACATGGCCGGGAACACGATGGTCAGCGCCGTCCATCCGGAGGAGTGGTAAACCACCACACGCACGGTTGCGATGGCCCGCAGGAGGTCCAGGTACCGGTTCCGCATGACTCTTGAGTTACCGAAGCACCGTACGTCCCTGCAAACCAGCGTGAATTATCCCATAAACCGCAATATCAGAATCCCAGCTTGCGCAATTGACGAGGATCACGCTGCCACTCCTTGGCGACTCGAACATGTAAATCTAGGTACACCCTGGTACCCAGAAGTTGCTCGATCTCACCTCGGGCCTTGCTCCCAACTTCCTTAAGTCGCGCACCCTTCGCGCCGATCACGATCGACTTCTGGCTGTCCCGCTCCACGTACAGATCCGCGTAGATCTTGGTCAACTTGCCCTCGACCTGCATCTCCTCGACCAGAACCGCGATCGAGTGGGGCAGTTCGTCGCGCACTCCCTCGAGCGCCGCCTCGCGGATCAGCTCGCCGATCAGCACCTGCTCGGGCTCGTCGGTCAGCACGTCTGCCGGGTACAGCTGCGGCGACTCCGGCATGTACTTCACCATCACGTCGACCAACTGCTGCACCTGATGTCCGGAGACCGCGCTCACCGGCACGATCTCCGCGAAGTCGTACAGCTCGCTGACGGCCAGCAGATGCTGGGCCAGCCGCTGCGGACCCACCAGGTCGACCTTGGTCACCACCGCGATCACGGTCGCCTTCAGCTCGGCCATCTCCGCCGAGATGAACCGGTCACCACGCCCCACCGGCTCGTCGGCCGGGAAGCAGATGCCGATCACGTCGACCTCGCTCCACACCTCCCGCACGAGATCGTTGAGCCGCTCCCCCAGCAGCGTCCGCGGCCGGTGCAGCCCCGGCGTGTCCACCAGGACGAGCTGCGAGTTCTCCTGGTGCAGGATCCCCCGGATCACGTGCCGGGTGGTCTGCGGCTTGTTCGAGGTGATGGCGATCTTCTGGCCGATGATCGCGTTGGTCAGGGTGCTCTTCCCGGCATTCGGCCGCCCGACGAAACAGGCGAAACCAGCGCGGTAGGTGTCATCCCTCGCGTCGCTGCGCGCCGCCTCGGCATGCCGATGAACCTTCGGGGTGAAGGTCCGCGGCTCAACCTCCGGCTTTTTCTGGGTACGCGACGGCACCGTCGACGCCGGCCCGGGCCGCCCCGGGGTACGGGCAGAGGAGGTCCGCCGGTTTGTCTTCTCCGCGCCGTCGGCCTTTCGGCCGGTGCCACGCTGGGCGCCACGCCCGTCCGAGGTGCCGGCCGCCTCGGTCCGGCGGGCCGCGCGCCGCTCCTGGCGGCGCAGCTCATTACGCTCGCCCGGCGTCAGCCGGCGTTCGCCGTCAGAACCCGGGCCGGAACTCGACGAGGTCATGCGCTGACCGTTCCGAGCAGGGTCGCATCCGGCGCCGCGACGTGGATCGGCGCGCTCGCCGACAGGTCCCGCACCGCCGCGTGCCCGGCCCCGTCCAGCTCGGAGGCCTCGGTCACGACCGCGGCCGCCTCGATCGCCGAGGCACCCGACGACACGGCGAGAGCGACCGCCAGCTGCAGGGCGGTCACCGACAGGCTGGGCAGCGACACCGTGGCGCCGTTGTAGGTGCGACCGTCCTGATCGCGGACGGCAGCACCCTCGACCGCACCCACCCGGGCGCGCGCGCTCCGCGCCAGGATGACCAACTTGTTGTCCTCGGCGCTGAGCGCGGCGTCGGTCGCCGGCACGGCGGCGCCGGCGGCCGGATCAGGTCGGCTCGGGTCGGGCTGGGTCGGGTCAGGCATCTGCGGTCTGTCTTTCCTCGGTCTCGGATTCAGAGTCTGGTTCGTCGGACGGCTCCGCGGCTTCGACCCGGCGCACCAGCACCGAGTCGATCCGGTTGCGCCGGCCGGTCGTGCCCTCGGCGACCAGGTGCAGGCCGCCCACGTCCACGTGGGCGCCCGGGATCGGCACCCGGCCCAGCGTCTGCGCGAGCAGGCCGCCCACGGTCTCCACCTCGTCGGCGGGCAGCTCCACGCCGAAGATCTCGCCGAGGTCCTCGATCGGCAACCGGGCGGTCACCCGCACCGCGCCGTCCTCGAGGTGCTCCACCGGCGGGCGTTCGACGTCGTACTCGTCGGTGATCTCGCCGACGATCTCCTCGAGGATGTCCTCGATGGTGACCAGCCCGGCCGTGCCGCCGTACTCGTCGACCACGATCACCAGGTGGGTGCGGGCCGCCTGCATCTCGGACAGCAGGTCGTCGACGGGCTTGGACTCCGGCACGAACGTCGCCGGGCGCATCATCTCGGCCACCGCCTGCGCGGTCGCCGCCGGATCACCCGACTGGGTGCGGCGGATCACGTCCTTCAGGTAGAGCACGCCCAGCACGTCGTCGACGGTCTCCCCTATCACCGGAATCCGGGAGAAACCGGACCGCAGGAACAGGTAGAGGGCCTGCTGCAGGGTCTTCGCCGCCTCTATCCACACCATCTCGGTGCGCGGCACCATCACCTCGCGGGCGATCGTGTCGCCGAGGGCGAACACCGAATGGATCATCTCGCGCTCGCCGTGCTCGACGACGCCGCGCTGCTCGGCCAGGTCGACCAGCTCGCGCAGCTCCACCTGGCTGCCGAACGGGCCGTCCGGGAACCCCTTGCCCGGGGTCACCGCGTTACCGATCAGGATCAGCAGCGACGCGAGCGGGTTGAGCACCTTGCCGAGCCAGCGCACCAGCGGTGCCGCCGCCCGGCCCACCGCGTAGGCGTGCTGCCGCCCCACCGTCCGCGGCGCGACCCCCACCACCACGAAGCTCACCAGTGTCATCGCGCCCGCGGTGACCAGCGCGGCCCGCCAGCCGATCCCCCAGCTGTCCACCGCGACCAGCGCGACCAGGGTGGTCGCGGTGAGCTCGCAGATCAGCCGGAGCAGGAGCAGCAGGTTGAGGTGGCGCACCACGTCCTTGGCGACGGCGGCGAGGGCGGCCGCGCCGCGCTCGCCCTCGCGGGCCATCTCGGCCGCCCGGGCCTGCGACACGGTGCCGAGCGCCGCGTCGGCCATCGAGGCCAGACCGGCCAGGAAGACCAGCGCGACGGCGAGGGTGATCAGCTGGAAGTCGGGCAGACCGGCCGAGGCCGCGCCGGCCGCGAAAGAATGGGCCGCGAAAGTATGGGCCGGCTCCATAAGGATCAGCCGGCCTGACGGGTGGACCGCCAGCTTTGCAGCAGGCGGTT
Organism: Paractinoplanes durhamensis; assembly: GCF_016862175.1. Classification (GTDB taxonomy): domain Bacteria; phylum Actinomycetota; class Actinomycetes; order Mycobacteriales; family Micromonosporaceae; genus Actinoplanes; species Actinoplanes durhamensis. The sequence continues at coordinate 91,716 of NZ_BOML01000059.1, read as the reverse complement.
CTGCAGCGAGAACATCTCGCGCTCCTCCTCCGGCTCGGCATGGTCGTAGCCGAGAAGGTGCAGGGCGCCGTGCACGGTGAGCAGGTGCAGCTCGTCGGCGGCCGAGTGGCCGGCCGCGGCGGCCTGTTTCGCGGCCACCTCGGGGGCGAGCACGATGTCGCCGAGCAGGGCCGGCTCGCCGGTGCCGGCCTCGCCGGGCCCGTGGTCGACGCTGCCCTCGTCCATCGGGAACGCGAGGACGTCGGTCGGGCCGTCACCACCCATCCAGCGGTGGTTCAGCTCGGCCATGTAGTCGATGTCGACGAGCAGGATCGACAGCTCGGCGAGCGGGTTGACCCCCATCTCGTCGAGCGCGTACCGGGCCACCGCGAGGATCGCGTCGGTGTCGACCTCGACTCCCGACTCGTTGGCGATCTCGATGGACATGTGGAGGTCTATACCCCTTAGCTAGCGCCTGCGCCCGGGGCGGCCCGCGGATGCGGCGCGGCCCGGCACGGCGTGGACGGATTGGGTGGCGAGCTGTTCCTGCTCGACGTCGTAGCGGGCGTACGCGTCGACGATCTCGGCGACCAGGCGGTGCCGGACCACGTCGGCGCTGGACAGCTCCGCGAAGTGCACGTCCTCGACATTGTGCAGGATCTCGCGAACGATCCGGAGACCGCTGGTCGTCCCGCCGGGCAGGTCGACCTGCGTGACGTCACCGGTGACAACGATTTTCGCCCCGAAGCCGAGCCGGGTCAGGAACATCTTCATCTGCTCGGGCGTGGTGTTCTGCGCCTCGTCGAGAATGATGAACGCGTCGTTGAGCGTGCGGCCGCGCATGTAGGCCAGCGGCGCGACCTCGATCGTGCCCGCCGCCATCAGGCGCGGGATCGACTCGGGGTCGAGCATGTCGTGCAGCGCGTCGTAGAGCGGCCGGAGATACGGGTCGATCTTCTCGTTCAGGGTGCCGGGCAGGAAGCCCAGGCGCTCGCCGGCCTCGACCGCCGGCCGGGTCAGGATGATCCGGCTGACCTGCTTGGCGGTCAGCGCCTGCACCGCCTTGGCCATCGCCAGGTACGTCTTACCGGTACCGGCCGGGCCGATGCCGAAGACGATGGTGTTCTGGTCGATGGCGTCGACGTAGCGCTTCTGGCCCAGCGTCTTGGGGCGGATGGTCTTCCCGCGCCGGGACAGGATGTTGAGGGTCAGCACCTCGGCGGGCCGCTCGGAGACGTTCTCCTCGAGCATGGTCGCCGTGCGCCGGACGGAGTCGACGGTGAGGGTCTCGCCCTTCTCGATCAACTCGATGAGTTCGGAGAAGAGCCGCTCGGCGGTGGCGTTCTCGCCCGGGTCACCGGTGATGGTGATCTCGTTGCCACGGACGTGGACGTCGCTGGCGAGGGTTCGCTCGACGAGCCGCAGGATTTCATCCTTGGCACCCAGCAGGTTAACCATGATCTTGGGGTCGGAAACCGAGATCTTGGTCTGCACCCGTGCCGCGCCGCTGGAGCCCGCGCTGGAAGGGTTCGGCGTACCGGTCATAGGACGGCCCGCGGGCCTCCGCACCTGCTCTCATTCTTGTCGTCGCCGAGTTGCGGCGACGTGCGTAAGGATCGTGCCATCGTATCCGCTCGGCCGCCCGACCGCCGATGCCATTTCGGGCGGCGGGGCGGGCGGCCGAGCGGGCGGTGGGGCGGGCGGCCGAGCGGGCGGCAGGGCGGGCGGCCGCGGCGAGCCGTGAAACTACTCCGGGCCGTTCGACGCGGGCACCCCGTCGAAGGCGTCCTGCACGCGGGTGAAGCGGTACGTCGCCCAGTGCATCCGGACGATCGCGCCGCTGTCGTCGCGGGTCAGCCGCAGCAGTTCGCCGGCTTCCCGCCCGGAGACCGTGCGCAGCACGTCCGGCGAGCCGGCGACCGGCGCGAAGACCGACGGCGGCACGTCCGCGGCCGCCTCGGCGACCCGGGACTGCAGGGCGCCGCCGTGCCACGAGAACACGAACGAGGACCCTTCGCTCCACCAGACGCCGAGCGCCGAGCGGAACTCGCGCGGGGCCGGCGGCGCGGACCGCCACGGCGTGATCGCGGCCGGGTCGATCTCGACGCTGAGCTGCAGCAACTCGTGCACCAGGTCGTTGATCTCGCCGGCCGTGCCGGAGGAGCCGAGAACCGCGCAGCCGAGCCCGCCGGGGGTGCCGTCGCCGCCGCGCCGGCCGTGCACGCCGGCCAGGAAGCCGGGCATGGCGCCGTTGTGGCCGACGTGCATCGCCCGGCGGCCCTGCGGGGCGAGCATCAGCCCGAGGCCGAAGCCGCCGGCCCACACGTCCTGCTCGCGGGTGGTGTGCGGCCAGCGCATCTCGTCGACCGTCGCGGCGGCGAGGACCTTGCCGCCCGGGTCGGCGGTCTCCGGCGACACCAGGAACGCGGCCCAGGTCGCCATGTCGGCGGCGGTGCTCCACAGCTGCGCGGCCGGGCCGGCGCCGCCCGCGTCGAGCTGCGGTTCGGGCCGGGCCGCGTCGGAGTAGGCGTCCACGACGTAACCGACGGCGGCCTGGGGCGGGGGCTGCACGGTGGTGGCGGTGAGGTTCAGCGGGCCGAGGATCCGGTCGGCGAGCAGCTGCTCCCAGGTGGTGTCGTGCAGTTTCGCGACGAGCTGGCCGAGGACGGCGAAGGCGAGGTTCGAGTAGTGGAAGCGGCGGCCGTTGGGCAGCACCCGTTCGGCCCGGTCGAGCTGGGCGAGCAGCTCGGCCGCGGACGGCGACACCAGCGTGTCCCACACGTCGCCGAAGGGCTCGCGCTGGAAACCGGCGGTGTGCGAGAGCAGCCGTCGGATCGTCGCGTCGCCGTGCGCGGGCAGGTCGAGGTAGGCGGCGAGCGGCTGGTCGAGGTCGAGCAGGCCCTCGTCGCGGGCCTGCATGACCAGCACCGCGGTGAAGGTCTTGGTGACCGAGCCGATCCGGAAGCGGCTGTCGGCGTCCAGCGGGTGCGCCGGGTTGCCGGAGTCGCCGACCGTGAAGATCCACGGCTCGCGGTCGGCCCGGTGCAGCGCCACCGACAGGGCCGGGACACGCCCGGTGGCCTGGGCCTTACGGGCGGCGTGCTCCAGGCGGGGGATCGCGCTCATCGCGGGGCCAGCATCGGGCCGAGCGGGGCACCACCGACCACATGGGCGTGCACGTGGAACACCTCTTGCCCGGCGTACCCCCCGGTGTTGAAAAGCAGTCGGAAACCGTCGGTGAGCAGGCCTTCGGCCTCGGCCACCGCGGCGGCTGAGGCGAGCAGGGCGGCGGAGCCGGCCGGATCGTCACGCGCCAGGGCGACCACGTCGGGGTGATGATCTTTCGGGATCACCAGGACGTGCACCGGCGCTTTGGGGTCGATGTCGCGGAACGCGAGCGTCGTGTCGGTCTCGTGCACCACGGTCGCAGGGATCTCACCGGCCACGATGCGGCAGAACAGGCAGTCGTTGTCCACCCGAACGATCTTAGGGTGGGGGTATGCGTGAGCGAACCATGACCGATGTCGACGACCTCCTCAAACAACTGGACCTGGCGGAGAAGATCTCGCTGCTGGCCGGTCAGGACTTCTGGTCACTGCCCGCGATCGAACGGATCGGGCTGCGCTCGCTGGTGATGTCGGACGGGCCGATCGGGGTGCGCGGCACCGGGTGGGCGCCGGACGACCCGTCGGTGGCGCTGCCGAGCCCGACCGCGCTGGCCGCGGCCTGGGATCCGGAGCTGGCCGAGACGGCCGGCCGGCTGCTCGGCCAGGAGGCCCGGCGCAAGGGCGTGCACGTGGTGCTGGGCCCGACGGTGAACCTGCAGCGGACCCCGCTGGGCGGCCGGCACTTCGAGTGCTACTCCGAGGATCCGCTGCTCAGCGGCGAGATCGCGGTGGGTTTCGTGCGCGGCGTGCAGGAGCACGGGGTGGGCACGACGGTGAAGCATCTGGTGGGCAACGACTTCGAGACCGACCGGATGGAGGTGGATGTCCGGATCGGCGAGCGGACCCTGCGGGAGATCTACCTGCCGCCGTTCGAGCGGGTCGTCGAGGCCGGCGGGTGGGGCGTGATGAGCGCCTACAACGGCGTGAACGGCACGTCGATGGCGTCGAACGGGCGCCTGCAGGAGGACGTACTCAAAAAGGAATGGGGTTTTGACGGGGTGGTGGTGTCCGACTGGCGGGCCGCCCGGTCGACGGTGGGTTCGGCGCTCGGTGGCCTGGACATCGCGATGCCGCAGCTGGAGAACCCGTGGGGCGCGAAGCTGGTCGAGGCGGTCCGCTCCGGCGAGGTGCCGGAAGAGGTGATCGACGACAAGGTACGCCGGGTGCTGCTGCTCGCCCTGCGGGTCGGCGCCCTGGACGGTGGCCCGGAGATCACGCCGCCGGAAGAGCTCGACGGCGATGCGACCGCGCACGAACTGGCCGCCCGCTCGTTCGTGCTGGTCCGCAACGAGAACTGGACGCTGCCGCTGGAATCGGCCGGGCTGAGCAAGGTCGCGGTGATCGGCGCGCTCGCGATGGACGCGCGGGTGCTCGGCGGCGGCAGCGCCCAGGTGTCCCCGCCGCACACGGTCTCGCCGCTGGACGGCATCCGGCGGGCGCTGTCCGGGGTGGACGTGGAGTACGCGGTCGGCGCCGACCCGCGCCCGTTCCTGCCCGCCCTGCACAGCCGCACCCGGGTGACCATCGGCGCGCACGAGTTCGACGTGGAACCCGCCGCGGTGCGCTGGATCGGCTCGCTGCCCGGCGGCCTGGAGATGCCGTCGGTCGACGGCCTGAGCCTGGCCACGACGTTCACCCCGCAGGACACCGGCGAGCACACGTTCGCGGTCTCCGGATTCGGCACGTTCCGCCTGTCGATCAACGGCAGCGTGCGGTACGAGGGGACCCTGCACCCGCCGGGCACCGGCCGCGCCGACCTGCTGCTGTCGCCCCGCGAGCAGCGGGTCACCGACTACCTGGAAGCCGGCACGCCGGTGCGGGTCCGGCTGGAGCAGACCATCGTGCCCGGCCACGCCCACTCGGTCGCGACCACGCTGGGGCACCGGCCGCCGACGCCGGACGAGGACGGGATGATCGAGGAGGCGGTCGCGCTGGCCGCCGAGTCCGATGTGGCGGTCGTCGTGGTCGGCACCACCGAGCAGGTCGAGTCGGAAGGCTTCGACCGGGTCTCGCTGGCGCTGCCGGGCCGGCAGGACGAGCTGGTGTCCCGGGTGGCGGCCGCGAACCCGCGCACGATCGTGGTGGTCAACGCCGGTTCGCCGGTGCTGATGCCGTGGGCCGAGGAGGTGGCGGCGACGCTGCTGACCTGGTTCCCCGGCCAGGAGGGCGGCGCCGCGCTGGCCGACGTGCTGCTCGGGACGGCCGAGCCGGGCGGGCGGCTGCCCACCACCTGGCCGCGCCGGGAGCAGGACTGCCCGGTGCTGAAGATCACCCCGGCGGGCGGGGTCGTCGCCTACGACGAGGGCGTGTTCGTCGGCTACCGCGGCTGGCTGCGGCAGAAGGCGGCGCCGCTGTACGCGTTCGGGCACGGCCTCGGCTACACGACGTGGCGCTACGACGAGATGGCCGTCGACGCGACCGAGGCGGTGGTCACCCTGACCAACGCGGGCGGGCGTTCCGGCCGCGAGGTGGTGCAGGTGTACGTGGCCCCGGCCGCCCCCGACGAGCAACGCCCGGCGCGCTGGCTGGCCGGCTTCGCGAACGTCGAGGCCCACCCGGACGAGACGGTGACCGTGCGGATCCCGCTGCCGCCGCGCACGTTCCAGATCTGGGCGGATGAAGGCTGGCAGACCGTCGGCGGCGAGTACCGGATCATCGCCGCGCACGCCCTCGACGACCAGCGCCTGGAGTCGACGGTGACGATCTCGTGATCCCCCGCCCGGGTAGCGGAGGTCAGCTTCAGGTACGCGATTGCCAGGCCTGCCAGAGCTCGGCATAGCGGCCACCCGCGGCGACCAGTTCGTCGTGGGTGCCCTCCTCCAGGACCGCGCCGTGCTCCAGGACCACGATGCGGTCCGCGGAGGCGGCCTGGGTCAGCCGGTGCGCCACCAGCAGCGTGGTGCGGCCCCGGGTGGCGGCCAGCGCCGACTCCTCCAGGGCCCGCGCGCCCGCACTGCCGGCCTCGGCGGTGGCCTCGTCCAGGATGGCCACCGCCGGGTCGAGCAGGACCAGCCGGGCCAGCGCGAGCTGCTGCCCCTGCGCGGCGGTCAGCGGATGGCCGCCCTCCCCCACCTGCGTGTCCAGCCCGTCGGGCAGCGCGGACGCCCAGTCCAGGGCGCCGACGGTGGCCAGCGCCGACCGCACCGACGACGCCGGGGCGTGCGGGCGGGCCAGCCGGACGTCCTCGATGAGCGGCCCGGCGAACACGTGCGTCTCCTGGCTGACGATCGCGACGACCCCCGGGGCCAACTCGTCGACCGGGGTGCCGGCGGCCGACGCCGTACCGCACTGGGGGCGCAGGATGCCGGCCGCGATCGACGCCACCGTGGTCTTCCCGGCGCCGGTGGACCCGACCAGCGCGACCCGCTCGCCCGGCGCGACCCGCAGGTTGATGTCGCGCAGCACCTGCACCCGCTCGTCGTAGGCGTAGCAGACGTTGCTCAGCGTCAGGTCGGTCCGGTTCAGCTGGACGGTGCCGGCCGGCGCCACCGCCAGGGTGCCGACCCCGACGAGCCGGGCCAGACCGGCCCCCGCCTCCTGGATCTCGTCGAAGGTGAACAGGATCATCCCGATCGGGTTGAACAGCCGGTGGAACAGCACCGCGGTGGCCGCGGTCTCGCCGACCGTCACCCAGCCGGAACGCACGAACCAGAAACCGGCCGCCAGGATCGTCGCGAGACCCACCAGCTCGGCCCGGTTGATCCGGCCGACAAACCGGGTGAACAGCGTGAACACGCCGATCGACAGGTCCCGGGCGCGGGCCGAGGCACCGTCGACGCCGGCCAGGTGCCGCTCCTCGAGGCGGTAGGCATGCACCGTGCGTACCCCCTGAAGGCTTTCCATCAGCAGCTGCGAGCGTTCCCCGATCGCCGTCCGCTCCCGGGCGTAGACCGGCGCGGACCGCGGCAGATACCAGCGCAACGCCACCAGATACAGCGGCAGCGACGCGAGGCCGGCCAGGCCGAGCCGCCAGTCCAGGCCGAACATCGCGGTGACGCTGAGGATGCCGAGGAAGGCCGCCGAGATGACGGTGGGCAGCACCTCGGCCGTGGCCGTCCCGATCGCGGCCACGTCGGCGCCGACCCGGGACAGCAGGTCACCGCGGCCGGCCCGGTCGAGGACGGTGGCGGGCAGCCGCAGCGCGATGCCGACGGTCTGTTCGCGCAGGGTGGCCAGGATGCGCTCGCCGAGCCGGCTGACCAGGGTGGTGGTCGCCCCGGCGGCGACCCCGCCGATGACCGCGGCGGCCGCGACCATGACGGCGATCGGCAGCAGCGCCGACGCGGACGAGCCGTCGCGGACCAGGTCGACGAGCCGGCCCAGCGCGGTCACCGGAACCACCGAGGCGGTGGCCGCGATCAGCCCGGCCGCGACGGTGATCGCCAGGTCGAGGCGGCGGGTGCGCAGCTGGCCGAAGAGCCAGCGGCCGGTCTGCTGGGGCGTCGCCACGGGGAGGGAGCTCATCGCAGGACCGCCGCCCGGTAGGCCGCGTCGGTCGCGGCCAGCGACGCGTGCGTGCCGGTCGCGACGATCGCGCCGTCGCGCAGCAGCACCACCCGGTCGGTGACCGCGAGCAGGGCCGGGCTGGTCGTGACGATCAGCGTGCCCAGCTCGGAGCCGGGGCCGTGCCGCAGATCACGGATGCCGCGGGCGATGGCGTGCTCGGTGACCGCGTCGACCGCGGTCGTCGGGTCATGCAGCACCAGCAGTTTCGGGTGGGCGAGCAACGCCCGGGCCAGGGCGAGCCGCTGCCGCTGGCCGCCGGAGAGGGCCGAGCCGCGTTCGGCGATCGGATGGTCGAGGCCGTCCGGGTGGGCGTCCACCACGTCGTCGGCGGAGGAGGCGCGCAGCACCTCGTCGAGCTTGCGGTCGCTGGTGAGCACGATGTTCTCCCGGATCGTGCCGGAGAACAGCTCCGGGTGGTGCGGGGCGACCAGCACGTCCGGCGAGCCGTCGTCGTACATGCCGGCCAGGGTGGCGGCGTCGGTCTCGGCGACCACGCCGAGGCACTCGCCGCCGGCCGGCCGGATCGGCGCGGCGACCGCCGGGACGACCACCGGGGACGTGCCGAGCAGGTCGGCGATCCGGTCGGCGGAGGCCCGCGCGGTGGCCACCCAGCCGGGCGCGGCCGACAGCGTGCCGAACGGCTCGCCGAGGAACGCGGCCAGGCCGATCACCGTGACCAGTTCGCCGGCGCTGATCCGGCCGGTCAGCGCGAACCAGCCGGCCAGGATGGCGATGCCGCAGGCCAGCAGGGTGCTGACGCTGGACGAGGCAGCCTGGAACAGGCCCTGGGTGCGGGCCGCGAGCAGGGTGGCGTCCAGCGATTCCCGGCTGACCTCGCGGTAGCGGGCGTCGGCGGCCTCCTGCGCGCCGATGCCGCGCAGCGGCCGCAGCCCGGTGACCAGGTCGGTGGCCAGCGAGGAGGCCCGGCCGGCGACCTCCTGCCGGGTGGCGACGCGGCGGGTGATCCGGGGCGCGGCCCGCTGCAGCGCGATCAGCACCAGCGGGGTGCCGAGCAGCACGACCAGGCCCAGCGGCACCGAGATCACGAACAGCCCGACCGCGCTGACCGCCGTGGCCACCAGCGCGCCGACGATCCGCGGCACGTAGTCGAGCAGGTAGGAGGCGTGGTCGGCGTCGGTCGTCGAGATGGTCAGCACGTCACCGGTGCGCACCTCGGCCCGCGGGTCGAGGACCTTGGCCGCCACTTCGAGGCGCAGCGCGTGCGACTCGTCGGCGAGCGCCCGCATCAGCTGCCGCGCCCCGTTGCGGTAGGCGGTGGTGAGCAGCAGGAACAGCAGGCAGAGCACCGCCATCCAGGTGAGCAGCCGGGACAGCGAGCCGGTCGCCACGGCCTGGTCGACGGTCTCGCCGATGACGATCGGCACGAACGCCTCGCACGCCTGGTGCAGGGCGATCAGCAGGGATCCGGCCAGCAGCCGCCAGCGGTTGCGGGTCAGCGCCCGCCACAGGACGTTCACGGCAGCCGCCCGGGAATCACCAGCGGGGTGCCCGCCACCGGAGGGGCGATCGACGACTGCGGCAGCAGCCCGAGCCGCCGTGCCACCTGTTTCGCCGGTTCGGCGCTGATCGCGGTGAACCGGCCGTCCGGCACCTCGAGGTCGGGATGCTCGCTGATGACCTTCCGGTCGTAGCCGACGGTGATGTCCTGCGCGGCGAGACTCACTGCTTCCTCCCCTGCCTGAGCAGCAGCCAGACGAAATAGACCCCGCCGACGGCCACGGTGAGCACCCCGACCGGCAGCGGGGTGACCGGGCGCAGCACGACGGTGCGGCGGCCGAAGTGGAGACTCATCGGGTACCGACCCTGGCCCGGCGGATCCACCAGATCAAGGCCGGGGCGCCGACGAACGCCGCCGGCCGGTCGCCGGGCGCGCATCGCTCGCGGCGCGCGTCAAGACCATGACGGAAGGCTAGCCTAACCAACCCCGCCGGGTCATGATCCGCATGTGTTCTAACTCTCTGTAATGTCGAGCGCTTTGACTCTGCGTAGTTTTTGGCTAAAGTCAGATGAGTCCGATTCACCCTGATATGCCAGCTCCCGACGCAGAAATGGACCACAAGATGTCGCTCGTGCTCCCGATCGAAAACACGCTCCGTAACGACGCCGTCGCAGCCGACCCCGCTGCGTACCGTGACCTGGCGCCGATGATCACCCGGCAGCGACTGGTCGTCGAGGGCTACCCGACCTTCGTGATCACCGACGAGCACATCAAGGACTACCTGTCGAAGCTCTCGGTGGTGACCGACATGATCACGCTGATCGAGCCGGTGACCCACGTCAGCGACCTCTACGGCTGGGCCGGCTGGATCCACTGGGAGACCTCGGGCGCGCACTTCTACTCGTGGGAGCGCCCGGTCTCGTTCTTCAGCGTCGACATCTACACGTGCAAGGCGTTCGACCCGGCCAAGGTCGTCGAGTTCACCGAGCAGTACTTCCGGACCACCGAGATCGTGGCGAAGGGGTTCTGATCGTGTCGTACGACCTCGACGAGCCCACCGTCCGGCAGCGCACCGCCGCCGCCCTCGCCGCGCACCCCTCCACCGGCAGCCGCTTCGTGGCCCTCGCGGTCAGCTCCGCCTCCCCGATGGCCGACGTGGCCCGCACCCTCGAACGGCAGGTCTTCGAGGAGTCGTTCGGCAACGACGCCGGTCAGATGGCCGCCGAGTACCGCCGCTACGAGGACGACAGCCTGTTCTTCATCGTGCTCGACCGGCGGACCGGGATGCCGGCCGGCGCGGCCCGGGTGATCGACGGTGGCGGCAAGACCCTGGACGACGCACCCGAGCGCATCGGCACCTCGCTGTCCGCCATCGTGACCGTGCACAACCTGGTCAACGGCCGGATCTGGGACTTCGCCACGCTCGCCGTGCGGCCCGCCTACCGCGGCGGCCGGTCCGGGCTGACCGTCAGCACGCTGCTCTACCGCACCTTCCTCAACGCGGGCCGGCTGGCCGGCGTACGCCATCTGGTCGCCATGCTGGACCACCGCGCCCACCGCAACCTGAAGCTGATCGGCGTGCGCTTCGAGCCGATGGCCGGCTCGGCGCCGTTCGAGTACCTGGGTTCGCCCTCGACCGAGGCTCTCTACACCCCGTTCGCCGAGCTCATCCCGTCGATCGCCCGGCAGGCCGGCCGGCTGCGCACCCCCGGCGGCGACTTCCACGGCGAGATCCGCGCCCGCGGCCTGCGCCGGCTGCTCACCCGCCGGATCGCCGCCCGCGTCGCCGGCCGGATCGCCACCGGCGACGGCCTCGACGAGCACATCACGCTGCCGGGCCTGGACCGCCGCCAGTTGATGCGTCAGCGCTGAGCTCTACCAGCGGTCGAGGCGAGCGGAGAGAACCGCCAGGGCGGCAACCCCAGCGGTCGACGTACGCAACACCTCGCGGCCCAGCCGCACGGCGGTCGCGCCGGCCTCCTCGAAGGCCACCCGCTCGGCGTCGCTGATGCCCCCCTCCGGGCCCACCACCAGCACGATCTCCCCGGCCGCCGGCAGCTCGGCGGTGGCCAGCCGGGTCGTCGCCTCCTCGTGCAGCACGAACGCGGCCGCGGCCGCACCGAGCCGGGCGGACACCTGCTTCGTCGAGCAGTCCGGATCGCCGCCGACCAGCGGCAGCCAGGAGCGCCGGGCCTGCTTGGCCGCCTCCCGGCCGGTCGCGGCCCACCTGTCGCGGGCCTTGAACCCGCGGTCGCCGCGCCACTGCGCCACCGACCGCGACGCCGCCCACGGCAGGATCTCGTCGACCCCGATCTCGGTCATCGCCTGCACGGCCAGCTCGCCGCGGTCGCCCTTGGCGATGCCCTGCACCACCACGAGCCGCGGGTCGGGCGCCGGCACCAGGTCGCGCCCGGTGATCGTCACGTCGACGCTGCCCCGGCCGACCGCGGTCACCTCGGCGGTCGCACTGCCACCGCGCCCGTCCGCGAGAATCAGCACCTCACCGGCCCGCAGCCGCTGCACGGTGGCCGCGTGATGGCCCTCCGGCCCGTCGAGGGTGTACGAAGAACCGGCGGGCAGGCCGTCGACGAGGAACAGGGGTGCGGACACTCCCGCACGCTATCGGACCGGCTATCGGACCGGCCGTCAGCCGCCGGACGACGGCTGGAAGCTGTCGACGATCATGTTGAACCGGGAGAGCTCGGACACCCAGCTCCGGGCCGGGACCTCCCACTCGAACCGGTACACGTGCCCGTCCAGGATGACCAGCCGCTGCAGCGCATGCATGTCGCCGAGCAGGCCGCCGCTGCGATACGTGTACTCCCACTCGGCACCGTCCGGCAGTTGCGCCATCCGCAGCCGCCGGTAGTCGAGCATGCCGACGCTGCCCTCGGTGGTGGTCAGCGTCTCCAGCAGGTTTGCCGACTGGTCGGCCACCGTCGAGATCTCCAGGTGCGGCCGGGTGGCGGAACCGGCGACCGAGACGCCGAAGACCCCGCCCGACACCGGGAACTCGGCCGGCAGCATCACCCGCAGGCCGACCGGCGATATGTACCAGTACCAGCCGGCGGGCGCGGCCGGCGGCGCCGCGGACGGCGGGCTCGCCACGGCCGGGCTGCCGGCGCGGTCCTCCGGGCGGACCAGGCCGACCACGGCGCCCACCGCGATCAGCACCCCGATCAGGGCGGCGGCGACCGCGATCCGGCGCTTGCGGCCCGGCTCGGCCGGCACCGGCGGGGCCGCGGCCGGCGGCAGCCCCCGGCGGTCGGCCGGCTGCCCGATCACCGCCCGCAGCGCGTGCTCGACCATCGGCGGCTCGGGCCGGGCCGACGGCACCCGGCGCAGCAGGGCCACGATCACCTCGGTGAGCGGGCCGGCCTGCCGCGGCGGTTCGGGGGTCTCGTCGGTGAGCGCGCGCAGCGTCTCCGCGGTGGTGGCCCGCACGAACGGCGGCCGGCCATCGACCGCGTGGTAGAGGGTGGCGCCCAGCGACCACAGGTCGGACTCGGGCAGCGCCAGCCCGTCGAGCAGCCGCTCCGGCGCGAGGTATTTCGGCGAGCCGAGAACGATGCCGACCCCGGCCAGGGCCCGGACCCCCTCGGCCGTGACGGCCGGCCCGAAGTCGCTGAGCATCACCCGGCCGTCGTCGGCGATCAGCACGTTGGACGGCTTCACGTCGAGGTGCAGCAGACCGGCCCGGCGCACCGCGAGCAGGCCCTCCAGGACGGCCAGGCCGATGCCGGCGACCCGGGCCGGCGGCAGCGGGCCGGACTCGTCGAGCACCTGCTGCAACGATCGGGACGCGACGAACTCCATCACGATCCAGGGCGCATCGTCCTCATGCAGCACATCCAGCGTGCGCACCACGTTGGGGTGGTCGACCAGGACGAACGAGCGGGCCTCCCGGGCGGTCCACACCCGGAACACGTCTTCCTCGTCGGGGGTGAGGCCCGCCGGCAAGGCGCACTTCTTGATCGCCACCGGGATGTCGTCGACCTCGTCGTGGGCGAGCCAGACATGGCTCATCCCGCCCTCGGCGAGCGGGTGCAGGACCCGGTAGCGCCCGGCGACGAGCTGTCCCACCGTCACCATGTTTTCGGACGCTACTGCATGGACGCACCGTGTGGGGGGTGTCGCTTTCCGGCCTCGCGCCGACCGACGGCCGGGGCGTATGGTCGGCCTCGAAGATTGATCCTTAACGCTTTCTGATCCGTAAACTCATGGATACGGCCGGACGATGCACATGCGGAAACGTGGAAATGGCCAGCTCTGGCGGGCGCTGCCGATCCTCTGCGCAGGCCTGCTCCTCCTCCTGCCCTCCCCCGGCGCCGTTCCGGTCGCCCAGGCCACCCCGGCGGCGGCCGATCTGGCCATCCGGTTCGAGGCGCTCCTCGGTCAGCATTCGGTCCTCGCCGCCGACCTGATGCGCAGCCGGATCCGGGGCGACGACGACTTCGTACAAGCCGCGAACGCCGCCCTGGGCCGCAACACCACCGACATGACCGCCCTGGTCGGGCAGCTTTTCGGCAAACCGGCGGCGGACAAGTTCAGTCCACTGTGGTCAGAACACATCATCGAGCTTTTTGCGTACGCCGGGGCCCTCGCCGCCCGTGACGAAGCGGCCAAGGGCGACGCCGTGCACGAGCTCACCGAATACGAGGAATCGCTCGGTGACTTCTTCGCCGGGGCGTCGCAGGGCCGGCTCAGCTCGGCCGCGGCCCGCGCCGCCGTCGTGCAGCATGTCGGACATCTGACAGGGCAGGCCGACGCGTACGCGGCCGGTGACTACGCCGCCGCCGACGACCTCTACCGGATGGGCTACCAGCACACCTACGACCTCGGGCTGACCCTGGCCGGGGCGCTGCTGCCGCCCGCCGACGCCGGCACCCTCCGCGAGCCGCTGTGGCGGCTGCGGTCGCAGCTCGGCAAGCTGCTCGCCGAGCACGCCGTGCTGATCGAGGACCTGACCCGGGCCGCGGTGACCGGCACACCGGATTTCGCCGCCTCCGGCGACATGATCAACGGCAACACCCGCGACCTGGCCGCCGCCATCGACACCCTGTTCGGCGCGGCCGCGGCCAAGCAGTTCCAGTCGCTGTGGGCCGATCACACCGACCATCTGGTGGCGTACGCCCAGGCCGGCACCGACCAGGCGAAAAAGGACACGGCGAAGACCGCGATGGCCGGCATCGAGCAGCGACTCGGCGCGTTCCTGGCCGGCGCGACCGGCAAGCGGATGGGCACCGGCGACCTCGCGGCGGCGCTGCGGAAGCACGACGCGATGCTGATGCGGCACGCCGACGCATACGCGTCGAAGGACTACGCCACCGCCCACGACGTCGCCTACGAGACGTACCAGCAGATGTTCGACCTGGCCCGGACCCTGGCCGACGCGTTCGGGGCAAGCGTGGCGGCGCGGCTGCCACGCGGCGGCGCCCAAACCGGCTACGGCGGCATGGCCGCGACCGTGTCGTCCCGCCCCGGACCGGCTCTCGCCCAGCCGACTCCCGCCCAGCCGACTCCCGCCCAGCCGGGGCGCTGATGCCGCCGGCCGTCCGCGTCCCGGCCCTCGCCGCCCTCACCCTGGCCCTGCTCGGCGGCCTGGGCTGGGAGGACCAGCCGCGGCCGGCAACCGCGGCGACGGCTGGGGTGACGGCGGGGGTGACGGCAACCGCACTGGCTGCCCCGGCCTCGGCCCCGCCGGCCTTCCACTCGGACCGCACCTACGACGCCGTCGCCGTGCCGGTCCGGCTGCGCATCCCGGCCCTGCACGTGGACAGCAACGTCGAACGGCTCGGCCTGCAGAAGGACGGCACGATCGCGGTCCCCGGCCGCACCGACGTGGCCGGATGGTACGAACCGGGCCCGCGCCCCGGCCAGCCCGGCCCCGCGGTGATCCTCGGCCACGTCGACTCGAAGACCGGCCCCGGCATCTTCATCGGCCTGTCCGCCGTGCGGCCCGGCACCACCGTGCGGGTCGACCGCTCCGACGGCACCACCGCCACCTTCAAGATCACTAAAGTGTCCCGCGTGCCGAAGGTAGAGTTTCCCACCGACCTCGTCTACGCACCCACCCTCGACCCCACGCTCCGGCTGGTCACCTGCGGCGGAAGCTTCGATCGGAACCAAGGCAGCTACCGGGACAATGTCATTGCGTTCGCCGACCTGGCCTAGGGCCGCCGCCGTCGTGGCCGCGCTGATCGCGGCCCTGACGAACGCCGCCCCAGCCACCGCCGTGCCGCCGATCGCCACCGCGCCCGCGCCCGCCGCGCAGGCCACCGCACAGCCGCTCGCCGCACAGCCGCTCGCCGCACAGCCGCTCGCCGCACAGCCGCTCGCCGCGCCCTCCACCAGCCCGTCCGGTGGCAAGTCGGCCAGCCCGTCCAGCAGCAAGTCGGCCAAGCCGTCGACCAGCCCCTCCACCGCCAAGCCGTCCGCCTCCAGGTCGAGCGCCCCGCCGATCCCCACCGTGCCGATGCCGATCGCCGCGGCCCTCAACGCCTCCTGGCACACCACGCTCGTGGTCGACCTGGCCGCCGTCGACGCCGCCGACCGCCGCACCGCCAAGGTCCGGGTGGACGGCAAGGCCCAGCCCGCCGACCTGCTCCCGGTGATGTCGGCCGGCATGTCGGTCGCCCTCGTGGTGGACGCCTCCGCCGACGGCGCCGGCACGCTGCCGGCCTGGCTGAGCGCCGCCGCCCGCTTCATCCTGGAAGCCCCGGCCGGCACCGCGTCGGTGGTCATCCCCGACCGCAAGCCGGCCGCCGTGCTCACCGCACCGCAGCAGGGCCCGTCCGGGGTGGTGTCGGCGCTGACCACGATCACGGCCGGCGGTGAGCGGGACACCGCCGCCGCCCTGGCGCTGGCCCGCACCCAGTTCAAACAGACCACGACCGGCCGCCGGCTCGTGGTGATGTACACGTCGGCGCCGGCCGCCGGCGACGAGGACGCCGACAAGATCGCCGCCGAGTTCCGCGCCGAGGGCACGCTGCTGGTCGTGGTCGGCACGGCCACGGCCGGCGACTACTGGTCGGCGGCGGCCGCGTCGACCGGCGGTTTCTTCGCGCCGGCCGCCGAGCCGGTCGTGGTGCCCGCCCTCGACCAGGTCGAGTCCACGCTCCGCGACCGTTATCTGGTGCGCTTCCTGACGCCGGACATCCTGCCCGCGACGGTGACGGTCACCGTCGGCCCGGGCGCCGGCGAGATCACGCTGCCCCGCCCGGAGGTCGCGAAGTCAGGCTTCCCGTTCGCCCGGACGCTGCTGATCGCGCTGGGCGTGGCCGCGCTGGTGGCCCTGGTCATCGTGCTGATCGCGCTGCGCCGACGACCTCGCCCGCCGACCGGTAAACCCGGCCTGACCAGCGTCTTCTCCGGCCGGGCGAGCGTCCCCGGGCCGGCCCGCGGCCAGGCCCGGGTGCCCTGGTCCGGATAGCGAGGGTCAGGAGTCGGCCTCGCGCTGCCGGCGGGACTGCTCACGCACCCGGGACAGGGCGGAATCCCAGTCGTCGGGCGGCGCGTCCACGGCCCGGCCCCCGGTGAACCAGTCGCTGTGCGAGATCACCGCGGCGGCGAGACCGGCGAACGCGGCCAGTGACAGGAGCAGTTGCAGGCCCTGCGCGATGTCCTCGGCCCACGAATACCACCCCGGGTAGAGCAGCGCCTGCACCTGCGGGATGCGGTCGGTGAGCACCGAGCCGGTCAGCGCGTCGAAGTAGGTGGACAGGGTGCGCGACTCGGTCGCGTCGCCGCCGACCCCGATGACTCCGAACAGGACGGCCGCGGCGCCGGCCGCGAACGCCCAGGTGCGGGCCCACAGCCGGCCGCGCAGCAGCCAGATGCCGAGCAATGAATACCCGAGGCAGAAGACCCCGAGAACGATCAGCTCGACCGCGCCCTCCCGGCTGCGCAGCAGGGCGGGCGCCGCGATGCCGTACTCGGTGTCGATGCTGTCGAGCAGTGCGAGCAGGCGGGTCGCGCCCGCGCTGCCCCACCATTGCAATTCCAGAATGCCGTCGAGCACGAGCAGCAGCCCGGCCGGCGCCAGTGCCAGCGTCAGCCAGGCCGCCACACGCACGACGCGTGGCTTTTCGGTCCCCGTCATGCGGGCGATGCTAGACCGGACCTACGACACTCTCATCCCCAATTCTGCGGAGCGGGCTGCTTGGTCGTCGCGTTGATCCGATTGAAGAAGTTCGTGGTCGCGATCCACAGCACGATGGCCGCCAGCTGCTTGTCGTCGAAGTGCGCGGCGGCCGCGGCCCAGACGTCGTCCGGCACCGGGTCGGGCCGGTCGGCCAGCCGGGTGGCCGCCTCGGCCAGGGCGAGCGCGGCCCGCTCGGCCTCGGTGAAGTACGGCGTCTCCCGCCACACGGCCACCGCGAACAGCCGTTCCTCGGTCTCCCCGTTCTTGCGGGCGTTGCGGGCACCCGAGTCCACGCAGGCGCTGCACCCGTTGATCTGGCTGGCCCGCAGGTGTACCAACTCGAGGATGGCCGGTTCGACGCCGGCCGAGTGGGCCTCCTTGTAGAGCAGGTTGATCGCCTTCACGGCGTCCGGCAGCAGCGTCGCGGGGTTCTCGATCCGAGCCGTCATGATGTTTCTCCTCTCGGCGCCGTCACATCGGCGCGATGTCATCCGTCGTGTGGGTGACGAACCCGCATCAGCGAATGTGACCGATGTGGCGTAAGCCACAAAAGCCTCGGGAGGGCATATGACGAACGACGACGTTCTGGCCGCAAGCTTCGAGACGAACCGGCCGCGGCTGCGCGCGGTGGCCCTGCGGATGCTCGGCTCGGCGACCGAGGCCGACGACGCGGTCCAGGAGGCGTGGCTTCGGCTCAGCCGCACCGGCGACGACGGCGTCGACAACCTCGCCGCCTGGCTGACCACCGTGGTCGGCCGGGTCTGCCTGGACATGCTGCGACAACGAACGGCCCGCCGCGAGGACGAGTACGCCGCGGAGCCACCCGGCGACGGCGGCAGCGACCCCGAGCAGGAGGCTCTGCTGGCCGACTCGGTCGGGCTCGCGCTCCTGGTCGTCCTGGAGACCCTCACCCCGGCCGAGCGGCTCGCCTTCGTCCTGCACGACCTGTTCGCCGTCTCGTTCGAGGAGATCGCCCCGATCGTCGGCCGCTCCCCGGACGCGGCCCGGCAACTGGCCAGCCGGGCCCGGCGGCGGGTCCGGGCCACACCGGCGGAGGCACCCGCCGGCCGGGAGGTGGTGGACGCGTTCCTGACCGCCTCCCGCGGCGGCGAGCTGGGCACGCTGCTCACCCTGCTCGACCCGGACGTCGAGATGCGGGTCGACGACATCGTCAAGAACCAGGGATCGGCAGCGGTGGCGCGGTACTTCGCCGGTCGCGCCCAGGCCGCCCGCCCAGCCCTGGTCGACGGCGCCCTCGGCATCGCGGTACTGCGCGGCACCGAGATCGTGGTGGCCGTGCGGGTCGGTCTCACCGGCGGCCGGATCACGTCGCTGGACGCGATCACCGACCCTGCGGTGCTGGTCGGGACGGTGATCGCGCCGCTCTAAAGCACCAGCACGATCCGGCCGTCGGTGTCCCCGGCCGCCTGCCGGGCCCAGGCCTCGGCGACCGTGGCGAACTGCACCACCTCGTGGTCCACGGTCAGCCGGCCGGCCGCCGCGTGCTCGGCGACCTCGGTGAGCGACTCGGCCCGCTGGGCGGTGGACAGCGCGTTGTTGGTGTAGCCGTGCACGTGCAGCGAACCGCTGCGCAGGGTGGCCGAGTCGATCGGCGCGGTCGGCGACGCCGAACTGCCCAGGTTGACCAGCCGCCCGCCGGGCCGCAGCACCCGCAGCGCGGCCGCCGCGGGCACCCCGAACACCGGGTCGAGCACCAGGTCGGCCGGGCCGGAGGCGTCCCGCAGCCGGTCGGCGAGCGACATCGGGTCGTCGTCCGGCAACAGCGGGACGGCCGCGTCGGCGCCGAGCCGGACCGCCCGGTCCTGCGCCTGCGCCGAACGGCACACGGCGACGACCCGGCCGGCGCCGGAGAGCCGGGCCAGCTGGATCGCGGCCTGACCGACCACACCGCCGGCCCCGAGCACGATCACGGTCTCGCCCGGGGTGAGCCCGCCGGTGCGGGTCAGCGCCGAGTGCGCGGCCACCGCGGAGAGGCCGAGCGCCGCGATCAACGGCAGCGGCACGCCCCGCGGCAACGGCACCACGTCCACATAGGGCACCGAGACGAGGGCGGTCATGCTGCCGTCGCCCGGGCGCATTCCGGCCGAGGTGGCGAACCAGACCGGCGTACCGTCCTCGCGGTAGCCGACCCCCTGCACACCCGGCACGTACGGCGTGGCCGGCGTCCCGAAATAGCTGGTGCCGGAGGCACACAGCAGGTCGAGCGGGGTGATCGGCGCCGCCGCCACGGTGATCGGCACCTCGCCGGCGCCCGGCACGGGCGGCCGTCGCTTCTCCAGCGACGGAGGCCGGCCGCAGACGCGCAGCACGGCCGCGGGGATCATGTAGCGATGTCCGGGTACGGCATCGAGAAGTGGGCCATCCGTGCACCGTACGCCTTCTGATATTCGAGGGGTTCGGTGTTGTCCCGTTCGAACATCGCGATGAACAGCGTCAGCGTGAGGAACGGGTGCGCACCCAGCTCGAAGAGCTTGCAGTGGTCGTGGTCGGCCAGCGCGGCCCGCTCCTCGTCGGTGAACGACAGCCAGGTGGACGCCTCGCCGCCGTGCGAGTTGAGCACCGCGTTGGCCATCGTGGACTCCCACCAGGCCACCATGTCGTGCGGCTCGGACCGGTAGCGCTCCACCAGTGCGGGGTCGCGGTCCACCGTGTACAGGAACTTGTTCAGCAGGTACTTGCTCATGCTGAGCCCTCCGTTGGCATGCCCTTCTGGCCCTCGCCTTCGGCCTGGCGTCCCACCTCACGGAAGTGCCGCTCGGTGCAGGCGCTCATGCCGGAACTCCGTTCGGGTACCAGGTGAAATAGGCCTCCATGGTGTGGAACAGGTCCAGCGTGTCCACATAGTCGGCCTTCGCGCCCGCCCCGGCCACGCCCATCATCAGCATGAAGTCCATGAAGCCGTGGGTCGCGTTGCCCGGCGAGTGCAGGCTGTCCAGCGAGACTTCCCGCAGGCAGCTGTCGAGGTCCCCGGTGGCGATCCACTCGACCGCCCGGCGATCGAACTCGGGGTCAGGCCCGTGCGGTCCGAATTGTCGCGGTCCACCCAGTTCTAGGGAGAGGTGGCCGGTGCCGATCACGGCCACGCGG
This sequence comes from Paractinoplanes durhamensis, assembly GCF_016862175.1. Lineage (GTDB taxonomy): Bacteria > Actinomycetota > Actinomycetes > Mycobacteriales > Micromonosporaceae > Actinoplanes > Actinoplanes durhamensis. The sequence goes on along the minus strand of NZ_BOML01000059.1, from coordinate 71,354 downwards.
AGGTGCGACGGCCATTCCTCAACGATGCGCCGGATCGCCTCCCCGAGCTTGACGAAGCGCGACGGCTGCGGCAGCGGCGGGGCGAAGATGTTGGTGTAGATCGGCACGATCGGCAGGTCGGCCTCGGGCCGCAACGTGATGATCGGGCAGGTGACGCTGTGGTCGATCCGCAGCTCGTTGCTGAACGCCAGGTCGAAACCCGAGTCCAGACCGGCCCGCAGGATGTGCGACGACAGGTCCTCCTGGCCCTTGAGCAGCATCTTCGGCAGGCCGAACTCGCGCTCCTCGTTGTACCAGTTCGCGTCGTAGAACGGCGCCTTGCCGACCAGGAACTGCGGCATGTTGTCCAGCCACAGCTGATGGAAGTGGTCCGAGCCGACCATCACGAGGACGTCCGGGTTCGCCTTGGTGAGCGTCTCCCGGAAGGCGGTGATCTTCCGGACCCACTCGTCGGCGAACGGCGGCCGGTCCTCGCCGGTGGCCGTGCTGGCCTTGTAGTAGAAGGGGTGGTGGGTCGAGGCGATGACCGCGACGATGCTGGCCATAGTCAGTCCTCTCGGGGTTCGTAGACGGCGTTGCGATCGACGGTGAGATAGATGTCGTTGGCGATCGGCCGGCGGCGTTCCTCGGCGAGCTGCCCGAGCAGCCCGGCCGCCCGCGCCAGCAGGGCGAACCCGCGCAGCAGGTCGGTCGGCAGCCCCAGGTCGGCGAGGGCCGCGCCGCACACCCCGGCGCCGTTGAGCGGCAGCGTCTTGCCGAGCACCTGCGGGTGGACCCGGCCGATCGCCTCGAACAGCCGCAGGTGCGGGCCGCGCAGGCCCTCCTCCTCGGCGATCGCGATCAGCACCGGGGTGCGCGGGTCCCGCTCCTTGTGCACCGGGTGGCCGAGGCCGGGGATGAACTTCTTCTGCTCCCGGGCCTTCTGCACCGCCTCCAGGGCGATGACGTCGTAGTCGCGCTCGGTGCCGGCCGCGACCAGGGTCTCGGCGAGGAACCGGCCGCAGTCCTCGGTCACCCCGAGGAACCGGGAGCCGCCGCCGAGCAGACCGGCGGCGAGCGCCCCCTGCAGCGAGTCCGGAGCCGAAAGATACGTCAGGCGGGCCGCGATCGCCGTCGGGGTGAAGCCGTGATCGGCGAGGGCGACCAGCACCGCCTCGAACAGCCGCACCTCCGAGGGCGCCGGCCGGCGCCCGGCGACCAGCCAGAACGCCAGCTCGCCGAAGCCCACCTTGCCCATCAGATCGGCCGCGAGATCCTTGCCGAGCAGCGAGATCGTCTCCGGGGTGGAGGTGCCCAGCCCGGTGGGAAAGCTCAGTTCTTCAGCCACTCTCGGATCTCCTCGCCGTGCTCGTTCAGACCGGGCGGCGGCAGCTCGTAGGCCGCCGGGGTCTCGGAAAACGTGATCGGGTTACGGACCGCGGGCACCCCGCCGGCGTCGATCACCGGGTTCAGGCCCAGCTCCTCGGCGAGGGCCACGCCGCCGTCGATCGTGTTGATCGGCGCGCACGGCACTCCGACCGCCATCAGGTCGCGGAACCAGTCGTCCTTGCCGCGCTTGCCGAGCCGCTCCACCAGGATCGGCCGCAGCTCCTCCCGATTCGCCGTACGGTCCTGATTACGCCCGAAACGCGGATCGTCCGGCAGCTCCGGCAGGTCGAGGACCTGGCACAGCTTGCGGAACTGCCCGTCGTTCCCGGCGATCACGATCAGCTCACCGTCCGCACACGGCAGCGGCTCGTACGGGAAGAGGCTGGGATGCGCGTTGCCCATCCGGAACGGGATAGTGCCGCCGGCAACGTACCCGCTCGAATGGTTGACCAGGCCGGACAGCGCGGAGCTGAGCAGGTTGACCTCGACGTGCTGGCCCCGGCCGGTCTCGCCGCGGTGCCGCAGCGCGGCGAGGATGCCGATCGTCGCGTGCATGCCGGCCATCACGTCGAACACCGAGATGCCGGCGCGATAGGGCGGGCCGTCCGGGTCGCCGGTGAGGCTCATCAGACCCGAGATCGCCTGCACCATCAGGTCGTACCCGGGCAGGTCCGCACCCGCGCCAGAACCGAAGCCACTGATGCTGGCGTAAATGATCTTGCTGTTAACAGAAGAAACGGACTCGAAGTCGAGGCCGAAACGAGCCAGGCCGCCCGGCTTGAAGTTCTCGATCATGATGTCGGCCCGGCCGGCCAGCGAACGCGCCACGGCCTGATCGTCCGGATCCTTCAGGTTCAGGGCGATGGATCGCTTGTTGCGGTTGATGCCCAGGTAGTAGGTCGAGACGCCGTCGCGGGTGGGTGGCATCCAGGTGCGGGTGTCGTCCCCGCCCGGCCCCTCCACCTTGATCACCTGCGCGCCGAGGTCGGCCAGCAGCATCGTCGCGTACGGCCCGGCCAGAATCCGGGAGAAATCCGCCACCAGCAGACCCTGCAAAGGGCCCCGCAAAGGTCCCTGCACCATCGTCACCGCCCGTTCTGCGGACACTCGTCCGCTGAAACAGCTTGCGCCTCGACACCTGCACTGTCAACGGCCGCTTCACACAGCCGAAACAAACTATTGACCCCGAACGTGACCGGGCGCACACTGGCGAAACTCGCCCTGCCCGCTGAGCGGACAGTGGTCCGGAATTCTTGACCGGGAAAACTTCGAAAGGATGGGCGATGAGCGACAGCGACCGGCCGGTGGTCCTCCGCAACGGCCTCGTTTTGACCATGGACGACTCGCACACGGTGCTCACCGGCGCCGACGTGCTGGTCATCGGCGGCAAGATCGCCGAGGTCGGGCACCATCTGACCGCGCCCGACGACGCCCTCGAGATCGACGCGTCCGGCGGAATCATCATGCCCGGCATGGTCGACACGCACCGGCATATGTGGCAGACCGCCATGCGCGGGTACGGCGCCGACTGGACCCTCACCCAGTATTTCGTCTGGTATTACCTCGAGTCCGGCAAGCTGTTCCGCCCCGAGGACGTGCACGCCGGCAACCTGCTCGGCGCGATCGAGGCGATCGACTCCGGCGTCACCACCACCGTCGACTGGTCGCACGGCCTGCAGACCACCGACCACGCCGACGCCGCGGTCGACGCCCTCGAGGCGGTGCCCGGCCGGTTCGTCCTCGCCTACGGCAACATCCAGCAGGGCCCGTGGGAGTGGTCGACCTCGGATGCGTTCCGCGACTTCTACCGGCGGCGCATCGACGGCGGCAAGCTGGCCGGTTTCCAGCTGGCCTTCGACATCCCCGGCGACCCCGCCTTCCAGGAGAAGGCCGCCTTCGAGGTGGCCCGCGAGCTCGGCGTCAAGGTCACCACGCACGCCGGGGTCTGGGGCGCCACCAACGACGACGGCATCCGCCTCATGTATGAGAACGGCTTCATGACGCCCGGCACCGTCTACGTGCACGCGGCCACCCTGAGCCCCGACTCGTACCACCGGATCGCCGCCACCGGCGGCTCGGTGAGCGTCTCCACCGAGAGTGAGCAGAGCGCCGGCCAGGGCTACCCGCCCACCTGGCTGCTGCGTAAGCACGACATCCCGGTGTCGCTGTCGATGGACACCAGCGTGTGGTGGAGCGGCGACCTGTTCTCGGCGATGCGCACCACGCTCTCCGCCGACCGGTCCCGCGAGCACATGGAAGCGCACTCGACCAAGGACACGGTCACCCACCACCACCTGCGGGCCGAGCAGGTCGTCGACTGGGGCACCCGGGGCGGCGCCAAGGCCCTCGGGATGGACTCGGAGATCGGCGCGCTCACCCCCGGCCGCAAGGCCGACGTGGTGCTGATCAAGAACGACGCCTCACCGGCCATGTTCCCGGTGCTGCACCCCTACGGCCACGTCGTCTACCAGGCGCAGCGCGGCGACGTGCACACCGTGCTGGTCGGCGGCAAGGTCGTCAAGCAGGACGGCAAGCTGGTCGGGGTCGACCTGGCCGCCGCCCGCGCGAAGGTCGGCGCCACCGTCGACCACCTGCGCGAGACGATGGGCGAGGACCTGTGGGCGCGGGGCATGAACCCGGAGATCCCCGAGTCCCGCATCCTGCACAATCCCTACCAGTACACCAAGTAGGGTCCGGAAACCGGCCAATGAAAGCATGAGCCCATGACCGACACCGGAAGGGGCGCCGGGCCCGACTTCATCGAGGCCCTGGCCCGTGGCCTCGACGTCCTGCGCTCCTTCCGGCCGGGCACCCCCGCCATGACGCTCAGCGAGATCGCCGGTCACACCGGCCTCGCCCGCCCCACCGTCCGCCGCATCCTGATCACGCTCGAGGCGCTCGGCTACGTCCGTCAGGCCGCGCGGGGTTACGCGTTGACCCCGCGTGTGCTGGAGCTGGGCATGGCGTATGTCAATGCGCTGAGCATGTGGGACGTGGCCCGCCCGCACATGGAGAAGCTGGTCGCCCAGACCAACGAGTCCAGCTCGATGGCCCAGCTCGACGGCCCCGACATCGTCTACGTGGCGCGGGTGGCCGTCCCCAAGATCGTCACACTCTCCGTCACCATCGGCACCCGCTTTCCCGCCCCCGCCACCAGCATGGGCAAGGTGCTGCTGGCCGGCCTGCCGGTGGCCGCGTTACGGGAGGTGATGGCCGAGGGGTCCCGCTCCGGCATCACCGCGCGCTGGCAGCCCTCGGCCGCCGAGCTCGACACCACCCTGCGCGAGGTGCGGGCGAAGGGCTGGGCGCTGGCCGACCAGGACCTCGCGCCCGGCGTCCGGTCGGTGGCCACCGGTGTCCGCGACGGCGACGGCAACGTGATCGCCGCGATCAACGTGACCGTGCACGCCGCCGAGACCACGATCGAGACCCTGCTGGAGGAGCACCTGCCGAAGCTTCTGCGCACGGCCGCCGACATCAGCCACGACTGGTCACTGACCGCAGCGGTCCCCGCCGTGACGGTCTGAGACGCGGGGGTCCCACGCACCCCGCGCCCCGATCAGGCCGAGAACCTCAGGCCGAGAACCCCAGGCCGAGAACCCCAGGCCGAGAACCTCAGCCGGAGACCGAGAACGAGTTCGTGACGAAGTCCTTGCCGCCCGAGGACGACGTGATCTCGTATCCGAACTGGACATTGCCGATCGTGACGTTGCCGAACCAGCCCGCCGACCGGATCCACTGCGCGATCGCCGCGACGTTGACCGTGCCGGAGCTGGTGTTGCTGGTGCGGACGAACGAGTAGACGTTGTTCGACCCGTTCGACCCACGGTAGATCTTCCAGGTGTGCCCGCCCACGGTCGCGGTGGTCTGCAGCGTGCCCAGCGGCCCGACCGCGCCGTAGTAGTTCATCCACAGCATGATCTCGTGCGCATTGTCCGACGACCAGATGTCGTAGGCCGAGGTGAACGCCACCCCACTGGTCGGCACGGTGACATTGAAGCTGCTGGTCAGCGTGCCGATCGAGCTGACCGTCCGGCCGATGTAGCGGGTCGCGTTCGGATACGCCTTGATCCCGCCGGTGTTCGGGTGGTTGGCCCACACGCCCCAGTTGCTGGTCGAGTTGGCCCAGATCGTCTGCGGTCCGTAACCGGAGCCCCAGACGTTGTTGTAGAGCGTGTAGCTGCCGCTGGTCCAGGTGCCCCAGCGATCGGTCGAGTACCAGACGGCCGCGTTGGCGGTGCCGGCGGTGAACGCCAGCGTCACCGCCACGACGAATGCCCCGATGGCGAGGCGGAGGGAACGGAACACAATGTCTCCTTGCGGTGGGTATCGGGCGCCAAGGACAAATCGACGCTAGGCCGCCCGACCGCACTCCCGGCAAGCGATGCAAATCTATTTAAGGTTTGCTTCATCTCCCGCGAAATCTCGGCGTGCGAAAACCGACCACAGATGCCAACCTGATCTCATGAAGACGGCGGCCGACCTCTTCGACCCCGAGCCCGAGGTCTGGGGCTTGCGCGGCGATCCCTGGGTGTGGCAGGCGATGCGAGATCACCTGGGCGACACCTACCTGCCACCCACCCTCGGCGAGGTCGAGCGCATGCTCTACGCCGCGTTCAACCGCCTGGTCGGCGTGGATCTGGCAAGCGAGATGGACCCGTCCGTCTACCGCCCCGAGTTCGCCCACGGCGGCCTGTCCAGCGGCCACGTCCACATGGAAACCTGGCGCGCGGCCCTGATCCCCCTGCTGATCGACCGAGCCGACAACCTTCTCTAAGGCCACATTCCGAGTACGCGCCACCCCTCCCCGCCGAACGAGGGCACTTCCGCCGCCGCACGCGACCAAGTGCCACGCACGGCCGCAACGCGCCTTTCGCGTGTGGAGTCGGCCGAGCTAGGGGCCCGACCGGGCGACGACCAGCAGCCGGAAATCACGACGGCGCAGCAGCCGCAGCACGACGGCGGCCGGATTCCCGAACGCCCGCAGCCCGTCCCCGGCCGGCAACACCTCGACCCGATCGATCTCATAGATCCGGCCGCCGGCGACAACCTGGCAGCGGCCCGCGGCCGCGACCACGTTGCGATGCCACGCCACCCGCGGCCCGTAGGTGAGCTCGGCGACGAAGTCACCATCGATCCGAGCCAGCAGCAGCGGCGTCTCGTACGACGCCCCGCTCGTCCGCCCCACATGCCGGACCAGCGCGAACGGCCCGCGACCGCGCCGGGCCAGCCGGACGACGACCCGGTTCAGGCTGTTTTTCAGCAGCCAGAACCACACCCGCCTCAACAGTCGTGGATCACGGTCGTGACGACGTCGATCGCGGCCCCGACCTCGGGGGCGGCGGCCTCGAGGATCTGCCGGCTGATCCGCTGCATCTGCCGGACCTGGGCCGGGGTGAGCGGTTCGATGACCAGGCGGTGCGCCTCGCGGACGTGCCCGGGGGCCGCCTTCTCCAGCATGGCCATGCCCTCGTCGGTGAGGACCGCCTCGGTGCACCCGGTCGCCGCCTTCCGGCGGACCCAGCCCTGCTTCTCCAGCCGGCTGACCGCGTGGGACAGCCGGGACAGCGAGCCGCCGGCCAGCAGGGCGAGGCTGCTCATCTGCACCGCGTGCTCGGCCGGCCGGGACAGCGAGACCAGGATCGAGTATTCGAAGAAGTTGAGGCCGGAATCGCGCTTGAGCTGCGCGTCGATGGCGGCGGGCAGATGCATGAGCATCGCCGTGAGGGTCACCCAGGCAACGGTCTCATCCTCGGAAAGCCAGGGGACCTCGTCCTCCGGCGGGGGTGTGGCGATGTTCACCACCGCACTGTATCTCCCTCGGGCGACTTGAATGTTCAAGTCGAATCGTGGCACCATCGACTTGAACATTCAACACCAACCGGTCGATCAGACCAGTTCGCACCCACCAGGGAGAGCCGTGACCGTTCTGCGTATCGACGCCAGCATCCAGGGACCGAACTCGGCCAGCTCCGAGCTCGCCGACGTGGCCGAGGCCGAGTGGCTGTCCGTCCGCCCGGGCACCGAGTTCATCCGCCGCCATCTCGGCTCCGAGCCGCTGCCCGCGGACGCCTGGCAGAACGCCATCGGCGGCGCCTTCACCCCCGAGGACCAGCGCAACGAGCACCAGCAGGCCGGCGTGGCGCTGGCCCAGCAGCTCAACAACGAGGTCCGCAACGCCGAAGCCGTCATCCTGGCCCTGCCCCTCTACAACTGGGGCGTCTCGCAGCACGCCAAGATCTGGATCGACCTCGTCCTGGCCGGTGGCCCCAACGGTGAGCGGCTGCTCGACGGCAAGCCGGCCATCGTGGTGACCACCCGCGGCGGCGGCTACAGCCCGGGCACCCCGCGTGAGGGCTGGGACCACAACACCTCGTTCATCCGCCGCATCGTCGAGGACGTGTGGGGCGCCGACCTCACCCTGGTCGAGCGGGAGCTGACCCTGGCCCACGTCAGCCCGGCGATGGAGTCCCTCCGGGACGCCGCCGACCTGCTGAAGAAGGCCGCGCACGAGGCGGCCGCGCACGCCGGGCGGACCCACGCCGCCCGCTGAACGACCCAGCACCAGCAGAAACGCCGCCGGTGAGCTCACCGGCGGCGTTTCTGCGTTGTCGAAACCTCAGTGACCGTTGAAAGCGTCCCGCATCCGGCTGAAGAAGCCGCCCTGCTTGCTCAGCTCGGCGACGTCCTCCCCGCGGGTCTTGGCGAACTCGCGCAGCATCCGCTCCTGCTCGGCGGTCAGCTTGGTGGGCGTCTTCACATCGAGGTGCACGAAGAGCTCACCCCGGCCCTGACCGCGCAGGTGCGGCACGCCCTTGCCGCGGATGCGCAGCGTGCTGGCGGGCTGGGTGCCGGCCTTGACCTCGATCGCCTCTTCACTGTCGAGGGTCTTGATCGTCAGCCGGGTGCCGAGCGCGGCCGCGGTCATCGGCAGCGTGACCCGGCAGTGCAGGTCGTCGCCCTTGCGGGAGTAGACGTCGTGCGGCCGCTCGCTGATCTCGACATACAGGTCGCCGGCCGTGCCGCCGCCCGGGCCGACCTCGCCCTGCTGGGCCAGGCGGATCCGCATTCCGTCCTCGACGCCGGCCGGGATCTTCACGGTGAGTGAGCGGCGGGTGCGGACCCGGCCGTCGCCGGCGCAGGTCGGGCAGGGGTGCGGGATGACCGTGCCGTGGCCCTGGCAGGTGGCGCAGGGACGGGACGAGACGACCTGGCCGAGGAACGTGCGCTGCACGCTCTGCACCTCGCCGCGGCCGCCGCAGGTCTCGCAGGTGGCCAGGTGGGTGCTGGGCGCGGTGCCGGCCCCGGAGCACTGGGTGCACAGCACCGCGGTGTCGACGGTGATCGGCGCCTCGACGCCGAACGCGGTCTCCACCAGGTCGAGCTCGAGGCGCAGGATCGCGTCGGCGCCGGGCCGGGTGCGCGGGCGCGGACCCCGGGTGCCACCACCGGCGGCGGTGCCGAAGAACGCATCCATGATGTCCTGGAAGCCCACGAACGGACCGGCACCACCGGGACCGCCGGGGCCGACCCCGCCGCCGGGTGCGAGTGGGTCACCGCCCAGGTCGACGATCTGCCGCTTCTGGTCGTCGGACAGGACCTCGTACGCCGCGTTGATGTCCTTGAACTTCTCGTGCGCTTCCGGGTCCGGGTTGACGTCAGGGTGGTACTGCCGAGCCAGTTTGCGGTAGGCGCGCTTGATCTCGTCGTCGGTTGCCTCCCGGCTCACGCCGAGAATGCCGTAGTAATCCTTGGCCACGGGGTTTGGAGTCCTCAATGTCAGCGCGGTTCCGTCAATTCTGTGCCAGCAGGTCGCCCACGTAGCGTGCCACCGCCCGCACCGTGGCGATGGTGCCGGGGTAGTCCATCCGGGTGGGGCCGAGCACCCCGAGCCCACCGACGATGGTGGCACCCGGCCCGTAGCCGGTGCTCACCACCGAGGTCGAGCGCAGGTTGTCGAACTCGTTCTCGTCGCCGATGCGGACCCGTGTCTTGCTCGGCTCCAGGTCACCGATGAGCTTGAGCAGGATGACCTCCTCCTCGAGGGCTTCGAGCACCGGACGAAGCGTGCCCTGGAAGTCCAGCACACCTCCCCGAGTCAAGTTCGCCGTTCCGGCGAGCATGAGACGCTCCTCGCTGCGCTCGACGAGGGTTTCCAGCAGCACGCTGGCCAGACATGCCATCGTGCCGCGGCGGCCGGGCGGGCACTCGTCGACCAGCGACTGCACCAGCGGCGGGGTGTCGGAGAGCCGCTGCCCGGCCAGTTTCTCGTTGACCTTGCGGCGCAGCTCCATCACGTCGTCGGCGGTGGCCGGCCCCGGCAGCTCGACCAGGCGCTGCTCGACCCGGCCGGTGTCGGCGATCATCACCAGCATGATCCGGGTGGTGGAGATCGGCACCAGCTCGAGGTGGCGCACCGACGAGCGGGCCAGCGACGGATATTGAACGACCGCGACCTGGCGGGTCAGCTGGGCGAGCAGCCGGACCGTGCGGTGCACGACGTCGTCGAGGTCGACCGCGCCGATCAGGAAGCGCTCGATCGCGCGGCGCTCGGCCGGGCTGAGCGGCTTGACCTTGGAGAGACGGTCGACGAAGAGGCGGTAGCCGGCGTCGGTGGGCACCCGGCCGGCACTGGTGTGCGGCTGCCGGATGTAGCCCTCCTCCTCCAGCACGGCCATGTCGTTACGCACCGTGGCCGGGGAGACGCCGAGCTGGTGGCGCTCGACCAGCGCCTTGCTGCCGACCGGCTCCTGAGTCTCGACGTAGTCCTCGACGATCGCGCGCAGCACCTCGAGCTTGCGGTCATCCAGACTCATTCCGACCTCCTCCCGGCCTGGCACTCCCGGCGACAGAGTGCCAGTCTACTTCGCCGCAGGCGACAGCGCGATGATCGAGTGGAGCTGTCTATTCATCGACTCCGCGTGCATGTCGCTCTCGACCCGATTGAGCTGCGGTCCTACGGTGGCAGCCATGACTGAACCGCCTCGTCCGCCTGGTGAAGGTAACGGGAACGACCCGACCGCGCCATTCAACCCATATGCGGCTAACGACCCGGCTGCCGGATCGACACCACCACCGGCCGACCCGACCCCGCCGCCGGCCCCGCCGGGCGGCTACGCTCCGCCGCCCACCAGCGGTGGCGGCTACGCACCGCCGCCCGGCGGCTACAACCCGCCGCCGTCCAGCGGTGGCGGCTACGGTCCCCCGCCCGGCGGCTACAACCCGCCCCCGCAGCAGCAGCAGTACGGGTACGGCGCGCCCCAGGCCACCGGCCCGGACGACCGCACCTGGGTGCTGATCGCGCACTTCGGGGGCGCGCTCGGCGCCTTCCTCGGTGGCGGGCTGGCGGGCTGGATCGCACCGCTGATCGCGTTCCTCGCCCGGGGCCCGCAGTCGCCGGTGGTCCGGGCCGAGGCGGTCAAGGCGCTGAACTTCCAGGTCCTCTGGTCGATCATCGCGCTGGTCGGCTGGATCACGACGTGCATCGTCATCGGCTTCTTCGTCTGGATCGCCGCGATGATCGTCGGCATCGTCTTCGGCATCATCGCCGGCGTGAAGGCCAGCAACAACGAGGGCTACAACTACCCGATGACCGTCTCGCTCATCAAGTAGCGCCGGCCGTCAGGTAAAGGCAGCCGTCAGGTAAAGGCAGGGGCGTCGCCGGGTCGGGGGCCCGGCGCACTCATCCATCCCGCGCCCGTCACACCACGTCACGAATGACGGCGTCGGCGAGCAGGCGCCCACGGAGGGTCAGCACCAGCTGCCCCGCCGCGTACGCCCCTGCCTCAAGAAGACCGTCCCCGAGCGCCTGCGCGGCCCCGGCCGCATCGACCAGCGTCAGCGGGATGCCGTCGCGGAGCCGGACCCGCAGCATGATGTCCTCGACCCGGCGGTCCGCGTCGGTCAGGATCTCGCGGGCATGGCCCGGCGAGTGATCATCGGCCAGCTTCTTCGCGTACGCCGTGGGGTGCTTGACGTTCCACCAGCGCACCCCGCCGACGTGACTGTGCGCGCCCGGCCCGAGCCCCCACCAGTCGGCGCCGGTCCAGTAGAGCATGTTGTGCCGGCAGCGGGCGTCGTCGCCGGCGGCCCAGTTGGAGACCTCGTACCAATCCAGCCCGCCCGCGGTCAGCGCCTGCTCGGCGGCCAGGTAGCGGTCGGCGGCCACGTCGTCGGAGGGGAACGGGAGCTCGCCCCGGCGCATCCGCGCGGCCATCCGGGTGCCGTCCTCGACGATCAGGGCGTACGCGCTGACGTGGTCCACGCCCGCGTCGATGACCGCGGCCAGCGAACCGGCGAAGTCCTCGGCGGTCTCGCCCGGGGTGCCGTAGATCAGGTCCAGGTTGACGTGGTCGAAGCCGGCCGCCCGGGCCTCCAGAGCGGCCTGCGGGGCCCGCCCGGCGGTGTGCGTGCGATCGAGAATTCGAAGGACGGCCGGGCTGGCCGACTGCATGCCCAGGCTGATCCGGGTGAAGCCGTTGCGCCGCAGCGTCCGCAGATAGTCCGGGGTGACCGACTCCGGGTTGGCCTCGGTGGTGATCTCGGCATCGCTGCGCAGACCCCAGGTCTTGTCGATGCCCTCCAGGATCCGGCCCAGGTCGTCGGCGCTCAGCAGGGTCGGGGTGCCGCCACCCACGAACACCGTGTCCACTTTTTCCGGGTCGATGACGGTCGCGGCGAGCTTCAACTCCCGAAGGACCGTGTCGGCGTATTCGTCCCGGCCGGCCCCTCCGCCCAGTTCACTGGCGGTATAGGTGTTGAAGTCGCAATACCCGCATCGGCTCGCACAGAACGGAACGTGAACATAGACCGCGAATCCGTTTTTCCCGGCGGCGGCCGCCGCGGCATGCGGGAGCGACCCGTCCAGCGGAACGGGATCACCATCGGGAAGAGCACCGGCCATCCGTCAAGTGTGCACGGCCCCCGATAGGGTTCCCGCCATGGATCTGGTCCGTTCCGCCACAGCCGCCGGGGTGACCACCCTTACCCTGGACAGCCCCGCCAACCGCAACGCCCTCTCCACGCCGCTGATGACCCAGCTCCTGGACGGCCTCGCGGCCGCGCTGACCGACCCGTCGGTCCGGGTGGTGGTGCTCACCCAAACCGGCCCGGTCTTCTGCTCCGGCGCCGACCTCAAGGAGACCGCCGAGGCCCGCGAGGCCGGCAGGGTGCCGGCCGAGAAGCTGGCCGACGTGCTGGCCGCGCTCTGGGAGTTCCCGAAGCCGGTGGTGGCGCGGGTCGCCGGGCCGGCCCGGGCCGGCGGTCTGGGCCTGATCGCGGCGGCCGACATCGCGGTCTGCACGCATCAGGCGACCTTCGCGTTCACCGAGGTCCGGCTGGGGGTGATCCCGGCGGTGATCAGCGCCACCGTGCTCCCGCGGCTGACCCCGCGGGCGGCCACCGAGCTCTATCTCACCGGCAACGTCTTCGACGGGGTGCGGGCGGCGGAGATCGGCCTGGTCACGGCGGCCGTCTCGGCCGAGGGCCTGGACGCCACGGTGGCGGCCTACTGCGACGCGCTGGTGCAGGGCGGTCCGCTCGCTCTCGCCGGGACCAAGCAGCTGCTACGGCGTACGCCGCAAACTCCGATCCGAGCTGAGCTGGCCGACCTGGCCGAACGCTCCGGGGGCTATTTCCGATCGGCCGAAGGCCGGGAGGGCGTGACCGCTTTCCGCGAGAAACGCCCGGCTTCCTGGGTCCCGGCCGCGGCCCCCGCCCAACCGTGATCATCGCGGTGGCCGTGCTGCCTGGTCGCAGTGTCGATGAGGTCGTGCGGTCGTTGATTACCCTTGTTGCCTGTCCCCCGTCATGAGGACGCGTCTAGGAGGTGCGGGTGCGCAAGACACCGGTCGTGGTGCTCGCGCTGCTCGCGCTGGTCGGCACACTGAGCGTGGTCGGCCTGGTCCGGAGCCTCCCCGGCGAGATCAAACTGCCGACCCTCGGCCCGGAGTGCACGGTGAAGGCCGACGGTGAGGTGACGCTCGACTTCGTGCAGATGGCCAACGCGGCGACCATCACCGCGGTCGGCATCCGGCGCGGCATGCCCGAGAGGGCAGTCGTGATCGCGCTGGCCACCGCCCTGCAGGAGTCGAAGCTGGAAAATCTCGACGACGGCGACCGCGACTCGATCGGCCTGTTCCAGCAGCGGCCCAGCCAGGGCTGGGGCACGATCGAGAAGATCAAGGACCCGAGGTACGCGGCGGACAAGTTCTACACGGCCCTCAAGAAGGTCAAGGGCTACGAGAAGATGCGGGTCACCGACGCGGCGCAGCGGGTGCAGCGGTCGGCCTACCCGAATGCGTACGAGAAGTGGGCGGACGAGTCGGCGGTGCTGGCCCGGGCCCTGACCGGCCGAGCCACCGGAGCGGTGGCCTGCACGGTGACCGGTTCGCCGGCGCTGCGCGGCACCGCCGCGTCGGCGGCGCTGCTCGCCGGGCTGAAGCTCGACTGGGGCAAGGGCCTGGCGAAAACCCCGGCGACCGTCACCCGGACCGCCGGACTCACGGTCGCGGTGTCCGATACGAGTACGGGCTGGCGGTACGCACACTGGCTGGTCTCGCACGCCTCGGCCACCGGTCTCGAACGGGTACGTTTCGCCGATCTGGAGTGGCACGCCCCCGACGGCAAATGGCAACCGGTGACGGCGGACGGTGGCGTCGACGAGCGCCAGGTGATCGCTCAGGTGTTCAGCTGACGTCCGGGTTTGTTGCCATCCGGCACGAATGACGGCGCGGCCGGCGGTCGCTCTGCGTGATGTCCACCATTTCTGACGCCCAATCGCTGAGCGTATACAGACGCATGGACAGACAGCTACCGCCCTGGTACTAAGTAGAACGTGTCGAGGGCGATCGAATGGATACTGATAGGTGCTGCAAGCTGTTTGGCGATCATCATCGGCGTTCGGTGGCACAAGCCCGCCCGCCTCGGCCCGTGGGTCCTGATAGCCGCGTCGGTCGCCAGTCTCGCGGTCGGCGACATCTTCTACGCGATCAACGCCGACGATGTGGCCGAGACCTTCTACCTTTCGATGTTCCTGCTGGTGGCGGCCGCGCTGATGCAGTTCACCCGGTTCGGCTCACTGCTCGGTGACCGGTCCCGGCTGATCGATCTGCTCGCCGCCTCGTGCACCACGCTGCTGGTGATCTGGGTCTTCCTGATCGGCGACCAGGGCCAGATCGGCAAGATCTCGGCCGCCGACGTGATCGGTGACCTGGTCCTGATCGCGGTCGCCGTCCGGCTGGTCCTGGCGGCCGGCCGCAACGCCTCGGCGGCCCTGCTGCTGAGCGGCTCGATCGGCATGCTGGCCAGCGACATCCTCTACTCGATGATGCCCGGCACCTACACCGAAATCGGGTACATCATTCTTTACGTGACCTGGGGCCTGGCCGCGCTGCACCCGTCGATGAAGCGGCTCACCGACCCGATGCCACCCGACCCGGCCCAATGGCGCGGGCACTGGGCCGTGCTGCTGTGCGCCTCGGTGGCGACGCCGCCGGTCGTGCTGCTCATCGAGGCGCTCAACGGCGGGGTCAAGGACGGCGTGGTCATCGCGGTGGTGGGCGGCCTCACGCTGCTGCTCACCATCACCCGCCTGGCCGACTCGGTCATGCAGAACAGCCGGGCCGCGGCCCGCGAGCACGCGCTGCGCACCGCCAGCGGCACCCTGGTGGCCGCCGCCGACCAGCCGGCCGTCCAGGAGGGGGTGCGGGCCGCGGTCGCCCAGCTCATGCCGGCCGCCTCGGTGCGCGATGTGTTGTTCGCCACCGACGACCGCAAACTCGCCGAAGCCGGCCTGTCGACCGAGCCGCCCGCGTCGAGCCCGCGCTCGCGCAGCTGGCTGGTGAAGGAGGACGACCTCTACGGCACCATGGTCTGCCCACTGTGGCTGGAACCGATGGCGGTGGCCCGCCCGAACGGCGGCGCCCTGATCGTCACCGCCCGCCGCGACGTGCTGGCCGTGACCCGCGACGCCCTGGAGGTGCTCGCCGGTCAGGCCGCCATGGCCCTCGACCGGATCATGCTGGTCGAGGCGGTCGGCCGCCGCGACAGCGACCAGTACCTCCGCACGGTGATCAGCAACACCGCCGATCTGATGCTGGTGATCGACGAGGACCAGCGGATCCGCTACGCGAGCCCGGCCCTGCGCACCCTGCTCGGCTCGACCGAGCTGTCCCCACTGGCCACCTTCACCGACCTGGTGCACCCCGACGACCAGGGGCCGGTCCGCCGGGCGTTCTACTCCAGCGGCGACGGCAAGCTGTTCTGCGCGCTGCGCCGCTCCGACCAGAGCCAGGTCCTGGTCGAGGCGACCTACCGTGACCTGCGCGAGGACCGCCTCGTCCAGGGTTACGTGGTGACCATGCGCAACGTGACCGAGGGCCACGACCCGGTCGAGCAGCACCCGCACCTGGAGAATGTGGACGAGCTACCGGCCTGGGTCAATCGCCGCAGCGCCCAGCACAAGTTCCGCTACTGAGGCTTTTCCGCACATAACTGAGCCTCCAAAACAAAGTGAAGCGCCGGGCCTTTGCAGGTCCGGCGCTTCTCTTCATCCCGCGGCGTCGCTGGGTGATGCCGCGTCTTTGCCCAGATTCAATTACCGGGTGATCCGGCGACGCGAGCCGACGCCGGCCACCAGGGCGACACCGACAGCGGCCAGGACGACCTGGAACAGCAGCTCGATCCAGTCGACACCCTTGGTGTCGGCCACGCCGGTCGCCCGGGCGATGACCGTGCCGAGCAGGGCAGCGACGATACCGACGACGATGGTCAGCCAGATCGGGATGTTCTGCTTGCCCGGTACGACCAGGCGGCCCAGGGCGCCGATGATGAGGCCGACGATGAGCGCCGTGATGATTCCGGTGACAGTCATTTGAGGTCCTCTCGGGGGGTGGTGCAATCCGTTGCGTCCGTCGAGCAACCAGATTCCCGGCCTTCCGAGAAACCAAACCGACCTATTTTTTAGTTGCTCCCTTCGTGTCCCCGGAGTCGGATGTCGACAGGGCGGCGATGAAGGCCTCCTGCGGCACTTCCACGCGGCCGACCATCTTCATCCGCTTCTTGCCCTCTTTCTGCTTCTCGAGCAGCTTGCGCTTACGGGTGATGTCACCGCCGTAGCACTTGGCGAGGACGTCCTTGCGGATCGCGCGGATCGTCTCCCGGGCGATGATCCGGCTGCCGATGGCGGCCTGGATCGGCACCTCGAACTGCTGCCGGGGGATGAGTTTCTGCAGCTTGGCGGCGATGTTCACGCCGTACGCGTAAGCCTTGTCCTTGTGCACGATGGCGCTGAACGCGTCGACCGGCTCACCGTGCAGCAGAATGTCCACCTTGACCAGTTCGGCGACCTGCTCGCCGGAGGGCTCGTAGTCGAGCGACGCGTACCCCTTGGTCTTGCTCTTCAGCTGGTCGAAGAAGTCGAAGATGATCTCGGCGAGCGGCAGCGTGTAGCGCAGCTCCACCCGCTCGGCGGACAGGTACTCCATGCCGAGCAGGCTGCCGCGCCGCGACTGACACAGCTCCATGACCGCACCCACGTACTCGTTGGGAACCAGCACGGTCGCCCGCACCACCGGTTCGTGGATCTCGGCGATCTTCCCGGTGGGGAACTCGGACGGGTTGGTGACGACCCGCTCCTCGGCGTCCTCGGTGTAGACGCGGTAGACCACGTTCGGCGCGGTGGAGATCAGGTCGAGGTTGAACTCGCGCTCCAGCCGCTCACCGATGATCTCCAGGTGCAGAAGGCCGAGGTAGCCGACCCGGAACCCGAAGCCCAGCGCCAGCGACGTCTCCGGCTCGTAGACCAGGGCGGCGTCGTTGAGCTTGAGTTTGTCGAGGGCGTCCCGCAGGGCCGGGTAGTCGGAGCCGTCGATCGGGTAGAGACCCGAGTAGACCATCGGCTTCGGGTCCTTGTAGCCGCCGAGCGCTTCCTTGGCCGGCCGGAGGTTGCCGGTGACAGTGTCACCGACCCGGGACTGGCGAACGTCCTTCACGCCGGTGATCAGGTAGCCGACCTCGCCGACGCCGAGCGCGCCCGCCTTCTCCATCTCGGGCGAGACGACGCCGATCTCGAGCAACTCGTGCACCGCACCGGTGGACATCATCTTGATCCGGTCGCGGGCCTCGATCCGCCCGTCGATGACCCGCACGTAGGTGACCACGCCGCGATAGACGTCGTACACCGAGTCGAAGATCATCGCGCGGGCCGGACCGTCGGCCACCCCGACCGGCGCCTGGAACTGCCGCACGATCTCGTCGAGCAGGTGGCCCACGCCCACGCCGGTCTTGCCGGACACCCGGAGCACGTCGGCCGGCTCGCAGCCGATCAGCTTGGCCAGCTCCTCGGCATACTTCTCCGGCTGCGCGGCCGGCAGGTCGATCTTGTTGAGCACCGGGATGATGTGCAGGTCGTTCTCCATCGCCAGGTACAGGTTGGCGAGGGTCTGCGCCTCGATCCCCTGCGCGGCGTCGACCAGCAGCACGGCACCTTCACAGGCGGCCAGGCTGCGGGAGACCTCATAGGTGAAGTCGACGTGCCCCGGCGTGTCGATCATGTTGAGGACCGCGGTGTCGCCCCGCTTGTCCCCCTCGCGAACCGTCCACGGCATCCGAACGGCCTGCGACTTGATGGTGATGCCGCGTTCCCGCTCGATGTCCATCCGGTCGAGATATTGGGCGCGCATCTGCCGCGGGTCGACCACCCCGGTGATCTGCAGCATCCGGTCGGCCAGGGTCGACTTGCCGTGGTCGATGTGCGCGATGATGCAGAAGTTGCGGATGCGACTCGGGTCGGTAGCCCCGATCACATTCACAGCGGGGTCGAGCGGTCCAGGCACGTTCGTCCGTTCGTCGAAAGCTTGGCTGAGACTCCGGCGGCCTGCCGGCGCGTTCTATCGTCCCACGTCCGCGCGCAAGCCCCGCTCACACCCGTTCGGAACCCCGCACGCCCGCCACGCTCACCGCGCACGCTGGACGTCAGATGGGCTCAAGCGGCGCATGCGGCGCCGGTGGCAGCTCCACGGTGACCATGTCCCCGGTCCGGATCGGCCCACCACGCAGCACGACCGCCATCACCCCGGCCTTACGGACGACCTGACCACGCTCGTCCCGCCCGAGCACCTCTTTGAGCAGCCCGTCCCGAAACCCGTTGATCTGCCCACACGGATTCCGCAGCCCGGCCACCACGACCGCCGGCCGCGGATCGTCTCCCCGATCCCGCGCGGCCGCCGCCGCGATCGCCACCGCCGCGCCGGCGTTCCCCGGCCCGAGCTCCGCGGCCGCCGCGACCTCCAGCACCGCCGCCAGCGCCCCGCCCGCGCCGACACTCCCGCTACCCGCACCCACCGCCGGCACCGTCTCCCTGGCGCCCTCAGCGGCCTCCGCGCCACCCTCACCCGCCGCCGGACCACCCGCGCCCGCCGCCGGACCGCCCGCGCCCGCCGCCGAATCGCACTCGCCCGCCGCCGGGCCGAAGCGAAGAATCGTCCCCCGCGGCAACCCGAGCAGGTCGACGCCGCTGGTCGTCACGTTCTCCCCGAGGTTGCCGGCCTCGACGTCATAGCCCTTCGCACCGACCTCGCCGAAAAGCTCCTGCTGAATCAGATGCACCTGCCGGAAGTTCGGCTGCGTCGGATCGTTCCGCACCCGTCCCCGGTGCTTCACGTACAGCCCGGCGTGCACATCGCCCTTGACCCCGACCCCGGCGATCAGCACGATCTCGCCCCGAACCGGCTTGATGAACGCATAGGTGTCGTTACAACTGACCGCCGCGACCGTCCCTCGCTCAGCCTTCATGGCCCCAAGTCTCGGCGAGCCACCCCGCCCAGGGCGACCCAGTTTCCCGCCTACTCCGGCGGCTCGAGGAACAGAGCGGACAACCGCGGCAGGCGCTTCTGCATCTCCTCCTCGTTGTCGAAATCCCACAGGTCGGCCGCGTCGGGCCTGATCGCCGCCGTCTCCCCCGGCGGCAACTCGGACCCGGTCGCCTGCCGATAAGCCTCGGCCGCGATGGACAGCACCTCTTCCGCCTCGAAGACCGCGCCATTCTCCGAAGCGGCCCGCACCGCCGGCATCTCGGCCAGATCGTCGGGCGACTTGACGGAACGCGCCACGGTCTCCCGCCCGTGCGCGATCAGCCAGCCGCGGAAGTTGTCGAACCCCTCCTCGGTGCACCCACCGTGGATCAGATAGGCCGCCGCCCACAGATCCTCGGTGCCGGAGGCGACCATCACCTTGTCGAGGTGCCGAGCCCAGGCGACGATCTCCTCCGGCTCGCAGGTGGCCAGGTCGGCGGCGGCACGCTTGGCCACCTCGGCCGGAGTGGCGGGCCGATCGGCGGTCGCCCGCCCGATCACGGCCCAGAAGTCGTCGGTTCTCATGGCGAGGATCCTGCCAGCCGGGTACGACAAAAACGGGGACGGCAGGATGGTCGGGTGCGGCCGATCTCACTTCCCGATGTCGCGTACGGCGCCACCGCCGTCCGCCCCCAGTGGTCCGACCTGCCGAAAAGCCTGCGCAAGGCGATAGCGGCCCGGCTGGGCGCACCGATAGCCGCCGTGCAGAGCGCCGGTGGCGGCTTCACCAGGGCATTCGCCGCCTTGATCAGCACCGGGGGCGGCCCGAACTTCTTCCTCAAGGCCGCCCCGCTGCGAGATCCGAACTCTCAGTGGTACGCCCGCGAGGCCGCCATCACCGCCGCCCTCCCGCCGGAGATCGACGCCGCCCGCCCGCTCTGGAGCATGGAGGAGTCCGGATATTTCGTCCTATGCCTGGAAGCGATAGACGGCCACGTCCCCACCCTGCCGTGGCAGCCGGCCGAACTGGACGCCACCCTGCAAGCCTGGTCAACCGCCGCCGCGGCACTGACCACCCCGACCACCCCCGGCCTCCCCTCGCTCGCCGAGATCATCCGATCCGAGATGTCCTGGTGGTCGGAAATAGCGGCCGGCCGGGAACCAATGCCGCGAACCGCCCACCACACTGCCGCTCCCGCACATCTACCCGAGTTGGCCGCCCTGGAACAATCCCTCCCCGCCCTGGTCGACGGCCCCGGCATGATGCACGGCGACCTGCGCATCGACAACGTCCTGATCGACCGATCCGGCCGCGCCCGCCTCTGCGACTGGACCTGGCCCTGCCTCGGCGCCCCGTGGTTCGACACGATCACTCTGTTGATCAGCGCCTTCGCGAGCGGCCTGGACGCCGACGCCTACCTGGCCCCGTGGAATCCACCACCCGAAGGAGTGGACGGCGCCCTGGCCGCCCTGTCCGGTTACTGGTTGATCCGCGCCGACGGCGGCCCCAGCAGCGCCTCCCCGCACAGCCGCCAGCACCAGCGATTCAGCGGAGAACAGGCCCTGGCCTGGCTCTCCGACCGCCGCGGCTGGTAGCCGTTTTGGCGGGGTAGCGACGGTCCTGGTAGTCTGGCTCATCGCGTGTGGTGACGCGCCGCTGTTCGCTGCTCCAGCCACCACCCGCTAGAGACCAGTTTCCGAACACCTAGTCAGGACAAGGCTGTCGCGTGGCGAACATCAAGTCCCAGATCAAGCGCAACCGGCAGAACGAGAAGGCCCGTCTGCGCAACAAGTCGGTCAAGTCGTCGCTGAAGACGGTGATCCGCAAGCTCAACGAAGCGAGCGAAGCGGGCAACACCGAGACGGCCACCACGCTGCTGCGTGACGCCTCGCGTCAGCTGGACAAGGCTGTCAGCAAGGGCGTCATCCACAAGAACCAGGCGGCCAACCGCAAGTCGGCGATCGCCAAGCGCATCGCCGCGCTGTCTGCCTGATCCCTCAGGCCAGGCGCGGCAGCACGGAAGCCGCCGCGCCGAGCTCGAACGCGAGCCGGTCTTCGACCGTACCCGGGCACCGCCGGACACCAAGTCCGAGCCGGTGCCCGCGTCGTTTCCCGATCAACTTCAAGATCAGGATGTCGCACCTGAGCGGTGGGTACAGACCGTCGCTCCCGCCGGGGGCGGGCCGGGGCCCAGCTTCGCCGGCCCGGGCCCTTCGTTCTGCGTAAGTGGCAAACCCCGAACGGCCACCCCACCCCCAGGCCCTCCCCGCCGCCGCCTCTCGGCCGAGCACACGGGCCTGCCACAGCGCCGCCCATCCGCGCCCCGCCAGTGGCGCAGCCTGCAGCGCCGGCACCCTGCGGCCACCGCAGCACCACGCCGGCACCCTGCCACCGCAGCACCACCAGAGCGCACGCTCAGCCAAACCGGCACCCGGCCATAACTCCGCACCGCGCTCAGAACGCCCGGCCACCGAAGCGTTGCCGCCTGGGCTCAGCGCGCACGAGCGCAGCAATACCGCCCCGGCCGTGATGGGCGACTCCTCGGGCGGCGCAGCGCATACGACCGCCCGGCGCCGCGGCGCCACCCGAGCGTCCGCGCTCAGCGCAGGCCAACGCACGACTACCGCAGCCTTGCGACCCGCTCAGCGAACACCAGCGCCCGCCATCACCGCGCTCAGCGCTCGCCAGTGCCCGGCACCGCAGCGCTGCTCCGACCCATGCTCAGCCAACACCAGCGGCCGGCCACCACGGCGCTGTCACCCGCGCTCAGCCCAATCTCCACCGCCTGGCCACACCGGCGCTGTCGCCGCCGGCTCCAGCGCTCCATCACCACAGGAGTTGGCCGCGCCCAACTGCAATTCTCGGCGCCATCGTTCGGCCACCGCAGCAGTTATCTGTGCCTGGGGCCAGCCGTCTGCCTCCGCGCCGGCGACCAGAGATCGCGGTGCGTCCGCATCTCGGCACCGCGTATTGGTCTTCGGGTGGCTACTCGTAGCGGCCTCTGGCCGACTGGCGGACTCGCTGCTGGTGGGCCTCGGCCTCCTCGGCCCACGGACGCATGATGGGGGCGCCCTGTTCTCGGCTGATCACGCCGGGGAGTCGGGTGGTGGCCTCGCCGGAGATCCGGGTCGGCGGGGTCGCTCGGCTCACGACGGCGGGGGCGCTCGGGGAGCCGGCGTCGGTGACCGAGTGCCGCAGCGCGGCGGGACCGGTCATCGGGGCGCCGAACGTGGCCGGGCCGTTGGCCAGTCTCGCGTCGGGACCGGTGGCGGGGCCGGCCGCGGTGGCCGGGCGCAGCGGCTGGGCTCGTGGGAAGGATGCGGCTGGGGGCGCCGGGCGGCTCAAGGCGCCGGCGATCACGTCGTTGAGCTTGACCATCACGGCGACGGTGATCGGCAGGACCAGGACGCCCCACCAGCTCACCAGCTCGGCCAGGGCCAGCAGGATGCCCAGCGCGATCGCGCCCTCGAGGAAGACGAAGCAGAGGAAGCCGCTGGGTGTCACGTGCTGCAGCCGGAGCACCCGGACATACAGCGGGCGGTGGGCTCCCTCGGGCCGGCGGGATCTCATCGGGCCCCACCCCCGCGACGAGCCGCGGCGACGGCGAAGACTGCCTGCTCCAGGGCGTATCCCCGGTCCTCGGCACCGCCCTTGACGGCGGCATTGCAGTCGGCGGCGGCGCGCATCGCGTCGACCAGGCCCTCCGGGGTCCAGCCGCGGCTGCGCTCCTGCGCTCGCTGAATCTTCCAGGCCGGCATGCCGAGCGAGCTGGCCAGTTGATACGGGTTGCCGCGGCCGGCCGCGGCGACCTTGGCGACCGTGCGGACGCCGTCGGCGATCGCGTCGGCGATCGGCACCGGGTCGACGCCGACGTGCAGCGCCCAGCGCAGCGCCTCGAGCGCACCCGGCACGTCGCCGATCATCGCCGCATCGGCCACGGTGAAGCCGCTCACCTCGGCCCGGCCCTTGTAGTAGCGCGCCACCACGCCTTCGGTGATCTTGCCGTCGGTGTCGGCCAGCAGCTGCGAGCAGGCCGCTGCGATCTCCCGGAGGTCGTTGCCGACCGACGCGAGCAGCGCGGACGCCGCCGCATCGTCGCACCGGCCCCCGTTGCGGCGGAACTCGTCCCGGACGAATGCGATGCGCTCCCGGTCGCCCTTGAGCTTCGCGGCCGGTATGACAGCGGCATGGGCCGTGCGCAATCCGTCGGCCAGGGCCTTGCCTTTGGCACCACCGACGTGCGCGACGATCAGCGTGACCTCGGGGTCGGGATTTTTCGCATAGCCCAGCAGGGCGGCGATCAGGTCTTTCCGCGCATCCTGTCCACTCCGGATCACCAGCACCCGGCGGCCGCCGAACAGCGACGGGCTCAGCATCTCGTCGAGCTCACCGGCGGCGAGCGCCCCGCCCTCATATTCCCGGACGTCGACCCCGGGGTCGGCTGCCCGGGCCGCATCGACCGTCGCGGTGATCGCGCGCGCGGCGAGAAGCTCCTCGTCGCCGAGGACGAGCACTAACGGATCGGGAGATGCGGTGTTCACGCGCAATATCGTCGCACGGGGGGCTGACGTTTCCGCGAGCCTCACTCCTTCGCGCAGACGGCTGATCACCGAATGCGAAAGCCGACATATTGGCGCCTCGCCATGGCCCGGTGACCGTAGAGTCGCTCGATCAGGCTGGATGTCTGTGCAGGTAACCGGCCCACCGGCAACCGCCATCGATCACCCCGAATTCGTATCAATCGACCGGACCCGGGCGTGTCGGCAGCCCGGCCGTGAAGCGCTCCTATCGCAACAACTCGGACGCCAGCATCGACCCGACCCACGCGTCCACCCGTACGCCCCGGTGCACGAGACGCTGCCGAAGCGTGGCCTCCAGCCGGAAGCCGGCCTTCTCGGCAACCCGGCGCGAAGCGATGTTGCCCACCTCGGCCCGCCACTCGATCAGGTCGAGCCCGAGCCGCCCGAACCCCCATCCGCACAGCATCAGCACCGCCGCGGTGGCCACCCCGCGCCCGCGTGCGGCCGGATCGAGCCAATACCCGATCTGCCCCGCACCGCGCCCGTCCAGCCCGAACCCGACCCGCCCGAGCCGCTCCCCCGCGCCACCGGAGATCACGAACTCGGCCCGGGAACGGTTGTCCCAGGCCGCGATCGCCATCTCCCGCACGAAGAACTCGGCATCGGACATCCGGTACGGGATCGGGATCTCCAGGAACCGCTGCACGGCCGGGTCGAGCGACACCTCGTACACCCACGGAATGTCCCCGGCCACGAACGGCCGCAACGTCAGTTCCCCGGCCGTGATCGTCTCTCGCTCCACCCCCGCATTCTGGCCGACCGGCCATCGGTCCGGCGGGTCAGCGATCCCGCCGGTCAGCGATCCCGCCGGTCAGTGGCGCGGCAGGTCAGCGGTCCGGAGGGTCGCCTCGGGCGGCCACCGCGAGGCCGTGCCCGGTGGCAACCGCGGCCAGGTCGCCCGCCTGGTCGGTTCGCGACACCCGCGCACCGCCGCGGGCAAGCCGCGCCAGGAGCGAGGCGTTCGGATGCCCGTAGTCGTTGTCCTTCCCCACCGACACGAGGGCCACGGCCGGGTCGATGGCATCGAGGAACGTCGTGGACTGGTAGCTGGACCCGTGATGAGAGACCTTGAGGACGTCGGCCCGCAGCGCCGCCGGCCCCAGATGGCGCAGGAGTTCGTCCTGTTCCTCGGTCTCCGCGTCGCCCGGCAACAGCACCGTCTCGCCGCGCAGCTCGGCCCGCAGGACCAGCGAGTTGTTGTTCGGATCGGAGTTGGTGCCGTGCAGCGGCTCGAACGGCCCGATCACGGTCAGCCGCAGCCCACCCACCTCGTACGACCAGCCGGGGCCGATCGCGTGCAACGGCACCGGGCGGGCCGCGGCCACCACTGCAGCCCGGCCGGCCGGTGGGTCGGGCCAATCGGGACCGGCGACCGCGCCGACCGTCCGGCCACGGAACACGCCGGTCACGCCACCGATGTGGTCGACGTGGAAGTGGCTGACCACGAACAGCACCACCTGCCGCACCCCGAGCCGCCGCAGGCAGTGGTCGACCGGGTCGGGTTCCGGCCCGGCGTCGACCACCACGGCCCGGGCCGGGCCGGCCGGCAGCACGATGGCATCGCCCTGCCCGACCGCGCACGCCACCACGATCCAGTTGGCCGGTGGCCAGCCCGAGGCGAACAGCCGCACCGGCATCGCACCCAGCATCCCGGCCAGCCCCGTCACCAGGGCCAGCCGGCGGAGCACCGGCCGTCGCGCCGCGAACAGCAGCGCCACCGTGATCACCGCGAGCAGCAGCGCACCCCACACCCCGTCCGGCCAGGGCAGCGCGCCGGCCGGAACCCGCGCGCCGTACCTCGCCACGATCACCAGCCACCGCGCCGGCCAGTCGCCGAGCCAGGCCGCGAACTCGGCCCCGCCCGGCCACACCGGCGACAGCAGGGCCGCGCCCACGCCGAGCAGGGTGGCGGGCGCGATGGCGGGCACCACCACGAGGTTGGCCGGCACCGCGACCAGACTGACCGTGCCGGAGAGGCCGGCGACGACCGGACCGCACGCCACCTGGGCGGCCGCCGGAACGGCCAGCGCCTCGGCGGCGCCCGGCGGCCATCCACGGCGGCGCAGGGCGTCCCGCCACACCGGCGCCAGCAGGAGCAGACCGGAGGTGGCCAGCACGGACAGCGCGAAGCCGGGATCAGCCGCCAGCTCCGGGTCGTACAGAATCAGCGCCGCCACTCCCGCCGCCAGCGCCGGGAGCGCCGCCCGGGGTCGCCCGGAGGCCAGACCGATCAGGCCGATCGCGCCCATCGCCGCGGCGCGCACCACGCTCGGCGACGGCCGGGCGAGGATCACGAAGCCGATCAGCACCGCGGTACAGATCACCGCCTGCACCACCGGCCCGGCCCGCGCCCGCCGCACGGCGAAGAGCACGACGCCCAGAATGATCGCCACGTTCGCCCCACTTACCGCCATCAAGTGGGTCATTCCTGTCGTACGGAAGTCGTCGCTCAACGCCGGATCCAGGCGGCTGGTGTCCCCCACGACCAAGCCGGGCAGCAGCCCGCCGGAATCGTCGGGCAGCGGTTCGCAGGCGTGCTGCAGCCCGGCCCGCAGCACGCCGGCCGCCCGCTGGGCCCAGGACGGCCGGCCGGTCAACTCCGGCGCCTCCTTCACCGACACCACGGCCGCCCGCAGGTCACCGCCGCGCGGCGGCATCAGCTTCCCGCGCGCGGTCACCCGCTGGCCGGGCAGCAGACCCTGCCAGCCCGGGTCGCTGCCCAGGACGAGCGCCCGGGCCCGCAGACGCAGCGGAGCCGCGTCATCGGCACCGACCGCCAGCAGATCGACCGCGACCAGATAGGTCGGCGGCATCGCCGGCGAACCACGCAGGGCCCGCGGATCGTCGCGGACGACAGCCTCGACGCGCACCGGGTCCCCGGCCCGCACCAGCGCGACCAGCGGACCCGACTCCCGGACCGTGACCCGCGCCCCGGTCACGACCGCCCCGCACCCGGCCCCCAGCAGCACCGCCAGACCGATCCAGCGCACGGCGGCCGAGGCTGATCGCCCATCCGCCGTGGCGGGGCCTGACGGCTGGCGCGCGGCAGACCCCGGGCGCCGTGGCGGCGGCATCCGGCTTTGCCGAGCCATGAAGATCCCGGCCAGGGTCGCGCCGCCGAGCGCCACGGCGCCGAGCAGGATGCCGGAACGGGCCGAGAGGTAGAGCGCGGCCAGCGACGACAGCCAGGTCGCCACCGCGAACCCGGTCAGCCGCAGGTCCGGCACGCCCCCGGTCACACCGTCACCAGGTCTTTGAGCTGCTCGTAGCGGGCGTCGCCGATGCCGTCGACCTTGCGCAGGTCGCTCACCGACTTGAAGCCGCCCTGCGCCGCCCGGGCGTCGAGGATGCGCTGGGCCAGGACCGGGCCCACGCCGGGCAGCGTGTCCAGGTCGGCGAGGGTGGCGGTGTTCAGGTTGACCGGGCCGCCCGCCGGCGCCGCACCACCGGCAGGCCCGGTGGCGGCCGGGCCGGTGGGCAGGACCACGCCCGGCGACGGGGTGACGCCAACCATGATCAGCTCGCCGTCGATGACCTTGCGGGCCAGGTTGAGCATCGCCACATCGACGCCGGAATCAGCCCCGCCGGCGGCGGTCAGCGCATCGGCCACCCGGGCGCCCGGCGGCAGCCGCACCAGGCCGGGCCGACGGACCTTGCCACCGACCGCTACCACCACCTCGGTGGCCGATGCGCCCGCCGAGGCTGCCGAGCCCGGGCCGCCGCCACCGGTCGGATCGCCGGCCGGCGATCCGGTCGTCTCGAACGACGGCGGCGCGACCGTGTCGACCCGCGGCCGGGCCCGCCAGGCCAGAAAAGCCGCGATCACGATCACGACGACGGCGATCACGGCCAGGGTCCGGACGCCACGCCGGCCCGGATCGAACGCACCGAGGCCGAACCGGCGGCCACCGTCCGCTCCGCGACCGCCGAAGGCGCCGGCGCTGAGGCTCGGCTCCTCGTCGTCGGGGTACACGTCCACGCCGGCCGGGCCCGGCGAGACCGGCCACGAGGGGTCGGCGCCGGCCGACCGGTCCACGTGCGGAACCTCGGGCAGCACCCACGCCGGCGGTGGCAGGGGGCGCCGTTCCGGGCCGGCGGGCCGGACGGCCGGCATCCGGTAGGACCGGAACGATTCGGCCTCGTCCATCAAATCTCCGAGATGACTGGGGAACGGATCGACAGCACTGTCGATCGGCGTTGCGGGCGGCGGGCGGTCCAGCGGCGTTGCGGGCGGCAGGTGGGCGGAAGGGGAGGCCGCCGGCCGGGACGGCGGATGGTTTGCCGGGGCGGCTCCCGGCGGTGGTGATGGCGGGCGGTCGATCGGTACGGCTCCCGGTGGCGACGCCCACGGCGTGCCGGGCGGATAGCCACCCGTGTGGTCCGCCGCGGGCCGCCGTGGGGTGCCGCCGAGCTCGACCCGCGGGGTGCTGCCGAGCTCGATTCGGGCTGGTGGGGCCGGCTCGTCGGGTGCTGGTTCGAGATCGACGTCGTCCGGCCAGGCGGTGACGATGTCGGACCAGTTCAGCGGCTCGCCGACCTCGGCGAGATCGCCGAGGGCCGAGGCGTATCGGGAAGGGCCCACGGGACTCCCCGACTGGGCACGGCCGGGGCCGGCGGTGGCGGTCTGGTCGCGTACCCGAAGTGGCGTCGCGGCCATGACCGACCGCAGCCTTTCCGCTACGACTTGGTCCTCTCGCACGTCAGGCACGGTAGGGATTTCGCCGGGCCGTTGCCCGGCGCCCTGTGGACAACCTCGAATTGTGGATAACTCCCACGGCCTCCCTA
Organism: Paractinoplanes durhamensis; assembly: GCF_016862175.1. Classification (GTDB taxonomy): domain Bacteria; phylum Actinomycetota; class Actinomycetes; order Mycobacteriales; family Micromonosporaceae; genus Actinoplanes; species Actinoplanes durhamensis. Next base: position 42,828 of record NZ_BOML01000059.1, on the reverse strand, counting down.
TTTGTGCTAAAGACTCCGTGTGACAGCGGGGATTACAGCTCCGGCGATGGCCGAGGCGATCATGCGACTACGGGCCGCGGGCTGCGTTTTTGCCGAGGACGAGGCGGCCGTGCTGGGCGCGGCGGCGGCCGACGGGACCGAGCTGGCCACGCTGGTGGATCGGCGCGCGCTGGGCGAGCCGCTCGAGCAGGTCGTCGGCTACGCCGACTTCGGCGGCGTCCGGGTGCGGCTACGGCCGGGTGTCTTCGTTCCTCGGGTACGCAGTGAGCTCCTGGTCCGTGTCGCGGTCGAAGCCGCTCGACCGGGTGACGTCGTGGTCGATCTCTGCTGCGGGTCCGGCGCGCTCGGCATGGCCGTCCGGCACCGGCAGCCGGCGATCGACCTGTACGCGGCGGACGTCGATCCCGTCGCGGTCGCCTGCGCCCTGGACAATCTGGACACCCAGGTCTACCAGGGGAACCTCTTCGAGGCCCTGCCCACCGAGTTGCGCGGCCGGATCGCAGTGCTGCTGGCGAACGTCCCCTACGTCGCGACCAGGCACATTCCGCTGCTGCCGGCCGAGGCCCGCGATCACGAACCACACACCGCGCTGGACGGCGGCAGCGACGGCCTCGACGTGTTCCGGGCGGTGCTGGCCGGGGCCGTCGACTGGCTCGCCCCGGGCGGAATCATGCTCTCCGAGGTCACCGAGACGCAGGCCGATGCGGCCGCGAGCGCGATTCGGGAAGCCGGTCTCGTCGCTGACCTGCGGTCCGATGAGGATCTTGAAGCGAGCGTCATTCTGGGGCGGCAGATTGACAGGCCCGTGCGATAAGGTCGGCGACCTTCAGGGAGAGAAGAGGCGTCGGGTGGGCCTGCTACGGAGGGTTGCCCGGGCACGACTTGCCGGTCAGGTCATCCGGCGGTTGCGGCGGGCCGGGTTCACCGACGCCAAGTACGACGCACGCGGTTTCCGGATCCGCTTCACCGCGGACGGCGACGCGACCCCGACGATTCTGGAACTCGCCCCGCTACTGGCGACGCGGGGCGGGCGCCGGCGGGAACGGGTCGACCGGTTCGTCGCCGGCCTGGTGCGGTCGCCCGGATTGCCGCTGGGCTGGGCGGAAGCTCGGCCGCTGCTGCGCCCGGTCCTGCGCGGTGGCACGCCGGGCACCCTGCTCCGCCGCCCGGTCCTGCCGTTCCTGCACGAGTTCGTGGTGGTCGACAGCCCGGACACGATGACGTATGTCGGGCCCGACCAGCCGCGGAGTTGGGGGGTCAGCGCGGCGGAGGTCTTCGAGGCAGCCCGGGCGAACCTGTCCGGGGCGGTGCTGCACGGGGTCGCGAACGAGCCGGTGGTGGTGCGGTTCGTGGACGACGGCGATGCGTACTGGACGTCGCATCTGCTGCTGCAGCATTGGCTCGAGCGGCTTGCCGGGCAGGTCGGTGGTGCGCCGGTGGCGTTCGCACCGGAGCGCGGCACGCTGCTGGTCACGGCCGATGGGAGCGGCCACCTGGGCGGGTTGTTCGCGCAGGCGGAGGAGATCTACGCGACCTCGTCGCGGCCGATCACCCCGATGGCCTACGCGAGCGACGAGAACGGCTGCACGGTGCCGTACGACGCACCACCCGGCCACCCGCTGCACCACGCGGTCGCGCGCGCCGAGCGGGTCCTGGCCGTCCAGGAGTACACCCGCCAGGCCACCCAGGCCGCTGCCGACGCGGGCGGCCCCGACGCGGGCGGCCCCGACGCGGGCGGCCCCGACGCGGGCACAAGCAACACGGGAGACGCGGGCACGAGCGACGCAGGCACGGGAGACGCGAACGGTTCGGAGCAGAGCGGGGTGGGGCTGCCGAGGCTGGCCGAGCTGCAGTTGGTCGGCTCCGGGGAGCAGGGCTGGCGCACGCGCGCCGTCTGGGAGCGCGACGAGCCGACGCTGCTACCGACGGCCGACGAGGTCCAGGTCGGCGCGGACATCTGCAACTGGGCGGAATTGTCCGCTCACCTGACCGTCGCACCGGGTTTCGACCCGGCCCGCTGGACCGCAACGGCCTGGCCACACGGCTAGGCGAAGGCGGGCGGTCAGGAACGGCGGTGGACCACGACGCCGGCCAGGCCGGGCCCCACATGGGCGGCCACCACCGCGCCGATCTCGGTGATGTAGCAGTCGCGCAAACGGTCGCCCAGGCGCATGGCGACGGCGTCGGCCAGGGCGGTGGCGCGGTCCGGGGCCAGCAGGTGGTGCACGGCGATGTCCGCCTCACCGTCGCCGGCCGCCTCGACCGCGAGATCCACCAGCTTGGCCAGGGCCCGGCCGGCGGTGCGGACCTTGTCCCGGACGACGATCGCGCCGTCGAGCACGTGAAGGATGGGCTTCACCGAGAGCGCGGTGCCGAGCAGGGCCGAAGCCGCGCCGATCCGGCCACCACGGCGGAGGAACTCCAGCGTGTCCACATAGAAGAGGGTGCTGACGCGGGCGGCGTGGTCGGCGGCTTCACCGCGTACGGAATCGAGATCTTTGCCGTCGCTCGCGGCCTTGGCCGCCGCCAGCGCGGCGAACCCCAGGCCCATCCCGGTGGTTTCGCTGTCCACCACCCGGACCCGGTCGCCCACCTCGGCCGCCGCCAGGCAGGCCGCCTCGAACGTGCCGGACAGCTTCGCGGAGAGATGGACCGAGACGATGCCGTCGGCGCCGGCGTCGAGGAGCCGCCGGTAGGTCTCGGCGAACTGGGACGGCGCGGGCCGGGAGGTGCTCACCACGGACCGGCGGGCGGTCAACGCCCGGGCCACCTCGGCCGGCTGGATCTGCAGGCCTTCCAGCCCGTCGACACCGTTGATCACCACGGTCAGGGGCACGACGGTCAGGTCATACGAGCCGCTCAGTTCGGCGGGCAGGTACGCGGTGGAGTCGGTGACGACCGCGACGGGCATGCGGGCACGTTAACCGATCGGCGCCCGCCCGGCCGCACGGGAGCCGATCAACGCCCGAAAGCGCCGGCGATCAGGCCGGCGTGACCGACGTCACGATGAACGGGATGCCCTGCTGGCAGGTGGACATCATGGTCGGTTCGGAGCGCCCGGTCAGGGTGACCTTCTTGCCCACGGCGGCGTCGGCGCGCATCGCCGCATCGTCGAAGACCAGCAGGTGGGAGCCCTTGGTGTCCTGCAGGAGCAGGCAGTTGGGCTCGACCCCGGCCTCGACCGTGCCGGAGATGGTCTCGGCGCCGGCCGCGGTGGGCTTGGCGCTGCTGGGCTCGGTGGTCGGGGCGGCCGAGGTTGGGGCGGCCGAGGCCGATGAAGGCTCGGTAGCCCCGGCCTGATCGGTGTTGTTCGCACAACCGGCGAGGCACAGCATCAGACCCAGGACAGCGACGGCAGATCGACGAATCACCATGATGCTTGGACGCTACCGGATCAAGCTCGGTTCCTCAGACCGCGGAGAAGAACGACCAAAAGAAGGTCAGACCGGCGGCGGGACCGGACGATCGGTGAAGGGCCCGACGTTGTACGCCGCGACCTGCCACCCGCGCTCCCGGTCATGGGTCAACTCGACCCAATGGCAGTTCTGCAGCGCCCGCAGCGTCCGCAACTGCTCGAGCGGCCACCCGAGCAGGTGCCCGATGCCCTGCCGCGCGGCCGCACCGTGCGTGGCCACCACGACGGTGCCGCCGGGCGGCGACACGGCGGCCGCTGCCAGCAACGCCTCGGAGACCCGTTTGCCGAGGTCGGCGAGGGTTTCCACCTCGCCGCCGACCTCCTGGCCGTGGGTCCACCGGTCGTACTGATCAGGGTGGAGCTCGGCCACCTCGGTCATGGTGAGGCCCTGCCAATTGCCGAAATACCGTTCGCGGAGCCGCTTGTCGTAGCTGATCGACAGGCCGGTGAGCGCGGCCAGCGCCGCGGCCGTGTCGGCGGCCCGGTGCAGGTCGCTCGCCACGATCGCGTCGGGCTTCATCTTGATCAGCAGCTCGGCCGCGTCGACGGCCTGCTGCCGGCCGAGTGCGTTCAACGGCACGTCGGTCTGCCCCTGGACGCGGTGCGACGCGTTCCAGTCGGTGTTGCCGTGACGCCAGACGATAAGCCTGCTCACGACGCTTCGGCGTCGACCATGTCGCGGTCGACGAACGGCATTGTCGGGCAGTCCTTCCACAACTTGTCGAGGGCGTAGAACTCGCGCTCCTCGGCATGCTGGACGTGCACGACGATGTCGACGTAGTCGAGCAGCACCCATCGACCCTGACGCTCGCCTTCGCGGCGCACGGGCTTTGCCTTCTCCGGCAGGCTGGCCAGGGCTTCCTCGATGGCGTCGACGATCGAGGCGACCTGGCGCTCGTTCGACGCCGAGGCGATCACGAAGGCATCGGTGATGTAGAGCTGTTCGGCGACGTCGATGACGACGATGTCCTGCGCCTTCTTGTCGGCGGCGGCCTGGGCGGCCGTCATCGCCAGTTCAAGAGCGCGTTCGGTGACGGGCAAGAGCGTCCCCTCGGTCGGTGAGCCGGGCTGGTGTCCCGGAGATACAAGCGTCTCACACCGGTGTGACATTTCCCGAGCCCCGATAGAGGCCTCGCTTGTTGATGTACTGCACAACACCGTCGGGCACCAGGTACCAAACCGGGTCACCGGCGGCCACCCGGGCCCGGCAGGCCGACGACGAGATCGCCATCGCCGGCACCTCGACGAGGGTGACCGAGTCGTCGGGGAGGTGGTCGTCGGAGAGCTCGAAGCCGGGCCGGGTGACGCCCACGAAATGCGCCATGGTCAGCATCTCGAGCGCATCTTTCCAGCCGAGGATGCGATTGAGCGCGTCCGCCCCGGTGATGAAGTAGAGCTGGGCGTCGGGTCCGTAGATCGCCCGCATGTCCCGCAGGGTGTCGACGGTGTAGGTCGGCCCGTCCCGGTCGACGTCGGCCCGGCTGACGTAGAAGCGCGGGTTGGACGCGGTCGCGATCACCGTCATCAGGTAGCGGTCCTCGGCCGGGGAAACCTTGCCCTTCTCGTAGGGCTGCCCGGTCGGCACGAACACGACCTCGTCAAGATCGAAGCGAGCGGCTACCTCACTGGCGGCCACCAGGTGACCGTGGTGGATCGGGTCGAAGGTGCCACCCATGATCCCGATCCTGCGCATTCGTGAAATATAAGCGTCATTCCCATCAAGGGTGGTGGGCGGGGCGGCTGGACGTAGATCAATCGTCCAGGCGACTGCGGACGGCTACCAGCAGGTCCGTCGCGGTGAACGGCTTCTCCAGCAATGCGACGCCCGGGTCGAGTGTGCCCTGCGAGTGCAGCACCGGCTGCGCATACCCGGACATGTAGAGCACCCGGGTGGCCGGCCGGGCGCAGACCAGCCGCTCGGCGAGCTCCTTGCCCGACATCCCGGGCATCACCACGTCGCTGACCAGCATGTCGATGGCCCCCTCGTGCCGGACGGCCAGCGCCAGCGCCTCGGCCCCACATTCGGCCGTCAGCACGTGATAGCCGGCCCCGGACAGGATCCGCCCGGCCACTTCCCGCAGCGCCGCCTCGTCCTCGACCACGAGCAACGTCTCGCCCCGCGCGGGCGCGGGTACCGCCGGCGAATCCGACAAAACCGAAGAAGATGAAGCAGCAGCGACAGCAGGAAACAGTACGGTGATGGTCGTACCCGCTCCGGGCGTGGTCGCGATGCTGACGTCCCCACCGGCCTGGGTGACGATCCCGTAGACGGTGGCCAGCCCCAGCCCGGTCCCCGAGCCGCTTCCCTTGGTGGTGAAGAACGGCTCGAAGGCCCGCTCGGCCACCTCCGGCGTCATCCCGGTGCCCGAGTCACCGACCCGCAGTCGCACCTGTTCGCCGTGCCGCCCGGTGTCGATCACCAGATCGCCGCCGCCCGGCATCGCGTCCCGCGCGTTCAGGGCCAGGTTGACCAGCAGCTGGGAGATCTGCCCCGGATCGCAGAGGACCGGCGGCAGGCCCTCGCCCGGCCGCACGATCAGGTTGACCTGCTCGCCGAGGGAGCGCCGCAGCATCTCCTCGACCTCGGACAACGACTCGTTGAGGTCGAGCGGCTGCGGCCGGACCACCTCCCGCCGGGCGAACGACAGCAGCTGGTGGGTGAGGTCGGTGCCACGCTTGCCGGCCTGCACGACCTGCTTGGCATCGGCCGCGATGGCCGACAGGTCCGGGGCCGGCTCGGCGGCTTCCTCGATCACGAAGTTGGCGTAGTTGACGATCACGCCGAGCATGTTGTTGAAGTCGTGCGCGATCCCGCCGGCCAGCTGCCCGAGGCTCTCCAGCCGCTGGCTGCGGTGCACGTGGGCCTCGGCCCGCAACCGGGCCTTCTCCTGCTCGGCCCGGGCACGCTCGGTGAGGTCGCGCACCACCGCGACGGCGAACCGGCCCTGCGGGGTGTCGACGATCGAGACCGAGGACTCGACCGGGATCTCGCTGCCGTCCCGGCGCCGGATGGTGGTGGTGACCGCGCCGATCGGCCCCGGCCGGCCCTCCGCGATCTTGCGGCGCCGCTCGGCCAGCATCAGCTTGGCATCGTCGGTGATCAGGGTGTCGATGGTCTTGCCGAGCAGTTCGTCACGGGTCCAGCCGTAGAGCTCCACGGCCCGGTCGTTGACCAGCACGATGTGATTGCCGGACATCACCAGGATCGCGTCCGGCGCGGCCTGCAACAGGCCACTGGCGAGTTCCTCGGACCACTCCACGGACCCCTCCCCCGTCAGGGGAAGGGTAACGGAGGGTAACGTCGCGAAACGCGAGAATAGCTCTAAAAGCGGGCCTGGAGGGCACGGCGCATGTCATCGTCGCTGTCCTGCACGACGCGGCGGAGAATCGGATCAAGATCTTCGCGGGCCAGCAGCTCGGCGGCGTACCGCCGGGTCTCCGGATCGACCGAGAGCTCCGGGTACGCGTACTTGGCGGTCTTCTCCGCACTCATCCCGCTGCGCACCCGCATCATCGCCGGCATCTCCGCGAAGTACCGGGACACGTACGGCGCGACCAGATCGAGCTGCTCGGAGTGCCAGAAGCCGGACGCGGTCATCTCGACCAGCCGGTTGGAGAGCGTCGTGTCCGCCACGATCGACTGCCAGGCGGCCGCCTTGGCCTCCGCCGACGGCACCGCGGCCCGGCAGCGCGCGGCCCACTGGGCGCCGGTGGCGCTGCGGTCGCGGGCGTACTCCGCGTCGATGCCGTCCAGGTCGGCGGCGCCGAGCACGACCAGCCGGTAGAGGATCAGCCAGCGCAGGTCGTCGTCGATGGCCAGCCCCTCGGGCACGCCCTCGCCGGCCAGCCAGCCGCGCAGCCGGCCGGTCTGGGCGGTGGCGCCGATCAGGCCGCGGGCGGCGGCCAGCTGCCGGGACCCGCCCGGCTCGGAGACGGCCAGCAGCCGGTCGGCGGCCTGCGCCACGAGCTCGAGCGCGGCCGGCCGGGTCTCCCGGGTCGAGTAGCGGTCGACCAGGCTGCGAGTGGCCCGCAGCACGTCCTCGACGATCACCACCTCGGACTCCACCGGCAGCGCGGTCAGCACCAGCGTGACCAGCTCGGCGACCGGCCGTTCGCCGTCGACCACGGCGTCCAGGGTGGCGGCCCAGAGCACGGCCCGGGCCAGCGAGTCGGAGAGCAGCGGCAGGACGGTGGAGACGGCCGCGGTCGAGGCGTCGTCCAGCCGGATCTTCGCGTACGTCAGGTCGCCGTCGTTGAGCAGCACCAGGTCGGCCGCGGGCTCGCCGTCGACGGCCGGGATCAGGGTGCGCGGCTCGGCGTCGACCTCGGCGAGCACGGTCGTCCGGCGATTGACCGAGCCGTCCGGCGCCCGGTCGAACAGCCCGATGCCGATCTTGTGCGGCCGCAGCGTCGGGTAACCCTCGGGCGCGGTCTGCTCGACGGCGGCCGGCGAGAGCGACATCCGGAGCGTGTTGACCTGGGCCCGGCGCAGCCACACGTCGGACCATCCGGCGAGGTCCCGCCCGCTCGACTTGGTCAGCGCCGCGAGCAGGTCGGCGAGCGTGGCATTGCCGTACGCGTGCGCTGCGAAGTGGTCGTTCAACCCGGCCAGGAACGCCTCGTCGCCGACGAACGCGACAAGCTGCTTGAGGGTGGCGGCGCCCTTCGCGTACGAGATGCCGTCGAAGTTGAGAAGCGCCTGGTCGGTGTCGGCGACCTCGATCGGCGCCACCGGGTGGGTGGACGGGTGCTGGTCGGCGCGCAGGCCCCACGCCTTGCGCTGCATCGCGAACGTGGTCCACGCGCCGGTGAACCGGGTGGCCTCGGCCGCGACCCGGGTGCCCAGGTATTCGGCGAACGACTCGTTCAGCCACAGGTCGTCCCACCAGGCCATGGTCACCAGGTCGCCGAACCACATGTGCGCCATCTCGTGCGCGATGACGTTGGCCCGGCTCTCCCGCTGGCTCTCGGTGACCGCCGAGCGGTAGATCATCTCGTCCCGGAAGACCACCAGCCCCGGGTACTCCATGGCGCCGAAGTTGAACTCGGGGGCGAACGCCTGCTGGTAGTGCCCGAAGGGGTACCGGATGTCGAACATCTCGTGGTAGCGGTCCAGGCACTGCTTGGTGATCGTGAAGAGCTCCTCGGCGTCCCGGTCGAGGTCGGCGGCGAGCGCGGCCCGCACGTACAGCGCCAGCGGGATGCCGTCGTGCTCGTCGGTGACCACGTGCAGCGGCCCGGCGAACAGCGAGGCCAGGTAGGTGGAGATCGGCTTGGTCGGGGCGAACCGCCACACGCCGTCGGCCGCGGAGATCAGCTCACCGTTGGCGGCGACCTTCCAGTCGGCCGGCGCGGTGACCGCCACCTGGAACGACGCCTTCATGTCCGGCTGGTCGAAGCAGGGCAGCACCCGGCCGCCGTTGTTGATGAACAGGTGCTGGTAGAGGTAGACGTTCCCGTCGGCCGGGTCGGTGTAGCGATGCAGGCCCTCGCCGTCGTTCGAATACCGCATGGTGGCCGCGACGACCAGCTCGTTCTCCTCGGCGAGCCCGGTCAGCTCCAGCCGCCCGCCGGTGGCCGCCTCGGCCGGCACCCGCGCCCCGTTCAGGGTCATCGACTGGATCCGGACCGGCTCGAACTCGAGGAACGTCGACGCGCCCGGCCGCGCCCCGAACCGCACCACGGTCCGCGCGCCGAACGTCTCCTCCGCCGCGGTGACGTCGAGGTGCACCTCGTAGGAGTGGACGTCGACGATGGCGGCCCGGGCGGTGGCCTCGGAGCGGGTCAGCGGCATGACGACCATCATGCCCGTCCGGCCGGTCCGGCACATGACCGCCTCGCGGTAGCATGGCGTTATGCGCGCCACGAACCTCTGCTGGTGGCTGCCCTGACGGGCGGCTCACCCAGACGCGCATGACCTCATCGCGGCCGCCCCCTCCGGGCGGCCGTTCTCGCATGTAACGGCCGGTTTCCGGCGGGGCGCCACCTACCCCGTACGGAAGGAATCCCGCCATGACCAAGCGACTCACCGGCTTTCAGCCGACCGGCAAGCTGCACCTCGGAAATCTGCTGGGCGCCATGCGCCCGCTGGTCGCCGCGCAGGCGGCCACCGACTCGATCGCGATGATCGCCGACCTGCACGCGCTGACCATGGAGCACGATCCGGCCCAGGTGCGGGCGAACACGCTCGACGTGGCCACCCTGCTGCTGGCGGCCGGCGTCGATCCACACCGCACGCCGATCATCGCGAACTCGCAGGTCCCCGAGCACACCGAGCTGCACTACCTACTGGAGTGCACGGCCGCCTTCGGCGAGGCGGCTCGCATGATCCAGTTCAAGGAGAAGTCGGCGGCGGGCGGGCCGGTGCGGCTGAGCCTGCTCACCTATCCGGTGCTGATGGCCGCCGACATCCTGGTGCACGACGTCGACCAGGTGCCGGTCGGCGAGGATCAGAGCCAGCATCTGGAGCTGGCCCGCACGCTCGCGCTAAGGTTCAACGCACGCTACGGGGAGACCTTCACCGTGCCCGAGGGCATTCGCCCCGACGCGGCCGCACGGATCATGGACCTGGCCGATCCGACCCGGAAGATGAGCAAGAGCGCCCCCACGCCGGCCGGCCGGATCGGTCTGCTCGACCCGCCCGAGACGATCCGCAAGGCGATCTCGCGCGCGGTGACCGACACCGTGGGCATCGTCCGGCACGATCCGGAAAATCAGCCCGGCGTCAGCAACCTGCTCGCCATCCTCAGCGCCTGCACCGACGAGAAGCCGGGCGAGTTCACGTCCTACGGCGCGCTGAAACGCGAGGTCACCGACGCGGTGGTCGAGTTGCTCGCGCCGATCCGGGCGCGGCACGCCGAGCTTTCCGCCGACCCCGGCCACGTCCGCGAGATCTTGGCGGAGGGCAAGGCCCGGGTGCAGCCTGCGGCGCTTGCGACGGTACGCCGTACGAAGGTGGCTATTGGACTCTGTCTTTAGTCCGGCCAAGGGTGGTGGCGGGGTGGTTGGACGGGTGGACTAACGCCGCCAGGCGCTTCTCGAAGCAGACGCTGTACGGGTTGCCGACGTACGGGCCGTAGGCCGGGATCGGCTGGTAGCCCGACGACTGGTAGAGGGCGATCGCCGCGGGCAGATAGTTGCCGGTCTCGAGCCGGATGACCGGCCGGCCCGCGGCCAGCGCCTCCTCCTCGATCGCGACGATCATCTGGCGGGCGATGCCCCGGCCGCGGAAGGCCGGCCGCACATACATCCGCTTGAGTTCGACCGCGCCCGGTTCCATCGCCTGCCAGGCGCCGCACGCGACGGCCCGCTCGTTGACGACCGCCACCAGATACGCAGAGTCATCGTGAGGCATGAACACCTTGGTGTTCATGCCCCCGTCAATCTCCCGGATCTCCCTTTGCTGGGCCGTGACCAGGGCACCGAGTTCCGGGTCCAGGCCGGGGCGGGATTCGATCAGCACGACGGTGACTCTAAGCGAGCACCCTTGCCGGATGGTTGCGTCAAGCTGGACAACGTCCTATTCGCCGGTGTCGTCCTCATCGTCGGACTCGGTGACGAGCACCGGCCGTTGGGCGTTCGCCAGGGTGGTGACCGTGCCGTCCGGAGCCATGTGCAGCAGCTCGTCGTCGGAGCGGACCCGGCGTGCCTTGCGGGCGGCGAGCCGCTGCGACGCACTGGCCCGGTGGGTGTCCTCCTCCAGGCGGGAGTCGGTGCCGCGCGGCCCGGTGACGTACTCGCCGGCGTTGGGCTGCCAGTCGAACTCCATCACGCCGATCCGCACCGGATCGCCGGCCTTCGCGCCCTTCTTGCCGAGCTCGGCCTCGACGCCGAGCCGGTCGAGACGGTCGGACAGGTAGCCCACGGCCTCGTCGTTGTCGAAGTTGGTCTGCTTGATCCAGCGCTCGACCTTGCTGCCGCGCACCACGAAGACGCCCTCTTCGTCCTGCTCGACGGTGAAGCCGCTCTCGTCGACCGCGCGCGGGCGGACGACGGCCCGGGTCGGCTCCGGCTCCGGGGTGGCGAGCCGGTGCTCGGCGACCGTGGCGGCGAGGGCGAACATCAGCTCCTTGAGCCCCTCGCGGGTGATCGCGCTGACCTCGAACACCTGGAAGCCACGGGCCTCCAGGTCGGGGCGGACCATCTCGGCCAGGTCCCGGCCGTCCGGGATGTCGATCTTGTTGAGCACCACGAGTCGCGGCCGGTCCTCGAGGCCGCCGTACGCGGACAGCTCGGCCTCGATCGCGTCGAGGTCGGCCAGCGGGTCGCGGTCGATCTCCGGCGTGGCCGCGTCGAGCACGTGCACCAGCACCGAGGTGCGCTCGATGTGCCGCAGGAACTGCATGCCGAGGCCCTTGCCGGTGGCCGCACCCGGGATCAACCCGGGCACGTCGGCCACGGTGAACGTCTGGTCGCCGGCCTGCACCACGCCCAGGTTGGGCACCAGGGTGGTGAACGGGTAGTCGGCGATCTTGGGCTTGGCCGCGGAGATCACCGAGATGAGCGACGACTTGCCGGCCGACGGGAAGCCGACCAGCCCCACGTCCGCCACGCTCTTCAGCTCGAGCACCACGTCGAGGTGCTCGCCGGGCTCGCCGAGCTCGGCGAAACCGGGCACCTTGCGCCGGGTGTTGGCCAGCGAGGCGTTGCCCCGGCCACCACGGCCGCCGCGGGCCACCTCGAAGGTGGCGCCCTCGCCGACCAGGTCGGCCAGCACTTCGCCGTCCTCGCTGTGCACGACGGTGCCGGCCGGCACCTGCACGACCAGGTCCTTGCCGTTGGCGCCGTCCCGGTTGGCACCCGCGCCGCTGGTGCCGGTGGGCGCCTTGATGTGCGGGTGGAAGTGGAAGTCGAGCAGCGTGTGCTGCTGCGGGTCGACGACGAGCGTGATGCTGCCGCCGTGCCCGCCGTTGCCACCGTCGGGCCCACCGAGTGGCTTGAACTTCTCCCGGCGTACCGAGACGCAGCCGTGCCCGCCGTCACCCGCCTGCAGGTGCAGCACGACCCGATCGACGAACGTGGTCACTTGCTCAACTCCTAAAACAAAAACAGCGGGCCGCGAACCCCGGAGGGTCCGTGGCCCGCTGCTGCAAGAATTACTGGGAGACCGGAACGATGCTGACGGTCTTGCGACCACGGCTGGTGCCGAAGAGCACGTTGCCGCTGGCCAGCGCGAACAGCGTGTCGTCGCCGCCACGGCCGACGAGCTCGCCCGGGTGGAACTTCGTGCCGCGCTGACGGATCAGGATCTCGCCCGCGTTGACCAGCTGGCCACCGAACCGCTTGACGCCGAGCCGCTGAGCGGCGGAGTCACGGCCGTTGCGCGAGCTGGACGCACCCTTTTTGTGAGCCATGAGTGATCCGCCCCTTACTTCCCGCTCTTGATGCCGGTGACCTTGATCTTGGTCAGAGGCTGACGATGCCCCTGGCGCTTGTGGTAGCCGGTCTTGTTCTTGAACTTGTGGATCCGGATCTTCGGACCCTTGGTGTGCTCGGCGATCTCGCCGGACACCGTAACGTTGGCAAGCTTGGCCGCGTCGGTCACCAGGTTGTCACCGTCGACGAGGAGGACTGCGGCGAGCGTGAGCGCATCGCCGGGCACGCCCGCGAGCTTCTCGACCTCGATCACGTCGCCCTCGGCAACCTTGTACTGCTTGCCGCCGGTCTTGACGATCGCGTACATCGGACGCGGACTCCCTGAGACTTACGCAGCGATGAGACCGCTGCTTGGCGGATGGTGCTTCCCGGCCAGGATCGCGCGGGGAAAGGCGCATGAAAAGCGCCGTCGGCAAGCGTACTTCATCAGCCACGCCGAACCCAAACCGGGGACCTCAGCTCTTACCGCAGGCCTTGTCCAGGGTAGCCGTGATCTCCGACATCTTGTCCGCGTTGATTTTGGTGACGTCGCCCTTCAACGCCTTGACCTGCTTGCTCATCTGGGTGAGCGCGCTCTTGAGCGCCTTGTCGTCGGCCAGCTTCGCCATGCCGGCGAGCGCGCCCGAGTAGCTCGACACATCCTGGTCGATCTTCTCCTGGGCCCGGCTCTTGGCCGCCGCATCCTTACCGGCGGCATCGATCTGCAGCTTGAGGTCGGCGATGAAGGTCTCGCCGAAGCTCGTGCTGGTGCGGGTGGCCTGGTCGCAGATCGCCTTGGTGTTGCCGGAGAGGGCCTTGTCGCCGGCCGCCGCCGCGGACGGGTCGACCGGTGCCGGCGCGGCCGCGGAACCGCCGGGGGCCGACGTGACGCCGCCGGCGGTGGCCGCGGTGTCATCGCCGCCGGAGCAACCGGCAGCCAGGAAGGGCAGAACTATCAGGAATGCGAGGCGTCGCATCGGGGTCGGTCTCCTCGGGGGAAAGAGGAACCGCCTTCAGTCCGCTCAAGGGCGGCGGTGGGGCGGTTGGAAGGGCGATCCCCGCGAGGTTAGCGGACTTCGACGACGGTGGGCAGTTCAGTAGTTAGGTTTCTTTACCGAACTGCCCACCGTCGTTCCGAAATCAGGGGCGAGTACGCCGCCGGGCGCCACCGCGCCGCGACCGCCGGCGGCCCGCACCCGCGCCCACCGGCTCGTCGTCCTCTTCCTCGTCGTCCTCGTCGGCCGCATCCGGGTCGTCCGACCCGGTCAGCCGCAACGGCTCCTCGTCGGACGCCGCCTCGGCCGGAGCCGCCGGCACGTCCGAGTCGTAGCGGGACAGGTCGTAGCCGCTGATGTCGTAGTCGTCGCCCGGCTCGGCCTTGCTGACCGCGCTGGGAGCGGCCGACACGATGCCGGAGCCGACGATCGGCGGCAGGTCGGCCGCGATCGCGACCGGGCTCTCCCGGATCGGCTGGACCACGACCGGCTGGACCACGACCGGCTCGACCACGACCACGGTCTCCAGCGGAGCGATCTGCTCCCCCTCGACCACGGCAGCCGCCGCTTCGGCCGCGGCCGCCTCGATCGAGGCCGCCTCGGCACCGCCACGCCGCCGGCGGGACCGGCCCGAGGCCGGCTGCTGCTGCGGTTGCTGCTGCTGCGGTGCGGCCGGCTGCTCGATCCGCGGCGCCGCGGCAACCGCCTTGACCTGGGTGCCGCCGCCGTTGCCGCTGCCACCGTTGCTGCGCTTCTCCGGCACCGGCTCGGTGTGGATCAGCACGCCCCGGCCCTTGCAGTGGTCACAGGTCTCGCTGAACGCCTCGAGCAGGCCGGACCCGATCCGCTTGCGGGTCATCTGCACCAGGCCGAGCGAGGTGATCTCGGTGACCTGGTGCTTGGTGCGGTCCCGGCCCAGGCACTCGGTGAGTCGCCGCAGCACCAGGTCGCGGTTGCTCTCCAGCACCATGTCGATGAAGTCGATGACCACGATGCCGCCGAGGTCGCGCAGCCGCAGCTGCCGGACGATCTCCTCGGCCGCCTCGAGGTTGTTCCGGGTGACCGTCTCCTCGAGGTTGCCGCCGGCACCGGTGTACTTACCGGTGTTGACGTCCACCACCGTCATCGCCTCGGTGCGGTCGATCACCAGGTGGCCGCCCGAGGGCAGGAACACCTTGCGGTCGAGACCCTTGAGGATCTGCTCGTCGATCCGCTTGTCGGCGAAGACGTCGGCGACCCCGGTGTAGCGGTGCAGACGCTCGAGAAGGTCCGGCGACACCGAGTTGAGGTATTCCTCGACCTCGCCGTACGCCTGGTCGCCCTGCACCACGAGCTCGCGGAAGTCCTCGTTGAAGAGGTCCCGGACCACCCGGATGACCAGGTCGGGCTCCTCGGAGAGAGCGACCGGCGCGTGGCCCTCGGCGGACCGGCGCTGGATGTCCTCCCACTGGGCCTGCAGACGCTTCACGTCGCGGGCCAGCTCGTCCTCGCTGGCACCCTCGGCCGCGGTCCGCACGATGACCCCGGCGCCGTCCGGCACCAGCTTCTTCAGCACGTCCCGGAGCCGCTTGCGCTCGTTGTCCGGCAGCTTGCGGCTGATCCCGGACGCGTTGCCGTTCGGCACGTAGACCAGGTGCCGGCCGGAGAGCGCGATGTGGCTGGACAGCCGGGCGCCCTTGTGCCCGATCGGGTCCTTGGTGACCTGCACCAGCACCGAGTCGCCGGACTTGAGCGCCTGCTCGATCGAGCGGGCCCGGCCTTCCAGACCGGTGGCGTCCCAGTTGACCTCGCCGGCGTAGAGCACGGCGTTACGGCCGCGACCGACGTCGACGAACGCCGCCTCCATGCTCGGCAGCACGTTCTGCACCTTGCCGAGGTAGACGTTGCCGACCATGGTGCCGGAGGTGGCCCGGGCCACGTAGTGCTCGACCAGGATGCCGTCTTCCAGCACGGCGATCTGGGTCCGGTCCGACTTCTGCCGGACGACCATGACCCGGTCGACCGCTTCCCGGCGGGCCAGGAACTCCGACTCGCTCAGGATCGGCGGGCGGGTCCGGCGCTGCTCGCGGCCGTCCCGGCGGCGCTGGCGCTTGGCCTCGAGCCGGGTCGAGCCGGAGACGCCCTGCACCTCGTCGCTGCGGCGCGGCTCGCGCACCCGCACGACGGTGTGCACGCCGTCCTCGATGCCCCCGGTGTCGCCGTCGCCGCTGGAACCCTTGCGGCGCCGGCGGCGGCGACGGCGGGTGACGCCGTCCCCCTCGTCGGGCTCGTCCTCGCCGTCCTCGGCTTCGTCCTCGGCCGTCGCGTCGACCGGCTCCTCGCCCTCGGCGAACTCCTCGCCGTCCTCGGCCGGGCCCTTGCCGCGACCACGGCCGCGGCGGCCACGCCGGCGACGGCGGCGGCTCGCGGACAGCTCGTCCTCGGAGTCGTCGTCGTCCTCGACGTCGTCGGCGCTCTCGTCCGTCTCGTCGACAATCGGCTCGGCGACCTCGGCCACGGCCACGGCCTCGATCGGCTCGGCGTCCTCGGCGGCGCCTCCGCGACGGCGGCGACGGCTGCGGCGGGTGGTCTCGGCCGGTTCCTCGACGGGCAGCTCGGCGACCTCGGCCACGGCCTCGGCGACCTCCGGCTCGACGGCCACGACCGGCACGACAGGTGCGGCACGCCGGGTGCGGCGAGCGGCGGCCGGGGCCACCACCGGCTCCTCGGTGGCCTCCGGCGGCATGAAGAGTACGGCGGGGGGCAGCGGCGCCCGGCGCGTACGGCGCTTGGGCTGCTCCTCCTCGACGAAGTCGTCGTCCAGCGGCAGCACGCCGATGATCGGCTCGGCCACGACGGCCGGCTCCTCCTCGACTGCTTCCTCTTCGACGACCGGTTCCTCGACGACCGGCTCGACGAGATCGTCCACCGGCAGTGCCACGACGGACACCACCTCGACCGGCTCGGGTGCGGCGGCGGGCGCCGCGACCTTCTTCCGGCGGGCACGGGTCGCCTTCACCGGCACCTCGGCCGGCGGAGCTTCCCCGTCCTCGGGGGCCTCGGCGGCCGGCTGGGCCACCGATTGGGCCGCCGGTGCGGCGACCTTACGACGGCTGCGGGTGGCCTTCACCGGGACCGGTGCGGCCTCGGGTGCGTCCTCCGACGCGGGAACCTCTGATGCCGGGACCTCGGCCGCTGGGGCGGCTGCCTTGCGGCGTGTGGTCCTGGTTCGGCGCACAGGGGTGGTTGTAGGGCTATCGGCGGTATCGGCGGGCGGCGTGACCGCTCCGACCAATTCACCGCCCGTTGGCTCGTTTTCGAGCATGGGCGCTCTCCAGTTCTGGCAGCCCCGGGCGCGTGTGAGCGCTGCCACGCAGGGTCGCCGCAAGTATTTCGGTCCCGGCCGTTGGTCGGACGGGCGGCCGAAGTCTGCCGACAGGCGCCCGCTGTTTTTGCAGCCGACGCCCTCCGATGGCGCCCGTCTATCCCGGGTGGGCTGCCAGTCGATCCGCTTCCAACGGATCGGCGATCTCCCCCTGCGCGGTGAGCGTGCCCTGGGCCAGCCGGGTCACCCGTGAGGGCACCGGCGGCTCCAGACCAGCTACGACACGCAGGCCGGAAAGAACGTCATCGGGCCGCACGGCGGGTGTTACCAGTCGTACGACAAGGTCGATTATCGCACACGGTGCGCCGTCCGCCCCGGAAGGTAGGTCGGACTGCTCGGTCACAGCGATGTGAGTCACCGCGGAACGGGCGTCGAACGAGCGCCGGCCCTGCTTGGTCATGCGCTCGACCAGCACTTCCTCGGCATCGACGAAGCTCTTGACGGCGGCCTCGGCCACCGCCGGGTCGACCCCGGTCAGCTCGATCCGCCACCGGGAGGCGTCGATCCGGTCGGCGAGGCTGCCCTCGCCGGCCACCACCGTCTCGAGCACGTCGAGGCCGGGCGACAGGGCGGCGTCCAGCGCGAGCCGCAACTGCTCCGGGTCGACCTCGGCCTGCAGCCCGATCTCCAGGTACTCGGCCTCACTGCCGACGCCGGTGGGCGCCGCACTCGCGTACGAAATCTTGGGGTGTGGGTGGAAGCCCTGGGAGAACGCGACCGGTGCGGCGGCCCGGCGCAGTGCCCGCTCGAAGGCAC
This sequence comes from Paractinoplanes durhamensis, assembly GCF_016862175.1. GTDB lineage: Bacteria > Actinomycetota > Actinomycetes > Mycobacteriales > Micromonosporaceae > Actinoplanes > Actinoplanes durhamensis. The sequence continues at coordinate 24,944 of NZ_BOML01000059.1, read as the reverse complement.
GGGCGAAGTCCCGGTGTGACGTAAAGCGCAGCGGGCCACGCTTGGCGTACCGGATACGGATGCGCTGCACGACCGGGGCCTGGCCGCCGACCGGCTGGTTCTTGGGGGGAATCGTGTTCTCCTAGGCCGGGATCCGCAGGTTGTTCACCGGGGTCAGGGGCAGCAGTTTCTTACCGGTCGGGCCGATCTGGATCTCGGTGTCCATCGACGGGCAGACACCGCAGTCGAAGCACGGGGTCCAGCGGCAGTCGTCCTGCTCGTACTCGCTGACCGAGTCCTGCCAGTCCTGCCAGAGCCAGTCCTTGTCGAGGCCGGAGTCGAGGTGGTCCCAGGGGAGCACCTCGGCCTGCTCGCGCTCGCGGGTGGTGAACCAGTCGAGATCGACACCGAAGGCGGGGAGCACCTCGGCGGCCGCCTCGACCCAGCGGGCGTACGAAAAATGTTCGCTCCAGCCGTCGAAACGTCCGCCTTTTTCCCAGACGCGCCGGATCACTGCCCCGACGCGGCGATCGCCCCGGGAAAGCAGGCCTTCGATCAGCGACGGCTCGCCGTCGTGGTAGCGGTAGCCGATCGCCCGGCCCAGCGACCGGTCGCTGTTGATCTCCTGCTTGAGCATCTTGAGCCGAGCGTCGATCACCTCGGGGCGCTCCATCTTCGCCCACTGGAACGGGGTGTGCGGCTTGGGCACGAACCCGCCGATCGACACCGTGCAGCGGATGTCCTTGGTGCCGGCGGCCACCCGGCCCGCCTTGATCACCTCGTGCGCCATCCGGGCGATCTGCAGCACGTCGTCGTCGGTCTCGGTGGGCAGGCCGCACATGAAGTACAGCTTGACCTGCCGCCAGCCGCTCGAGTACGCGGTGACGACCGTCCGGATCAGGTCCTCCTCGGTCACCATCTTGTTGATGACCTTGCGGATCCGCTCGGAGCCGCCCTCGGGCGCGAAGGTCAGGCCGGTACGGCGCCCGTTCTTCGACAGCTCCTGGGCCAGGTCGATGTTGAACGCGTCCACCCGGGTCGACGGCAGCGACAGCGAGACGTTGGTGCCCGCGTACTGCTCGGCGAGGCCGGAGCACATGTCGCCGATCTCGGAGTGGTCGGCCGACGACAGGGACAGCAGGCCCACCTCGTTGAAGCCGGAGAACTCCAGCCCCTCCCGCACCATCTGGCCCACCGTGGTGATCGACCGCTCCCGGACCGGGCGGGTGATCATGCCGGCCTGGCAGAAGCGGCAACCCCGGGTGCAGCCGCGGAAGATCTCCACCGCATAGCGCTCGTGGACCGTCTCGGCCAGCGGGACCAGCGGCTTCTTCGGGTACGGCCAGGCGTCGAGGTCCATCGTCGTGCGCTTGGCGACCCGGAACGGCACGTCCGGGCGGTTCGGCACGACCCGCTGGATGCGGCCGTCGGGCAGGTAGTCGACGTCGTAGAAGCGCGGCACATAGATGCTCTCGGTGCGCGCCAGGCGCAGCAGGATCTCGTCCCGGCCGCCGGGGCAGCCCTCGGCCTTCCACTCCCGGATGATGCCGGTGATCTCGAGGACGGCCTCCTCGCCGTCGCCGAGCACGGCCGCGTCGATGAAGTCGGCGATCGGCTCCGGGTTGAAGCTCGCGTGCCCGCCGGCCAGCACGATCGGGTCGTCCACCGTGCGGTCCTTGCTCTCCGGCGGGATGCCGGCCAGATCGAGCGCGGTGAACATGTTGGTGTAGCCGAGCTCGGTCGCGAACGACAGGCCGAGCACGTCGAACGCGCGCACCGGGCGGTGCGCGTCGACGGTGAACTGCGGGACGCCGTGCTCGCGCATCAGCGCCTCGAGGTCGGGCCAGACCGCATAGGTGCGCTCGGCCAGCACATCCGGCTGTTCGTTGAGCACTTCGTAGAGGATCTGGACGCCCTGATTGGGCAGGCCCACCTCGTACGCGTCGGGGTACATCAACGCCCAGCGGACGGTGGTGGCGTCCCAATCCTTGACGACGGCGCCGAGCTCGCCGCCCACGTATTGGATCGGCTTGCTGACGCGGGGCAGCAGCTGTTCGAGCTGTGGGAAGACGGAGCTTGCACTCATGGAAGTCCAGGGTACTTGGACCCTATTTCAAGTCGGCCGCCGCCCGCTCCAGGTCGGTGGTCAGGATGTCCTCCCGGAAGGCGCACAGCTGGAGAGTCATCCGCGCGGCACCCCGCTCGCCCACCACCAGCCGGGTCCGGGTGCCGTGCACGAGGAGGTCGCCGACCAGCGCGTCGAGCAGCCGCACCCCGGCGCTGTCCAGGAAAGACACCGTGGTGAGGTCGATCAGCACCTTGCCGGCCTCGTTGACCCGGTTCACTATCGCGCGCCCGATGTCGCCCGCGTTGGCCAGGTCGATCTCCCCGGTCAGCCGGACCAGAGCCGCGTCACCGAAATTGGAGAAAGTCACCCATTGGTCGGTCACTGGGCCTCCAGGCTGCGCCGCATGATGACGGTGGTGCCGCTGCTCCGGTCGAAGAGCACCTGGTCCATCGATTCGCGGATCAACTGCAGGCCACGGCCGCGCGCCACGTCGGTGGACGCGCCCCGCCACGTCCCCTTGTCGGCGACGCGCACCTCGACCGCGTCGCCGGTCACCGTCGCGACCACGTCGATCACGCCGAACGGGTCGTCCCGGTAACCGTGCTCGATCGCGTTCGCCACCGCTTCCGAGCAGGCCAGCAGCACCGCGTCCCGGCATTCCGGCTCGATGCCGTGGGCGACCAGCCAGGCCCGCAGGTCGGCGCGCAGCAGCGCGATCTGCTGCCGGTCGGCCCCCAGGCTCCGTTCGATCCGCTCCTCGCTGCCCAGCGACAGGCAGAGCAGGCAGACGTCGTCGGCGTGGTCGCGGCCGACCAGCAAGTCGGCCAGCCCGGCGGTGAGGCCGGGCAGCGGTGCGTCCCGCCGCCGGGCGAACTCTCGGGACAGCACCTCGAAACCCTGGTCGATCGGCCGGGTGCGCCGCTCGATCAAACCGTCGGTGTAGAGCAGCAGGCGGCTGCCGGGCGGCAGCCGCAACCGGTGCTCGGTGCGCCGGGTGTCGCCGGCCCGGGAGCCCAGCGGCGCCGAGCGCGCCTGCAGGAGAAATTCCGGCAGGCCGAGCGGCGCCTGCAGCAGCGGCGGGAGGTGACCGGCGCAGGCGTACGTCAGCTCGCCGGTGTTCAGGTCGACCTCGGCGTACGCCACGGTGGCCATCCGGGCCGTCTCGACCCGCTCGACGAACCGGTCCAGCCCCTGCAGCAGCCGGGCCGGCCCGACCGCGTCCCCGGCCAGCGCCCGGATAGCGCTGCGCAGCTGGCCCATCGTGGTGGCCGCGTCGATGCCCCGGCCGACCACGTCGCCGACCGCCACCACCAGCCGGTCCTTGTTGATCAGGAAGGCGTCGAACCAGTCGCCGCCGACCTCCAGGTCCAGCCCGGCCGCCTGGTAGTGGGTGTCCACCGCGAACCGGATGTCGCCCTTGGGCAGGTCGGCGGCGAGCAGGCTGCGCTGCAGCGTGCGGGCGGTCTCCCGCTCCTGCTCGTAGAGGCGCGCGTTTTCCAGCGCCAACCCGGCCCGGTCGGCCAGGTCGATGAGGAAGGCCCGTTCGGCGGCGGCGCCCCGGCGGTCCGGCGCCATCCGCACCGACAGCGTGCCGAGCACCCGGCCGCGGGCGGTCAGCGGCAGCACCACGCAGCCGAGCGGATCGCCGGGCGGCGGGAAGCTCGGCACGCTCGCCACCGTCGCCCGATGCTGTGCCTGGGCCAGCAGGTCGGCGTCGGGTGGCGAGCCGCCGGCCTCCTCATGGATGCCGTTGCCGATGGACAGGCTCAGCACGGCCCAGTCGGCGATCTCCGGCACCACCCGGTCGATCAGCCGGCGGGCCCGCGGGTTGAGCCGGTGCATCTCGTCGAGGCAGCGGGTGGTCTCGGCCAGGAAGGCGGCACGCTCCTCGCGGCGGCGGCCGTCGTCGTACAGCCGGGCCCGGTCGAGCGCCTGGCCGGCCTGCTGGCCGAGCAGTCGCACCACGCGAAGCTCGGCGTCGCTGAGCTTGCGCTCGCCGGTGAAGCTGAACGCCAGCACGCCGAGGGTCTCGGTGCCGGTGTTCTCGTCGGTCGGGCCGGTGGTCAGCGGCAGCAGCACCACCGTGTTGCGGCCGGACCTGCGCATGTTGTCGACCAGATCGGGGAAGTGCTGCCGGGCCTCGCCGACCGAGCCGACCACGTGCAGGTCGCCGCGCTCGGCCACCCGGGCCACCGCCCGCTTCGACGACCGGGGCATGTCGTCCCAGTTGCCGGTGGTCGGGTCGGTCGAGGCGACCGCGATGATCAGGTCGCGGTCGGCGTCGACCAGGTAGATGCTGCTGCTCGCGGCGCCGAAGGCCGGCTCGGGCGCGCGCACCACGGCCTCGGCCACCTCGGCCTCGGTCGGTGCCGCCGCCAGGTCGGCCACGATCTGCTGGAGCACCTGGATGCGGCGTTCCGAGTCCTCGGCGCGCTTGCGGGCGGCCAGCAACTCCTGCTCGTAGCTGCGCCGGTCGGTGGCGTTGAAGACGGTGGTGCGGATCGCCCGCGGCTCCTTGGCCGGCCCGCGCGCCAGCACCGAGTTGACCAGCGTGGGCAGCGTGGTTTTGTCCGAGCAGACCACGTCGAAGGCGAGCTCGTTCACCTCGTCCTGCATCCGCAGCAGCGGCGCGTAATGGGTTTCGTGGTAGATCTGCCCGCCCGAGCTGAGCAGGTCACGGAACCGGCGGTGCCCGACCAGCTCCCCTCGGGTGTACCCCGTCCAGGCCAGGAATGTCTGATTGACCTTGACGATGGTCCCGTCGGGGAGCGTGGTCAGATACCCGCACGGCGCATGCTCGTACAGGTCGTCCGGGTCGTCATCCCAGGGCAGTCGTAACTCTTGTGTCACGTCCGGCCCACCTGAGTCACTCACGTTCCGCTCTACGCTTCGATTCGGTAGATCTACAGCCAGGACTTGATCGCGTCGATCGTTTCTTCCGGGGCGCTCAGGTTGGGGCAGTGCCCGGTCGCATTCAAATGCACCAGAGTGCTGCCCGCGGTGTGCTTGTGCACGTAGTCACCCACCACGGTCGGTGCGATCACATCATCCGAGCACTGCAGGATCAATGCCGGAGTGCGGAGCTTGAGCAGATCGTCGCGGTTGTCGGAGAAGAAGGTGACCCGCGCGAACTTCTTGGCGATCTCCGGATCGGTGCGGCAGAAGCTGTTGGTCAGCTCCTCACCGAGCTCGGGACGGTCCGGGTTGCCCATGATCACCGGGGCCATCTGACTGGACCAGCCGAGGTAGTTGCTGTCCAGCGAGTCCAGCAGGGACTCGATGTCGGCGCGGGCGAACCCACCCACGTAGTCCTCGGTCGGCTCGTTGATGTAGCGCGGCGAAGGCCCGACGAGGACCAGCTTGGCGAAGCGCTCGGGCTCCCGGATCGCGGCGAGTACGCCGATCATGGCGCTCACCGAGTGGCCGACGAAGACGACGTCCCACAGATCATTTTCGTGCAGGATCTCGAGGATGTCGCCGGCGTAACCGTCGAGGGTGGAGTAACGGTCGGAATCGTAGGCCGACAGATCGGATTTGCCGTTACCTACATGGTCGAAAAGAACGAGCCGATACGTATCCGCAAAGGCCGGAGCAACAAGGCGCCACATGTTCTGGTCGCAGCCATAGCCGTGGGCGAACACCATCGGCTGACCGAGATCACTCCCGGTCAACGTGACGGCATTTCTCTGTGTCGTTCTCATGTCTCGGTAACCATACGGCTCCAGACCGTCCGGCACATCGCCCAGGTTGTCCGGCATTTGCGCTCGGAATCCGGAACGCGCAGTTCCTGATTGCTGGCGCCACGCCTCTAACCTTGCGTCAGGGGCCGGACCACCGGCAGCGAAGGAGATCGACGGATGGCTGACCAGCAGCGGGATGACAACGACCCCGCGGCCGAGTTGCCTGAGGCGACCCGCATCGACGGCGGGGAGGATCCCTCGACGGTGGACGCACCGGCTCGCTGGAGCGGATCGGCCGTCGTGCCGCCGCCGGCACCGAAGAAGTCGCGGTGGACCCGGCGGCGCCCGGAGCCGGACGACGAGCGGGCCGCGATCCCCGCGGTCGACCCGTGGGCAGGCCAGGACACACCGTGGGACGGCTTCCCGGTCGTACCGCAAATTGCCGAAACCGACCCCACCAAGCTGGACCAACCGGTTGAAATGCCGCCGACCCGGATCGAGTCGCCGGCGCCGGCGGCGCCGCCCCCGGCAGCGCCGCAACCGAAAGCCCCCGCGCCGCCGAAGCCGCCCAAGCTCAGCCGGCACGAACGCAAAGCTCGCGAAAAGGCGGCCGCCGCTCACGCCGCCGCCCAGATCGCGGCCCAAAACGCCGCGGCTCGGGCGGCACAAGCCCGCCCGCCGGCCAACCGCCTGCCGGTGCAGACCCGCCCCGGCGCGCCCGGGCGACTCCCCCCGCCGCCGCCGTGGGCGGCACCGCGCCCGCAACGACCAATGCCCCCGCCGCGCCGCAAACGCCGCTGGGGTCGCCGCCTGGCCCTGCTCACCGTGCTCGGCGTGCTCTGCTGCTGCGGCGGGCCGTTCGCCTATTTCCAGTTCCCGGCGGCGCGGCAGTACCCGGTGAGCGCCGACCTGCCGGCGTCCTTCTCCGACCTGCAACTGCGCGACGACAACGCCAGCAAGCGCGCCGCCGACCGGCTGGCCGACCAACTGCGCTCGGCGAAGGCGGCCGACGGCACCCCGTTCGCCGGGGTCTACGGCGACAGCCGCGGCAAGCGGGTGACCGTCTTCGGCGTGACCGGCTGGCGGTTCACCCCGAAGTCGGACGTGCAGGCGCAGCTGGACAACCTGGCCGACCAGCTGAACCTGAAGCAGGTGCAGCAGTTCGACCTGGGCGAGACCGGGGCGCACGAGAGCTGCGGCATCGGCCGGGTGGACGGCAGCTCGGTGGTGGTGTGCGCATGGGCCGACCACGGCAGCCTGGCCACCGTGCTGTTGACCCGCCGCTCGATCAAGGACAGCGCCGCGCTGGTCAGCAGCCTGCGCAGCGAGGTGCTGACCCCGGCGGCGGGCTAAAAAACGCGGGCTAGGCGGCGGGTTTCGCCGGGGCGTAGCGCGGCACGTACTCCTGGCCGGTCAGCTTCTGGATCTCGTGCATCACCTCGTCGGTGAGCGCACGCAGCGCGGTGCGGTCGTCGGACCGGCCGGTGGTCTCGATCGGCTTGCCGAACTTCACCGTGATCTTGCCGCTGAACGGCTTCGGGTACGGCTGGCCGATGGGCTGCACCTTCTCGGTGCCGAGCGTGCCGACCGGGATGATCGGGACGCCGGCCGCGACGGCCAGCCGGGCCACGCCGGTGCGGCCGCGGTAGAGCTTGCCGTCGGGTGAGCGGGTGCCCTCGGGGTAGACGACGACGCAGTCGCCGGACTGCAGCACGGGGATGGCGCCGTCGAACGCGGCGAGCGCGTCCCGGCCGCCGGCCCGCTGGACCCGGATCGCGCCGAGGCCGTTGAGCAGGTTGCGGGTGAACCAGCCGCCGGCGCCGGTGCCGTCGAAATACTCGGCCTTGGCCCAGAAGGCCAGGTGGCGGGGGACGACCGCGCCGAGGAACAGCTCGTCGGCGACCGACAGGTGGTTACCGGCGAAAATCGCCCCGCCGGTGCGGGGTACGAACTCGAGGCCCTCGACACGTGGCCGCCAGCCGAGCATCAGCGCATTGCCGACGGTGACTTTGCCGATGGAGTAGAGCAGCGGCAACGGGGATCCTCCGGTACGGGTGGTGCACAAAGTGGGGGTGGCAGGGTGAGGTTATCGGACACCACGCGGGAAGTCCCCGTCGATCTTGACAACCCGGCCCGGACATTGACCGCGAAGGCGGCAAATACCCGGGCCGGGTTAACTCTTTCACATCTTGTTACCCAGCGGTACGGCTGACTGACACGGTGACCTGCTCGCCGTCGCCGACCTCGCCGGCGAATCCGCCGGCCCCGGCCGGGACGAATGCGACCGCGGTGGCCAGGGTCTCCCCCGCCACGAAGTCGCGGTGCGTCTCGACCGCGGCCCGGACCGCGTCGGCGGCCGAGACGGTCAGCGCGATCCGGTCCGAGACGTCCAGGTCGGCATCCCGGCGGGCCTGCTGGACCACCCGGATCACGTCCCGGGCCACGCCCTCGGCCGCCAGCTCCGGCGTCACCACGGTGTCGAGCACGACGACCCCGGCCCCGGCGGGCAGCGGTGCCGAGTTCGCCACGTCCGCGGCGACCAGCTTCAACTCGTACTCGCCCTCCTGCAGCGCGACGCCGGCCGCGACCGGCGCGCCGTCGACCAGCTGCCAGTCACCCTTCTTGACCGCCTGGATGACCTGCTGGACCTGCTTGCCGAGACGCGGGCCGAGGGCCCGCGGCACGACGGTCAGGACCTGCTCGCAGTAGGCGGCCACGTCGTCGGTGAACACCACGTCCTTGACGTTGACCTCGTCGGAGAGCAGGTCGGCCAGGCTCGCCAGGTTGGTCGCGTCGGCGGTCGCCACGGTCAGCTTCGCCAGCGGCAGCCGCACCCGCAGGGCTCGCGCCTTGCGCAGCGACAGCGCCGACGACGCCGCGTCGCGGATGGCGTCCATCGACGCCACCAGCTTGTGGTCGGCCGGGAACTCGGCCGCGGACGGCCATTCCGTGAGGTGCACGGACCGCGAACCGGTCAGGCCACGCCAGATCTCCTCGGTGGTCAGTGGCGCGAGCGGCGCCAGCACCCGGCAGAGGGTCTCCAGCACGGTGGCGAGGGTGTCGAACGCATCCTCGTCGCCGGCCCAGAAGCGATCCCGCGACCGGCGGACGTACCAGTTGGTGAGCGCATCCAGGTAGGACCGCACGGAGCCGGCCGCACCCGAGATGTCGTACTCATCCATCTGGCGCTGCACGTCGGAGACGAGCTCACTGGTCTTGGCCAACACGTACCGGTCAAGCAGGTGTTGGGAATTTGTTCTAAAAGACGCTTCATAGCCGGAAGCATTTGCATAAAGGCTGAAGAAGTACCAGACGTTCCAGAGCGGGAGCAGCACCTGGCGCACCGAATCGCGGATCGCGGTCTCGGTGACCGGCATGTCCCCACCGCGGAGCACCGGCGACGACATCAGCATCCAGCGCATCGCGTCCGAGCCGTACGAGTCGAAGACCCGGTAGACGTCCGGATAGTTGCGCAGCGACTTCGACATCTTCCGGCCGTCCTCGCCCAGCAGGATGCCGTGGCTGAGACAGTTGCGGAACGCGGGGCGGTCGAACAGCGCCGTGGCCAGCACGTGCATGGTGTAGAACCAGCCGCGGGTCTGCCCGATGTACTCGACGATGAAGTCGCCCGGGTAGTGGTGCTCGAACCAGTCCTTGTTCTCGAACGGGTAGTGCACCTGGGCGAACGGCATCGAGCCGGACTCGAACCAGCAGTCCAGCACCTCCGGCACGCGCCGCATCGTCGACCTACCGGTCGGGTCGTCCGGGTTCGGACGAACCAACTCGTCGACGAACGGGCGGTGCAGGTCGGTCACCTCGACGCCGAAGTCACGCTGCAACTCGTCGAAGGAGCCGTAGACGTCGACCCGCGGGTAATTGGGGTCGTCCGATTTCCACACCGGGATCGGCGAGCCCCAGAACCGGTTCCGGGAGATCGACCAGTCCCGGGCGTTGGCCAGCCACTTGCCGAACGAGCCCTCCTTGATGTGCGCCGGCGTCCAGGTGATCTCCTGGTTGAGCTCGACCATCCGGTCCCGGAACTTGGTCACCGCGACGAACCACGACGACACCGCCTTGTAGATCAGCGGGGTGTCGCAGCGCCAGCAGTGCGGGTAGGAGTGGGTGTAGCCCTCCTGCTTGAGCAGCACCCCCTTCTCCCGCAACGCCGCGATGATCGGCTTGTTCGCGTCGAAGACCTGCACGCCCTGCCAGGCCGGCACCAGCGCGGTGAACTGGGCGTGCTCGTCGACCGCCACGATGGTCGGGATGCCGGCCGCGTTGCAGACGTTCTGGTCCTCCTCACCGAAGGCGGGCGCCTGGTGCACGACCCCGGTGCCGTCCTCGTCGGTCACATAGTCGGCCGCCAGCACCTGGAAGGCGTTGGGACCACCCGACTCGACCAGGAAGTCGAACAACGGCGTGTACCGGCGTCCGGCCAGGTCACGGCCCATCACCGTGCCGACAGGATCAAAACCTTCGAGATCTTTTGCGTACGCCGCCACGCGCGAGCTGCCCATGATCAGCTTCTCGCCGTCCTTCTCCAGCACCGAGTACTCGATGTCGGGGCCGACGGCCAGCGCGAGGTTCGACGGCAGGGTCCACGGCGTGGTGGTCCAGACCGCGATCTTCTCGCCGGTCTCCAACTGGAACGTCACGGTGACGGCCGGGTCGGTCCGGTCCCGGTAGACGTCGTCCATCCGGGTCTCGGTGTTCGACAGCGGCGTCTCGCAGCGGAAGCAGTAGGCGAGAACGCGGAAGCCCTCGTAGACCAGGTCCTTGGCGTAGAGGGTCTTGAACGCCCACATGACCGACTCCATGTAACTGGGGTCGAGGGTCTTGTAGTCGTTCTCGAAGTCGACCCACCGGGCCTGGCGGGTGACGTACCCCTCCCAGTCCTTGGTGTAGGCGAGCACCGACGTACGGCAGGCGTCGTTGAACTTGTCGATGCCCAGGTCGACGATCTGCGCCTTGGTGGTGATGCCGAGCTGCTTCTCCGCCTCGATCTCGGCGGGCATGCCGTGGGTGTCCCAGCCGAAGCGGCGCTCCACGTGCTTCCCGCGCATCGTCTGATAGCGCGGCACCAGGTCCTTCACGTACCCGGTGAAGAGGTGCCCGTAGTGCGGCAGCCCGTTGGCGAACGGCGGTCCGTCGTAGAAGACGTACTCGTTGGTGCCGTTCTCGCCGGCCGGGTTGCGCGCGACGGACGCCTCGAAGGTGTGGTCGGCCGCCCAGTGGTCGAGCACCGCGCGCTCGACCGCGGGCAGATCCGGGCTGGCCGGTACGCCCGTGGCGTCGGTGTGCTTGGGATAGGCCATGTCGGCGGTTCTCCTCGATGCAGTCAACAGATGCGACTGCGAGGACGAGCGTCTTTGTCGACGCCCGCGGTACCACCTCGCTTGACGGGGTTTCCCCCATCCGCTCGTTCGCCGGATTTACGAAGCGCGTTCCGGTCCGCCCGGTTCTACTCAGGCTTGCGCCTTTTCTTCCGGAGGCTCCCCGGTGATGGCCGGTTCATTGCCTGCGTTTGGACAACGATACCGGCCACCCCGGGATTCCTTCACCCGGATTACCTCCGGCGGGGTGCGGTCAGCTTCGTCGACCAGAGCGAGACGCCGTCGCGGTCGCGCAGATACACGGTCAGATCGCCGGAGTGGCCGTCGATCTCGACCTCGCCGAAGTGCTGGTAGCCGTCGGCCGGGGAGGTGTTGGCGACCGGCGGGGCGTGCACGAACTCGGTCTTCGGGCCGAACGTGCCATCCAGGGCATTCGGGCCGAACGCCCCCGCGTGGGCCGGCCCGGAGACGAACTCCCAGAACGGCGTGAAGTCCTGGATCGCGGCCCGGGCCGGGTCGTAGTGCTGGGCCGCGGTGTAGTGCACGTCCGCGGTGAGCAGCACGATGCCGCTTACGTGGTGCCGGTGCGCGTCCTGCAGCACCTGGGCGAATTCGAGCTCGCGGCCCTTCGGCGCGCCGTTGTCGCCCTGCGCGACCCCCTCCTGGGCGGCGGCGCCGTCCGGCACGACCAGGCCGAGCGGCAGGTCATTGGCGATGATCTTCCAGGTCGCCGTCGATTCCCGGAGGCCCCGGATCAGCCAATCGCGCTGCTCCTGGCCGAGCATGCCGCGCTTCGGATCGGCGTACGTGTTGCCGTCGTTCGGGTCCTTGAAGGTCCGCATGTCGAGGATGAAGATGTCGAGCAGCGGGCCGTGCGAGATCTTCCGATAGACCGGCCCGCTCGCCGACGGGATGGGCGTCCACTCGTGATAGGCCTGGTGGGCGCGGGCGGCGAGCACGTCGACCGACTTCTCGGTGTAGCGGACGTCGTCGAGGATCTGCCCCGGGAACCAGTTGTTGTGCACCTCGTGGTCGTCCCACTGGTTGATCTGCGCGACCTCGGCGGTGAACCGCTTGTAGGCGTCGTCCAGCAGGTTGTAGGCGTACTGGCCGCGGTATTCCTTGAGGGTTTCGGCGACCTTCGCCTTCTCCTCGGTCACCAGGTTGCGGTAGATCCGGCCGTCCGGCAGCGTCACCGCCTCGGCCAGCGGTCCGTCGGCATAGACGGTGTCGCCCGAGTGGAGCAGGAAGTCCGGCCGGCGCCGGCGCATCGACTCGAACAATGAGAGCCCGCCGTAGGCCGGGTCGATGCCCCACCCCTGACCGACCACGTCGCCGGTCCAGACAAAACGGACGTCCTTGGTGAGAAGCGGGGCGGTGGACAGCGAACCGTCCACCGACGAGCCGTAGAGGCCGGGCCGGTCGAGGCTCTCGGCGCGTACCCGGTAATAGATCTTGGAGTCGGCGGGCAGGTTGCGCAGCCGCACCTTGCCGGTGAAGTCGGTGTCCGGGGTGACGACCGGCCCCCGCAGCAGCCGGCCGCCGCGCAGGTCGGGCCGACGGCTCACCTGCACCCAGAGCCGGGCCGGGCGGTCGGCCCGGCTCCACACGACGGCCGAACCGGCGGTGGCGTCGCCGCTCTGCACACCGTGGGTGAGCAGCGGTCGCACCCCGGCCGAGGAGAAGGCAGGGGCTTCGAGGAACGCGCTGCCGGCCAGGCCGACTACACCGGCGCGCAGCAGATTGCGTCGCGAGATCGAGGTCATACCGAGATGCCTATCGATCGGACGTGGCCCGCGGGTGGCCGTTCCTTAAACTTCACCCCGTGATCCGCATCGAGATCGATGAACCGACGCTGGCCCGCACCCGGATCGCGATCAGCCCGCTGGCCGACGTCATCTGCAGCCTCTTCCTGCTGCGCCGCAACCCGGACGGCGCGCCGTGGCCGTACGACGGATGGGCGCGGCGGGCCCGGGAGATCCTGCGGACCGTGCCGGCCACCGCGCCGGCCTCGCTCTTCCTCCAGCTGCCGTCGTCCTTCCCGGACTTCCTCGATCCGATCCCGGAGACGCCGGTCTCGACCATCGGCGAGCAGCTCGACCGGTTCCGCGCGACCCCCGCCGAGATCATCGACGAGCAGTTGGCGACGTACTACCCGGCCGGCGACGTGCCGGACCTGCTCCGCCCGTTCCGCGACGACCGGGAAGCGGCGCTGAACCGGCTCGCCGACGGGATCGCCGCCTACTGGGACGCGGCGATCGCGCCGCACTGGCCGGCCATGCGGGCCGCGCTCGACGAGGAGGTGCTGCTCCGGGCCCGGGCGCTGGCCGCCGACGGGCCGGACGCCCTGCTCGCCCGGCTGCACGAGCGGATCCGCTGGGAGCGGCCGGTGCTCACCCTGGTCAAGCCGCTCGAGCATTCCTTCGAGGCGGTCGACAAACGGCTGCTGCTGGTGCCGCTGATCTTCTCGCGGGGCGCGCTGAGCTGCTCGAACGACCACCCCGAGGTGGTCATGGTGACCTACCAGTCGCGCGGCGCCGCCCTGCTCGCCGCCGAGCCCGTGCCGCACGCCGACGACCGCCTGGCCATCCTGGTCGGCCGGGGGCGGGCCGCGGTGCTGCGCTCGCTGACCGTGCCGGCCTCGACGACCGGGCTGGCCACCGCGCTCGGCCTGGCGCCCAGCACGGTGTCCGAGCACCTGGCCGGCCTGCAGGCGGCCGGGGTGGTGCACCGGCGCCGGGCCGGGCGGCGCGTCCTCTACGGCCTCGAACCGGCCGGGATCGCGCTGGTCAACCTGCTCGGCGGAGATTCGGCCCCGGCCGAATTCGTTTCCTAGGTACGCCTTCGCCCCCTAGCGTTCCGGCCCATGGGGAGCGAGTACGCCATCGAGGCCGATCAGTTACGCCGCACCTACCGGGGACGGTCCGGATGGCTCCGGCCACGCCGGACCGAGGTCGAGGCGGTCCGCGGAATCTCCTTCACGGTGCCGCGCGGCGAGCTGTTCGGCCTCCTCGGCCCGAACGGGGCCGGCAAGACCACCACCATCAAGATGCTGAACACCCTGCTCATCCCGACCTCCGGCACGGCCCGGGTGGGCGGCCACGACGTGGTCGGGCAGACCCGGGAGGTACGCCGCCGGATCGGTTACGTCTTCGGCGGCGACCGCGGCCTCTACGAGCGATTGTCCGGGCTCGACAACCTCCGCTACTTCGCCGAGCTGTACGGGGTGCCGCCGCGCGCGCAGAAACGACGGATCGCCGAGCTCCTGGAGCTGGTCAGCCTGACCGGCCGGGAGCGGGAGCGGGTCGAGGGCTACTCGCGCGGCATGCGCCAGCGGCTGCACATCGCCCGTGGCCTGCTGCACTCGCCGGAGGTGCTCTTCCTCGACGAACCGTCGATCGGCGTCGACCCGGTCGCCGCCCGGGAGCTGCGCCGCACCGTCGCCGACCTGGCCGCGAACGGCACCACCGTGCTGCTGACCACGCACTACATGGCCGAGGCCGACGAACTGTGCGACCGGATCGCGGTGATCGCCGACGGCCGGATCCAGGCCCTCGGCACCCCGGCCGAGCTGCGGCGCCGCGCGGACGGGCGCCGGGTGGTCGAGGTCGAGGCGTACGGCGTACCCGAGACCGCGGTGTCCGCCCTGCGCGACCTGCCCGGGGTGCGGGAGACCGCGATCGAGGAGCGCGGCGCGCTGCAGCTGCTGACCGTCCAGTCGGACGCGCACGTGGACGTGCAGGGCGAGATCCTGCGCGAGCTGGCCGGGGTCCGCCTCGGCCGGGTCAACAGCCGCGAGCCGACCCTCGAGGACGCGTACGTCGCGATCGTGAACGCCGCATGAGGACCCTGCGCATGCTGCTGCTCGGCACCCTGCTGCACGCCAAGCAGATCAGCCGCTCGCCGTTCGAACTGGCGATCGCGATGATCGTCCCGATCGTGCAGGCCACCCTCGCGGTCTACCTGTTCCGCTCCGGCGCCGAGCAGCACCGCCTCCTCGAGGCCGCGGTCGGCGCCGGCGTGATGGGCGTCTGGTCCTCGGTCCTCTTCGGCTCCGGCGGCGCCATCCAGAACCAGCGCTGGCAGGGCACCCTCGAAATGATCATGCTGGCGCCCCGGCGGCCGGTCCTGGTGATCCTGCCGATCACCGTTGCCACCGGCGTGACCGGCGCGTACTCGCTGCTGGCCACGCTGGCCTGGGGCCGGCTGCTCTACGGCATCCGCCTCGACTTCGTGCACCCGGCCGCGTTCGTGGTCGCCGCCGTCGTCTGCGTGCTCGCGCTAGGCATGTTCGGGCTGCTGCTGGCCTCGACGTTCGTGCTGTTGCGCAACGCCAACGCGCTGGCCAACACGCTCGAATACCCGATCTGGCTGGTCTCCGGGATGCTCGTCCCGATCACCGTGCTGCCGGCCTGGACCGCTCCGATCGCCGCGGTCCTGCCCACCACCTGGGGCGCCCGCGCTTTGCGCGAGGCCACCACCGGCGGCCCGGTCTGGCCTTCGGTCGGCATCTGCCTCGCGATCAGCCTCGTCTGTCTCATTCTTGGGGGCTTCGCCTTGACGTACGTCGAACGACGCGCTCGCGCCACCGCCACTTTGGCGCTCGCATGAAGACCCTCCGGCTGATCACCGTGGGCGGCGTGATCGCCTACCGGGCCCTGTTCAACTGGACGAGGCCGAGCGTCTTCATCGGCACGCTCCTGATCGGGCCGCTGTTCCAGCTGCTCTTCTTCGCCTACCTCGGCCGGCAGCTGCGGGTCGCCGACGACCGTTTCTACATCGTCGGCAACGCGGTCCTGGCCGCCACGCTGGCCTGCGTCTTCGGCGGCACGCTCGCGGTCGGCAACGAGCGCCGGTTCGGCACGCTCGGCCATGTGCTGCTGTCCCCGCGCAGCCGGACCGTGGTGTTCCTCGGGCGCGCCCTGCCGTACGCCGGCAACGGCCTGCTCATCGCCGCCTTCACGCTCAGCGTGAGCGCGCTGCTGCTGGGCCTGCGGATCCCGGTGGGCGCACTGCCCGGCCTGCTCCTGGCGATGGCGACCGGCTCGCTGGCGTGCAGCTTCTTCGGCCTCACCCTGGGCGCGCTGGGCCTGCGCTTCCGGGACGTCTGGGTGATCTCGAACGTCGCGGTGGCCCTGCTGATGCTGCTCACCGGCGTGAACGTGCCCAGCTCCGGCCTGCCCGGCTGGATGGTGACGATCGGGAACTACCTGCCGATCACCCACGCGGCCGAGGCGGCCCGGCGCTTCGCGGCCGGCGACTCGTTCGCCGCGGCGGCGCCCGAGGTGGGCCGGGAGGCGCTGGTCGGCCTCGCCTACGCGGTCCTCGCCGCGGCGCTCCTCAAGATCTTCGAACTCGAGTCGCGCCGGTCGGCGAGCCTGGAGACGCTGTAAATTTTCGTCAGCTCTTCGTCAGTTCAGAGCTTGGGGAACCACAGGGCCAGCTCGCGGGCCGCGCTCTGCGGCGAGTCCGACGCGTGCACCAGGTTTTCCCGGTTGGACAGGGAGAGATCGCCGCGGATCGTGCCGGCGGCCGCCTTACGGCCGTCGGTCGCGCCGATCATCGCGCGGACCACCTCGATCACCTGGTCGCCGCTGAGCACCAGCGCCACCAGCGGGCCGCTGGTCATGAACTCCTTGAGCGGCGGGTAGAACGCCTTATCCACGTGGTCGGCGTAGTGCTGGTCGGCGAGGGCCGCGTCCATCGTCCGCAGCTCCATTGCCTCGATCGCCAGACCCTTGACCTCGAAACGCGAGATGATCTCGCCGAGCAGGCCGCGACGCACCGCATCCGGCTTGACGAGCACGAGGGAACGCTCGATGGGGCTGGTCACGAAGATCCTCCAGAACTGCAGGGTACCGACACGCGCGAGGTTCAGCCTATCGGTACACCAGTGGCGGCAAGCGACTACCGCACTTTCCCTGAGGCCCGGCCGGGCAATAACCTGACGGTATCGAGCGGGAGGTCCACATTGGCAAACCAGACCGGCCGTCCTATCGCACCGGCTCGCAAGCTGGTGGCGGCCGTCATGGGCACCATCGCCGTCTTCGTCGTGGCGCTCGGCCTCGGCATGTCCAGCTGGGGGGTGGTGGTGTTCGGCCTGGCCGTGCTCGCGCTCTCCATCGCGCTGGGCATGGTCAATGTGGTGCGCCGCGGTGCCCGGGCCTGGGTCACCGGCACGGCCGAGGTCCGCGTGATCTCGCCGCCGCCCACGTCGTCGGCGGTCTACGGGCGCGCCGAGATCCAGGCCGTGGTGGTCGCGCCCGGGCTGCCGACCTCCGAGGTGACCCTGCGGGAGCCGCGGGTCCCGGTGGTGAAGTGGCCGATGATCGGCGACACGCTGCCGATCACCGTGGACGTCGACGACATGCGCCGGGTCCGGATCAACTGGGACGAGGCGTCCCCGCACGAGCGCGGCGCCGACCCGCCGCCCCCGCCGCCGGGCCCCTACGACGACATCCCCGACGACCTCGACACCGACCTGCTCGGCGACCCGGAGCCGCCGCCGTGGGCATCGCGCGACCGGCAGTGGTCCCCGGCCGACGAGCCGCCGCCCCCGCCGCCCGCCGCCGGTAGCGGTGGCGGCACCGAGACGGTGGTGGTGCGCCACACCCCCGAGGGCACGATCCTCGAGGGTGAACTGGTCGACCACGACGAGACCCCGCAGCCGCTGCCGCGCCGGGCACCCGGCGCGACCACGGGTGCCGCAGCCACCGCGGGTGCCGCGGCGGGTGCGGCCGCGGCCGCCGCGACGAGCCGTCCATCCGGTGGGCGGCCGAGCCCGCACCGCCGCGGTGGCACCGCCACCGCCACGGCCGAGCCGGAGACCGCCCCCACCGCCGCGGCGGCCGCCCCGCTCGTCGGCGACGAGCCCACCGGCCCGCCGCAGCAGCGCACGGCGTCCCGCTCCGACGTCCGCCCCGACCCGGCCGTGCACGACGACGACCGCCCGGTCGACGTCCCGCTCGACGAGCCGACCGACCGCCTGCTCGATCAGCCGCTCGATCAGCCGGTGGACGTGCCGCTCGACGAGCCGGCGCCGGAGCCGCGCCGCCGCCCGGAGCCGACCGTCACCTCGACGACCGCCACACCGTCCCCGACCAGCGCGTTCCCGACCGCACCGGAACCGGTGACGGCCCCACCGGTCGCCCCCGAGCCGTCAACCGTGCACCCGGCCACCCCGCACCCGGAGGCCCCGCACGCCGCCGCCTCACACGGCGCCGCCCCGCACGCCGCCGCCCCGCACGCCGCCGCCCCGCACGCCGCTGCCCCGCACGCCGCCGCCCCGCACGCCGCTGGCTCAGCCCCGACGGCCCCGAGCTTCGACGAGTTCGACCTGCCGCTCGACGGCGACCCGGATCCGGCTCCGGAGCGGACCGACCCGGCCGCGCGGGACGCCATGGCCGAGGGCCTGATCGCCCCGCCCGTCGAGGAGCCGCGGCGCCCGGCCCACGCCCCGCCCGTCGAGGTCCAGCCAGTCGAGGTCCAGCCACAGCCGGTTTACACCCCGCCGCCCGCTGCGGACATCGTCGACTCCAGCGACCGGCCGACCACCCAGTTCATGACCAACGCCGCCCACGACAAGGAATCGGCCGCGGCCGCCGGCCCGGCCCGCCCGGCCGAGGGCAAACCCGGCGTGGTCTCGGGCGCGGCAGCCGTCGTAGGTGCCGCGGCGGCTTCGGTCTTCGCCGCCGTCAAAAAGGTCGGCCACTCAGACAAGCACGAATCCGCACCCCCACCGACCTCAACACCGACCGCCTCAGCGCCGGCCGCCTCAGCGCGGGTTACGGACCCCACACCGGGTTCCTCGGCGCCCGTTGCTGCCCCGGCCCCGGCCCCGGCCACAGCCGCAGCGGTTCCTGATCCGGCACCGACCGGCACCAAGCCGGTTGCCGCCGCCTCGGTGCCGGTTGTCTCCCCCACGCCCGAGCCGGTTGCCGCCGCCGCCGCGCCCAAGACGGTCGCCTCCCCAGCACCCGAACCGGTCGTCGCCGCCGCGCCCGAACCGGTCGTCGCCGCCGCGCCCGAACCGGTCGTCGCCGCCGCGCCCGAACCGGTTGCCGCCGCCGCGCCCAAGACGGTCGTCTCCCCAGCACCCGAACCGGTTGTCGCCGCCGCGCCCAAGCCAGTTTCCGTTGCACCCACCGCCGGAACTGACACTCCGGACGTCGGGCCCTGGGCGGCGCCGCTCGGCACCGAGCCGGACGCGCACGCCGACGACCTGATCACGGGGTACCCGAGTGCGCGGCCCGGCCCGGCCGGCGCGATCTACGGGGTGGGCATCACCGTGCTGGTCACCGATCTGGCCCGGTCGATCGCCTTCTATCGGGACACGCTCGGCTTCTACGAGATCGACAACGGCGACGGCAGCGCGGTGCTCGCCTCCGGCGACACCCGGCTCGTGCTGCGCACGGTGACCGGCCTGTCCGCCGAGGCCGGCCGGTTGATCTACCTCAACCTGGAGGTGGGCGACGTCGAAGCGGTCTACGCCGAGCTCATCGCGAAGGGCGTGAAGTTCTTGCACGCACCGCAGGCGGTCAATCGAGGCGACCGGCTCGAGCTGTGGTCGGCCACGTTCCGCGACCCGGATGACCACAACATCGCGATCACCCAGTGGCGGGCCATCCGCTGACCCGGCCTTCCGCTGACCCGGCCTTCCGGCTGACGCGCTTTCAAAGGCGCGTCAGCCGAGCGGACCCCAGCCGGACGGGCGCGGCCGCGGGCGGGCGTCAGCCGAGGATGGTTCGGCGCACGTAGGCGGCGTATGCCCAGGCGGCGCCGAAGATCAGGCCGAGCACGGCGAGCGACCAGTGCAGCAGGCCGCACGCGATGAGCAGCACCTGCAGCACCGTCCCGGCCGGCCAGGCCCAGCGGCGCTTCATCATGCCGGCCAGCGCACCCGCCAGGACCGCCAGCGCGATCACCGCGCCGATGCCCCAGCCGCTCAGATGGCCACCCATGATCCGGATCGGCTGGATGGCCAGGAGCAGCACGATCGCCTCGAGTGCCAGCGTGCCGGCGCCCAGACCCCGTACGGCAGCCTGGGGATTGCGAAGACCGGAACGCCGCGGCGCCGCACCCGGCTCGCCCTCGGCGGACGTCGCGTTCTCCGGCGGCGCCGGCTGCTCGGTCATCGCTTCAGCAGTTTCCGCGCGTCGGCCACCGTCACGACCGAACCGGTGATCAGCACCGCGACCCCGCTGAGCTCGCCGGATGTGTCGTCCTCGGCGATCACCACCGCCTCCTCGATCGCGTCCGGCATGTTCTGCGCCACCGACACCCGGTCCTCGCCGAAGATCTCGACGGCCAGTTGGGCCAGCTGATCGACCGGCATCGAGCGGGGCGAGCTGTTCTGCGTCACCACGATCCGGGCGGCGGTCGGCTCGAGCAGGTCGAGCAGGCCGGACACGTCCTTGTCACCGAGCACCGCGACCACCGCGACCAGGTGCCGGAAGGAGAACTCCTCCTCCAGCGCGGCGACCGTGGCGGCCATGCCGTGCGGGTTGTGCGCACTGTCCAGCAGGATCGTCGGCGCGCTGCGCACCCGCTCCAGCCGGCCCGGCGAGTCGACCTGGGCGAAACCCTCCCGGACCAGCTCGACCTGGAGCTGCTTGTCCGGCCCGGCGCCGAGGAACGCCTCGACCGCGGCGAGCGCCGTCGCCGCGTTCTGCGCCTGATGCGCCCCGAACAGCGGCATGAAGATCTCGTCGTACACCCCGCCGAGCCCTTGAAGGGTGAGCACCTGCCCGCCGACCGCCTGGTAGCGCTCGACGACGCCGAACTCGCGGCCCTCGCGGGCGAGGGTCGCCCCCATCTCGGCGCAGCGCTCGAGGATCGGCCGCATGGCCTCCTCGGTCTGCAGCGCGCTGATCACGGTGGCGCCCTTGTGGATGATGCCGGCCTTGGCCCAGGCGATGTCCTCGATGGTGTCGCCGAGCCACTCGGTGTGGTCGAGGCCGATCGGGGTCATCACGCAGACCCCGGCGTCGATCACGTTGGTCGCGTCCTCCTCGCCGCCGAGGCCCACCTCGACCACGGCGATGTCCACCGGCGCGTCGGCGAACGCCGCGTACGCCATCGCGGTGGTCATGTCGAAGTAGGTCAGCGGTTCCGGGTTGCGGTCATCGATCAGGTCGGCCAGCGGCGAGATCTCCTGGTAGGTGGCGACCAGCCGTTCCTCGCTGATCGACTCGCCGTCCAGGCTGATCCGCTCGCGCACCGTCTCCAGGTGCGGGCTGGTGTAGCGGCCGGTGTGCAGGCCGTGCGCCCGCAGCAGCGCGTCGATCATCCGGGCCGTACTCGTCTTGCCGTTGGTGCCGGTGAGGTGGATCGCCGGGTAGGCCCGCTGCGGGCTGCCCAGCACGTCCATCAGGTCCCGAATCTTGCGCAGGTCGAAGACCATGCGGGTGAAGCCGCGCTGGTTGAGCGCGGCCACCACCTCGTCGTACTCACTCATGCTGTAGCCAACGCTGAGAGGGCCGAATCAATTCGCGCGAGGTCCGCCTCGGCCGTGGCCAGGCGGTCCTTGATCTTCGCGACCACCTGCTCGGGCGCCTTGCCGATGAAGGACTCGTTGCCGAGCTTGGCCCGGCACTGGGCCGCCTCCTTCTCCGCGGCGGCCTTGTCCTTCGTCAGCCGGGCGCGTTCGGCGGCGACGTCGATCGTGCCCCGGGTGTCCAGGTCGACGGTGATGGCACCGGCGATCGCCAGGGTCGCGGTGGCGGTGAAGCTGTCGTCCGGCCGGTCGAGCCGGGCCAGCGAACGGATCAGCGGCTCGTGCGTGTCGATGCCGACGTTGCCGAGGCCGGTGAGCGCGGCGGTGACCCGCTGGGTCGGCTTGAGGCCCTGGTCGGACCGGAACCGGCGGACCTCGGTGACCACCTTCTGCAGCGCGGCCAGCTCCTCCTCGGCGCCGTCGTCGATCAGCTCCTTGTCGACCGACGGCCACGATGCCCGCACGACCGTCTCGCCGCCGGTGAGCGCGATCCACAGCTCCTCGGTGACGAACGGGATGACCGGGTGCAGCAGGCGCAGCAGCTCGTCGAGCACGTGGCCCAGGACCCGCTGCGTCGTCGCGCTGCCCTCGGCCAGCACCGGCTTGCTCAGCTCCAGGTACCAGTCGCAGACGTCATCCCACGCGAAGTGGTAGAGGGTGTCGCAGACCTTCGCGTACTCGTACGTCGCGAACTGCTCGTTCACCTCGCCGATCACGTGCTGGAGCCGGGACAGGATCCACTTGTCGATAGCGGACAGCTCGCTCGGCTCCGGCAGCGGGCCCTCGACCGTCGCGCCGTTCATCAGCGCGAACCGGGTCGCGTTCCAGAGCTTGTTGCAGAAGTTGCGGGAGCCCTGGCACCACTCCTCGCTGATCGGCACGTCGGAGCCGGGGTTGGCGCCGCGGGCCAGCGTGAAGCGGGTGGCGTCGGCGCCGTACCGCTCGATCCAGTCGAGCGGGTCGACGACATTGCCGTACGACTTCGACATCTTCTTGCCGTGCCCGTCACGGACCATGCCGTGCAGGTTGACCACCTCGAACGGCTGCACGTCGTCCATCGCGTACAGGCCGAACATCATCATCCGGGCGACCCAGAAGAACAGGATGTCGTAACCGGTCACCAGCACGCTGGTCGGGTAGAACTTCGCGAGCTCCGCGGTCTGCTCCGGCCACCCCATCGTGGAGAAAGGCCAAAGAGCAGAGGAGAACCAGGTGTCGAGTACGTCTTCGTCCTGGTGCCAGCCTTCACCGGTCGGGGGCTGCTCGTCCGGTCCGACACAGACCACCTCACCGGCCGGTCCGTACCAGACCGGGATGCGGTGACCCCACCACAGCTGGCGCGAGATGCACCAGTCATGCATGTTGTCGACCCAGGCGAAGTAGCGCTTGGACAGCTCGGCCGGCTCGATGGCGACCCGGCCGTCGCGGACCGCGTCCCCGGCCGCCTTGGCCAGCGGCCCGGTGTTGACGAACCACTGCAGCGACAGCCGCGGCTCGACGGTCGTCTTGCACCGCGAGCAGTGCCCCACCGAGTGCAGGTAGGGCCGCTTCTCGGCGACGATCCGGCCCTGCTCGCGCAGCGCGTCGACGATGGCCGGCCGGGCCTCGTAACGGTCCAGGCCCTGGAACGGCCCCGGCACCGTGACGACCGCCCGCTCGTCCATGATCGTGATGCTGGGCAGGTTGTGCCGCTGCCCGATCTCGAAGTCGTTGGGGTCGTGCGCCGGCGTCACCTTGACCGCACCGGTCCCGAACGACGGGTCCACGTGCTCGTCGGCCACGATCGGGATGCGCCGCCCGGTCAGCGGCAACTCCACCTCGGTGCCGACCAGGTGCCTGTAGCGCTCGTCGTCCGGGTGGACGGCGACCGCGGTGTCACCGAGCATCGTCTCGGCCCGGGTGGTGGCGACCACGATCGCATCCGGCCCGTCGCCGTACCGGATCGAGACCAGCTCGCCCTCGTCGTCGGTGTGCTCGACCTCGATGTCGCTGAGCGCCGTCAGGCAGCGCGGGCACCAGTTGATGATCCGGTTGGCCCGGTAGATCAGCGAGTCGTCGTAGAGCCGCTTGAAGATGGTCTGCACGGCCCGGGACAGGCCCTCGTCCATCGTGAACCGCTCACGGCTCCAGTCGACGGAGTCGCCGAGCCGGCGCATCTGGCCGAGAATCGCGCCGCCGGACTCGGCCTTCCACTCCCAGACCTTCTCGACGAACTTCTCCCGGCCCAGGTCGTGCCGGGACAGCTGCTGCGCGGCGAGCTGGCGCTCCACCACGTTTTGCGTCGCGATGCCGGCGTGGTCCATGCCGGGCAGCCACAGCACCTCGAAACCCTGCATCCGCTTGAGGCGGGAAAGGGCGTCCTGGATGGTGTGGTCGAGGGCATGGCCGACGTGCAGCGAGCCGGTCACGTTGGGCGGGGGGATGACGATCGAGAAGGCCGGCTTGTCGCTGGCCGGGTCGGCCGTGAAGTAGCCCGCCGATACCCACGTCTCGTACCGCCGCTGCTCTACCTCGCCCGGCTGGTACTGGGCGGAGAGGCCACCGGTGGGCCGGCTGTCGGGGGTGCGGGTCTCGGTCGTATCGGTCACCCGACAAGTCTACGGAGCCCGGTGTCGACGGCGAATTCGCACCTCCTCCGATGGGGGTGGATTGCTACGCTCGCGCAATGTCCGACGCCCCGATCGACATCGGCCCCGTAGAGCTCGCCGAGGAGCAGCCCGAAACGGCCCCTCGCCCGAGGTCGAAGGCGCGCATGATCGTCCTCTCCTCGCTCCTGGTCGCGGCGGTCGGTGGGGCCGGTGTGCTGGGCTACACCGCCTGGCAGATCTCGTCCCAGAAGGACGCCCAGCTGGCCACCCCCGACAAGATCGGCTCGCTGACCCTGGACACGTCCGAGGACGCGAAGTCCACCGCCGACTACCTGCAGACCGCCCTCGCCGCCGAGGTGGACCTCGACAAGACGGTCGCCGCGGTCTACACCGAGCCGGGCGACAAGAACGTCCTGATCTTCGGCGGCACCACGCTCATCTGGACGCCCGAGGACGACCTCGACACCGCGTTCAACCTGATCTCCGACAACCAGGGCGCGGTCACCGATCTCCACGACGTACCCGCCGGCGACCTGGGCGGCACGATGAAGTGCGGAACCACGAAGTCGGACTCCGGCGAACTGCCGGTCTGCGGCTGGGCCGACCACGGAAGCCTCGCCCTGGCGATGTTCCCGAACCGCACGCTCGCCGACGCCACCCCGCTGTTCCAGCAGATCCGCACGGCGGTGGAAAGCCGCTGAAACAGTCGTGGCCGACCCCTTTTCCGAGGGCCGGCCACGACTAATTGCTCTACTTTTGCGCACGAAAATGGCCCACCCAGTTGCCCGGGTGGGCCATTTC
>NZ_BOML01000058.1 GCF_016862175.1 Paractinoplanes durhamensis | reverse complement strand
CTGTGCCGTGGCCCCGCTTACCGGGTTCGATGCGGCGCCGGCTGATGGTCTGCAGGGTGGCAGCTGCCGGAAGTTCACCACCCCGACCTACCAGGCGTATCTGGCCCGGGCCGCCGACGCGGACAACAAGACTCTCCCCAGCGCGGTCTACGACGCCGGTGGCCGGCTCGCCTGTGTCGTCGTCTGGTGCAACCTGGCGGCCGGCACGTTCTACCTGGTGGCCGACCCGGGCGCGGCCGAGCCGCGCACCGAGCCGTTCCGGGCGACCGTGGTCAACCTGTTCGGTGACGGCTGCGAGTCGGTGCCGGCTCAGGGGTTCAGCTCCGCTTATCGCGGCACGTTCGATGAGCAGGGCGAGGTCCACTGTCTGGCGATGCCCGAGCCGTCCGGCCGCTACCAGGTCACGCTCCCGCCGGGCGATGCCGCTCCGCCGCTGGTGCAGCTCATTCAGAGCCAGGACCCGCTGATGTGCCTCTCGACCCTGACCACCGTGTTCGGCTGCCCGGTCACCGTTCCCCGGGAGACCCGGCTGATCGTGGTGGTGCAGGATCCGCGGGCGGGCGGTGACTACCAGGTCGCGGTGCAGCGGACGACCGGCGCGAACGACTGCGCCGCCCTGCCGGCGGGGGTGCCCGGTGCTCCGGGGCAGGCAACCGTTTCGCTGTCCGGCACCGACTTCGTCAGCTGTTTCGCGCTTCCGGCGGGCGGCAGCGGGGAAAGCCCGGAGATCCTCACCCTGGACCGGGTCGCGGGGGACGGGACGGCTTCGCTCTCGGTCTACGACTTCGACGGCAACATGGTGTGCCAGGACGCGACCGCCGCGGCCTACCAGCAGATCGGCTGCACGCTGGGCGGAGCCCGGCACATGGCGGTGGTGCGGTCGGCCACCGGCTCGGGGCAGTTCCGGGTCAGCCAGGTCACCGGGATCAGCGCGAACTGCGCTGCGCCGGCCTCGACGGCGTTCGGCGGGCCGGCCACGGTGAGCACGATCGGCGTGGCCGGGGACGTTCGGTGCTACCGGGTTCCGATGAGCTCCTGGATCGGGGTTCCGGAGGGCGCCGACCAGCCGACGATCAAGTACTTCGACCCGCAGGGCGGGCTGCGTACCTGCGCGGCGCTCCCGTGTGTGGCGCTGTCCACCGAGGTCGTGGTGACCAGCGCGAAGCCGGCCACCTACCAGCTGGACACCTGGGCGGTCGGCAGCGATCTCGCGGCGCCGGCCGACTGCGGCGTGATCACCGACAGCACGGCGTACGGCTTCGGGCCGGTCACCGCGACGATGAGCGCCGCCGACCGGGCGCACTGCGTCTCCGTTCAGGTCGGGATCTCCGACAAGTTCCGGCTGACGGTGCAGAACGCCGTCCCGTACGTGGTCAACGGCGACACCACGATCGTCCGGTGTGCGGAGGACGGCGACGCCTGGATCTGTTCGCCGACTCCCCGCGTCGGCGACCGCGCCCTGGTCGCGTTCATCGCGACGGAGTTCGGCCCGATCCGGGCCGAGGCGGCGTGCGTCAACCCGACCTGCGGCGGCGTCTACTTCGGACTCGGCACCAGCGCGGAGCCGTACCCCTATGTGCTGGCCGCCGGAAAGACGGCGACCTTCACCATCGGTGGTGTTGCCCTGCACCAGCAGGACACCCTGTGGCTCGGCGAGGGTGGCACGAAGGTGGCGCCGATCGTGGTGCGGTCGGTCTCGCCGAACCGGGACTTCTACACCGTCGACGTCGACCTGTCCGGGGTCGCGCCGGGCGGCTACGACATCACGGCGGCGTCGTACGCGTCACCCAACCGGCCCCTCACCTACCAGTACATGGTGAAGGTGCAGGAATCGCAGCTGGCGGTGACGACCAAGCCGTCGGTCGCCGGCAAGATCGCGGTCGGCGTGAAGGTGACCGCGAACCCGGGGGTGTGGAGCCCGGCGGTCGACTACTACCGGTACCAGTGGGCGGCCAACGGTGCGGCGATCGCGGGAGCGACCGGGTCCTCGTACACCATCCCGGCTTCTCTGCGCGGCAAGCGCCTGACGGTGACCGTGACCGGTTATCGCACCAACCTCAAGACCAACGCCGCGACCTCCGCCGCACTCACCGTTGCCTACGGTGTGGCGCCGAAGGCGACCGCCGTCCCGAAGATCGTCGGTACGGTCAAGGTCGGCAAGACGGTGAAGGTCTCGGTGGGTGCCTGGTCACCGAAGGCGACTTCCTACCGGTACGAGTGGCGCGTGAACGGCAAGCTGGTCGGCACGGCCGCGTCGCTGAAGTTGACGAAGGCCTGGGCCGGCAAGAAGTTGACCCTGGTCGTGGTGGCCCGGCGAACCGGTCACCACGACGGCCGGGCGGTCTCGGCCGCCGTCAAGATCAAGAAGTGAAGCGGCCACACATTTGCCAAATATACGTCTGAGTCCGGCAAAAAGGAAAGGCCGGACGGCCCATCACGTTTTCCCAGGTCAGCGCCCATGCTTCAGGTATCAGGACGTGTTGGAGCCAAGGGAGGCGACATCATGTTGTTGCAGGGAGGCCGGACCGTTCAACGGCCGATCAACGTGGTTCCTGCTCGCGCAGAGCAGGGTCAGCACCGGGAAGTGCCCACCCCCGCGCCGACGGTTCCGGTGGGCCGTCGCACCTACGCGCCGATCACCTGGGAACACCCCACCCTGGGCCGGGTGGTCGCCGAGGGCGTCGGCGGCATCGCCCGCACCTCGGTCCTGATCGTGCTGCTGGCGGCGCTCGGCGTCGGCACTGCGATGGGCATCGCGATCCTGGTGACGAGCCTGATCTCCGGCCTCGGCGTCGACGCCTCGGCGGGCTACTGAGCGATCCGTGGGGCCGCGCACAGTGACCCTCGCGCCGCCGCTGCCGTAATTCGGTGGCGGCGGCCCCGGGCCGTCCCGCAAGATATGTCTACGCCGCCGCTGCTCGAGCCAATGAGGGAGCTGAACACGATGTCTTATCTACCGTCCCTCGAAAGCAGCCTCGAGCATGAGCGGTGGAGTGGGTAGCGCGCACAGTCGCGTCTACGCCGCCCGCCTCGCATGAGGTCAGGGCGGCTTTTTTATTTCTTGCGTTGCACCCTCGTGGCCCAACGGCAGAGGCACGACGTTGAGGACGTCGACGGTGCGGGTTCGAATCCCGCCGAGGGTACGCACCAAGCCCGGGTAGCCCAATTGGCAGAGGCGTCCGATTCAGGGTCGGAAGGTTGGGGGTTCGAATCCCTCGCCGGGCACGAGTTGATGCAGTTCAGGAGGGTTGGCCGAGCGGTAAGGCTGCGGCTTGCTAAGCCGTCGACAGGGCTCCGGTCCTGCGCAGGTTCGATCCCTGCACCCTCCGCATCTGCCTTTCCGTCTCGCGGTAGCGCCGACGCTGGAGAGTCGGACCTGCCGGTAAAGCAGGTGCCTTGCTGAGCGGGTTCGAATCCCGCCTACCGCACGTCACGACGACGCCGCTCCCCGACATTCAAGGGAGCGGCGTCATCGGAAGAAATCAGCGCTTGGCGGGGTGCTGCGGCGCCTGGTGCTGGTTCTGCGGGTTCTGGTGCTGGTTCGGCAGCTGCGGCGCCTGGTGCTGGTTCGGACCCTGGTGCTGGTTCGGCAGCTGCGGGATCTGGTGGTGCGCCGGCGGCATCTGGTGCTGGCCCGGGCGGACGTGCTGGATCACCGGGAGTGCCAGGGTGGCCCGGGTGAACTGGGTGCGGGCGCGCTTGCCACAGTCCGTGTAGGACATCGTGGTGCGCAGCAGGGCGACGCCGCTGTCGCGACGGATCGCGGTCACCCGGATCGGGGTGACCCCGGTGCGGCCCGGGCGCAGCGAGTCGCCGGTGGTGAACGTGGTGCTGCGGCGCATGCCCGCGTACGCGATGGCAACTTCACGGCCGCCGTCGACCGACACCTTGACGTCGCAAACCGGGCGACCGGTGCGCCAGAAGATGTTGACCCAGCTGGGCGTGTTGGCCTTCACGGCGGTGAGGCGGCTGGACACCGGCTGCGGCGCGCCCGGCATGCTCGGGGCGGCCGACGCGGCACCGGCGGTCGCCAGCGCCAGCGCGGAACCGGCAGCGCCGGCCAGCGCGACAGCCGCGATCATCCGGACCATGGTGTTCTTCATGAGGTGTCCTCCTGCATAGGCGAGCGAAGGGGGAATTCCGCTCTCGATACGTCCGACATTACGGACTAACCGCCCAATGCAGTCAAAGGAATCGGGTGTTTGCGACTGAGACCAAGAATACGGACAAAGCTCCGAATCTTGCATGGCCGAAAGGTTGACTGGCGTCGCCGCCTTAATCTGTCGGTAGTTGTCGATGAACGGAGTGTGTGGTGAACGACGACATCGATGTTGCTTTCTCGGAGGGCCGAGAGGCGGAGCGATGACGACCGGTGCTGACGGCGTCCAGTTTCCGGCCGCCTCAGTTCGGCGCCATGCCGATGCGGTTAGTGCGGCATCCGACCAGATGACGCAAGCCAGGTCAGCCGTGCATGAGGTGACTATGGACAGCGCGGCCTACGGCCAGTTGTGCCAGTTCCTTCCGGGCCTGCTCAGCCCGGTATTCACGGGTGCCGCCGAGGTTATGGCGGACGCCGTTGAGGCATTGAGCGAAACTGCATTGAAGCTGCGCGCGACGGCCGGCGGCATGGACGCCGCCGACCTTGGCAGCGCCGGTCGAGTGACCGACGCCGGCGGATCGGGCCCGGTGCTGCCGTTGTGAGCGGCAATCCGCTCGTCGCCGAGGCGCAGAGTTCTACGACCTGGTACACAGGCCTCGGCCTGATCGAGGACGCCGAGCAGATCAGCAGCGGCATCCACGACAACAGCTGGGTGGACACCACGCTGGGCGGCGTCGGCGGCACTCTCGATGTGCTCGGCGCGGTGATCGACCCGCTCGGCTCGTTGGTTGCCTGGGGCGTCAGCTGGTTGATGGAGCATGTCAGGCCGCTGAAGGAGGCGCTGGACTGGCTTGCGGGCAATCCCGATGAGGTCGCGGCACATGCGTCCACCTGGCGGAACGTCTCCTCCTTCACGATCGCGGTTCATCAGCAGTACGCCGATGCGGTGCGTACCCAGGTCGCCGAGTGGGGTGGAGCATCGGGGACGCGTATCGAAACCACGCGGCCCAGCAACTTGACGCGGTCGGCGCCATCGCCACGGCATCGGGGGCGATCTCGTACGCCGTGGAGGGCGCCGGATTGCTGGTGGGTCTGGTGCGTGGCCTCGTTCGTGACCTGATCGCCCAGTTCGTGGCGACCCTCGCCGCCCGCTTGCCGCAATGGCTGGCCGAAGAGGGTCTGACGCTCGGCCTGGCCACCCCGGTGGTCGTCGGTCAGGTCGCCGCCCTGGTCGCCAAGTGGGTCAACAAGATTCAACACTTCGTCCGAGCCCTGCTGAACAGCCTCCGCAAGCTGAGCGGCAAGGTCGCCGACCTGACCGGCGCCATCGACAGCATCAAGCAGGCACTCCGTCGGTTGAGCCGGTCGGACCCGGCCGGAGCGCCGGCGGCACCATCGAGTCCCGACTTCTTCAGCAAGAGCCCGGTGCGCAGCAACCAGGACGTCCTGGACAACGGTCCGGGAACCCCGATGACCTTGGAGAATGTCCACGACGCCGCCGGCCGGATGGGGATCGACCTGGAAGACGTCGACGTCGTGATCATCAGCGATCCCGAGGAGATCCGCTATCTCGATCACATGGATGCCGGTGCCTACACGCCGTCGGAGCTCAATGGTGCGCAGATCCGGATCGGCCCGGCCAGCTTCGCCGATGATGAAACGCTGGCGGCTACCATCGCCCACGAGCACACCCACGTCGTACAGCAACGAGCCGGGGAGCATCTGGAACGGACGCTGAAGGATCTGGAAGACGAGGCGTACGACAGCGAGATCCCGGCCCTGGAACGGTATAGGAACCATCCGCCATGACAAGAGTTGAGTTTCGCGTCAACGAGGTCTTTGACATTGCCGCTCGCGGTGGGCTCATCGCTGTCGGGTCGAGTCTGCACGGGGACTTCGTCGGTGTTCCGCGCCTGCGTGACGTGGATACCGGGCGGCCGGTCCGGGTGCTGGGGGTTGATCACCCGACGCCGCGTACCCGGCGGACCGGCGAGACGATCCTGGTGGTCGATCGTGCGGATGCCGAGGTTGTGGTCGTCGGGCGGGTGTGGGCGGGCGAGGTGCCCTAGCCCGCGGGTGCTCGCCTGGGCGGAGGCGGGGTGCCGCCGCCCAGGCGGTGAGTGGGTCAGGTTGCTGTGCAGGTGGGGGTTATCGGGGTGCTTGTGCCGGTGGCCTGGAAGCCGAACTCGGTGTAGCCGGCCGCCGGGATCTGGGCGTTGTAGCTGACGTTGGTGAACTGGATCGCGCCGCTGTTGCCGCTTCGGTTGGCGTTCCATGCGTTGGTGATCGTGGCGCCTGATGGCAGGGTCAGGGCCACCGACCAGCCGTTCACCGCGGACGATCCGGCGGTCACCCGGACCGTGCCCACGAAGCCGCCGGTCCAGGAATTGAGGGACACCGACGCTGAGCAGCCGCCGGACGACGGCGGTGGGGAAGTGGTCGGCGAGGTCGTGGGGTCGGACGTCGGTGGGGTGGTGGTGGGCTGGGTGGTCGGGCCCGCGCCCAGCGCCGGGGTGGTCCAGTCGATCCAGGTCGGCAGGCTGCCCTGGGCCTTGCTGGAGATTCGGATGGTGCCGGGGTCGTTGCCGGTCTTCAGCAGGTACTTCTTGATGTTCTGCTGCAGCGGCGTGGTCCATTCGGCCCGGTTGGCGCAGTGGTTGCCGTCGGTGATGTCGGACCAGTAGGTGATGTTGCTGCCGGCGCCCAGCGCCTTGTAGACCTCGGCGCCGCCCAGGGCGGCCACGCTTCCGGACTTCGGGCCCAGGTTGACGATGTGCGGATTGTCCATGATGAACAGACCTCGGGGTGCGAACATCCCGACGATCTCGTGGGTGTCGATCGGCAGTTTCGTGGGGGCGCTGACGAACGAGCTGAATGCGTCGCCGAGCCACGGCTGTTCGCCGTACGCGCTGCTCAGGCTCTGCGCGCCCTCGCCGGGGATGCCGCGGAAGATCGGCACGCCGGCGCTACCCGACTCGATCGGCATGGTCAGGGCGATGCGCTGGTCGAACGCACCGATGACGAACGCCCCCTTGCCGAACCGGGAGCAACCGGTCACCCCGGTGGCGTCCGCCCGCAGGATGCTGCCGCCGGCCTGCTCGATCACGTCGATGATCCGGCTGACCCCCCACGACCAGGCCATCAGCAGGCCGGTCGGGCTGGTCGCGCCGTAGATGCTGTAGAACGCGCCCTGCTTGTTGGTGCGGGCGGTGCCCTCTTTGCCGACGGCGTACGGGTCGTAGTTGATGACGGCGGCGCCGGCCGCCTTGATGGTGTTGGTGTCGGCCCCGAATCCGCCGAGGACGACGACGGCCGGGAACGGGCCGGTGCCGCTGGGCAGCGACACGCTCGCCGAGAAGCTGGAGCTTTTGCCCTGGTGCGACACGTTCACGGTGATGTTGGTGGCGGACACCGTGCCGGTCACGCTGGTGGGTTTGGGCGGCTTCTCGCCGTACACGTACTTCTCGGCCTGCTTTTTGATCTCTTCGCGTCGGCAGGTCCAGTCGGCGACGTTGCTGATCCGGGTGCCGTCGATCTTCTTGAACGGGTCGGGGAGTTTGGCGTTGGTGGGCAGGGATCCGGCGTCGGGCAGGGCGGACACCGTGCAGCCGGCGCCTTCGTCCTCGACGCCCACGGCGGCCTGGGCGGGGACGGTGAGCGCGGGGACGACGACCACCGCCGCTCCGGCCGTGACCGCCGCCGCGAGCGCGACGAGGGTCGAGCGGATTCTTCGATTGTTCACAGGGGCTCCTTCAGACGGTGGGAGCGCTCCCGGGGAGCTTTTCCAGTCTTGGCCAGCCCATCGAAAAGTGTCAATAACTTCCGGAAACTATCGGAGACCCGTGACCGGCGCAGATCTTGATCATTTAGCGCGAAAATCAGCGATTGGTCGCGCAGGCGGCGAAAGTTCCGGAGCTTGCGTGTACGCCGAATCGCGACACCCGGGATCGGCGAAAGAGCCAGTGATTCCGCCGGGAGATAGGAGGCTGCGACCCGCCACAACTCGCAGACTCCCTGGTAGGCGGGCTGGCGAACACCCGAGTCGGCCCGCCCCGGGTACGCGACGCCCCTCACCGCCCTGATCGGTGTCGCGTACCCCACTTCGTGTCCGAGGTTGTCCGAGGACTGTCCGGACAAGCGCGTCTGCCCTGGTGAGCGGCTTACGGTGAGTCGACGCATGCGCCGGTTGGTGCCTGCGCCGGGGGCACGCGCCGCCCTCCGATGGCGGTCGGGGTGGCGGCGCGTCCGCCGTCCACCCAGAGCCCGCGCACCATTTGTCGGACCCGGGCGGCCGATAGACCGATCGTGGTCATCGCGTCACTGCCCTAGGTTCGGATCTCCGCAGACATCCGACGGTGTCTCCTGGAGATGGGGCAGGCCGATTTCCGATCGCATCGAGACCGAACCGGACCGGATCGAGAGCCGCGACGAACTCGGCGCCGTGCTCACCAAGCTTCGGCTTCGGGCCGGCCTCACCATCCGTGAGCTCGCCTCCCGCTCGGGGCTACCGACCGCGACGGTCGGCGACTACGTCAAGGGCCGGCACCTGCCCGGTCCGGCGCAGGCCGGCCAGTTCCGCAAGCTGCTCGAGGCCTGTGCGGTCGACGACCCGGAGGAGCTCGGTCGCTGGCAGGACGCCCTCGACCGGGTCCGCACCTCGACCGACGGCCGGCAGACCGGCCGCGGCCCGGACGGTGCGCCCTACCCGGGCCTGCGGCCGTTCGAGGCCGAGGACGCCGCGCTCTTCTTCGGCCGGGAGGCGTTCCTCGCCGACGTGCTCGCGCGACTGACCGCGCTGCGTGACTCCGCCGTCGAGATGAAGCTTCTCTTCGTGGTCGGCGCGTCCGGATCGGGCAAGTCGTCGCTGCTGCGCGCCGCCGTCCAGCCCGCCGTGCTCGACGGCGCGCTGGCCACCGGAGAGGCTGGCGAGGACGGTGCGCCGGCCGCCGACGAGGAGTCCTGGGCGGTCGCCACGATGGTGCCCGGTAAGGACCCAGTGGCCGCTCTCGATCGGGCACTGGCCGACCTGCCCGAGCCCCGGCTGCTGATCGTCGACCAGTTCGAGGAGCTCTACACCCAGGCCGGCGCCGACGAGGATTTCGTCGCCGCCCTGGCCGCGCTCGGCCCGCGGACCCTGATCGTGGCCGGGATGCGCGCCGACTTCTTCCCCCGCGCCGCCGCCGACGCGCGCCTCGTGCCGGCCCTGCAGGGCTGGCAGATGGTGGTGCCGCCGCTCACCGAGGACGAGCTGCGCTCGGCCATCACCGGCCCGGCCGCGGCCTGGCAGGTCACCGTCGACGACGCCCTGGTCGAGGTGGTGCTCGGCGAGATCGTGCCGGTGCACCGGCCGGGGAACGCGCTGCCGCTGCTCTCGCACGCCCTGCGCGCGGCGTGGGCCGAACGCACCCGGGGGCGGCTCACCCTCCATCACTACCGGGCCACCGGCGGTCTCGGCGGGGCGGTCCAGCAGAGCGCCGAGCAGGCGTACGCCGAACTCGACCCCGCGGAGCAGGAGCTGGCCCGAAGGCTGTTCCTACGCCTGGTGACCGTCGACGACGACCGGGTCAGCACCAAGCGGCGGATCACCCGCAGCGAGCTGCCGGCCAGCGGCGACGACATCGAGCCGGTGATCGAGCGGTTCGTGGCCCAGCGGCTGATCACCGTCGACGAGCACAACCTGGAGATCAGCCACGACGCGCTGCTCACCGCGTGGCCCCGGCTCGCCGACTGGATCGCGGCCGACCACGCCGGCCTGCTGCTGCACCGGCGGCTGACCGGCGCCGCCAAGGTCTGGCAGGAGGATGCCGACGAGCAGCTCCTGATGCGCGGCAACGCCCTCGCCGACCAGCTCGAATGGGCGCGCGACCCGGACCACCGGGCCTCGATGAACGCGCTCGAGCTCGACTACCTCGACCGCAGCGCCGCCGCCCGGGACGCCGGCGAACTGGTCGACCGCCGCCGGATCACCGTGCTGCGCCGGCTGGTCGGCGCGCTGATGGTGCTGGTCGTGGTGTCGGCCGGCTCGGCCGGGTTCGCCTTCCGGGCCTCCAGCGTCGCGGCCACCGAGCGCAAGGCCGCCACCGTCGCCCGCGACGAGGCGCTGTCCCGCCAGGTCGCGATCGAGTCGACCCGGGCCTCCGAGTCCGACCCGGCACTGGCCGAGCAGCTGGCGCTCACCGCCTACCGGATCTCGCCGACCGTGGACGCCCGCTCGGCGCTGTTCGACGCGACCGCCGACGGCGTGGTGAACCGGATCGTCGGCCCGTCCGGCCCGACCATGCTCCGGATCAACCCGGACGCCACCGTCGTGGCGATCAGCAACGCCGCCGACGGCAGCGTCGACCTGCGTCGCTACGCCGACGGCCGGCCGGGCGCCAAGCTCGCCACGATCCCGGCCGCGGCGAAGGGCAAGGCGGTTTTCGCGCTGACCTTCAGCCCGGACGGCAACATCCTCGCGATCGGCGGCGAGGCCGGCCTCGTGCACCTCGTCGACGTGCGCGACCCGGCTCAGCCGGAGACGCTCGACGACGCGCCCGGCACCCAGGACGTGGTCGAGTCGATCGCCTTCGCCCCGGACGGGAACCGGCTGGTCGCGGCGGGCAAGAACCCGGCGCTGCGGGCCTGGTCGTGGACCGGCGGTGCCTGGAAGGAAACGCGGGTCCTGGGCGGCGCCGAGGTCACCCAGACCGTCTCGTTCAGCCCCGACGGCCGGACGCTGGTGGCCGGCGGCACCGACGGGAAGGTCGCCTTCTGGTCGGCCGCCAACCTCGCGGTCGCACCGGTCACCGCCGCCATCGGTAACACCACGGTCAACGCGATCGGCTGGTCGCCGGACGGCCGCAGCCTGGTCGCCGGGGCCAAGGACGGCACCGCCGCGGTCATCGACACCGCGGGGCGGAAGGTGCGGGCCACGCTCGACACCGGCTTCACCTCCTGGGTGAACGCGGCCGCCTACTCGCCCGGCGGCGATCGGATCGCGGTCGGCGGCTCCAACAACGCCATCGCGGTCTTCGACCAGAAGACCAACGCCCGGCTCAGCACCGTCGCCAGCGCAGCCCAGGTCACCTCGATCGCGTACGCCCCGGACGGCACCCTGCTGAACGTGGCCGCCGCCGACGGCACCGTGCGGACGTTCCCGGTCCTTCCGCGCAGCGTCGACGTCGGCAGCGGCGCGCTGTTCGCGGTGAGCGTCGACCGCGCCGGCGACCGGTTCGCGGTCGCCTCCACCGGCCCGGACGGCCAGGTCGCGATCTGGTCCCTGGCCGGCGCGACCCCGCAGCGGCAACAATCGCCCGCCAACCCGGCCGCGTTCGGCCCGTCGGCCGGCTCGGTGGCCATCTCCGCCGACGGCACCGCCTTCGCCACCGGCAACCGGGCCGGCGACGTGCTGCTGGTCGCCGCGGGCAAGAGCGTGATCCTGAAGGACGCCACCGCCCTGATCGAATCGGTGCAGTTCAGCCCGGACGGCGAGCTGGTCGCGGCCAGCTCCGACGACGGTTTCGTGCACGTCTGGGACGTCTCGAACCCGGCCACCCCGCGCACCCTGCCCAAGCTCGACTCGGGCGGTCTGGCCTCGACGATCGCGTTCAGCCCGGACGGCCGCTACCTGGCCGCGGCCAGCGTCGACCGCGAGGTGCACTGGTGGGACATCACCGACCCGGCCGCGGCGAAGGAGTTCCCGACCCTGTCCGGGTTCGACAACTACGCCTGGTCGGTGGCCTTCTCGCCGGATTCGCGCACGCTGGCCGCGGGCGGCGCCGACGACACCATCCGGCTGTGGGACATCACCAACCCGCAGCTGCCGACGCCCCGCGGCGAACCGCTCACCGGCCCCACCCATTACGTCTTCAGCCTGGCCTTCAGCCCGGACAGCCGGACCCTGGCCGGTTCCGGCGGCGACGGCTCGGTGTGGACGTGGAAGCTGATCGGCGGCCAACCGGCGACCAGCACCGCGTTGCACGCCGCCAACCCCAACGGGAAGACGTACGCGATCAGCTACACCCCGGACGGCAAGACGCTGATGGCCGTCGGCAGCCTCGGCAAGGTCACCCTGTGGCCCACCGACGAGCAGCAGATCGTGCAATCGCTGTGCAGCTCGGGCGGCGACCCGCTGACCACGACGGAGTGGGCGAAGTATGTGCCCGGGGTGGCCTACCGGGCGACCTGCCCCTGAGTCAGCGGGATCGGGTTGTCGGCCGGCAGCAGCGGCCAGATCCGGGCGGCGATCGGCTCCAGCAGCGTCGCGCACCGCTCGGTGACGTCGGCGCCGAGCGTCCGCCACGGGCGTCCGGCCAGGCGGTTGGTGAGGGCTTCCACCTCGGCGTACGCCTCCTCGCCCAGGATCGTGGCCGAGCCGTCCGCACCCAGCCAGCCGCGCGCCCGAAGCCGGTCGGCGGCCGCGTCCCACTCCTCGTCGGTCCAGCCCCGGGCCGGCTGCATGCTCGCCCGCGAGCCGTCCTGCCCGCACCGCCACACGATCGACTCGCAGCCGTCGACCCCGGCCGTGAGCAGCGCGGCCACATGACCGTCGCCGCGGTGCTCGCGCAGGATCGTCGCCGCGTGCCAGAGCCGGTCGAGCGGCTCGGCCGGCCAGGGCAGGTCGGCGTTGGCCGCCCCGAGCACCCGCCCGGGCAGGTCGACGGCCCGGGCGGCCGCCTCCAGCAGGTCGGCCGCCTCGTCCACCGGCACCCCGTCGAGCAGCCTCGCCAGCGCCGCGTTGGCACCGGCCTGCCGGGCTTCGAGGGCGGCGGCCGGGGTGATCCGGGTCCAGATGTCCGGCAGCGCGCGGGTCGCCGTGCCCGGCGCGAACCCGAAGAACGAGGCCACCACCGGCCCCGGCCCGACCGCACCGAGCGGCGCGCTGCGCCCGGCGAAATACCGCCG
The DNA here is from genome assembly GCF_016862175.1 of Paractinoplanes durhamensis. Lineage (GTDB taxonomy): Bacteria > Actinomycetota > Actinomycetes > Mycobacteriales > Micromonosporaceae > Actinoplanes > Actinoplanes durhamensis. The sequence goes on along the minus strand of NZ_BOML01000058.1, from coordinate 248,475 downwards.
CCAGAACCCGCGCAGGCCGGCCGCCTCGAACGGCGCCGCACCCTCCGGGGCGAAGTAGATGACGGCGTGCACGGGCTCGAACAGCGACCACAGCCGCCGCTCAACGCTGGCTTCACTCATGCCCGGAGCAAACGCCCTCCCCGGGCCTCGGTCAAGGACCGCGCTGATGCCGGGCGATAAGTCATAACCGGGACGGGCATGTCCCTCGGATGCGGCTGTCATGCGACGGCTCGTAGGCCGACGCCCAGGCCGACCAGGACGACGAGGGTTGCGGTGGCGGCGGGCGCGGCCGCGGACAGGCAACGGGTGAGGTGGCCGGCGCGGCCGGCGATGCCGCCCAGCTTGCGCCGGGCAAAAACCAGCAGAAGGCCCACGGCCGTGAGGGTGCCGGCCATCCCGATTCCGTACGCAAGGACAAGCAGCACGCCGAGCACCGTGCGACCCAAGCCGATCGCGCCGAGCAGCACCACGAGGGCAGAGGGGCTCGGCACCAGGCCGCCCGCCAGGCCGATCCCGGCGAGTCCGAGCCGCCCACCGACCCGCCGGTGATCATGCCGGTGGCCGCCGTGGCTGTGGCCGTGCGCGTGGTCATGGTCGTGCGAATGGGAGTGGCCGTGACCATGGTCGTGCGAATGGACGGCTCGGCGGGACCGCAGAGCCGCTACCAGCATGCCGATGCCGACGACGGTGATCAGCAGCCCGCTCGCCGCGGCCAGCCAGCTCAGGAGCTGATCGCCGACCAGTGCCGTGGAGCTGGTCAGTAGCAGCCCCACGACCAGGACGCCGCCGGTGTGGGCCAGGGTCACCGTGCCGCCGACCGCCAAGGCGTCGCGGATTCGGCCCTGCCGCCCGGCGAAGTAGGCCGCCATCACCGTCTTTCCGTGGCCGGGCAGTGCCGCGTGGCCGGCGCCCAGCAGCAGCGCGAGCAGGAAGGCCAACGCGACCACGACCGGCGTCAGGTGGCCGCCGACCGCCGACTCGATGCGGCTCTGCGCGCCCGCCAGCCAATCGGGAGCGGCGCTGGACAGCGGCGTGGACGCGGCGACGGCGCCGGACTCGCCGACCTGGATGGTGGCGGTGCGGACGTCGGGGGCCGAGGTGAGCAGGTCTCGCGGGTAGTCGGTGAGCTCGTGACTGACGCTGGTGGCCGGTAACGGTGAGTTGAGGCGTACCCCATCACCGACGGCAGTCAGCTCTCGCCAGCCCACCCGGCCGGACCGATAGCTGTTGGTCACCTGAAGGGTGGCCCGGCCGGTCAGGCCGGCCGGCGCGCTGAGCCGGCAGGAGAGTCGGCTGGTGGCCAAACCCCCAGCTCCCGGCTTCGTCGAGTAGGCCGGCTCGGCGACAGTCCAGGTCAGACGGTGGTCGCCGACCGTGACGGCGATGTCGTCGGCGAAAGCGCGGCACTCCGCCACCGCATAGCCGGAAAGCTCCGCCGCGGAGAACACGCCATCACCGTCGGTGTCGATCCGCGGCTTCTCCTGGAGGGTCGGGATCTCGGCCGTGTCGGCCAGCGCCAGTACGTCGACGCGGTCCGAGTGGAGGGTCAGGCCGGCGTACTGGTTGATCGAGAAGTTGCCCAGCGGGTGAGCCTGAGCGGGGGTGGCCGCGAAGGTAACGGCCGCGGCGGTGAGGGCGAGCACGACCAGTGGGCGGACGAATCTCATCGGAGGCCTCCGAGGGCGCGGCGGGCGTTGGGGGCGTCGGCCGGGGAGAAGTACGGGTTGGTGGCGAGCGCCCGGGTGAGTTCGGCGCGGGCCTCGGCGGTGTGGCCGAGCGACAGCTGGATGACGCCCAGGTGATAGGCGTAATTGGCGGGGCGGCCGCCTGCCAGCTTCGCGAACGACAGCGCCTCGACGTCCTGCCCGGCCGCGTGCAGCGACCACGCGAGGGTGTCGGCGACGTCGGGGTGATGACGGCGGGCCCACTCGGCGCGGGCCGCGGTCACCGCGTCGGCCGGGCGACCGGTGGCCAGGGCGAGCGCGGCGGTGGCCAGGCCGTCCTGACCGCCGTTCGCGGTGAACAGCTGCTGGGCCGCGCCGGCCAGGGCCAGTTGCTCGGCCGCGGCGTCGGCGCGGGAGTCGAGGTTGAGCAGCTCGGCGTACTCGATCAGATAACCCGGCCCGGGCAGCCGGGCGGTCAGGTCGGCGTAGTCGGCCAGCGCGCCGGGCAGGTCGCCCTGGGCCGCCCGGATCCGGGCCCGGCCGCGGAGGGCGGCGACGGCGGACGGGTCGGCGGTGAGCGCGGCCGCGTACTCGTCGCCGGCCGATCGCAGGTCGCCGCGGCCGAACGCCAGATCGCCGAGCTGGGTGCGGCAGAAGGCGGCGTCGTGCGGGTCGACCGCATCGGTCAGCGCCCGCCGCATCAGGTTCTCGGCCTCGGTGAGCTTGCCGCGCAGCTCCAGGTCGTAGGAGGCGCGGGCGTAGGCGGCCAGTCCGGGGCGGGTGTCGAGCATGTGCTGCACGGCGTCGGTGGCGCCGGGCGCGTCGCCCAGCTGGGTGAGGGCGTCGGCGAGCACGCCGTAGGCCTCACCGTCGTTGACGTCGGCCGCCAGCGCGGCTTTGGCCTGGTCGCGGGCGGCGGCGAAGTCGTGCCGGGCGTTGGCGAGCGCGCCCAGGACGACCAGGGCGTCGCCGTTGCGGCGCAGCGCCAGGGATCGGCGGGCGGCCTGCTCGGCCTGCGGATAGAGGGCCGGGTCCGAGGTGACCCGGGCCTGCTCCAGGTAGGCGGCGCCGAGCCCGGCCCAGCCGGCCCAGTCGCCGGGCACGTCACGCAGGTGCTGCTGGGCCCGGGCCACCCGGACGACCAGCGGGTCGATGCGGGCAGCGGCGGCGACGGGGGCGGTCCGGGCGGGCCGGTTCACGACGGCGGCGACGGTCAGCAGCGCGGCGACCACGCCCAGGACCAGGAAGATGCGGCGCATGGTGATCCTCCAAGAGGGACGCCGGGTGGGCGCCGGAAGCGCCCACCCGGACGGGGTCACATCGGTTGCGTCTGGTCCGGGTCGGCGACGACCCGCGGGCGCCGGCGGCGCCGCATGAAGGCGAAGAGACCGAAGGCGAGGATCAGGGCGCCGAGGCCGGTCGCACCGGAGGCGTACGCGACGGGCTTGGTCATCCAGGTATCCGGGGACTCAGCGGAGGCCGGCCCGGCGATCGCGCCGGGTTGAGTGAGGTCGGCGATGCCGGCGCCGACCGACTCAGAAGAGGTCGGATCCACCGTCGGATCCGTGGTCGGCAGGGAATCCGAGGGCGTCGGCGCGGGAGCGGCCCCGCCCACGGTGTTCACGGCCACCGCGTTGGGCAGCGCGAGGTACGGGAACCGGTCGCCGAAGGTGGTGTTGTTGGCGTCCACCCCGTCACCGGCCGCGAGGGCGTCGACCAGCTTGCCGGTCTGCGCCGCACCCACCAGCGCCTGCAGCTCGATGTCGACGACGTCGTCGGTCAGTCGCCGCCCGTTCGGGAAGCCCTGCAGGTCCCCGCCGAGCACGCCGAGCCGGTTGGGTTGCCCGGCCACCGGCACCGACAGGTTGAGTCGCAGCTGCTCGGAGGGGGTGAACTTCCCCGGCCGTACATCCGCGTTGTTGAGCTGGGAATTCAGATCGGCCTTGATCGGGCCGCCGGCCTTGGTGGTGATGCCGGTCAGGAAGATCTCGACCAGGTCGTTGCGGGGAGTGGCCGGCGCCGGAATCTGGTAGATCTGCTGCAGCAGCTGCGGCACCTCGGGGTTGGTGACCCGCTTGACCAGCGCGGGGATCTTCGCGTCCCGCTCGGGCGGGGTCGCGTTGAACGTGTCCTTCAGCCCGGCCGGCACGACCACCTCGTTGACCAGCGGATTTCCGAGGCGGGAGACCTGCACCTTGCCGCCGCCGGACGAGGAGCCGTCGGCCGCGCGGACCCGGTCCCGCTCGGTGGTGGTCCAGACGCCGATCACCGGGTTCCGGTTGACGTCGCCGCGCAGCGCGACGTCCTTGAACGGCACCTGCAGGGCGATGGTGTTGACGTTGTAGCCGTTCAGGGTGTCCTGGCCGGTCTCGCTCAGGTCGCCGCCGTAGAGCAGGTCGAAGACCCGCAGGTCGAGGAAGAACGGGTCGTCGGCCTGGCCGGCGAAGGTCTTCCAGCCGCCGGGCAGGGTGCGGGTGGCCTGGTCCCGCAGGGTGCCGTAGTCGGGCATCGACGCCTGGCCGACCCGCGACGGGGCGACCGGCACGTCCTGGGCGCGCAGCTTGAACGGCTCGCCGTTGAACGACGACTCCAGCGTGTAGGTCTGCCGGAACAGCAGGTTCTCGTCGTCGAGCGAGGTGACCGGGCCGTTGTTGTAGAGGAACGTGCTGTTCCCCCGCTTGTCGATGTTCTTGAACTTCCAGCGGAAGACGGTGTCCGGCTTCGCGTCGCCGTCACTGTCGACCTTGATGAGGTACGTGGCATCGGTCGCGAACGGGAAGAAGTTGGGGCCGCCGTTGGGCTCCTCGAACGGCTGCCAGTTGGCGATGAAGGTCAGGTAGCCGGGTCGTTCGGGACTGACGAAGGCGTAGAGGTCGGTGTTGTCGACGGCCGGGTCGGCGGCGATGAGCGGCGCCTCCCGGTGGCTCGATGCGGTGGCCGAGCCGGGGCCGAGGCCGTACACCGAGCCGGCGAGCAGGGCGCCCACGCCGAGCGTGGCCGCCAACCGCTTGCTGAGCTTCATGGTGGTTGTCCTTCCGTGCCGGGACTTGTTGTCTCGGCACGGGGTTCGCCACCGGAAGGGCTACGGCTTGGCGAAAGTGAGATTGCTGTCGGTGACCAATCCGCTCGGTCAGGTGCGACGAATGAGGGGGTTGAACCCGAACGGGAGCTCCAGCCGATGCCGTTCCATCAGGGCGGCGTCGGCGAGCAGGTCGCCGGTGGGGCCGTCGGCGGCGATCCGGCCGCCGTCGAGGATCACCGAGCGGTCACAGAGCTGCAGAGCGTACGGCAGGTCGTGGGTGACCATCAGGATCGTGATCGGCAGGCCGGTCAGGATCTCGTAGAGCTCGCGCCGGCTGGCCGGGTCGAGATTGGACGACGGCTCGTCGAGCACCAGCACCTCGGGCCGCATCGCGAGCACGGTGGCGACGGCGACCCGGCGGCGCTGACCGAACGACAGGTGATGCGGGGCGCGGTCGCGATAGTCGCCCATGCCGACCGCGTCGAGCGCCTCGGTGACGCGTTCGTGCAGCTCCGGGCCGCGCAGGCCGAGGTTGGCCGGGCCGAACGCGACGTCCTCGGCGACCGTCGGCATGAACAGCTGATCGTCCGGGTCCTGGAAGACGATGCCGACCCGGCGGCGGATGTCGGCGAGCCGGCTACGGTCGGCCGGATCGACGCGGACGCCGGTGATCTCGACGGAGCCCGATCCGCCGTGCAGAATGCCGTTGAGGTGCAGTACGAGGGTGGTCTTGCCGGCTCCGTTGGGGCCGAGCAGGGCCACCCTCTCACCTTCGGCGACGGTGAGGTCGACACCCTGCAGGGCCACGCTCCCGTCGGGGTAGGCGAAGTGCAGCCCGGTGATCCGCAGCGTCGGGGTCATGCCAGAACCGTAGCCAGCGCGATGCCGGCCGACGCGACCGGCAGCATCGCCGAGGCCACCCACTGCGCGGCCGGCGCGGGTTCGCCGGAGGTCACCGGCAGCCGCCCGGTGTAGCCGCGCGACACCATCGCCAGGTAGACCCGCTCGCCCCGCTCGTAGGCGCGCAGGAACAGCGCGCCGACGCCGACCGCGAACGCCTTGACCTGCCACAGGAAGCGCGGGTCGTAGCCGCGGGAGAGCCGGGCGATCCGCATCCGGCGGGCGTCGTCGACCAGCACGTCCAGGTAGCGCAGCATGAACGTGGCGATCTGGGTGAACACCGACGGGCAGTGCAGCCGGTCGAGGCCGATGATCAGGTCGCGGCTGGTGGTGGAGGCGGCCAGCAGCAGCGAGGCGAGGACGCCGAGGGTGCCCTTGGCGACGATGTTCCACGCACCGTAGAGGCCGTCGACGGACAGCGACAGGCCGAGCCAGTCGACCCGCTCGCCGTGCCCGGCGACCGGCAGCCACACCGCGAGCAGCACGAACGGCAGCTCGATGGTGGCCCGCTTGAGCAGCCAGAACGCCGGGACCCGGGCGATCGCGGCGACGATCGCGAGGAGGACGGCGAAGCCGGCGAACGGGAGCACGTGCTCGCGCGGCGTCGCCACCACGACGATCGTGAACAGCACCGTCGCCACGATCTTCACCTCGGGCGCGAGCCGGTGCACCGGGCTCGGCCGATCCAGGAAAAGGGGCGCGGCGCTCAACTCAGGCGTCCTGGTGCGTGCGGCGGCGGGCCACCCAGAACAGGCCCCCGCCGATCGCGAAGGTGATCAGCACGCCGGCCACCCCGGCCAGACCGGTCGACAGGTACGGGTTGTCGATGCCCTTGATGCCGTAGTCGGCCAGCGGCGAGCCGGCCAGCTGGTGATCTTTCTCCTGCTGGGCCATGCAGGTGCCGCCGGTGATCTCGCCGGCGGCATTGAACGTGCAGCCCTCGCGGGCGGTCGCGTCGAGACCGTCCGGGCTGGACGAGGCGAAATTGCTGACCACGCCGGCCAGCAGCAGCGCGACGAACAGACCGCCGAACCAGAACCAGGTCTTCTTCTTCATGCGGGCACCTCGGTCGGGGTCGGCGCGGCGGAACGGAAGCGGCGGAGCGCGTAGACCAGGTCGGGCCGGACCCGGGCGACGGTGGCGACCGTGGTCGCCGCGATCAGGCCCTCGCCGATGCCGATCAGGATGTGCACGCCGGCCATGGTGCCGGAGATCGTCGGCAGCGACAGGTCGGTGGTGCCGCCCAATGCGTACTCCAGGACGAAGCCCTGGGAAGCCGCCACGACGCTGATGATCGAGGCGATCAACGCGGTCGCGCTGAGGCTGGCCGGGGTCTTGGGCAGCACCTTCAGCAGGGCCACCACCAGCAGGTAGCCGGCGGCGGTGCCGATCAGCGCCATGTTCGTGATGTTCAGCCCCAGGGCGGTCAGGCCGCCGTCGCCGAACAGCAGGCACTGCACGATCAGCACGGTCGAGACGCAGAGCGCGCCGACCCACGGGCCGACCAGGATCACCGCGAGGGTGCCGCCGAGCAGGTGCCCGGAGATGCCCGGCAGCACCTGGAAGTTGAGCATCTGCACGGCGAAGATGAACGCCGCGACCAGGCCGGCCATCGGTGCGAGCCGCTCGTCGAGATCGTCCCGACCGCGCCGCACGCAGTAGGCCAGGGCCGCCACGGCGATCACCGCGAAGATCGCGGAGACCGGCCCGTTCACGATGCCGTTGGCGATGTGCATGGCCTGTGTGTCCATGGCCGCCAGCATATTAGCCACCTATGGCTATTGCATAGAGGTGGCAATAACGAAGTCAGTAGTCACGATTGTCTATCCCACCCATCGGAAGAGTTGACCTTACCTATGGGTTGCATGGGATATTCCCAGTCATGTCTGTGCACGTGCACTGGTTCTTACCGACCACCGGCGACAGCCGTACCGTCGTGGGCGTAGACGAGCGCGGCGGGCGCAGCACGCACCGCTCGCCCGGCGCCGGTCTGCGGCAGCCTGACCTGGGATATCTCGCCCAGGTCGCGATCGCGGCCGAGCGCGCGGGATTCACCGGTGTGCTTACCCCGGTCGGCACCTACTGTGAGGATGCGTGGCTCACCACGGCCGCGCTGCTGCGCGAGACCACGCGGCTCAAATTCCTCGTCGCGTTCCGGCCGGGCTCGCTCACCCCGACGCTCGCCGCGCAGATGGCGGCCAGCTATCAGCGGCTCTCCGGCGGCCGGCTGCTGCTCAACATCGTCACCGGCAGCGACGCGGTCGAGCAGCGGCGGTTCGGTGACTGGCTCGACCACGACCAGCGGTACGGGCGGACCGACGAGTTCCTCAGCGTGCTGCGCGGCGCGCTCTCCGGGGAGCCGTTCGACTTCGTCGGCGAGCACTTCAAGGTGGCCGGGGCGACCGTGTCGGCGCCGCCCGACCCGCAGCCGACGCTGTATTTCGGTGGCTCGTCGACGCCCGCGCTCGACGTCGCGGCCAAGCACGTCGACGTCTACCTGACCTGGGGCGAGCCGCCGAAAGCGGTGGCCGAGAAGGTCGCCGCGGTGCGCGCGCGGGCCGCCGCGCACGGCCGGACCCTGCGCTTCGGCATCCGGCTGCACGTGATCACCCGGGACACGTCCGAGCAGGCGTGGGCCGAGGCGCAGCAGATGCTCGACGCGCTCGGCCCGGACGAGATCCGCAAGGCGCAGGAGTCGCTGGCCAAGGGCGATTCGGTCGGCCAGCAGCGGATGCTCGCCCTGCACGGCGGCCGCACCGACGCCCTCGAGGTGTCGCCCAATCTGTGGGCGGGGGTCGGCCTGGTCCGGCCCGGCGCCGGCACCGCCCTGGTCGGCAGTCACCACGAGGTCGCCGACCGGATCGCCGAGTACCACGACCTCGGCATCGACGAGTTCATCCTCTCCGGCTACCCGCACCTCGAAGAGGCGTACCGGGTCGGCGAGGGCCTTTTCCCCGAATTGCGTTCCCGCGGCCTGTTGGCCCAGTGATTAAAGGAATCCGAAATGTCCAACTTGTCGAGAAGGACCCTGCTCTTCGCCGCGGCCGGCAGCGCCCTTGCCGCCTGCGCCGGGCCGGGCGGTGACGCGGACGAGAAGACCGTGACCGGCTTCGACGGGCCGGTCGAGGGCCAGCTCTCGTTCGCGCACTGGCGGGCCGAGGACAAGGACGTCCTCGAGCAGATCGTCGCGAGCTTCGTCCAGAAGAACCCGAAGGTCACCGTGCGGCAAGACATCTCGCCGTCGAACGACTACCAGAGCACCGCCCTGCAGAAGATCCGCGGCGGCTCGGTCGGCGATGCGTTCACCGCATTCCGCGGCGCCCAGTTCACCCAGATCGCCAGCGTGGGCGTTTTCGCCGATTTGTCCACGCAGAGCGACCTGGTCGGCAAATTCGACCCCAAGTTGATCGCAGCCGGGACGAGCGAAAGCAAACAACTAGGCCTGCCCTACCAGCTGGTCTTCAACATGCCGGTGACCAACGTGGATCTGCTGGCCAAGTACGGCTACACCGACCTGCCGAAGGACTGGGACGGCTTCCTCGGGATGCTCGACGGGCTCAAGGCCAAGGACGTCACGCCGATCGCCTGGCCCGGCGGCGACGCGGCCAACGCCGGTCAGCTGCTCAACACCATGGTCATGAACAACATCCCGTCCGACGACGCGCTCGGCAAGTTCGAGACCGGCGAGGTCAAGGCGACCGACGAGTGGTTCGTGCACACCCTCAAGCAGTACGCCCAGCTCCGCCCGTACGTGCAGAGCGGCGCCAACGGCACCGGCAGCGAGGCCGCGCAGCAGCTCTTCGCCACTCAGAAGGCCGCGCTGCTGGCCACCGGCTCGTTCATGGCCGGGGCGGTGCGCAAGCTCGGCGCGAAGTTCCCCCTCGGCCTGTACGCCCCGATCACCACCACCGCCGACAAGGCGAAATACGAGGGTGTCTTCAACGCGACCTTCATCCTCGGCATCAACGCCAAGTCGAGCAAGCAGGGTGCCGCCCTGGCCTGGCTCAAGCACCTGGCCGACCCGGCGGTGGCCGGCGTCTACGCCAACGGCACCTCGCAGCACGTGACGGTCAAGGACGTCGAGTACACCAACGAGGACCTCAAGTCGTTCGCGCCCTGGCTGACCCGCAAGACCCTGCTCGCACCGCGCTTCCAGTTCAACAACCTGGACGTGCGCTCGGCCGTGGAGAACGCCACCGTCCAGGTGGTCGGCGGCACCGACCCGGCGAAGGCGGCGGAGGCAGCGCAGCGCGTGATCGACCAGAAGCGGTGAGATTCTCCAAATCGCTGCTGCTCTTCCCGGTTCCGGCCCTGGCCCTGTACGGCACGTTCTTCGTGCTCCCCGCCGTGCAGGGCCTGCAGTACTCGACGACCGACTGGGACGGCTTCAGCCCGTCCTTCCACAACGTCGGGCTCGACAACTTCCGGGAGGTCGCGACGGCGGACGACCTGTTCCGCAACGCGCTCGGCAACAACCTGAAGTTCCTGCTGGCCGTGGTGATCGGGCAGACCGTGCTGGCGCTGTTCCTCGCGGTGCTGCTGGCCGCCCGCAGCCGCGGCTCGACCTGGCTGCGCGGGCTGTTCTTCCTGCCGACGATCCTGTCGTCGGTGTCGGTGGCGTTCGTCTGGCGGTTCGTCTACGACCCGAACTTCGGGCTGGCCAATCGGCTGACCGGGCTGCACGAGTCGTACCTCGGCGACGAGAAGAAGGCCATCTTCTTCGTGGCGATCACCCAGATCTGGTTCCACGCCGGGCAGATGATGATCATCTACTTGGCCGGGATCAACCAGATCCCGCCCGAGCTCTACGAGGCGGCCCGCACCGACGGCGCCAACCGGTGGCAGCAGTTCCGGCACATCACCTGGCCGCTGGTCGCGCCGGCCACCACGCTGGTCGTCGCCTACACCACGATCCAGTCGTTCAAGGCGTTCGACCTGATCCTCGGGCTCGGCGGCAACCCGCCGCGGGGCGCGCTCGACATCCTGTCCACCCGGATCTACACCACCTTCGCCAACAACCAGCTGGGGTACGCGGCGGCCGAGTCGGTCGTCTTCATGCTGGCCATCGCGGCGGTCACGGTGGCGCAGAACCGGGCCACCCGATTGGCGCACCGATGAGGATCGGCCGCCGGGCCCTGCTCGGCTTCTACGCCCTGATCGTGATCGTGCCGCTGCTGGTCGTGGTCGGCGGCTCGGTCAAGACCACGCAGCAGCTGTTCGCCTCACCGTTCGGGCTGCCCACCCATCCGACCCTGGACAACTACGACACCGTGCTGCGCCAGCAGAACCTGCTGCGCGTGCTGGGCAACAGCATCACGGTGGTCGCGGTCTCGGTGCCGGCCACGCTGATTTTGGCGAGCTTGACGGCGTACGCCGCAGCTCGTCTTCCCGGTTGGTGGGGTCATGCGGTCTTCGGCATCTTCGCGGCCGGTCTGGCCGTGCCCGCGCAGGCCATGATGATCCCGCAGTACGTGCAGTTCGACCGGCTCGGTCTGCGCGACAGCCTGACCGGCCTGATGCTGATCAACGTGGTGGTGACGCTGCCGGTGGCGGTGTTCATCCTGACCGGCTTCATGCGGACCCTGCCGCGGGAGCTCTACGAGGCCGCCGAGCTGGACGGCGCCGGAGCGTGGACGATGTTCCGGAAGGTGGCGGTGCCGTTGTCGTACCCGTCGCTGGCCGCCACGTCGATCTTCCTGGTCGTCATGCACTGGAACGACCTGCTGTATCCGCTGCTGTTCATCGACGACCCGGCCAAGCGGACCCTGCCGCTGGCGCTGCTCGACTTCCAGGGCGAGTATTTGACCGACTACCCGCTGCTGTTCACCGGCGTGGTGGTCGCGTCGGTGCCGATGGTGCTGGCCTACGCGTTCCTGCAGCGGCACTTCGTCGCCGGCATCACGGCCGGCTCGATCAAGGGTTGAGAGCGATGTGGGTGCCGGCCGAAGACACGGCCGGCACCCACTACATCACTTGACGACGATCGTCTTGACGATCTTGTCGGAGAAGGTCTGCTTCTTCTGGTCCCACAGCGGCCACAGGTAGCCGATGTAGCAGGGCAGGCCGTCGACGATGTGCAGGAAGTCGCGACCGAACGCGAGGCCGGCACCGATCGGCTGGCCCGAGTCCTCGCGCACGAGGCGGATGCCCAGCGCCTTCTTGCCCCAGCTCTGGCCGGTCTTGCCCGCCTGGTACCAGCGGTTGTAACCCTGCACGACCAGGGCCAGCAGCATGAAGATGAAGTAGAAGGCGTTCAGCCCGTTGTCGCCGTTACCCAGCGTGATCGCGATCAGGTAGAACGGCAGCACGCAGACCTCGTCGACCAGGAACGCGCCGACGCGGAGACCCCAGTGGGCGTAGTTGACCGCGGGGGCACCGTAACCGGCCGGCGCGCCGTACTGCGGCTGGCCGTACGGCTGCTGCGGCGCGCCGTACTGCGGCGGCGGGGCACCGTAGGGCTGCTGCGGCGGCTGCTGGTTGGCGTACGGGTCGTTGTTCGGTGGATATGTCATCTCGCTGATCCTTTACGAGGCCCGGCCGATGCCGAGCCGATGCAGTTGGAAGAGCCAGCTCGCGACCGCGAGCAGCCCGCTGAGCCATCCCGCCCACCGCCGCCTTTTCGACGACCACGGCCGTGGTGACTCCAGTACACCCGTGGCACGCAACACCACGAGGGGAACGACGGCGACGGCAAGCGCCGCCAGGACGAAGATCAACGGGTTGGCGCCGAACGCCGCCCCGAACTCGCCCCGGACCAGCGCGACGGCCGCGGTCGTCAGACCGCATGCCGGGCACGGCACTCCGGTCAGCGTGCGCAGCGGGCACGGCAGGGAGGCGCCGGTGTGGTCGGTGAAGACCGGCCAGACCGCAGCACCGACCCCGACGAGCAGGCCGAAGGCGCCGACTCGCTCCGGGACGGAGAAGGTTCTCAGGAAAGACACCCCCGTGATCTTTATTTGGATGGCGCCGAGATAGTAATTGGCGAATTCGTCAGTGCGCGAGCCCCAAAAGAGCAGGTGACGTCCAACCGACACGCCAATTTTCAGACAGTTCCCAGCTGGATCGCCGTCTCAGGTTAGACATGTGTCGATTCAGTTCGTCCCTCCGGGGGTTTGAATCTTGCGCGCCAACAGGGCCAGGAGTAGGGCCGTCCGGTCCTGCGCCGATTCGAGATCGAGCCCGGTCAGCTGCGCCACCCGCGCCATCCGGTGCCGCAGTGTGTGGCGATGCACCCCGAGAGCTCTCGACGCAGTCCCCCAGACCCCGTTGTGCTGCAGGAAGACGTCCAGAGACGGTAGCAGCAGCGGGTGCTCCTGCAGTGGAGCGAGCAGGTCGTCGGCCAGGTGCGCCACCGCGGCCTGCATGCCCCGGACCGGCCACGCGGCCTTCCGGCACTGATCCTCAGCCCGGGCCGGCGAATGTCGCTGCCGCTGATGGCGCCGGGGACGGGGCTGGGAAGCGCACCTCGATCCGGAGGCCGCCGGCCGGCCCCGGGGATGCTTCGATCGTCGCGTCGTGGGCGGTCGCGATGGCCCGCACGATCGACAGGCCGAGACCGTGGTGTCCGGCCCGGCCGGTCGTGCGGTCCAGGCGCTGGAACGGCTCGAACAGGGCGTCCACCTTCTCCGGTTCGATGATTTCGCCGGTGTTCGCGACGGTCAGCACCGGCCGCCCGTCGCGGACCTCGGTGTGCACCTCCACCTCGCCGTCGTCGACGTTGTAGGCGACCGCGTTGTCGATCAGGTTGGCCACGAGGCGTTCGATCAGAGCCGGGTCGCCGGTCGTCGAGGCCGCATCGATGCGCTGCTCGAGGCGTACGCCGGCAAGCCGGGCCGTGGCGCGGTAAGCCGCCACCGTCCGCTCGGTGATGGCCGAGAGCGCGACCTCGTCGCGCCGATCCAGGCCCCGCTCGCTGCCCGCCAGGGTGAGCAGCGACTCCAGCATCGCCGCCTGTTGTTTCCGCAGTTCCAGCAGGCGCTCGAAGAGCGACCGGTAGTGCGGGAGGGTGGCCGTCCGGTCGGTCAGGATCTCCTCGATCAGCGCGTGCTCGACGGTGAGCGGGGTGCGCAGCTCGTGCGCGGCGTTCGCGACGAACCGCTTGTGCGCCGCGAGCGCCGTGTCCAGCCGCTGGAGCAGGCCGTCGACCGTGTCGGACAGATCCCGCAACTCGTCACGCGGACCGGTCGCGGCGAGCCGGTCGTGCACGTTGTGCGCCGAGATCCGTTGGATGGTCGTGGTCATCGTGCGCACCGGCCGCAGGATCCGGCCGGCCATCAACCAGCCCAGGGCCAGCGCCAGCACCGACACGATGGCCAGCGCCAGACCCGAGTAGGTGAGCAGTTCGTGCAGTTGCGCCGCGCGTTCCTGGCGCGCGAAGTCGGTGGCCCGCCGGGTCATGTCGTCGAGGATGTCGGCCGGCGGCGTGCCGTTCGCGCTGCCGGTTTCGCTGCCGCTGAAGTTCCGGAAGACCAGGGTGCGCCGGGAGTGGAAGATCAGTAAATAGGTGATGGTCAGCAGGGTCGCGCCGCTGACGATGAACAGGCCGCTGTAGAGCAGCGTGAGGCGGGTGCGCACGCGGGACACGGCGGTCAGATCCGGTAGCCGCTGCGCGGGATGGTCTCGATCAGCGGTGGGTCGCCGAGTTTGCCGCGCAGCCGGTTGATCGTCGATTTCACCGTGGTGGTGAACGGGTCGGCGGCTTCGTCCCAGACGTGTTCGAGCAACTCCTCGGTCGACACCACGCGGTGCCGGGCGGCCAGCAGGAACTCCAGCACCGCGAACTCCTTCGGGGTCAGGGCCAGGCGCGCGCCGGCCCGGGTGGCGACCCGCCGGGCCGGGTCGAGCTCCAGGTCATGGTGGGTGAGCATGGTCGGCGCGGCCGGTTGGCTGCGGCGGGCGATGGCTCGCACGCGAGCGATCAGTTCGGCGTACGCGAAGGGTTTCGGCAGGTAGTCGTCGGCGCCCAGGTTCAGCCCCTCGACCCGGTCGGCGAGGGTGCCGGAGGCGGTCAGCATCAGGATGCGTGGACCGGTCACCTGCCGGCAGACGTCGTCGCCGTGCACGACCGGCAGGTCGCGGTCGAGGACCAGCACGTCGTACTCGATGACGGTGGCTCGTTCCAGGGCGGCCCCACCGTCGTACACGACGTCGACGGCCATTCCCTCGCGCCGCAGCATCCGCCCGACCGAGTCGGCGAGCTCGATCTGATCCTCGGCCACCAGTACCCGCATGAGGCCAGCCTGCCCGATCTCCGGTCACAGCGAGGTCATCAAATCGCGTACCGGCCCGTGACCGCTCGGTCCGTAGAACTCATCGCCATGAGAAAACACGTATTCGTCGCACTGCTCGCCGTGGGCCTGCTCGCCGGCTGCGGCGGAGGGGACAAGAAGGACGAAGGCTCCGGTACGGACGACGCGGCCACCAAAGCCGTGAAGTACTCGCAGTGCATGCGGGAGAACGGCGTGCCCAGCTTCCCCGACCCGGTCAACGGGCGGATCCAGCTCAAGGTCGAGAAGGGCTCCGACCTCGACATGGCGAGCGAGGGCTTCAAGAAGGCGCAGGAGGCCTGCAAGGACCTCGCTCCGGCCGGTATCGGCACCGCCGGTCAGAACCCCGAGCAGCAGGAACGGATCCTCAAATGGGTGGCCTGCATGCGGCAGAACGGGGTGCCCGACATGCCGGATCCGCAGACCGACGGGCGGATGCTGATCGGGGCGGAGAACGGGATCGACCCGGAGTCGCAGGCTTTCAAGGATGCCCAGACCAAGTGCCGTGACCTGGCGCCGGGCGGGATGCCGGGCGGTGCGGGCTGATGCTGCGCTGGATCACGGCTCTCGTCGGGGTCGCTCTCCTCGGCGTGGGCGGCTGGTTCTTCTGGCCGCGCTCGGCGGCCGGCGAGACCCCGACGCCCGCGGCCGAGGTCGCGGTGGTGCCGGTCAAGCAGGGCACGCTGTCCGGACAGATAACCCAGAACGGCACCCTCGCGTACGCCGGACAGGCCGACGGCGGCGACTATCCGATCGTCAACCAGGCGACCGGCACCTACACGAAGCTGCCCTCGGCCGGCCAGGTCGCCGACTGCGGCAAGATCCTCTACTGGATCGACGACGAGCCGGTTCTGCTGCTCTGCGGCAGCCGCCCGCTCTATCGCGATCTCTACCAGGGCCGCGAGGGCTGGGACGTCGCGATGCTCAACAAGAACCTGCGCGCCCTCGGCTACGACGCCGACGACGGCGACGAGTTCACCGCCGAGACCGCCGACGGGCTGGCCGACCTGCAGGACGATCGGGGAGCCGACACCGGTGTGCTCCACGTCGGCGACGCGGTCGTGCTGCCCGGACCGGTGCGGATCGCCGCGGTGAGCGCGCAGCTCGGCACCCGGGCCGTCGCGGGCAGCCCGTTCGGCTCGGCGGTCACCACCCGGCGTGAGGTGACCGTGCAGCTCAACGCGTCCCAGCAGGCCCAGGTCAAGGTGGGCAACAAGGCGCAGATCACGCTGCCGGACAACCGGGTCGTGGCCGGCCGGGTGAGCCGGATCGGCGCGGTGGCGGTCGAGGGCAAGGACGGCAGCACGACCATCCCGGTCTATCTGGTGCTGGACAAGCCGGCCGAGGCCGGGAAGCTCGACGCCGCGCCGGTCCGGGTGCAGATCACCACGGCCGGGGTGAAGGGCGCGCTGATCGTGCCGGTCACCGCGCTGGTCGGCGCGGGCGGCGGCGGGTTCGCGGTCGAGCGCATCCGGGCCGACGGCGGCCGGGAGACCGTGCTGGTCAAGCTCGGCCTCTTCGACGACTCGGCCGGGCTGGTGCAGGTCACCGGCGATCTGACGGCCGGCGACCGAGTGGTGGTGCCGTCGGCATGATTCTCGAGTTGGCCGGTGTCACCAAGACCTACGGCGACGTGCCGGTGTTGCGCGGCATCGACCTGCAGGTCGACGAGGGCGAGCTGGTCGCGATCGTCGGCCCGTCCGGTTCCGGGAAGTCGACGTTGCTGCACGTCATGGGCACGCTCGAACGGCCGAGCGAGGGGGCGGTGCGGATCCGCGGCGTCGACGTGGCCGGGCTGAGCGACGAGAAGCTCGCCGACGTGCGGTCCCGCGACATCGGCTTCGTCTTCCAGCAGTTCTTCCTGTCCGCGCACACGACCGCGCTGGAGAACGTGGCCGACGGCATGCTCTACGCCGGGGTGCCCGTTCGCCGCCGCCGGCTCCGGGCCGCCGAGGCCCTGGAGCAGGTCGGCCTGGCCCATCGGGCGAACTTCCGCCCGTCGACGATGTCCGGCGGCGAGCGGCAGCGGGTGGCGATCGCCCGCGCGCTGGTCGGGAAACCGGCGATCGTGCTGGCCGACGAGCCGACCGGCAACCTCGACTCGGCCACCGGCGCCACCATCGTCACGCTGCTGCATGAACTCCACGCGGCCGGCGCGACCATTCTGGTGATCACCCACGACCACGATCTGGCGGCTCGGATGCCGCGTCAGGTGCAGGTTCTCGACGGGAAGATTGTGGGGGACAGCCATGCGGTTGCGGTTCTCTGACCAGGCCCGGGTCGCGAGCGCCGGGGTGCGGGCGCGCAAACTGCGGGCCACGCTGAGCGCGCTCGGCATCGCGATCGGAGTGGCGGCGATCGTGGCCGTGCTCGGGCTCTCCTCGTCGTCGCAGGCCGGGCTGCTCGCCGAGATCGACCGGCTCGGCACCAACCTGCTCACCGCGAGCAGCGGCCAGTCGTTCGGCGGCAGCGACGCGCAGCTGCCCCTCGAAGCGCCCGCCCGGGTCGGCAACCTCGCCGCGGTCGAGTCGGTGGCGCACACCGGCGATATCGCCGGAGCCAACGTCTACCGGACCCCGCTCATCCCGGCGGTGAGCACCAACGCTATCCAGGTGCGGGCGGCCAGCCTCAACCTGCTGTCGGTGGTGGCGACCGGGATGGCGAAGGGCCGCTGGCTGAACGAGGCCACGGCGACCCAGCCGGTGGCGGTGCTCGGCGCGACCGCCGCCAAGCGGCTCGGCTTCGACCGGGTCACCCCGGGGCAGCGAGTCTGGCTGGGCGGCCAGTGGTTCTACGTCGCCGGGATCCTCGCGCCGGCCAAGCTGGCGTCGGCCCTGGATACCAGTGTGCTGGTCGGCTATCCGGCCGCGCATCGTTACCTCGACCACGTGGCGATCGCGCAGGGCCGGGCGGTCGACGGGCCGCCGAGCAAGCTCTACGTGCGGGCCGCCACCGATCAGGTGACGCAGGTGCAGGCGGTGCTGGCGCAGACCGCCAACCCGGAATCACCGAACGAGGTCGACATCAGCCAGCCGTCCGACGCGCTCACCGCGCGGGCCGCGGCCGAGGGCGCCTTCGACAGCCTGTTCCTCGGGCTGGGCGTGGTGGCGCTGATCGTCGGCGCGGTCGGGGTAGCCAACATCATGATCATTTCGGTGCTGGAGCGGCGCTCGGAGATCGGCCTGCGTCGCGCGCTCGGCGCCACCCGGCGGCAGATCCGTGGCCAGTTCCTGGCCGAGGCGGTGCTGCTGACCGTGCTCGGCGGCACGGCCGGGGTGGCCGCCGGAATGATCGCGACCGTGGTCTACGCCCGGAACAAGGGCTGGCAGGTGGTGGTGCCGGTGGAGGCCTGGGCCGGCGGCATCGCGGCGGCCGTGCTGATCGGCGCCATCGCCGGGCTGGTCCCGGCGTTGCGCGCCGCACGCCTGTCCCCGACGGAGGCCTTACGCACGATCTGAGGTGGCCCGGCCGGATCTTCCAGGCGCAGCAATCGGGGAGGTAGGTTGACGCGGCTCACTGCCCACACTGGAGGTAGCCGCGAAAATGAGTACTCACCCCCTCGCCCGGTTGACCGCCGCGGAGATCGATAAGGCCCGGGAACTGCTGTCCGGCGTGCTGACCGAGAGCACGCGCTTCGCGTATGTCGGGCTGGCCGAGCCGGACAAACGGCCGGTGCTGGCCGGCGAGGCGGTGCCGCGCCAGGTGCGGGTGCTGCTGCTCGACCGGGCCACCGGCCTCGGCCGGGACTGCCTCGTCGACCTCACGGCCGGCGCGATCGCCTCGATCACCGAGGCGGACGCGACGATCGGCGGCCAGATGCCGATCCTCGACGAAGAGTTCATGGTCATCGAGGAGATCCTGGCCGAGTCGGCGGAGTGGCTGGCCGCCCTGGCCAAGCGCGGCCTGCCGGTCGAGGAGGTGCGGGCCTGCCCGCTGTCGGCCGGTCACTTCGACTACGAGGACGAAGCCGGCAAGCGGATGATCCGGGTGCTCGCCTTCCATCAGCCCGACCCGGCCGAGCTGGTCTGGGCGTACCCGATCGATGGTCTGGTCGCCTATGTGAACCTGACCGAGCGCACCGCGCACGCCGTCTACGACCACCAGGTCTTCCCGATTCCGCGGGAGAAGGCCGAGTGGGACGTGCCGGCCCGGGACACCCTGAAGACGATCGAGATCACCCAGCCGGACGGGCCCAGCTTCGCCGTCGAGGACGACGTGGTGACCTGGGAGAAGTGGCAGTTCCGGATCGGCTTCGACATGCGCGAGGGGCTGATCCTCAACCAGATCTCGTTCGACGGCCGGCCGATCGTCTACCGCGCCTCGATCGCCGAGATGGTGGTCCCGTACGCCGACCCGTCGCCGGCCCGCTTCTGGCAGAACTACTTCGACACCGGCGAGTACCTGTTCGCCCGCTACACCAACTCGCTCGAACTCGGCTGCGACTGCCTCGGCGAGATCCACTACTTCGACGCGACGCTGGCCGACGAGCAGGGCGCGCCGCGGTCGATCAACAACGCGATCTGCATGCACGAGGAGGACTACGGGGTGCTGTGGAAGCACACCGACCTCTTCAACGAGATGGCCGAGACCCGCCGCCAGCGACGCCTGGTGATCTCGTTCTTCGTCACGATCGGCAACTACGACTACGGCTTCTACTGGTATCTCTACCTGGACGGCACGATCCAGCTGGAGTCCAAGGCGACCGGCGTGGTGTTCACCTCGGCCTACCCGGGCGAGGGATACCCGTACGCCACCGAGATCGCGCCCGGTCTCGGCGCGCCCTTCCACCAGCACCTGTTCTCGGCGCGCCTGGACATGACCGTGGACGGCGTGAACAACGCGGTCGACGAGGTGGACGCGGTGCGGGTGCCGGTCGGACCGGACAACCCGTACGGCAACGCGTTCGGCCGGCGCAGCACCCGGCTCGCGACCGAGTCGGCGGCGCAGCGGCTCGCCGACCCGGCGGCCGGGCGGGTCTGGCACATCGTCAACCCGGAGGTCACCAACCGGCTCGGCCGGCCGGTCGGCTACGCGCTGCACCCGGCCGGGCTGCCGGTGCTGCTGGCCGACGAGTCGTCGTCGATCCATGCCCGGGCGACCTTCGCGACCAAGCATCTGTGGGTCACGAAGTATTCGCCGGACGAGCGCTACCCGGCCGGTGACCTGGTCAACCAGAGCCACGCCGGGGACGGGCTGCCGGCCTGGACGGCGGCCGACCGGCCGATCGACGGCGAGGACATCGTCGTGTGGCACACGTTCGGCCTGACCCACTTCCCGCGGCCGGAGGACTGGCCGATCATGCCGGTCGACTACGCCGGTTTCACCCTCAAGCCGTACGGCTTCTTCGACCGCAACCCCGCGCTGGACGTCCCGAAGTCGACCGCCAAGCACTGCCACTGATCGAACGGCGTGCGGGCCTTTCGTCTCTACAGGGCCTGCCGTTCACGCGCTGTGTGTCGGCCGTGTACTGAGAGGCTTCAATCTCTTGGCGCGCGGCCGCTCACCAAGATCGGATATCCCCTCGCGCATCCCGCTGAGGAAAGAGCCGGTCCGGTGGCTGCTGCGCGATTTCGGATCATGCGACACCGGTCGGACGGCCGGCTGAGCTGGCGCCTGCTGGCCACCAACAACCGCGACCTCGGCCGGGCCCCGGCCACCTACGTCGATGCCGAGACCTGCCGCGACGCCGTGCGCTGGCTGCAGAAGAACATCGACGACCTGCGCGTGTCCATTCACCGCGCGAGCCCCTCGTCGTGGAGCTGGCGGATCGCCGCCGGCGACGACGTGGTCGCTCTCTCCAGCCGTGACTATCAGCGGCGCATCCAGGCCGAACAGGCTGCCTCGATCGTGGTCGAACTCATCCCGGATGCCGAGTTGGCCGGGATGGATCAGTCCCGTCGCTGATTGCCCGTTCCCGCTGGAAAACATTTTTCACATTCGTCCGTCGTTCACCGAAGCCCGGCCTGGAGTCCAACCAGCCTCGTTTCGCTGAGCCCGCACAGAGTTACTCGAGAGTCACCAGGGGCGGGGAACGTATGACGAGCGCTGTGGCGACGCCGGAGCGGCGACGCCGGCTCCGGCCGTCCGGCGGGCCGGACCGGGTCTTCCGGGTCGTGTTGCGACTGGCCGGCGCGGCCGTGCTGGTGCTGATGGCGATGGTCGGCACGTTCCTGTTCACCAAGGCGGTCAGCGCGCTGCGGGTGGCCGGCTGGTCGTTCCTGACCACCGAGGAGTGGGAGCCGGACTCGGGCCGCTTCGGCATCGCGGCCGTGCTCACCGGCACGATCCTGATCGCGAGCGTGGCGATCAGCATCGCGGTTCCGCTGGCCACCGGCATGGCGCTCTATGTCTCCGAGTACGCCCCGGGCCGGGTCCGGCGGATTTTGATCAACATGATCGACCTGATGGCGGCCGTGCCCAGCGTCGTCTACGGCCTGTGGGGCTTCGCCTTCCTGCAGGCCCACATGATCGGCCTGGCCCGCTGGCTGTCCACCTACTTCGCCTGGTTCCCGCTCTTCAAGGTGACCGGCTCCGACCCGCGCGACCCGCTCGCCACCGAGACCGTCTACACCTCGTCGACCTTCATCGCCGGCCTGGTGGTCGCGCTGATGGTGGCGCCGGTGATCTGCTCGATCATGCGGGAGGCGTTCTCCCAGGCCCCGATCGGCGAGCGCGAGGGAGCGTACGCACTCGGCGCGACCCGCTGGGGCATGATCCGCTCGGTCGTCCTGCCGTTCGGCAAGGGCGGCATGATCGGCGGCACCATGCTCGGGCTCGGCCGGGCCCTCGGCGAGACCATCGCCGTCTACCTGATCATCTCGCCGGTCTTCGTGATCCAGCCGCACGTGCTGCAGAACGGCGCCAACTCGGTGTCCGCCCTGATCGCCCTGCGCTACGGCGAGTCCGGCCCGATGGCGCTGTCCGCGCTGATGGCGGCCGGTGTCGCTCTGTTCCTGCTGACCCTGGTGGTCAACTTCGCGGCCGGCTCGATCGTGGCCCGCAGCCGTTCCGGCGCCGAGAGCGAGGCGTGATGACCGTCGTCCCCCACCGTGTCCCGGGCGCGCAGCCCGAGCCCGACGTTGCCGAGACCCGCCGGGACACCGCCACCATCTCCGGCGACGACGTCCTGGTCGCGCTGGGTGCGATGGCCGCGGCGATCAGCATCACGGCGCTGATCTTCTACTGGATCGCGCCCTTCTCCGGCGTACTCGGCTTCGTCGTGGTCTCGTTCGTGATGTTCCTGGCGCTCTATGCCGCGCTGGTCTGGCTGGACGGCGACGGCCCGGCGGTGCGGGACCGGATCGTCGGCGCCGCGGTGCACGGGATCGCCGCCCTACTGATCATGGCGCTCGTCTTCGTCGTGGTGTTCACGCTGCTCAAGGGCTATCGGGCGCTGATCCACCCGAATTTCTTCACGCAGGACCTGACCAAGGCCGGGCCGCTCGAACCGCTCACCGTCGGCGGCGGCCTGCACGCGGTGGTCGGCACCCTCGAGCAGATCGGGTTGGCGCTGGTCATCACCGTCCCGCTCGGACTGCTCTGCGCGCTGTTCCTCTCCGAGCTGCGCGGCGGCTTCACCCGCTTCGTGCGGACGATCGTCGAGGCGATGACCGCGCTGCCGTCGATCGTGGCCGGCCTGTTCATCTACGCCACCGTGCTGCTGATCCTCGGCTTCGAGAAGTCCGGCTTCGCGGCCTCGCTCGCGATCAGCGTGATGATGCTGCCGATCATGATTCGCGCCTCCGACGTGGTGCTGCGGCTGGTCCCCGGTCACCTCAAGGAGGCGTCGCTGGCGCTGGGGGCGAGCCGCTGGCGGACCGTACGCACGGTGGTGCTGCCCACCGCGCGACCCGGTCTCGCCACCGCGGTCATCCTGGCCACCGCCCGCGGCATCGGCGAGACGTCACCGGTGCTGCTGACCGCCGGCTACTCGGCGGCCCTGAACCCCGACCCGTTCCACGGTCCGCAGGTGTCGCTGCCGCTGGCCACCTTCACGCTGATCAAGTCGCCGCAGCCGAACGTGGTGGCGCGCGGCTTCGGCACCGCGGCGCTGCTGCTCGGCCTGGTGCTGCTGCTGTTCATCGTGGCCCGGCTGATCGGTGGCCGAGGCCCGCAGGACCTGTCCAAGCGGCAGGCGCGACGGCGGGCCCGGATGTCGGCCCGTGACGTGGCCCGATTCACCCGGCAGCAGCAGCGCCTCGCCCAGCAATTCGCGCAACAAGGAGTGAACACAAGTGAGTAAGAGGCGCGCCCTCCTTGCGGTGGCGGCGGTACTTGTCCTGTTCTTCGCGGGCCAGACTCCGGCGATGGCGGCCGCCTATGTGCCGATCAACGGCGCGGGCTCCACCTGGAGCGAGAACGCGATCCGGCAGTGGGCGTCCAACGTCGAGCAGTACGGCATGCGGATCAACTACGACGGCACCGGCTCGACCAACGGCCGGAACCAGTTCGCGAGCGGGCTCACCGACTTCGGCGTGTCCGAGATCCCGTACGGCAAGGACGACGGCGCGGCCAGCGAGGCGCGACCGAAGTTCCCGTTCGCCTACATGCCGATCGTGGCCGGCGGTACGTCGTTCATGTACAACCTGAAGATCGGCAACAGCCGGGTGACCAACCTGCGGCTGTCCGGGGACACGCTCGCGAAGATCTTCACGAACGTGATCACCAACTGGAACGATCCGGCGATCAAGGCGGACAACCCGGGGCTGGTCCTGCCGGGCCGCAAGATCGTGCCGGTGGTCCGGTCCGACGGATCCGGCACGACCGCCCAGTTCACCACGTGGATGGTGAACCAGTACCCGTCGATCTGGAACGCCTACTGCGCCAAGGCCGGCCGCAAGACGCCGTGCGGGGTCACCTCGAGCTACCCGCTGGTGCCCGGCACCTCGACCACCGCGCAGTCCAGCTCGACCGGCGTCTCCGGCTACGTCTCGCAGGACTCCAGCGTCGGCTCGATCACCTACGTCGAGTACTCGTACGCCCTGAACCTGCACTTCCCGGTCGCGAAGCTGCGCAACAAGAGCGACTACTTCGTCGAGCCGACCGCGCGCTCGGTGGCGGTCGCCCTGCTGTCCGCGAAGATCAACACGAACAAGAGCTCGGGCGACTACCTCACCCAGGACCTGACCGGGGTCTACAACAGCGGGGACGCGCGCACCTACCCGCTGTCCAGCTACAGCTACATGCTGATCCCGGTCGACCAGGAGAACACCCGGTTCAAGGTGGCCAAGGGCAAGACGCTCGGCGACTTCTCCTACTACTTCCTCTGCGAGGGCCAGCAGCAGGCCGACCAGCTCGGCTACTCGCCGCTGCCGATCAACCTGGTCCAGGCCGGTCTCGACCAGGTGCGCCGGATCCCGGGCGTGGACGCGCAGAACGTCAACATCGCCAAGTGCAACAACCCGACCTTCTCCAAGGACGGGTCGAACACGCTGGCCAAGACCGCGCCCTACCCGCAGACCTGCGACAAGGTCGGCACCACCCAGTGCGCCACCGGCACCGGCGGCGCCAAGGCCAACACCCCGACGTCCAACGGCGGCAGCAAGAACACCCCGGGGACGGCGGCCACCACCAAGCCCGGCGCCAACCCGTCCGGGTCCACCCCGACCGCCGCCGCGAGCACCGGCACCGGGACAACCGGGGGCGGCGCCGCCATCGACCCGGACACCGGCCAGGCGGTCGGCGGCACCGGGGGCGGCGGCACCGACAACGCCGCGGCCATCCCGGTCTCGCTGAGCTCCCAGCTCGACCCGACCCTCAAGACCGTGCTGATCGTGGTGGCCTGCGGGCTCCTGCTCGGCCTCACCGTGGGCCCGCCGCTGGTGGCCCGCATGGTCAACCGTGGAGGCCGGCCATGACCCGCCGCTGGATCGCCGCGCTGATCGTTCTCGCGCTCACCGCCATCGTCTATCCCCAGGCCCCGGCCCGGGCGGCCGACGAGGCGACCACCGTCTCCGGCACCGGCGAGTTCGCCGACCTCAAGGTCACGGTCAGCCAGACCAGCAACCTGATCAACCAGGTGGTCTCGGTCTCCTGGACCGGCGGCAAGCCCACCGTGGACACCAGCGTCTACCTCGACTATCTGCAGATCATGCAGTGCTGGGGCGACCCGGTGACCGGTCCGGACCGCACCCAGTGCCAGTACGGCGCGCTGTTCACCGACACCCGCGGCGGCACCTGGACCGGCTCCCGGCAGGTCAGCTACGGCGGCATCTTCGGTGAAGGCTGGACCGATCCGAACGAGCCGATCAAGCCGGCGCCCGGCGAGAACGCGTTCGTGCCGTTCGCCTCGGTCACCGGCGGAACGGTCACCGCGGGCAACGGCGGCGAGTTCTTCGACGCCAGCACGACCAACGAGATCCCCTACGGCCGGACCCTCGCCAACGGCACCGGCCAGGAGTTCTTCGAGGTGCAGACCGGCACCGAGGCGCCCGGCCTGGGCTGCGGCGAGGAGCTGGCCGACGGCACCGCCCGGCCCTGCTACCTGGTGGTCGTGCCGCGCGGCGAGACCGAGATCAACGGCAGCACCGGCGACAAGCGGCCGCACAACTGGCTCGACACGTCGCCGCTGGAGGCGACGAACTGGGCCAACAAGATCGTCGTACCGCTCAAGTTCCAGACCATCGGCAAGGCCTGCCCGATCGGCTCGGCCGAGCGGCGGACCGTCGGCGCCGAGGCGATGACCGAGGCCATGCTGCGCTGGCAGCCCACGCTCTGCGCCGGGACGAGCGCCACGGTGTACGGCTATTCGCAGGTCACCGACGACATCGCGCGGACCCGGCTGGCCGGCACCGACCCGGGCATGATCTTCGTGAACTCGCCGGCCGCGCCCGCGGCGACCACCAACCCGCAGGTGTACGCGCCGGTGGCGGTCTCCGGCCTGACCATCGCGCTCAACCTGGAGTGGCAGTCCGGCTTCGACGCCACCGACGAGGAACGGTTACGCGAGGGCCGGCGGCTCGCCGACCTCAAACTGACCCCGCGCCTGGTCGCCAAGCTGCTCACCCAGTCCTATCTGTCCGGTGCCGACCTCAACCGCACCACGATCCGGGGCAATCCGCAGACGATCAGCTCCGACCCGGAGTTCATCCAGCTCAACCCGGACTTCGCCAAGCAGCTCAACCTGCCGATCGGCGACATGCTGGTGCCGCTGGGCCAGACCGACCTGGCCACCCGGCTGTGGCAGTGGATCCTCGCCGACTCGGAGGCCAAGGCGTTCCTGACCGGCAGCCCCGACCCGTGGGGGATGAAGGTCAACCCGGTCTACGCGTCGCAGAGCTGGCCGCAGGACAACTTCCCGAAGAGCGACCTCTACTGCATCGCGCTGCGGGCCGACGACCAGAAGGACCACGACTGGTGCACGCTCGACATGCACCCGTACGCCAACAACATGCACGACACCGCCCGGTACGCGGCCCGCGGCGACACCCTGGTCCGCAACGCCACCTCCCGGGACGCGGTCGGCGCGGTGATCGGCTGGAAGAAGGGTGCCCCGCAGGCGCCCGGCAAGCGCGCGGTCCTGGCGGTCACCGACGTGGCCACCGCCGACCGGTACGGCCTGCCGATGGCCCAGCTGCGCAACAAGGCCGGCGCGTTCGTGGCGCCCAGCACCGCGAGCCTGGTCGCCGGGGTGACCACGATGACCCAGTCGAAGACCGTGCCGAACGTGCTCGAACCCAACCCGGCCAGCACGAACGCGGCGGCCTACCCGCTGACCACGGTGGTCTACGCGGGCACCGTGCCGGCCGCGATCACCGCCGAGGCCGGCGCGGACTACGCGGACCTGCTGCGCTACGCGGCCGCCGACGGGCAGACCCCGGGCGTGCACCCCGGCACCCTGCCCTACGGCTACGCCCCGATGCCGGAAGCGCTGCGCGCGCTGACCGTGCGGGCCGCCACCCAGATCCAGGAGAACGCCGGCAAGGTGCCGACCCCGGCCGCGGTCGCGACGACCACCCCGGTCGGCGGCGGCAGCGCGACCGGCGTGCCGGCCCCGGCCAAGAGCACGGCCGCGGCCGCACCGGACACCGGCGACAAGCCGAGCCTGGCCGTCCCGGCCGCGACGCCGACCGGCCACGGCTCGCCGGTGCCGGTCGCCCAGACCAACCCGACGCCGGGACATCCGGTCGGGAATCTGCGCTATGCCCTGATCGTCGCGCTGGCCGTCGGGCTGGCCGCGGCGCTCGCCGGGCCGATCTTCCTGCTGCGGGCCGGCCGGGCCCGGAGAGGGGGCCGGTGAAATGCCGAACGTCTGTGGCCAGGAGCGCCAACTCCTGGCCACAGCACCGGCAGTGACTGCTGCCGGAAAGAGCGGCCGGGCATCAGCCCGGCGCGCGCAATCGCACAGAAAAGGATAGCCGCAGTGCTGAACAAACGGTTCCTGGCTGTGGCCGGGATCGGCCTGGTGGGCGCCCTCGCGTTCACCGCCTCCCCGGCATCCGCCGACCCGAGCGGGACGCCCACCTACCGCGACCTCGCCGGCGTCGGTTCCGACACGACCGAGGGCGTCATGAACGGCCTCTCTCAGGTCATCCTCAACTCGAGCAACGTCAAGCAGATCGCGTCCTACGACGCGTTCGGCACGGCGACGATCAAGACCAAGGAGGTCGGCTGCGAGCTGAACCGGCCCGCCGGTTCCGGCAACGGAGTCACCGCCCTGGTCGCCTCGGTCGACGCGGCCAACAACTGCATCGACTTCGCGCGCTCGTCGAGCAACAACGCGTCGTCGTACGCCGGCAAGAACCTGACCTACATCCCGTTCGCGGTGGACGCGGTCACCTACGCGGTGCGTGGTGACGGCACCCTCTCCCGGACGCTGACCAAGGCTCAGCTGACCTCGATCTACAACTGTGGCGTGGCCGCCTACAAGCCGCTGCTCCCGCAGTTCGGCTCGGGCACCCGCTCGTTCTTCCTCAAGCAGCTCGGCTTCACCGACTCGGCCGACTTCGTGCAGCTGGCCAACCACACCTGCATCGCCGAGAAGGACTCGACCGGCACCGCGCTGCAGGAGAACAACGGCACCCTGGTGACCGCCACCAACCAGATCGTGCCCTACTCGATCGCCCAGTACCTGTCGCAGACCGCCGGTGTGGTCAACGACGTGCACGGCAAGGTCGTGCTCGGCGCCCTCGACGGCCAGTCGCCGACCGTGCTGAACACCGCGTCGACGATGGTCCGCGACGTCTACAACGTGGTCCCGACCGCGAAGCTCACCGACGCCAACGTGTCGAGCGTCTTCGTCGGCTCGACCTCGAAGGTCTGCGTCAACACCACCACGATCAAGCGCTACGGCTTCGCGCCGCACGCGTCCTGTGGTGACACCACTCTCCGTACGCCGAACTGACCCGAAGGCGACTGAACAATGCAGCTCTCCCGTATCGCGGGCGCGGCTCTCGTCACGGCTGCCACCGCCGCGACCATTCTGACCGGCGCGGGCGCGGCCCAGGCCGCTCCGGGTGCCGGCACTCTCGGCACCCTCTCCGTCACCCCGTCGACCGGCACCGATCTGTCGGCCCCGCAGGTGACCACGTCGGCCGGCTGTGCGGCTGACTCGGACACCTACCACGCCGTGATCACCGGCCCGGGCGGTTTCTCGGTCGGCTACCAGATCATCAACCCGACCGGCGCCAACTTCTCCACCGAGGCCTCCTTCTCGGCCGCGTTCAACAACACGTTCGCGGACGCCGCCAAGGACCTGAGCACCACGATCGTGGCCGGCGAGTACGACATCACGCTGAACTGCCTGGACTCGTTCACCACCGAGGCCCGGGGCAGCTTCAAGGGTGCGGTCTACTTCACCTCGGCGACGGCGTGGCAGACCACCGACCCGAACGCGTCGCAGCCGTCGAGCACCTCGCTCGACGTCACCCCGGCCGGTCCGGTCAACGCCGGTGACATCGTGACCCTGAAGGCGACCGTCGCCCCGGCGACGACCACCGGCACGGTCCAGTTCAAGGACGGCGACGCCAACCTCGGCGGCGAGGTTGCCGTCAGCGGCGGGATTGCCTCGCTGGCGACCGCGGCGCTGACCGCGGGCACCCACCAGCTCACCGCCGTCTTCACCAGCAGCTCGGCCGGCATCAACGGCTCGACCTCGGCCGCCTCGGCGCTCGTGGTCAACGGCCCGGCGGCCACCGCGACCACCACCTCGCTGGTGGTCAACCCGAGCGGTTCGGTGCAGCAGCTCACCCCGATCACCCTGAGCGCCTCGGTTCTGCCGACCGGTGCCCCGGGCAAGATCCAGTTCGTCGACGCGGGCCAGAACCTCGGTTCGCCGGTCACGGTGACCGACGGCGCGGCCACGTTCACCACCAGCAGCCTCGCGGCCGGCAGCCACACGCTGTCCGCCCGCTTCGTGCCGACCAACTCGGGCTCCTACGCGGGCAGCGAGTCGGACTCGGTCGCCGTCGCCATCACGCCGTTCACCGGCGGTACCGGCTCGCAGACCATCTCCACCACGGTCGAGAGCGGTGCCCTGACGATCAGCGTCGGCAGCAGCGACCCGGTGGTGCTCCCGGCCCCGGCCCTCACGTCGGACGCCTCGAAGCTCACCACCGCCGGCACGATCAACTCGCTGACCGTCACCGACCTCCGCGCCGGCAACCTCGGCTGGAACGTCGCCGGTCAGGTGTCGGACTTCTCCGACGGCAAGAACCACTCGATCAACGCGGCCAACCTCGGTTGGACGCCGAAGGTGATCGACAACTCGGCGTCGCAGGACGTCGCCGTCGGTTCCAAGGTGGAGCCGGCCAACGCCATCGCGCCGGGCGTCTCCGCCCCGGCCGGTCTCGGCCTGGCGTCCAGCCGCACTCTCGCCTCGGCCGCGGCCGGCAAGGGCGTGGGCACGGCGCACCTGAACGCGAGCGTGTCCCTGCAGGCGCCGACCACCACCGTGGCGGGCACCTACACGGCCACCCTCACCATCACCGCGATCTGATCCACCTCGTGCGGGGCGGGCCGCCACCCGCCCCGCACACCCTTAGCTAAGGACGGTCATCATGCGGCGTGCGGCAGCACTCCTCGGCGTCTTGCTGGTCCTGGTCCCGGCCGCGCCCGCGGCCGCCGACACCGGTGGACGGGCCACCTTCGGGGTCCGGCCGACCGGCAAGAGCGGTCCGGATGACCGGCCCACCTTCGCCTACGCGGCGACGCCCGGCGGGATCTTCAACGACCAGGTGGAGATCTCCAACGCCGGGACCAAACCATTGACCCTCAAGGTGTACGCGAGTGACGCGTTCACCCCGCGCACCGGCGGGTTCGACCTGCTCGCCGCGGGGGCGAAGCCGACCGACGCGGGCGCCTGGGTGGTCATGTCGAAGCCGATCGTCACGGTCCCGGCCCGCGGCCGGATCATCCTGCCGTTCACGCTGAAGGTGCCGGCCACCGCGACGCCGGGCGACCACAGCGCCGGCATCGTCGCCACGCTCACCTCGCAGGGCACCGACGCCAAGGGCAACAAGGTGTCGGTCGACCAGCGCGTCGGCGCCCGCGTCTACCTCCGGATCAGCGGCTCGCTCGAACCGCGCCTGACCGTCGAGGGGCTGACCGCCGACTACCACCCGAGCCGCAACCCGTTATCGGCCGGGAAGACCACGCTGACCTACCGCGTGCGCAACACCGGCAACGTCCGGCTCGGCGCCCATCAGAAGGTCACGGTCAAAACCTTGTGGGGTACGAAGACGACCGCCGACGGTGTGGCCGATGTGCGGGAGATCCTGCCCGGCGACGCGGTCGACATGACCGCCGAGGTCAAGGGCGCGCTCCCGGCGATCTGGCTGACCGGCTCGGTGGCCGCCGACCCGATGGCCCAGGCCGGCGACGAGAAGCTGCCGCTCTACTCGACCACCCGCGATCACGGCTTCTGGGCTGTCTCGTGGACCCTGCTGGCCATCCTCGTTGGCCTGGTGCTGCTGGTCGGTGGCGTTTTCGGCGTCCGCCGGCTGCGCCGCCGCGGGCGCGCCAGTGCTTAGCGCGCTGGCCGCTCTGATGGCGAGCGGCACCCTTACGTTCTTCCCGTCGACCAGCATCGACACCGCCGCGATCGTGGTGCAGACGTCGGCCGGTTGCCCGTCGACCGCCGACGCCTACTACGCGATCGCCACCGGGCACGGCTTTCCGAAGGACGGCCAGGTCGTGACCGCGCCGACGGCCGCCGGGATGTCGCGGACCGAGGGCTTCAACGTCTTCTTCGCGCAGACGATGAAGGACTTCGCCGCCGACAACGGCACCACGCTGCAGGGCCGCTACGACGTCTCGGTGTACTGCGTGGACTCGTTCACCGGCACCCGCTACGCCCAGTTCGACGGCAAGCTGACGTTCTCCTCGCCGACGAAATACCAGGCGTCCGGCCGGAACACCGGAACCCAGCGCCCGACTGTGCCGGTAGCGGAAGCCGCGCCGGCCTCCGAAGCGGCGCCGACTCCGGTCGAGACGACGGCCGTGGTGGACGCCGCGCCAGCCGCTACGACCAGCAAGAACAGCCTTCCGGTCGGCTGGATCGCCGGCGCCGTTGCCGCGATCCTGCTCGCCTTCGAGACCGGGCGGCGCCTCGGGCGCCGCTCCGCCACCACCCGACCTTAAGGAGGAAACCGTGCTGCGATCCTTCCGTGCCTGGGCGGCATCGTCCGGCGTGATCCTCATGGCCGCCGGGGCGATGGCGCTGGTCTTCGCGTCACCCGCCCGGGCGGCGACGTTCTCGACCACGCTCACCTTCTCGTCGACCAGCCAGACCGACGAGACCGCGCCGCGACTGCTCACCACCGGCGGCTGCCCGGCCAGCACCGACGTGTACTACGTGACGGTCACCGGCCCCGGCAAGTTCGCCGACCCGTTCCTGATCACCCCGAACACGACGGCCAACTTCAGCACCGAGGAGCCGATCGAGGCGACGTTCTCGATGACGATGCTGGACGCGGCGAAGGACCTCGGCCTGACCGCGGTCCAGCCCGGCTACTACCTGGTCACGCTGGCCTGCATCGACGGGCTCGAGCAGATCGTGCGCGGCTCGTACAGCGGATATATGCACTTCACCAGCGCCACCGCGTACGTCACCGGCGCGAACGTCTACCCGGACAGCACCGCCGAGCCGAGCACGTCGGCGTCGGTCTCGGCCTCCGCGTCGGTATCCGCATCTCCGTCGGTGTCCGCGACGCCCAGCGAGACGGTGAGCCCGGACCCGACGACCGATCCGACCACCGCGGCCCCGACCACGTCCCCGACCGCCACCGCCACGGCGGGGGCGACGCTGCCGCTCACCGGACCACCGGCCGGCGGGATCTTCGTCATCGGCATCCTGCTGCTCATCCTGGGTGGCGCGATCGTCCTCGGTACCTGCCGCTTCGACCGCCCGCAGCCGGCGCGGTGGTGAGCACGATCAGCACCACGATCACCGAGCCGCTGCCGGCCGGCGAGCCACCGGCCGAACAGGCCAGACCGACGCCACCTCCCGCGCCCGCCCCGCCGGCCTCGGTCGCCTCCGAACCGGATCCGCGCCGGCGC
Organism: Paractinoplanes durhamensis; assembly: GCF_016862175.1. Lineage (GTDB taxonomy): Bacteria > Actinomycetota > Actinomycetes > Mycobacteriales > Micromonosporaceae > Actinoplanes > Actinoplanes durhamensis. The sequence goes on along the minus strand of NZ_BOML01000058.1, from coordinate 216,127 downwards.
GATGCACCGCAGCCGGTGCGGCCGCCGCACACCGGTGGCCGCACGGTCGGCACCGCGCTGACCATCCTGGCCGCGATCGCGCTCGGCTTCGTGGCGCAGATGACCGCGCTCGGCGCGCTCTCCCAGGAGCGGGCCCAGCGGGTCGCCTACGCCAATTTCCGCGCCGAGCTCGCCCAGGCCACCGCCCCGGTCAGCCACTTCAACGAGGCCGGCACCGACTCGCTGGCCGAGGGCGCCGCCGTCGCGATCATCAGCATCCCGGCGGTGGGCGTGCGGCAGGTCGTCTTCGAGGGCACCGACAGCGGCGTCCTGATGCGCGGCCCCGGCCACCGGCGGGACACCGTCTTCCCCGGCCAGCAGGGGGTCAGCGTGCTGATGGGGCGGCGCGCGGCCTACGGCGGTCCGTTCGCCCGGATCGGCGATCTCCGCGGGGGCGACAGGATCACCGTGATCAACGGGCAGGGCGAGCACGCGTACCAAGTAATCGGCGTGCGCCGGACCGGTGAACCGCAACCACCGGTGCTCGCCGCCGGCGAAGGCCGGCTCACCCTGGTGACGGCGGACGGGCAGGCCTACGCCCCGACCGACGTGCTGCGGGTGGACGCCAAGCTGGTCAGCGAGCCGCAGGACACGCCGCGGCTGGCCATCTCGTCGGCGGTGCTGCCGACCAAGGACGCGGTGATGGGCATCGACCTGATGGCGCTGGTCCCGCTGGTCCTGTGGGGACAGCTGCTGGTCGCGGCCGCGCTGTCGGTGGCCTGGCTGCGGCAGCGGCTCAGCGCCTGGCACGCCTGGCTGATCGGCGTCCCCGTCCTTGCCCTGCTCGGCGTGCTGGTGGCCGGCCAGGTCGCCCAGCTCGTGCCCAACCTGATCTGATCGAGGAGCTCCGATGACCGAAACCGCCGTGATGCCGAGGGTGTCGGCCTACGACGCCGTGGCGCTCGAGGCGCACTCGATCTCCGCCTGGTTCGGCGACCACAAGGTCCTCGACCGGGTCTCGCTGACCATGCCGGCCCGGATGGTGACCGCGCTGATCGGGCCGTCCGGCTGCGGCAAGTCGACGTTCCTGCGGATCCTCAACCGGATGCACGAGCTCATCCCGAGCGCGTCGCTGGCCGGCGAGGTGTGGCTGGACGGCACCGACATCTACGACTCGAGCATCAAGGTCACCGACGCCCGCAAGCACATCGGGATGGTCTTCCAGAAGCCCAACCCGTTCCCGGCGATGTCGATCTACGACAACGTGCTGGCCGGGCTGAAGCTGACCGGCACCCGGGCGTCCCGCGGGCAGAAGGACGCCCTGGTCGAGGAGTGCCTGACCAAGGCCGGCCTGTGGCGTGAGGTGCGGGAACGGCTGCGGCAGCCGGGCGGCGCGCTCTCCGGCGGGCAGCAGCAGCGGCTCTGCATCGCCCGTTCGCTGGCGGTCCGCCCGCAGGTGCTGCTGATGGACGAGCCGTGCTCGGCGCTCGACCCGACCTCCACCCGCCGCATCGAGGAGACCATCGCCGAGCTGCGCGAAGAGGTCACCATCGTGATCGTCACGCACAACATGCAGCAGGCGGCCCGGGTGTCGCAGCAGTGCGCGTTCTTCCTCGCCGAGCAGGGCACCCCCGGCCACATCGTGGAGTCCGGCCCTACCGACGACATGTTCAACGCACCGATCGACCCCCGGACCGCCGACTACGTCAACGGCCGCTTCGGCTAACTCAACCTGAAGCTCTGCGCGGCGGTGCCGTTGCAGGTGTACTGCACCAGTTGGACGCTGTCGGCCGTGCTCGCGGCCGGGACGTCCAGGCACTTGCCGCTGTTGCGGTTGACCAGGTGGAACCAGCCGTCGCTCTCGGCCACGGACTGCCACTGCTGGTTGAGGCCGCCGCTGTACGTCCAGGTCTGGATCTTGGCGTTGTCGGCGGTGGAGACGTCGGTGACGTCGAGGGCCTGGGCGCTGTTGGCCTGGTTGTTGACCCGCACGTAGCTACCGGTCGTGGTCACCAGCTGGTACTTCTGCGCGGCCGAGCCGTTGCAGGCGTACTGCTGGATCGCGGTGCCGTTGGTGGTCCCGGCCGAGCGGGCATCGACGCACTTGCCGCTGTTCTTGTTGACGATCGAGGAGTAGCCGGCCGGAGGCGTGGTCGGGGTAGTGGGCGGGGTCGAACCTCCGCCGAGCCACAGCAATCCGTTGATCAACCACTGGTTCTGCTGCGCACTCGCGAACGTCGACGACGTACGCGTATTGGTCGTGTAATTCATGCCGTTGTGCCCGAAGTTGGCGTACAGCATCTTGTAGTTCTTGTTCGTCCACATGATCGGGTAGAAACCGCTGCGCCACTGCTGGTTGGGGTCGTCGCCGACCGGGAAGGTCGAGGCGTCGAGCGAGGCCAGGATGTCGATGTTGGCGTTGTTGCGCAGGTCGTTGCTCCACGAGTACCACTCGCTGACCGACGACGGGATGGTGGCCGGCAGCCCCGCCGTGGACGGGTGGTTGCGGTCCTCGATCTTCAGCGTCTCGGCGGTCGGCCCCCAGGTGTTGGAGACGAAGTTCCCGGAGCCGAGGAACGTGTTGTAGTACCAACTCCAGTCGTTCGCGCTGGTGGTGAACGCGCTGACGTGGAAGCCGAGGAAGCCGCCACCGTTCTGCATGTAGGTCTGGAACGCGGCCCGGCGCTCGGCCGGCGGTCCGTCGTCGAGGAACATCACGACCTGCACGCCGGCCAGCCCGCTCGCGCTGAGCCGGCTCCAGTCGGTGGTGGCCTCCCAGCTGAAGCCGTACTGCGCGCCGGCCTGCGGAAACCACTCCTTGGCTTCCTTGTCGAAGTCGATGTGCGCGGCGTCCCACGTTCCGTTGTAGAACGCGAGCACCTTGAACGCGGGCGCGACGGCGGCGTTGGCGGAGTGCACGGCAAGCCCGGTCGCGGCCGCCGTGAGCAGGGCGATCGCCCCGACAAGGGCACGTCTGATCAGTCTTCGAGACACGGTGGATACCTCGGGGATGAGTAGCGGTTGGGGACGCGGCGCCGCTGCGCACATCCTCAGGCATCGATGTCCCGGCCCACAAGGTTAAGTCACCTAATAGTTAAATTAACTTCCGAAGGATGGGGGTGGCGGCGAACGGCATCGGCTGATAGCAATATCGAAAGGTTTCTTGCTTGTTACAGCGAGGAGAACCGCATGGCCGGCCTCGGAACCGCAGCCCTGACCGCACTCGTCCTGGGCACCGCTTTGTCCCCTCCCGTCTCGGGTGCCACCGCGCGCGTCTGGATCAGTTCGCCGGACGGCGCCTACGCGATGACCGACGCCGGGACCGTCGAGTTCGGCAAGGCGGCGGAGACCACGACGCCGACGATCATTGTGGACCCCGCCCGGAAATATCAGACGATGACCGGCTTCGGGGCCTCGATCACCGACTCGTCGGCGGCTGTGCTCTACCGGCTCGCGCCCGCCGCCCGCAACGCCGCGATGACCGACCTCTTCGCCGCCGACCGGCTCAACTTCCTGCGCCAGCCGATCGGCGCCTCCGACTTCACCGACGAGCCGGCCTACACCTACGACGACGTGCCCGCCGGTCAGACCGACTACGCGCTGCGGCACTTCAGCGTCGCGCACGACCGCGCCCAGATCCTGCCGCTGCTCCGCCAGGCGAAACACCTCAACCCTTCACTGCAGATCATGGGTACGCCGTGGTCCCCGCCGGCCTGGATGAAGACCAACGGCTCACTGGTTGGCGGCCGGTTGATCGACAGCCCGGCGATCTACCGCGCGTACGCGTCCTACCTGCTGAAGTTCGTCCAGGCCTACCGGGCCGAGGGTGTCCGTATCGACTACCTGACCCTGCAGAACGAACCGCAGAACCGCGCGCCGTCCGGCTACCCGGGCATGGACCTGCCGTCCTGGCAGGCGGCCAGGGTGATCGAGCAGCTCGGCCCGATGCTGCGTTTCGAAAAGACCAAGATTCTTGGGTACGACCACAACTGGGCCGAACATCCCAACGACGCCGCCAACACCCCGCCCGACGAGACCGCGGACATCAACCACTACCCGCAGGAGCTGCTGGCGACCCCGGCCGCCCGCTGGATCGCCGGCACCGCCTACCACTGCTACTCCGGCGACCCGAGCGCGATGACCGCCCTGCACGACGAGTTCCCGGCGAAGGACATCTACTTCACCGAGTGTTCCGGCAGCCGGTCCGGCGACCCGGCGCTGACGTTCTCCGACACGCTCAAGTGGCACGCCCGCAACCTGATCATCGGCAACACCCGGAACTGGGCGAAGACCGCCGTCAACTGGAACCTGGCGCTCGACGAGACGAACGGCCCGCACACCGGCGGCTGCGGCACCTGCACCGGCGTGATCACGGTCGGCGCTTCCGTGAGCCGAAACGCCGAGTACTACACGCTCGGCCATCTGGCTCGTTTCGTGCGGCCGGGGGCGACCCGGGTGGCGAGCACGTCGTTCGGCACGACCGGCTGGAACGGCCAGGTCATGGACGTCGCGTTCGTCAACCCGGACGGCAGCACGGTCGTGGTCGCGCACAACGAGAATGACAACCCGCAGGCGGTCGCGGTCCGGATCGGCGATCGGCAGTTCAGCTACACGCTGCCGGGCGGTTCGCTGGCCACCTTCGTCTGGCGCGGCCACGTCGGCAGCTTTGATCGGCCGATCACCCCGACCGGCTGGACCGCTTTGGGTACGGGCGACGTGCCGGCCGGCGCCGTCGACGATGACGCCAGCACCCGCTTCAGCACCGGCGCCGCCCAGCAACCCGGCCAGTACCTGCAGGTAGACCTCGGCCGGATGCAGTCGGTGCGGCGGCTCGTCTTCGACACCGGCGCCTCGACCGGCGACTACCCGCGCGGCTACACGATCACCGCGTCGGCCGACGGCGTGCACTGGGCTCCCGTCACCGGAATGGGGAGCGGCCAGTTCACGACCGTCGACCTGCGCGGGCGACAAATCAGATATGTCCGTATAAACCTGACCGCGAGCAGCGACAGCTGGTGGTCGGTCGCCGACGTCCGCGCTTACCGCTAGTTAAAGGACAGTCTGGGGGTAGAACTGGCTCGGGTCGTTGGCGAGCGACGCCTTCACGTGGGCGCTCCAGTCGTCGGCGACGACCTCGAGCCGGTTCGCCTCGATCCCGTCCAGGGCGGCCTTCACCACGGCGGCCGGCGCGATCTTCGGCCCGTCGTAGTCGGCCATCATGTCGGTGTCGGCCGCCCCGAGGTGCAGGCCGGTGACCAGCGTCTTCTGGGCCACGAGCTCAAGGCGTACGCCATTGGTCAGATTCCAGGTGGCGGCCTTGGCCGCACCGTAGGCACCGGCGCCGTCGTAGGCGAACCAGGAGAGCGCCGAGAGCACGTTGAGGATCGCGCCGCCGGCCAGCCGCGGCGCGAACGCCCGGATCATGTTGAGCGTGCCCCAGAAGTTGGTGTCCATCTCCCGGCGGATCGTCTCCAGGTCACCGCTGATCAGGTTGGCGCCGGTGGAGATGCCGGCGTTGTTGATGAGCAGGGTGATGTCGTTGGCCGTCGCGGCGGCCGCGGCGATCGAGTCGGGGTCGGTGATGTCGAGCTGGAGCGGCACGACGCCCGGGATGTCGATCGTCTCGGGCCGGCGGGCGGCGGCGTACACCTTGGTGGCGCCGCGCTCGAGCAGCTGGGTGGCGAAGGCGCGACCGAGACCACGGTTGGCGCCGCTGACCAGGGCAATTGATCCGGAAATCTGCATAAGAGCTACGCTAGAACCTGACGTTGACGTCAGAGGCAAGAACTGCGATCGGAGTCACCCATGCGGATCGGCGAGCTGGCCACGAAGGCGGGCGTGAGCGTCCGCGCGCTGCGCTACTACGAGGAGCAGGGCCTGCTGGCGGCCGGCCGCAGCGGAAGCGGCCAGCGCCACTACGCCGACCCGGCGGTCGACCGGGTGCAGCTGATCCAGCACCTGTATGCGGCCGGCCTGGCCAGCCGCACGATAGCCGAGCTGCTCCCGTGCGTGGATGCCCAGGTCAGCACCCCGGAGTCCCGGGCCAAGCTGTCGGCCGAGCGCGACCGCATCGACCGCCAGATCACCGACCTGATCCAGACCCGCGACCGCCTGGACGCCATCATCGAGCTGACCGAGGACCCGGCCCGAAGCGGCTGCTCGATCGCCGACTACGCGACGTAGAGCTTCCGCAGCGGCGCGGAGACCTCCCAGACGGTCTTGGTCCCGGCGGTGAGCCGCACGAGATCCCCGGCCGAGATCGCCACCGGCGCCGCACCGTCAACGGTGATCGTCGCAGCGCCCGCGAGCAGCAGAAACACCTCGTCGACCTCGACGTCACGCACCGCCCCGACGCTCATCTCCCAGACGCCGACCTCGACCTCGGTCCCGCCGAGCCTGGTGATCGGCGTGGCGCCGAGCGTCGGCGCCCCCGCCACCACCTCGTCGTCCCCGGCCGGCGAGTGGTCCACGGCAATGTCGGCAAGCCGAAAGATCTCCATACCGTGGACCCTACCGGCTCATGATCAAGATGAGCCGAGGCGGCCGATCGCCGAGGAGACGTCGCCGACCCGGTCGGCGAGCAGGCCGACCGCGCCGACCGCCCGGCTCATCGGGTCGTCGCCCGAACCGCCCAGCGCCTTGGCCCGCAGGTAGGCCGCCTTCACCTCGGCCCACCGCGCGGCCTGGGCCGGGGTCAGCCGGCCGCGCAGCTCGGCCAGCTTCAGCAGGTTCGCCTCGGCGCCGGTGGTCAGGGTCTGCGCCTCGCCCGCGTAGTGGTCGTCGAGGACCGTCTCGACCTCGTCGTCGTTCATTGCCGGGACGATGCGTTCGGCCAGCTTGTTCATGTTGCGGTAGGAGCCCTGCAGCCGGAACGGCGGCTCGGTGCGGGACTCGTCGGCCTGCCCGGCCGACGCGATGTACGCCTGGTTGTTCCGCAACACGACCTGCTGCACCTTTCGCATCTTCTGCAGCACGGCCAGGACCTGCGAAAGCTCGGCCGCCGAATACGCGTACGACAGGCGGTCCGGCCGCACCGTGTCGTCGCCGGCGGCGAGCCGGACCAGCAGCGGCAGGTCGTCGCGGGAGCGGGTGGCCAGCGGCGCGAGCACCGGGTTCGAGGTGAGCGCGTTCTCCAGATAGGACATCTCGAACGCGTCCTCGCGGCCGGACAGCACGTCGCCGAGGTTCCACACGTCGGCCCGGTTGGCGAGCATGTCCGGGATCCGGAAGCGCTGCCCGCTCTCGGTGTACGGGTTGCCGGCCATGCACACCGCGAACCGCTTCCCGCGCAGGTCGTACCGCTTCGTATCGCCTTCCCAGACGCCCTCCATCTGCCGCTGCGCGTCGCACAGCGAGATGAACTTCTGCAGCAACTCGGGCGACGTGTGCTGGATGTCGTCGAGGTAGAGCAGCACGTTGTTGCCCATCTCCAGGGCGAACGAGATCTTCTCGATCTCCTGCCGCGCGGTCGCGTTCGGCGCCGACAACGGGTCGACCGAGGTCACCGCGTGCCCGAGCGCCGGCCCGTTGACCTTGACGAAGACCAGGCCGAGCCGGTTCGCCACGTACTCCATCAGCGTCGTCTTGCCGTAACCCGGCGGCGAGATCAACAGCAGAAGACCCGATTGATCCGTACGCTTCGCGTCGCCGGCCGCGCCGAGCTGGCGGGCCAGGTTGTCGCCGATCAGCGGCAGGTAGACCTCGTCGAGCAGCCGGTTGCGAACAAAGGCGGTCAACACCGCCGGGCGGTATTCGGCCAGGCGAAGACGGTTGCGCTCGGCGACCGCGAGGGCATTGCGCCGTTTTTGGTACGACCGGAAGGCGGGCACCGCGGTCTCCCGGAACGTCCTGGTCGCGGCCAGGAACCGGTCGAGCCGGACCGGCAGCTTGCCGCCGGTGATCCGCGGGTGCACGCCGAGCAGGCCCTCGACCGTGGCGTCCAGCGCCGCCGACGAGTCGTACCTGGTCAGCGCGGTGCCGGTGAGCTCGATCGCGACCGCTTCGGCGAGGTCGTCGGCGGTGCCGGCGTCGGCGAACGCGTGCCGGAACGAGGTCAGCCAGCCGGTGATCAGCTGCCGCTTCTCGGCGACCGTGGTCAGCCCGGCGAGGTCGTCGAGGTAGCCGCGGCCGGCCCGGTGGAACTTGTCGAGGAAGGTCCGCGCCCCGGCCGCGGTGACGAACCCGGGGGTGCCGCCGGCCAGCTCCTCGACCAGGTATTCGCCGATCGGCGCCCCGGCCGCGGTGTCGAGTTCGGTGGCCAGCTCGGCGAGCGGGAGGGCGCTGCCGAAGGCGTCCCGGGCCCGGGCCAGCGACGCCGCCCGCAGACCCCAGACCGCGCGCTGCTCGGCGGTGGCGGTGAACGCCCAGAACAGCTGGGCGGCGACCCGCACCGACGGCTCGAACCGGAGCAGTCCGGCGCCGGCGTGCAGCCGGAGGACCGCGGCCAGGATCAGGGCCGCGTCGGCGTCGTGCACGCCACGTTCGTACCCTTCGTCGATCCGGGACTCGGCTTCCCTCCGTACGAAATCAGGCAGGGACCCGTCGGCCAGCGCGGCCGCCGCACGGGCCGGATCGGCCGCGAAGATCGCGGCCGCCAGGAACTCACCCCGGTAGATCGTCGCCGTCTCGGACGGCAGCGACTGCGGCCAGAACGGGCGGGTGTCGGCGATGAAGGCGGCGTCCCGGATCGGCGCGCGGTAGTCGGTGCCGGTGATCGTGAAGGCCAGGTCGGGGCCGTCCGGCACCAGGGTCAGGTCGATGTCCTGGGTGTTGACCGCGAACGTGTGCCGGCCGAGCCGGATCGTGGTGCCGCCGTCGCCGTAGAGGTCGAGTCGGTCGCGCAGGGCCCGGCCGGCCTCCTGGCGGGCGGCCTTGACCCGGCCGTCCAGCTCCTCGGCGCGCACGGTGTCGCCGAGCGTGCGCAGCTCGGCCGCCACCGACCGCAGCTTGCCGACCATCGGATCGGTGGCGAAGTAGGTGTTGACCTCTTCCAGCGTGGCCAGCCCGGCGACCCGTCGCTGCACGCTGACCAGGGTGCGCTGGGCGGACGCGACGATCCGGTCGGCCCGGCGCTGCCGCTCGTCGATGAGCCCCTGCCGGCGGCCGGCGTACGCCTCGTAGACCTCGGTGCGCTTGGCGGTGAGCTGGTCGACGAAGTCGTCGAACTCGCCGAACCGGGACTCCAGGCCCTCGACCTGCAGCATCAGCTTGGCGGACTGCTCGTCGCAGCGTTCCGGCGTGTCCGCGGCCGCGAGCCCGGCCGTCACCGCCTGCCCGAGCAGCGCGAACTCGGCCGCGAACGCGGCCCGCCCTTCGACCGCGGCGAGCTCGCGGCGGCGCCCGTCGAGGGTGGCCCGGGCCCGGTTGATGCCGCCGAGGACCTCGCCGATGCGTTCCAGGATGGCGACCCGGACGGTGGCGTCGGCGATGTCCAGCCCGCCGACCACGTCGATCACCACCTGCAGGCCGTCGGCCTGCTCGGTCAGCTTGTCGGCGACCGGCTGAGCGGCGGCCACCGTGGCGATCGCGGCCGCCTCGGTGACCAGCGCGTCCACCGCCCGCTGGTAGCCGGTGAAGGCTTCCTCCTGGCGCAGGAACTCGACGGCCCGCCGGGCGGTCGCGTCGACCTCCTCGGACAGCTGCGTCTCGAGCGCGTCGAGCCGGCCGAGATCGGCGTACCGCACCTCGCGCAGCGTGACCGCGTGTCCCTGCTGCTGGCGCAGCGCTGCGAGCAGCCCGATCCAGCCGTCGGTGCCGGCCGGCACCTCGCCGCGGGCCCGCCGGATCAGCGCGGTCGCCGCCGCCTGAGCCTCGTCGACCGCGGCGGTGGCCTGCGCGGTGAGCTGCTGCACCGACTCGAACTCGTCGAGCACCTGCTCGGCGGTGGCCCGGACCTCGCGCAGCGGCGCGGCCAGGTCGTCCAGCTCGGCCTCGCCCAGCCAGAAGTAGTTGTCGAACAGTCGCGAGCAGGCTGCGATGATCGCCTCGAAGACCGGCCCGGACGGCGACATCTCGTCGACCATCCGGGACACCGAGAGCGCGTCGGCGATGCCCCGGACCAGGTCGGCGTTGCCGATCCGGTCGAGCGGGCCGGTGCCGATCGGCTGCGCGGCCGCGAACGTGTCGGAGACGAACGGGGTCTGCCAGATCTGCATCGGGTGGACCCGGGTGGGTTCGTCCGAGTCGTGGCGGAACGCGATCAGGGTGCCGTCGTCGAAGAGGGACCAGCCGTGGCAGGTGATCGGCGTGGCCACCTCCTTGCGGATCACGTTGTAGGGCAGCAGCAGATAGCGGCCGGTCGCCCGGGCGTGGAAGACGTAGAGCACGTCCTCGCCGTTGACGCTGCGCAGCACCCGCTCGAACTCGAGGTCGTCGGTGTCCGCGTCGAACGTCTTGGCCAGGCCGGTGGCCAGGTAATACCCGCCCGGGAAGATGATCCCCTGATCCTCCGGCAGCCGCTGGCAGGCCTGCCCGATCCCGTCGAGCCGCCGCACGTCCCGGGTCCGGGTGTTGAAGACCAGGTACCGCTCGCGCGTCTCCTTGTACGGAAGGATCTTGAGCAAGATCAACGGACCGATGCGGGCGTACGCGATGGAAGCGTCGGCCAGGCTCTGCAGCGGCTCGTCGACGGGCTCGCTGAAGATGCCCTCGCCGTCCTCGGTGTTGTTCTCCACCTTGACGGTGAGGGTGCCGCCGACCGTCTCGACGAAGACCGCGTCCTCGATCGAGACGTGCGGGTGCCGCCCGAGAATGTGCTGCTCCCGGGTGGTCGGCTTCCACTCGAAGTCCTGGGCCGGGGGAAAGACGTGGTCCCGTTCGCCCCGATTGTCGAGGTAGGACACCGTGCCGTCGACGCCGACCCGCCAGCGCAGCACCTTGAGGTCGTCGCCGCGCGCCCCGGTCTGGAACACCGCGAGCAGCAGCCCTTCGAGCCGGCGCAACTGCAGCAGCCGGGTGTCCCGGTAATACCGGTACAGCTCGGCGAAGTCGCGTTGGAATCCGGGGTCGTCCAGGATCCCGGCCTTGTTGCCGGGCGTCAGCTTCTGGTCGGCGAAGTCGTGCACGGCGAAGACGTCGGCCACCGCGGTCTCGGCCTTGAGACCGATGAACACGTTGTAGCCGAACAGCATCGACCCACCCACGTGCGCGATGTCCCGCGGCACGCAGTTGTTCTCGGTGCGGACCCGCTCGGTGCCGAGCAGGCTCATCTGCCGGCCGCCGAACGTCTCGACGCGCTTGTCGTTCAGCGTCTCGGCCCGGGCGGCCAATTCCTTGGCCTGCGCGCCCAGCCGGGCGCGCAGGACCTCATAGGTGCCGGCGTCGAGTTCGGTCACCGGTTGGCCGGGACCTTCGCGTCGGCGATGCCCATCTTCTCGGCCGCGGCGAGCAGCTCTCGGAGCTTGCCGGTGTCGCCGCGCCCGGCCTTGATCTGCTGGGTGAGGAACGCGGCCAGGCTGACGTTGGCCACGTCGGCGGTGTTCAGGCCGCCGATCGCCCGGGTCAGGTCGCCCATGAAGTCGCCCTCGCCGTCGAAGTAGCGGGAGCCGAGCGCCTGCGCCACCGTCGAGTGCTCGACGAAGCCGTCCACGCTCTTGCCCAGCGTGATCGAGCCCATCAGCTTGTCGAAGAAGATCGAGTCGCCGCCGACGATGTCGATGTCGGCCTTCTCCAGGCCCTTCGCGAGCACCATCGCCTGCGACTCGGCGATCTCCTTGTGCACGTTGATCCCGGCCAGCCGGATCTCCTTCTCCATCTCCAGCCGGAGGCGGTACTCCTCGTGCGCACGGGTGGCGTCGTCGAGGGCGGCCATCGCGCCCGCCTTGTCGGTCAGACCCTCGGCCTCGGCCTGCAGCTTCGCCTTGATCGAGTCGGCCGCGATGAGCATCCGCTCGCGCTCGACCACGTTCTCCGCCTTGCCGGTCTTCTCGACCACCTCGGCGTTGCGCTCGCGCACCTGCACGTCGGCGAGGCCGGCCGCGGCCGCCTCGGCCTGGGTGCCCTCGGCCAGCCGGATCTTGGCGCGGGCGTCCAGCTCGGCGGTCTGCTGCCGGGCCTCGGCCAGCAGCAGCACCTCGCGGGCCTTGAACTTGGCCGCGGCCTCGGCCGCCTCGGCCGCCTTGATGTCCTTGACCAGGGCTTCCTGCGCCTCGGCCTCGGCGTTGATGATCACGGCCTGACGCGTACGCTCGGCCTCCTCGACCACCCGCAGGCGCTTGATGATCTCTTCCTGCTCGGCGACCGTCTTCTCGACCGCGATCCGCTCCCGGATCACCTCGGCGATCGCCCGGCGCTCACCCTCGACCTCTTTGTCCTTGGCGATGGTGGACAGCTCGGTCTCCCGCTGCCGGCCGATGACCTCGAGCATCCGGTCCTTCTCGATGCGCTCGGTCTCGATCGCGATGACCCGCTCGCGGTTCTTCTCGGCGACCGCGATCTCCCGGGCCTTGTTCTCCTCCTGCACGCCGAGCTGCTGCTGGGTCTTCAGCTTGGCGCCCTCGGACCGCAGCATCTCCTCGGCCTGGGCGAGGGCGATCTCCGCCTCCTCGCGGGCCCGGATCGTCTCGATCTCGCGGCGCTGCTTGATCTCGGCGTCCGCCTGCCGGCGCTGGAGTTCGAGGATCGTCTCCTTGGCCTCGACGTTCTGCCGGGTGATCTCCTTCTCCTCGTTGCGCCGGAAGTCGTTGGTGAGGACCGCCTCGATCGCGGTCAGCTCGGTGATCTTCCGGATGCCCTGCGCGTCGAGGATGTTCTTGCTGTCGAGCGACAGCAGCGGCGTCTGCTCGAGGAAGTCGATCGCCGCGTCCTCCAGGCTGTAGCCGTTGAGGTCGGTGCCGATCACCTCGATGATCTGATCGCGGAATTCGTGCCGCTTCGTGTAGAGATCGACGAAGTCGAGCTGCTTACCGACGGTCTTGAGCGCTTCCGAGAACTTCGCGCTGAACAGCTCCTGCAGCGTGGTCTCGTTGCTGGCCCGGGCGGTGCCGATCGCCTGGGCGACCTTGATGACGTCCTCGGTGGTCTTGTTGACCCGCACGAAGAACGTGATGCGGATGTCGGCGCGGATGTTGTCCCGGCAGATCAGGCCCTCGCGGCCGGTCCGGACGATCTCGATCGTCTTCACCGAGATGTCCATGATCTCGGATTTGTGCAGCACCGGCAGCACGACGGCGCCGGTGAAGGTGACGTCCACCCGGCGCACCTTCGAGATGATCAGCGCCTTGCCCTGCTCGACCTTGCGGAACATCCGGCTCAGGAAGAACAGTGCGCCCAGTGCGATGAGAACGATGACGGCTACGAGAATGCCCAGACCGGTCGAGATAACGTCCATCAAGCGTCCTCTTCAGGGTTTAAATTCTGGGGTTTTCCGCTGCGGGAAGGCCCAGTGGCTATATCGGCGGGAACTACCCAGAAGAACTCGCCCTCTGAGTCATAGTCGTAGAGAACGGCGACAGTGCCGGCGTGCAGGTCGTCGTCGCCGGCCTGGCGGACCTGCACGATGGCGGAGGAACCGTCGTCGGCGCGGACCTCGGCTTGCCCGAAAGTGCTGGTCACGCGGCCCGTTTGGATAACGCAGGTGCGGCCGAGGAAGTCGTTGCGGGAGGCATCGGTACGAAGTGGACCGAACCGTCTGATCAGGACGGTCGCGATCCGGGTGAGAAGCCAGGCGGCGATCAGGGCCCCGATCAGCGCCAGCCAGCCCGGCAGGAACTCGGCCCCGGAAAGGCTGCCGAACCAGGCGAAAACCACCAACAGTGAGATGGGTACGGAGACCGGCACGCCCCCGAGCCCGGCAAAATCCAGCAGGTCGCCGCTGCCCTCGGCGTCCGGGTCCGCGCCGCCGGCGATCACCACGATCCAGAACCCGATCACGATGATCAACAGGGGCGTGAACAGGACTGTCGGGAAACTCAAGGCAGCCCCGATGAACCCGCTCATGATCTTGTTACGCCCCCGTCCGTGCCCTGCTCGCCACCGTCATGGTCGCAAACGAGGTCAATGTGATAGCACAGAGGTCACGGACCCGTCTCGGTTTCCTGGCAGTTTTCGCCTAACGCGTGGTCTGGTGCTTTTCGTCCGCTTTGTCGACTAAACAAGCATAACGTCGGTTCCGATGATGGAGACGACAACTGAGGTTCGCCCGGCCGCCGCCAGCGCGGCCGGGCCAACCCTGAGGTTCCGTCCCGACATCGAGGGGCTGCGCGCGATCGCGGTGCTCGCGGTAGTCCTCTGCCACGCCGGGGTGCCCGGCCTCGGCGGCGGCTTCATCGGCGTCGACGTCTTCTTCGTCATCTCCGGCTTCCTGATCACCGCGCTGATGATGCGCGAGCTGGCCGCGACCGGCGGCCTGTCGCTGCTGCGCTTCTACGGCCGCCGAGCCCGCCGCATCCTGCCCACGTCGACGCTGGTGCTGGTCACCGTCGTGGCGGCCGGCCACCACTGGCTCGGCTTCCTGCGCGGCGACGAGATCGCCGCCGACGGCCGGTGGGCGGCGCTGTTCGCCGCCAACGTCAACTTCGCCGCTCAGGGCGTCGACTACCTGGACTCGCAGTCCGCGCCGTCCCCGCTGCAGCACTTCTGGTCGCTCGCCGTCGAGGAGCAGTTCTACCTCGCCTGGCCGGCCCTGGTCGTGCTGCTGATCTGGCTCGGCCTGCGGCACACCACCCCCGCCGTGCTCGGCCTCGTCGTCGCCGGCTCGCTGGCCTGGTCCATCTGGCTGGCCGGCACGACGTGGTCGTACTTCTCCCCGGCCACCCGCGCCTGGGAACTCGGCGCGGGCTGCCTGCTGGCGCTGGTCGCCGAGCGCCTGGACCGGATCCCGGCCGGAATCTCGACCGCGCTGGCCGGCGCCGGCCTCGGCGGCATCGTGGTGGCCGCCCTCAGCTTCGACGACAGCACCCCGATCCCGGGCTACGCGGCGGTGCTGCCGGTGCTGGCCACCGTGCTGGTGCTGGCCGGGCGCGGGGACGCGGTGCTCGGCGTCGCGCCGCTGCGCTGGATCGGCCAGATCTCCTTCCCGCTCTACCTCTGGCACTGGCCGGCGCTGATCATCGCCGAGCAGGCCTACGGGCCGCTGTCCGGCCGGACGCGACTGGCGTTGGTGCTGCTCAGCGTCGCGCTGGCGATCGTGACCCACCTCCTCGTGGAGACCCCGTTCCGGCGCAGCCCGCGTCTGCAGCGGTCCCACCTGCTCACCGTCACCATGGCGGTGCTGCTCATCGCGGCACCGCTGGCGATCTACCGCGGTTAGGAGCGCCGATCCGCATGCCCTTTGACGCCCGTACGGTCCGCTTCCCGCTCGTTCTGCTTCTGCTGGGTCTGTTCGTCCTCGCGGTCGCGGGCTGCGCCGACGCCCAGCCGGTCGAGCCGTCGCCGTCCGCGGCTCCGCCGCCCTCGGGGTCGCCGGCCGGGGTGCTGGCCGCGGTCGGCCGGGCGCCGGGCATCCGGGCGGTGCCGGCCGACCTGACCCCGGCGTTGTCGGCGGCCGGCGACGACCTGGGCTTCGACCCGCGGAAGTGCGAGGCCGCCCCGGCCGCCGACCGGCTCGACGACCCGTGCGTCTTCGGTGATCCGGCCGGCGCGAAGCGGGTGGTCCTCTACGTCCTGGTCTATCGCAACCAGTTCCACCTGACCGGAACGTACGCCCGGGTGCTCAACGAGGTCCTCGAAGACGCCCTGCTCGACGACGGCACGCCATAGGGCGTGCCGTCGTCTCTTCGTTTTCAGCGCCGACGGCGCAGCACCGCCACTACCACCGCGGCGACGCCGAGTGCCGCGACGGCCAGGGCGGCGATCGGCAGCGGCCGGCGGGCCACGTCGGCCGGGCGACCGTCGGTGAACTGATGCTTGGCCTCGTGCCCGGCCTCGCTCGCCCGGTTCGCCAGTCGGCCGGCGGCCTGCGCGGTCGCCTGCTGGACCCCCGCGACCTGCGCGGACTTCTCGGCCGCGACGTCCTTGACCTGCGCGGTCTTCTCCGCGGCGAGGTCCTTGACCTGGGCGGTCTTCTCCGCCGCGGCCTCCTTGACGTGTGCGGTCTTCTCCGCGGCCACGGCCTTGACCTGAGCGGCCTTCTCGGCGGCGGCGTCCTTGATCTCGGCGGCCTTCTCGACCGCGGCGTCCTTGATCTCGGCGGTCTTCTCGGTGATCTCGGCCTTCTTGTCGGCCGCGGCGTGCTGCACCCGGGCCTTCACGTCGGCCTTCGCCGCCAGCGCGGCGGCCGTCTCGCCGAGGTCGGCCCGCGTCTCCTGGATCGACTCGCGAACCTCGTCCGCGGTCCTGTTGTCGCCGCTCATGTCCGTCCCTCTCGGATAGCTTCCTTGACGGTCTCGACGTCGCGCTTGCCGCTCGCCATCGCGGCCTCGGGCTCCGGCGGCATCGCCTTGGCGACCTCGTTCTTCCCGATCAGCGCCGCCACCCCGGCCGAGCCGAAGAGCAGCACGGTCACGATCAGCGCGGCCACCCAGGCGGGCATGACCAGCGCGAGCAGCGCACCCACGGTGAAGAAGAGCGCGCCGAGCCCGTAGAGGGCCAGAGTGCCCGCCGCACCGAACAGGCCGGCGCCGATGCCCGCGCGCTTGCCCTTCTCGACCATTTCGATCCGGGCGAGCTCCAACTCCTCCCGGACGAGCGTCGAGACCTGCTCACTCATATGCCGCACCAGGTCAGCGGTCGACTGTTGCTCGGTATGCGTCGTCATGCGCGATTGCCTCCTCAGCCCACCAGATACCCGGCGGCGCCGCAGGTAATCGGCTGACCTGCGAAATCACCCGTTTTGGCATGCTGAACCGCATCAATCGAACATAGTCAATTCATAGCGAACTCCCGGGTAACCATGAGGTTCCGGTCCCCGGCCACGGCCCTTTGCATTGATAAGTTTCGATTTCAACTCCGGGTAACCCCGCGTTCACCAACCGGTGGTCCTGGATCAGCTTGGCCGTGTTCAGAAGGGACCCTGTTCATGACCCCCAAGATCCCGCGGGCCGCGTTGCCCGCGGCCGCCGCGGCGTTCGCCATCACCCTGGCCGGCGCCTCGGCGGTAGCGATGGCGGCCGCACCGCCGACCGCCGTGGCCTCGCCGCGGGCCGCGGCCGGTGCTCCCGGCACCGCCGCCGCGGCCGCCCGCGCCCACAACCGGCCCGACCACGACAGCCGCCGCCCGGACGAACACCCTGGTCGGCGGCCGGTCGAGCGGCAGATCCGGCTGACCGGCGGCTCGGCGCGCGCGGCCGGCCCGGGTGTCGCCGTCGCCAGCGCGACCGTGACGATCGGCTCGCCCGGCACCTATCGGATCAGCGGCCGCCTGACCGACGGCCAGATCGTGGTGGACAGCCCCGACGCCGGCCTCGTCCGGCTCGTCCTGGCCGGCGTCGACATCAGCAGTTCCACCGGCGCACCGCTGGTCATCGCCGCCGCCGGCGCGGCCGAGGTGGTGCTCGCGCCCGGCTCGGCGAACGTGCTCACCGACGCGACCACCTATGCCGTGGACGGGCCGAACGCGGCCCTGTTCAGCGCGGCCGACCTGACCATCGGCGGGTCCGGCTCGCTGACCGTCACCGGCAACTTCGAGGACGGCATCGCGAGCAAGGACGGCCTGGTCATCGACGGTGGCACGATCGCCGTGCAGGCCGTCGACGACGGGGTCCGCGGCAAGGACTACCTGGTGGTCAACGGCGGCACCCTCGCGGTGACGGCCGGCGGCGACGCGCTGCGGTCGGACAACGACACCGACGTCACCGCGGGGTATATCGCGGTCAACGGCGGCACCGTGCAGGCGACCTCGACCGGCGGGGACGGGCTCTCCGCCGCGACCGACGTGCTGGTCGACGGCGGATCGCTCGCGGTCGGCACCACCGGGGCCGCGGCCGACGCCTCCACCAAGGGCCTCAAGGCCGGCACCTCGGTGGTGGTCAGCGACGGCACCGTCACCGTCGACGCCACCGACGACGGGGTGAACTCCAACGACACGGTCACCGTTGACGGCGGCAGTCTCACCGTGGCCAGCGGTGACGACGGCATCCACGCCGACGGCGTCGTCGCGGTCAGCGCCGGGTCGGTCGCTGTGAACCGCTCGTACGAGGGGATCGAGGGTCTGAAGATCCTGGTCAGCGGGGGCACGGTGCGGGCTGTCTCGCAGACCGACGATGCCTTCAACGCGACCGAGGAGGGGGTCGGCGAGATGGAACCGGCGCCGAACGCGCTCATCGAGATCACCGGCGGCACGGTCGTCGTCGACGGCGGCACCGACGGGCTCGACTCCAACGGCGCCCTGACCATCGCCGGTGGCGTGGTCGTGGTGAAGGGCTCGGCCACCCGGGGTGGTGGCGAGGGCGGCCTCGACTCCAACGGCGCGCTCACCTTCAGCGGCGGCACCGTCGTCTCCACCGGCATCAGCGCGGTGACCAGCCGGTTGCCCGCCGCCGGGCAGGGCTGGGTGCTGTACGGCTTCGACGCCGCCCAACCGGCCGGGACCCTGGTGCAGCTGGCTTCCGCGGACGGGACGCCGCTGCTCGCGTACGAGACCACGAAGGGTTTCCAGGGCGTGCTGTTCTCCTCGGCCGACGTGGTGACCGGCACCCACTACCTGCTCTACAGCGGCGGAACCGCGACCGGCACGCCGCTCGGCGAGGGGCTCTACGCGGGTGGCGACCTGACCGGCGCGACACCGGTCATCGAGCTCACCTCCGGCACGGCCGCCGGCAACACCGGAGGCGGCGGCGGTCCTGGTGGTGGCGGTGGCCCGCGGCCGAGCGGTCCGCGGCCGAGTGGCCCCTGGCCGAGCGGTCCGTGGCCCAGCGGCCCGCCGCTTCCCTCGGACTCGGCGACGCCGCTTCCCTCGGACTCGGCGACGCCGGTTCCGTCGGACTCGGCGACGCCGATCCCGTCGGATACGCCGTCACCCTCGGAATCTGCCTGAGCGGCGCTATCGGGCGGCCTCCACCGGGGGCCGCCCGTCCCTACTGCCCGACCTCGCTGACCTCGGCGAACGGGCGGTCGTCCCACCACACGGCGTGAATGATGAAGCTGTGGTTGGTCTCGTTGAAGTAGACGGCCATGTTGTCCGGGGAGTCCTGGACCTTCTGCACCGCGTACCCCTGGGCGGGGGTCGCCGTGACCAGCGTAACCACCCCGTCCGAGGTCATCCGGATGACCGCCTGGCCGCCCTCCACCTGGAACGACCGCACGTAGGTGCGCAGGCCGTCGGCCGCGGTGGTGACCGTCCAGCCGTCCTCGGTCTTGGTCGGCGGGGTGGTGGTCCTGGTCGACGGCGTCGTGGTGGTCGGTTTGCCGGTGACGGCCGGCGCGGTGGTGCGCGGCGGGCGACTCGTCGGTGACGTGGTCGACGGCGACTCGGCCGGCTTCGACTCGGTCACCGCGGGCAGCGGCGCCGGGAAGCTGACCGACTGGCCGGCCGGCAGCTGCGCCAGGGCGCCGTCCTGCGGCGCGGTGGTGCGCAGCACCGGGAGGATGGCCGTGCTGGCCAGCACGATGCTGGTGGCCGTTGCCGCCGCCCAGCCCGCGATCGGAGCCCACCGGGAAGATCCCACGCGGCAATGATCGCACCTACACCTATGCTGCACGCCATGGCGCTGATCCTGCTGGTCGAGGACGACCGCATCATCACGGCCGCACTGTCCCGCGCGCTCACCGACGCCGGGCACGTGGTGCGGCCGGTGGGCCGGGCCGCCGACGCTCTGAAGATCGTCACCGAGGAACGGCCCGACCTCGTGATTCTCGATCTCGGGCTGCCCGACATCGACGGCACCGACGCCCTGCGGATGATGCGCTCGGTGTCCGATGTGCCGGTTATCGTGGCCACCGCCCGCCGCTCCGAGGCCGACATCATCAGCCTGCTCAGCGCGGGCGCCGACGACTACGTGACCAAGCCGTTCTCCGGCGGCCACATCCTGGCCCGGATCAACGCGGTGCTGCGCCGCGCCCGCACCGCACCCGAGCAGACCGTGCAGGACATCACCGTCGGTGAGCTGGTGATCAACCCACGGCAGCGGAAGGCCGAGCTGCGCGGGCAGCCGCTGCAACTCACCCGCCGCGAGTTCGACGTGCTCGCCTACCTGGCCGAACGCGTCGGGCAGGTGATCAGCCGCCGGGAGCTGATGAACGAGGTCTGGAACCAGGCCCGGATCGGCGAGGAACAGACCATCGACGTACACATCTCGTGGTTGCGTCGAAAGCTGGGGGAGACCGCCGCCCAGCCGCGGTTCCTGCACACCGTGCGGGGGGTCGGCGTGATGATGGTCGATCCGCGGTGAGGTGGGCCCTCAACCGGCTGGCCCTCGCCATCACGTCGATGGTCGCGCTGGCCTTCCTCGTACCCCTGGCGGTCGCCACCCAGCAGATCGCCCACGACCGCGCCGTCAGCGACGCCCGCCAGCAGGCGACATCGCTGGTCACGGTGCTCGGCGTCGACGCCGACCCGACCCTGCTGACCAACGCGGTGGCCAGTACCACGGCCGGTAGTGCGGGCCGGTTGGCCGTACACCTCCCGGACGTCGACCCGATCGGCATCGCGCACACCGACGCCGCCCAGATCTCCATCGCCGCACAGGACCGCAGGTCCGTGCTGGCGTCCGCCCCCGACGGCGTCGCCTACCTGCAGCCGACGGTCCTGACCGACGGCCGCACGGTGGTGGTCGAGGTTTACGTCCCCAATTCCGAGATGCGGCGCGGTGTCGCGATGGCCTGGCTGGTCCTCGGTGGACTCGCGGTGGTGCTGGTGGCCGGTTCGGTCCTGCTCGCCGACCGCCTCGGCAGCAAGATGGTCAAGGCCACGAGGCAACTGGCCGGCTCGACCCGCCGCCTCGGCGGCGGCGACCTGAAGACGCGGGTCGAGCCGATCGGCCCGCGCGAGCTGCGCGACGCGGCAAACGCTTTCAACACCATGGCGGACGACCTCCGCGGCCTCCTGGACCGGGAACGCGAGCTGGCTGCCGACCTTTCCCACCGATTGCGTACGCCGTTGACGGCGCTCCGCCTCGACGCCGAGGCGATGCCGCCGGGCCCGGTAGCCGACCGGATGCGCCAGGCCTGCGACCTGCTCGACTCGGAGCTGGAGGCGATCATCACCGGCGCGCGGCTCGGCGTAGGGGCCCGCCCCGGCGAACGCACCGACCTGGTCGAGGTGCTGGCCGATCGGCTCGCCTTCTGGTCGGTGCTGGCCGAGGACCAGGAACGCCCATGGGAGGTGGTTGGCGGCGACGTACCGGTGATGCTGCCGCAGTCGCACAGCGAGCTGATCCTGGTGGTCGACGCGATGCTCGGCAACGTCTTCTCACACACGCCGGAGCGAACCGCGTTCCGGGTGCATATCTCGCCCGATGGCCTGCTGGTCGACGACGCCGGCCCGGGGATCGCCGATCCGTCGCGGGCCGTGCAGCGCGGGGTCAGCGGCGCCGGCTCCACCGGCCTCGGCCTGGACATCGTCCGGCGGGCCGCCGAGGAGTCCGGCGGCCGGTTGGTGGTCGCCCGATCCCCGCTCGGCGGAGCCCGGGTGGGCATCCTGTTCGCTCCTTCATGATCCCTTCCGGGTTCGTTAAGGAGCCTTTATGGTCCGGCTCCCTAACCTGCTCCGCATGCGCAGGAAAATTGCTTACCCCCTGGTAGCCCTCGGCGTCACGGTCGGCACGAGTCTGGCGGTCGTGTCGCCCGCGTTCGCCCACGGCTACGTCTCGACGCCGCCGTCCCGGCAGGCGCTGTGCGCGTCGGGCGCGGTGACCGACTGCGGGCAGATCCAGTTCGAGCCACAGAGCGTGGAGGCTCCGAAGGGCCGGCAGTCCTGCGACGGCGGCGTTTCGACGTGGTCGGTCCTGTCGGACGAGTCGCGCAACTGGCCGGCCAAGTCGGTCGGCAACTCGGTCACCTTCACCTGGGTGATGACCGCCCGGCACCGGACCGCCGACTGGCAGTACTTCATCGGCGGCACCAAGATCGCGACGGTAGATGGCGGGAATGCCCAGCCTGATGCGGTGGTGTCGCACACGATCGACCTGAGCAAGTTCCCGGGGAAGCACACGGTGCTGGCCGTCTGGAACATCGGGGACACGGCGAACGCCTTCTACAGCTGTGTGGACCTGAACGTGGGCGGCGGGTCGACCTCGACTCCCACCACGTCTCCGGCCACTTCTTCCCCCACCTCCGCACCGACTACGGCTCCGACCACCTCGGCACCCACTTCCGCGCCGACTGCCACCACTACCGCTCCGCCTGCTGTCGGCGGCTCATCGTGGGCGCCCGGAGTTTCGTATAAAACGGGTGACGTGGTGACCTATCAGGGCGTGCGTTACCAGTGCCGGCAGTCGCACAGCTCGATCAACAGCTGGGAGCCGTCGATCTACACGCTCGCGCTGTGGCTGCCGCTGTGAGGCGCTTTCTGGTCGCATTGATGGTGCCGCTCGCGCTCAGTGCCTGCGGGACGGCTGCTTCCCCCGCCCCCACCGTCACCGCCAAGAGCGTCGCCGAGATCCAGGCCGGCGACAAATTCAACGACACCGACGTGATGTTCCTGCAGATGATGGTCTACCACCAGAAGCAGGGCCTGGAGATGACCACTACGGCGACGTCGCGGGCGGCAAATCCGCAGCTGAAGACGCTGGCGGCGGCGGTGCAGGCAACGGAGAAGGACGAGCTGTCGATGATGAAGGCGTGGCTGACCCAGTGGGCCAAGCCGACCGACGTAGACACATCGGTGAGCCTGCATGCCGACCACGGCGGCCTGCCGGCGACGGGTCCGGCCGAGATCAAGGCCTTGAAGACGGTGTCGGCCGCGTCGTTCGACACCGCGTTCCTGAACCTCTTCCTGGCCCACCAGCACAACGCGATCGAGATGGCCCACCTGGAGACGACCAACGGTGCGAACGCGGAGGCGAAGGCTTTCGCGAGCAGGGTTCGCGAGTCTCGCCAGGCTGAGGTCCAGCAGATGCTGACGCTGATGAACAGCTGATCGTTCCTTCGTCCGGGGGCGGCCTGTACGTTGGGCCGCCCTTTCGGCGTTTCACCCTCATGTGGCGGGTGGGCGTGCATAGGTTACGTGCGCAAATCACCACAAAAGGGGCTGTGCCGTGACTGCTTTACGCCGTACTCAAGCAGGGATTTTGTCTTTCGCTCTGGCCTTTGCCTGCTCTCCTGCGCGGGCCGAAGCCGCCGTTGCAGGCTGGGATCACCCCGGCTACGACGCCGAGGACAGCTACTACAACCCGGGCGAAAGCGCGATCAACGCGACCTCGATCGCGAAGCTGACCAAGAAATGGTCGGTGGCGTTGCGAAAGCACGAGGGTTCGTGCGGCGGCTTCAGCGCCCCGATGGTGGCAGGCGGCCGCGTGGTGACCACCGACCAGCTGGGAATCTCGGCGTTCCAGGCAGCCACGGGCGCGCCTGCGTGGCACTACGACTGGGTGGACCCGGGCGACTCGGACACGGCGGTGCTGGCGGCGTCGGGAAACACGGTGATCTCCGCCAACGGAGACTGCAATTCCAACAGCGACCCGGACGGCACCTTGGTGGCCCTGGACTTGGCGACCGGCAAGGTCCGCTGGCAGGTGGACTCGGATATGCCCATCTACACGGTGGTGGTCGACAAGGGCATGGTCGTAGTTTCGGGCGAATCCCCGTCCGACGAGCAGGCCGTGGTCGCCTACCGGGTTTCCGACGGCAAGCAGGCCTGGAAGCGAGTCGACTACGCGGCGTCAAGCGTCTCCGCAGACGGCCGCATCTTGGTGAACAAGGGAAACACGACGTCAGCCCTGTCCATCACCATGGGAGCTCTGCTGTGGACAAAGCCGGCGTTGTGGGAGGCCAAGGCCGCAACCCCAGCAGCCGACCGCTTCCTGGTGACGAACGGCGCCGCAATGTCCGCAATCAAGGCCACCACCGGCGCGGTGCTGTGGACCGCCCCAAACAAGGCTTCGGATTTGCTGGCCACCGACGGCCGCCGCCTCTACCGAATGGACGACCACACGGCCGAGGCCTTGGACATCAACAGCGGCCGCCCGCTGTGGTCCCGAGCCTTGCCCGCCGAGGGCACCCAGCCGGCCCGAGCAGGCGGCCTCCTCTACACAGGCGGCCCCATCTTGTCCCCAACATCAGGCGCCGTAATCACCCAGCCCAAGGCACTGGCAGGCCGCCAGATCGCCACCGGAGGCCACCTATACACCGTGAACGACGGAGTGCTGTCGAACTTCGCGCCGTAGGCGTATTAGGCGTGACTGGTCGGCAACGCTTTCTCGGCACGTAAAGTGCGCAAGACGAAGGCCCGGGGCACTGTGATTGCTCCGGGCCTTCGTCTTGACCACGAGTAGACCTGGGGCTGATCTACCACGCTGCCTGGGCTACCTAAGCGCCAACCGAGGTTGCCCACTGACAACCTGCCATAGCTAGCTTTGGCTAGTCAATGGCTAGCTATAGGTGATCTACTCGGGGAGCCAACCGAGGAGAGCACCGTGCCGCCACGCTATCGGTATGAAGAGATCGCCGATGACCTGCAAAAGCGGATCGAGGCGGGCGAGTTCCCGCCCGGCTCACGCCTGCCGAGCCGCCGCGAGTTGACCGCCCACTACGACGTGACAGCCCCGGTCATCGACCGCGCGATGCAGATCCTGCGAGTCAAGGGCATCACCGAGACCCTCGCCGGCGTCGGGGTGTACGTGCGTGACTCGCCAGGCGCGTAGGCGGGACTGATCGGCTCTGTCGCCGGCATCGGAATCTGGGTAGGGCCGGGATACCGTCGAGTGTGGCGGTCAGTTGTAGCGGCTGACGGCCTCCCCTGACCGCTACCAGGGAGCCCAGATGTCCGAGATCGGGCAGCGTATCCACGAACTCCGCACTGAGCGCGTCCCCCGCCTGACCCAGCACGAGCTCGCCGAACGCGCGGGCGTGAGCGTCGACGTTGTTCAGAAGCTGGAGCAGGGGCGCAAGGCCTCCGCGCGGATCCGCACGCTCTCGGCGATTGCCGCCGCTCTCGACGTCGACCTCTCGTCGCTGCTGAGTAAGCCGACCCATCTGGAAACCCTGCCGGTCGACGGAGGCTTGTTGGCACTGCGGCGAGCGCTGACTCCGGTGGTCGATGAGCCTGGGGAGCAGGGCGACCCGGAAGACCTGCGCGCCCAGCTTGGCGAGGCTTGGTCGGCTTACTGGAGCGGCGACTACGACCTGTTGTCGGCTTTCCTGCCGGGCATCATCGGCAGCTCTCGGGGTCTGCCGTCGAAGGATCTTCTCGCTGAGGCCTGCCAGATCGCCGCTTGCACACTGGTCCACCTTGGGCACTCTGACTTGTCTTTGGTTGCCGTCGCCCAAGCGCTTGCGGTCGTCGAGGAGCCACTACTGCGGGCGGCACTTATCGGCACTCAATCGTGGGTGTTGCTCAACCAGGCTCGGGCAGCCGACGCCACGGTCATCGCGATCCGTGAGGCGGACGAGATGGAGCCGCGCCGGCGGGCGCCGAAGGCTGCGATCAGCATGTGGGGGAATCTGCTCGTCACCGCTGCGACCGCAGCCGCCCGATCGGGCGACGACGAGGAAGCACAGGACCTGCTTCAGGTGGCGCACGGTGCGGCGGTTCGTCTTGGCGAGGACCGCAATGACTACCAGACCGCGTTCGGCGTGAGTCAGGTGGTGATGCAGCGTGTCGACGTTGCGGTGGTGGCCGGCGACTATGTGCGCGCCCTGGATGTCGCGCGGGATATGCCGGTGGATTCAGGCTTGCCGCTTGCGGCCAGGGCTCGGCACCAGACAGACCTTGCGCACGCTCACGTCGCCCTCGCTCACGCCAGCGAGGCGGAACGCATCCTGCTCAACATTGAGCGGATGGCGCCGCGTTGGATGCGCTACCAAGTCTTCCCTCGCACTGTGGTCGGTGAGCTGCTGAGCAGCCACCGGCCGACGACCGCGGTCAAGAGCCTGGCCCGCCGCCTGGGCGTTGAGTAGGACAGAACGTCCTACCGCAGAAGATCACGTACGCCCGAAAATGGGCTACTGCGTCCGTTCCTCCGAGTAGTCGTCCTCCCTACTGTCCGTCGTGGCAGCGGCGCGGTACTTGCAGTCTCTGGAGCCTCGCCGCTGCGTCTTTCGGTCTGGGTCTGGGAGGAACGATGCTGCAAAGGCTCCTTGTTCTGCAGATGATCGTGCGACGCCGCCGACTGGCGCGCCTTGCCCGCGAGGCGCCCAGTCGGTCCGCGGCCGAGCACGCCGCAGCGGTTCGTCGGCTCATCGCCCAGGCGCGGATCGGGCGGTGACTGACGAAGCGCATCTGCCGAAGCGCCCTGTCTGGGAGTGCTATCGCTGTGGCGCGGAATGGCCATGCGTTGAGGCGCGCAACGCGCTCGCCGCCGAGTACGTCGCTGACCAGCTTGCCCTGGCGATCCTGATGTGGACCTACCTCGAGGATTTCGCTATGGATGCGGGCCCCGGCCCGATCGGAGAGGCCTGGAACAGGTTCCTGGGATGGACTCGACGATCGTCCGACTGCCCACCTTGACTGAGCTGGTCTGGGTCGCAAGCTAGAAATCCACGACGTCCCTACCGGCTGCGAGTTGCCGTTCGCGGACGAGTTTCCGCAGTTTGTCGGCTCGGTGGGTGCGGTCGCTGCTGTGGTGGAGGCGGTCGTGGCAAGTTCCGCAGACAGCGCCGATCCAGTCCACGCGGTCGATGTCGGGATCGATGTGGTGCGCCTGAAAGTGGGGCCTCCCGGAGTCGTCCTTCCAATCCGGCGCGACCCCGCAGGACTCGCAGGTGCCGCCATTGTCGATGGCGCGTTGGAGCACGTAGGCCGTCAAAAGCGGATCGGAGACGCGCCGATCGCGGCTCGTCCTGGTTGCCCGCTTCCGCTTGCCGTTGGTCTTCACTGCACGGGCCGCGACCAGTGCCCAAAGCTCGTTCTCGGACGGCGGCGGGGGCGGCGGAACGTTCGGAAGTGCCGGCAGGGGTTGGGAAATTACGTCCTGCGTCACCCGTAGGAAGCGGAACCTGATGTCATCACGCAGGACCTTTTTGACGTCCACGCTTACCCCAGCTTCAACATCCACGACGGTGAAGCTGCCGAGGTGGAGCCATTCCGAGCCTGTCCTCTGCATCTTGTAAAATACAAGTACAGGTGTGCCATTCGCGTGGCACGCACTGAGGCGGCGGTTCCCACCCTTGTCCAGCATGGGCCCAACGCTGCCCTCACCTGAGTAGATGAACTCGTCAGGCTCCTTGATCCATCGGTTCGCATAGAGTCCTCGGAAGGGATTCCAGAAGACGCACTGATCGTCTCCGACCACCGTGATCCCGGCGGTGGCATTGCCTGGCGGACCGCCCGCCTTCTTGGCCGCAGCGTGGATAGCGGCACGGTTATAGCGCTGATTTGCCGTGTAGCTGATCATGGCCGGCATGATGATCTACAGGGGGGCAGGCTTGAGACAAGAGGGTGGCTGATCCGGCAATTTGCGTAGGTTTTTCGCAGCCTAGTGTGGACAGGGCCAAGCGCGAGTTAACTGGCCAATTACTTGCGAAGCTTGCCGGATAGGAGGATCGCGGTGCACGAGCGTTTCGTGACTGCCGACAGATTTATCACGATCAGTCTGGCAATCGAGAACCGCTACGAGGGCGGCTTGATGATTCCGACCCAGGTTGTTGGTGCGGTCATCCCGGCCCCGCCCGTGGACGGGGACGCCGATGACATGGTGGCCTGGGAGTATGACCACATCTACGAGTTCACCGGCACTGGCCGTCCCGACGGCGACTCCTGGTACGACGTGACCGTTGTGGCCTGCAGCGATCCGGCGCTGGTCGGAAAGGTCTATGCGTTCGGCTATTAACGTCGACTACGCGACCGCGGCTGCGAAAGCAGCGAACAGATCGCCAGGCAGTGGAGTCTCCAGGTGCCACTTCACGGCCATCGGGCGCTCGCCCTCGTGACTCACGTAGGTGGCAGGTCCGAGGAACCAGAACGCGCGCTCGTCGCTGTTCTCTCGTGCGAAGAGCAGGATTTGCCGCTTCATGGCCACGTGATGCTGGTAGCGCTGCCCGGTCGGGCTGTCGGCCGACGTGGTCGACTGGCTTTCCCAGTGGATGAGGTCTGGGCTGATCGCGTAGTCGCGGTAGCGGGTGGTGGGTGAGAAGTCGCCGCTGGTCTTGTCGAGGGTGAAGGCGAGCAAGTCGGCGCCGATGGCTGACACGTCGAGCACGCCCTCGCGCCATTCCCGAGTCTTGGCGCGGTCGGCCTCGCCCACGGCGGCGAGCATTTCGAGTCGGGTGTAGCGGCCGTGTACTTGCAGCGGGATCTCGTTGGCGAATGAGTGCTGCACGTGATCGGGTGCGTCATAGAGCGTCGACATCAACTCGCGAAGCTCTGCCAACACCTGCGGGTGCCGCCAGACGATGTCGGTGGCCTGCTGGAGGGTGGCGTCCTGCAATTCGTTCTTCTTGGTCAGCACCTGGCTGCCGAGATTGGCGATGAGCATGTGAAGCAGCCGTCGCTCGGTCTTGCTCATCGATCCGGTGTTCGGGCGACCAGCCGCGGTCAGCAGTGCGAGGTAGCCGTCCAGCCGCTGCCGGTCGTCGATGTGCGTCAATCGGCCGACGGCTCGACGCAAGGGCTCCTCGAATGGGCCGGCGGACTCGATTGGCGCGCCGGCGACCTCAAGTAGTTCTGACCAGGTGTGGTCGCCCTTGTAGATGTCGGCGAGTTCCAGGCCGGTCTCTCGCAGATAGTCGGATAGCGAGACCGTGCCGCGGAGGCGAATGAGTTCGCGCAACTCCCTGACCTTGTTCGGCCAGGTAGACGGCACCGCGTCCTTGATGCTGCGCAGCACGACGTCCTGGGCGACACGGTCAAGCTCCATGTGGCAGCCGGCCGGCAGGAATGGGAAGCCGTCTTCGATCGCTTTTTCCAGGTCACGGCGACTGCCGCCCAGCAGGGCTCGGTAGCGGAGATCGAAGCGGAACTCGCGTCGGTGCATGCCGACGAAGTCGAGGACCGTGCAGATCGTCTTCTCGCGGGACTGCCGCAGGCCGCGGCCCAACTGCTGCAGGAAGAGCGTGGCGCTCTCGGTCGGACGCAGCATCAGGAGGGTGTCGACCGCCGGGACGTCGACGCCCTCGTTGAAGAGGTCGACCGAGAAGACCACCTGTGTCCGGCCGGCGGCCAGATCGGTGAGGGCGCCTTCCCTCTCGACATCCGTGGATGTGGCTGAGACCGCGACCGCCTTGATGCCCATCTGCTCGAACTGCGCGGCCATATAGCGAGCGTGCGCAACGCTGACACAGAAGCCGAGGCACTTCATCGTGGCCAAGTCGTCGACGTGGTCCACCAACTGGCTGTAGACGAAACGCACCCAGCGGTCGTTGCCGGTGTACTTCTCGGTCAACGCATCTAGGTCGTAGCCCTGGCCACGACGCCACGGAACGTCCTGCAGGTCGATGCCGTCGTGGATGCCGTAGTACTCGAAGGGGGACAGCCGGCGCTGCTCGATCGCGTCCCAAAGCCGAAGCTCGGCGGCGATTCGGCCACCGAACCAGTGCAGGATCGACTGCCCGTCAGTTCGTTCCGGGGTGGCAGTCAGTCCCAACAGCTCGCGTGGTTGCAGTCTGGCCAGGACCGCGTCGTATGAGGCTGCGGCCGCGTGGTGGAACTCGTCGATGACGACGACGTCGAAGTGGTCAGGCGCGATCTGGTCGATGCTGTTCTTCAGGCTGTAGATCGAGGCGAAGACATGCTCGAAGTCCGTTGGGCGTTCGCCATTTACCCACAGCTCGCCGAAGGAGTAGTCCCGCAGCGCCTGCCGGTAGGTGGCCAGGCTCGACTGCAGAATCTCTTTCCGATGCGCGACGAAGAGCAGGCGGGCTCGCGGAAGCCGAGACCTCAACCGTTGATAGTCGATAGCCGCCATCACGGTCTTGCCCGTTCCGGTGGCCGAGACCAGCAGGTTCTCGTGGCGATCCTTGGCTCGGGCAACCTCGATCAGTTCGAGCAGGCGCTCCTGGAACGGCTTGAGCTCCAGCTCAGTTGGGCTGATGACGGTCGGATCGGGCCGGTCCGAGCGGCGCATGCGCGCGAGGGCGTCCTCAAACTGTTCCTTCTCGTACTTCTTGAATTCCTCGCTGGCCCCAAACGTCTCGAAGGCGGCCTTGATGCGAGCGATGACATCGGGATTGCGCGCAGCGGAGAGGCGAACGTTCCACTCTGTTCCATCGTTCTGCGCCGAATAGGTCAGATTCGACGAGCCCACGTAGGCGGTACTGAACGAGCTGTGCCGGTGGAAGAGCCAGGCCTTCGCGTGTAAGCGATTGGCTGACGTCTCGTAGGAAACCCGAACGTCGGCGCCCATCGCAGTGAGCTTGTCGAGTGCCGCGGCTTCGGTCGACCCGGTGTACGTGGTGGTGTAGATCCGCAACGGCTTGCCCTGCTCGGCGTGCCGACGCAGCGCGTCACCCAATCCTTGCCGCAGCCCGCTGCTGCGAATGAAGGCGATGACCAGGTCGATCTCGTCCGCCGATTCGATCTCCCGGAGCACCTGACTGCCTACTCGTGGTTCGCCGCGCGCATTGGTCAGCAGCGCCGTGTCTAGCAGCGGGATGAGCGGCCGAGCGGGAAAATGCGGCTTGCCGTCCAGCTGAGTCGTCCCGATGGCGTGGAGGACCTCGCCGGCTGCGGTCGGCCGCTCGGTCGCGGCGGCAGCCTTCGGGAGCCGAGCTTGTAGTTGGTCCATCAGCAGATTTGCGACTTCGACGCCGACGGTTACCCGTTCATCGAGGGGGACAGCCTCAAGCGCGCGAAACACCTGTCGAGCGAGAAGCTGGGCAATGCGGTCGGGCGCGTCGGCCTTGCGCAGCGGGATCCTGTCGACAAGTTGAGCGTCAATCCCGGAGAGTTGCGCCTCAAGCGCCTCAGTAAGAACGGTCTCGTACAGCCCGGCGGCAAGCTCGTCACGCACCCGGTCATTCTGCCGCATTGATCTTGATTGTCTGGTGGGCCTTTCGGACCGGCTTCTTCGAGGTCGGATAGCGTGAGGTGGCACATGCGGGACGGTCGCGCGAAGGGGAGCACGTGGAGCTGTTGCACTCGGGGAAGGTTCGGGACGTCTACGCCGATGGCGATGACCTGCTTCTCGTTACCTCGGACCGGATCTCGATCTATGACGTCATCCTTCCCACCCCTATCCCGGACAAGGGGAAGATTCTCACTCAGCTCTCGCTCTGGTGGTTTGAGCAGCTCAGTGATGTCATCCCCAACCACGTCATCTCCAGCACTGACGTGCCGAGTGAGTGGGCCGGCCGGGCCATCCGCTGTGAGCGGCTCGACATGGTCATGGTGGAGTGCATTGCCCGCGGCTACCTTGCCGGCTCTGGGCTCAAGGAATACGAGCGGGACGGTGCTGTCTCCGGTGTTGCGCTTCCGCCTGGGCTGATCGAAGGGTCTCAGCTTCCTGAGCCCATCTACACCCCGACCACCAAGGCCGCGGTGGGTGAAGGGCATGACGAGTTCATGACCTTTGCTGACGTTCAGGCCAAGGTGGGGGACGACGCTGCCGAGGAACTTCGGAACGTCACCCTCGAGGTCTATCGGCGCGGGCAAGAAGTTGCGGCCACCAAGGGCATCATCATTGCCGACACCAAGATTGAGCTCGGCATCGCCAAGGACGGCACCCTCAAGCTTGGGGACGAGCTGCTCACGCCGGACTCGTCGCGGTTCTGGGCGGCCGATGAATGGAAGCCGGGGGGCACTCAGCGCTACCTCGACAAGCAGTTCCTTCGGGACTGGTCCGGCTCGCTCACCGAGTGGGATCGCACGGATCCGGGGCCGGAAATCCCTGAAGAAGTTGTTGCGGCCACCCGTAACCGCTACATCGAGGTCTATGAGCGGCTTACCGGCGAGTCCTGGAAGTAACGCTCAGTTGGCGACGCCGGGTCGGCGGCGCTGGGGTGGCCATACGGCCTCGCTGGTCACGCTGGCCCGTTTTGACATCAAGTGGACCCCGTAGGCCACGCCTACCGCGGCCAGCAGCAAGCCCGTCCATCCACCGAAGACTATGCAAATCGGGGCCGCGGTCCACAGCAGAACGGCCAATGCCAGGTAGCGGTTTCGCTTTGGCTTGGCCAGGCGGTCTATTCGGCGGCTGAAGACGGGGTCGTCCTCTCGCAGGCCGCTCACCAGACTGTCGAACCTTGCCTTCTCGTTCGGCTCCAGCATGCGGGTCCACCTCCACGGACATCCCGACGCGCCTTTTGTTGCCCGTCGACCTCCCCGCGAAACGCGGGCGTTCGCCATCTGCCGAACCACCTTCAAAGGCTTTTTGAGTACGCGTCTCAACTTTCACAACCGCACCTCTGGTTGCCCCCAGCCGCTCAAGCCCAGGACCGCACCCAAAAAGGCCGGCTGATCAGGCAAGCTGCGATCATGAGTCGTGACGGGTCCGAGGTTCGGCTGCGTGCGTGGGAGCACGCCACCGCGTACCCGTTGACCGGTCTTTCTCTGCTCTTCATCGCGGTCTATGCGTGGCCGGTGCTTCAGCCGGATCTGGATTCGACCTGGCGGAATGTCTGCGAGCTCGGCGATGTGGTGATCTGGAGCCTGTTCTGCATCGAATATCTGATTCGGCTTCGGCTGGCGCGCAGCAAACCGCATTTCGTCCGCACCCACTGGTTCGACCTGGCCGTGCTGATCCTGCCGGTGCTGCGCCCGCTCCGAGCGTTACGCCTGCTCAATGCTCTCCGCGTGCTCAACCGCCACGCCGTCGCCTGGACTCGGGGGCGGCTGGCCGTCTACGTGATCTGCGCGTCGTTCCTGATCGTGCTGATGGCGGCCCTGGCCGTGCTCGACGCCGAGCAGGACCGCTCGGACAGCCTCATCAACTCCTACCCGGAAGCGCTGTGGTGGGCGGTCTGCACGATCACCACGGTCGGCTACGGCGACCTTTATCCGCAGACCATCGAGGGTCGTCTCGTGGCGGTGACCCTGATGTTCGGCGGCCTGGGTCTGATCGGCTTCACCACCGGGTCGCTGGCGAGTTGGCTCGTCGAGCGGCTCTCCGACGCGGATCGGCCGGCCGGCACCGCCACCCGCGCCGACATCGCCCTGCTCCTGCACGAGATCCGCAAGCTTCGCGCCGAGGTCGACAGCCTGAAAGCCGACCGAACCGCCGAGCCCAGCACGGCGCCGCCCGGCCAAGATCCCTGAGGCCGGCCACGGCGGCAACTGCCCCAGCGTTGGCGCCGCGCCCGCCGGTGGCCTGCCGCCGGGGGTGACCAGCGACGGCCGAGGTATCCAGAAGCGGCCGGCGCGGATGTTGCGGTTGGTGGCCCCGTGGCGCGTACCTATATATAGGTCTGCATCATGTGTTGCAGGACGCACGGATTCGGCGTGCGGGACGACCTAGGCTCGGGCTTGTGGATTATGGTCACCCGATCGAGTTCGGGACGTTCATCACGCCCGTCAATGACCCGCCGCAAGCCGCTGTTGCGCGTGCGCAGCTGAGTGAGCAGCTCGGGTTTGACCTGGTCACCTTTCAGGATCACCCGTATCAGCCTGGATTTCTGGACACGTGGACGCTGCTGACCTGGGTGGCGGCGCAGACGTCGACGA
Organism: Paractinoplanes durhamensis; assembly: GCF_016862175.1. Classification (GTDB taxonomy): domain Bacteria; phylum Actinomycetota; class Actinomycetes; order Mycobacteriales; family Micromonosporaceae; genus Actinoplanes; species Actinoplanes durhamensis. The sequence continues at coordinate 182,583 of NZ_BOML01000058.1, read as the reverse complement.
TTCAGATCTCCGGCAATGTGCTGAATGTCCCGATGCGGCCGGCTCCGGTGCTCGCTCGGGCGGCTGCCTCGCTCGATCTGCTGTCCGAGGGGCGGCTCGCGCTCGGGCTCGGCGCGGGGGCGTTTTGGGACGCGATGGTGGCTATGGGGTTTCCGCGGCGGACGCCGGCCGAGTCGGTGGAGCAGCTGGCCGAGGCGATGGAGGTGATTCGCGAGGTCTGGCGGGCCGACTCGCGTGACCAGCTCCGGGTCGACGGGAAGTATTACCAGCTCAAGGGGGCCAAGCGTGGGCCGGCGCCGGCGCATGACGTGCCGATCTGGCTGGGGGCCTACAAGCCGCGGATGTTGCGGCTGGTGGGGGCCAAGGCCGATGGGTGGCTGCCGTCGCTCGGCTATCTGAAGCCGGGGGATCTTGCGCGCGGGAACGCGATCATCGACGAGGCGGCCGCCGGTGCGGGGCGGGATCCGCGGGAGATTCGCCGGCTGCTGAACATTTCCGGCGAACCGGGGAAAGGGGCGGCGCAGTGGGTGGACGAACTGTTGCCGCTGATCCTCGACGATGGCGTCGGGACCCTCATTCTTGGCAGCGATGACCCGCTTGAGCTGCAGCGATTCGCTGAAGAGGTCATTCCGGCGGTGCGTGCGGAACTCTCCACCCGAAGGACGAACGCCGGGCCGGTGCGCAGCGCTGTCGCGCTGGCGGCACGCCGGGAAGGCATTGACTATGACGCGCTTCCGGCTTCGCTGACGGCGGTCGAGCCGGGCGATTTCGGCTACGCGAAGGTTCGCTCCACCTATATGCGCGGCGGTTCGCCCGGCCTGGTGATCAAGGCGCGGGACGTCGAGCAGGTGGTGACCGCGCTCGCGTTCGCCCGCGAGCAGAAGGTGCCGCTGGCGGTGCGCAGTGCGGGGCACGGGATCAGCGGGCGGTCCACCAACGACGGTGGCATCGTCATCGACCTGTCCGAAATGCGCGACATTTCGGTCCTGTCGGAGGCGGATCGCCTGGTCCGGGTCGAGGCCGGCGCCCGCTGGAAGGACGTGGCGGCGGCGCTGGCCCCGCACGGGTGGGCGCTGTCCAGCGGTGACTACGGCGGCGTCGGGGTCGGTGGGCTGGCCACGGCCGGCGGCATCGGCTGGCTGGCCCGCGAGCACGGCCTCACCATCGACCACCTGCGCGCCGCCGACCTGGTGCTGGCCGACGGTTCGCGAATGCACGTCAGCGAGACCGAGCACCCGGACCTGTTCTGGGCGGTGCGCGGCGCCGGCGCGAACTTCGGGGTCGTCACCTCGTTCGAGTTCCAGGTCGACGAGGTGGGGGACGTCGGGTTCGGGCAGTTCGTCTTCGACGCCTCCGACACGGCCGGCCTGCTCGAACGCTGGGGCGCCGCGATGGAGGCGGCACCCCGCGACCTGACCACCAACCTCATCGTCGGTGCGCCGCGGCGCGGGCAGTCGCTCGCCCAGGTGTACGGCGTGGTGAACTCCTCCACCCCGGACACGATCATCGAGCGGCTCACCCCGATCGCCGAGATCGCGCCGCTGCTCGACCAGCAGGTCCAGTTGGTGCCGTATGCCGGGGTGATGAACGTGCCGGACGCGCCGCACGAGGGCCAGGGGGATCCGGTGGCCCGCTCGGGGCTTATCGATCATCTAACGCCGTCGTTCTGTGCCGCCGCTGCGGCCCTGATCAACGCGGGTACGGCCTACTTCTTCCAGATCAGGTCGGTGGGCGGCGCGGTCGCCGACGTGCCGGAGGTTGCCACGGCGTATTCGCACCGGGCAGCGAACTTCTCAGTGGTGGCATTCGGGGCATCTAAGTCGAGATTGGACGCTGCCTGGGCCGAACTGGCCACCCACTTCCGCGGTTTGTACCTCTCGTTCGAGACCGATCAGAGCCCGGAGCGGCTTGCCGAGGCCTGGCCACCTGCGACTTTGGCCAGGTTGCGGGCTCTCAAGCGGGAGTACGACCCGGCGAACGTGTTCCGTGACAACTTCAATATCGACCCTTTGGGTGATTAGCGTCCGCCGAGCGGCCTGCCGCACCCCTAAAAAGTCACGTTGAGTGACCGTTTCCTCGATCTTGAGTTCATCAGGTTCACTCGATAGATGCCGTGAATTCGCACTCCGGACAGTAACTGTCCGCGTGGAAACAAAAGGAGCCGGCGCATCTGCGCCGGCTCGGTTGGATCAGTGCGGGTTATAGGGAGTTGGACGGCGACATGGGCCGCTTGGGCCAGGCGGCGCCGGATCCGCATCCTTCACACGCCAGCTGGTCTCCGCACGCGGCGCACCAGTCGTTGGTGCGTCGCAAATACCACCCCAGGGCTACGCCACCGAGAAGACTGAGCAGGCCGACGATGGCCGCCACGGTTACTGCGCCGGTCATGCGGCGGAACCTCGCACCGGGAGGCCGGTCGGTGTCATCCGGCGACCGACGATATTGCGGTCGCGTTTGTCGAGCGCAGGGTCTTCCGAGGAGCGCACGCTCACATAAGGAGCAGTGAAGGTGTCGACCCCGGTGCCACGGTGTGCGCCGGGCCGATAGGTCACCGTCACTGCGCGGGGAGAGCTCGCCTCGATCACACCGGCCCGCCAGCCGTCGCGGTAGACCCAGACTCGGTCGGACGGGTGATAGCTGTCCGCCGGGGCCACATCAGCGGGGTCACGCTGCGGCGGCGCGACTGTAGGGGTGTTAGGCGGAGGTGTGGACATCGAGCTGGCCCTCCCAGGTCTCGGAGACTCCGTCGTCAGGCTGGCGAAACAACGCCACCCAGATCGCGCGCGTAAGCCGAGAAGCCGAACTATTCAGCACGCTGTGTCAGCAGGTGGTGCGGGTGTGTCCGTTATCATCCTCGCCGACGGAGGCGTTCGCAAGGCCGGATGCACGTGCATTTGCATCGCGTGGATGCCTCGGGCGTCACCCTCCGGAGATAAGCTGGTGCTGTTTCGTTGTGGACGATCTCCCCTTTAGGATGCGTAGGGACTGCGGCCGGCAGCCCCCAAGACAGCGATGACGAGGAGTCAGGTGAGCGCGGGTTCGCAGGAGGAGGCACCGGGCAGCGGCCCTACAGTGCTGCGCATCCTGCTCGGCGCCCAGCTCCGCCGCTTGCGGGAGGCCAAGACCATCACCCGGGAAGATGCCGGGTGGGAGATCCGCGCCTCGGGTTCGAAGATCAGCCGCATGGAGCTAGGGCGCGTCAGTTTCAAGGAGCGTGACGTCGCCGACCTGTTGACCCTCTATGGCGTCAACGACAAGGCCGAGCGCGAGGCTCTGCTCGTGCTGGCCCGCCAGGCCAACAACCCGGGCTGGTGGCAGCAGTTCAGCGACATCCTGCCCGGCTGGTTCCAGTCCTACTTGGGCCTGGAGGCCGCGGCCTCGCTGCTGCGCACCTACGAGGTCCAGTTCGTCCCGGGTCTGCTGCAGACTCCGGACTACGCGCGGGCCGTCATCATGCTCGGCCACGCCGGCGTCACGCCGGAGGAGATGGACCGCCGGGTCGAGTTGCGCCGCCAACGGCAGCAGATCCTCGACCGGCCGGATGCCCCGCAGCTGTGGGCGGTCATCGACGAGGCCGTGCTGCGCCGCCCGATCGGCGGCGTCGAGGTGATGAAGGCGCAGATCGAGTTCCTGATCGAGGCGTCGAAGAAGCCGAACGTTCGTCTGCAAATCATCCCCTTCCACGCGGGCGGCCACGCCGCCGCCGGTGGCCCGTTCGCCATCCTGCGCTTCCCGGAGCCGGAGCTGCCCGACGTGGTGTACGTCGAGCAGCTGACGAGCGCCATCTACTTGGACAAGCGCGAGGACGTCGACCAGTACGCGATGGCGATGGAGCGGGTCTGCATCGACGCCGAGGCGCCGAACCACACGCCGGAGATCCTCGGCAAGCTCCTGCACGAGGTCGGCCGCCCGGCCTAGTAGGTCCCGGACAGCACTCAGGCCCGCCGATCGGCGGGCCTGAGTCTTTTATGGCCGGATTCTCCGGTGGATCGCGGGCTCGTCGGCCCGGTCACCGGGGTCAGGCGAGCAGGTTGTCGAAGTCGCCGTCACGAACTCCGCCGAGGAAGGCCTCGATCTCGGCCGGCGTGTAGATCAGGGCCGGGCCCTCAGGGTCCCGCGAGTTGCGCATGGCGACATCGCCGTTGGGCAGCAGCGCAGCCTCGACGCAGTTGCCGCTGGGGTTGCTGCGCCGGCTCTTCTGCCAGGTGACACCGTCCAACTGGCCGGCGGGGATGCCGTTAACCGCGTTCATTCGAAACTCCCTTGGTTTGCTCCGGTCGGGGATCGTCCGGAGGCGGCGGTCTCTCGTGGCTACGGCCAGATCACGCGTTGTGCAAATGCACGTGCATTTGGCCTTGCGTACTCACGTGATTGTGAGCATGATAACGCACGTACACACCTCAATGGGTGTCACTTACGGTGACATCTTTGGGTGACGGGTCGGTCGCGGAAACGGCGTCTGCGGCCTCGACGCGAGGCTCCCTGGCGGGGGCGTCCGAGCGAGAGGTGGCGAGCATGTCGATTCCCAACATCGGCCCCGAGCATGCGGATCCGAGTGACCCCGATGGAGTGGAAACACAACGTCGGGGAAACCCGTCCGTCGTCTATCGCGACGAGCCACTGATGGATGACATGGCCGCGGCTACCACGCGTGCCAGCACTGTCACCCACCGCTTCGGCGGGGTCAGGTATGCCCTGACCCGCCCCGATGCCACGGCGATCGATCCTCGGTCGTCGGCCGAGGAAGGTGATTCCGACGCGCGCGAGTGACCTCGTCCGCTGCGCGCGGGGCCGACGTGCCGGGCACCTTCCCGGTCCGCCGGTTCCGGTGCCGACGGCGCTGATCTTCCGCGGCGGCCGGCTCCTTCCGCGGCAGCCGCGCTGGCCCGCGCAGGAGTTTGCCGAGTCGGACTACCATCATGGTTCTGGCAGCCTTCGGTTACGCATCGTGCACATCGAGTGGGAAAGCTCGGTCGTGCGCGATGGCACCACGTGGCTCGTCGCCGAGGTCGACGAGCTCGATGCGGCCGGTCATCCGGCCGGCCGCCGCCACATTCTGATTCGCGCGGAGCGACTACCGGCCCCGCTGGCACGCAAGCGACCACGATTGCGGGTGTAAACGCCGTCACACCCGTGAGCGCCCCGCAAAGGCGCTCGCCCGACGCCGGTCGGGCGGTCCGGTTCCCCCGTGCCAGGCCGCTCGACCGGTCTCAACCCGCCGCTACGCCACGCCGGCGATCGCGCCGTCCGGCCAGGACGGTCGTGGTCAGGGGATTGGCCGGTGAGGCGCAGCGGCGGGGACGGCTTTACCCCACATATAACTGGGGGTCAGGGGCCCGCTCGCCCCTGACCCCCGCCTAAACCCAAGCCGTTACGGCTTCCGTGCGACCCCGGCCCAGTAGTAGGCGGCCTCGGGGTTGTCCACCGCCGTGTCCGGGCGCCAGCTCGACACCGGCACCAGGCCCGGCTCCAGCAGCTCCCAGTCGCCGAAGAGGCGGCGCACCGCCTCCTGCGAGCGGGCCACCAGCGTCATGCCGGCCCCGGTCGCGGCGTTCACCGCCTGCTCGACCTCGGCCGGCGCGAAGTCGGCGGTCGGGTGCGTGATCGCCAGGCAACTGCCGGACGGCATCGCGTCGCGCAGCGCGCCGACCAGCGACCACGGGTCGTCGGCGTCGGCCAGCAGCATCAGGACCGCGATCAGCGTGAGGCCGATCGGCTCGTCCAGGTCGAGCGTGTCCTTCAGCGCCGGGTCGTCGAGGATCGAGCGCGGGTCGCGGATGTCGGCCGAGATGTACTCGCTGCGGCCCTCCGGCGTGCTGATCATCAAGGCGCGGGCGTGCACCAGGACGATCGGGTCGTTGTCCACATAGACCACTCGCGACGACGGCTCCAGTTGCTGGGCGATCTCGTGCAGGTTGGGCCGGGTCGGGATGCCGGTGCCGATGTCGAGGAACTGCTTGATGCCCTCCTTGGCGACCAGATCACGGGCCACCCGGTGGACGAACTTGCGGTTCTCGCCGGCCATGTAGCGCATGCCGGGGATCGCCTTGATCATCGCCTCGCCGACCGCCCGGTCGACCGCGAAGTTGTCCTTCCCGCCCAGCCAGTAGTCGTAGATGCGGGCCGAATGGGGCACGTTGGTGTTGACTCCTGGCGGCGCAACCTCGTTGCTTCCGTGCATGACCCCTCCCAGCGCCGACGGGCGAACCTCGCCGACCCTCGCGCGGGTCGACATCCGTCAGTGTCGTCAAGGGTAGCGGTTCGACCTATGCGTGTTCACCGGCGTCGACCCAGATCAACATTACGGAGCGGAATCGCAGCTCACGCCGCGGATGCCCGGCGGTTCCGGCCGGATCCGGTCGCCGATGACACCACCCGGTCGCGTCCACCGTGCTTAGCGGCGTACAAATGACTGTCCGCAATGGACAGAAGGGCCGCCTGGGTGGGTTTCGCGGCGTCTCCGGCGCCGGCCACGCCAATGCTCACGGTAACCGGAAGACCGGCGGTGAGTGGCGCCCACTCGTGACCTCTGATCATCCGCCGGAGGTCGTCCAGCGCCGCGGTGGCGCGGTCGATCGGCGTCCCCGGCAGGGCCAGCAGGAACTCCTCGCCGCCCATCCGCACCACGAAACCGCCGGGCGCCATCTCCGCCAGCGCCTTCTCCAGCAGCCGGGCCACCTGCACCAGCACCAGGTCGCCGACGTCGTGCGAGAGCTGATCGTTGATCCGCTTGTAGTGGTCGAGGTCGATCATCGCCACGGTCAGCTCCGGGTCCGACTCGATCAGGCCGGGCAGCTGCTCGTTGAGGAACCGGCGGTTGCGCAGCCCGGTCAGCGGATCGCGGCGGGCCTGCTCGCGGAACCGCTCGGCCTCCTGCCGGGCCTCCGCCGTCTCGAACATCGCCTGCCTGGTCCGGGCCTGCGCCTCGCGCTGGATCGAGTGCTGCCGGGTGTGCGCCGCGAAGAACTCCTTGTGCGCCGCGTACGCCTCGGCGAACTCGCCCTGCGCCGCGTACAGCTCGGCCTGCTCCTGATGGAGCCGGACCTGCACATGGCCGAGCGCACGCTCGGCGCAGAGGCGCCGGGAGGCGTTGAGGCTGCGCTGCGCCCGGGCGTACGCACCGAGGCCGCGCTGGGCCCGGGCCAGGGTGAGCAGGTATTCGGCCAGCGCGTCGGCGTCGTCCTGGTTGCCGTCGTGGTGGTTGTCGAGGCAGGCCAGCAGGGTGCGCTCGGCCTCGGCGAACTGCTCGTTCTCGATCTGGATCGCGCCGATCGTGTCGAGCAGGGCGGCGTCCAGCTCGAAGCCGTGCCCGGCGGCGTGCCGCTGCAGCCGGGCCGCGACCTGCTGGGCCATCTCGTGCTGCCCGGCCGCGAACTCGGCGTACGCAAAGTTGTTGAGAACCGCCAGTTGCAGATCCGGACGCTTCAGACGGCGCGCGAGGTCCGCGGCCTGCCGGTAGCGCAGGCGTGCGGCGTCCATCGAGCCGGCCAGGCTGAGCGCGTCGGCGAGCTTGGCCAGATGCCAGATCCGCATGTGGTCGGTGGCGGTGTCGTCGAGCAGCTCGACGCTGAGGATGGAGTGCTCCAGGCACTGGGCGGCGTCCCCGAGATGCCGGTGGATGTTGGCCCAGACCAGGTGGGTGCGGGCGGTGAGCTGCCGGGCGTTGTGCTCGACCGCCCACTGGTGCACCTTCCAGATCCGGCGGGCCGCGCCGGGCAGATCGCCGGCCCGCATGTGCAGGTTGGCCTGGCTGAGCCGGGCGCGTGCGACGAGCAACTCGTCGCCGAGGGCCTGGGCGTCCCGCTCGAGCCGGCCGGCCTGCTCCAGCATGGCCTCGGCGTCCCAGTTGATGGCGTCTTCGAGTTCGAGCAGGGCGGCATCGAGATCCCCGTTCAAATCCGCCGCCTCTCTCGTATGCGCTCCGTTCCTGAAGGCTAGCTCTGGGTAAGTGGAAGATCCCAAGCACGTGATCGGGCACACGCTTCAAGGGGTTCAGCGGGTGAGAGCCGGAACCGGGGCCTCGGCGCTCGAGGCGGCGGACGAGTCGAGGTCGACCGTCGAGCGCAGCGCGGTGGGCTTCATGAACAGCGCGGCCACCACGCCGACCACCGCGATGGCGGCCGAGATCAGGAAGATGTGCCCGGTGGCGTCGCCGTAGGCGGCGCGGACCACGTGCTGAGCGGCCTCGGGCAGGGCGCTGATGTTGAGGCTGCTGCTGCCGGAGGATGCGCCCCCACCCAGCTCCGCGGTGACCCGGTGGGCCAGGACCGCACCCAGCACCGAGACGCCGATGGTGCCGCCCAGCGAGCGGAAGAACGCGATCGTCGAGCTGGCGGCGCCGATGTCCTTCAGCGACACGGTGTTCTGCACGGAGAGGACCAGGTTCTGCATCGACATGCCGACACCGATGCCGACCAGGGCCATCGCGATGCCGACGTACCAGAGCGGGGTCTCGTGGTCGAGCATCGAGAGACCGGCGAAGCCGGCCACCAGCACGAGCGTTCCGGCGACGATGTACGGCTTGATGTGCCCGGTCTTGCTGATCATCCGGCCGGAGATGGTGGAGGAGACCAGCACGCCGGCCATCATCGGGATGGTGAGCAGGCCCGCCTCGGTCGGGCTGAAGCCGCGGCCGATCTGGAAGTACTGGCCGAGGAAGACGGCGCCACCGAACATGGCCATGCCGACCGACAGGCTCGCGATGATCGCGAGGGCGGTGCCCCGCTTCTTGACGATCTCCAGCGGCACGACCGGCTCGGCGACCCGGGTCTCCACCCAGATCGCGATGGCGAGAAGAACAACACCGAGACCCACCATGGCGTACGTCTGCCAGGACAACCATGCGAACGAGCTGTCCACGAACGACACCCAGACCAGCAGCACACTGACGCCGGCCGCGATGAGGGCGGCACCCACGTAGTCGACCTTGACGTGCTCCCGCCGGATGACCGCGAGGTTGAGCGTCTTCTGCAGCACGACCAGGGCGATCACCGCGATCGGCGCACCGATGAAGAAGCACCAGCGCCAGCCGAGCCACGCGGTGTCGACGATCAGGCCGCCGAGCAGCGGGCCGCCGACGGTCGCGACGGCCATCACGCCGCCGAGGTAGCCGTTGTACCGGCCGCGCTCCCGCGGCGGGATCATCGCGGCGATGGCGACCTGGACGAGCGCCTGGACGCCACCCATGCCGAGGCCCTGGAACGCGCGGGCGGCGATCAACTGGCCGGCGGTCTGGCTGAAGCCGGCGATGATCGAGCCGACCACGAACACCACGATCGAGATCTGGACCAGCAGTTTCTTGCTGTACAGGTCGGCGAGCTTGCCCCAGATCGGGGTGGAGGCGGTCGCGGTGAGCAGGCTGGCGGTGACCACCCAGGTGTACTGGGTCTGGGTGCCGTTCAGCGACCCGATGATCTTCGGCAGCGCGGTGGAAACGATGGTCGAGCTGGCCATCGCCACGAAAAGCACCAGCAGAAGGCCGGAGAGCGCCTCCATGATCTGGCGGTGGGACATGGGTTTCGCGCTCATCGCGCAGCCTCCAGCGGGTTCTTCAAGTGGTTGGCAAATACAACTATCGACCAACGCTGCTCACTGAGCAATATTTCCCATTGAGAACCGAGTCACACGCCGGTACGCTCATCCCATGAGCACGACGGCGGAGCCGGGGCTTCGCGAGCGGAAGAAGGCCGCCACCCGGCAGGCCCTGCATGAGTCGGCGGTCCGGCTGGCGACCGAGCACGGCCTGGACCGGATCACGGTGGAGGCGATCGCCGACGACGCGGGTGTTTCCCGGCGGACGTTCTCCAACTACTTCAGCAGTAAAGAGGAAGCGCTCATGCACGGCGACCTCCAGCGCATCCAGCGCCTGCTCGACTCGTTCCGCGGCCGGCCGGCCGCCGAGTCACCGTGGGCGGCGCTCACCGCGGCCGCCGCCGACTTCAACCGGGAAGTGGGCGACCTCGACCCGCAGATGGTGGCCCAGGGCCGGCTCCTGCGGACCCATCCGACGCTCTTCGCCGCCCAGATGCAGACGTTCGCCGCGGTCGAGCGGGATCTCGCGGCCGAGGTCTCGGCCCGCCTGACCGAGCCCGACCCGCGTGGCGTACGGGCGCGGATGACCGCCGCCGCCTTCCTGGTGGCGCTGCGCGTCTCGCTCAACATGTGGCTCGACGCCCCGACCGCGGCGACCCGGTGGGAGTTCGCCGAGGAGGCGCTCGCCAACGCCGGCCGCGGCCTGGCGTAGACGTACGAAAAAACGCGGCTCCGGGTTGGGGGACCCGGAGCCGCGTTTCTCTTACTTTGGGGATGAGAGGAAAGCTCTAGCCGGTGAAGCCGGCGAAGATCTTGCTGAACTCGAACGGCGTCTGGCTCACGTTCGTGCACTGGAAGAGGGCACCCGTGCAGGCGTTCTTGTCCCGGTTCGCCTCCCAGTAGGAGACGAAGCCGATGTGGTTGGCGTTCGCGAAGGCGACCAGGTCCCGCGCGTCGCTCTGCAGGAACTTGCCCTGGTCGTCGTTGACCCCCAGCATCGGCGTCACGCCGACCATCTTGAAGGCGGCCGCGTCGCTGTTGCCGTACAGCGCCTTGATCTGGTCCTTGGTGGACTTGACCGCCTGGATGGCGAGGTCGCCGTAGTCCTGGGCGGAGCGGCCGTAGTCCATCGCCATGATGTTGACCAGGTCCAGGTTCACGCCGGCGTCCTTGGCCGACTTGACCACGTTGACGCCGTCCGCCGTCAGGCCCTCCGGCAGCACCGGCAGGGTCAGCGAGATCTTCAGGCCCGGGTTGGCCTTCTGCAGGGCGGCCAGCGCGGTCGACCGGCGGGCGATCGTGGTCGGGTCGGCCACCGCCGCACCCTCGATGTCCAGGTCGATGTACTTCAGGTTGTAGGCGGTGACGACCGCCTGGTACTCGGCCTGCAGGGTGGCGACGCTGGTGCAGGCCTGGGCCAGCTCGATGCCGGTGGCACCACCGAACGACACCTTCACGTCACCGCCGGCCGCGCGGACCGCCGCGATCTGGTCGGCGAACTGCTTCTGCCGCGGGTCGAACGCGTTGAACCAGCTGGCCTTGCAGCCCGCGCTGGTCACGAAGGCCAGGCTGAACGACTTGACGTTCCCGCTGGTGCCGAGCTGGGCGAGGGTGGTCGAGCCGTTCGAGAGAAGACCCATGTCGACGTACGGGGCGACCAGCACACCGCCGGTCGACGGGGTGGTCGGCGCGGTGGTGGTCGGTGCGACCGTGGTGGGGGCCGTGGTCGGCGCCTTGGTGGTCGGGGCCGTCGTCGGCGCGGTGGTCGGCCGGGTCGTCGTGGGTGCGGTGGTCGGCGTGCCGCCGGCGCAGGAGACCCCGTTGATCGTGCAGCTCACCGGGCTGCCGCTGCCGGCCACGATGAAGCCGAACTCGGCCTTGGCGCCGGCCGCGATGGTGGGCGCCCAGCTCGGGTTCTTCGCCGTCGCGGTGCTGCCGGAGACGGTCACCGTGGCGTCCCAGAAGCTGCCCAGCTTCGCGGTCGACGGCAGCCCGAAGGCCAGCTGCCAGCCGCTGACGGCCGCGCCGGTGCCGTTCGTGATCGTGTACTTCGCCTGGTAGCCCGAACCCCAGTCGCTGTCCTTGGTGAAGGTTGCGCTGAGGACGCCCGCGGCCTTGGTGGTCGGGGTGGTGGCCGCGACGGCCGCGCCGACGCCACCGCCGACGGCGAGGACGGCCGCCGAGGCATAGATGGCGAGACGCAGACGGCTGCGTTGCATGGGTGACTCCGATCGCAGGTGGTGACGACGGGAGTCGATTCTCGGCCGGTCTGTAATTAAGGGACCTTGGCTTGACCTTAAACAACTTTAAATGTCATCAGCGGGCGGCCAGGCCCTCCAGCAACAGCGTCAACTGACGTCGCCAGGCGTCCGGCTCGGTCGACCGCTGGAGCACGCCGGCGTTGGCCCGCATCAGCAGGCTGATGTCGCGGCGGTTGAAGTCGGCGCGCAGCACCCCGGCGCCCACCGCCCGCGCGATCACCTCGGAGGCGCTGCGCTGGGCGGCCGTGCGCAACTCGGCGAGCCGGTCGTCGTCGTCGAAACTGGTGCTGACCAGCAGCTCGGACAGGCCGCGGTCGGTGGCCTGCAGCTCGAACAGCCGAGTCAGGTAGCTGGCGAACGCCGCCCACGGATCCGACTCGAGCATGGCCGACTCGGCGATCTGGACGTAGGCGGTCATCTGACCGGCGAAGACCGCGGCGATCAGGTCGCGCCGGGTGGGGAAGCGGCGGTACAGGGTGGCGTTGCCGACGCCGGCCCGCCGCGCGATCTCGTCGAGCGACGCGTCGAGACCCTGTTCGCCGAACACCTCCCGGGCGGCGGACAGCAGCGCGGTGCGGTTGCGCTCGGCGTCCGCGCGCAGACGATGGGGCATAGGGGACAGGTTACGACAGACCGGGGAAGCATCCCCGGTTGGTGCTACGTTGCCCTTGATCAACGATGATGTGGCGCAGGAGGCCCAGATGCAGACCACCGAAGTGCAGATCCCGGCCCCGGACGGCACCGCGGAGGCGTACCTCGTCAAGCCGGACGGCGACGGACCCTTCCCCGGCGTCCTGTTCTTCATGGATGCCTTCGGCCTGCGGCCGAGGCTCGCCGAGATGGCCGAGCGGATCGCCGAGCGCGGGTACGCCGTGCTGGTGCCGAACCTCTTCTACCGCAGCGCGAGCGGCCCGCTGATCACCCCGGAGGAGCTGACCGACGCCGCGAAGCGCGACGCCGCCTTCGGCCGGCTCGGCCCGATGATGCAGGCCCTCACCGGCGAGCGGATCGTCGCCGACACCGGCGCCTACCTGGACTTCTTCGCCGCCCAGCCGGGTGTCTCGGCCGAGCCGGTGGTGCTGGTCGGCTACTGCATGGGCGGCCGGAACGGGCTGCGGGCGATCACCGCCTACCCCGACCGGATCAAGGCGCTGGCCAGCTTCCACGCCGGCGGCGTCGTCACCGACACGCCGGACAGCCCGCACCTGTCGGTCGGCGCCATCACCGGCGAGGTCTATTTCGGGCACGCCGACAACGACAGCTCGATGACCGCCGATCAGATCAAGGCGCTCGAATCCGCCTTCGACGAGGCCGGCGTCACCTACACGTCCGAGGTGTACGAGGGTGCGCCGCACGGCTTCACGATGAGCGATACCGCGATGTTCCACGCCGAGGGCGAGCAGCGGCACTGGGTCGAACTGTTCGCGCTGCTCGACCGGATCTAGTTGGCGTAGAGGCCCGGGAAGTAGCGGTCGGTCGAGGTCACGTCGTACACCTGGCGGACCTCGGTGATCCGGCCGTCGGTGACGGCCAGGAACTCGATCATCCGGGCCGTGCCGAACGGCGCCGTCAGGTCGTAGACGATCGCGGCGCCGTCCTCGGCGTCCGTGCGCCCGGTCATCGTGACCGAGTCGGCGAAGGCCGAGATCCGATGCTGGACCTGCAACAACTCCTCGTCATCCACCGGTGCGTCGAGGTTCCACTCCACCTCGGCGTCCGGGGCGAGCAGCTTGCGCACCGCGGACTGGTCGCCATTGATCCACGACCGGGCCCAGAAACCGACGACGTCCATGAGGGGCTCCTTCAGCTGGCGACGCCGGCCTGCGGCCGGGCGGGCATCGGGTCGGGGAACTGGCCGTGGCCGAGCAGGGCGGCGGTGGCCTGGGCAATGCGACCGGCCGCGAGTCCGTCGCCGTACGGGCTGCCGTTGGCGGACATCGAGTCCCGCCGCAACCGGCTGTCCAGCAGCGCGGAGATCTCGGTGACCAGCGCGTGCGTGGTCGGGTCGACCTGCCGGGCGCTCCCGGCGTGCAGCGCCTCGGTGAGCCCGCGGCCGTCGCCCGGCACCAGCACCGGAACCCCGGCGGCCAGCGCCTCCTCGGCCAGGTCGAAGTCGTCGGCCAGCACCAGGTCGGCCGCCGCGACCAGCCGCGCCCGGTCCGGGGTGGACACCTTCGCGCCGATCACGTCCAGGTCGTGGTAGCGGGCGGCCAGGTCGAGCATCGCCTCGCGGACCGGCTTGTCGTGCGCGTCGTCCACGCCGACCAGCAGCACCCGGTGGGGGCGCGGGGTGCCGGCCGCCCGGAGCCGGGCCGTCATCATCCGGGCCGCGTCGACCGCGGTGCCGCCGGTGAGCAGCACGTCGCCGGCCACCACGGACTCGTCGAGCAGGTTCATCGCGGTCAGCGGCGCCGCGGTCAGGTGCACGGTGGTGACCTGGGCGAGCAGTCGCCGGTCGGCGTCGACGCCGTCGGCCATCGGGGTGCCCGAGCGCCGCCCGGCGTCCATGTGCAGCACCGGGATGCGCCGCCAGTACGCGGCCAGCGCGGCCGCCAGGTTGTCGCCGCTGACCAGCACGGCGGCCGGGGTGCGGGCCGCCCACAGCTTGTCGTAGCGGCCGACCGCGGTGGCCAGGTCGGCGCCCGCCGACAGCGTTTCGTCGGAGGCCAGGCCGAGCGAGATGTAGGTGCGGGACACGTCGGTCGGGTCGGCACCGCCGGCCAGCAGGACCGGGGCGAGCAGGCCCTGGGCGCGCATGGCGGCGGCAACCGGGACGAGGCGGATGGCCTCGGCACACGTGCCACCGGCGAGGTGGACTTCGGGCAGCGACATGGATTCTCTCTCCGGACCAGCTCGGCAGGAACTGGGGGAACGCTATGCAGTCACGGAGGGTGAATCAAGGCCACATCACTTTGTGTGTCCGAACGGCCTAACCCAGACATCTCAGGCCGGGCATAACCGGCGAAGATCGGGCATCCGGGCAATACTGAGCGTGGTGTCGACGGGCAATGCCGACACCACGGAGCGTGAGAATCGCGCCTAGGCGGGAGGCGGCTGGTTGAGCAGCGACGGGTCGTCGCGCAGCAGCGCCGCCAGCCGGCGGGCCGCCATCTCGGTCTCCTCCGGGCGCTCCACCTTCAGCGGAATCGGCTTCGGCAGCGGCGTCGGCATGCCTCCGCGCTGCGGCTGCGGTTGCTGCGGGATGTGGCTGCCCGCGCCGTTGCCGAACGACTCGGCGTGGATGCGGCGGGTCGTCTCCTGAGCCTGCGGCGGCACCGGTGGCGGCGGGGTGGCCGCGAACGGGTGCGGCGGGTACTCCGGGTACTCGGGGGCGGCGCCGCGGGACGCCATGCCCAGGTCGCGCATCCGGGCACCCAGGTCGCGCGAGTCCTCACCGACGCCCTGTGCGGCCTGCGATTCGTGGGCGTAGTGCTGCGGTTCGCCCGGGGGACGGTCGAACGATCCGTAGCGGCGCTCGGCCGTGTCCGAGTCGGGGTAATACGTCTCGGCGGGGGCGTGGCTCTCCGCGTACCCGTAATTGAGCGGGCCGTAGCGGTCCTGGTCGTCGTGGCTGGGAGCCGGCGAAGCCGGGGCGAAATATGACTCCTCGACCACCGCGTCGTCGATGTCGATGTCGAAGTCGGCGTGCCGGGCGGCCGGCGCCGCCTCGGGGGTGGGCACCGCGGTGTCCGCGGAGACCTGGACCTGGCCCTCGGCGAAGAAGAAGTGCAGGAGAACCGGTTCGCCGGCGCCCTCGGCGCCGACGGTCACGCCCAGCTGCGGGTGACGGGCCACGACGGCCGCGATCGCCTCGACCAGCTCGGAAATTGCCGGTGACGGGCCGGAAGTATCCCCGGAAGCGCGTCGGCGCAGCTCATCACGGCGCGCGAGCTTGTCGAGCGCATCGTCCAATCCGCCTCGCACGTCACCGTCCTTCCTCTACGGGGAGAGCCCACCACCACTCTGCCCGCTCGAAGGCCGATTTGAAAACCTCGATCTGTGCGAGGAGACCGACACCCTACGTACGCTGTGCCCGGATGGCCTTGTCGAGCGCCTGATCGAGGACCACGAGCAGGGCGTCGCGCACCGACGCCCGGAAACGGGCGTCGAACGACAGCACCGGGACGTCCTCGCGTACGGCGAGCGCCCAGCGGACCTCTTCGAGGCTGTACGTCTGCTGGCCGTTGAAGGTGTTCACACCGACCACGAAGGGCAGTCCGGCCCGCTCGAAATAGTCCACCGCCGGGTAGCAGTCGTCGATCCGCGCCGTGTCTACCACTACCAACGCGCCCAAAGCGCCCTTGATGAGGTCGTCCCACATGAACGCGAACCGGGGCTGGCCGGGCGTGCCGAAGATGTAGAGCTTCAATGTCTGGTCGATCGTGAGGACGCCGAAGTCCATCGCGATCGTGGTGGTGGTCTTCGTGACCGCCTGACCCGGGTCATCGATGCCGACCGCTGCCGCGGTCATCTCCGCCTCGGTGGTGAGTGGGGCGATCTCGGAGATCGCTCCCACCGTTGTCGTCTTTCCGACACCGAAGCCGCCGGCCACGATGATCTTCACCGGGACCGGGGCCTTCTTCGGCCGGTCGTTGCCCACGCGGGCGGAGCCGCGGGCGCGGTCAGCTGATTGCTCGAAGTCCACGGATCACTCGCATGATGGTCTCAGGGTCGGGGGTGTCGTTGTCCAGCACGTGGACATCCAGTTGGCCGGCGGCCCGGAGGTCCCCGACGAGGATTCGGGTGACGCCCAGGTGCAGGCGCAGCCGGGCGGAGATCTCCGCCACGGACAATGGGTCGCCGCAGAGCGCCACGATCGCGCGCATCTCCGGCGAAAGCCGCACAGGTGCGGCGGCGTGGTTGACGGTCACCTGGGTCTCCATCCCGATGTCGGGATCGGCGCCGTCGGTACGTCCGGACGTGATGACGAACGGACGCAGTGTCGTGGTCTGCTCGTCGGCCGGCGACATCTCGCGCCCGGGTGTCGGGCGGTAGCCGCCGGCCGCGTGCGGGCCAGACTGCAGGAAGGGTCGGACGCTCGGCCGAGCCGGTGGCGCCGGGTCGTCGGGGTCCGAGTAACTCATTGCTGAACGGCGTTCTTCAACTCAGCGATCAAACGCGGGCTCAGCGCACCGCCGGCGCGCGTCGCGAACAGAGTCATCTCGTAGGCAAGGGTGCCGAGGTTGGCCGACCGGTCCGCGATGACACCCAGCACCGAGCCGGCGCTGATCGCGGTGACCAGGAGGTATCCCTCGGCCATGTCGATGATGACCCGGTTGAGAGCGCCCAGCCTGTACCAGCTCGCCGCCCCGCCGGCCAGGCTGGTCAGACCGGAGACGACCGCGGCCAGGCGCTCGGCGTTCGGCCGGTCCTTGATCGCGGACATCGCCATGAGGAGGCCATCGGAGGAGACGGCGATGGCTTCGATCACACCCGCAGTGCCGGAGGTGAACGAGTCCAGCAGCCAGTTGAAAGTCTTCGCCTCGGCGCTCAGCTGGGGCTGACCGTAGCTCTGACCGTTGCCGGTTTCCGTGTAGGGGGAAGTCATCGCGGTTGTCCCTCGTGTTGTGGCTGAGTTTCATTCAGTGCGAGTGCGACTCCGTACTCGAACTGCTCCATGAGTGCTCGTGCGGCATCCGGATCGAGCGGAGGTGCCGGAGCAGGCGGGGGCGGCGTGTTGTGCGCGTCCCGCGGCAAGGTGGCCCCCGGAACCCGGCGGGCGAGGGGTGCATGACCGGCCGACGGCGGGGCTGTCATCTGGGTCTCGGCGACGTCCCACTGGGCCCGGTTGACGCCGGCTTCGAAGGCGTCGAACGCGGCCCGGGCGGCCGTCGCGTCGTCCTGGGACGGCGGAGCGGCGGGCGCCGGCCGGCCGGTCTCGGTCGGCAGCTGGCTGCCGGGAACCCGGCGCCGGAGCGGCTCACCGGTGCGTTCGGCCGGCGGCGCCGGCGTCTCGGCCGGCTGATACGGCTGGTAGGGCTCCGGCTCGGGGTACGCCTGGGGCTGTGCGTACGGCTCCGGCTGCTGGTAAGGCTGCTGGTAGGTCGGCTGGCTGTACGCCTGCGGGGCCTGAGTCTCGTACGGGTGCGGGGCTTCGTACGGGTGCGGGGCCTCGTAGGGGTACTGCTCGCCGTTGCGCTGGCGCGGGATCATCGGCGCGGCCTCGGCCGGGTTGTTGTCCCAGGACGGCTGCGGCGCCTCCAGCGGGTGCTGGTTCCACGCGGACGGACCGGCCGCGGGCAGCTCCGGCAGCGAGGCCGGCACCCGGCCGGCCACCGGCGCACCCAGGTCGTACGCCGGCTGCGGGGCAACCGGCTGCTGGTAGACGGTGGTCGGCGAGTAGACCGGCTCCGCGTCGTAGACCGGCTCGGCGTCGTAGGCCGACGGCGCGGTCAGCGCCGGACCGGTCTCGGACCGGGCCGGGGCGGCGAAGGCGTTCCACGAGTGCCCCGACTCGAGCGTGCGGGTTGCCCGCTCGAGCACGTTCGGGTCGAACGGCAGCTGGCTGCCGGGCACCGAGGACCGGGCCGCGGAACCGGCAACCACCCGGGCGAACTCGGCCGTGTGGTAGCTCGGGGCCGCGCCCGGCACCGCGTCGAACGGCGACGGCGGCATCGACGTGCTGCTCGGCACCCGCGAGATCAGGTGGGTCGGGGTCAGATCGACCCAGACCGTGACGCCACCACCGGGGGTGTCGGTCAGGGTCACCTCGATGCCGTGCCGGCGGGCGAGCCGGCCGACCACGAACAGGCCGAGAACCTCGGTGGGCACCAGGTCGAGGCGCTCACGACGGGTCAGCCGGGAGTTCTCCTCGGCCAGCCGCTCGGGGGTCAGGCCGAGGCCGTTGTCGATCACCGCGAGACGGGCACCGCCGCGCAGCTCGGTCGCCGAGATCAGCACCCGGGTCTGCGGCGGGGAGAACGCGGTCGCGTTCTCCATCAGCTCGGCGAGCACCAGGGTCAGGTCGGCCAGGACGGCCGGCATGACCACGATCTCCTCGGGAACCTCGACGTCGACCCGGGTGTAGTCCTCGATCTCACCGAGGGCGAGCCGGACGACGTCGGAGAGCGGCAGCGGCGCGATGTGCTCGTTCGCCCCGGCCCCACCGGAGAGCACGACCAGCGAGGACGCGTTCCGGCCGAGACGGCTGGACATGTGGTCCAGACGGTAGAGGTCGCCGAGCCGCTCGCTGTCGGTCTCCTTGCGCTCCAGGTTGTCGATCAGGGCGAGCTGGCGGCCGACCAGGTTCTGGGTACGCCGTCCGACGTGCCCGAACATCTGGGCGACGTTGCGGCGGCCGAGCACCTGGCGTTCCACCAGCCGGGCGGCGGTGGTCTGCACCCGGTCGAACGCGCGGGCCAGGTCGCCGATCTCGTCCTGGGCCTCGACATCGACCGGGTCGAGGCGGATCGGGCGGACCGATTCCGCGTCGTCGTCGGCGACCCTTTCCAGCTCGGCCTCGGCGGCGCGGGCGATCCGGTCGGCGGAGCCGGTGAGGCGGCGCAGCGGCCGGGCCACCGCGCGGGCCATGAAGATGCTCAGCGCGATAACGATGAGCAGCAGGAGGAACGAGCCACCACCGATGAGGAAGGCGTCCCGGAGGGCGGTGTCCCGGTTGTTGGTGGCGATCGTGTTCACGTCCGCGGCGACCCGCTTCTCCACGAAGCCACCGAGCACGAGCACCGACCGCAGCGACGGGAACAGCGTCTTGATCTGCAGCTGCTGCACCGCGGTGGCCGGGTTGGTCGCGGCTTCGGTGAGGAAGTCGGAGCCGACCCGGGCGGAGAACGCGTCCTGGGCGCCGAGGTACAGCTTGTACTGCGCGTCGGTGAAGAACGACTCGGCGTTCGAGATCACCTGCTGCAGCTGCACCAGCGTCGAGTAGAAGAGGCTGACGAAGCCGGCGTTCTTGGTGATCGTGGCGACCGTGAGGTAACCGGACGCCTGGCTGATCATGTCGTCGGTACGCAGCGCCTGCTCGAGTGCGAACACCTGCCGGCCGACGCTGGTGGTGAGGTCGGCGGTCGAGGAGAGCGCCAGCCCGTTGATGATCGGCGTGATCACGTCGGTGAACTCGGTGACCAGGACGTCCGGCCGGATCGCGTTGTTGAGCACGTTCTGCCGGGTGTTGTCGAGCCGGGACGCGCTGCGCAGGGCGCGGCGCAGCTCCTTGCTGACCGGCTGGTCGCCGCCGTCGCTGACCCGCGCCACCGCGTCGGTGGCCCGGGCGCTCTGCACGGCCAGCTCGGGCTGCTGGATCAGGCCGAACAGGAAGCCGATCGAGAGGAGTCGTTCCTCCTGAAGCTCCTGCACGGCAGTGCTGACCCGGGTGGCGAGCTGGACGGCGTCCGACGTCTTCTGCGCGTCCTGCGCGTCACTGATACGCGTCACGATGATCGGGACGCTCAGCGCCACGACACCGAGCAGCGGTACGAGAACAAGAAGGGCGAGTTTGCCCAGGATTCGGAGTTTACCGAAGAGCACCGGATCGCTCCCGCCGTGGGTCGTTGTCGCCGAAGGCCGGCGTCAGGTCGTACTGCCCGCCGTAGGGTGCGGCCGGCCGGTTCGTCGGGATGTCGCGGGTCGACTCACCCACGCCGGTCGACGGGCCGGACGCCGCCTCCTCGGTGTCGCGCCGGCGGCCGAGGATCGGCAGCACCAGGGCGGCGAGCACGAGCAGGACGGCCAGCAGGCCCATCGCGATGGCCTCGCCGCGCCGGTAGTTCAGCGAGCTCGACCGGTCGTCGAGGAGGTTGGCCATCTCCTTGAGGGTGACCCCGGCCAGCGCGTTCAGCGCGGTCTGCAGGGCGGTCTGCGCGGTCGACATGGTGGCGACGTTCGGGGTACCGCCCGGGTTCGCGCCACGGGTCATCGACTCGACGCCGCGGCGGAACGAGTCGAGCGTGGTGACCAGGCCACCGCTCAGCGTCGGGCTGCTGGTGTTGTCGACCGCGGCCTGCAGGCTCCCGGTCAGGGCGTTCACCGAGTCCTGCACGGCGAGCACCTCCTGGCCGAACTGGATCGCGATCGTGGTGCGGGCCTGGCCGGTGACGAGCGGCAGGGCCTGCGCGAAGTCGGCCATCCGGCTCACCCGGATCACCGTGGCCGGCATGTCGACGGCCGCCGCCTGCTGCAGGTTGGACAGGTCGCTGTCCGGGTCGCGGTTCAGCTCCGAGTTGCGCCGGACCGCGTCGTAGAGCGCCAGGGCGAGGTCGGTCACCTCGGTGTGCGCCTGCAGGATGGCGACCGGACCGCCGGTGGTCTTGTTCAGCTTGGCTATCTTCGCCTGGAGGTCGGTCCAGCGCTCTTTCGTCTTCAGGTCATCGCCGACGGCCGTGTCGACGGCCGTTACCTTGGCGACGGCGGTGGCCAGCGACTCCGGCGGGGCGGTGATGCCCTGCAGGGCCGAGGACTGCGACTCGGCGAGCGCGCTGACCAGCGGCGCGAGGGCGGTGATGTATTCCACGCCCTGCTTCTCGAGGTCGGTCTGCGAGCGGGCGTCCGAGTTCTGTTGCCAGACCCGTCCGAAGAGGACGGCGGTCGGCACAAGTACCAAAACCGTCAAAATTACCGCAAGAGCGGAACGTAAACGGGTTCGCCGGCTGTTCATTGCTTTCGTTCCTCCGCCTGCAACACGCGTGAGCCGTGGTGACGGCTACTGTCCGTAGCCGGATAAGCGCACGGATCCGGGCCAATCTATCCGAGAATTCCTCAGGAAGAGTCTTTCCAAGGGTCAGAATTCTCTCGGCTGATCGGGGGATGCGACCGCTGCCGTCGTTGGTTGTAGCGCGCGTCTCAAAAGGCCGTCGCACGGGACGAAGTCCCAGCGCAGGGCGGTTCCAAAACCCGACTGACCACCGCGGAGATGGTATCGGGAGAGCGGGTTCTCGAAAAGATACGAGATTCGCAATAGGTAACGATTATGCCTCGGAGCGCCATTGACCGAGCGTAGTCAGATGATTGCGGAAAGCGACGCATTGTCATTTGCGAATGCATCCGGAAAGACAAATCGGGCTTTTCTCCGGTTTGATCCAGAGAAAAGCCCGATTTGATCAGAGACGGGCGAGTGCCTTGCGCAGTGGGTCGAGGCCGAGCGAGCCAAGGTTGAGCGCATCACGGTGGAACGTCTTGAGGTCGAAATCAGCGCCCTTGCGCTGCTTCGTCTCCTCACGCGCCTGCATCCAGATCCGTTCGCCGACCTTGTACGACGGGGCCTGCCCCGGCCAGCCGAGATAACGCTTCCACTCGAAGCGCAGCACCTCGTCGGACATCCGGGTGTGCGCCCGCAGGAACTCCCAGCCCAGCTCGGGCGTCCAGCGCTCGCCGGGGTGGAAGCCGAACGGGTTGTCCCGCGGGATCTCCAGCTCGAGGTGCATGCCGATGTCGACGATCACCCGGGCCGCGCGCAGCGCCTGGGCGTCGAGCATGCCGAGCCGGTCGCCCGGGTCGTCCAGGTAGCCGAGCTCGTCCATCAGCCGCTCCGAGTAGAGCGCCCAGCCCTCGCCGTGCCCCGAGCACCAGCAGAGCAGTCGCTGCCAGCGGTTGAGCGTGTCGGCCCGCAGCAGGGTCTGGCTGACCTGGAGGTGATGGCCGGGCACGCCCTCGTGATAGACCGTGGTGACCTCGCGCCAGGTGGAGAACTCGGTGACGCCCTCCGGCACCGCCCACCACATCCGGCCGGGACGGGAGAAGTCCTCGCTCGGGCCGGTGTAGTAGATGCCGCCGTCGCTGGTCGGCGTCAGGCAGCACTCGATCTTGCGAGCCGCCGGCTCGATGTCGAAGTGGGTGCCGTTCAGCTCGGCGATCGCCTTGTCGGCCAGCGCCTGCATCCAGTCGCGGAAGGCTTCCTTGCCCGGGATCTTGCGAGCCGGGTCGGCGTCGAGCAGGTCGACCGCCTGGGCCACCGAGGCGCCCGAGCCGGCGATCGCGACCGCGCAGACATCCATCTCCCGCTCGAGGCGGTCGAGCTCGGCGAAGCCCCAGAGATAGGTCTCCTGCAGGTCGACCTTGGCGCCCAAGAAGTATTGCGAGGCCAATTCGTACCGCTCGAGGCCGGCCGCCTCCTTCTCGCGGCCGCGCGGCGCCAGCTCCTCGCGGAGGAACGTCGCGAAACCGGCCGCAGCTGCGGTGGCAGCGCTCGCTCCCCGCTCCAGCTCGGCGGCGAGCGCGCCCTTCGCCTTGAGCCGGCGCGCCAGACCGTGGAAGAAGTCGTCGCGAGCGGGATCGGTCCACGCGTCGCACTGCTCGGCGACCGCCAGCAGCTGCGCGCGGGCACTCACCCGGCCGGCCTCCACCTCTTCGCGGAGGGTCGTCTTGTACTGCTCGATGGCGCGGTCGAAGGAGTTGAGCCGGGCCGCGATGTTGGCGACCGCCTCTTCGCCGTCGGTGGCCATCACGTCGAAGACACCGCGCAGCCCGTGCAGGCCGCTGGTGATCACGCTGATCGCGCTCTTCGTGTAGCCCGCGTCGTAGGTGGCCAGGTCGAGACCGAGCCGCTCCATCATGGCGTCCTTCGCCACCTGCTCGGACTCGTGCTCCGGCTCGATGACGTCGAGATCGTTGATGGTGCGCCGAGTCAGCTCGGCCTGGGCCTCGTAGCCCTCGGGAGATAGGTCATCGGTCTTGTCGTCGTGACCGGCGATGCCGACATAGGTCGCCCCCGTCGGATTGAGTGCCGCCCAGTCTTCGACGTAGCGGTCGGCGAGGTCGTCAATTCGTCCCACAAAGCGACCCTACGGGACCGGTGGCCTCACTTGTGCCCCGCCGTCCATTCGAGCAGGCGTTCGATCGGCCACGTGTTGACCACGCGCTCGGCCGGCACCCCGCACAGCGCCGCCCGCTCGCAGCCGTTGCCCAGCCAATCGAGCTGGCCCGGGGCGTGCGCGTCGGTGTCGATGCTGAACAGGCAACCGGCCTCGACCGCGACGGTGAGCATCCGCTTGGGCGGGTCGAGCCGGTCCGGCCGTGAATTGATCTCGATGGCCTTGCCGTGTTCGAGCACCGCGGCGAGCACCTTGTCGAGGTCGAAGGTGCTCGGCGGCCGGGTGCGGCCGGCCCGGTGCCCCTTGTCGCCCTCGCCACCGGCCGGCACCTTGCGCCCGGTCATGTGGCCGAGGATGTCCAGATGCGGGTTCTCGATCGCGGCCAGCATCCGCCTGGTCATCCGCGGCGACTCGTCGCGCAGCTTGCTGTGCACCGAGCCGACCACCACGTCGAGCCGGGCGAGCAGCTCGTCCTCCTGGTCGAGCGAGCCGTTCTCGAGGATGTCGACCTCGATGCCGGTGAGGATGCGGAAGCCGTCCGGCAGCGCGTCGTTGACCCGGGCCACCTGGTCGAGCTGGCGGCGCAGCCGGGCCGGGCTCAGCCCGTTGGCCACCCTCAGGGTCGGCGAGTGGTCGGTGATCACCAGGTATTCGTGCCCCAGCTCGACCGCCGCGAGCGCCATCTCCTCGATCGGCGACCCACCGTCGGAGGCGTCGGTGTGCGCGTGACAGTCGCCGCGCAGGGCCGCTCGCAGCTCCGCGGCCGCGGCGGTCAGGTCGGTACCCGCGGTGGCCGCCACCCGGCGCAGGTAGACCGGCTCCTCGCCGGCCAGCGACTCGGCGATGCACCGGGCGGTGACGTCGCCGACCCCGGACAGCTTGGCCAGCGTGCCGGCCGCGGCCCGTTCGGCCAGCTCGTCGGCGGGCAGCGCGGCGATCGTCGCGGCGGCCGACCGGAACGCGCGCACCCGGTAGGTCGCCTCGTTCGCCCGCTCCAGATAGAAGGCAATGCGTCGTAGGTCGGCGACCGGATCACGAGACTCCATCCGGAAAGACTAGGACGGTTAGGCTCGGCCCGTGCGGACGATCGATTGGGTGGACGGGGCGGTCGAGATCATCGATCAGACGGTGCTCCCCAAGGAAGTGCGGATCCTGCGCCTGCACACGGTGCCGGCGCTGATCACGGCGATCCAGTCACTGGCGGTCCGGGGCGCGCCCGCGCTCGGCGTGGCAGGCGCGTTCGGGGTGGCCCTGGCCGCCCGGGTGCACGCCGACGACCCGGCCGCCCTCGCGGCGGCGGTCACCCGGATCGAGCACGCCCGGCCGACGGCGGTAAATCTGGCTCGCGGCGCCCAGCGCGCGGCGGCCCTCCTGCCGCACGGGCCGGAGGCGGTGCTGGCCGAGGCCTGCCGGGTGCGCGACGAGGAACTCGCCGCATCGCAGGCGATGGCCAAGCGCGGCGCCGACCTGATGGTCGAGCTCTGCGGCAAGCGCCCGCGGCTGCTGACCCACTGCAACACCGGCGGGCTGGCCGCGGTCGAGCTCGGCACCGCCCTGGGCGTGGTGCGTGAGCTGCACAAGCGGGGCGCGCTCGCCGGCGTGATCGCCAGCGAGACGCGGCCGCTGTTGCAGGGTGCCCGGCTCACCTCGTGGGAGCTGGGCCGGTGGGGCATCGAGCATCGGGTGGCGGTCGACTCGGCCGGGCCGTTCCTGATGGCCCGGGGCGAGGTGGACGCGGTCATCCTCGGCGCCGACCGGATCTGCGCGAACGGCGACGTGATCAACAAGATCGGCACCTACTCGCATGCGCTCGGCGCCCGCCGGGCCGGCCTGCCGTTCGTGGTGGTCGCCCCGGAGTCGACGGTGGATCTGGGCACGCCGAGCGGCGACGTGGTGCCGATCGAGGACCGCGGCTCGGCCGAGGTGACGCCCTGGTCGGAGGCGGTCAACCCGGCGTTCGACGTGACGCCGCGCGACCTGGTCACCGCGATCGTCACCGACCGCCGGGTGATCCGCCTCGACAAGGGCAACCGCCCCTAGCTCTCCTTGGACCAGGGCTTCATCCACGGCGACTCCGGCCAGCCTTCGGCGGCGGCCATCAACGGGTACGCGTTGGCGCCGTCGATCGACTCACGGATGATGTCGGCGTGCCCGGCGTGCCGCGCGGTCTCCTGGATCAGGTGCAGCAGGATCCACCGGACGTTCCAGTGGCTGATGTCCTTGCGGTTCCACGGCGAACCGTCGACCTCGATCTCGAAGTTCAGATCGCCGAGCTCGGTGACGGTCTTCTCGGTCTGCTCGGCGACCCGGTCGTAGCGGGCGAACACGTCGTCGATCGTCTCGCCGTCGGCGAGCTTGAAATTCTCCGCGTACTTGACGTAATCCGGTGTCTGCGGTTCGCGCCGGATGACCGACAGCCAGCCCTCCTCGGTGGAGGCAGCGTGCTTGATCAGGCCACCGACGCTGAGCGAGCTGGCGGTGGGGGTGGCCCGCAACTGCTCCTCGCTGAGGCCGTACGCCGTCAGCCGGATCACGTAACGCATCTGGGCGAGGTACCCGAGCAGGCCCTCCTGCTCGTTGCTGACCATGCCGACCTGTGCGGGCATCTCATCTCCTCGGTTCTTCGTTGTTGTAGAAGACCCTAGGAACCAATGCGGTCACTTTCTGGCCGCATCGTCGAGATGGTGACATGATTTTCCGCGACCGCGGTGACCCAGCCGCCGGCCCGCCCGAGCGCGAGCAGCTCCGCGACCCCGGCCGGCTCCTCGGCCGCCGCACCCGGCCGGGGCGGCCAGGCCCGGCGCGCGTCGCCCGCCTCTCGAAGGGCCGGGATCAGCGCGGCGACCGGGTCGGCGTCGTCCAGCTCGGCCAGCCGCTGCTGCAGGTCGTCGATAACAGCGGACAGCACTTCGCGTACGGCGGGCGCGTTGCCGCCGCACATGGCCGCGATCAGCTCGGCCCTCGTCGCGGCCACCCGGGTGCCGTCCCGGAACGAGCCGGCGCCCAGCGTCGCGGCCAGCGGATTGCCGACCAGTCGGCGGGCGATCGCGGCGGCGGCCAGGTGCGGCACGTGGCTGATCGCGGCGACGGCCCGGTCGTGCTCGGCCGCGGTGGCCGGGACGACCCGGGCGCCGATCGCGGTGAACAGGGCGGCCGCGGTCAGCCAGTCGTCGAGGCCGGTCTCGCCCGGTTCGAGGCACAGCACCCACGCGCAGCCCTCGAACAGGGCCGGATCGGCGGCCGCGAAGCCGGAGGTCTCCTTGCCGGCCATCGGATGCCCGCCGACGAAGCGCCGGATCCCGTGCGCGAGCTCGCGCACCGGTCCCTTCACCGAGGTCACGTCGGTGACCAGGCCGTCGTAACCAGCCAGCTCGGCGATCACTCCGGGCAACACCGGGAGGGGTACGGCGAGGACGACCAGCTCCGCCCCCGCGATCGCCTCGGCGACCGACCCGGCGACCTTGTATCCGTCGTCGCCCGCGAGCGTCCGGGTGGCCGGGTCGGCGTCGTAGCCGGTCACCTCATGCCCGTTCCGCCCGGCCAGCGCCTTCAGGAGCGACCCGCCGATGAGCCCTAGTCCGATGACCGCCACGTTCACCCCGGAACTGTCGCATACCGTCCAAGATCAGCCGTTCGGTCAGGGCCGGTATCAGCCGTCCTACCTGCGGCTTCTGTCCGTTTCGCGGCTATCTGTGTTGATCTACGGCAAATACGGTTATCACGTGACTTACCGGGGGAAAACACTCACCATCGGACTTGCCGTGGCGGCGCTCGCCCTCGCCGCCGTGGCCGCGCCCGCCCAGGCGCAGACGTCGGACAGCATGCCCAGCTTCAACGGAACCGTCCTCACCATCGCCTACGCCGGGAAGGTCGCCTACCTCGGCGGCGACTTCACCGCCGCGATCGTCCGCGGCAAGCAGGTGACCCGCAGCCACCTCGCCGCCGTCGACGCCCGCACCGGCGCGCTGCTGCCCTGGGCACCCGCCGCCGACGGCCGGGTCAAGGCGCTCGTGGTCAGCGGCGGATCGGTCTTCCTGGCCGGCGACTTCGGCACGATCGGTGGGCAGAAGCGGGACAGCCTGGCCCGGGTCGACGCGGCCCGCGGCGTCGTGTACAGCACCTTCAAACACGCGATCAACGGCCGGCCCTACGCGATCGCGCTCGCCGGCAACCGCCTCTACCTGGGCGGCGCGATCACCGCGGTGGACGGCCAGGCCCGCGCCCGGCTCGCCGCCTTCAACCTCACCACCGGCGCGCTCGACCCGACCTGGCGACCCACCGCCGACGATCAGGTCGAGACCATCGCGACCGGGGCCGGCCGGGTCTACGTCGGCGGCAAATTCCACAAGATCAACGGCCTTTCCGGGTACGACCGGCTGGTCGCGCTCGATCCGCGATCGGCCGCCGTGGTCAACGGTTTCAAACCCCAGCCACCGGTCATCACCTACGCGCTCGCGGTCGACGCCGACGGGGTCTACTCGGCGCACGGCGGGCACGGGGGCCGGGTCAGCGCGTACACGCCGGGTGGGCAACTGCGCTGGTCGGCGACGTTCGACGGGGATGCGCAGGCGATCACCGTGCTCGACGGCGTGGTCTACGCCGGCGGCCACTTCGACCGGGCCTGCAGCACCGCCCGCACCGGAACCCAGGGCACCTGCGTGGACGGCGCCGACAACCGGGTCAAGCTCGCCGCCCTCGCCGCCGCCGACGGCCGGCTGCTCGACTGGACCGCCGACGCCAACGGGGTCGAGGGCGTCTTCGCCCTGGCCAGCAACAGTGAGTTGGGGAGCGTCGCGATGGGTGGTGCCTTCACCGCGGTGGACGGCCGCCTCCAGAAGCGCTTCGCTCAATTCAGCTAGGACCTTTTTCCCGGCAGTGCGGGGCCGCATCTCTTGGGCGAGGGTGCGGCCCCGCGCGCCACTACTTCTTCTACGCCTTGCAGTTGTGCGCGCTCTTCCAGGACTTCACGGTGGCGACCGGGCTCTTCTGGCCGCCCTTGCGCCATGAGGTCAGGTATGTGGCCGGCCAGACGACGCCGCGCCGCACCTTCCAGTCGCCGACCTTCGCGCACGGCGGCGAGATGCCGTAGTGCAGGTGGCAGACGCCGCTCGAGTTGCCGGTCTTGCCGACCTCGCCGAGCTGCTGCCCGGCCGTCACCCGCACCCCGGCCCGGATCTTCGTCAGCACCCTGCTCAGGTGTGAGCCGTAGTAGCGGACGCCGTCGTCGCCGAGCAGCGACACCGACATGCCGCCGTTGTTCGGACCGTCGGCCGCACCCTCCACATACAGGTCCTTCAGGCTGACCTCGAGCACGACGCCGCTGGTCGTGGCGACCACCGTCTCGCCGCAGTCGGCGAAGATGTCGGTCGCCGGGTATTTCGAGTGGGTCGGGTGGAACGCGACATTCGACGCCTTGACCGGGAAGACGTACTTCACCGTGGCGGTCGTCGCGCTCGGACTCGCGCTCGGCGACCTGCTGGGGCCGGGCGTCGCCGAGGTGGTCGGCGCCGCGGCCGACGACGACAGCAGCGGCGTCTCGGGGGTCGACGCCGACTCGGCCGGGGCCACGAACTGCGGGGTGGCGGCGGCCGACGTGCCGCCGGCGGTGCCACCGCACGCGGTCAGGCACAGCAGGGCGGCGGTCGTTCCGGCGAGGGTACGGAGCAGACGCACCGCGCCATCCTGGCAGAAGTCCCCGCGAACCGCCGTCCCGTGCGCAGGGCCGCGGGCGATTAGGCTGGTGGGAGATGATCCAGCCGAGACGGAGGTATCGCCCGTGACCCAGCGGCAGGATCCCTGGCCGGCGCCCGCCTATCCGCCGCCGCCCCCGTTCGGCCCGGCCGCTCCCGTCCGGGCGCCGTCCGGCCTCTTCCCGGGCCCGTCCCGGCCGGTCTTCCGGGAGCCGCACCCGATCGGTGCGCCCGGCGTGATGGCCGGGTTGGGCTCGGCGCTGCTCTGGTTCGGGCTCTTCGGCGGCCTCGCCCACGACCTCGGGGCGTACGCGTGGTGGACGATTGTGGCCGCGATCACCGCGTGGATCGTGGCGTTCGTCCTCAGCATCCTCGGCGACCGCGGGGTGGCCGTCGGGATCGCCCTGGCGAGCGGTCTCGGACTGTCGATAGCCATGGCGTTCGTGGCCGCCCGGTGGATCACCACGTACGACTGGCCGCTCTGGTGATCTAGGCACTCTCCCGCTCGATAAGTCCGAAATGTCATCGACCGGACGTGCCCTGTTCGTTGCCGTCCGCACTTGGCCTTGACGGACGCCGCAACGGTCGGCAATCTCGATTTCATGGCCCCCTCACCGCCACGGCTCGATCCCGATCGTCGCCGTCGCCGTCTGGAGTTGCTCGCGGCTCTCGCGGATGCGAAAGCCCGCGAGTCCGCGCAGCCGCAGCGTCTTCGCGGAGCCCGCCTCCGCGAGCTCATCGCCACCCGCCGTCGCCTGGCGAACTGACTTCCTACCCGATTGGGGGCGTGGCGCGCCGCGCCCGCCGTTCTTCCCGCTACCGTCACTCGCTGAAGACAAAAGTCGCGTGGGGGGATAACTTGTCGACTTTCGCTGCCGCCGTCGGCCGTGGCAAGAACGGGTGGACGGCGTCCGAGCTGGACCTGACCGGCCTCGCCGACATCGACGAAGTGGTGGACGCGCTCCGCGACGTCGAGCCGGACGCCGATGTGGCGCTGCTCTTCGTCGAGAGCGACGACCAGTACCTGGCCATATTGCGCCTCGACGAGGGCGAGGACCTGCGGGTGTTCGGCTCCGACTCGGCGTTCGCCGAGGAGTCGAGGATCGGTTCGGTGCTGCTCGGCGAGATCGAGGCGCCGGCCCTGGAGATAGACGATCTGACCTCGTCCGCCGCGTCGTCGCCGGACGACGACGATGAGGACGACCGGCCGGCGACCGATCCCGATGCCGACCCGGTCGGCGACGCGGAGCTGCTCGCCGACCTCGGGATCAACTCGAGCCGCCTCCTCGGTCTGTGCGGCAAGGAGGGCATGCTCCCGTCCGACGTCACCGCCGAGATCTGCCAGCGCATCGGGTGCGGCGACGAGATGGAAGAGCTGCGCGAGGCGTGAGCGAGCGCACCGACCGCGAGCGAGTCGCCCGGCGTTCCTTTGACGCGAGGGCCACGAGTCCACGCCCGGCCGGCTCAGCGTGAGTCTCGCCCCGATACCCCAGCATGAAGCCTGGATGCGCCGGGCCATCGAGGTGGCCTCGGCGTTTCCGGAGGACGTGCCGGTGGGGGCGGTCGTCTTCGACGGCCAGGGGCGGGAGTTGGCCGCGGCCGGGAACGAGCGGGAAGCCATCGGGGACCCGACCGCGCACGCCGAGATCCTCGCGCTGCGGCGGGCGGCCCTGCTGGTCGGCAGCTGGCGGCTCGAGGGCTGCACGCTCGTGGTGACGCTGGAGCCCTGCACGATGTGTGCCGGGGCGCTGGTGCTGGCCCGGGTGTCGACGCTCGTGTTCGGGGCGTGGGAGCCCAAGACCGGCGCGGTCGGGTCGCTCTGGGACGTGGTGCGGGACCGCCGGCTCAATCACCGGCCGGAGGTCTACTCCGGGGTCCTCGAAGGGGAGTGCGCGGCGCTGTTGCGCGACTTCTTCCGATGAGCAGCGCGGTTCGGGCCTCGCTGCGGTTGGGGGAGTTGCCACGCGTACATCTGGAATTGCCGCGGCGTCGCCAAGCGTGACGCCGCGGCAGCACGCTCAGGCAGCGTCCGCGATCGCGGTTTCCAGGCCGATCCGGACCATGTCGCCGAAGCCCTGCTCACGCTGGGCCGAGTCCATCTTCTCGCCGGTCTTGATGTGGTCACTCACGGTGAGAATGGTCAGCGCCCGGGCGCGGTAGCGAGCGGCGATCGTGTAGATCGCGGCCGACTCCATCTCGACCGCGAGGACGCCGTAGTCGGCCAGCGCGTCGTAGAGGTCCGGGCGGTCGGTGTAGAACGCGTCGGCGGCGAGGATCGGGCCCACCCGCAGGCTCGTGCCCTGCCGCTCGGCCACCTCGACCGCCGTGCGGAGCAGGCTGAAGTCGGCGACCGGGGCATAGTCGATCAGGCCGTCGAAGCGGGACCGGTTCATGTTCGAGTCGGTCGCCGAGCCGATCGCGGCGATGACGTCGCCCAGCTGCAGATCCATCGCGAGCGCGCCGCACGATCCGATCCGGATGAGGGACTTGACGCCGTACTCGTTGATCAGCTCGTGGGTGTAGATCGACGCCGACGGCATGCCCATGCCGGACCCCTGCACCGACACGCGAATGCCCTGGTAGGTGCCGGTGAAGCCGAGCATCCCGCGGACCTGGGTGTAGCACTTGGCGTCCTGCAGGAAGTTCTCCGCGATCCACTTGGCCCGCATCGGGTCGCCGGGGAGCAGGACCCGCTCGGCGATGTCGCCCGGTTGCCCGCCGATGTGCACGCTCATGCCAGCTCCTCTGCTCGGTTGGTAGATGCCGCCGATCCTGCCAGGTCAGCGCTGTCTGCCCGGGTGATGGGTAACCCGGCGGCGGAGCCCCATGGGACTCCTGTAATCTTCTTCGCGGTGGTGTGTCCGAGCGGCCTAAGGAGCACGCCTCGAAAGCGTGTGAGGGTGCAAGCCCTCCAAGGGTTCAAATCCCTTCACCACCGCCATCAAGCCCGGTGGTTCCATCTGGAACCGCCGGGCTTTTTGTTGCTCGATCGGCAATCACTCTCGGTGGTTGAAGATCGTTCATCCGTACGGCCGGACCGCTCCTCGGCCGTTCGGTCGTTCTCCATGATCAGATGTCATGCACGTAACGCAATCGTTTCGGCGTCTAGAGGCCTTCGTCCTCAACTGGATTGATTACTTGGCGTGACGAAGGGGGAACCGCCCTAATACCCTGGGTGTTGCGCAAGTCACGGGGCGAAAATCCACCGGATCAGACAATGCGGTTCCAACCGGCTGGCGAGAAGTTTTCACAAGATTGCCCTACGCCGATGCCTCTCGATTGTCCTAGATTTGACATGTGAGAGTTGAGCATCACTGGTGGAATGGTGACGTCCGGATCGCACGCCGTGACGTCTATGTACGCAC
The DNA here is from genome assembly GCF_016862175.1 of Paractinoplanes durhamensis. Classification (GTDB taxonomy): domain Bacteria; phylum Actinomycetota; class Actinomycetes; order Mycobacteriales; family Micromonosporaceae; genus Actinoplanes; species Actinoplanes durhamensis. The sequence continues at coordinate 149,974 of NZ_BOML01000058.1, read as the reverse complement.
CGACGGCGCCATGTGGGAAGTCGAAGCTCAGATGGGCGGCCCTCAGGGCAAGTCGAAGGTGCAACAGTGTCCAGGCAAGGCTTCCGCCCTGATCCTGGCAGACGCGTGGCGTGGTCCACGCTGGCAGTGGCGCGAGATCTGACGCGCCTTGGGCCGGCTGTGCCGCTCGCTTGACACCACAGGCCAGCCGATTTTCCGACGGGCCGGACCTCGAAAGAGGTCCGGCCCGTTCGTGTTCCCGGGCCCGGTCGGACCTCTTGTCCGACGGCAATCAGCCGGGTGGATCTAGCGTTTTGTCCTATGCGGGCCACTGTTACCGATCATCGCTGCGACGTCGCGGTGCTGCATCTGGCGGGCGAGCTGGACTCCGAGACTTCGGAGAAACTCCGCGCCACGCTGGCTGATCTCCTGGAACGTCCGGTGCCGCGAATAGTTGTCGACCTGACCGATCTGAAATTCTGCGACTCGGTCGGGCTCAGCACATTCATCACCAGTAAGCAGCTGATCACAGCGCGTGGCGGTTGGCTCAGTTTCGCCGGCGCGAATCCGTTCCTGGTCCAGTTGCTGGAGACAGTCGGCCTGAGCCGATATTTCGCGATTTTCCCGGAGGTCGACGATGCGATCGCCGCATCCCAGCTCTGAGGCTCCAGCTCTGACCTCAGCAACGAAGAAGGCCGGACCCGACGGGTCCGGCCTTTCGCATGCTGGCTTGCTGGCGGAGGATACGAGATTCGAACTCGTGAGGGTTTTATCCCAACACGCTTTCCAAGCGTGCGCCCTAGGCCACTAGGCGAATCCTCCGTCGGCCAGGATACAGACATCCGGCGGCCGGGTTGCGTGCGGGTCCGCGCGCGCGAGTGATCCGGGGTTAGGTAGGCTTCGGAACAGCCCCTCGTGCGGCGTGCATCTCGTGAACCTCCCCAGGGCCGGAAGGCAGCAAGGATAAGCGGGCTCTGACGGGTGCACGGGGGGTCCTTCGTTTCCACCCTTCCGCGACTTTGTTCTTGTCGTACCCACGACGGACAATGGCGCCGTCGTTGAGGAGGGGTAGGAGTGACACTCGCTCTGTACCGCAAGTACCGGCCACGGACCTTCGCCGAGGTCATCGGCCAGGAGCACGTCACCGAGCCGTTGTCGCAGGCACTGCGCAGTGGCCGGTTGCACCACGCCTATCTGTTCTCCGGCCCGCGCGGCTGCGGCAAGACGTCCAGCGCCCGCATCCTGGCCCGGTCGCTCAACTGCGAGCAGGGCCCCACGCCGGAGCCGTGCGGGGTGTGCATCTCGTGCCGTTCGCTCACCAACGACGGCGCCGGCTCGATCGACGTCATCGAGATCGACGCGGCCTCGCACGGTGGCGTCGACGATGCGCGTGAGCTGCGGGAGAAGGCGTTCTTCGCGCCCGCCAACAGCCGTTACAAGATCTACGTCATCGACGAGGCGCACATGGTCTCGTCGGCCGGCTTCAACGCGCTGCTCAAGCTGGTCGAGGAGCCCCCGGAGTACGTGAAGTTCATCTTCGCGACGACGGAGCCGGAGAAGGTGCTCGGCACCATCCGCTCGCGCACCCATCACTACCCGTTCCGGCTGATCCCGCCGGCCGTGCTCCGGCCCTACCTTCAGCAGCTCACCGAGGCCGAGGGCGTGCACGTCGAGCCGGCCGTGCTCCCGCTGGTGGTCCGGGCCGGCGGCGGTTCGGCGCGGGACACGCTGTCGGTGCTCGACCAGCTGATCGCCGGCGCCGGCCCCGACGGGGTCAGCTACACCCGCGCGGTCGCCCTGCTCGGCGTCACCGACGTCGCCCTGATCGACGAGATGTGCGACGCCCTGGCCGCCGGTGACGGCGCCGCCGCCTACCAGACGATCGACCGGGTCGCCGAGGCCGGCCACGACCCGCGCCGCTTCGCCTCCGACCTGCTCGAGCGCTTCCGCGACCTGATCATCCTGCAGCAGGTGCCCGACGCGGTCAGCAAGGGCCTGATCGACGGGCCGGCCGATCAGCTGGAGGCGATGAGCGCGCAGGCCAACCGGCTCGGGCCGGCCACCCTCTCGCGCTGCGCCGACATCGTGCACAACGGCCTGGTGGAGATGCGTGGCACCACCGCGCCGCGCCTGCTGCTCGAGCTGGTCACGGCGCGGATGCTGCTGCCGGGGGCCGAGGATTCGACCGGGGCGCTGCTGCAGCGGCTGGAGCGCATGGAGCGGCGGCTCACCCTCGGCGGTGACGCTCCTCTTCCCGCTGTCGCTGCGGGGCCGGTCGCGCCGGTTTCGGCTGCGCCGGTTTCCGCTGCGCCTGCGGTTGCCGCTGATCCGCCGGGCGAGGCGGGTGGCCGCGGTGGGCTTTCGGCGGCGCGAGCTGCGGCCGCGGCGGCCAGCCGGAAGTCACCGACGGCCACCGCTGGTCGTCGGCCGGCCGTGCCGGGCGGCGGTGCTTCCGCCCCGGCCGCATCGGCTGCACCGGCTGCTGCACCGGAGGCGGCTCGCCCGGTCGAGGAAGCCCCGGCGGCGCCTGTTGCCCCGACGGTGCCGGCTCCGACGGGTGTTTCTCCCCCGGCGGCGGCTACCGCTTCCGCGTCGGCGGCCGGGGCGACCCCGGGCGGTGCGTCGACAGCCGATCCTGAGTACTACGACGACGAACCGCCGTGGGACGACGAGCCTGAGCCTTATGAGAGCGAGTCGGCGCGCGCGGAACGCGTCGAGCCCGCGAATGCGCCTGCCGCCACACCGGCGCCTGCCGCCACGCCCGATCCGGCACCCGCCGCCGCTCCTGCTCCCGTCGCTGCTCCGGCTCCCCAGCCCGAGCGCTCACGCCGCGTTGAGCCCGAGGGTGTGCTGCCGGACACGCCGGAGGAGCCGGGTGCGGCTGCCGTCGCGGATGTTCCCGGTCAGCTGACCGCCGCGTCGGTGCGTGAGCGGTGGTCCGAGATCGTTGGTGCGATCCGCCGGCAGAACAAACGCCTGGCCGCCCTGCTGATCGATGCGGTCGTGCGCGACTTCGACGGCCGGACCCTGGTACTGACCTTCCGCTCCACGCGGCTTGCCGAGATGGCCGGGCAGAATGCGCCCGAGGTGTCCCGCGCGCTGTACGAGGAGCTCGGCGAACGCTGGGACGTCCGCTGCGAGACGGCCGGCGAGGGCGGTGCCGTCCCGGTGGCTCCGGCCCCGCGCGGTGGCTCCACCCGGAACGGTTCGGCCGCCCGCGAGCCCGCCCGCAACGAAGCCCCGGAGCGGGCCGGCGTTCGCCCCGGCCGGCCGGCTCCGATCGCGCCCGGTGCCCAGCAGCCGCAGGCTGCGGCGGCCCGCCCGGCCCAGACCCGCCGCCAGGAGACCGAGTCGCCGTCCGGCGGCGACGACGACGGCTGGCCGGAGCCGGCCAAACCGGGCGGCTCGGCGACCTCGACGGCTCCACCGGCCGCCGAGGCGGTCGACGACGAAGAGGATTGGCCGGAGGTCCGCGCAGTCGGCGGCGACCGGTCGGCAGCGGAGCCCCTGGCGGGCGCTCCCTCAGCAGCGGTCGCCCGTGATGCCGGCGGCGCCTCTGATGCAGCCGGAAGCGTCAATGCGGGAGATGACGCCGGTCCGGCGACCTCCGCTCACGGTGAGACCGGCCCTCCGCCGTCGGCGACCGGCGCGACTGGCGGGGCCGGCGCGACTGGCGGGGCCGGCGCGGCCGGCTCAGCGCCGGCCGGCTCGGCGGACCTTCATCCGAGTGATTCGGCGTCCGCGGCCGGCTCGAACGGCTCAGCTCCAGCGGCCGGTCCGAGCGGATCGGCGTCGAGCGGCGGGCTGGGTAACTCGGCCACGGTGGCCGGCCCGAGTGGATCGGTCCCCGACGGCTCGGCTTCGGCGGCCCGCCCGAGCAGCCCAGCCGCCCCAGCCGCCCCGGCCCGCCCCGACAAGGCTGCCCCGGCGGCCCGTCCAGCCGCGGCGGAGGCGCCGCGAGGCGGGCTGGCGGCGGCGCGGGCCGCGGCCGCTGCTGCGGCCGCCCGGCAGGCCAACGGAGGGCGCGCCGCGACCCCGCCGGCCGCGGCCGCGAACAGCCCGTGGGCCGACGGCTCGCCCGCCGAGGAAGCGCCCTACGACCCGGAGTACGACGGTCCGCCCAAGGCCGGCGGTTCGGCGAAGAGCGGTGGCCCGGGGAAGGCCGGTGGCCGGCCGAGCTACGAGGGCTTCGATGAGGGCGACGAGCCGCTCGACGATGTGCTCGACGAGAAGACGGCCCGCGAAAGTGGCGAACAACAGGCCATGAGACTCCTGCAGGAACTCCTCGGCGCGGAAAAGATCGGCGAGAGCTGAGCGCTGGCGGGGCGGCGGCCCGTGGGTGGCGTGTGGCCGGTGTGGGCGGTGGGGCGGTTACGCTGGGCGGCGATCGGCGCGATTGGCGTTGGCCGCCGGGTTGGGTATCGATAAGGCTCGAGACCCGGTGACTTCTACTTCGAGGAGCGGTGGCAATGCGGCCCGGTGGACAGCCGAACATGCAGAATCTGATGGCCCAGGCGCAGAAGATGCAGCAGCTGGCGGCTGCGGCCGAGGCCGATCTGGCCGCCGCCGAGCTGACCGGTAACGCCGGCGGCGGGCTGGTCACCGTGGTGCTGACCGGGCTCGGTGAGGTCAAGTCGGTGCGGATCGACCCGAAGGCCGTCGACCCGGAGGACATCGAGTCGCTGGAAGACCTCGTGACCGCCGCCTTCCGGAACGCCGCGGAGGCGCAGCGGGAGCTCGCCGAGGAGAAGCGCGGCGCGGTCACCGGCGGCCTCGACCTCGGCATGCTGGGGTTCTGAGCCGGTGTACGAAGGCGCCATCCAGGACCTGATCGACGAGCTGGGCCGACTCCCGGGCGTGGGCCCGAAGAGTGCCCAGCGGATCGCCTTCCACGTCCTCTCGGCCGACCCGGCCGACGTCAACCGGCTCGCCACCGCCCTGCGGAAGGTGAAGGAGCTGGTTCGCTTCTGCACGACCTGCTTCAACGTGGCCGAGTCGGAGCAGTGCCGGGTCTGCCGGGACCCTCGCCGCACCAATGAGGTGCTCTGCGTGGTGGAGGAACCCAAGGACGTGGTCGCGGTCGAGCGGACCGGTGAGTTCCGCGGGCGCTATCACGTGCTGGGCGGGGCGATCAATCCGCTCGAGGGCATCGGGCCGGACAATCTGCGCATCCGCGAGCTGCTTCTGCGGGTGGGCACCGGCGAGGTCAAGGAGTTGATTCTCGCCACAGACCCGAACACGGAAGGTGAGGCGACGGCCACCTACCTCGGTCTGATGATCAAACCGATGGGGATCTCGGTCACCCGTTTGGCAAGTGGTCTTCCGGTGGGTGGCGACCTCGAATATGCCGATGAGATCACTCTCGGTCGTGCATTCGAGGGACGCAGAGCTATTTAGATCGACGCCGCGTAACTTGCCTGTAACGCCACGCATGGGATTTAGTCCGGATTAACTAGATCCGAGCCGTCTGACGCGGTAGTTTCCGTTTGGTCGGTGCCATAGGTCACAGCCACATCACGAGGGAGACACGGAACCATCCGTGTGCGGTCGGTTAACTTGACCGAGGCACCGCATTAGGTGAATGTTCCTTGCGATGGCGGCACCCCCGCCGTCGAGTGCCTTCGTGGCGCGGGCTCATCTGACCGCCGCGACGAGGGTCGGCACTCGAGGCACGAGACAACCGATCGGTTGCCGGACGCTGCGGGAGCCATCGCCTTCGGCCCGCCCCTCGCTGGCGCGCTGCTGGCTGTGAGCTGCCCGCTTTGCGCCGGTCACCGGGAGAGGACCGGCGCTAGATGTCGCTTGGCCCGGAGACGTCGCTCCATGATGAGTCGACGCCCACCGCCGACGCGGCTCAGGAGCGAGACACAAGCGAGAAAGCGATCGCCGGTCGGTCGCTGAAGCAGATCGCTTGGCGACGCCTCAAGAAAGACCGCGTCGCGGTCGGCGGCGGCATCGTCATCCTCGTCCTGATCGCGATCGCGATTCTCGCCCCGCTGCTGATCAAGTTGCTCGGGCACCCGTTCGACGAGTACCACAACGACAAGATCGACCCGACCCTCAGCCTGCCGCTCGGCAAGCTCGGTGGCATCTCGAAGGACTTCCTCCTCGGGGTTGAGCCGGTCAACGGTCGCGACATCTTCAGTCGCATCGTCTACGGCGCACAGACCACGCTGACCGTCGCCTTCCTGTCGGCCTTCCTGTCGACGATTCTCGGCGTGCTGTTCGGCATGAGCGCCGGCTTCCTCGGCGGCTGGGTCGACTCGGTGATCAGCCGGATCATGGACTTCCTGCTGGCCTTCCCGCAGTTGCTGTTCTCGATCGCGCTGGTGTCGGTGCTGCCGCAGTCGATGCTCGGGTTCAATACCCGATGGTCCCGAACGATCGTGCTGATCGTGGTGATCGGCTTCTTCGGCTGGCCGTACATCGGTCGCATCGTTCGTGGTCAGACTCTTTCGCTGCGTGAGCGCGAGTTCGTGGAGGCGTCGCGGAGCCTGGGCGCACGGTCGCCGCGGATCCTGTTCCGCGAGATGCTGCCCAACCTGGCGGCGCCGATCCTCGTCTACACGACCCTGATCATTCCTACCAACATCCTCACCGAGGCGGCCCTGAGCTTCCTCGGCGTCGGCATCCCGCCGCCCTACCCATCCTGGGGTGGCATGCTCTCGGACGCGCTTCAGTTCTATCGGTATGACCCGATGTTCATGATCATCCCGGGCGCGATGATCTTCATTACCGTGCTGGCGTTCAACCTGTTCGGCGACGGTCTGCGCGATGCACTCGATCCGAAGGCCCGCTGAGCAGTCGAAGCTGTTCCATCGCATGAATCTCGGCGACTCCCGCAGGTCGCCGTTCAAGAAGGTAGGAGTTTAGGTGGCAGGCAAGACGAAGGTGATGTTGGCCGCGACGGCCGCACTCACATTGGGGCTGACCGCCGCATGCGGTGGCGGTTCCGACGACAACAAGAGCGACGACAGTTCCTCGGGCACCGGTGCGGCGTTCAACGCGTCGGCGACCAAGGTCGTCAACGCCAGCGACAAGAAGGGCGGCACCCTCAACCTGTGGAGCCCCCAGGACGCTGACTCGTTCGACCCGGCGATCTCGTACTACGCCTGGACGATCAACATGAACCGGCTCTACAGCCGGACCCTGATGACCTACACGCCGAAGCCCGGCGCCGACGGCCTCATCCTCACCCCGGACCTGGCCTCGGCCGCGCCGGAGGTCAGCGCGGACGGCAAGACCTACACCTTCAAGCTGAAGAGCGGTCTGAAGTTCGACGACGGTGCCGCGATCACCTCGAAGGACATCAAGTACGGCATCGAGCGCATCTTCGCTCAGGACGTCGTCCCCGGCGGCCCGCTGTACCTGACCGACGAGCTGGACCAGGGCCAGAAGTACCCCGGCCCGTACAAGGACACCGACCCGAACAAGCTGGGTCTGAAGACCGTCGAGACGCCGGACGACTCGACGATCATCTTCAAGCTGGCGAACGCCAACGCGAACTTCCCGTACGAGCTGGCCCTGCCGGGCGGCGCCCCGGTTCCGCAGAAGCGGGACACCGGCGCCAAGTACGGCCTGGCCCCGGCCTCCTCGGGTCCGTACAAGTTCGAGAGCATCGAGCCGGGCAAGGGCGCGACCCTGGTGCGCAACACCAACTGGGACGCCTCGACCGACACGGTCCGCAAGGCCCTGCCGGACAAGATCACCCTCACGATCACCACGAACGCTGAGGACATGGACTCCCGCCTGCTGGCCGGCACGGCCGACATGGACGCGAGCCAGAGCGGTGTGGCCACCCAGGCCCGCACCCAGATCCTGACCGACGAGAAGCTCAAGGCGAACGCGGCGAACCCGAACAACGGCTTCATCCGCTACGCCGCGATCTCGCAGAACGTCGCGCCGTTCAACAACATCGAGTGCCGCAAGGCGGTCGTCTACGCGTCCGACCCGACCACGCTGCAGACCGCCCGTGGCGGCCCGGTGGCCGGTGGCGACATCGCGACCAACATGCTGCCCCCGAACATCCTCGGTGCCGACAAGAGCTACGACCCGTACGGTCGGGCCCAGGGCAAGCCGCAGGCCGACAAGGCCAAGGAAGCGCTGACCGCCTGTGGCCAGCCGAACGGCTTCGCGACCAAGATCGCGGTCCGGAACAACAAGCCGGCCGAGATCGCGACCGCGACCGCCCTCCAGGCGGCGCTGAAGGCCGTGAACATCAACGCGACGATCGAGCAGTACGACGGCTCGCAGATCGCCACCGTTGTCGGCTCGCCGAACAACGTGCACAAGAAGGGCTACGGCATCATGATCGCCGGCTGGGGTGCTGACTTCCCCACCGGCTACGGATACCTCGCCCCGCTGGCGTCGAGCAAGTTCCTCGTCGCGAACGGCAACTACAACCTCCCCGAGATCAAGGACCAGGCGATCGACGACCTGTTCGCCAAGGGTCTCGCGGAGAAGGACGCCACCGCGGCCGGCACCGACTACCAGGAAGCCAACAAGAAGGTCATGGACGGCTTCTACTACCTGCCGTTCGTGTTCGACAAGGCGCTCAACTACTACAACCCGCGGCTGACGAACGTGTACTTCCACTCTGGCCTGGCCATGGTGGACTTCGCGTCCCTCGGCGTCAGCGACGGTAAGTAATTCCATTCCGCTCGCTGTAGCACCGTTGGGTAAATCGAAGGGCAGGTGAAGGCCGCCCCCGCCGAGCGGGTGCCGGGTTCGCAAGGACTCGGCACCCGCACGGTATCCGGCCGAAAGTCGTGGTGGCATACCTCATCCGGCGGCTGATCAACGCCGTTGTGACTCTGCTTGTGGTCACGCTCGTGACTTTCGGCGTCTTCTTCCTCGTGCCGAAGGCCACCGGCAGTGACCCGGCATTGCTTTATATCGGCAAGCAGGCCGACCCGGTCGCGGTCGAGGGCATCCGGACGAAGCTCGGGCTCAACGACCCGATCATCGTGCAGTACTGGAAGTTCTTGAAGGGCATCGTGGCCGGCCGCGACTACGCCAACGGCCCGGACATCACGCACTGCTCGGCGCCCTGCCTCGGGTACACCTTCAAGACCAACCAGGAGGTGTGGCCGATCCTGATCCACGCCCTCCCGGTCACCGTCTCCCTCGCGATCGGCGCCGCCATCATCTGGGTGCTGATGGGCGTGATCTTCGGCGTGATCTCCGCGCTGCGGCGTGGATCGATCTGGGACCGGTCGGTGATGACGATCGCGCTGGCCGGCGTCTCGCTGCCGATCTACTTCACCGGTCTGCTCGCGCTGACCATCTTCGTGTACGGCCTGGAATGGTTGCCGAACGCGGATTACACCCCGTTCTTCGACAATCCAGTTAAATGGTTCACCGGTCTGCTCATGCCATGGGTGACGCTGGCGTTCCTGTTCGCCGCCACCTATGCCCGACTGACCCGAGCCAACATGCTCGAGACCCTCGGCGAGGACTACATTCGCACCGCCCGGGCCAAGGGCTTGAAGGAGCGTACGGTCATCGGCAAGCACGGCCTCCGCTCCGGCCTGACCCCCCTGGTCACCGTCTTCGGTCTTGACCTCGGCGCGCTGCTCGGCGGCGCGATCCTCACCGAGGCGGTCTTCAATCTGCGCGGCCTCGGCTACTGGGCGCTGAACGGCATTCGCACCAACGACCTGCCGACCATCCTCGGTGTGACCCTGTTCGCCGCGTTCTTCATCGTCATCATGAACTTGATCGTCGACCTGCTCTACGGCGTCATCGACCCGCGCGTGCGGCTGGGCTGAGGGGGCCACCAAATGTCAAAGGAGCGGCCATACCTCGAGGTCAAAGACCTCACCATTCGCTTCGAGACCGACGACGGCATCGTCCAGGCGGTCTCCGGCTCGTCGTTCACCCTGGAGAAGGGGCAGACCCTCGGCATCGTGGGCGAGTCCGGCTCCGGCAAGAGCGTCACCTCGCTCGGCGTCCTGGGCCTGCACCGCACCCGCAGCAACGCCAAGGTCACCGGCGAGATCTGGCTCGACGACGAAGAGCTGATCACCGCGACCGACGAGAAGGTTCGTCTGCTGCGCGGCGGCAAGATGGCGATGATCTTCCAGGACCCGCTGAGCGCCATGCACCCGTACTTCACGGTCGGGTCGCAGATCGTCGAGGCCTACCGGGTGCACCACCCCGGGGTGAACAAGAAGGTGGCCCGCGAGCGGGCGATCGACATGCTCGCCCGGGTGGGCATCCCGCAGCCGGAGCGGCGTTTCCACGACTACGCCCACCAGTTCTCGGGCGGCATGCGGCAGCGCGCGATGATCGCGATGGCCCTGGTCAACGACCCGCAGCTGCTGATCGCGGACGAGCCCACCACGGCGCTCGACGTGACCGTGCAGGCGCAGATCCTCGACCTGATCCGGGACCTGCAGGAGGAGTTCGGCTCGGCGGTCATCATGATCACCCATGACCTGGGTGTGGTGGCCGAGCTCGCCGACGAGGTCCTGGTCATGTACGGCGGAAAGATCATTGAAAAGGGCCCGGCGCTCGACGTGTTCCAGCAGCCGCAGCACCCGTACACCTGGGGTCTGCTCGGCTCGATGCCGCGTCTGGACCGGGACGTCCGCGATCGGCTGACGCCGGTCAAGGGCACCCCGCCCAGCCTGATCAATCTCCCGGACGGCTGCGCCTTCCACCCGCGGTGCCCCTACGCCGGGCGCAACGGCAACCGGTCCTTCACCGACGTGCCCCTGCTGCGCGACGCCGGGCTCGGCGGTCCGCACCTGGTCGCCTGTCACCTGCCCCCGGAAGAACGCACCAAGATCTTCCAGCAGGAAGTTCTGCCGAACCTCTGAGCGGAGGAAGAAAAACAATGAGCGAGAACCTGCTCGAGGTGTCGGGGCTGGAGAAGCACTTCCCGATCACGAAGGGTCTGTTCCGGCGGCAGGTCGGCGCCGTGCGTGCGGTCGACGGGATCGACCTGCAGGTGCGGTCCGGCGAGACGCTGGGTCTGGTGGGCGAGTCCGGTTGTGGCAAGTCCACGACCGGCCGGCTGTTCACCCGGATCCTGGAGCCGACCGCCGGCAAGATCGTCTTCGATGGCAAGGACATCAGCCACAAGTCCTTCTCGCAGATGCGACCGCTGCGCCGCGACGTCCAGATGATCTTCCAGGACCCGTACTCGTCGCTGAACCCGCGGCACACGGTCGGCTCGATCATCGCGGCGCCGCTGCAGATCCAGAGCATTCCCACCCCGCAGGGCCTCAAGAAGGCCGTGCAGGAGCTGTTGGAGCTGGTCGGGCTCAACCCGGAGCACTACAACCGCTATCCGCATGAGTTCTCCGGCGGCCAGCGTCAGCGCATCGGCATCGCCCGCGCGCTGGCCCTGCGCCCCAAGATGATCGTCGCGGACGAGCCGGTGTCGGCGCTGGACGTGTCGATCCAGGCCCAGGTGGTCAACCTGCTCGACGACCTGCAGCGCGAGTTCGACCTGACCTACGTCTTCATCGCCCACGACCTGTCGGTGGTCCGGCACATCTCGGACCGGGTCGCGGTCATGTACCTCGGCAAGGTCGTCGAGATCGCCGAGCGCGACGAGCTGTACAAGAACCCCCGCCACCCCTACACGGTCGCCCTGATGTCGGCGGTCCCGGTGCCGGATCCGGCTCGGCGCGATCGGGCGCAGCGCGAGCGCGTGCTGCTGACCGGCGACGTGCCCAGCCCGATCAACCCGCCGTCCGGTTGCCGCTTCCGCACGCGTTGCTGGAAGGCGCAGGACATCTGCGCGACGGAGGAACCCCCGCTGGTCACCCGCCTGGAGGACCCGGAGTCCCACCAGACGGCGTGTCACTTCCCGATCGTCGAGGACGAGCAGGTGGTGGGTCGGCGTCCGGCCTCAACCCCCGCTTAATTCAATTTCAGAGGTACGCAGCGAATCGCACCCGCCGGACCAGGGCAGCCCCCGGCCCGACGGGTGCGCAAGCTCTCACGACCCGCATGCCAAGCAGCGCGCCTCCGGCGCGTGCTTCCGATAAGCGCTGAACCGGACAACGACCCGCAGACCGAGGTACGCGCAGGTCCTCCCGGACCGGATGCGCCGCGAATCCAAGCGACGCCGGCCGGCTCAGCCCGGCGTGGTGCCGATCGGCGCAGCCAAATGGGCCGCGCCGGCCAGCTCATTCCTCCGGGCGATTGAGGATGCCGACCACGATCTGATGGATCGCCGCGGCGTCGGCCGGGTCCTTGATCGTGGCCTTGGCGCCGGTGACCACGTACCACTCCTCGGCTTCCTGGTACTGCACCCGCACGACCACGTCGTTGCCGCTGACCTCGGTCTTCAGCGTCAGATCGCCGGTGACCACGCCGACCTCGTCGGTCATGACCCCGCCCTGGCCCGCCGTGATGTTGGTCGTGAGGGCCGGCGCAGCGGAGGTGTCGCCTTTATCGGATTTGTCGGTTTCCGAGTCGGTCGCCGTGGCCGCAGCGGTTGCGGCCGGCGAGGCGGTATCGGCGGCAGGGGGTGTGCCGGCCGCCTCGGCAGCGGGCCCGGCGGCACCAGGCCCGGCGCTTTCGGCAGCAGCCGCAGCTTTGGCTGCGGCTGCCGAAGCGGTGGCAGCCGCGGCGGTGGCAGCCGCGGCGGTGGCAGCCGCGGCGGTGGCCGCCGCGGGCGCAGCAGCAGCTGCGGGCTCAACGGCTGCGGCGTCGGGGGCGGCCGGCCGGATGGACGCGGTCGGCTCGGTGGCGGCGGAGCCGGTGGGAGCGGGGTCGCTCATCAGCACTTCTCCAGCATGTCGGCGAGGGCGGACTTCTCCTTGGTGGTGACCGTCAGCTTGAACTTGGTCTTCACCGCGATCCAGTCTTCCGCATACGCGCACCACGCGCTGGTGTCGGTCGGCTTCCACGTCGACGGATCCTGGTCGCCCTTGGAGCGGTTGGACGACGCCGACACCGCGACCAACTGCGGATCGTCGAGGTCGTTGGCGAAGGCCTTGCGCTGATCGGTGGTCCACGCCGCGGCGCCGGACCGCCACGCGTTGGCCAGCGGCACCACGTGGTCGATGTCCACCGCGGTCGGCGAGGTGATCGTCTTGCCGTCGTAGACGCTCTTCCAGGTGCCGGCCACCACGTTGCAGCCGGAGAATTTCACCTTGGTGCCGTCCCGCTTGAGCACCGAATCGCGGGTGTCGCAGTTGCTGCCGGTGCTGCTCCAGTGCGGGAACTTCTCCCGGCTGTAGCCCGTCATCTTGCCGGCCACGGCCACCTTGAGCTTGGCGAGCTCCGCGGAAGCATTGCCGGCCGAGCCGGACCCGGACCCGGAGCCGGGCGCAGCGGTGGTGGCGGTTTCGGTGGGGAACGGGCCGACATCGATCTTGACCTGGTCGCACGCGGTGGTGGCGAGGGTCAGGGCGGCGGCGGCAAGGAACAGGGTCCATCGAGGAGCATGAGGGGGCACGCCCTCAGACTAAAGCCGATGTGCCCGATGTGCCCGAGTCGATCACCCGTGGGTGGATCATCCCGCGCGCCGGTGAGCGACGCGCGGGATGGTCCGAAAAATCAGCGAGCGCGGTTGATGGCGCTGGTCACGGCCTTGATCGAGGCGCTCACGATGTTCGCGTCGATGCCGACGCCCCACACCGTACGGTCGCCGACCTCGACCTCGACATACGCCGCGGCCTGAGCGTCGCCACCCGCGGTCATCGCGTGCTCCTGGTAATCCAGCACCCGGGCCTGGACCCCCAGCGGGGCCACCGCCTGCACGAACGCGTCGATCGGGCCGTTGCCGACACCGAGCAGCGGACGGCGTACGCCGCGGTGGAAGACCTCCAGGTCGATCTCGACCTTGCCGTCCACGGTGGCCGTGCTGTAGCCCTCGATCTTGAAGGCGGCAGCGATCTGGTGCTCGATCAGGTACTCGCCGGCGAAGATGTCCCACATCTGCTGCGGGGAGACCTCGCCGCCCTCCTCGTCGGTGTGGTGCTGCACCACTCCGGAGAACTCGATCTGCAGACGTCGCGGCAGGTCGAGCTTGTGCTCCTCCTTCATGATGTACGCCACGCCGCCCTTGCCGGACTGCGAGTTGACCCGGATGACCGCCTCGTAGCTGCGACCCACGTCCTTCGGGTCGATCGGCAGGTAGGGCACGCCCCAGGTGAACTCGTCGACCGGCACGCCGGCCGCGTCCGCATCGGACTTCAGCCAGGCGAAGCCCTTGTTGATCGCATCCTGGTGCGACCCGGAGAACGACGTGTAGACCAGGTCGCCCACGTACGGGTGACGCTCGTGCACCGGCAGCTGGTTGCAGTACTCGACGGTCCGTTTGATTTCGTCGATCTGCGTGAAGTTGATCATCGGGTCGATGCCCTGGGCGAACATGTTCAGGCCCAGCGTGACCAGGTCGACGTTGCCGGTGCGCTCGCCGTTGCCGAACAGGCAGCCCTCGATGCGGTCGGCGCCGGCCAGCAGGCCCAGCTCGGCGGCGGCCACCCCGGTGCCCCGGTCGTTGTGCGGGTGCAGCGACAGCACCACCGACTCGCGGCGGGGCAGGTGGCGGTGCATCCACTCGATCGAGTCGGCGTAGACGTTGGGGGTGGCCATCTCGACCGTGGCCGGCAGGTTGATGATCAGCGGCCGGGCCGGGGTCGGGTCGATCACGTCGATGACGGCCGAGCAGACCTCCAGCGCGTACTCCAGCTCGGTGCCCGTGTAGGACTCCGGCGAGTATTCGTAGAAGATCTCGGTGTCCGGCGTGTGGATCTCGGCGTACTTCTGGCAGAACCGCGCGCCGCTGGTGGCGATGTCGGTGATGCCGTCCTTGTCCAGCCCGAAGACCACCCGGCGCTGCAGCACCGACGTCGAGTTGTAGAAGTGCACGATCGCCCGCTTGGCGCCGCGCAGCGACTCGAAGGTGCGCTCGATCAGGTGCTCGCGGCACTGGGTCAGCACCTGGACGGTGACGTCGTCCGGGATCAGGTCCTGCTCGATCAGCTGGCGGATGAAGTCGTAGTCGGTCTGCGACGCCGCCGGGAAGCCGACCTCGATCTCCTTGTAGCCCATCTGCACCAGCAGCATGAACATGCGCTTCTTGCGCTCGGGGGACATCGGGTCGATCAGAGCTTGGTTGCCGTCCCGCAGGTCGACCGCGCACCAGCGAGGGGCGGTCTCGGTCACCTTGGTCGGCCACTGCCGATCCGGCAGGTCGATCTTGAACTGCTGCTGGTACGACGCGTACCGCTGGAAGGGCATCGCGCTGGACCGCTGCGTGGCAAAGGGATTGTCGGTGGACATGTGACTGCTCCAAACGGGAGACGAACCGAGCAGGCGGCGCGCGTCAACTCCGCGACGAGGTGCCGGCCTGGGATCAAGCCTCGTCGCGGCAGCGAAGGAGGAGCGTCTGCCACATGTCGAAAATCACCCTACGTGATCAGCTCGGACGTCGCTAATGCTACGCCCGGATCGTGGGAAGCCCGTGCTCAGGCCGGTGAGGCCACGGTCGATGGAAGCTCGACCGGCGGCGCCACCGCATCCTGGCCCATCGCCGGGCCGGGCGACTCGGGGCCGGGCAGCGGCACGGTCTTCGGGCCGGCCACCTGACTGACCAGCTTGAGCACGCCGAAACCGACCCGGGCCGCGGTCAGCACACCGTCGGCCGCGTAGCAGTAGATGCCGATGTCGACCGGCGCCTTGATCGAGGCCGCGATCGAGTCGATCGAGTAGCAGGTGCCCTGCGCGCCGGAGAGTGGCTGCACCTCGGTCACCGACAGCGCCGCCTGCCGGTCGCGGAAGACCGGCAGCCACTGCCGGAACAACCGCTCCACCTGCGGCGAGTTGTCCTTCGGCACCCGCTTGCCGGCCGCCGCGACCTTCACGCAGCTGGGGATGACCGGGTTGGACGCCGAGGCGACCGTGCACTGGTAGAGCCCGGCCGCGGTCGAGACGATCGAGACGTCGGTGGTGCTGCCGAGCATGGCGTCGCTCACATCGACCCGCCAGGTGCCGTCGGCGGCGATGGTGGCGACCACGTTGTGCTGCCGCCCGTCGCCGTCGTCGTCCAGCGTGTAGAGCGCGGCGTACGCCTTGTCCTGCGCCAGCGCGGCCTTGGCGGCCAGGTCGACCCGTGCCTGCGGAGCGGTGTCGTCGCCGGTCGGCGTGGCCGAGGCGGACGTGGTGGGCGCGGCCTCCGGGCTTCCGCCGCAGGCCGCGAGGCAGCCCAGCAACAGGGCGGCGGACAGCGACAGGAAGTGTGGGCGCACCGAGACATTCTCGCCTCTGCGGGCCGAACCGGTCGTTGTCGTGCACTGGCGTGTCGCCGGTTATAGGCCGAATCCTGGGATCGGCTGTCGGTCTCGCGCCGGGGCGCGGCTAATGTGGTGGCGATTGCCCTGACCGGGCGTTTGGCAGAAACCGAAGGAATGGTTACCCGTGGCACTGGTGGTGCAGAAGTACGGTGGCTCGTCCGTTGCCACCGCCGAGCGCATCAAGCGGGTGGCGGAGCGCATCGTGGCCGCCCGCAAGTCCGGCGACGACGTGGTGGTCGTCGTCTCGGCGATGGGTGACACCACCGATGAGCTGCTCGACCTGGCCAACCAGGTGAGCCCGCTGCCGCCCGGTCGTGAGCTCGACATGCTGCTGACCGCCGGCGAGCGCATCTCGATGGCGCTGCTCGCCATGGCGATCCACAACCTGGGTTACGAAGCCCGGTCCTACACCGGCTCGCAGGCCGGCGTGCTGACCACCTCGACGCACGGCAAGGCGCGGATCATCGATGTGACGCCCGGCCGGCTGCGCTCGGCGCTGGACGAGGGCGCGATCTGCATCGTGGCCGGCTTCCAGGGCGTCTCGCAGGACACCAAGGACATCACCACGCTGGGCCGCGGCGGTTCGGACACGACGGCGGTCGCCCTGGCGGCGGCGCTGCACGCCGACGTCTGCGAGATCTACACCGACGTCGACGGCGTCTTCACCGCCGACCCGCGGATCGTCCCGGACGCCAAGCACATCAAGCAGATCACCTACGAGGAGATGCTCGAGCTGGCGGCCGGTGGGGCGAAGGTGCTGATGTTGCGATGCGTGGAATACGCCCGCCGCTTCAAGGTGCCGATCCACGTACGCTCTTCGTACTCGAACAAAGAAGGCACGCTCGTCACCGGATCGATGGAGGACCCTGACGTGGAGCAAGCATTGATCACCGGGGTCGCGCACGAGCGGAGCGAAGCCAAGATCACGATCGTCGGGGTGCCCGACGAGCCGGGCGCAGCCGGTCGCATCTTCGAGACCGTGGCGCAGGCCGAGATCAACATCGACATGATCGTGCAGAACGTGTCGACCGAGGGCACCGGCCGCACCGACATCTCGTTCACGCTCCCCAAGGCCGACGGCGCCGTCGCGATGACCGCGCTCGACCGGATCAAGGAGCAGATCAAGTTCAAGAGCCTGCTCTTCGACGACCACGTCGGGAAGGTGTCGCTGATCGGCGCGGGCATGCGCTCGCACCCGGGCGTGGCCGCTTCCTTCTTCGCCTGCATCGGTGAGGCCGGCGTCAACATCGAGATGATCTCGACCTCGGAGATCCGGGTCTCGGTGGTCTGCCGCGACACCGACCTCGACACCGCGGTCCGGGCCGTGCACGACCAGTTCGAGCTGGGCGGCGGCGAGCAGGCGGTGGTGTACGCCGGCACCGGGCGGTAAGAGTCCCGATGGCGCAGCCCACGCTCGCCGTCGTCGGAGCCACCGGCTCCGTCGGTACCGTCATGCTCGAATTGCTCTCCTCCCGGCGCAACGTCTGGGGGGAGATCCGGCTGCTCGCCACCGCGCGTAGTGCCGGCAAGGAGCTGAGCTGCCGCGGTGAGCAGCTGACCGTGCGGGAGCTGACCCCGGAGGCGTTCGACGGCGTCGACGTGGCCATGTTCGACGTGCCCGACGACGTGTCGCGCGAGTGGGCGCCGATCGCGGCTGCCCGCGGCGTGACCGTGGTGGACAACTCGGCGGCCTTCCGGATGGACGCGGACGTGCCGCTGGTCGTGCCCGAGGTCAACAAGGAAGCGGTGCGCGACCGCCCGCGCAACATCGTCTCCAACGCCAACTGCACGGTGATGGCGATGATCATGGCGATCGCGCCGCTGCACCGCGAGTACGGCCTGCGCGAGCTGGTGCTCGCCTCCTACCAGGCCGCCTCGGGCGCGGGTCAGATCGGTGTGGACACCCTGCACGACCAGCTCAGCAAGGTGGCCGGCGACCGTTCGCTGGGCTCCCGGCCGGGCAACGTGCGGCAGGCGGTCGGCGACGATCTCGGCCCGTTCCCGGCGCCGCTCGCGCTCAACGTGGTGCCCTGGTCGGGCGTCCAGGAGCCGCTCGGCTGGTCGTCCGAGGAGCTCAAGCTGCGCAACGAGTCCCGCAAGATCCTCGGGCTGCCGGCCTTGAAGGTCTCCGCCACCTGCGTCCGGGTGCCGGTGGTGACCGGCCACTCGATAGCCGTACACGCGGTGTTCGGTTCTGAGGTCGACGCGGACGGTGCCCGTCAGGCGCTGCGTGGCGCCCCCGGGGTGATCCTGGTCGACGACCCGGAGGCCGGCGAGTTCCCGATGCCGATCGACGCGGTCGGCACCGATCCGTCCTGGGTGGGCCGCATCCGCCGGGCGATGGACGACCCGCGCGCGCTCGATCTCTTCGTGACCGGCGACAACATGCGCAAGGGTGCCGCGCTCAACACCGTGCAGATCGCCGAGCTGATCGCCGCGGAAATGAAATGACCGCCGCCACCGGTGTCGTCGAGGTCGTGATCACCGCCGCCGACCCGGAGTGGCTGGCCGGCTTCACCCGCCGCCTGGTCGAGGAGCGCCTCGCCGCCTGCGGGCAGCAGGTCGCGGCGATCCGCTCGATCTACCGCTGGGACGGCGCGGTGCAGGACGACCCCGAGGCCCGGGTCGCCCTGCACACCCGTGCGGAGCTGGTCGACAAGATCATCGAGCGGGCGAACGCCGAGCATCCGTACGACGTTCCGTGCGTACTGGCCATGCCGGTGGTGGCCGGAAACCCGGCGTACCTCGACTGGGTCTTCAAAGAGACCGGGAGTTAGCTGAGGTCTTCCCTGGTCAGCAGCGCCCGAAGGGTGATGCCCTCGGCCGCCAGGGCCGCGGAGCCGCCCTCCTGACGGTCGATCACGCACAGCGCGTGGTCCACGTGCGCACCCAGCTTGCGCAGGTCGCCGGTGGAGATGACCACCTGGCCGCCGGACGTGACGACGTCCTCGACCACCAGCACCCGGCGACCGGCCACCTCGGCACCCTCGGCCAGCCGGGCGGTGCCGTACTGCTTGGCCTGCTTGCGGATGAACGCGGTGGGCAGCTTGGCGTGCCGGGCCAGCGCCGTCACCACGGCGATGCCGCCCATCTCCAGCCCGGCCAGCACCTCGATGCCCTCGGGGATCAGCACGGCCATCCGCTCGGCCAGTTGGTCGAGCAGCTCCGGGTCGGCCTCGAACTGGTACTTGTCAAAATATTCGGTCGCGGTGCGGCCGGACCGCAGGACGAACTCACCGGTCAGCCGGCTGACGTCGCGGACCCGCCGGGCCAGGTCTTCAGAGGAAGTCACAAGGTCCAAGCCTGGCAGGCGGCCCGGGGACGGATGACAGCACCCCACACGCAACCACTCAGCAACCGACAAACCGTGCCGATCATAGGATCATGCAGAGCATCCCGCACCGTTGGTTCGGCGCCGGGCAGAGCAGCGCCGCGGACTCCGCGAAGGCCGGTGCCGAGGCCGTCGTGGAGGCGATCGGCGGCCGAGCGCCCAAGGCGGTCGTGGTCTTCTGCTCGGTGGCGCACGACCTGCGGGCGCTGCTCGCCGGGGTGCGGGCCGAGGCCGGCCCGGATGCGGCGATCGTCGGCTGCACCACCATGGGCGAGCTCGGCAACTCCGGGATGACCGTGGGCGGCGTCTCGGTGGCCGCGCTCGGCGGCGACGGCTTCACCGTGCACACCCGGGCGGCGCACATCAGCGAGTCCGATCCGCGCGCGGCCGGCGCCGCGGTCGCCGAGTCGCTGCGTGGCCTGCACGACGATCACAAGGTGCTGGTCCTGCTCTGCGACGGGCTGACCGGCCATCCGCACGACATCATCCGGGGCGCCTACTCGGGCATCGGCGCGACCGTTCCGCTGGTCGGCGGGTTCAGCGCGGACGACCGGAAGTTCGAGCAGACCTTCCAGTTCTACGGCGACGAGGTGCTGACCAACTCGGTGGTCGGGCTCGCGCTCGGCTCGGACGGGCCGGTCGGCATCGGCATCGCGCACGGCTGGCGCCGGATCGAACCGCCGATGATCGTCACCAAGAGCAAGGGCGCGCACATCTACCAGCTCGACGAGGAGCCGGCCCTGGACGTGCTGCTGCGGCGCAACAACTTCGAGGGCACGGCCGATGAGTTCTTCGACCGCGGCCGGCCGTTGCAGCCGCTCGGCCTGTCCCGGCGCAACGGCGAGGACATCCGGGTGATCCACGCCGGGGACGACGAGGAACGCTCGGTCTGGGGCACCGCCGACATCCCGCAGGGCGCGCAGGTCTGGCTGATGGAGGCGGACCGGCAGGCGCTGCTCGACGGCGCATCCTGGTCGTGCACCGAGGCACTCGCCCGGCTCGACGGCCTCGCCCCGCTCGGCGTGCTCGCCTTCGACTGCGCCGGCCGCCGGGCCGGCCTGGTCGAGGGCGGGATGGACGAGGAGATCGCGGTCATGCGGGAGGCTCTCCACGGCGCGCCGTTCGCCGGTTTCTACACCGGCGGAGAGGTCGCCCGGATCCGCGGCGCCAGCGGCCTCCATCACCTCACCCTCGTCACCTTGGCCCTGGCTTGAAGCGGATGAACTGGTCGACGCACCTGCTCACCGAGTTCTTCACCGCGGTCAACGCGGCCGAGAACGAGGAAACGGCGATCACCCATGCGGTCCAGCGGGCCGTCGAGATGGTCGAGGCCGAGGTGGGCGCGGTCGTGCGCGAGGGCAAGGTCCTGGGCGCGTACGGCTTCGGCCCGGCCGTCCCGGAAGCCCGCCTGCGCGCGGTGGCGGCCGGCGAGACCCTGCTCGACGTGATCGGCCGCGGTGAGCTCTACGCCGTGCCGTGCCCGCTGGGCGTGGAGCACGCGGACGCGCTGATCGTGGCCCGGCTGGACGAACCGTTCGGCCCCGAGGAAAGGCAGATGCTGCAGGGCATGGCCCAGGTGCTCGGCCTGGCGTTGCGCAGCATCCGGGTGCTGGCCGCCGAGCGGCACCTGCGCGCCGAGAAGGAACGGCAGGCGACCAGCGCGCAGACCCGGCAGCGGCTGGTCGAGTCGCTGCTGACCATCCAGCGGGCGATCTCGGCCCGGCGGCCGCTGCCGGAGATCCTGGACGCGGTGACCAGTGGCGCGGCCGAACTGCTCGACGGTGCCACGGTGGCGCTGCTGCTCGCCGAGGGCGGCCAGGACCGCCGGCTGAGCGTCGCGTCGACCTGCGGCGGCACCGACGGCGAGCCGGCCCACGAGTCGGCGGCGCGGGCCGCGATGGCGGCCGGCTCGGTGCTGATCCGGCCCGACTCGACCGGCACCGCGATCGCCGCTCCGGTGCGGGTGACCGGTGAGATGGCCGGCTGCCTGGTCGCGCACCTGCCCGGCGGCACCGAGCAGCACACCGAGCAGCGTGATCAGCTGGCCGCGTTCGCCCAGCAGGTGAGCCTGGCGCTGACCGACGCGCGGACCGTCGAGGCGGTCCGCGAGGCCCACCACGACCCGGTCACCGGCCTGCCGAACCGGGCGCTCTTCCTCAAGATCCTCAACCGGGTGCTGGCGTCCCGGGGCACCTCGACCGACCCGACCAGCGTGCTCTTCATCGACCTGGACCGGTTCAAGGCGGTCAACGACAGCCTCGGCCACGAAGCCGGCGATCAGCTGCTCGCGCTGGTCGCGCGGCGGCTGCGCGGTTGCGTACGGGCCAGCGACACCACCGCCCGGCTCGGCGGGGACGAGTTCGCCGCCCTGCTGCACGACTCCCCGCGCGAGGCCGCCACCATCGTCGGCGAGCGGGTCGTCTCCGCGATCAAGGAGCCGTTCCGGGTGGCCGGCCGGGAGATCTTCATCGGCGCCAGCGTCGGCATCGCCATCTCCCGGGAGGCCGTGGAGAAGCCCGAGTCGCTGCTGCACAACGCCGACGTCGCGATGTACCGGGCGAAGAAGGAGGGTCCGGGCCGGGTCCGGGTCTACGAGTCGTTCATGCACTCCGAGGCGCTCGACCACCTGAGTCTGCGCGGCGACCTGCAGCGAGCATTGCGCGAGGGCGAGTTCCGGTTGCAGTACCAGCCGCTGATCCGGCTGGGCGACGGCGGCCCGGCCGGCGTCGAGGCGCTGATCCGCTGGCACAGCCCGACCCGCGGGTTCGTCTCGCCGGTCGACTTCATCCCGATCGCCGAGGAGTTCGGGCTGATCGTCGACATCGGCCAGTGGGTGCTGGAGACCAGTGCCCAGCAGGTGGCGCGCTGGCGGCGGGAGTTCCCCGACCTCGGGCTGAACGTCAACGTCTCCGGGCATCAGCTGGTGCATCCCCGGTTCGCCGACAGCGTGATGCGGGCCCTGGCCATCGCCGGCCTGCCGTCGAGTGCGGTGACGCTGGAGCTGACCGAGTCGGTGCTGATGAGCGAGCCCGACCTGGGCAAGGCGGCCCTGCACACGCTGCGCGGCCTCGGCGTGCAGCTGTCCATCGACGATTTCGGTACGGGCTATTCGTCGCTCGCCTACCTGCGCGAATTGCCGGTCGACGAGCTGAAGATCGACCGGGCATTCATCGCGCGGGCCGAGTTGACCGGCGAGGACCTGGCGCTGGTGCGGACGATCGTCGAGCTGGCGCAGATCCTCGGCCTGCGCACGGTGGCCGAGGGGATCGAGAACGCCGCGCAGCTGCAGGCGTTGCGCGGGCTGGGTTGCGCCTACGGCCAGGGCTACCACCTGTGCCGCCCGACCGACCCCGAGGAACTGCCCGCGCGCCTGCTCACGCAGCTCGTCGAAGATCGAGTCACCCGTCCGCGTACTTGATCTCCGCGCTACAACATGGAAGATCCTTTTGGGGTACTTTTCGCCTAATTGGTGCTAATAACTCGGAAGGAACATTTCCGTGACACCCTTCGCATTGTTCTTCCTGATCGCACTCGCCGGTTCCTCGTGCTTCGCCCTCGGCCGAGCTCTCGGCCGAGGCGAGCGCTACGAGAAGGGTTACCGGGAAGGCTTCCGCGACGGCGAGACCGGCTCTCTCGCCCGCGCCGCCCGGCTCATCCAGCTCAACGGCCGCCCGGCGATCGCCCCCGCAGTCGAGACCATGCTCGGCCCGTACGCGGTGCCGCAGCAGCAACTCCCCGGCCGAAGCGTCGGCCCAGCGGTGACCACCGTCCCGGTGCGACCGCAGCTGGCGCTCTGAAGCCCACATTCAACGACCCGGGGTGTACGGCGTAAAGCCGTCCCCCGGGTCTTCTGCTTTTCAGGAAAGCGCGTGCAGCACCACACCGACCACGGTGCAGCCGGCCGCAACGTTGATCGCCATCGTGCCGAGCCGCTCACCGCGCCGTTCGGCCAGAAAGCCCCAGGCAACAGCAATGACGCCGGTCGGAAAGAACAGCACAGCCACCGCAGCCAGCACAAACCCAACAATGCTGAGAACGTCGGTGGCTTCCTTCACCGCCGGCGCCGTTTCCACCAGCGCCATGGCTTCGGCCGGTTCGGGCTCCTCGACCTGGATGGCGGGGAACTCCAGCGTCTGCTGGTCGGCGAACGGATCCAGCGGCGGGGCGTGCTCCAGGACAGCAACGCCGCCACCGTCGTGTTCGAGCCCGAGCCGGGCGAGCCCGAACTCGACAAGCTCCAGGTCGGCGAGCGTCTCCGGTGAGGGAGGACCCGGCATCGGACTGCCAAATGGCGGCCAGTCCGGCGGCACGTCGAGCGTGATCCCGGCGGGTGGTGGCGAGAGCGGAGCGTTGTCGAACGTGAGTCCGGCCGGTGGTGGCGAGATCGGGGAGTCGTCGACCGTGAACCAGGCGGCGGGCGGAGAAACCCGGGCGTCGTCGAACAGAATCCCGGCGGGGTTGAAGGGAAGCCCGCTGGGCGGCGGCGAGACCGGGACGAGATCGAGCGGCATCCCGGCCGGCGCCGGCGAGACCGGAACGTTCTCGGGCAAGAAGTCACTGAGCGGAACCTCGACCGAGAGGTCGCCGGGAGGCGCCTCCGCGACCGCGACGGCGCTGGGTGGGGCGTCCGCGACCGCGACGGCACTCGGCGGCGAGAAGATCGGGGCGGTGCCGAACGGAAGCCCACCGGACGGCCCGTACGGCCGCGGCGTGCCGAACACGCCCGGTGCCGGGGCATACATGGCATAGGCAGGCGCGGAGAACTCAAGCGGCACGAGATGCGGCTCGGCATGCAGATTCCGGGCCGCCTCCGGACCGGCCGCAAACACCTCCATACCGCAGGTGCCGCAGTACGCAGTCGGCCGCTCCAGGGGCGAACCACAGTTGGTGCAGTTCATCGGCTCTCCAGGGGTAGTCCTGGGAGCTAATCGGTTGCCGTTACCCACACTTGAGGGTGCGACCGCGATTCCCTACCAGTGATTGGCGTCGGCGACGGCCAGGTTGCCGTCGGCCATCTCCATGAAGGCGGCCAGGGCATGCGTCGAAGCGGGCGTGCGCGTCGACGCTGAAGGTGATCTGGTCGTTCGGAAAGGCGGGTGCGGCGGCGGTCAGCGCAGGCCGGCAGCCGCGAGCAGGGCGCCGTTACGGAGGTAACTGGACATCGCAGAACTGCTGTCCAGAGCGGGACGCATCCGGTCTTTTCGATCGATGCTGTGCCACTCCTGAACGGAGCTCAGCGCGGCCTGCTTTCGCGCGTGAGCCGGGTCTCGCCGACGCTGCGGTTGGGGACGGGGCGTGCGCGTACGATTCGGAATTTCTTGGTCTTGAAACACGTCAGGACCGGCTTCCTGAAGCGGAAGTCCGGTCCTGACGTGGCAAAACTCTTGGTCGGGGTGGCCGGATTTGAACCGACGGCCTCTTCGTCCCGAACGAAGCGCGCTACCAAGCTGCGCCACACCCCGAGCTGCCAGGAAATACTATCCGACGCCCGGCGCTCAGCGAAATCGGTATCCCCCTTGGGGTGAAACCGCAGGTCAGCGCGGTATCAACGTCAGCACCGAAGCCTCCGGGCGGCACGCGAAGCGGATCGGGGCGGTCGGGTGGGTGCCCAGGCCGGCCGAGACGTGCAGCCAGGCGTCGGAGCCCGGCCAGCGGTGCAGGCCCTTGGCCATTGAGTGCGGCAGGTCGCAGTTGGTGGTCAGCGCCCCGTAGAACGGCACGCACACCTGCCCGCCGTGCGTGTGGCCGGCGAGGAGCAGCGAGAAGCCGTCCGAAGCCATCGCGTCCAGCACCCGGGTGGCCGGCGTGTGGGTGACGCCGATGTGCAGGTCGGCACCGCCGGAGATGGGACCGGAGACGGAGTCGTAGTCGTCCCGCTCCACGTGTGGATCGTCCACCCCGACCAGCTCGATCGAACGCCCACCGGCCTTGATGACGGTGCGGGCGTTGTTCAGATCGGCCCACCCCGCGTCGGTGAAGGCGTCCCGCAGTTCCTCGGCCGGCAGGTCGACACCCTGCACGTACTCCCGCTCGAACGGCAGCACATACCGCAGCGGATTGCCCCACACCGGGCCGCGATAGTCATTGGACCCGAAGACGAACGCCCCCGGCACCGACAGGAACGGGTCGAGGGCCCGCAGTACCCCCGGCACCGACCCAGGGTCGGACATGTTGTCGCCGGTGACCACGACCAGGTCGGGGTCGGTGCCGCCGAGGGAGGCCACCCAGGCCTGCTTGCGCGCCTGCGACGGCATCATGTGCAGGTCGGAGATGTGCAGGATGCGCAGCGGTTCGGCATCCGGCTCCAGCACCGGCACATCGAAGCGGCGCAGCGTGAACATGTTCCGCTCGACGAGCGACGAATAGGCGAACGTGGCGGCCCCGGCCGCGACGACACCTGCGGCCAGGCCGATAAAGGGGCGCTTACGCATGACGGCAAGAGTAGTTTCTCCCCCCATGGGAACGTTGAAAGACCGCCTGAACGAGGATCTGCACACCGCCATGAAGTCCCGCGACGAGCTGACCACCGGCACGCTGCGGATGGCCTTGTCCGCGGTCCGCAACGCCGAGGTGGCCGGCAGCGAGGCACGTGCCCTCTCCGACGACGAGGTGCTGGCCGTGCTGACCAAGGAGGCGAAGAAGCGCCGCGAGGCAGCGACGGCCTTCGCCGACGCCGGGCGTTCGGAGCAGGCGGCGAAGGAGCAGTCCGAGGGCGAGATCATCGACCGCTACCTGCCGAAACAGCTCACTGACGCAGAGATCACCGAGCTGGTCGGCGGCGCACTGACGGCCGGCGGTTACACCGGAAAGGCCCAGATGGGCCCGGCCATGAAGGCCGCCCAGGCGGCAGTGGCGGGACGAGCGGAGGGCGGCCGAGTGGCAGCCGAGGTCCGTCGCCAGCTGGGAGCCTGATTCAGTACGCGCGTGAGCCGTCCCCAACCGCACCAGCGGCCGGACCCGGCTCACGCGCGTAGAGCAGGCAGCTCCGAACGAGGCCTACCTGAAACACAAGCAATTCGTAGCGAAGGGCCGCACGCGTAGTGTGGGCCATGGGTGTTGCTTCAGGCGAGGTCGAACTCGCCGTCCTTGACTCCGGCGATGAACTGTCGCCACTCGTCCCTTGTGTACTTCAATGGTCGTTGATCGAGATCTTTTGAATCCCTGATAGCGACCGAATCTTCCGTCATGCCGACCTGCACGCAGGTGGAATTGGTGCAATACGAAGAGGTCTTCCAGGAAAGTTCACGCAGCATCTGAACTTCGTTGTCCATCGATATTCTCCATGATGAGCCAGTCCACTCGAGCCGACGTCACAAGTCGCGGAGAATGCCTTCCAGGAAGTTTATCGTCTCTACTTTACTCAACGCTTTTTCCTGCAGTCCGGTGAACGTTTGAATGTAGCTCTTGACGTCATCCGGATCTTCCAGGAAGAGTGCCGAGTCGAGGAGGCCTTCGAGGTAAACCACGTCAGACATGTCGACTGCTGAGCTTGCGGGCATCGATTTGGCAAACTGCAGGATGTTGAAGCCGGTGATCAGGCCCTGATGTGCGCCCACGGCGAATGGGAGAACCTGAAGGTCCGTCTGGGGCCCGACCGCTATGAGTTTCCGGATCTGGTCGCGCATGACCTCGGGACTTCCGATCGGCCTACGCAAGGCCGATTCGTCGACCACGAACTTCAGCGCAGTCTCTTTTCCCAAGAACCGTTGCCGCGTAATGCGGACGTTCACGATGTTCTGAATGACATCGGGGTCGTCCGACCAAGCGCGGATCACGGCCGCGGCGTACTCCGGAGTTTGCAGTAGTCCTGGCAACGCTCCAATCTGGTAATCCAATATCGTCGCAGCGGAACCTTCGAGGCCGATGAATCGCTCGTGCGCCGGTGGAAGATTGAATTCAGTCCACCAGGCTGTCTGCCGGCTTTCCTCGGCGAGCTTCATGAGGTTCCTGCGCACGGCGGGATCGCGAACCTTGTAAAGGTCCATCAAATCCCGCACATCGCGCTGGGAAATGTTTCTTTGCGCAGACTCAATCCGGCTGATCTTCGATGGCGAGCAGAGCAGCTTCTCAGCTGCTTCTCGCACGCTGAGTTTCGCGTCAATTCGATGTTGGCGCAGTGCTGTCCCCAGTTGGCGGCGGCGAACCAGTGGCCCAGGATGACCGGGCATGATCGCAACCTCCTGGCTCAGCGACCGACGATGGCCACGGCTAGGTGTCAGCATGCCGCAAGCCACATGCTAGCTGTCTAGATGCCACGTGGCAAATGCCTTTGGCAAGACCATGTGGCAACCGACTCTGGCAATTGCCAAAACGATCAGTCATGATTAGGCTACGCGTAGTTACACGGAGTCTCCTTTTGTGGTCCAACGAGTGGATCTAGCCTAGCGCCCTACTGGAGACGAGAGTGAACACTCGCCAAGACCGAGAACAAAATCTTGGCGGGCCGATCGCCTGAGTCGCCGACCTCGAACACGCGCTACGCGCGCCCGCCAAGAACGCCGGGCTTCGGTACCGGCAATGGAGGCGGTCCGCCTGCCAGCGGACCGCCTCGTGTCGATTCGTCCCCATCCGCTGTGAACCAGAATAAGGATTCCGACATGTCAAACGTAGCGACGCAAGAGCAGTCTGAACAGGCCAAAGACAGTCAAGTACTCGCTACGACTCGAACAATCCTTGCGGCGGGTGCGCTTCTCGCTTCCGTTCCGCGTCGGTCTCTGACTCGAGTGAGGAGATCCGACACCAAAATTCTGCCGGCTGAGGGAGATCGCCCGGCCGATTCAGATCCTCGTGTTGACGCCAAGACAGATCCCGTCGACAAACCCTGGATCGCCGCAGGAACTCAGTCCTCTCCCGCCGGCCTGAGCGTCACGACTTCCGCGGCCGGTCACCAGCGACTGTGTGCGGACCAAGAGTGGCGTCGCGGAGGCACGGTGGTTGAGATAGAGCTGGAGATGGAGGGCGGGATCGCGGAGCGCGTCCATCTCAAGACTCGTTTCGTTGCAGCGGCCGGCAGCTCGCCTTTGGATAGCCCCGCGGCCGGTCAGGCTGGAGGCATCATCACACGCAACGAGTTAATACTGTTCGTGACGCTTATCGGTGGTGCCGTGGCGACCGCAATCGGCTGGTCCAGCGGCCCCACAATTGCTTTGCTCGTCGGCACTTTCACGGCTTTGGGTACGGCCGCGGCGCTGCACGAACTCCTCCCCAAGGGCTGGTAGGCAACTCACGGCCGTTTCATGATCGATAGTGGCGGTGAGTGACGATGCCCGCGTCGGCGTGGAAGGGATACACCGCGATCAGCGGCTGGGTCGCCGACGTCCCCGCCGACATCCTCAACAGCCTGTACCGGCGAGTCGAGGCCCGGCCCGCCGGGCGGCCGTCACGTTCGACGCTGTGGCGGGTCTGCACCGACACCGACGGCGACGTCCTGGACGTGGTGATCTCCGAGTGGACCACCGCCCAGCGCACCAGCACCAGCGAACAGACTCCCACCAGCAGTGATACACCGACACAGGTGCGCCTGGACGGCAAGACCGTCCGCGGTGCCATAGACGCCGACGGCGAGCAACTGCATCTGCTGTCCGCCCTGGCCGGTACGCCCGGCCCGGACCCGGCCGCCGTGATCATCGCCCAGGCGCCGACCGACGGCGCCAAGACCCGCGAACCAGAAACCGCCCGCGCTCTGCTGGAAACCCTCGATCTGCGTGAGGCGACCGTCACCGCCGACGCCCTGCACACCGTCAAAGCCACCGCCGACCTCATCCACCAGCAAGGCGGCCACTTCGTGCTGCCGGTCAAAGAGAACCGGGCAGCCCTGTTCAACGCCTTCGACGCCCTGCCCTGGGCTACCACCCCGATCGGTCACGAGAGCACCCAGACCGGCCACGGCCGCAGCACCCGCCGCACCATCCGAGTCCTTCCCGCACCACCCGGCCTACCGTTCCCGCACGTCAACCAGGTCTGGCTGATCGAACGCTACGTCACCGCCAGCGACGGCAAGCAATCCGCCGCGGCGCAACTGGGCGTCACCAGCCACCCTGCCGAGGCCGCCGGACCTGCCGAGATCGCCGCGTTCAACCGTGGCCAGTGGTCCATCGAAACCCTGCACTTCATCCGCGATACCTGCTACCGCGAGGACAACTCCCGAATCCGCACCCGCTCGGGACCACGCGTACTGGCCTCCCTCAGAAACCTCGCGATCAACGCCCTACGCCTGGCCGGCCGCACCGACATCACCGAAGCCACCCGCTGGGCCAACCGCAACATGACCAGGCCATTCACCATCCTCGGACTCACCGGATGATGTTGAAACGGCCGTGGTAGGCAACTTGGGGCCGCATCGTGGAGACCACAAGAAGGGCGGGGCCGCAGCGGCCCCGCCCTTCTTATGCGTCGGTCAGCGTCTTGGTCTTGTTGGGGTGACGGTTGGCTGGCCTGGCTGGCCCGGCTGTGGGGGCTGGTTCTGCTTTCCGTTGCTCTTCTGGATGATGACCACGCCGCCCTTGATGGTGCGGCCGCTCGGGTCGGTGCCTGCCGCGGTGCCGGCGGGGCAGGATGAATCGACCTCGCCGCCTACGGACACCTCGAAGCCGGCGCCCTCTAAGCGGTTTCGGGCGCTGTCGATCGAGTCGCAGGTTACGTCGGGGATCGAGCGCTGGTCGCCTACCGCGATCTTCTTGTTTTCCGGCGTCTTGAACTGGACCTTCGGCTTGCCGTCCATGAAGTCGCCCAGCGTGTTCCAGACCGCGGGGTTCACGATGCCGTGGGACATGCGGTCGGAGTGGTCCTGGTAGTCGGGGTTTACCAAGTAGCCCGCTACCACCAGCGACGTGGTGCCGGCGATCAGCGCCGCCGTCTTGTCGTTGTCGGTGGTGCCGGTCTTGCCGAACACCGGGTGCTTCACCTCGCCGTGCGTCTGGCCGGCCGTCGTGCCGTGGCACTGGCCCAGCTGGGCCGAGTCGCCTACCGGGCAGCGGGCCGCGTCCAAGGCGGCTCGGGCCACGTCCTTGCTTGTTGCCCGGATGCAGTGCGACTTTCCGATGTCCAGCTTCTCGCCCTCCTGGGTGGCGATCTGCTCGATCGGGGTGGGCTCGCAGTACATGCCGTCGCCGGCCAGCGTTGCGTACGCGTTGGCCATGTCCAGCGGGGTTGACGCCGAGACGCCCAGGGTGAAGGCGCCCCACTGGTTGGCCGAGACCGGGTCGTTGGCGAACGTGGCATCCGGGTACGAGACGCGGAACTGCACGCCGAAGCGCTTGGCCACGGCCACCACGTTCTCCGCGCCGACCCGCTCCTGCAGGGGCACGAAGTACGTGTTCACCGAGTTACCGAAGCCGGTCCACATGTTGTAGACGCCGGCCTCGCCCTCGCCCGCGTTGCCCGGACACCAGAAGTGCGTGCCGGGGCAGGCGGACGGGTTGCTGGAGTTGATGATGTAGCCCGATTTGTAGCGGACCGGGGCATTGATCGTGTAGCCCAGCGGGTAGCCCTTTTCCAGCGCGGCCACCATGGTGAACATCTTGAACACCGAGCCGGCCTGGTAGCCGGTGATGTCGCCGCCGCCGCTGAGCAACGGGTTCGTCGTGTTCGGGTAGGTGCCGCGGACGCCCTTCTTCGCCTTTTTCGGGTCGGAGGAGAGCTTGTTCTGCGGGTTGGCCGAGTCGTCCAGCTTGTAGCGGCGGTTGGCGGCCAGCGCGCGGACCTTGCCGTCGCCCGGCTCGACCGCGGCGACCAGCAGCGCGTTCTTGTCCTTGTCCGAGATCTTGTCGTTGATGTTCTTACGGGCCGCGTCCTGGGCTTTGATGTCCATCGTCGTGGTGATGCGGTAGCCGCCGCTCTTGAGGCGACGCTCCCGGTCGTACGCCGTCTCGCCGAACTCCTCGCGCCCCATCCACCAGCGGTAGAAGTAGTCGCAGAAGAAGCCCCAGGCGTTCTTGGCGACCGACACGCAGCCGTTGCCGATCGGCTTGACCTGGCGCGGGATGGGTTCCTTCATCGCCTTGTCGGCCTCGGCCTGGGTGATGACGCCCATCTCGACCATGCCGGGGATGACGTAGTTGTTGCGGCGCTGGAGGATCTGGTCGTAACCCTCGGTGCTGGTCGGGTTGAAGCTGGTCGGCGCCTTGACCATGCCGGCGAGCATGGACGCCTGGCCGATCGTGAGGTCCTTGGGCTTCTTGTTGAAGTAGATCTGGCTGGCCGCGAAGACGCCGTACGCCTGGTTGCCGAAGGGCGCGATGTTCAGGTAGCGCTCGACGATCTGGTCCTTCGAGAGCTCCTTCTCCACCTGGATCGCGTACTTCATCTCGGTGATCTTGCGTTTGGGCGTGTCCTTGGTGGCGTCGACGACCTCCTGCGGGTTGGTCGCCGAGTAGGCCAGCGACATCCGTACCCACTGCATGGTGATCGTCGAGGCGCCCTGCTTGGACTTGCCGTTGTTGTTGCTGACCATCGCGCGGGCGACGCCTTTGAGGTCGACGCCGTTGTGGTGGTAGAACTCCCGGTCCTCGGCCGCGATGATCGCCGCGGGCATGTACTTCGACATGTCCTTCAGCGGGACGTCGCTGCGGAACTCGTCGTAGAACTGCGCGATCTGCGTCTTGTTGTCGGACGCATAGATGCGGGTGATCTGCGGGGAGCTGAAGTCTTTGAGCTCACTGGGCAGGCTCGAGAACGTCTGTCCGCCGGCCTTGGCGGCCAGGCCGGACATGGCGGCGGCCGGGAAGGCGGCGGCCGCAACAACGACGCCGGCGAGTAAACCGCAGATCAGCAACGACGTCGCGTTAGCGAAGATGTTGTGATCGCGTCTGCGCATCCAGGAGGTCACCTGAGCAGGGTACGCGAAGGCGGCACGGGGTCGCCCTTCGAGAACCTCATGCTTCGCCCAGAAAGATTGTGCCTCGTCAGGGCCGGTTCGGGCCGGTGTTTCGGGAGATCTCCGCCGCCGTCTTTGCGCAGAAGGCCAGGTAAGACCGGTAGGCCCGGCCTGTACGTATTTGAGGGACAACGTTGCGTAATCGACTGACTACAGAGCATGATGGTCCGGCGAGCTATCGCACGACGTCTGCGCTGCTTGGGGGGACATAAGCACGCCGACGTCAGGGGGTGAACGCAAGGGGGGACGTGTACAGATGGGGATGATCAGCGACTGGCCGAGCATGGCGGCATGTCAGAGTGGCGACCCTGACGCGCTGTTCGTGCAGGGCGCCGAGCAGAACGTGGCGAAGAGGATTTGCCGCAGCTGCCCGGTCCGCTACGAGTGCCTCGCCGATGCCCTGGACAACCGGATCGAGTTCGGCGTCTGGGGCGGTATGACCGAACGGGAGCGGCGAGCACTGCTGCGCCGCCACCCGCACGTGGCGAGCTGGCGGAAGATGTTCGAGGCCGCCCTGCGGGAGAAGAACGCCGACAAGGTGCTCGTCCCGACCCGCTGAGCTCAACCGGCAAGCAACGCGCCGATCGTCCGTAGCCCGTCGACATCGTGAACGTCGGCGGGCTGCGCCGTCACCGCCACCGATGCGACCGCGGGGAACGCGTCGGTGAAGTCCCTGGCCACGCGTGCCTCCCGCTCGGTCTGCCGCACCAGCGCGGCGTGCACACGCAGCGCATCCGCCGTGATCGCCTGGTCGCCGGCCGCCGTCAAGGCGTCCGCGGCGACCTCGCTCTCCTCCGCGGACAGCGAACCGGCCGCCGAGTCGTGCATCCGGTTGAGGACCAGGCCGGCCAGCGGCATCCGCTCGGCCACCAGGCGCTCCGCGAAATACGCGGCCTCCCGGACGGCATCCCGCTCCGGGGCCGCCACCAGCAGGAACGAGGTCTGCGGGTCCTGCAGGATCCGGTACGTCTCGTCGGCCCGGTGCCGGAAACCGCCGAACATCGAGTCGAGCGCCGCCACGAAACCCGACAGATCGGTCAGCAGCTGCGCGCCCAGGATCTTCTGCACCGCCCGGGAGAACAGCCCGAACGACGCGGTGACCAGGCTGAACATGCTCTTTCCGGCGCGCGACGGGGCGAGCAGCATGCGCAGCATCCGGCCGTCGAGGAAGCGGGACAGCCGGGCCGGAGCGTCCAGGAAGTCGAGCGCCGACCGGGACGGCGGGGTGTCCACCACGATCAGGTCCCACTCGTCGGTGGCCCGGAGCTGGCCCAGCTTCTCCATCGCCATGTACTCCTGGGTGCCGGCGAAGGTCGAGCTCATGGCCTGGTAGAACGGGTTCGCGAAGATCTCGGCGGCACGCTGCGGCGTGGTGTGCTGCTGCACCACCTCGTCGAAGGTGCGCTTCATGTCGAGCATCATCGCGTGCAGCTCGCCGCCGCTCGCCACGTCGATGCCCTTGACCTGGCGGGGAGTGTTGTCCAGCTCGCTGAGCCCCATCGACTGGGCGAGCCGGCGGGCCGGGTCGATGGTCAGCACCACCGTGCGGCGCCCGTGCACCTCGGCCGAGCGCAGGCCGAGCGCGGCCGCGGTGGTCGTCTTGCCGACCCCACCGGCGCCGCAGCACACGATGATCCGGGTGGACGGGTCAGCGAGCAGACCGTCCACGTCGAGGCGGGGGGTGTCTTGCGTTAGGGGCACCCTTCGAGCGTACTGAGGCGTAACCGCCGCGGCCTGTAGATCGGGTCACGCCTGCATGAGCAACGCGGCCAGCTCGTCGAGCCCGGCGCGGTCGATGCCGGCCGGGAGCAGCGGCAGCTCGACCACCGGCCGACCGGCCTCGGCCAGCTCGGCGCGCAGCGATTCCTCCAGGTCACGCCGGGTCAGGTAGGCCTTCGCCTCGGTGGCCAGGCCGTTGACCGTGGCCGCGTCGGTCGGCAACCCGGCTTCGGCCAGGCCGCGCTTGAGCTCGGCCTTGGTCACCTTGCCCGCGGTGAGCAGCGCCGGGCGCGCATTGTTCACGATGATCCGGCCGACCGAGATGTTCAGCGCCTGGAGCTCGGCGATCGCGTCCAGGGTCTCCTGCACCGGCATCTCCTCGAGCAGGGTGACCACGTGCACCGAGGTGATCGGCGAGCGCAGCAGCGAGGCCACCCCGTCGCTCTGCGTCTTGATCGGGCCCATCTTGGCCAGCTTCGCCGTCTCGGCGGTGACGTTGAGGAACCGGCCGATCCGGCCGGTGGGCGGGGCGTCCAGCACCACGGCGTCGTAGATCCGCCTGCCGTCCTGCGAGCGGGTGGTCGCCTCCTTCACCTTGCCGGTGAGCAGCACGTCGCGCAGGCCGGGGGCGATGGTGGTGGCGAAGTCGATGGCGCCCACCTTGCGCAGCGCCCGGCCGGCCGCGCCCAGGTGGTAGAACATGTCCAGGTATTCCAGGAGGGCCTCTTCCGGGTCGACGGCGAGCGCGCGCACGTCACCGCCGCCGGGCACCTGGGCGATCCGGAGCTCCTTGTAGGGCAGCGGCTCGACCTCGAAGAGCTGGGCGATGCCCTGCCGTCCCTCGACCTCGACCAGCAGGGTGTGGCGCCCGCTCGCGGCGAGGCCGAGCGCCAGCGCGGCGGCCACCGTGGTCTTGCCGGTGCCGCCCTTGCCGGTGACGACATGCAGCCGTGCCGGCCATCTGCTGTTGACGTGCTCACCCATGACACCCACGGTACGACGGTCGATCAGCCGGCTACTTCGCAGACCAGCCAGCCCGTCTTGCGGATCACCGTGAACTCGAGATCCTGCTTGGCCGTCTTCTCGTCGGCGGTGGTGAGCGTGAGCTGCACCGACACCACCGCACGGTCCTCGCCGGAGCTGGCCACGGTCGGGTCCTCCCACCGGTAGACCGGGTCCTGGTACCCGTCCGAATAGCTGCGGATCTCGGCCACCCGGTCGGTGAGCTTGGTCTTGTCGCGGGCCTCCCGGCAGACCAGGTCGTCGGCGGCGGCCGCGTCCTGCTGGGTGTAGACGGCGGTGAGGAAGCGGCTGACCGCGGTGGCCGGGTCGGCCGCGCCGGGGTTGTCGGCGTCGCGCAGCAGGAAGTAGGCGGAGACCGCGCCGCCGGCGCAGAGCATGACGGTGGCGGCGAGCGCGAGCGACACCCAGACCGCGCCGCGCTTTCCCTTCCTACCGCCGGCCACGACCGGGGTGGGCGGCATCTGCCAGGGCTGCTGCGGGCCGGACCAGATCGGCTCGGGCTCCGGCGCGGCGGGCTGGTGGTGCTCCCAGGCCGGGTGCTCGGGTGGCTGGGTGTGCCACTGGCCGGGCGCCTCGTGCTGGGCGTGCCACGGCGCGACCGCCGGAATCACCTGGGTGTGGTCGGCCGGGACGACCGGCATGGAGGTGTCGGTCGGCGCCTCGTCCGGGTATGTGCCCGGCGGCGGCCAGGACATCGCCGCCGGATCGGGCGGAGCATCGATGAAGTCCGAGCCTGAGTACGGGGCCCAGGCGTGCGGGGGCTCCGGCGCCGGGATCGGATCGGCCGGCGGGATGGGCTGCGGCGGCTCCGGATCGGGCGACGGCACGGGTGCGGGCTCCGGGTGTCCCGGCCAGCCGCCCTGCGCGTGCGTCATATCGCCCTCCGTGATCTCACTCGGTGTGACTCAGCCTAACCAAGCGGACCCCCGCGCGGGCCCTAAGCTGACCCGGTTACCCCGACGATTAGGGAGTTTGCCGGCGATGCAGAAGTGGGAGTACGTGACCGTGCCCCTGCTGGTCCACGCGACCAAGCAGATCCTCGACAACTGGGGAGAGGACGGCTGGGAGCTGGTTCAGGTCGTGCCCGGCCCGAACCCGGAGCAGTTGGTCGCCTACATGAAGCGGCCGAAGTCGTGACCGTTCCGATCAGCGGGGAGGGCGGCGTCGACGCGTACGCCCGGCTGACCGAGCTCGGTCTCACCCTGCCGCAGGTGGTGCCGCCGGTGGCGGCCTATCTGCCGGCGGTGCAATCGGGCAACCATGTGTACGTGTCCGGGCAGCTCCCGATGGTGGCGGGCAAGCTCGCGGCGACCGGCAAGGTCGGCGCCGAGGTGACCGCCGAGCAGGGCGCCGAGCTGGCCCGGATCTGCGCGCTGAACGCGCTCGCCGCGATCGAGTCGCTGGTCGGCCTGGGTGAGGTCGTCAAGATCGTCAAGGTGACCGGGTTCGTCGCGTCGGCGCCGGGCTTCACCGGCCAGCCGGCCGTGATCAATGGTGCCTCCCAGCTCTTCGGCGACGTTTTCGGCGAGCAGGGCACGCACGCCCGCAGTGCGGTCGGCGTGGCCGAATTGCCGCTCGGCGCCCCGGTCGAGGTCGAGGTCATCGCCGAAGTTCAATGAGGTCAGGCGGCCTGGTGATCAGGCTCAGCCGTTCCGGTCGCTCTGCGTGACCTGAGTGGCCGCTGAGATCGCACATCCGGTCCTCGGCTCACCCCCCATGCACGACGTACGATTTCGTGCATGGGGGGTGCAGCTGTCGACGGCCTGCCGGGCTGGGTGACGCTGCTGCGTGCCCCGAACCCGGGTCCTATGACGCTGGACGGCACCAACACGTGGGTGCTGCGGGCGCCCGGTGAGTCGCTCGGGCTGGTGATCGATCCCGGCCCGCTGGACGAATCGCACCTCACCCGGATCGCCGAGCACGGCCCGTTCCGCGCCATCCTCATTACGCACGGTCACCATGACCACGTCGAGGGGGCCGCGCGGCTGTCTCGGCTGCTCGGCGGGACGCCGGTGCTGGCGGCCGACGACGAGCACGGCGAGCCGTTCGACGGAAATCTCGGTGTCAACGACGGCTTCGACGTAAAAATGCTCTCGACGCCGGGGCATACTGCCGATTCCGTGTGTTTTCTGGTGGATCACGGGAATATCCGGGCAATGTTCACCGGAGACACGATTCTCGGCCGTGGCTCGACCGTCGTGGCGGCCCCGGACGGCGACCTCGGCTCGTACCTGAGCAGTCTCGAGGTGCTCACGGCGTACCCAAGCGTCTTGATGTTGCCCGGGCATGGCCCGGCGCAGGACGACGTGGCCGTGCTCGCACGGGGTTATCTGGCGCATCGCCAGGAGCGACTTGCGCAGGTGGAGGCCGCCCTGGCGGCCGGAGCCGAGACCCCGGAACAGGTAGTTGATCTCGTATATCCGGATATTGATCAGGCCATCCGCTTTGCGGCGATCTTCTCGGCCAAGGCGCAGCTCGATTACCTCCATCACAAAAATCGGGAATGGGGAACAGAGGCCGAGGGGTTGGATCGGCTGTGACCTGTCCGGTGTGTGGAACCGTCGCCGTGCCCGGCGCCCGCTTCTGCCACAACTGCGGCGCCGCCCTGCCGGCCGCGGCCACCCTGCCCGCCGCCGAGCGGCGCATCGTGACCGTGCTCTTCGGCGACCTCTCCGACTTCACCTCCTGGTCCGAGGACCTCGACCCGGAACGGGTCGGCGCGGTGACCGACCGCGTGCTGGCCGCCCTGGCCGGCGCGGTGAAGACCTTCGGCGGGCATGTCGACAAGCTGACCGGTGACGGCATCATGGCGGTCTTCGGCGCCCCGGTCGCCCATGAGGACGACGCCGAGCGGGCGGTGCGGGCCGCGTTGAGCATGCAACGCGCGGTTCGCCGCGTGCTGGACGACGAGCGGGGCGGCGGCGCCCCGCTCGGCCTGCGGGTCGGCCTCAACACCGGCGACGTGGTGGCCGGCATCCAGGCGGGCATCGAATACACGGTCATCGGCGACACGGTGAACACCGCCGCCCGGTTCGCCGACGCGGCCGCGGTCGGCGCCGTCTACGCCGGTGCGCGCACCGGCGGTGGCACTCGGCACGTCGCCTCCTGGCGGCAGCTGCGCCCGCTGCGGCTCAAGGGCAAGCGTGAACCGGTGCCGGCGTTCGAGTTGCTCGGCCTGCACGATGCGCCCGGCACCCGGTCGGGTCTCGGCGACGAGGCACCGTTCGTGGGCCGGGAGAGCGAGCTGGGCCGGGTCTCCGGCCGGCTCGCCGAGGCGATCGACTCGAACACGCCGCGGGTCATGGTGATGACGGCCGAAGCCGGCATCGGAAAATCCCGCTTCGCGGGCGAGGTCAAACGCCTTGCTGCGGGGTACGACGTGGCCGTCGGCGGACGCTACGCGGCACATACCGGCGCCCGGGTGCTGCGGGTGCGCTGCCGCGCGTTCGGCGAGCGGCGCCGGTTCGCACCGCTGGCCGACCTGGTCCGCAAGTCGGTCGGCCTGCCCAAGGACGTGGTGTCCACGGTCGGCCGCGCGGTGGTCGAGGAGCGGCTGCGCAAGCTGGCCAACCGGCTCGGGCCGGTCAAGCTCGACAACGACCGGCTGCTCGGGCTGCTCGGCTACGGCGAGGCCCCGATCAATCCGGTCGGTCCGGCCGCCGCCGCCGACTGGCAGCCCACCGCGAAGCGGATCGACGCCGACGCCGTCTCCGCGGCCGTCGCCGACCTGCTCACCGCGCTGGCCTCGGAGGCGCCGCTGGTGGTCATCGTGGACGACCTGCACGACGCGACCGCCTCGACGGTGGACGCACTCGGCCGCACCCTCTCGCTGATCGAGGGCCCGGTCGTGGTGCTGCTGCTGGGCCGGCCCGAGCTGGTGCGGACGGCCGGGGCGCTGACCCGGCTCGCCGACGCCGAGGTGCACGCGCTGCCCCCGCTGCGCGGCGCCGACGCCGGTCGGCTGCTCACCTCCTATCTCAACGGCGGCAAGCTGCCGCAGCAGGACACCGACCGGCTGCTGGCCACCGCCCAGGGCAACCCGTTCTACCTGGCCGAGATGGTCACCCTGCTGATGGAGCGGGGTGCGCTCACGCCGGCGGTCGGAGCCAACGCGGCTCGCAAGTGGCAGCTCGCGGCCGGTTCGCTCGGCAGCCAACTGCTCTCCCGCGACCTGGCCGCGGTGCTGGCCGCCCGGATCGACGCGCTGCCCGCCGAGCCGCGCGCGGTGCTGCGCGACGCGGCCGTGGTCGGCGACACCGTGCCGACCGGGGTGATCGAGGCGCTGCGTGAGCGGCGGGCGGCCAGCGACGCGCGGCCGGGTGCGGTGGCCGCGGTCGAGCTGGAACGCTCGATCGACGAGCTGCTGCAGCGCCGCATGCTGCACCGGGCCCGCGGCGGCTACGCCTTCACCACCCCGCTGATGCGCGAGGCGGCCTACGCCGGCATCGGCAAGGCCGACCTGGCCGACCGGCACGCCTACCTGGCGAACTGGGCGGCCCCCGAGACGATCACCCGGCTCGGCTACGACGGCGCGAGCCGGCTCAGCCTCGCCGAGAACGAGCGGGACGCCTTCGTGGCCACCCACGCCGAATGCTCGGTCGAGCTGGCCGACCAGGTGCGCCTGCGGCCGGACGCGGCGGTCCGCGACGTGGCTCCGCTCGGCGTCGCGGCGCTGGCCCGGCTGGCCCGGCGAGCCCTGGCCAACATCGAGCCGGCCGCTTCGATCGAGTACGCGGAACGCGCGGCCGTCCTGGCCAAGGAGCCCCTGCCGCTGCCCGACCAGCTGGTGCACGCCCGTGCGCTGCTGCGCCTGGGCCGCGCCGAGGAGGCCCTCGCGTACGGCGAGAAGATCGCCGAGAACTCGACCGACGAGCCGGTCTGCCGGGCCGAGGCCCTGCTGGTGGTCGGCCGGGCGCAGGAGGCGATGGGCGACACCGCGCTGGCCGTGACCGCCTGGCAGGAGGCGCTCGACGTGGCCACCGAGGCCGAGCTGCTGCCGGAGCGGGCCAACGCGATGCGCCGGCTCGGCATGGCCGACTTCCTGGCCGGCCGGCTCAGCCAGGCGAGCAGCCGGTTCGCGGCGGCCTACCAGGTGACGCTGGCCGCCGGTGACCGGCACGGCCAGGCCTGGGCCCTGCAAAACCTGGCCTGGGTGACCACCACCCGCGGGGACTTCGCCGGCACCGATGCGGTGCTCGGCCGGGCGGCGCGGCTCTTCGCCGAGCTCGGCGACCCGGTCGGCCGGTCCTGGCTGCGCGGCACCACGGCGTTCGCCCGGCTGCTGGCCGGGCGCCTGCAGGAGTCGCGCCGGCTGGCGCGCGTTTTTCTGCCCTTCGGCGACCGGGTCGGCGAAGCCTGGGCGGTGGGCACGCTGCGTGCCGTCGAGGCGTACGCGTCGAGTGAGCTCGGCGAGCTGGGTGAGGCGGACGGTGAGGCCCGCCGGGCGTACCGGGACTTCAACGCGGTCGGCGACGACTGGGGCCGCGGGCTGGCGCTCGTCGTGCGCGGCGCGATCGCCCGCGGGCTGGGCGAGTTCGATCACGCCTTCGACCTGCTCACCGACGCCGTGGGCTACGCCGACCGGACCGGGCACCCGCTGCTGCTCGGGATGGCCGGCACGCTGCGCGGGTTCGTCTCGCTGCACCGCGGCGACCTGAGCCTGGCCGAGGAGGACGCCCGCCGGGTGATCGCCGCGGTCGAGCCGCACAACCCCCTCGCACCGGCTCAGGTCGGACCGCGGGTGCTGCTCGCCGAGGCGCGGACCCGCTCGGGCGACGCGGCCACCGCGATCGGGCTGCTCGCGCCGATCGCCAGCGACACCGGCGCGCCGTCGCTGCTCTTCTCCCGGCGGCACGCCCTGGCGGCGTACGCGTCGGCGCTGCTCGCCGACGGCCGGGTGGACGCGGCCACGACCTGGATCGAGCGGGCCCGCGCGGTGCCGGCCGAGGACGTGCGCAGCGGCGTGCTGTGCGCCATGGTGCACGCTCGGGTGCTGGCCGCGGCCGACCAGTGCGAAGAGGCGAGCCGGGCGGCCGAGGAAGCGGTGCTCCTGGCCTACTCGACCGAGCAGGCGAGCGAGCGGGTGGCGGCCGAGGAGCTGCGGGCGACGCTGGCGGCGGCGAAGATCGAAGCCTCGCCACCGGAAACTGTCGCGTACGCGTCCGACGTGCCGGGATGAACCGCGTTCCACCTGGCGTAAGTTCTGTGGCATGACGGATACCCCGCCAGGACGACTGCCGACCCCCTATGTGCCAGGGATGTCAGGTTTGTCGGTCATGGCGCGGGGCGGCCACGCGACCGTCTACCGCGCGACCCAGGATTCGGTCGGCCGCGAGGTCGCCATCAAGATGGAAAACCGGCGCCTGGAAAGCGATCGCGACCAGGTCCGCTTCCTGCGCGAGGCGCGGGCGGCCGGCAAGATGTCGTCGCATCCGCACGTGGTCGACCTGTTCGACGTGGGCGTCACCGTCGACCAGCACCCCTACCTGATCATGGAACTGTGCGACGGGTCGTACCTGGAGCGCATGCGCCGTTCCCCGCTGGCCGCCACCGAAGCGTCCGACCTCGGCATCAAGATCGCCGATGCGCTGGTGCACTCGCACGCCAACGGCGTCCTGCACCGCGATGTGAAGCCGGCCAACATCCTCTACTCGCACTTCAACTCGGCCGTCCTCGCCGACTTCGGCCTGGCCGTCCTCGGCGAGATGCGCGACTCCTCGGTCAACCTCGAGGTGCTCACCCCGGCCTACGCGCCGCCCGAGTCGTTCCGGCACGACAGCCCGACCGGCGCCGTCGACGTCTATGCGCTGTGCGCCACCCTCTACGCGGTGATGCACGGCCGGCCGCCGCGCTGGGGCAGCGGCCACAGCCCGAGCCTGATCACCCTGATGAACCTCTTCAGCGAGCCGATCCCGGACATCCCCGGGGTGCCGCGCGAGCTCACCCAGGTGCTGCGCTACGGCATGGACAACGACCCGGCCGCCCGGCCGACCGCCGAGCAGCTGCGCGACCTGCTCACCAAGGTCGACGTCGAGGGCACCACACGGCCGTACGTGCCGCCGCCGCGCTACGGCGGCAGCGACGACACCCCGACCGTTCGCCACCAGCTCAAGCAGTCGAAGAAGCGGTGGTTCCTCGGGCTACTCGGGATCGAGCACCGCTAGCAGCTCACCGGTGTCGACCTCGGCGCCCGGGTGCACCGGCAGCGAGGCGACCACGCCCGCACTCGGCGCGTGCACCGGGTGCTCCAGCTTCATCGCCTCCAGGGTGAGCAGCAGCTCGCCCGCCCGCACCCGCTGGCCGGGCACCACCAGCACGCGGCGGACCGCGCCCGGCAGCGGGGCGATCAGCGAGCCCTCGGCCGCCTCCGGGGCGGGCAGCGGGAAGCGGGACAGCTCGCGCAGTGCGACCGAACCCTCCGGGCTGTCCACATACGACACCACGCCGACCCGGTGCACGTTGAAGGTCAGCCGGATGCCGTTGACGTCCAGCACCACCCGCTCGTTGTCGGCCTCGATCACCACGGTCCGCGGGTGGTCGTCCACCACCGGCGCCTGACCCAGCCCGGCCAGGTCCAGCTCCTCGGGGTCGACCGCGCGCACCCACCAGCCGGCCAGCTCGCCATGCCGGTCCATCCGGTAGCCGACCTCGACCGGGCCGGCCGGGCCCTCGTACACCGCGGTCTGCGAGCCCGACGGCACGTTGCGCCAGCCGGACGGCAGCGAGCCGAGCACGGCGGCGGTCGCGCGCCGTCGGGCGGCTCCGGCCAGGGCGGCGGCAAGGCACGAGATGCGTACGGCGTCGACGGCGGACAACAGGGGTGCGAAGACCTCGGGTCGCCGGTCGAGGAAGTTGGTGTCCAGGTCGCCGGTGCGGAACGAGTGGTGCCGCAGCACCCGCACCAGCAGGTCGCGGTTGGTCGCCACCCCGTGCAGCTGGGTGCGGGTCAGCGCGGAGGCGAGCATCCGGGCCGCCTCCTGCCGGGTCGGCGCCCAGGCGATCAGCTTGGCCAGCGTCGGGTCCGGGTGCACGCCGACCACCGAGCCGTCCTCGACCCCGGCGTCCAGGCGCAACCCGGGTGCCGGGAGCGGGCGGAACACGCCGGCCACGTCGGGCACGGCGAAGCGGTGCAGGGTGCCGGAGGCGGGAAGCCAGGCGTACGCCGGGTCCTCGGCGCAGATCCGCACCTCGATGGCGTGCCCCCGGATCGGCGGCGGCCCCGGCAACGGCAGCACGCCGCCCTCGGCGACCAGGAACTGCAACCGGA
Source organism: Paractinoplanes durhamensis (assembly GCF_016862175.1). GTDB lineage: Bacteria > Actinomycetota > Actinomycetes > Mycobacteriales > Micromonosporaceae > Actinoplanes > Actinoplanes durhamensis. Next base: position 106,520 of record NZ_BOML01000058.1, on the reverse strand, counting down.
CCAGGTCGTAGCCGGAGACGCACTCGGTGACCGCGTGCTCGGCCTGCAGGGTCGGGGTCAGCTCCAGGAACCAGAAGTCGCCCTGGGGGTCGAGCAGGAACTCGACGGCACCGGCGCCGACGTAGCCGAGCGCCCGGACCGCGACGATCGCCGCGCGGCACATCTCCTCGCGCAGCCCCGGATCGACGGCCGGGGACGGCGTCTCCTCGATGATCTGCTGGTAGCGGCGCTGCACCGAGCACTCCCGCTCGCCGAACGGCACGACCGAACCGTGCTCGTCGGCCAGGATCGGGATCTCGATGTGCCGGACGTCCTCGACGTACGGCTCGCAGTAGACGTCGCAGCCCACCTCGCGCCGGGTCGAGGCGACCGCCTCGGCGAGCGTCGCCGCGTCCCGGACCACCCGCATCCCGGCGCCGCCGATGCCGGCATCCGGCTTGATCAGCACCGGGAACTCGGGCACCTTCGCCGGGTCCTTGTAGGTCGGCAGCACCGGCACCCGGGCCTCGGCGACGAGCGCCTTCGTCTCGCTCTTGCTGCGTAGTGTGCCGAGCGTCTTGGCGGGCGCACCCACCCAGATCATCCCGGCGTCGACGACCGCGGCCGCGAAGTCGGGATCCTCGGCCAGCAGGCCGTTGCCGGGGTGGACGGCGTTCGCCCCGGTCCGCTGCGCGGCCGTGATGATCAGGTCGCCGCGCAGGTATGCGGCGGCGGGGGTGCCGCCGTCCAGCCGAACCGCGTAGTCCGCCTCGCCGACATGCGGCGCGTCAGAATCGGCGTCGGAATAGACGGCGACCGTCTCGATGCCGACCAGGCGGCAGGTGGCGAACACCCGGCGGGCGATCTCCCCACGGTCTGCCACCAACAAACGTCGGATCACTGGTCTACCTTTCCGGAACGGAACACGCCGACGTGCCCAGCGCCCTCGACGACCGCGCTGTGCACGGCGGAGAGGCAGAGGCCGAGGACGGTACGGGTGTCACGAGGGTCGATGACACCGTCGTCATCACGACCGGCCGGTTGATCGGCCGGCCAGCTGAAGACGAAGCGAGGATCGCCGGCCCGGCCGGTGTCGATGGCGAGGTGCGGCACGGCGGAGTGCGCCAGCGCCTCGATCTCGGTCGGGCCGAACTGGGTGGTGAGGAACACCAGGGTGGTGTCGGTGGCGTTGGCGAGCTGGATGAAGTGGACGGCCTTCTGCGCCTCGGCCGCGGAGTGCGGGACGCCGGTGCCGGCCAGTACCCCGATCGGGTAACCGTGCAGCTCGCCCCAACCCGCCACCAGTGCGGTGCCCAGGGTGGGCTTGAACTCGTCGAAGTCGCTGCCGTCCAGGATCCGGGCGAGGATCTCGCGCGGGTCGAGGTCGTTCTTCTTCTCCGCCCCGGCGACCGAGAGCAGGTCGTCGGGGTCGTATTTGGGCGGGGCCGGCGGGAACGTCCGCGGCAGCGGGCCGCACTTGCGCCAGTTGAGCCGGCGGACGCACTGCCGGGCCAGGCGCAGGCCGTCCCGCTCGTCCTCGGCCAGCTGGTCGGCCGGGGCGGGCATCATGGTGGGCGCGCTCCCGTTGACGGCCGGCTGCGGCGCGACGGTCAGCGTCCGCGCGTGCCCGCGCACCATGATCGTGTAGTCGGAGAGCTCGGGCAGGTAGGCGGCGTCGCCGCTGGTCGGCCCGAAGACGACGCAGAACGTGGGCACCCGGTCGACGGTGAGCCGGCCCAGGTCGCGGGCCAGTCCGGCACCCGGTGGGGGCCCGCCCGCCGCCGATTCGACGGCCGACTCGACCAGGTTGACCAGGGGGAGGCGGTTGGTCGCGGCGATCCGGGCGGCCCGGCGGATCTTCTCGACCGGGTACGGGTCGAGCGGGTTGCCGGGCACCGTCGGGTCGGTCGCGATGATCACGCACTCGACGCCCTCGACCACGCCGACGCCGGTGACCACGCCCGCGCCGATCTTGAACTCGGTGCCCCAGGCCGCGGCCGGCGACAGCTCGAGGAACGGACTGTCCTGGTCGAGCAGCATCTCGACGCGTTCCCGGGGCAGCAGCTTGCCGCGGGCGTGGTGCCGGGTCACGGCCTTCTCGCCGCCACCGGCCCGCGCCTCGTCGAGCGCTGCCTCGAGCTTGCCGAGCCGTTCCAGGGCGACGCCGCGGCTCTCCAGGTAGGCAGGGGTACGCGGGTCGATCGCCGTGTCGAGCACGGTCACGTCGGGACCCCGCCGCGCTGTACGCCCCCTGTGTTCAAAGCCGCGCCCTCTCGTGTTCGCCCTCGACTCTCGACCACCTCCGTAACGAGCGGCCGAGCAGGTGCGACACGGATCTGAATGCGGCGGCTTTGTCGCCTTTTCAGGCGTAATCAAGGCGTTTGCGGGGCCGCCCCCGCAAACGCCCTCGATCGGTCAGACGCGAGCGCGGCGGGCCAAGCGCTCAGGATCCAGGATGATCACGCTCTTGCCGTCCAGCCGCAGCCAGGCGCGCGAGGCGAAGTCGGCCAGCGCCTTGTTCACCGTCTCGCGCGAGGCGCCGACGAGCTGGGCCAGCTCCTCCTGGGTGAGGTCGTGAGTGACGCGCAACACACCGCCGTCGCGGGTGCCGAAGCGACCGGCCATCTGCAGCAGGTTTTTCGCGACCCGGCCGGGCACGTCGGTGAAGATCAGGTCGGCGAGTGCGTCGTTGGTGCGACGCAAGCGGCGGGCGAGCACCCGCAGCAACTGCTCGGCGATTTCCGGCCGGTTGTTGAGCCAGGGGCGCAGCGACGTCTTCTTGAGCCGGGCCAGCCGGGCATCGGTCACCGCGGTCGCGGTGGCCGTGCGCGGGCCCGGGTCGAAGAGGGACAGCTCGCCGACCATGTCGGACGGGCCCATGATCGAAACAAGATTCTGCCGGCCGTCCGCCGCGCGGCGACCCAGCTTGATCTTGCCGGACAGCACGATGTACAGACTGTCACCGGCCTCGCCCTCGTTGAACAGGACGTCGCCCTTGCGGACCTCGACCGTGTCCATCTCCTTGGCGAGCGCCTCGGCGGCTTCCGGGTCTACGCCCTGGAAGATCCCGCTCCGCGCCAGCACCTCATCCATCTGCCGCACCTCCGAACACGCGCAACGCCTGCGCTCGATCAGTCTAGGCGCACGCGGGCGGGAATCGGGCAGGCACCCCTTGATCCAGATACCGCAGGGTAACCAATCCGACCGTGACGGGCCGTGTTTTTCGTCGCTCCAGATGGAATACGACAGGCCTTTCGTCGGGTCGTCCGCGTTGCCACCTGAAGGTATCGTCGCCGTCGATGAATTCCCACCCCTCGCCACCGCGGCCGGGCCTTTTTGGGCGCCCTGTCCTTACTATCACGATTGTGCTGGCGGCGCTGGCCGGTATAGGTGCCGGAAGTGTCGCTTTTGCGAATAGGGAAACGGCTCCGGGGCCGCAATGGCAACAGCCCGACGCCACTCCTGCAAAAGCCGCGAATTCCGCAAAACCGGCTAAAACGGAATCGGCGCAGGTCGACACGATCACGCTGTCCGCCACCGGCGACATCATGATGAGCAACGCGCCCAGCCGGATGCCGCCGGACAATGGCGACGGGTTCTTCGACTCGGTGAAATCCGGCCTGAAGTCCGACCTCGTGATGGGCAACCTCGAGCAGCCGCTCTCCGACGACACGGGCGCTTCCAAGTGTGGCTCGCCGCCGGAGCCCAACTGCTTCGCCTTCCGGTCGCCGCCGTCCTACGCCGGCCACCTCAAGGACGCCGGGTTCCAGCTGATGAACCTCGCCAACAACCACACCAAGGACTTCGGGGTCCAGGGCGCCAAGAACACCCGGGCCGCCCTCGACGACGCCGGCCTCAAGTACACCGGCAACCAGGACGAGATCACCGTGGTGGAGGTCAAGGGCATCAAGGTCGCGGTGGTCGGCTTCTCCGGGTACGCGGGAGCCAACAACCTCAACGACCTCGACCACTCGCGGACCGTCATCAAGGCGGCCAAGGAGCAGGCCGACCTGGTCGTCGTGCAGGTGCACATGGGCGCCGAGGGGGCCGGCATGCAGCACGTGAAGCCGGGCAGCGAGATCTTCCACGGGGAGAACCGGGGCGACCCGATCAAGTTCAGCCACGCGGTCATCGACGCCGGGGCCGACCTGGTCGTCGGGCACAGCCCGCACGTGCTGCGCGGCATGGAGTTCTACAAGGGCAAGCTGATCGCCTACAGCCTCGGGAACTTCGCCGGCGGCGGGAAGACGCTCTCCAGCTCCGGCGTGCTGAAGTACGGCGGCATCCTGCGCGTCGATCTGGCCGAGGACGGGACGTACGCCGGTGGGCAGTTCCTTTCGACGTACATGAACTCTGTCGGCCTCCCGACCCGCGACTCGTCCCAGGAGATGGGCCGCAAGCTGGTGGCGCAGCTCAGCGACGAGGATTTCGGGGACACCGCGGCGGTGATCGGTAAGGACGGCTCGATCCGGGCGTCGGCGTAGGCAAACCTGTCGTACCCACGACGTACTCTTTACCGGTGACTCAGGAGGTGCGGTCGGCGAAGCGATTCGCGGGGGAGACGCCGATCGGGCGTAAGCGACGTGCCCGCAAGATGGCCAAGGTCCTCGCCGAGACGCATCCGGACGCGCATTGCGAGCTCGACTTCACCACCCCGCTCGAGCTCGCGGTCGCCACCATCCTGTCCGCGCAGACCACCGATGTCCGGGTCAACCTGGTGACGCCGGCGTTGTTCAAGCGCTATCTGACGGCCGCCGACTACGCCTCGGCCGACCGTGCCGAGATGGAAGAGCTGCTGCGCCCGACCGGCTTCTTCCGGGCCAAGACCGACTCGCTGATCAAGCTGGGGCACACCCTGGTCGAGAAGTACGACGGCGTGCTGCCGGCCAAGCTCGACCAGCTGGTCGCTCTGCCGGGCATCGGCCGCAAGACGGCCAACGTGGTCCTCGGCAACGCGTTCGGCGTCCCCGGCATCACGGTCGACACCCACTTCCGCCGGCTGACCAACCGCTTCGGCTGGGTGCAGGAGGAAGACCCGGTCAAGATCGAGTTCCTGGTCGCCGACCTGATCGAGAAGCGCGACTGGACCATGCTGTCGCACCGGGTGATCTTCCACGGCCGGCGGGTCTGCCACGCGCGCAAGCCCGCCTGCGGTGCCTGCACGCTGGCCCCGATGTGCCCGTCCTACGGCACCGGCCCGACCGAGGCGGCCGCCTCGGCCAAGCTGCTCAAGGGCCCGCGCGCCCGGGAGCTGGCGATCGCCGCCGGAGTCGACCCCGACCTGGTCCCGGCGGCCGCGGTGACCGTGCCGGAGGCGCCGTGAGACGGCTCTTCTCCGTCACCACGGTCCTGCCCCTGTTGTTGCTGGGTGCCTGCACCGCCGAGGCCAAGTCGACCGACACCCCCGCGCCGTTCGCCGCCTGCACGGCGCTGACCGGCTCCGCCGCCGCCACCCCCAACGCGCTGCCCGACCTTGAGCTGCCCTGCTTCACCGGCAAGGAGCGGGTCACCCTGCGCTCGCTGCGCGGGCCCGCGGTCATCAACCTCTGGGCGTCCTGGTGCGAGCCGTGCCGCCGCGAGCTGCCGGTCATGCAGCAGCTGGCCGACACCGCCGGTGACCGGCTCACCGTGCTCGGCGTCGACACCGGCGACGGGCGGGAGGCGGGTGCCTCGTTCGCCGCCGACAAGGGCGTGACCATGCCGACCCTGTTCGACGAGGACAAGAAGCTGGTCAACGCGGTCGGCGGCATCAACCTGCCGGTGACTGTCTTCCTCGACGCCGCCGGCAAGACCTACGTCAACCTCCTCCCGCTCGACGCGGCCAAGCTGGTCGCGATGGTCAAGGAGCACACCGGTGTGGCGGTGACGCTATGAGCCGCGGGCGGCTGCTGGCGCGGCCGGACGGCCTGCCGTCCTGGTTCGAGCCGTTGCTGACCCGGGTCGGCACCTGCCGCACCGAAGACTTCACCGCCCTGCGCGCGCCGGTCGGCGGCGGTCGCCCGAGCGCCGTCCTGGTTCTCCTTGGCGAGACGGAGGCGGAGGGGCCGGACCTTCTGGTGCTCCAGCGTGCGGCCACCATGCGCAACCATGCCGGCCAACCGGCCTTCCCCGGTGGCGGCACCGACCCGGAGGATGCCGACGCGGTCGCCACCGCGATGCGCGAGGCACAGGAGGAGGTCGGCCTCGACCCGGCCGGTGCCGAGGCCCTGGCCCTGCTGCCCGACCTCTACATCCCGGTCAGCTCGTTCGTGGTGACCCCGGTCCTGGCCTGGTGGCGCCACCCGCACCCGGTGAGCCCGCGCCAGCCCGCCGAGGTCGCGCACGTCGCACGGCTGCCGATCAGTGAACTCGTCGACCCGGAGAACCGTATCCGGGTGCGACATCCCAGCGGCTGGGTCGGACCGGCGTTCCAGGTCCGCGGGTTGCTGGTCTGGGGCTTCACGGCAGGGGTGATCTCGGCATTGCTCGACATGGGTGGCTGGTCGCGATCGTGGCAGCCGGGTCGCATAGTGGAGTTACCGGACGCGTCCGCACCGGTGCCGGCCGCCCGGGGCGGCGCACCCGACGAGGTTCTGCCATGATCGTGCACTGGCCCGCTGCCTCTACGCTGAGTGAGTGTTCGTGGTCGATGGCATCCTGATCCTGCTCATGCTGGTCTTCGCGATCAGCGGTTATCGCCAGGGGTTTGTCATCGGAGCCCTGTCCTTCGGCGGTTTCTTCAGTGGTGTGCTCATCGGGTTGCAACTCGGCCCGCTGCTCGCCGACCGGTTCACCGACGCGACCGCCCGGCTGGTCGTCTCGCTCGGCTGCATCTTCGCGCTGGCGGTGCTCGGCCAGACCCTGGCCGGCTGGCTCGGCACCCACCTGCGGCGGGCGATCTCCAGCAAGCCGCTGCAGCAGCTCGACGATGCCGGTGGCGCGTTCATCTCGCTGGTCGCCGTGCTGCTCGTGGCCTGGCTGATCGCGGTGCCGCTCGCCTCCACCCCGTTCCAGGGGCTCAACGCGGCGGTGCGCAACAGCTCGATCCTCACCGGCATCAACAGCGTGATGCCGCAGGAAGCCCAGGCTCTCTCCAAGGCGTTGCGGGACACCCTCGACACCAGCGGCTTCCCCGACGTGTTCGGCGGCCTCGCGCCGACCAACACCAAAGAGGTGGCCGAGCCGGACCCGAAGCTCAAGGGCTCGCAGATCGTCCAGAAGTCGCAGAGTTCGGTGATCAAGGTGCTGGGCACCGCGCCGAGCTGCTCGCGGCGGATCGAGGGCTCCGGCTTCGTCTACGCCAACGAACGCGTGATGACCAACGCGCACGTGGTGGCCGGCACCCGCGAGGTCGACGTGGTCGAGGAGGACGGCGACCGCCTCGACGGCAAGGTGGTCGTCTACGACCCCGAGCGCGACCTTGCGGTGATCTACGTGCCCGGGCTGAAGGCGCCGATCATGCCGTTCCTGTCCAAGCAGGCCGCTTCCGGCGCCGGCGCGATCGTCCTCGGCTATCCGCAGGACGGGCCCTACGACGCCCAGTCCGCCCGGGTCGCCGACGTCGGCAACATCACCGGCCCGGACATCTACGACTCCGGCGACGTCACCCGGGAGATCTACACGATTCGGGCGCTGGTCCGCAGCGGCAACTCGGGCGGCCCACTGATCTCCCCGACCGGCCAGGTGCTCGGCGTGATCTTCGCGGCCGCGGCCGACGACAAATACACCGGCTTCGCCCTGACCGCCAACGAGGCGGCCCCGGTCGCCCAGGCCGGCATCAACCGCACCCGCGGAGTCTCCACCTCCGACTGCGCCTGACCCCCCAAGCCGCCGGGCGACCGGGGGCCTTGCCCTTTCATGTCGCGCTGATGAGGCGAGCCGGCGGGCATTTGACGATCGTCGTTCTCGATCCGCCCGGCGGACCCGGCCCCACCCGGACTTCGCACCTCGTCGCTCTGCGCACCATTACGCGCTGCTCTGCTCGCCCCTGAAGGTGCGCAGAGCAGCGCGTCTATGTGCGCAGAGCAGCGCGTCTATGTGTGCAGAGCAAAGGGCGCGAAACACCTGGTCGGGCCTCGTGCTGCGCACAGCGGAGCAGTCGCCTGCCTTGCTTCGTAATCCGGCCAGGGCGGCGCGGGGCGGCGCGGGGCAGGTGGCGCGGGGCGGCGCGAGGCGGGTGGCGCGGCGTCAGGTCGTGTGGGCGAAGCGGCGGACGGTCAGGGTTGCCGCTAGTGCGGAGATCAGGAACAGCAAGCCTGCCAGCCACCATGCTCGCTGCGGTGACGGAGGCGTGACCGTGGCGGGGGAGGCGGCCTGGCCGGCGGCGGCCGCGTTCGGTGCGGTGGGGCCGCCGGTGGTGGCGCCGTCGGGGGCCGACTGGGCCTGGCCGGAGGCCGGGGCGCTGCCGAAGCGGGCGACGCCCGGTGACGGCGACGTGTCCAGCGGGTTCTCGAAGATGGCGGGGACGTCGGCGGTCAGTGCGCCGGTCGGGTTGATCTCGCCGAAGCCGTAGGTGGCGTCGCGGCCGGCCGGGCCCTGGTCCTTGGCGGTGTGGATGATCCGGTTGATCACTTCGCCGGCCGGCATCGTGGGCCAGCGGGACCGGATCAGCGCGACCGTGCCGGCGACCATCGGCGACGCGAAGCTGGTGCCCTGCACCCGCCAGTAGTCGCCGCCGTTGCGGGCGCCGACCAGCTGCGTGGCCGGGGCGGTCACCACGGTCTCCTTGCCGGTGATCGAGCCGGACCAGAGGGCGGCGTTGTCCTTCTCCATGCCGGCCACCGCGATCACGCCGGGCTCGCGTGCCGGATACCAAACCTCGGTGTCGGACGACGCGCTCGTATTGCCGGTGCAGGCCACCACGACGACGTCCTTGGCGAACGCGTAGTCGATGGCCGCGGCCAGGGTCGCGCTGCTGCCGCTGCCGCCGAGCGACAGGTTGATCACCTTGGCGCCGTTGTCGACCGCCCAGCGGACGCCCTTGGCCACCACGATCGCGTCGTTGTAGCGGTTTTCCTCGTCGAGGACGCGCACCGGCAGGATCTTCGCCTGGGGCGCCATGCCGATGACGCCGGCGGTGTCGTCGCCGCGGCCCGCGATGATCGCCGAGACCGTGGTGCCGTGGCCGACCAGGTCGGTGTCGCCGTCGCCCTTCGGGTCGACCAGGTCGAGGCCGGGCAGAACCTGGCCCTGCAGGTCGGGATGGGTGGAGTCGACGCCCGAGTCGATGACGGCGACGGTGACGCCGGCGCCGCTCGCATACGTCCACGCCTCGGGGACGCCGAGCGTCTTCAGATACCACTGATCGTCGCGGACCGGGTCGCCGACCAGTGGGTTGGACGGCTCGGCAACCGGGGCGGGCGTCGCGAGGGCCGGGGCGGCCGGTGCGCCCAGCCCGACGAAACCGGCGAGCGCGGCGGCCACAAGACGGCGTGGGCTCAGCAAGGACCACCGCCGACGGGTGCGCGCCATCGCGCCCTGGCGGGCCGGGGAATCACGCTCGCAGCCTTCGGTCGCATCGATAATCCAATCCCGGACGGTCGATGCAGATTACTCCGAAAGCTCGCGTTATAGGTGTGGCCGGTCGGTCCATATCGCACCGGGAGTCTGTTAATTTTCCGGCCCTACGCGTACGGCGGGAGATGAGCCAGCTGCACGAGCCGAATCCCCTCACGACGGGTGAGCAATCGGCCACGGCCTGGTGGTAGCAGGGTCGGCCGGACATTTCCGATCAGGGCGCCCTCATCGGACGGACCGGACATGACCATGCCCGGCGCCGACAATTCCCGCAGCCGCTGGATGACCGGCTCGAACAGCGATCGGCTCGCACCGCCGGCCCGCCGGGTGAGCACCAGGTGCAGGCCGACATCGCGGGCCTGCGGAAGGTATTCGAGCAGCGGGGTCAACGGGTTGGTCGGGCCGGCCGCGACCAGGTCGTAGTCGTCGACGAGCACGAACAGCTCCGGGCCGGTCCACCATGACCGATCGCGCAGCTGCTGGGCGGTGACGTCGGGGCCGGGCAGACGGCGCTCCATGTAGCCGGCCACCGACTGCATCAGCTCGAGCGTCTTCGCCGCCTGGATGCCGTAGCCGATGCGGTGTTCCGACTCGGGCAGGTCCATCAGGCTGCGCCGGTAGTCGACCAGGATGAGCCGGGCCTCCTCCGGCGAGAACCGCCGGATCACCGAGGTGGCGAGCGAGCGCAGGAACGAGCTCTTGCCGCACTCGGCGTCACCGAAGAGCAGGAAGTGCGGATCGGACGCGAAGTCGATCTCGACCTGCTGCAGGTCGGCCTCGGAGATGCCGATCGGCAGCCGCAGCGCGGTGCTGCGGTTGAGGTCCATCTCGGCGTACGGCACCGAGGCGGGCAGCATCCGCACCCGCGGGGCGAGCGGGCCGTGCCAGTTGGTGGCGATCGCCTTCACCAGGGCGTTGGTGTCGGCCATCGTGCTCAGCTCGGGACGCACGGTGAGCAGGTGCAGGAACTTGTTCTTGTCGGTCGGGTGCTCGGCGATGCCGCGGCCGGCCTTCTCCGGCACGGTCATCGCGGCCCGCCGGTTGATTGCCGAGTCGCTCGGGTCGCCCAGCCGCAGCTCCACCCGGGAGCCGAACAGGTCGCGGATCGCCGGCCGGAAGTCCATCCAGCGCGACGTCGAGGCCACCACGTGGATGCCGTAGGACAGACCGCGGGTGGCGATGTCGGTGATCACCGACTCGAGCTCCTCGTATTCCTTGCGCAGCGTCGACCAGCCGTCGACCACCAGGAACACGTCGCCGAACGGGTCGGTGTCGGCCGCGCCGCCGAGGTCGGCCGCGTTCGCCCGGCGCCGCCGGTAGGACGCCATCGAGTCGATCGCCATCGTCGCGAACCGCGCCTCGCGCTCGCTGAGCAGCGTGGAGATCTCGCCGACCGTACGCCGCACGCCGACCGTGTCGAGCCGGCCGGAGACACCGCCGACGTGCGGCAGGTCGCGCAGCGTGCCGAGCGAGCCGCCGCCGAAGTCGAGGCAGTAGACCTGCACCTCGGCCGGGGTGTGGGTCAGGGCGAGCCCGCAGACCATCGACCGCAGCGCGGTCGACTTACCGGACAACGTGGACCCGACCACCGCCACGTGGCCGGCCGCGCCGGCCAGCTGCAGCCACATCACGTCGCGCAGCTGCTCGCGCGGCTTGTCGACCAGCGCGATCGGCACCTGCAGGGCGCCGTGCAGCTCGGGGTTGGCGAAGGCCAGGCCGCGGGTCGGGTCGGCGACCACCGGGCCGAGCAGCTCGTCGAGGGCCGACGACTGGTTGAGCGGCGGCAGCCACACCTGGTGCGCGGGCGGGCCCTGGCCGTTGAGCCGGTCGACCAGCACGTCGAGCACGCTCTCGCCGGCCGGGAGCTCCTCGGGCTGCGCCTGCACCGGCTTGGCCGGCTTGGGCACCGGGACGTAGCGGGTCGAATATTCCAGGACCTGCGGCACCGCGCCGGCGCCACCGGCCGCGGCCCGGGCGGCCTTGCGCATCGGCCCCGACACATACGCCGCCTTGAAGCGCAGCAGCGGCTCGGTGCCGAACTTCAGGTAGCCGTGACCGGGGGAGCGCGGCAACTCGTACGCATCCGGCACGCCCAGCACGGCCCGCGACTCCAGGGCCGAGAAGGTCCGCAGGCCGACCCGGTAGGACAGGTGGGTGTCGAGACCGCGCAGCCGGCCCTCCTCGAGCCGCTGGCTGGCGAGCAGCAGGTGCACGCCGAGCGAGCGGCCGAGCCGTCCGATCTGGACGAACAGGTCGATGAAGTCGGGCTTGGCGCTGAGCAGCTCGGAGAACTCGTCGCAGATCACCAGCAGCGACGGCAGCGGTGGCAGCGCGGCGCCGCCGGCCCGGGCCTTCTCATAATCGCGCAGCGAAGCGTAGTTGCCCGCCTTGCGCAGCACCTCCTGCCGGCGGACCAGCTCGCCGTCGATCGCATCCACCATGCGGTCGACCAGCACCAGCTCGTCGGCGAGGTTGGTGATCACGGCGGCGGTGTGCGGCAGGCGGTCGAGCGAGGAGAAGGTCGCGCCGCCCTTGAAGTCGATCAGCACGAAGTTCAGCGTCTCGGACGAGTGGGTCGCGGCCAGCGCCATCACCAGCGTGCGCAGCAGCTCCGACTTACCGGAACCGGTGGCGCCGATCAGCAGGCCGTGCGGGCCCATGCCGTCCTGGGCGGACTCCTTGAGGTCGAGCTCGATCGCACTGCCGTCGGCGCCCAGTCCGATCGGCACCCTCAGCTTGTCGCGGTTGGGCCGGGGCGCCCAGCTCTGCGCGACGCTGAACAGCTCCGGATCGCCGAGCCCGAGCAGCTCGGCCAGGCCCATCTCGGTGGACAGCGGAGTGTCCGACGACTTGGACATGGCGCCCAGCCGCAGCGGGGACAACCGGCGGGCCACCGCCTCGGCCTGCGGCACGCTGAGCCGGTCGGGCGTGCCCACCTCGGCCTCGTGGTCCATCGCGTAGGTGTTCAGCACCCGGCGGCCGTGCGCGTGCTGCACCTCGAGCACCAGCAGCGACCGGTCCAGCAGGCGCGGTGGCTGCTCGTCGAGGTCGAGCACGGTCACGCCGTCGATGCCGTCGTCGAGCTGGGTGGCGCCCTTGAGGTTGATGCCGTCCAGCACGATCACCACGTGCGGTGAGCTGTTGCCGGCCCCGGCCGGGTTGAACCGCGGCCGGTTGCCGATCACGTCTTCGAGCAGCTTCTCCAGGTCCGGACCGGTGCTCGCGACCAGCCGGACGTGCCCGAGCGCGTCGGTGCGGGACGGATGAAGGTTGTGCGGCAGCCACTTCACCCATTCCCACTCGGCCCGGCGGTCCGGCCCGGCGCAGATCGCCACGATCATGTCGTCGGGCGCGTGGAACGTGGCGAGCTGGCAGATCACGGCCCGGGTCAGGGCGCGCGCGTCCGCCTCGCCGCCCGGCCCGGCGCCGCGGAGGAAGACCCGGGCGAAGCCGCGCAGCGACGCCGCCACCGGCAGGTCGGGGACCACCGAATAGGCATCCAGGAAGCGGCGCAGCGCACCGGCGGTCATCGGCTCGAGCTCGTCGAGCGGGCGGGTCACCGGCGGGATCAGCGGGGTGGCCAGGGTCTGCGGGCCGACGGCGAGGCGCACCACACCGAAGTCGGGGTCGACCGGGCGGCGCTCCCAGACCCGGTGGCTGCCGGCCGTGGACCAGAGCTGGGTCGGCTCGGGATGCCGGTAGAGCAGGCCGACCCGCTGCTTGGTCGCGGTCTCCCGGACCCGGCGGCGCAGGCCGGACAGATGCCGCAGATACTCCCGGCGGGCGGCCATCATCTCCGCCTTCTTCGGCGAGCCGGAGGAGCCGAAACTGGTGGTCAGCATGGCGATCGACGAGACGCCGAAGAGGCCACCGATCACGTAGGAATATGGACCGCTGCGACCCTGGCCCATCATCATCGCCATCGCCACCGAGCCGCCCAGCATCGGCAGCGCCATCATCGCCTGCTGCCAGCGTCCGCCCGCGCTCTGCGGGATCTCCGGAGGCGGCTCGACAGCGATCTCTCCGGTTGGAATCTCCGGGGACGGACGGCGCGCCGCCCGTTTGATCACCACCGTGCTCATGCCTGGAATATCCCTTTCGTCCACAAGGGTGTGTGGTCACCCCCCGTCCGCGACGCCGTTACCGGACATCGCTTCGCGCCCATGGTAGGTAAAGTGCGAGCAGTTCCGCAGCCTCGTAGCCATCGATGGGAAAAGAGTCATGAGCCATAGGAGAGAGCGAATGATCCGGCTCAAGGGTCTTCCCGCGGTCCCGACATCGGTGGTGAACGCGTGAGCGTCGGTCTGGCGAGGGTCACCATCAGCGCTCCGCACCGCCGCGTCGACGTCGCTCTTCCCGAGCACGTCGCGCTGGCCGAGCTGCTGCCCGAAGTGCTCCGCCACGCCGGCGAGGGACTCGCCGACGACGGCGAGAAACACGGTGGGTGGGTGCTGCGGCGCACCGACGGCGCCGCGCTGAGCACGTCCCAAGGTCTTTTCCCCCAGGGTGTACGGGATGGGGAAGTGCTCCACCTCGTGCCGGCCCACAACGAGTGGCCCGAGCTGGAGTACGACGATGTCGTCGAGGCGATCGCCGAGGGTGCCCGCCGTCGTGGCAGCTCCTGGACCCCGGCCTCCACCCGCACCGCCACCCTGGCCGGCGCCGGTGTGCTGCTCCTGCTCGGCCTGATCGCGGTGCTGCTCGCCGGCCCGGCCTGGAATGCCGGCGCCATCGCCGGTCTCACCGTCGCGGTGATCCTCGCGCTGGCCGGGGTCACCGCGTCCCGGGCGTACGGCGATGCCCGCGCCGGTTCGGCCCTCGGCGCCTACGCGATGCCGTTCGCGTTCGCCGGTGCCGCCGTTCTGGTCGGCTCGACCGACCGGGTCGGGGTGGTGCCGCTGGTGCCCTGGCTCGGCGACTCCGAGCTGCTGGCCGGCTCGGTGGCGCTGCTGATCGTGGCCGCGCTCGGCGGGGTCGGCGTGGCCGCCTCGCTGCGCCTGTTCACCGCCGGTTCGGTGGTCGGCCTGCTGGGTGCGCTCACCGCCCTGGTGAGCATGATCACCTCGGCCGCCGGTGCCGCCGCGGTGCTGCTCTCCGTGCTGGTCTGCGGGATCGGCGTGCTGCCGCTGCTGTCCATCCGGTTCGGCAAGATGCCCACCCCGCCGGTCACCCTGCCGACCGGCACCGACGCGTCGGCCGGTTTCACCGCGGCCGGCTCGAGCCTGGACGCGGCCCGCGAGCGGCCCGACCGGGCGACCGTCTTCGCGGCCGTGACCCGCACCGAGGAGTTGCTGGCCGGCATGCTGCTCGGCCACGCGGTGCTGGCCGGCTTCGCGTTCCTGACGCTCGCCACGTCCAGCTCGCTGTCGGCGCGCATCCTGGCCGGCGTCGCGGCGGCGTCGCTGCTGCTCCGGTCCCGGCTCTTCGTCACCCTGCGGCAGCGGGTGCCGCTGGTGATCGGCGGCCTGATCGGCATCTTCTGCCTCGGCGTCAACCTGCTGCTGAGCGCGAACGGCACGGTTCTGATCACGCTGGTCGCGGTGGCGCTGGCGCTGGCCGTCGTCACCGTCGCGGGCGGCGCCACCTACTCCCGCAAGCCGCCGTCGCCCTACCTCGGGCGGGCCGCCGACATCGTCGACACCCTGGTCGTGGTGTCGGTGATCCCGGTGGCGTGTGCGGTGGTCGGCCTCTACGACGCGGTCGGCAGCATCTGACGGCCGTCCTCATTGGTCGATCGGCCGGTTTCCGGTCATTGTGCCGAAACGATCGTGGCCCGAGATCGAAATGGCTCTTTCGATCTCGGGATCGCTCCCAAGAACGAAAACGCGGGCGGCCAATGGCCGCCCGCGTTCGATTCGCATCGGCGGGGGAAGAAACAGCCGGACCCGGCCTCCGGTGGATCACACCGCGGCACTTGATCCGGCCGCATCAAGAAGGGGAAGCGACCGGGGCGGGTGTCAGTGGTCGTGATCCTCGAGGGCCTCGGCGCGCTTGAACGACGCCCGGATCTCCTCCTCGGCCTCGACACGACCCGTCCAGGTCGCGCCCTCGACCGACTTGCCCGGCTCGAGGTCCTTGTAGACCGTGAAGAAGTGCTGGATCTCCATCCGGTCGAACTCGCCCAGGTGGTGAATGTCCCGCAGGTGCTCCTGGCGGGGGTCCTCGTAGGGGACGCACAGGACCTTGTCGTCGCGGCCCTTTTCGTCGCTCATCCGGAACATGCCGATCGCGCGGGCCCGGATCAGGCAGCCCGGGAACGTCGGCTCCTGCACCAGGACCAGGGCGTCGAGCGGGTCGCCGTCCTGACCGAGGGTGCCCTCGATGAAGCCGTAGTCGGCCGGGTACTGCGTCGCCGTGAAGAGGGTCCGGTCGAGCCGGATCCGGCCGGTCTTGTGGTCGACCTCGTACTTGTTGCGCTGGCCCTTGGGGATCTCAACCAGAACGTCGAAATCCATAGTTAGCTCCCTTGACTCGCCCACCGAAAAATGCCGGTCACTACGGCGGGGAACCGCGGCAGGAAATCAATGCCTACCGGATCCGCGCGCAACGATGTGCCGGATGTCGCTAGTCTCCCCTAAGTCTCGCGCGGCGGAAGAGGAGGGGCGCGTGGGGAGGCAAGATTCACACAACGCGTCCGTTCTTGACGACGCGCCTGAGCCGCATCATGCCTCCGGCAAAACGGTAACGCACCCACCCGCCGCCCGAGTGACCCTTCCGCATCTTCCGGGGCCCGGCATCGGCCGCCGGGTCGGCATTCCGGGCCGACCGGCCGTCGCGATCGGCGCCGTGCGGATGGGCTGAATGGTGGGCTGCGCGCTTGGCCTGGCCGGTCCCCGGATGCTGGGATGAGCCGTCGTGGCCGGGGCGGGTCCGGCTGGAGAATTCCTCGCAAGAACAACGCGATGCGCTGAAACGGGCGGAAGATCAACAAATGCAACCCCAGAACCCCGGCGACGATGCGCAACGACCCGGCCTGACCGGCCGAGCCCGAGTGCCGGAGCGCCCTGGGCCGGAGCAGGCCGGGTCGGAAACCGGACAGCCGCGGTCGGAGGGTGTTGGCCGGGTCCAGGTGCCCGGCGCCGCACCGGGGTTTCCGGACGGAAGCCGACCGGCCGGCGGCCCGTGGAGCTCGCCCCCGGGCTCACTGCCGAGCGGCACCTTCGGTCGAGCGCCGGCTTCGGGGGCGGTGGAGGGTTCTTCGGTGGGGGCCGCCTTGGCGGCTTCCGGGGTGCGGGATTCGCAGCCCGGACGTGCGGGCGCAACGGCTGGGACCACTGATCAAGGTCGCCCTGAGCAGGCGGGGGGTGTTGGTCAAAGCCGTACTCAAAAAAGGCGGAAGCTGATCGCCCTGGTCTCGATGGGCGTGGTTTTGATCTTGGGGCTGGGGCTTGTCGCGGTGGTGCGGCCCGGGCCGGTTGATCGGCTTCTCGGCGGCAGTGCCGCGCCCACTTCGGCGGCGGTCAGTCGCACGCCGGATCCGACTCCGTCCGCGGTGCTGGCGGCCGCGTCGAGTGCGGGGACGGCGCCGGATGCGGGGATGGTCAAGGTTGCGCTTGATCCGTTGGTGAATTCGGCGGCGCTCGGGAACGAAGTGCATGTGTCGGTCATCGACGTTGCCGCCGGGAAAGTGCTTTATGAGCGGGGTGCGGATGTTCCGGCGACGCCCGCTTCGACCACCAAGCTGCTCACCGCGGCCACCGTGCTGGCGGCGCGTGGACCGGCCTATCGGCTGACCACTCGGGTCGTGGCCGGGAGCGCCGGGGAGGTTGTTCTGGTCGGGGGTGGGGATCCGACGCTGTCCGTGAACGCCAAGGCGCTTTTTCCGGGGGCGGCTCGGCTCGATCAGCTTGCGGCGCAGGTCAAGACCGCTCTCGGTGGGGTGGCGCCGAGCAAGGTTCTGGTCGACACGTCGCTGTTCAGTGGTCCGGAGACGGCTGACGGGTGGGCCTCCGACGACATCGCGCCGCTCGGGCAGGTGGCCCGGATCCAGCCGCTGATGACCAACGCCGGGCGGGTCAAGCCGGTGCACAACGAGCACGGTGGTGACCCTCGGTATTCGGATCCGGCGCTGGCGACCGGCAAGGCGTTCGCCAAGATGCTCGGCGTCGCGGCGGTCGCCCGGGGGCAAGCGCCGGTGGACGGCAAGGAGCTCGGGGCGGTGCAGTCGCCGGCGCTCGTGCAGATCACCGACTGGATGCTCACCCAGAGCGACAACACCATCGCCGACGTGCTGGCGCGGCAGGTGGCCATCGCCGCCGGCAAGCCGGCGACCTTCGACGGCGCCACCGACGCGATCATCGCCAAGCTGCGGGAGATGGGCCTGCCCGGCGACGAGGCTGATCTGTACGACGGGAGTGGGCTCTCCCGGCACAACGGGATCAGTCCGGCCCTGCTCACCCAGCTGCTGGCGCTCGCCGCGAGCGGGCAGCAGCCGGCCATCACCGGGATCTTCGGCGGGCTGCCGGTGGCCGGCTGGTCGGGGACGCTCGAGGAACGGTTCGCCACACCCACGCCCAACCAGATCGCGCGCGGGGTGGTGCGGGCCAAGACCGGCACGCTCAGCGGGGTCAACACGATGGCCGGGCAGCTGGTCACCAAGGACGGGCGGCTGCTCGTCTTCGCGATCATGGCGAGCGGATCGGCCAGCGCTTATACCGCCAAGGCGGCGCTCGACCGGGTCCCCGCGCGGCTGGTTCTGTGCGGTTGCTGAGTCAGGGTTTCTCCGGAGTTCGGGCTGGATTTCCGCGGGTACGGTGGGTGCATGGCGCAGTTCGTTGATTGGGATCTGGCCGCCGCCACCGCGGGCGCGCTGTCGAAATCCGGCCCCGCGGTGTCCTACGACGATGCGATGCAGGTGGTGTCCGAGCTGCGGGCGCTCACCGACGAGGCAGCCGGGCACGTGACCGACTACACCGGGCTGAGTCCGCAGGTCGAGGTGCCGCCGGTGCGGGTGGTGGACCGCAAGGACTGGGCCGCCGTCAACATCAGCGGCCTCAAACAGGTGATCATCCCGCTGGTCAGCCGGCTCACCGGGGACAAGCCGTCGGGCGGCCTCGGCGACGCGATCGGCTCCCGGGTCACCGGGGTGCAGGCCGGCACGATCCTGGCCTACATGTCCGGCCGCGTCCTCGGGCAATACGAGGTCTTCTCCGGCAACCCGGGCCAGCTGCTGCTGAACGCGCCCAACATCGTCGAGGTCGAGCGCAAGCTCGGCGCCGACCCGCGCGACTTCCGGCTGTGGGTCTGCCTGCACGAGGTCACCCACCGGGTCCAGTTCACCGCCGTGCCGTGGATGCGGGGCTATTTCCTCGGCGAGGTGCAGGCCTTCGTCGACGCGTCGCAGAGCGGCGAGCACATCCTCGAGCGGCTGCGCCGTGGTGTCGCCACCATGTCCGACGTGCTGCGTGACCCGGAGAGCCGGGCCTCGGTCATCGACATCGTGCAGACCCCGGGGCAGAAGGCCGTGCTCGACCGGCTCACCGCGCTGATGACGCTGCTCGAAGGGCACGCCGAGTTCGTGATGGACGGGGTTGGCCCCGAGGTGATCCCCTCGGTCGAGTCGATCCGGTCCAAGTTCAACCGCCGCCGCGAGAGCGGCAACCCCCTGGAGAAGGCGATCCGGCGGCTGCTCGGCATCGAGGTCAAGATGCGGCAGTACGCCGAGGGCCGCAAGTTCGTGCACGGCGTGGTCGAGCGGGTCGGCATGGAGGGCTTCAACAAGGTCTTCGACTCGCCGCTGACCCTGCCGCGCCTCGACGAGCTGGGCGACCCGGATGCCTGGGTCCGGCGGGTGCACGGGCCGCAGCCGGCGATCGGCGGGTAGGTGGCGCGGATCCCGCCGTCGGTCGCGGCGGTGCGGCAGGCCGTCCGGCGGGATCTTCCGCCGGGCCTCGTGCTTGTCGCCTGCTCGGGCGGTGCGGATTCGCTGGCGCTGGCGGCCGCGGCGCGGTTCGTCGGGTCGGACGTCGGGCTCGTGACCGTTGATCATGGGCTCCAGGACGGGTCGGATCGGCGGGCTCTCGACGTGGCGTCGTGGGCCCGGGAGGCCGGGTTCGCGCCGGTCGAGGTCGCGACCGTGTCCGTTGCGGGGCTGCCGGGTGGGCCGGAGGCGGCCGCTCGGTCGGCTCGATATGCGGCGCTGTCCCTGGTCGCCACCCGGGTGGGGGCGGCCGCGATTCTGCTCGGGCACACCCGCGACGATCAGGCGGAGACCGTCCTTCTCGCCCTGGCCCGGGGGGCCGGGCCGCGGGGGCTCTCCGGGATGCCTCGGACAAAGGGGATTTTCCGGCGGCCGCTACTTGGTGTCGGGCGGGCGGACACTCGGAAGGCCTGTGCGGCGCTGGGGCTGGTTCCCTGGGAGGACCCGCACAACGTCGATCCGGCGTTTGCCCGGTCCCGGGTTCGGGGGGCGGCCCTTCCGGCCCTGGTCGAGGCGCTCGGGCCGGCCGTGGTGGCCAATCTGGCGCGGTCGGCGGAGCGGATCGCGGCGGACAGTGCGGCGCTGGATGCTCTGGCTGAGGGGGCGCTGCTTCAGGCGTACGCCGCAAGCTCTGGTTCTGCTCCTGGTCTTGCCGCGGAAGCGGCCTTGGATGTTTCCGAACTATCGGGTTTTTCGGCTGCTATTCGGACTCGGGTTCTGCATGCGTGGGCCAAAGTCCTCGGTGCCTCGGGGTCGGCGCTCTCGCATCGGCATGTGGTGGCGCTCGATGCGCTCGTCGTCGACTGGCACGGGCAGGGGGCGGTGCACCTTCCCGGGGGGATTCGGGTGGCTCGGGTGCGCGGGCAACTCGTTCGGGTGCCCGACTGACCTGTGAGAACTGTCACTACGAGTGTCCGATTCGCCAGGCATCGGGGGTGGAACGGGCAGTTTTCCGCGGGTTGGGCGGCCGTTGAGCGCGGCCCCGTGTGACGGACGGCAACCTTCATGCGGCAGTCTTACCCCCATGGCTGAGGGCACCTGGTACGACGCCGACATCGACCACGTGATCATCTCTGAGGAGCAGATCAGGGAAAAGACCGCCGAGCTGGCGAAGCAGGTCTCGGCCGACCACACCGATGCCGACGGCGGCATCCTTCTGGTCTGCGTGCTGAAGGGCGCGGTCATGTTCATGGCCGACTTCGCCCGGGCGCTGGGCCACCACGGCCCGTCGACCGAGATGGAGTTCATGGCGGTCTCCTCCTACGGGCAGGGGACCAGCTCGTCCGGGGTGGTGCGCATCCTCAAGGACCTGGACCGGGACATCACCGGCCGGCACGTGGTCATCATCGAGGACATCGTCGACTCCGGCCTGACGCTCTCCTGGCTGATGAAATACCTGCAGTCGCGGCAGCCGGCCAGCGTCGAGGTGGTCGCGCTGTTCCGTAAGCCGGACGCGGTCAAGGTGCAGGTTCCGGTGAAGTACGTCGGCTTCGACATCCCGAACGAGTTCGTGGTCGGGTACGGCCTGGACTTCGCCGAGCGCTACCGGGAGCTGCCGTACGTGGGGGTCCTCAAGCCCGAGGTCTACGCCCGTAGCTGAACCGCTTTCTCAGCGTCTTCACAGAATTCGTCTTTATGGGTGGATTTGGCATGAAAGCACGCTGAACGGACGGGCGACCCGGGGTGTCCGGCCACCGGGCTCACGGGTTCGTAGGCAGCACCCACGGTGTACGGTCGAATCACCAAGGGCGCAGTGTCACTAGCGCTGGAGGGGCCGCCGATGGGCGGCGACGTTGAGGTGACCAGGACGCCGATCAGGAGGGTCGGGGCGCTCGCCGCCCGACAACAGCATGGAGCGTACGCGTTTCTTCCGCCGCCCGGTGGTATGGATCATTCTGGTGATCATCGGCGTTATCGCGCTGAGCTCGTTCTTCACCAGTGGTCCGAGCTACCAGCGCGTTGATACTTCGCAGGCGCTCGAGCGCCTCAATCAGCCCGGCATCAAAAAGGCAGTCATCAAGGACAAGGAGCAGGTACTCCAGCTCGACTTGGTGAGCCCGGAGAAGTTCGAGGGCAAGACCACCGACAAGATCGAGACTCAGTACCCGTACGGGTCGACGACCGACATCCTGGACGACGTCAAGGATGCCAAGGCCGCCGGCCGGATCACCGGGAACTACGACACCACGGTCTCCGGCGACAACATCCTCTTCAGCCTGCTGATCAACCTGCTGCCGATCGCCATTCTGGTGATCCTGCTGCTGCTGTTCATGTCGCAGATGCAGGGTGGCGGCTCGCGGGTGCTCAACTTCGGCAAGTCCAAGGCGAAGATGATCACCAAGGACACGCCGAAGACGACGTTCTCCGACGTGGCCGGTGCCGACGAGGCGGTCGAGGAACTCCACGAGATCAAGGACTTCCTGCAGAACCCGGCGAAATACCAGGCTCTCGGCGCCAAGATCCCGAAGGGCGTGCTGCTGTTCGGCCCGCCCGGAACCGGTAAGACGCTGCTGGCCCGGGCGGTCGCCGGTGAGGCCGGGGTGCCGTTCTACTCGATCTCCGGTTCCGACTTCGTCGAGATGTTCGTCGGTGTCGGTGCGAGCCGGGTCCGCGACCTGTTCGAGCAGGCCAAGTCGAACGCTCCGGCGATCGTCTTCGTCGATGAGATCGACGCGGTCGGCCGGCACCGTGGGGCCGGCATGGGTGGCGGCCACGACGAGCGCGAGCAGACGCTCAACCAGCTGCTCGTCGAGATGGACGGCTTCGACACCAAGGGCGGCGTGATCCTGATCGCGGCCACCAACCGGCCCGACATCCTCGACCCGGCGCTGCTGCGCCCGGGCCGCTTCGACCGGCAGATCCCGGTGGACAACCCGGACATGGAGGGTCGCAAGGCCATCCTGCGGGTGCACGCCAAGGGCAAGCCGTTCACGCCGGACGTCGACCTCGACTCGGTGGCTCGCCGGACGCCCGGTTTCTCGGGCGCCGACCTGGCCAACGTGATCAACGAGTCCGCGCTGCTGACCGCGCGTAACGAGAAGCGGGCGATCTCCAACGAGTTCCTCGAGGAGTCGATCGACCGGGTCATCGCCGGTCCGGAGCGCAAGACCCGGGCGATGAGCGACAACGAGAAGAAGATCACCGCCTACCACGAGGGCGGCCACGCCCTGGTGGCGTACGCATTGCCGCACTCGGCGCCGGTGCACAAGGTGACGATCCTTCCGCGCGGTCGCTCGCTCGGCCACACGCTGGTCCTGCCGACCGAGGACAAGTACACCCAGACCCGGGCCGAGATGATCGACACCTTGGCGTACGCGCTGGGTGGCCGGGCCGCCGAGGAACTCGTCTTCCACGAGCCCACCACCGGCGCCGGCAACGACATCGAGAAGGCGTCCGGCCTGGCCCGCGCCATGGTCACGCAGTACGGCATGAGCTCCAAGCTCGGCGCCGTCAAGTACGGGACCAGCGGTGACGAGCCGTTCCTGGGTCGCAACATGGGTCACGAGCGGGACTACTCCGACTCGGTGGCCGCCGACATCGACGCCGAGGTGCGCGCGCTCATCGAGCTGGCGCACGACGAGGCGTGGGAGATCCTTGTCGAGTACCGCGACGTGCTCGACACCATGGTCCTCGAGCTGATGGAGAAGGAAACCATCACCCGCGAGGACATGGACCGGATCTGCGGGCGTGTGGCCAAGCGCCCGCCGATGTCGCCGTTCAACGGGTTCGGCAAGCGGCTGCCCTCCGAGGCACCGCCGGTCGTCACCCCCGCCGAGCGGGAGAAGCTGAAGGCTCAGGCCGAGGCGGACGGGCAGATCGCGGTCGGCCCCAACGCGAACGGCTCGGTGGAAGGCAGCAACTGATCTCCGACGACGACGAGCTCGACTATCTCGCCGCCCGCCTGGTCGACGGCAAGCTCACCGGTTCTCCGGTGGAGCAGGCCGTCGACCTGGCTCGGATCGAGAAAGCGGTCCGGGAGATCCTCATCGCGATCGGTGAGGACCCGGACCGCGACGGTCTGCAGCGCACCCCGGCCCGCGTCGCCCGCGCCTATGCGGAGCTCTTCGCCGGCCTGCGGGTCGACCCGGCAAAGGTGCTCACCACTACGTTCGAGGCGGACCACGAGGAGTTCGTGCTGGTCCGCGACATCGAGGTGATGAGCATGTGCGAGCATCACCTGCTGCCGTTCAAGGGTGTCGCGCACGTCGGTTACATCCCGGGGACGCACGGCCGGATCACCGGGCTCTCCAAGCTGGCCCGGCTCGTCGAGGTCTACGCCCGCCGCCCGCAGGTGCAGGAGCGGCTCACCTCGCAGATAGCCGATCTGCTGCTGGCGAAGCTCGACGCCCGCGGGGTGATCGCGGTGCTGGAGTGCGAGCACCTATGCATGGAGATGCGCGGTATCCGCAAGGTCGGTGCCCGCACGGTGACCAGCGCGGTCCGCGGCGCCTTCCAGACCGACGGCAAGGTCCGCGCCGAGGCGATGGCGTTGATAAACGCCCGTTAGGGCCTGTCCTGCCGATCACGCGTGGCTGCGGCGTGGCCCAGGCGGCGCCTGACGGCGTCCGCGAAGCGGCCGAATACAACACCGGTATGCGACCGCTTCGCGGCCGACGCCAGCCACCACCTGGACCTCGCCTCGCTCTCGCGCGATCGGCAGGACAGGCCCTAAGCCCGCACCAGGCGGTTGGCCAGGGTGGACATCGTGTAGGTGCCGATGCCGAGCACCACTTCCAGTGCGTTGCGCTTCGTGTAGCCCGCGCTCGTGAACTCCTCGATCTCCTCCTCTGGCACTTCGCCGGCCGTCGCGAGGACCCTCTGCACGAACTGCCGGAGCGCTTCCCGCTGCGGGTCGGGGAGGGGATCGCCAGCGCGCAGAGCGGGGATCAGCGCCTTACCTCCGTCGATCTTGTTGAGTTTTCCGGTGTGCATGGCGACGCAGACCTGGCAGCCGTTGCGGACGGCGATCGTCATGACCACCACCTCGCGGCTCAGCGGGTCCAGCGTGCTGGCCTCGAAGAGCTTGCTGGCCTGCAGGAACCCGCCGAGCATCTCCGGTGACTCGGCGAGCAGGGCGACGGCCTTGTGCGTCGGGCCGGTCAGGAACGGCCGGGACCCGGCCGGCGCGGTGTCGGCGGTGTGCTGGATGAACACGATCTTCTCCTCTAGGATCGACAACGTGGTTGTCCAAACCGTAAACCAGGTTGTCGAGTTTGCCAATGCCTGACGCCGACCCGCCCGGCTGGGAACTGCCGCTGCTGCTGTTCGCCGGCTTCCGTACCCTCATCGATCAACTGCACGCCGAGCTGGCCGTTCGCGGGCATCCGGACGTGCGGCCGGTGCATGGCTTCGCGATGCAGGCGGTCGGGATCCACGGAGCCAGCGCCAGTGAGATCGGACGGCGGCTCGGCGTCTCCAAGCAGGCCGCCGGTAAGACCGTCGACCGGCTCACCGCGATGGGGTACGTGGAACGGGTCGACGATCCGCGCGACGCCCGCAGCAAACTGATCCGGCTCACGCCGCGCGGCCTCGAATCGCTGCGCCTGTCGGCGGAGATCTTCGAGCGGCTGCGGGCCGGGTGGGTCGAGCAGCTGGGGGCCGACCGAGTGCGGTTGGTCGAGTCGTCGTTGCGTACGGTAATCCCGGCCGTGGGATATCCGGTCGATGTCCCCGGCTGGTTCGGATAAATTGGGCGCCGTGCTGCAGAAGTTCAACCCGCCCGGCGTGCACGATCCCGCCGGCTACAGCCATGTGACCATCACGACCGCGGGGCGGCTCGCGCACCTCGCCGGGCAGTGCCCGCTCGACCTCGGCGGCAGCGTCGTCGGCGAGCCGGGTGATTACGACGCGCAGACCGACCAGGTCATCGCCAACTGCCTGGCCGTGCTCGCGGCGGCCGGCGCCAAGCCCGACGCGGTGGTCCGCTCGATCATCTACGTGGTCAGTGCGGACAGTGCGGTGCTCGCCGCGGTCTGGGACCGGCTCAACGCGTCGCCGCTCGCCGCCGCCTTCACCACCGCCAGCACCCTGCTCGGGGTGACCGCGCTCGGCTATGGCGGCCAGCTGGTCGAGATCGACCTGACCGCGGTGTTGGCGGACTAGATGATCGTGCGGAACATGTCGGCGTCGTGCATCGCCGCCCGGGTCAGCTGAGCCGCCTCGTCCAGTCGCATCCGGGCCTGCTCGAGCTGCACGATCGCCGACGCCACCGACGGGTGGAACGAACCCACCGCGGTCATCCGCAACAGCGCCAGCGCATCCTCCAGCTGGTCGTTCACCTGCTGAATGCTGTTCGCCGCCCGGCCCGCACCGTCCACCGAGGCGGCCACGTGCGCCTTGACCTCTTCGACATTCGCCATTCCGATGATCCTTTCTATCGGAAGAACGCCAGCAGACCCACACCCATGCAGGTCAGCAGCACCGGCGTGAGGCACGTGACGGCGCCCAGGATCGGCGTGCGGTCGACCGGGGCCGGGCCCCCGCCGTAGACGAAACCGATCGTCACCCAGCCCAGGCCGAACGCCAGCACCGGCATGCTCAGCCCGCACAACAGCGCGTAGGTCGGCACCGAACCCGACGGCGCCACCAGGTAGAGAACGATCTGCACGATCAGCACCGCGGCCGCGAACGGGCCATAGACCAGCAGGTTGCGAACCCACGGCCGCAGCGGACCGGCCAGCGCCGGACCGATGATGGTGGCATCCGCGGCGTCCGCGGTCTGTCGCGCCTGCTGCAGCGCCGCCAGCACCGCGGCCGGTCCGCCGGTCACGGCCCGCATCGCCGCCTCCAGCTCAGCGGGGCGCGGCGTGAGTTCCGTTTCCGGTACGCCGAAGTCGCGCACCATCCGCGCGGCTTGGGGCGCCAGCCGGGCGCGTACCGCCGAAAGCTCCTGCCGTGCGGCCGTGACCGCCGCCTGCTGCTCGCCCGCCGCCGCGCTCGCGGCCCGGCGCACCGCATCCAGGCGCTGAGTCGCCGCCAGATAATCCGACCAGGGGCCCGGCGCGGCCGGCGTCGTCTGCACCGGAATGCCGCCGGTGGTCTCCTGCTCCTGCTGCTGATCGGTCATAGCTCGTCGCTCTCCGGTTGCAAGAACGGCACGACGGTGACCGTGCGATCGGCGTGGCGGTCGTGCAGCAGCGCGCGGTTCGGCCGCGGATGCCAGTCGATCGGGCGGCCCAGCATCAACGCCACATCGGACTGCGGCACGTTCAGGAAGAGCAGACCGGCCACATCCTCCCGGCCGGCGCTGCCGCCCGTCTCCTCGCTGAACCGGCGCAGACCCCGCCACCAGGACAGCAGATGCACCCCGCGGCCCGGGCCCTCCCGCAGCAGCTGACGCAGGCCCGGCAGACTGCCCGGACTCGCCGCGTCCATCCCGAACACCACCCGGTAGCCCGGACGCTCCAGGTCGAGCTCGGCGGCCAGCCCGGCCGCGTCGACCAGCACCACATCCTGCCGGGGCGCGATCTCGGCGGCCAGCCGCTCGGCCAGATGGTCGCCCTCGGCCACCAGCGACGAGATCACGAACCGGGTCGTACGCGGCGGATGGAACGCGGCCACACTGCGGGCCGCCGCGTCCAGCACCTCCGACCCCGACGCCTGCGACCCGAAGATCGCCAAATGGCGGCCGGGCGACGAATCCAGCGGGAACGCGGCCGTCGACAGGTTCACGTCGATCACCCGGCCCACCAGCGCGGCCGGGCGGGCCGACCGGCCGGCCAGCGCGGCCCGGTAGGTCGGGTCGTCGGACAGATGCTGGTGCGCGTAACCCGCGAAGATGCGCGGCGGCACCGCCTCCGGATCGCGCAGACCCCACAACTTGTGCCGCAGGGCGCTGAGCACCTCACGGTCGGCATGCGGATCGGGGAACCGCACCACCCGTTCGTGGCCGCGGGTCGCACCGCGCGGACCGCCCAGGCCACCCGCCGTGTTCACCACCGCGGTGCCCAGCGGCAGTCCGGCGGCCGCGTCGTTCGTCGGCTCCAGCACGTCGCCGCCGCCCGGCAGGGCGATCCGAACCGGGAACTGGCCGAAGATCGAGTCACGTTTCGCGTAAAGAGCCTCGACGCCCAGCACCGTCTGGCTGGCCAGGATCAGATGAATGCCGTACGACCGGCCCTTGCGCGCCAGCGACTCCAGCAGGCCCACCGCCTCGGTGGCGATCGGGTCGTTGCCGGCCAGCAGCACCTGGAACTCGTCGATGACACAGAGGATCCGCGGCATCGGCTTGCGCTGCCCCTCCTCCGCCGCCACCTGCCGCAGGTCGGCGAACCGGGTCACGCCCGCCCTCTTGTACGCCACCGAGCGGCGGGTCATCTCCGCATCCAGCTCGCGCAGGACCGCCAGACCGTACTCCCGGTCGGACTCGACACCCACCGCGCGCGCATGCGGCAACCACGTACGGTCTCGTCGCGTCGGCACGAACTCGGCGAACGAGACGCCCTCCTTGAAATCCAGGAGGTAGAGCGCCATCTCGGCCGGACTGTACCGAGCGCCCAACCCATACAGCACATTGATCAGGAACGCCGTCTTGCCCGCACCCGACCGGCCACCCACCAGCCAGTGCGGCGTCAGGTCGTTGAACCGCAGCACCAGCGGGGTGTCCCCGTCATGGCCCACGATCGTGCCCAGGCCCTCGGCCGCGTCCCCCCGGTTGATCTCATCCGGCTCCGGCAACAAATCGGACAGGCTCACCTGCGAGGCCGCCGACGAATGCGCGGCCAGCTCGCGGCACACCGCGTCGACCAGATGCGGTGGCGGATCGTCGTCGAGGAACACTCGAGCATTCAGCCACTGCGCCTCCGGCTGCGAACCGAACGTCGCCCCCGGCGGGTCGCCGATCACCGCATACGGATTACGGACCGACACTCTCGTCGTGCGCGGCAGCGGTGGCTGCGTGGTCTCCGCCGTCAACGGCGGCGGTGGCCAGCCCGCGACAATCAGGTGCAGACCCGAATCCGGCCCCTGCTGCGCGAGCGCCGCGATCCGGCGCAACTCCTCGCCCTCGGTCAGCTCCGGCAAACTCGCGATGACGACCAGCATCATCCGGTCCCGCCGACTACGCCGCGGCGGCGCCCCACGGCCCGGGCGCAGCCACTTGTCCGCCTCGGCCAGCACATCCCGCAGCCCTTGCCGGTCGGTGGCCGGCGGCGACATCAACCCCGCATCGGCGAGATCGGCGAACGGCGCGAACACCGCCCCACCACCCACGCCGTCCACGGCCCGGACCAGCAGCGACCCGGGCGGCGCGGCCGCCAGCAGCCGCAACAACAGGCAACGCAACAGACCGAACACCCGCGAATCGGTGGCGCTCGCATCGATGGTCAGATGCCCCGTGCCCAGCAACGGGATGATCGCCGGGAAACGCGCATCGTCCAACGGCTGCGCGACACCCAGCCGCACGAACTGCGGCGGATAGACACCACCCAGCGGAGTGTTGGCCGACTGGGCATCCAACGGCGAGCCCAGCCAGCCCGGCGCCAGCTCCGACGCGGCCGCCCGCAACTGCTCGGCCAGCGAATGCTGCTCCAGCGGGTCAGCAGCCGGAGCCGCCTCACCTTCCAGCGCGGCGCCCGCCGCCTCGACCGTGGCGACCGCCTGCCGGTGCAGGGCAGCAGCCTGCTGGACCCGCAAACCCGAATCCGCCACCGCCCTCACCTCCTGTGTGCGGATAAAACCTATCCCAGACCGGCCCTGGGATCGCGTTCCCGGGGGCCAGCAGCTTGCGCGCCGCGTTCATTCACGGTCTTGGGTGGTGTGGGAGGGTTAGGGCGACGGGAGGCACTACTGTCGTATGTGTGCAGCCGCAGGAGCCCGTAACCGGACCCGTACCGCAGCCGCCGCAGGCGCGCGGCCCGCTGCCGGTCCCGGGCGGCCCCCCGGGGGTGCCGCCGGCGGGGGGCGGCGGGCTAGGAAAGCCACGCAGCCGACGGGGCCGCCTGATCCTGGCAATGGCAGCAGGCGTCATCGGACTGCTTTGCCTCGGCGGGGTGGGCGTGTTCGTCTCCCTTTACGACGAGGCAACCGAGATCAAACGCAGCGAGCCGGATGCAGTCGTGGACAACTTCTTACGTGCCTATCTGGTCAACCGCGATGACCAGAGAGCATCGCTATACCAGTGCAAGTCTGGCGGTGACTTCGCCCAAATCTTGGACTACCGAAACGACATAGTGAGCCGCGAGCGTCAGTATTCCGTCGGAATTCGGGTCACTTGGTCGACCTTTACCGTCAATACGAACGGGAAGACCGGTGTCGTCACCACGGACTTGATCAAGACTGCCTCCGATCAGTCGGGCCGACTGAGCAACTCATGGCAGTTCAATGTCGTTGACGACGATGGCTGGCGGGTGTGTGGCGGTTCGCCACTGTCTTGAGATCATTCAACCCAAAGCAGATGAACTGCGACCTCGAGCGTTTTGGGCGTCCGTCCACTCCATCCCCATCGATACCATTCCAGCTCTTCAGAAACTCGCGCGCAGATGTCGCCTTCGCTGTTTGTGTGAAGCTCGGTCACGGCGCGAAGATCGCGTTGCTCTCCGCCATCGTCAAGTAGTCGGATCACCCTTCGCCCGGTAAGCGCATCGGCGTCGAGTGCCGCAACAGGAGTGCGGCGAGGCGGTTCGTCAAGCGAAACGAGGCGTGACGTCAGGTCGTTCGAGGGTGTGGACGCTCCCGTGACTCCAAGCTCCTCGATCCATACTCGCTCAACCGGCACTAGTGGGGCGAAGACTTCGGTCTGTTCGGCCTCAGCTCGGTACCACTCACCCTCAGACATGACAGGTATGTAGGTTCGGCTGCCCTGAACGACCTTCTCATCGGTTCGTAGATCCGAGCGCCAGCCGAGACCGGGAAGGCCGACGATGGCACGCTTACCGCGTAGTTGGCCGACCATGGTGGCCGGCGTGGGAACGATCGGTCGCGGCGGATCCAACGCCCAGTCCGGGTGCCCGGCGAAGGGATCAGGTATCGATTCGCCCGTCATCCGTCGCCTCCCAACGGTGCGCCTTGTTCCCGCATGAATGGCACCGGGTCAATGGCGCCTGCGCTGGAACGATCGTTGTTCAGATGTACCTCGAAGTGCAGGTGTGGACCGGAGGAGTTGCCACTCGTCCCGACCCGGCCGAGAACCTCGCCCGCGGTAACCTCTTGGCCCTCCTTGACGAACGGCCGCTGCACCATGTGGCAATACCGCGTCATGATGTTACCGGCGTGCTGGATCTCCACCATCCATCCGCAGCCGCCTTTACCGGGGTAGCCATCGACATTGCAGGTCTGTCGCCCGCTGTGGTCCTCATCGCACTTCACCTTGGAGACGATGCCGCTCGCGGCGGCGCGGATTGGCGTGTAGCGACTGGCGATCAGGTCGACACCCTGATGGGTGGGTCGGCTGGCGGTGCGGAAACCGGAGCCGACTCCCGCCTCTACCGGCAAAGTCCATCCGGAGGCGGCGATCTCTCCAGATGCCGCGCAGACCATGCTGATCGAACTTCCCACCGCAGCAGCCGCGCCATCCGCGAGCATGTTCACGATCTGGGTGGCCACCGGCTCATGCTTGGCGTAGGCATCAGGATATGCGCTGATCTGTACGCGTTGCGCGGCCTCGGTCAGTGACAGGGTCTCCCACCCCTCGACCGTTTTGAGCTTGTCGTAGAACTTCGTGCTCGCGTAGACCGGATCCATGACCTGAGCAGGCGTACCCCAGCCGGCGCTGGGCCGCTGCTGGAATAGGCCGAGTGAGTCATGATCGTTGCGCGAACCCAGGTTGCCGAGGTTGGTGAGCCGAGACTCCTGCATCGCTGTCGCCACCGCGATTACCCAGGCTCGCGGCGGCATCTTCAGATCGGCGCCAGTGTTGATGATGATCGCTGCATTGCGGATCTGGGCGGCGCCGTAGGAGCGAACCCGGGGCAGTTTGGAATCGGGATCCACCGGGCCGCCTTTACCGCAGCCGAGGGAGGCGTTGACCTTGTTGGATCCGTCATCCGTGAGTCCACCGAGCAGGACGGCGGTGACGCCGCCACCGCAGCAAAGTAAGGCCAGCGTCGCGACCAGCGCGACGAGAACTACTACTCGTCGCGGCCGCGGAAGACTCATGACCCGTCCCAGTCGATGCCGTCGACGAGCCAATGTCC
The DNA here is from genome assembly GCF_016862175.1 of Paractinoplanes durhamensis. GTDB lineage: Bacteria > Actinomycetota > Actinomycetes > Mycobacteriales > Micromonosporaceae > Actinoplanes > Actinoplanes durhamensis. The sequence goes on along the minus strand of NZ_BOML01000058.1, from coordinate 74,996 downwards.
GTCGGGCGCGACCAAGCGCAGATTGAGCTTGCCGGAGTCCATGGTGACGACCGCGTTGACCACGGTCGCGCCCACCGGCACAAGGCTGGGTTTGCCGACCACCCGGTCGGCGGGCACGCCGGCCGGGTCGACACCGTCCAACTCGTTCGCGAGATTTTTGGTCGCGTTGGGCAGCAGCCGATCACGCCAGGCCTTGGGTGTGACGCCCTTGTGATTGGACCATGCCGAGGCGAATGCGTAGGCCACTGTCTCGGGCTGCGCCCGACCTGGGCTTGTCGAGGGGCTCGGCGGCGGATCCGAGTCGATCACGCTGTCGTCCTCGCTCGGATCGACGCTGATTGCCGGGGCCGGCGAGCCGGCGCCTAGCGACGGCACGTTCGACTCGCCGTCCGCGAAAAGCCGGCCGATGCCGATCACGGCCGCGATGATCGCGAGGATGATCAAAGCCACGCCCCAGCGGGAGCGGAAAATTCGGTTGAGGCCGAGCTCGACTATTCGGGGCATGCCGATCACTTAGCCTCGGTACGCACCCGAGGCGTAGCCGGCTCCCGGGTGGTGCTCCCAGTTTCCGGCCGGTAGATCGCATATGACGCCGGTTGTTCGGCCACGTCAGGTTCGGTCCAGCCGGTGCCGCGCCGCGGACGGGCAGGCCTTGTGGGATTCCGGCGCGCGTCGCCGGTCGTCGCCGGCACGTCGTATGCCGACTCGCTGCCGTCCGGCCGGCTCTGCGCAGGGACGATTTCCCGGCCACCGGTCCGCGACGGTTCGAGTTCCCTGCGATTGGCAGAATGCGCCGGATCCTCGAGGCGTGCCTCCGGGCGGAGGTTGGTTTGATCCGCGAAAACTGTCCGGCCGTTCCTACCCATGGTCGGTTCGCGGGTGCCTCCGCTGTCGGCGATGTCGAGCTTTGCTGCCTCCCGCATGTCCCGGAAGAACCGCCGATGCCAGGAGCCGGCCGAGACGATGGCCCGCGTGCCGTCCTTGCCGCCCAATTGAGTGATGCGCCGGTATGGACGAAGCAGGAGCCAGCCGACGACGCCGCAGAGCCACACGAGTACGACCTGTAGCCAGCCTGGGAGGCTGGCAGTATTCATGATCAAATCGACTGCGAAGAGGTAGATCGCAGCACCAGTACCGAAGATCGCGATGTTGAAGATCGCTGCGACTACGGCGTTACCGAGGCGCCGAATTCCAGCGCTTGCCGGTCGCAAGAGGCCGACCGTGCCAAGGATTGGAGCTGCGATAACTGCCCATCGGAAGATCAAAAAGCCGAGTAGAACCAGAATCGAGGCCGTGAGGTCGAACATTGCAAACATGACCGCAGCCAGCATGGCAATGAAGCCTGATCCGATTCGGTCCATCCCATTAATGCCTTGCAGGTATTCGTACGCCTCCGGATCCTCCTGCTTTATCTGCTCGGCGACCTTCTCCCATTGCTCTTTCTTGCCGTCGAGGACGCCGTCGCGAGTGGCGGGATTCTCGCGAATTCGCTGGGCTTCGTCCCAACTTAGGGAGCGTGCGTCATAGAGGGCCATGCCGTATTTTTTGGCAGTCTCGCTGTCAGCTGATCCCAAAAGCCCACGCAACCAGTTGCGGTAGAGCATGGTCTCGGTTGCAGTATCGCTCGCGCGAACAGCGGGAGGACGATTGTCCTCGCACGCGTTGCCGCCGAGTGCGCATCCCTGAGGTGGGTTCTCTGCGCGAGGGCCAACAGCGTCGTGGACAACGCCCAAAGTGGTGATCAGTGTCTGGTCAGCGAGATTGGCCGAGCGTACCGGCCATGCGGCGATCGCCGTTACCGCGACCATGACGAGGATTGCCCATCCGGCGGTTGTCGTCGCCGCACCCATGTCGGCCTGCCTGGATCGCCAAAGCAGGTAAAGGCCAACAATGGCCAAGGTGAGGACGCCGAAGACGCTGAATACTTTTTCGTACACGGCCTTGGTTGCTTGATCGACCAGTGGGTCTGCCCAACCCCACAGTGTTTGTGGGTCCCAAGCCCGCTCGCGAAGAGCGTTCGAGGCTCCGATTACGGCGGTGGCGATCATTAGTTCGCCGTTCGCTACCGTTGTTTCAAACTTGTAATCGGGGTCTATGAGGGTCGACGCGCAGCCGCTATCGAGGTCGTATGTTGTGTAGGCGTATCCCGCGTATCCGTAATCACTATAGAGGCCGGGAAAACTATCCTTGGGGGTAGAGGACGCAGGCCGCTCAGCAAACCAGCCGGCAAGTCCCGAGTCAGGGGCGCTAGGGGTGGGTGGCAATAGGCACTGGGCGCGGCTTGCGCTTACGTCTGCCAGGCGGCTTACGCAGGCCTTGAAGTCCTGTTGCCACTCCTCGGTGCTGCATGCGCCGCCTGGCGCTCGCAGTACCCCGCCACCCACTGCGGCCCCGGCCGGCGCGGGCGCCGCCACGGCCCAAACGATCGACGCCACCACCGTGACGAACATCGTCATGGCCAGCGCCAACGCCCGCCGCACCATCTCAAGCCTCCAGGTCGGACGCAGACATCGGAATCGCCGTAGGCGCCGCCTTGGCCGCCGAGGGCGTCGTATCCAGGTGCTCCAACAGACCTTCAACGTACGACACGTCCACACGTACCTTCTGGACGCGGCCGTCGACGTCGCGCATCACGAACTCTCGGAAGCCGAGCCGGCTCGACGACGACGTGTCCACCTGGGAGAGCGAGGCCAGCGTCGCCTCGTATCCGTCGTGGACCGGGACCCGCAGGAGGCGTAGTGCTTCGGAGGCGATCTCCTGGTCTTCGGCGATGCGGCCGACGAAGACTGTCGAGACCAGGTTTTGCACGTCCAGGCCGAGGATGTCGCGTGGGTTCTGCGAGGCGACCAGGGCCGCCAGGTTCCACTTCCGGGAGTCGCGGGCCAACCGGACCAGGAAGGACCGCCCGGAGCGCCAGCCCTCCATGAAGTGTGCCTCGTCCAGGCCGACCATCTTGCGGGACGACATCGAGCCGCCGTAGCAGCGCCGGACCGCCAGGCGGTGAGCCGTGTGGAGCATGGGCAGGGCCAGTGATTCCTCGGCCGACCAGTACTCGCGCTCGATCTTGAGGTCGGGGAGTCGGAGGCCGGCCATCGTGATGACGGTGAGGGCCGCGTCGGCGCCGAGGAGGTGTTGCGGCGGCGAGCCGAAGAACAGCAGCGCCAGCGGCATCTCGGCGGTGTCGAGGAGCAGGTTGGCGAGTTCCTTGCCCTCTTCGTCGTTCAGGCCTTGGAGGGTGCGGACCACGTCGTCGAGGGTGGAGGTCTCCTCGGCGGGCACCTGCCGGACGGCGTGCCGGAGCAGGGTCGCGGTGGAGGCCTCCTTGGCGACCTGCGGCGGCACCAGCATCGAGCAGATGTCCTGGACGAGCATGCGGCGTTCGGCGCGGGCGTTGGAGATGGCGATCTCGAACTCGCGGTCGCCGCCGGGGCCGGTCGGGAACTCGGAGCGGACGGGGGTGGGGATCAGCGCGTACGGCGCGAGGGTGCCCTGTTCGGAACCGGTCAGGTTGAGCACCCGCGAGTACGGTTTGAGCTCGGGCATCGAGCACAGCCGGGCGAGCGGGCCGGACGGGTCGAGGAGGGTGACCTGGACGCCGCGGCGGGCGTTCAGGTAGCCGAGCGCACCCATCAGGGTCGACTTGCCACCGCCGGGCTCGGCCACGAAGACGCCGAGGCCGGAACGCTCCCGGACCTCCATCGGGAAGTGCAGGTCGAGGAAGACGGGCCGGCGGCAGGTCCCGGATGTCCGCCCGATGAGGTCTCCCCGCCGGTCGCCGACGGTGGAGGCCGCCTGCGGGACCGCCGCGGCCAGCAGCTTGACCGGCATCCGCCGGACGTAGCCGGTGTTGGCGATCGGCTCGCCGGGGATGAACTCGCGGGCCAGCTGGTCCTGGTTCTTCGGGTGCTGCAGGGAGATCCGCAGCTCGCGGGAGTAGAGCTGAATGAGCCGGCGGGCGCGTTCGAGGCATTCCTCGCGGGTGGCGCCGCTGACCGCTATCCGGTGCCAACCGTGCGCGCGGGCCGACTCGACCGGCAGGCCGGTGGTCATCTCGTCGCCGATTACCAGGGCGCGCTTGGCGAGGCGTTCCAGCTCGGGCGGCGCGTCGATGCCGTGCTCGGCGTAGTCGAGCTGCTGCGAGCGGATCATCCGGAGCCGGTGCTCGAGGTTCTTGAACGAGCTGTTGGAGCCGAGGATGTCGATCCGTGAGGAGATCTCCATCGGCCATGGCAGCCGCTCGTGGAAGTGCAGCCAGGGCTCGTGCTTCTCGGGGATCTCGAGCGGTTCCATCCGCCCGACGGAGAGGACGGCGACGTGCCGTTCCTCGCCGGTCATCCGGTTGACGAGCTTGACCGTGGAGCCGTACGGCGTGCGGTAGCGCTCGACCTGTTCGGTGAGGGCCAGCAGGTCGCCGGTCTCCCACTGGCCGTTGGTGATCGGCGAGAGCATGGTGGGCGGTGCCATGCCGAGCGCGACCGAGCGGTAGAGCAGCCACTCCAGCTCGGCCGGGGTGACCCGGCGGCCACGCATGCCGAACGCGTTGAGCACCTCGTCGAACTGTTCGACGGTGCGGCCGAGCTTGCGCCGTTCGCCGTCGGTGGTGCCGCGCCCGAAGACCCGCATGACCCGCTCGGCGAAGGTGTCGCCGAGCGAGCGCCGGGCGAACGTCACGCCCAGGTAGGTCTGGCCTTCGGCGTGGTTGACCGACAGCAGGTGCCGCTGGGCGGCGACGAGGTGATCCGACCAGGAGGTCCCACCGCGTACGTCAGGCAGGGGTTTTGCGGTGAAGGAGTCGACCGTGCGGGCCCATTCGTCGGCCGGGAAGGGCCGGTTGGTGCGGCGCAGGTGCAGGCGGAAACCGGCGAGGCCCGCGTACTGCTCGGAGATGGCCGACAGCAGCGCCTCGCGCTCGGCATCGGGCCGGAAGGCCCACCGCACCTCGGGCAGGGAATACCAGGCCGTCACCGTGCTCTGGGTGAAGGTCAGGTGCCCGGCGATCTCGCTGATCGCGAGCTCCATCGCGGGATCGCGGTCGCCGAACTTGATCTTGTTAGGCCGCAGCGGCGCGGCCTTGACTTCTTTCGGCCTTTTCGGCTGCGCCGGAAGATTTTCCTTCTTCCGGGCCGGCGACTTCTCCTTGCGCTTGGCGGGCGGCTGCGCCGGTTCGGCCGGTACGGGCAGGGCGGTCTCCGGCTCGGCCTGCGGCGCTGGAGCGTACGGCTGAACGGCCGCGCCCTGAGTGCCGACGGTCTGCCACAACGGGGGTGCCGGCACCGGCGGCCCGGAGACCGGCCGTGGTGCGGGGGCGGGCCGTGGTGCGGGAGCCTGCGGGCCGGCCGGCCATTCCTCGAGGTCGGGCCAGTCGCCGTTGCTCTCCGGATAGAAATCGGCCCGTGGGCCGGCCGGGGCCCGGTTGTACGGCCCGTTGTCCACCGGTGGTGGCGGCGGGATGGCGGGGGCCGGCGCGGGCGGTGCCGAGACGGTCGGTAGGGCCGGCGGCGTCGGGGCGTCGAAGTCGAAATCGAAGTCCGGGTCGGGCTCGGCGGCCGGGGCGGCGGAGACCGGCGCCGACACCGGCGGCGCCGCCCCGCCGAAGAGGTCGAGGAAGGGCGAGTCGATGTCCAGAGTGGTGTCGACGGCGCCGCCGCGCGGTCGCACCGGCTGAGGTGCCTGGAACACGCCGACCGCGCCATGACCCGGCGTGGCGACGAACTCTTCCGGGGTCGCCTCCGGCGAATCCGGCGAAGAGTAGTGGTCCGAACGCATACCGTTACTCTGCCTGCCCGGCGTGGTGGCGTCCGCGCGGGGATGCCCGTGCGGTGAGGATCCGGTCATGCGCCAACCCCGAGGGAGCGTACGGCAAAACTGGTCATACCAACTCCTCCCGAACCCGGATGCGAGTGGCGACAAGTCTCGGATCGCGTTGCTCGACGGCAGGCTCGCGGGTGCGGCGCCAGTCGGTGAGCGCGGTCTTGATGACGAGCCGGGCCGGTCGGTCCGGGTCGACATGCCGGAACACGTAGGACGTGCTGACCATGGCGAGGGCGATCTCCCACGCCGGGAACGCGTCGAAGTCGAACGTGATCAGGTAGTGCAGCAGCATGTAGAGCGGCACGAGCGCGACGAACATGCCGTACTGCGCGTACGGCAGGTGGATGGGCAGCGTGTATCCGGGCGGACCCAGATAGACCAAGCGCGCCCGGTAAATGTCGTCGTCGGTACGAAGCCGCATCTCAGTTGAAGATCAGGTTGATGATGTAGTCGCCGACGAAGAAGAGCGTCGCTGCTCCCGCGATGAAGGCCAGGCCCACGATCGCGATGGCCGAACTCGTCAGCACCTTGGAGATCTCACCGCGGCTGGCTCGTCCGATGAAGATCACGCCAAGCACCGCGAGCAGGATCGGCGCGATGTTGCTGGCGAAGAACTTGACGATGCCTTGGGTGTCGATGCCCTTGGGGTCGGCGGCCAGCGTGGTTTGCTGGAAGGCCGTCACCACCTGCGTGGCGAGCTCTGTGGCGATCATAGATAAACCTCCCCGTGTCCGGTTAGGGGGATCCGGACACGCTGCAGTTGTGAAGCCGCACGTCGATGCCCATATCGTGCTACTTCCAGCCCACCGCGTCGAGTGAGCCGTTCGGGCACTGCCATGCTCGTCTGCTCTCTTACGGTTCCTTCATGATGCCCAGACCCGAAGAGTACGGCTCGTACTTCTTGGCTACAAGCGCCTGAAACGTTACTCAAGGTAAACGCGTGCATGAAAATGAGTCACCAGGCATCGTACACACGTGCTACAACCCGCCCGGCCTACGCTTTCGCTGTGTCGACTGAACCGAGGGATGCGCAGCTCACGGGCGTCGAGCGAATCCGCCAAGATCACCCGGTCGTGATGGGAATCCTGAACGTCACCCCGGATTCCTTCTCGGACGGAGGCCGGTACGCCGATGTGGCCGCCGCTGTGGAACATGGCACGACCTTGGTCGTCGATGGGGCGGACATCGTGGACATCGGGGGCGAGTCGACCCGTCCGGGCGCCGAGCGAGTGGATGCCGCCACCGAAATCAAGCGCGTAGTTCCGGTAATCACAGGGCTGGCCACGGCCGGCGTGCCGATGAGTATCGACACCACCCGGGCCGCGGTCGCCGCGGCCGCTCTGGAGGCCGGGGCGACCGTCATCAACGACGTCTCCGGTGGTCTGGCCGATCCCGGCATGGCGGCGGTGGCCCGGGACGCCGGCTGCGCCTGGATCCTGATGCACTGGCGTGGCCACTCCCGCGAGATGGCCCAGCTGGCGGTCTACCAGGACGTGGTCGCCGAGGTGCGGGCCGAGCTGCTGGAGCGGGTGGACGCGGCGGTCGCGGCCGGCGTCGACCCCGGCCAGATCATCCTCGACCCGGGTCTGGGCTTCGCCAAGAACGCCGAGCACAACTGGCTGCTCACCCGCCACCTGGACGCGATCGTCGAGCTGGGCTTCCCGGTCCTCTTCGCGGCCAGCCGCAAGACCTACCTGGGCCGCCTGCTGGCGGCCGCCGACGGCACCCCGCGCGCGGTGGACCGGCGCGAGGCGGCCACGCTGGCCACCTCGGTGCTCGCGGTCGCGGCGGGCGCCTGGGGGGTCCGCGTCCACGATGTCCGCGACACGGCGGACGCGCTGGCCGTCTGGCGGGCGTCCGGCCGCCCGAGACTGGAGAAGTGAAGGTGAACGGTCGAATATCGCTCCGCGGCCTGCGGGCCAAGGGGCACCACGGCGTGTACGACTTCGAGCGCGCCGACGGCCAGGACTTCGTCGTCGACGTGGTGCTCGAGTTGGACCTCAGCCGGGCGGCAGTCAGCGACGACGTGGCCGACACCGTCCACTACGGCGAGCTGGCCACCGCGCTGGTCGGGGTGCTCACCGGCGAGCCGGTCAACCTGATCGAGACGCTGGCCGACCGGCTGCTCACCGTCTGCCTGGCCGACGAGCGGGTCGAGACGGCCGAGGTGACGGTCCACAAGCCGCAGGCGCCCATCCCGCACGACTTCGCCGACGTGGCGGTCACCCTGCGCCGGAGCCGGTTGTGAGCCGGGCCGTGCTGTCGCTCGGCAGCAACCTCGGCAACCGCCACCGGCACCTGGAGGAAGCGGTCCGGGCGCTCGGCGACAGCGTCGCGGTGGTCTCCGGGATCTACGAGACCCCGCCGTGGGGCGACACCGATCAGCCCTCGTACCTGAACGCCGTACTCCTCGCCGTCGACCGGGCGGCGACGCCGCGCGACTGGCTGGACCGCGCACGTGCGTGCGAGGCCGCGGCGGGCCGGGTCCGCGATCCGGAACGCCGGTTCGGCCCGCGCACCCTCGACGTCGACGTGATCGCCGTCTGGGACGCCGACGACCAGCCGGTGCTCAGCGACGACCCGGAGCTGACCCTGCCGCACCCGCGCGCCCACCAGCGGGCGTTCGTGCTGCGCCCGTGGATCGACATCCAGCCGTACGGGCAGCTGCCCGGGCACGGGTGGCTGACCGACCTGCTGAACGACCCGGCCCTCGCCGACGACCTTGCCGGGATGACCCCGCGGCGGGATCTGCCACTAGAGTCGACTCTGTGAGCGTGAGGAGTGAGCCGGGTTTGCGAGCCCCGCAGTCGCGAACGAAGGTGACACTGTGAGCGCGCCCAAGTCGGACCCCTCCCTACGGCCGACGAGCACCTCGGTGCTGATCGTGGCCGGCCTCGGTGCCGCCGCGCTGGGCTGGCTGCTGCTGAGCTTCACCTATCAGTCGCTGCCCGAGCTGCCCTGGTCGCCGGTGGTCGTGCTGTTCGTGCTGGCCATCGCCGAGGGCCTGCTCGCGCAGAACACCGGCGCCCGCATCCAGCGCAAGCCCGGCACCCTGCCGGTCGACCCGCTCGCGGTGGCCCGCTACGCCGCGCTGGCCAAGGCGTCGTCGCTGGTCGGCGCGCTCTCCGCGGGCTTCTCGGCGGGCCTGCTGGCCTGGCTCGCGATGGAGCCCACCGAGGCCGCGCACAACGACCTGCTGCCGACCGGCACCGGTCTGGTCGGGGCGGCCGCGCTGATCGGCATGGCGCTCTGGCTGGAGCGTTCGTGCCGGATCCCGGAGAAGCCGGACAGCAAGGATGAGGACGAGGCCGAGCCGCGTCGATAAAGGCACCATTTCGGCCTTGAACTGAGACCAACTCGTATCCGTATGCTCTGGGCGCGGGGCCGAGTGCCCGGCGGGTATCGGCGTGCGTCTGGGCCGCACGGGAGACGCACACGAGGAGGCGCGCGATGGCGTACGACGAGACGACGTACCGTCGCCCCGAGGAGCAGCCGACCGACCCGGCCGCGTACCGGGCGAACACCCTGGCCGCGGCGGATCAGCGCCGCCGCGCCGAGGAGATGGAGAGCGCGGAGGCCACCGTCGACGTCCGGGACGACGACGGCCGGGACCGGCTCGGCATCCACCTCGGCTGGGAAGTGGTGCTGCTGCTCGCGGCGGGCGCCTTCGGCTTCCTGCTCTGGCGGCTCGACGCGAACGCGTTCCAGCGTCCCGCGCTGGACGGCCTGCTCATCACCGGCGCCGCGATCGGCCTGCTCACCCTCGGGGCCGGGCTGACCCTGCGGGCCGGCGTGCCCAACCTCGCGATCGGCCCGATCGCGCTCGCCGCCTCCCTGCACTACGCCGAGCAGGGTGACCTCGGCCTGCTCAAGGCGGTGATCCCGGCGCTGATCATCGCGACGGCGGGCGCGCTCGCGGTCGGCACGCTCGTCGTCGTGCTGCACGTGCCCGGCTGGGTCGCCACCCTGGCCGCCGCGCTCGGCGTGATCGTCTACGACCAGCTGCGGGTGGCTCCGGTCGCGGTCCAGGGCGGTTACGACCCGACCGATCAGGCGTTCTTCCTGTTCGGCGGGTTCGCGCTGCTGGCCGTGCTGGGTGGTGCGCTGGGCACGGTGTCGCCGGTGCGCCGCTGGCTGGGCAGCCTCCGCCCGGGCGGTGACCCGGCCCGCCGGCGCGGCGTCGGGGTGGCCGTGCCGGTGATCGGCTCGCTGCTGCTCTCGTCGGTCTTCGCGGTCGGCGCCGGCATCCTCATCGCCGCCCAGTCGAAGGGCCCGATCGTGCCCGGCACCGGCCTGGAGTGGACCGGCATCGCCGTCGGCCTCGCCCTGCTCGCCGGCACCAGCGCCTACGGCCGGCGCGGCGGCATGTTCGGCACGCTCTTCGCGGTCATCGCGTTCACGCTCTACCTCGACTGGTCCAACCGGAAGAACCTGGAGATCGCGCTGTTCGCCACCGCGGCCGCGGTGCTCGGCGGCGGCCTGATCGTGACCCGGCTGGTCGAGTCGTTCGGTCGGCCGTTGCTGCCGGCCAACGGCGACGAGTGGAACGCCGCGCCGACCACCGCCGCGCAGAACTGGACGCCCGACCTGGAGAGCTGGACCCCGGCCACCACGGCCAGCCGCACCGACCGCTGGGACGAAGGACCATGGGGATCCGCCAGGTGACCGAAGCGGTCGCCCTATGCTTGCCGACATGACCTCTCCGAGCTTCGCCGAGCTGGACGCGTTGACCACCGAGGAGCTGCGTGAGCGCGCCTTCGCCCTGGCCCGTAAGAACCACGACGTCAAGTTCATCTGGTCGGTCATCAAGCACCTGCCGGACGCGGACGACGCCGCCGAGCTCGACGGCGCGCCCAACTCGATCGGGCCGACCATCGACGAGTACGTCGCGCTCTGGCGGGAATTGACCGGCAAGGGCGGTTACGAGGAGCACGGCTACGGCGAGCAGGAGGCCCTGCTCCGGGCAGCTTTCCTGGATTACGTGCAAAAGCACTGATCAAGGGTATTTACGGCGGTCGTTTGAAAGGGAGCCTGCGCTGGGAAATAGCGGCGCATGGCTCTCGGTAACAAGTACAAGTCAGCGCCGGGTGCGGGCACCCTGGCCGCCTTCATCCTGGTTCTCGTGTTCGGCAGTCCGTGGTATTTGGACTGGGTGACCGAGAACACCAACGCGAACACGGCCGGCGGCTGGTGGCTGCGCCTGCTCGCCTGGCCGCACTGGACGTTCAACTCCAACGACTCGCTGCGCGAGATCATCGTCGGCGACCTCAAGGCGATCCTGCTGGTCATCCTGACCGCACTCTTCCTGTACCTGCTGCCCGGCTCACAGCTGGCCCGGGCGCGCGGAACGATCAGCCAGTTCTTCGCCGGCTGGGCGTCGTACATCTTCGCGGGCGGCTTCGCCGCGCTGTTCACCACGCTCTTCCTGGCGAACCCGTCGCTCCTCGGCGCCTTCAACTCGGCCGGCAGCGGCGCCGCCTACGGCCTGTTCGTCGGCTGGATCGTCGGCCTGGCCACGCTCGGCGGTTATCGCGGCACCAGGTGACGCGCGGGCCGAGGGGACAACCCTCGGCCCCCGCGTTCAGACTTTCGCTTCCGCTTCCTTCTTGGGTACGTCGAAAACGGCGGCCCGCGTCACCAGACCCACCGGCTTCCCGTCTTCGACCGCCACCACCTCGGCCGCGTCGGCCGCGAGCATCGCCGCGAGTGCGTCGTAGAGCGTGCCGCCGGCGTCCACGGCCGGCCGTCGGCCACCGCGGTCGAGTCGGGCCGGCTGAGCAGCTCGTCGGCGCGCGCGTTGGTCCGGGCCCGGTCCCAGCCGAGCAGGCGCGGCACGGTGCCGATGTTGGTGCGGATGTTCTGGTGCGGGAACAGCCCGACGTCCTGGATCACGTACCGATGTGCCGGCGCAGCTCGACCGCGTCCCGCTTGAGGATGTTCTCGCCGTCGATCAGGTTCTGGCCGCGGCTCGGCTCGATCAGCCGGCTGACCATCCGGTCCGTTGACAATCTGACGGGACAACGCCGGGTTTCATTCACCTGAAGCCCGGCGTTCGCCCATTTCGTCCCAGGCCCACTCTCGGTAGCATGGGCGCCCATGCCGGAGAGGGACCCTGGGGCGGGACATAGCTCACGACTGCTCCGCGGCCTGATCTGGGCGGGCGTTCTGCTCGCTCCGCTGGCCGCGATCGTCGTGCTGCTCGGCCAAAGCTCCAACTCGGTGCGCTTCGCCGTGCTATTGATCGCCGTGAGCGTCGTCCTGATCGGTTCCTCGGTGCTGATCCGCAGCGACCCGGTCCTGCAGCGAGGCGACGTCGAGGACCGGGTGGCCGAAGAGGTCAGGTCCTTGCGCGCGCAGCTGCGCGCCGAGTTCGGTCGGCCCGCCGCGGCCCCCGCCGCCGAGCGTGCGGGCTTCCCCGCGGCTCCCGGCGCCGAGCGCCCCGCCTTCGCGGCACCCTCCGCCGCCGAGCATTCCAGCTTCTTCCAGGACGCCCCGATGTCCGCCGAGGACGACCCGTTCCCGGCCGGCCCACCACCACGCCGCCCCGACCAGGCCTTCGCCGGCGGCGGCCGCGCAAGCGTCCCGGCCCCCGCCGCGGCCGCGGTCGCCACGGTCCGCCCCGCATCCTCCGCCGCCGTCAGCCCCGGCCCCGGCGGCTTCGGCCCCGGCGATGGGAGTTCGGGCGGGTTCGGGCCCGGTGGTCCGGGCTTCGGGCCCAACGGGCGCCGCGAGCCCGGAATGTCCACGAGCGATCGGCCCGAGCCGGGTATGTCCACCGGTGATCGGCGCGAGCCCGGCATGACCAGCGGCAGTCGCCCGGTCGCGGCCGCGGCTTCGGCCGCCATCCCGCGCCAGCGCGGTGCCGCTTCGGTGCCGGTGCCGCCGGTCGTGCCGGTGGCGCAACCGGCGCGCGCTTCGGCTTCGGTCCGCCCCGGCAGCACGCAGTACGGCCGCCCGGAGAGCCTCGACGGGGACTTCGGCGCCAGCAACGGCTATGCCGACGTCGTCGCCGACTCCGGCGGGTATCCGGCCCAGCCCGGCGGCACCTACGGCGCGCCGCAAGCCAACGGCTACGGCGGCGGCCCCGGCTACAACGATTCTTCGTACGCGGGCCCGGACGGTTCCGCCTATCCGGGCGCCGACGCCGGTTATGACGACGCGGCCGGTGGATATGACGGTCACGACGGCGGCTATGTCGCGCACGACGACGGTTATGGCCAGGGGACCACCTACGGTGCCGGCGATGCCTACGGCGCCGACTACGGCTACGGCGGAGCGAACGGCTACGGCCCGGCCGGCGAGGACTACGCCTACGGCCCGGCCGGCAACGGCTTCGCCCAGGCCGCCAACGGCAATGCCCAGGCTCCCAACGGGAGTGCCCAGGTTCCCCACGGCTTCGCCCAGGCTCCCAGCGGGCGGGGTCAGGTTCCCAGCGGGCAGGGCCAGGCGCGCAGCGGGCAGATCCAGGCCCCCGGCGCGCAGGCCCAACGGCCCAACGGGCAGAGCCCGCGGCCCAACGGGCAGATCCAGGGCGCCAACCCGCCGGGCGGAGGCCCCGGTGGATACGGCCCGGCGGCGAACGGCTTCGGGCCGGATGGCGGCTTCTACGGCGGCCCGGATCACGGCGGCCCGGATCACGGTGATCTCGACGCGGACGGCTACGGCTTGGACGGCGGTTACGACGGCCCGCAGGTCGGCGGAGACCCCAACTACCGCGCGCGCCGGCACCGTCCCTCGGCCAACGACACCAACATCGGCACGATGGCCGATTTCGCCGAATACGGCGGCTGGCAGGACGAGCGCTACGCGCAGCCGGATGAGCGATATGCCCAGCCGGACGAGCGTTACGCGCAGCCGGACGAGCGCTACGTCCAGGGTTACGGCCACCGCTGAAACAGCGCGGCTTGGCCGCCGCTGACCCGGCCCGGCCATCGCTGGAGCAGGTCGGTCGCGGTGGGCGCTACTTGTCGATGTCGCCGACCACGAAGAACATCGAGCCCAGGATGGCGATCAGGTCGGGGACCAGGCAGCCGGGGATCAGGGTGGCCAGGGCCTGCACGTTCGCGTAGGACGCGGTTCGTAGTTTCAGGCGCCACGGGGTCTTCTCGCCGCGCGAGACCAGGTAATAGCCGTTGACGCCCAGTGGGTTCTCGGTCCACGCGTACGTGTGGCCCTCGGGGGCCTTGACCACCTTGGGCAGTCGCACGTTGACCGGGCCGGAGATCTTGTCGACTCGATCAAGGCATTCCTCGGCCAGGTCGAGAGACACGTACGCCTGGTCGAGCAGCATCTCGAAGCGGGCGTGGCAGTCGCCGGACTTCTTGGTGACCACCCGGACGTCCAACTGGTCGTAGGCCAGGTAGGGCTCGTCCCGCCGCAGGTCGAAGTCGAGCCCGGACGCCCGCGCCACCGGCCCGGACGCACCGTAGGCGGCGGCCTGGGCGGCGGTCAGCACCCCGACCCCGACCGTACGGGCCAGGAAGATGTCGTTGTTCCGGATCAGGTTGTCGAGGTCGGGCAGCCGCTTACGGACCGTCTTGATGGCCTGCCGGGCCCGCGTGGTCCACCCGGCCGGCACCTCTTCCTTGAGGCCGCCGACCCGATTGAACATGTAGTGCATCCGCCCGCCGGTGGCCTCTTCGAGCACGGCCTGCAGCGTCTCCCGCTCCCGGAACGCGTAGAACATCGGCGTGATCGCGCCGATCTCCAGCGGGTACGAGCCGAGGAACATCAGGTGGTTGAGCACCCGGTTGAGCTCGGCCATCGCGGTCCGCAGCCAGATCGCGCGCTCCGGCACCTCGATGCCCATGAGCCGTTCGACGGCGAGCGCGACGCCCAGCTCGTTGGCGAACGCGGACAGCCAGTCGTGCCGGTTGGCCAGCATGATGATCTGCCGGTAGTCGCGCACCTCGAACAGCTTCTCGGCGCCGCGGTGCATGTAACCGACGATCGGCTCGCAGGCCATCACCCGCTCGCCGTCGAGGGTGAGCTTGAGTCGCAGCACGCCGTGTGTGGACGGATGCTGCGGCCCGATGTTCAGCACCATGTCGGCGGTGTCGAGGCCGGCACCGGTCCCGACCGTCATCTCCCGCAGCGAATCGGTCACGGAAGCATGCTCCCACGCGCCTCGAGGCCGACCGAGTGCAGCAGCCACCAGTGTCCGCCGAGGCCAGCCGGCTCGATCAGCTCGGCGGCGGCACCGGCCGCGGCCAGCGCCCGAACATATCCACCCGGATCACTATGGGCAAGATCAAGAGACGGTCGGGCGCCGTCGACACCGAGCGCTTTCAGCGCTTCCCGCTGGGTGCTTATGGCGTACGGGGTTCCGGCCGCGGCCGCCACCGCGTCCATCGCGACGTGCGCCGTGACGTCGCAACTGCCGTCCGGCATCGGCACCACCTGCCGCCCGCCGCGGTAGCCGGTGAGCGTGCCCAGCGCCGGCCGCCGATCGCGCCGATGCCCGTAGTCGACGGCGAGCGCGCACCCGCGGCGGATCTGCCCGACCGCGTCGGCCCAGGCGGCGTCCCGGGGCCAGCCGATCTCGGCCCGGCCGGGCTGCGGCCACCAGCGGCTCAACCAGAACAGGTCGGCCGCGTCGATCGGCCCGCCGAGCGTCTCGGTGCCGGTGACCGGGTCGACCAGCACCTTGCGGAGCCGGCCGTGATCGTCGACGTCGGCGACGTCGAGCGGCACGTTGTCCAGCCACTCGGTGGCGATGAGAAGCCCGACGATATTGCCGGGGATGTCGGGGTGCCAGCCGATCGCCGGGTCGAGCCCGGCCGGCCGGGGCACGACCTCGACGGCGGTGAGCCGGGCACGCTCGGCGAGCCCGGCCGGCAGCAGGTCCCGCAGCGTGCTGAGCAGCTCGCCGCGACCGGCACCGACGTCGACGAGGTCGAAGACCTTGGGGTGGCCGAGGGCGGTGTCGACCCGCTCGACGAGCCGCAGCAGCGCCCCGGCGAACAGCGGCGACGCGTGCACGCTGGTCCGGAAATGTTCGGCCGGGCCGGTGCTCGCGCGCTTGAAGAATCCGGCCGGCCCGTACAGCCCGGCGGCCATCGCCGCGCGCCATCCCGTCACACGCACACCATAGGCCCCCACCGGCGGTGCAGTTGTTCACACGTGGTTGTCACGTGCGTGTTACGGGTAGGCATACTTTCCCTCGACCGGTACCCCACACGAGGACTGGATCCGGATATGAAGCGCACCCTGACCGTCGGCGTCGTCGGCGCCGGGCGAGTAGGCGCCGTGGTCGGCGCCGCCCTGAACGCGGCCGGCCATCGGGTCGTGGCCGCGGCGGCCGTTTCCGCCGCCTCCCGCGACCGCGCGGCCCGGTTGCTTCCGGCGGCCGCGATCCTCCCGGCCGACGAGGTGGCCCGCGCCGCCGATGATCTCCTGCTGCTGGCCGTGCCGGACGACGCCCTGGGCGGCGTGGTGGCCGGCCTGGCCGCCACCGGCGCGCTGCGCCCGGGTCAGATCGTGGCGCACACCTCCGGCGCTCACGGCGTGGCCGTTCTGGGCGATGTGCAGGGTATGGCCCTGCATCCGGCGATGACCTTCACCGGCGCCGACGCGGACCTCGACCGGCTGCCCGGCATCGCCTGGGGCGTCACCACCGCCGACCGGGCGTTCGCCACCCGGCTCGTCGCCGACCTGGGCGGGATCCCGGAGTGGATCGCCGAGGACAACCGCCCGCTCTACCACGCGGCCCTCGCGCACGGCGCGAACCACCTGGTCACGCTGGTCAACGAGGCCGCCGACCTGCTCCGTGCGGCCGGCGTCGAGGACGCCGAGCGGGTGCTCGGGCCGCTGCTGCGGGCCGCGCTGGACAACGCGCTGCGGCTCGGCGACGCGGCCCTGACCGGCCCGGTCTCCCGCGGCGACGCCGGCACCGTGGCCAAGCACCTGGACCGGATGCCGGCCGACGCGGTCGGCACCTACCTGGCGCTGGCCCGCCGCACCGCCGGCCGCGCGGTCGCCTCCGGGCGGCTGCGCCCGCAGGACGCGGCGCAGCTGATGGACGTGCTGTCCCGGGCGACCGCGGCCACGCCGGCCGGCCGGCCCGGCTGATCCGGGAGCGTGCCGTGACCGATGTGATCCACACTCGGGCCGAGCTGGCGGCCGCCTTGGCCGCGGTGCCGGGCGAGGTCGCCGTGGTGATGACCATGGGGGCGCTGCACGAGGGGCACCGCACGCTGATGCGGGTGGCCCGCGAGCGGTCGGCGTTCGTGCTGGTGACGATCTTCGTGAACCCGCTGCAGTTCGGGCCGAACGAGGACTTCGAGAAGTACCCGCGCACGCTGGACGCGGACGTCGAGGCCTGCCGGGCCGAGGGCGTGTCGGTGGTCTTCGCGCCGAGCCGCGACGAGGTGTACCCGGGCGGCGCGCCGCAGGTCACCATGCAGGCCGGCCCGATCGGTGACCTCCTCGAGGGCGCGAGCCGGCCGGGGCACTTCGCCGGGATGCTGACCGTGGTCCAGAAGCTGCTGATGCTGACCCGGGCGGACGTGGCGTTCTTCGGCGAGAAGGACTACCAGCAGCTGACCCTGATCCGCCGGATGGTCCGCGACCTGGAGCTGGACGTGGACATCGTCGGCGTGCCGACCGTGCGCGAGCCGGACGGCCTGGCCATGTCGAGCCGCAACCGCTACCTGTCGGCGGACCAGCGACGGGCCGCGCTGGCCCTGTCCCGCGCGCTGCGCCTGGGCGCCGAGCAGACCGACGCCGACGCGGCGCTCGCGGCCGCCACCAAGATCCTCGAGGAGGAGCCGGACGTCCGGGTCGACTATCTGGCGCTGACGGCTCCCGACCTGGGTGCGGTCCCGGCCGAGGGCCCGGCCCGGATGCTGGTCGCCGCGAAGGTCGGCACTACCCGGCTGATCGACAACGTCGCGCTCCGGCTGGAACCGCCCCCACGCTGACCCCCGCCACACGCGAAGGCCGCGCTGCGGCCTTTCGTGGCAGGTGGTGGCGCTGAGCAGGCGGGGGCGGCCAGATGGGGCGGGGAGCACTGCCGCGTACGGAAAAAGGGGTTTTGGTCCTTCATTATTTAAATCCCCCATATCATCGGAATTCCGAATGAGATGGGGGACTGGCGGCTATGCGACACCGGGTGGGCCTCCGGCTGGGGATAACGGCTGCCCTGGTGATGGCGATTGCCGGGTGCGCTACGCCGGGTGGTGTTGACGGCGATCTCACGAATGGGTGGGGTGCGATGGCGCCGGCCACCGCATTCGAACCGTCGACCGGCACCTGTCACGGCGCGAATTTCGCCGTCGTCGGGGCCCGGGCCACCTATGACGAGATCGACTGCACGCTTCGGCACCGGACCGAGACCGTTTATGTCGGCACCTATGAATCGCCCGCCGCCGATGCCGAATCGCCGCCCGCAGAAGGGTCGGCCGGAGCCGCCGCCGCCTACAAGGTCTGTGACGAGAAGACGACCACCTATCTCGGCGGGCCCTGGCGGAATGCGCGCATCTGGATCGGGGTGACCCATCCGACCCAGGCCGCCTGGACCGGTGGCTCGCGTTGGTTCCGATGTGAAGCGGTCGAACTCAGTTCCGTCGAGGACGACGGTGGCCTGGTACAACGGGCCGGCAGCCTGCGAAATGTGCTCGCCGACGGGACCAGCGATCTGATGCTCACCTGCTATGCGGTGGCCCAGGACAGTTCCGGCGCGATCGCCAGCATGCCCGGCGTGGCCTGCACCGCCAAGCACAATGCCGAGTTCGTGGGTATCTGGTACGCGAAAGACCTCAGCTTTCCCAAGGACGACGCGACCTGGGCGAAATTCCACGACGGTTGCCGCGGTCTGATCGCCACCTATGTGGCGGTGCCCAACGACGCGGATCTGCAATACCGGACCGGCGTGGTCTCGCTTCCCGGTGGTGCGGACGTATGGGCGCTCGGCGATTTCGGCGTACGCTGCTATCTCTGGCTGGACGGCGCCGAGTTGACTTCCACGCTGAAGGGCAAAGGGGTCAAGAGCCTCCCCGTCCAGTTCAAGTAATGCCCACCACTGACCCCGCCCCCGCGGTGGGCCGCAAGCACCGGCGGGGTGTACTGAACAGATGTCACTTCTCGCCGACCTTCCGGAGCTGCCGCGCCGGCTCGCCGCCGCCGACCCGGGTTGGAGCGAGACCACCGACGTGCTGGTCGTCGGCTCCGGCATCGCCGGGCTGACCGCCGCCCTGCACCTGCGGGAGCAGGGGCTGCACGTCACGGTGGTCACCAAGGTGAACATCGATGACGGCTCGACCCGCTGGGCGCAGGGCGGGATCGCCGCGGTGCTCGATCCGCTGGACACCCCGGCCGCGCACGCCAACGACACCGAGATCGCCGGCGTCGGCCTGTGCGACCCGGCCGCGGTGCGGGTGCTGGTCGAGGAGGGCCCGGCCCGGGTTCGCGAGCTGATGCGGATCGGCGCCGAGTTCGACCGGCACGCCGACGGGTCGCTGATGCTGACCCGCGAGGGCGGCCACCGCGCCGACCGGATCGTGCACGCCGGCGGCGACGCCACCGGCGCCGAGGTGCAGCGCGCGCTGCACGAGGCGGTGCGCCGCGACCCGTGGATCCGGCTGGTCGAGCACGCCCTCGTCCTCGACCTGCTGCGCGGCGCCGACGGGCGGGCCTGCGGGCTCACCCTGCACGTGCTGGGCGAGGGCTCGGCCGACGGCGTGGGCGCGATCCTGGCCCGGGCGGTGGTGCTGGCCACCGGCGGGATGGGGCAGATCTACTCGTCCACCACCAACCCGTCGGTCTCCACCGGCGACGGGGTGGCGCTCGCCCTGCGGGCCGGCGCCACCGTGACCGACGTGGAGTTCGTGCAGTTCCACCCGACGTCGTTCGTCAGCGCCGCGGTCACCTCGGTGCAGCGGCCGCTGATCTCCGAGGCGCTGCGCGGCGAGGGCGCCCATCTGGTCGACGAGACCGGCAAGCGGTTCATGGTGGGTCAGCACGAGCTGGCCGAGCTGGCGCCGCGCGACGTGGTGGCCAAGGGCATCCACCGGGTGCTGCGGGCCACCGGCGCCGACCACGTCTACCTGGACGCCCGGCACCTCGGCCGGGAGTTCCTCGAGCACCGCTTCCCGACGATCGTGGCCTCCACCCGGTCGGCCGGGGTGGACCCGGCCGTCGACCTCATCCCGGTCGCGCCGGCCGCGCACTACGCCTCCGGCGGGGTCCGCACCGACCTGCACGGCCGCACCAGCATCCCGGGCCTGTACGCGTGCGGCGAGGTCGCCTGCACCGGCGTGCACGGCGCCAACCGGCTGGCCAGCAACTCGCTGCTGGAGGGCCTGGTCTTCGCCAAGCGGATCGCCGACGACATCGCCCGCGACCTGCCCGCGCAGTCCGAGCCGGTCACGTCGAAGGACGGCCCGTCCTGGGTGGCCGACCCGTCGATCCGCTCCGAGCTGCAACGGGCGATGACCCGCGGCGCCGGCGTGCTGCGCTCGGCCGACTCGCTGGCCGGCACCGCCAAGGAGCTGGCCCGCCTGGCCGAGCAGCGCACCACCCCGCACAACGCGGCCTGGGAGGCGACCAACCTGCTGACCGTCGCGTCGGCGCTGGTGTCCTCGGCGCAGACCCGGCGGGAGACGCGCGGCTGTCACTGGCGGGAGGACTTCCCGGTGGCCGAGGACGAGTGGCGCGGCCACCTGCTGAACGGGCTGAGCCCCAAGGGCAAGCTGACCCAGGCTTTCGAGGAGATGGCGTGACTGTCGAACCCTTTCTCGATCCGTTCGAGGTGCAGCGGATCGTCTTCACCGCGCTCGGCGAGGACCTGGGTGACCCGCCGCGCGACGTGACGAGCGAGGCCACCATCCCGGCTTCGCAGGTCGACACGGCCGACCTGGTGGCCCGGGCGGACGGCGTGGTGGCCGGGCTCGCGGTGGCGGCCGAGGTCTTCGCGGCCACCTCCGGCGGTACGTCCTCGTTCGAGCCGCGGGTGGCCGACGGCGCGCGGGTCCGCCGCGGTGACGTGCTCGCCGTGATCACCGGGCCGACGCGCTCGCTGCTCACCGCCGAGCGGACCGCGCTCAACCTGCTGTGCCGGATGTCCGGCGTGGCCACCCACACCCGCAAGTGGGCCGACATCCTGGCCGGCACGAAGGCCACCGTGCTGGACACCCGCAAGACCACCCCCGGGCTGCGCGCGCTGGAGAAGTACGCGGTGCGGGCCGGCGGCGGCACGAACAAGCGGATGGGCCTGTACGACGTCGCCATGATCAAGGACAACCACAAGCTGGCGGCGGGCAGCATCACGGCCGCCTACCGGTTGGTGCGATCGTCGTTCCCGGACGTGCCGGTGCAGGTCGAGGTGACCACCCTGGCCGAGGCGCGCGAGGCGGTCGAGGCGGGCGCGGACTTCCTGCTCTGCGACAACATGACGCCATCGGCCCTGGCCGAGGTGGTGGCCGCGGTCGGTGACCGGGCCGAGCTGGAAGCGACCGGAAACCTCACACTGGAAACAGTGGAGGCGTACGCGGCCACCGGTGTGGACTATCTGTCGGTGGGCGGGCTGACACACTCGTCCCCGATCCTGGACATCGCGATGGACCTTCGAACGAGGCCATAAATGCTGCTTTGTATTGACATCGGTAACACCAACACCGTGCTGGCGACCTTTGACGGCGACAAGCTGGTGCACAACTGGCGGATCAAGACCGACGCCCGGTCGACCGCCGACGAGCTGGGCCTGATGTTCCGCGGGCTGCTCGCCGGGGACGCCGTGGAGGTCACCGGGGTGGCCGCCTGCTCGACCGTGCCGGCCGCGCTGCGCAGCCTGCGCACCATGCTGGCCCGCTATTACGGCGAGTTGCCCAACGTGATCGTCGAACCGGGCGTGAAGACCGGCGTCCAGCTGGCCATCGACAACCCCAAGGAGGTCGGCGCCGACCGGGTGGTCAACACCCTGGCCGCGCACGCCCTCTACGGCGGACCGTCGATCGTCGTCGACTTCGGCACCACCACCAACTTCGACGTGATCAGCGCGAAGGGCGAGTTCCTCGGCGGTGCGTTCGCGCCGGGCATCGAGATCTCCTTCGACGCGCTCGCCGCCCGCGCCGCCCAGCTGCGCAAGGTCGAGCCGACCAAGCCGCGTTCGGTGATCGGCAAGAACACCGTCGAGTGCCTGCAGTCCGGCATGTATTTCGGGGTCGCCGGCCAGGTCGACCGGATCGTCGATCTGATGACCGAGGAGTTGGGCGGCACCGTGTCCGCGGTGATCGCCACCGGCGGACTGGCCTGGCTGGTCAAGGACGAGTGCCGGACGATCACCGCGCACGAGCCGATGATCACGCTGATCGGGCTGCGGATGGTATATGAGCGGAACGTCTGAACGGGCTTCGTTAGGCTTTCCATTCGTCGTAGCTCAAGTAATTCCCACAGAGAGTCGTGCCGTGACCGAGCAGAATGTGCCCGCAGTTGAGGCTCCGCCGACTGATAGTCCAGGCTTGGGTAGAGATACAGCCGAGGACCTTCCCGAGCAGATGCGGGTCCGCCGGTCGAAGCGGGAGCGGCTGCTCGCCGAGGGGGTCGAGCCCTACCCGGTGAACCTGCCCCGCACCGCCACTCTCGCCGAGCTGCGGGAGAAGTACGCGGAGCTGCCCACCGACACCGCCTCGGGCGACAAGGTGGCGGTCACCGGCCGGGTCATCTTCCTCCGCAGCGGCGGCAAGCTGTGCTTCGCGACCCTGCGCGACGGCGACGGCACCGAGCTGCAGGCGATGCTCTCCCTGGACAAGGTGGGCGCGGAGTCGCTGGCCGACTGGAAGCACCTGGTCGACCTCGGTGACCTGGTCGGCATCCAGGGCGAGGTGATCACCAGCCGGCGCGGCGAGCTGTCCGTGCTGGCCGACTCGTGGGCGATGAGCGCCAAGGCGCTGCGCCCGCTGCCGGTGGCGCACAAGCCGCTGTCCGAGGAGACCCGGATCCGGCAGCGCTACGTCGACCTGATCGTGCGGCCGCAGGCGCGGGAGACCGTGCGCACCCGGGCGACCGTGGTGCGGAGCCTGCGCGAGTCGCTGTTCCGCCGCAATTTCCTCGAGGTCGAAACACCAATGTTGCAGTTGCTCCACGGTGGTGCGGCGGCCCGTCCGTTTGTGACGCACAGCAACGCGCTCGACACTGATCTCTATCTCCGGATCGCGCCGGAACTGTTTTTGAAGCGCGCCGTCGTCGGCGGCATCGAGCGGGTCTTCGAGATCAACCGGAACTTCCGCAATGAGGGTATGGACTCGAGTCACTCGCCGGAGTTCGCGATGCTCGAGGCCTACCAGGCGTACGCGGACTACAACGTGATGCAACAGCAGGTTCAGGAGTGGATTCAGGAAGCCGCCTTCGCAGTCGCCGGATCACACGTGGTGACGCACTTCGACGGCACCGAGTTGGATCTCGGCGGTCAGTGGCCGGCCGTGACACTGTTCGGTTCCCTCTCCGACGCGCTCGGTGAAGAAGTGACGGTGACCACTGATCACGCGCAACTTGCGGGCTTTGCGGAAAAGCACGACCTTTCGGTGGACCCGAAGTGGAGCAACGGCAAGCTCGCCGAGGAGCTCTTCGAGCACCTGGTCGTACCGTCCCTGCAGGGGCCCACATTTGTGCGGGATTATCCCGAAGAGACCGCCCCGCTCACCCGGGCTCACCGGGAAACTCCCGGTCTGACCGAGAAGTGGGATCTGTACGTATCCGGTTTCGAGCTGGCCACCGCATATTCCGAGTTGGTCGACCCGGTGGTGCAGCGGGAACGGCTCGTGGCGCAGTCGTTGCTGGCGGCCGGCGGCGATCCCGAGGCGATGCAGCTGGACGAGGATTTCCTCCGGGCGATGGAGTACGGAATGCCGCCGACCGGTGGGATGGGAATGGGAATCGACCGGCTGTTGATGGCGCTGACCGGGCTCGGCATTCGGGAAACGATCCTGTTCCCGCTGGCTCGGCCCGAGTAATATTCGACCCGCCATTGACGTATACCGCAGCTCTGGCGTTATTGTCTTGACCGTTGCGGGAGAACCTGTGTTCGGGAGGATAGCGGCGCGTGGCCAAGCAGATCATTCACAAACTGGTCGATGACCTGGACGGCGGTGACGCCGAGGAGACCGTCAAGTTCGCACTCGACGGCATTCAGTACGAGATCGACCTCTCGGAGAAGAACGCGGCTAAATTGCGGGACCTCTTCGCTCCGTACCTGGGAGCCGGTTCCAAGGTGGCCCGTGGCGGTGTGGTCGTCGGTGGCCGGGCCGCGCGTGGCCGTGGCGGCGCGACTGCCGACCGGGAGCAGAACAAGGCGATCCGGGAGTGGGCCAAGAAGGCCGGCAAGGACATCTCCGACCGGGGTCGGATCCCGCAGGAGATCGTGGACGAGTTCCACGCGAAGGGCCCGGGCCGGGGCTGACGAAGGCGTACCCTGCGGGGCCCGTTGTGCATCTGCACAACGGGCCCCCTGCTTTTTACGCGGCCGACGCAAGACGATCGTAAAGTTATCCACAGGTGTGGAGCGGGTTGTCCACAGGCTGTGGACGCGCGTCCCATCGGCGATTTCGCTGTCCGCGTACTCGATC
Organism: Paractinoplanes durhamensis; assembly: GCF_016862175.1. Classification (GTDB taxonomy): domain Bacteria; phylum Actinomycetota; class Actinomycetes; order Mycobacteriales; family Micromonosporaceae; genus Actinoplanes; species Actinoplanes durhamensis. Next base: position 50,625 of record NZ_BOML01000058.1, on the reverse strand, counting down.
GGGTGGGGGAACAGCCGTTGAGCGTGCGAAGTTGGCTAAATCAACGTTGCAGAAGGTTTCGCGGGGCCACGAGGGCCCAGCAGAACCGCCGGGCGGCGATAGAGTTACAGCACGGGCATCACCGATGCCCGTGCGCTGGCCCCGCCAGCTGTTGAGACAGGCTCAGCATTGGCGCACGGCACGTGAGGAGCACGAGGGCATGTTCGAGCGGTTCACCGACCGAGCGCGACGGGTTGTCGTCCTGGCCCAAGAAGAGGCCCGGATGCTCAACCACAACTACATCGGGACCGAGCACATCCTGCTTGGCCTGATCCACGAGGGCGAGGGTGTCGCCGCCAAGGCTCTCGAGAGCCTGGGCATCTCGTTGGAGGGCGTCCGGCAACAGGTCGAAGAGATCATCGGCCAGGGTCAGCAGGCGCCGAGCGGGCACATCCCGTTCACGCCGCGGGCGAAGAAGGTGCTGGAGCTCTCGCTTCGCGAGGCGCTGCAGCTCGGCCACAACTACATCGGCACCGAGCACATCCTGCTCGGCCTGATCCGGGAGGGCGAGGGTGTCGCCGCCCAGGTGCTGGTCAAGCTCGGCGCCGACCTCAACCGGGTCCGCCAGCAGGTGATCCAGCTGCTCTCGGGTTACCAGGGCAAGGAGCCGGCCGCGGCCGGTGCGGCCGCCGGCGAGGCAGCGCCCTCGACGAGCCTGGTCCTCGACCAGTTCGGCCGCAACCTGACCCAGGCCGCCCGCGAGGGCAAGCTCGACCCGGTCATCGGCCGGGAGAAGGAAATCGAGCGGGTCATGCAGGTGCTCTCCCGCCGCACCAAGAACAACCCGGTGCTCATCGGTGAGCCCGGTGTCGGCAAGACCGCCGTCGTCGAGGGCCTGTCCCAGTCGATCGTCAAGGGCGAGGTGCCCGAGACGCTCAAGGACAAGCAGCTCTACACACTCGACCTGGGCGCGCTGGTCGCCGGCTCCCGTTACCGCGGTGACTTCGAGGAGCGCCTGAAGAAGGTTCTCAAGGAGATCCGCACCCGCGGCGACATCATCCTGTTCATCGACGAGATCCACACCCTGGTGGGTGCGGGCGCGGCCGAGGGCGCGATCGACGCGGCCTCGATCCTCAAGCCCATGCTGGCCCGTGGCGAGCTCCAGACCATCGGCGCCACCACCCTCGACGAGTACCGCAAGCACCTGGAGAAGGACGCCGCTCTCGAGCGCCGCTTCCAGCCCATCCAGGTCGGCGAGCCGTCGCTGGCGCACACCATCGAGATCCTCAAGGGTCTCCGCGACCGCTACGAGGCGCACCACCGGATCAGCATCACCGACGCGGCCCTGGTCGCGGCGGCGACGCTGGCCGACCGGTATATTTCCGACCGCTTCCTGCCGGACAAGGCGATCGACCTGATCGACGAGGCCGGCGCCCGGATGCGCATCCGCCGGATGACCGCGCCGCCAGACCTCCGCGACTTCGACGAGCGCATCGCTCAGGTGCGTCGTGACAAGGAGTCGGCGATCGACGCGCAGGACTTCGAGCGCGCCGCCCAGCTTCGCGACAACGAGAAGCAGCTGCTGACCAAGAAGGCGCAGCGGGAGAAGGAGTGGAAGGCCGGCGACCTGGACGTGGTGTCCGAGGTCGACGACGAGCAGATCGCCGAGGTCCTGGGCAACTGGACTGGCATCCCGGTCTACAAGCTCACCGAGGAGGAGACCTCCCGGCTGCTCCGCATGGAGGACGAACTCCACAAGCGGGTCATCGGCCAGGAGGACGCGGTCAAGGCCGTCTCCAAGGCGATCCGCCGCACCCGGGCCGGTCTCAAGGACCCGAAGCGCCCCTCCGGCTCGTTCATCTTCGCCGGTCCGTCCGGTGTCGGTAAGACCGAGCTGTCCAAGGCGCTCGCCGAGTTCCTGTTCGGCTCGGAAGACGCGCTGATCCAGCTGGACATGAGTGAGTTCCACGACCGCTACACGGTGTCGCGGCTGGTCGGTGCCCCTCCCGGCTACGTCGGCTACGACGAGGGCGGCCAGCTGACCGAGAAGGTGCGCCGCAAGCCGTTCAGCGTGGTCCTGTTCGACGAGATCGAGAAGGCCCACCCGGACGTCTTCAACACGCTGCTGCAGATCCTGGAGGACGGCCGGCTGACCGACGGTCAGGGCCGGATCGTGGACTTCAAGAACACGGTCATCATCCTGACCACCAACCTGGGCACGCGTGACGTGGCCAAGGCGGTCTCGCTGGGCTTCCAGGCCTCGGAAGACACCGAGAGCAACTACGACCGGATGAAGGTCAAGGTCAACGACGAGCTGAAGCAGCACTTCCGCCCGGAGTTCCTCAACCGCATCGACGACACGATCGTCTTCCACCAGCTTCGGCAGGAGGAGATCCTCCAGATCGTCGACATCTTCACGGCGCGGATCGAGGGCCAGCTCAAGAACAAGGACATGGGCCTCGAGCTGACCGACAACGCCAAGAAGTACCTGGCGAAGAAGGGCTTCGACCCGGTCCTGGGCGCCCGGCCGCTGCGCCGGACGATCCAGCGCGACCTGGAAGACACCCTGTCCGAGCAGATCCTCTTCAACGAGCTGCGCCCCGGCCAGATCGTGGTGGTGGACTGCGAGGGCGACCCGGAGAACGTCGAGAAGTCCAAGCTGGTCTTCCGCGGCGCCGACCGGGGCGACACGGTTCCGGACGCTGTTCCGGCCGACCTGGGTGCGACCGCCACCGAGGAGTAGGTCTCCACGCGAAACGGCCCGGCTGCGAAAGCAGCCGGGCCGTTTTTTCGTGCCCTACGACAGGCGGAAGACGGTCCCCGCCGGCGCGACCGAGATCGCCGCGCCGCTCTGCTTCAGGTAACCGCCGCCGGCCACCGCGATCTTGACGCCGTTGCGGACCGTCTCACGCCGGAAGCTGCTGCCCGCCGCGTCCAGCTTCACCACGCCGGCGTCCACCGCCAGGACCTTCGTCGGGTGGTCCACCGAGCGGATCACCTCGGTGCCGTCCGCCTGCGCCTCGAAGCGGAACTGGGTGGCCGCCAGGTCGCGCGGCGCCCGCTCCACCACGATCAGGCCGTCGTCGGTGTGCCGGACGAAGTCGGCCGGCCGGTCCGCGGGGGACACCCGCAGGATCGGGCCGCCGTCGCCGACCGGGATGCCGAACAGCGGCGTGCCGTCCGGGTGCCAGTAGACCTTCTGCACCCGGGTGTGCCGGTTCGGGTCGTACAGCGGGTCGCCGGTGATGTCCCGGTAGTCGCGGGCGTGGAAGACCAGCACGTCGGTCACCCCGTCCTCGGCCTTGGTGAACGAGTTGTGCCCCGGCCCGAACCGGGACGTCTCGGTGTTCGTCACGAAGATCGGGTCGGGCGTCTTCACCCACGAGTCCCGGTCCAGCAGGTCGGCGTCCGCGTCCGCGGTGAGCAGGCCCATGCAGTAGCGGGCGTCGGTGGCGCTGGCCGAGAAGGTCAGGAACACCCGCCCGTTCCGGATCAGCACGGCCGGGCCCTCGTTGACCTTGTAGCCCTGGATCTCCCAGCTCCTGGTCGGGGTGGTGATCCGGGTCGGCTTCGTCGCCAGCGTCCACGGATTCGACATCCGCGCGATGTAGAGACTCGTGTTGACCGCGATCTCCGGCTCGCTCTGCGCCCACACCAGGTAGCGGTGGCCGCGGTGCGAGAACGTCGTGGAGTCCAGCGTGAAGCCGTCCCACTCGGTCAGCAGCTGGCCCTTCAGGGTCCAGCCGCTCGCGTCGGTCGGGTCGGCCTTCACCGACTCCAGCACGTAGGTGCGGATCCGGAACACGTCGTCCGAGTCGCCGGCCGCGAAGTAGATGTACCAGCGGCCGTCGATCCGGTGCAGTTCCGGCGCCCAGATGTGGCCGGCCATCTTGCCGGTGGCCGGGCGCCGCCAGACCACCGTCTCGGTGGCGGCCGGCAGCCCGGCGATCGTGGTGGCGCCGCGCACGACGAGCCGGTCGTACTCCGGGACCGAGCCGGTGAAGTAGTACTTCCCGTCGGTGCGCGGGGTGATGAACGGGTCGGCCCGCTGGCTGATCAGCGGCTGGGCGGTCGGGACACCGTAGATCTCGGCGTCCGTCCTCGGCCCGGCCGCCTCCGCGGTCCCGGCGGCGGCGAGCCCGGCGACCCCGGCGCCCGCCGCGACCCCCAGGGATCCCCGCAGCAACGTGCGTCGGCTGATCATGAGCGCTCCTTGATACGCAGGAAGGTGACCGAGTTGGCCGGGAACGTCCGGGTGAAGGTCGACCCGATGCCGTTGATCGTGCTGGTCACCGGCTGGATCGGCTCGGCCGAGCGGGTGTTCTGCTCGCCCGGGTCGCCGGCCAGGACGGTCATCCGGGCGGTCCTGGCCACCTTGAGCCCACCCAGGTCGACCTTGGTCAGGGCCGGCTTGTCCTGGGCGTTGACCACCTTGACGATCAGCTCGCCGGTCCGGTCGTCGTGCGTGATGACCTGCGCGAACGGTTCCGACACCTTGTTGTCGTCGAAGCCGCCCCACTCCACGCCGTCCTTGATCAGGGTGACCTTCGTACCGCGTACCTGGATCTTCAGGTCGTAGGTCTGCCCGGTGACCACCGAGTCCGGCCGGGTGAGGATCTGCTCCTTGGCGTCGGCGGAGCCGGACGCCTTCTCGACCGCGCCCTGGGTGTTGTTCCAGCCGCCCAGGTTCCACCAGTACCAGGTGTCCGAGTTCTTGATCCCGAACGGGATCAGGAAGCCCTCGGCGCCGGCCGTCTTGGTGGCCTTCATCGTGATGTCGTAGTCGGTGGCGGTGATGTCGGTGGCCGCGGCCACCATCGTGTTCGTCGCCGCGGTGTCCGACTGCACGTAGGCGCCGTCCTGCACCGACCAGGTGCCCCGGTTGGACAGCGAGGTCCAGCCGTCCGCGTTGCCGTCGCCGAAGTCGTCGGAGAGCAGCGTGGCGCCGTCCGGGGTGGTGACCTTGACGTCGTCGTACTTCGCGGCGGTGGCCCACGTCGACAGGCCCACCCGGCCGGTGATCGGCTTCGGCTGCACGACCGCGCCGGTGGTGGTGCTCGGCACCACCCGGTCACCGACATTGTTCATGAACAGCTTCTGCATCTGGTAGCTGGTGGTGCCCCACGACTCGTCGTTGTCGAACCAGATCAGGTCCGGCCGCCACTGGGTGTTGTCGATGTTGGCGAGCAGCGGCGCGTACGACGCCATCTTCACCACGTCGGCGTTGCGCTCGAGCCCGGTCATGTAGGCCGCCTCGGCCAGCGAGTTCGCGAACTTCGCATCCAGCGATGCGTACTCACCGAGGAAAACCTTCGGACCACTGCGGTCGTACGCGTCGTAGCGCGCATTGTTCTGCAGGAACCAGGACGGGCTGTTGTAGTAGTGCTCGTCGATCATGTCGCTGCCGGCCGCCCTGTTCTTGGCCCACAGGTTGTCGAACGTGGCACCGGTGTCGTCCGGCCCGGAGTTGCTGATCACCGTGACGTTCGGGTATTTCGCCTTGATCGCGTCCCGGAACTGCAGGTAGTTGGCGAAGTACTGGTCCGGCAGGTTCTCCTCGTTGCCGATCGCGACCGAGGACAGCCCGAACGGCTTCGGGTGGCCCATCTGCGCCCGCAGCTTGCCCCACGTGGAGGTGGTCGGCCCGTTGGCGAACTCGATCAGGTCGAGGGTGTCCTGGATGTACTTCTGCAGCAGCGCCGGGTCGTTGGTGGCGCGGTTCTGCCCGCAGCCGGTGACCAGGGCCGGCAGCACCGGGAGCGGCTTGGCCCCGATGTCCTCGGAGAATTGGAAGTAGTCGTAGTAGCCGAGGCCGTAGCTCTGGTTGTAGCCCCAGAAGTTGGTGTTGGTGGCCCGGGTCTCGACCGGCCCGACCGTGTCCTTCCACTGGTACGAGCGGGCACGCGGGTAGTTGTTGGCCGCGTCGTAGCCGTACATGCTGCCGGTGTTGACCAGGCAGCCGCCGGGGAAGCGGACGAAGCCGGGCTTGAGCGCCGCGACCTTCTCGGCCAGGTCTTTCCGCAGGCCGTGACCCTTGTAGGTGTCGCGCGGGATGACCGAGACCATGTCCAGCCGGGCCGAGTTGTCCACGTCGACGCTGAGGCGGCCGGCGTCGGTCGTGTCCGTGGCCCGCAGCGTGCCGGTGTACTTGGCCCAGGAGTCGGTCGTGATCGCCTTGGTCAGCGCCGCGCCGCCGAGACTTACGGTCAGCTGCGCTCCGGCATCAGCGCGCGCCCAGACCGAAAAATCGTAAATCTGTCCCTTTTGTACGGCGAGACCGCTGTTGTAGCCGGCGTTGGTCAGCGAGGCTGCGCCGGTCGTCCGCAGATACGTACGGTTGCGGTCGTTGAGCCGGGCGTCGTCGCTCGCCGTGGTGGCGGTGCCGGCGTTCACGGTCCAGCCGGTCAGGCCGTTGTACCCGCTGCGGTCGGCCGGCAGGAACTCGAAGGAACGGTTGCGGACCAGCTCGGCGTAGAGACCGCCGTCGGCCGCGTAGTTGATGTCTTCGAAGAAGACGCCGTACATCGAGTCGGCGATGGCAGCGCCGCTGTCGGACGGAGTCGCGGTGATCGTGTAGTCGGGATCCGCGGACGCGGCTGCCGGTGGAGCCACCGCGAGCGGCAGGGCCGCCAGTGCGACGGCCGTGCCGGCGATCCGTGTTCGGAGTCGGGGCATGACGGAGTCCTCCGAGAGGTCCATGTTCACGCCAACATCGCTCGGCTCGTTGGGGGAGCGAGCCGCCGTGCACCCTGTGCAAATTTATGCATATAAAAGGCGCCTTAAGCCCTCGCCAAGCGCTTGACGTTCATCTATGTGAACGTTCACTCTAGCCGTAACACCCCGGAAATGTCAGCGGCGAAAGGCGAGTCTTATGGCGATCAAGAAGAAGGTGCTCACCGCACTTACCGCCCTGGTGGTGGCGGGCGGCACGGCGGTCGGGGTGGGCGCCGCCGAGGCGGCCACCTACCCCAACCCCGGCGTGGTCACCGGCAGCATCAACGTCCACGACCCCGGCATAGTGAAGAAGCCGGACGGTACGTACCTGATCGCGCACACCGGCAACAACATCGTGCTGAAGACATCGACCGACCGCACCGCGTTCAAGGACGCCGGGGTGGCCTTCCCGAGCGGGGCATCCTGGACGACGTCCTACACCGGGGGCAGCGCGAACCTGTGGGCGCCCGATATTTCGTACCGTAATGGGAAGTACTGGATGTACTACTCAGCGTCCACGTTCGGGTCGAACCACTCGGCGATCTTCCTGGCCACCAGCACCACCGGCGCGTCCGGCAGCTGGACCAACCAGGGCCTGGTCATCGAGTCGAAGACCAGCGACAACTTCAACGCGATCGACCCGAACCTCTACGTCGACCCGTCCGGCAACTGGTGGCTCAGCCTCGGCTCGTTCTGGACCGGGATCAAGCAGGTGCAGCTCAACGCGTCCACCGGCCTGCGGCTCAACACCACCATCCGCTCGCTGGCCGGCCGGGGCGGCGGCGCGATCGAGGCGCCGTTCCTGTTCCGGCACGGGTCGTACTACTACCTGTTCGTCTCCTTCGACACGTGCTGCCAGGGTGCGGCCAGCACCTACCGGATCATGGTGGGCCGCTCCACCAGCGTGAACGGGCCGTTCGTCGACAAGAACGGCACGGCGATGACCAGCAGCGGCGGCACCGAGATCCTGGCCGGGCACGGCAGCTATCACGGCCCCGGCGGGCAGTCGGTCTTCACCGACTCGGACGCGGACGTGCTCGTCTACCACTACTACGCCGACAACGGCGCCGCCCGGCTCGGCATCAACCTGCTCGGCTACGACTCGAGCGGCTGGCCGTACGTCTATTAGAGGCTTTGGGGTTGTGGCCCTCGGGCGTCGCCGGCGAGCACGAAGTCGTCGACGCCCAGCGGCTCGACCAGGCCGTCCTCCACCAGGCCCGCCAGGGCCCGGGCCCGCTGCACCTCGTCCTGCCACACCACGTCGAGGCGCTGGCGCGGCACCGGGCCGCTGGCGTGCCGCAGCACCTCCAGCAGGAGGCCGCGCACCTGCCGGTCGGTGCCCGCGTAGCGCTGCGGCTTGCGGCTCGGCCCGGCCGGCAGTTCCGCGCCGGTGGCCCGCCACGCGCAGACCGCCTCGAACGGGCACAGCGGACAGCGCGGCGCCCGCGCCGTGCAGACGATCGCCCCCAGCTCCATGAACGCGATGCTGGCCTTCGCGGCCCGCGCCCGGTCGAGCGGCAGGAGCTCCTCCATCGCGACCAGGTCGGCTGCGGTCGTCGCCGGCCCCGCGTCCGGCTTGCCCTCCACCGCCCGCGACACCACGCGCCGCACGTTCGTGTCGACCACCGGGTGTCGCTGCCCGTACGCGAACGTCGCGACCGCCCGCCCGGTGTACGTCCCCACACCCGGCAGCGCCAGCAGCTGGTCGAGGTCGGACGGCACGTCGCCGCCGTGCCGCTCCACCATCGCGACCGCGCAGGCGTGCAGGCGCATCGCCCGGCGGGGGTAGCCGAGCCGCCCCCACATCCGGATCGCCTCCGACGGCGGATCGGCGGCCAGGTCGGCGGGGGTGGGCCAGCGGGTCATCCAGGAGCGCCACGCGGGCTCCACCCGGACCACCGGGGTCTGCTGCAGCATCACCTCGCTGACCAGCACGCCCCAGGCGCTCGTGTCCGGCTGTCGCCAGGGAAGATCGCGGGCATTCCGGTCGAACCACGTGATGGCGTCGTCGGCAAGTGTCATGGCAGTGCCACTTTAGCCATGCCCTTCTGGCCCTCGCCTGCGATGCCGTCGTTCGGTGCGGCTGCGTGCCGCTCGGTGCAGGCGGTCATGGCAGGACATATCGTAGGCGGGTGCATGAGCTTGCCATCACCGTCATCGGCCCGGACCGGACCGGCATCGTCGCCGACGTGGCCGAGGCGCTCGCCGAAGTCGGCGCCAACCTGACCGACTCGACGATGACCCGCCTCCGCGGCCACTTCGCGATGACCCTGATCTGCACCGGGCCCACCGCGCCCGAGGCCGAGAAGGCCCTCGAGGCACTGGCCGGGGTGACCACGGCGGTGCGCCAGGTCGAGCCCGAGGCCTCGCCCGGCGATGACGGCGAGGCATGGGTGGTGAGCGTGCACGGCGCCGACCGCCTCGGCATCGTCGCGGCCGTGACCCGGGAAGTGGCCGGGGCCGGCGGCAACATCACCGACCTGAGCACCCGGCTGGTCGGCAGCCTCTATGTCCTCATCGCCGAGGCCGACCTGCCGGTCGGTGCCGGTGAGGAGCTGGCCCAGCATCTGGCGGTGGCCGCCTCCGAGTTGGGCGTCGAGGTGACTCTGCGCCGCGCCGAGTCGGAGATCCTGTGATTTCTCCGGAATTGCCGGAGGGGAAGATCCTTCCGGTCATCACCGCCCCGGCCTCGGTCCTCAGCACCGTCGGTGACGAAGTCGACCCGATAGACCCCGCGGTCATCCAGCTCGCCGCTGACCTGATCGCCACCATGAAGATCTCGCCGGGCTGCGTCGGGCTGGCCGCCCCGCAGGTCGGCATCGGCACTCAGATCTTCTGCGTCAATGTTGTCGGCCACCCCAAGGCGGTCACCACCCACGGGGCGTTCGCGCTGTGCAATGCCAAGATCATCGAGGCATCGCGCTGGAAGGCCGGCCGGGAAGGCTGCATGTCCGTCCCTGATCTCACCGGGGACGTGAAACGGGCCGGCCGGATCGTCGTCTCGGCCGTCCTGCCTGGCAGCGGCGAGGCCGTCACGATCACCACCGACGGCTTCGAAGCCCGCGCCCTGCAACACGAGATCGACCACTGCGCCGGCAAGCTTTTCCTCGATCGGGTCGCCGGAGCACACGCGATTTATCAGCGCAAGGTCTATCTCTAACGAGCGTTATCCGAGTACGTGTCGCATACCCGGCGCGTCGCGCCCATACCACCGGCCTGACGGGTTTACGGTGGCCCCATCATGCGAACGACGGTTGGTTCCCTCCCTCCCGCCGTCTACTGGCGGCGTCGTGCGGTCGTGCTGGGGGCAGTGCTGCTCGGCATCATCGTGCTGTTCGTTTCCTGCTCCGGCGGCGACAAGGACGACCAGCGCGGTAAGGGCGCGTCGTCGCCGTCCTCGCAGCTACCCACCCCGGCTCCGGCTTCTGACTCCGCGTCGCCTGAGCCGTCCTTCCTGGACGGTGTGCCTGGGGGGAATGGGCCTTCTCTGCCCGCGTTGGGCGACCTCGAGTCGAAGACCCCGGGCAATGATGGCGATTCTTCTTCGACTGATTCCGGCACCGGGACTGGGCAGAACACCAATGTCACCGCGCCGGCGGACGGCTCTTGTGCTGACACCGAGATGCAGGTCGTGCCCAGCTCTAATCCGACCACCTTCAAGCGTGGTTCTACCGTTGAGCTCAGCCTTACGGTGAAGAACACCGGGACCCGGACCTGCAGTCGGGATGTCGGGGCTGGGCCGCAGGAGCTTTATATCGACCAGGCCGCTTTCCAGTATTGGTCGTCTGACAAGTGCAGCACCGCCAAGGGCAGCGATGTTCGGCAGTTTGCTCCGGGTGAGGCTCGCACCTATGCGGTCAGCTGGAATGGGCGGCAGTCCAACACCTGCTCGGGGAACGCTCCGGCCGGGCCTACGCCGCCTCAGGGGAAGTTTGAGTTGCGGGCGCGGCTTGGGACGTTGCGCAGCGAGCCGATCACCCTGACCATCCAGCCCTGACCCCCTGCCTTCGACCCTTGACCCCGGGCCTCTGACCTCCGGCCTCTGAGCCCTGCCTCCGGGCTCTGGGTCTCCGACCTTCGCGGGCCTCGGCGTCGCTCACCGGCTTTGCGAATGGGGATGTTCGCTTCGCCTTTGGGGCTCTGCCCCATACCCCGGCCACGCGCTGCGGAGATCTCTCTGGCGGGGTGGCTTCGGGTTTGCTTGGGGTTGGGCTTTGGTTCGGGGCGGGGCTTGGGTGATCTCCTTGCGGCGGCACATGAGGCGATCACGCCGGCGGCCGACACGCAAGCACACCCCGCTTGCGCGCCGACCACCGGCGTGATTTGGCTTTTGTGCCGCCGCAAGGAGATCACCCAAGCCAAAAGCGGGGCTGGCTGAGCCCGTAAACCCGGGCCCACCGGTCCGGGCCCACCGGTCCGGGCCTACCGCTCCGGGGCCGCCGCTTCAGGCCCGCCGCTTCAGGCCCGCCGCTCCGGAGCCTGTTGGTCGGCGGGTGGGGCGTGGGTGGGTGGGCTATACGTAGCGTTCGAGGATTGAGGCCTCGGCCAGGCGGGACAAGCCCTCTCGTACTCCTCTTGCCCTTGCGTCTCCTACGCCGTCTACCGCCTGCAGGTCCTCTACCGTGGCGCCCAGCAGGCGCTGGAGGCTGCCGAAGTGGTCTACCAGGCGGTCTACGATCTGGGATGGCAAGCGGGGGACCTTGGCCAGCAGGCGGAAGCCTCGTGGGGAGACCGCTGCGTCCAAGGCGTCTGATGCGCCGGGGTAGCCGATGGCCTTTGCTACCGCTACCAGGTCGATCATCTCGGTGGCGGACAGCAGGTCCAGCTCCACCAAAGCCTCGTCCAGCGTTCGGGCCTTTCGGCCCGTTGGCAAGTAGTCGCGGATCACCAAGGTGCGGTCGGCGTCCACGCCGGCCATCAGCTCGTCCAGTTGTAGGGCCAGCAGGCGGCCGTCGGTGCCCAGCTCGACCACGTAGCCGGAGATTTCGTCGGCGATTCGGCGGACCATTTCCAGGCGCTGGACCACCGCCACGGCGTCACGCACAGTTACCAGGTCTTCGATCTCCAAGGCTGACAGGGTGCCGGAGACCTCGTCCAGCCTCAGCTTGTAGCGCTCCAGCGTTGCCAGCGCCTGGTTTGCCCGGGAGAGGATGGCGGCCGAGTCGTCCAGGACGTGGCGCTGGCCGTTCACGTACAGGCCGATGATGCGCATCGACTGGCTTACCGAGATCACCGGGAAGCCGGACTGTTTGGCCACGCGTTCGGCGGTGCGGTGTCTGGTGCCGGATTCCTCCGACGGGATGCCGGGGTCTGGCATCAGGTGGACGGCGGCTCGGACTATGCGGGTGCCGTCGCTGCTCATGACCACCGCGCCGTCCATCTTGCACAGCTCACGCAGGCGTGTTGCGGAGAACTCCACGTCCAGCGGGAAACCGCCGGTGCAGATGCTCTCCACCACGGCGTCGTGGCCCAGCACGATCAGGGCGCCGGTGCGGCCTCGGAGGATGCGCTCCAGGCCGTCTCTCAGGGCGGTGCCCGGGGCCATCAGCGCCAAGTTGGCGCGTAGCGGGTCGGCGCTCACGCCGCCGCCGGTGAGACCGGGGGCGGAAGAGGCTGTCGACGCGGCACGGTGCGCCGAACCGTTGACGCCCGGTCGGGGCGTCTGGTTGGCGGCGGGCTTGGAAGCATCGCGGTCGAGCGGCACCTGTACATTCTACGGACTGTCATCCAGGCCAACGAGCCGTGGTTCGATGAATGCTCCGTAGCGTGATGAAACGTCACTCTCGGTCATCCTGCCGACGCCCGTGCTGCGGCCTGTAATGCGGAGCGAAGGTCGGACACCTCGGTGACCCGCATGCCCTTGGGGGTGTTGCCGTCGGCGCCGGTCGAGCCGGGTGGGATCAGGGCCTCGCGGAAGCCCAGCCGGGCCGCCTCGGCCAGGCGGCGGCCGATCGCGCCGACCCGGCGGATCTCACCGGTCAGGCCGACCTCGCCGATCGCCACCAGGTGCGGGGCCATCGCCAGGTCGAGGCCGCCGGAAGCCACCGCCAGGGCCATCGCCAGGTCGGCGGACGGCTCGGTCAGGCGGATGCCGCCGACCGTGGCCGCGAAGACCTCGCGGTTGTAGAGCTTCAGCTGTTTGGTGCGCCGCTCCAGGACGGCCAGGACCATGGCCAGGCGGGCGCTGTCCAGCCCGGACACCGTGCGCCTCGGTGAGCCCTGCACCTCGGCGCCGATCAGGGCCTGCACCTCCGTCACCAGGGCGCGCCGGCCCTCCATGGCGACCGTGACGCAGGTGCCGGGGACGGGCTCCTGGTAGCGGGTGAGGAACAGGCCGGACGGGTCGGCGAGGCTGGTGATGCCGCCCTCGTGCATCTCGAAGCAGCCCACCTCGTCGGCGGCGCCGTAGCGGTTTTTCACGCCGCGGACCAGGCGCAGCGACGAGTGCTTGTCGCCCTCGAAGTGCAGGACCACGTCGACCAGGTGCTCGAGCACACGCGGGCCGGCGACCTGGCCGTCCTTGGTGACGTGGCCGACCAGGACGGTGGCGATGCCGCGCTCCTTGGCCACCCCGACCAGGGCGGCGGTGACCGCGCGGACCTGAGTGACGCCGCCGGGGACGCCCTCGGTGCCGGGGGCCGAGATGGTCTGCACCGAGTCGAGGATGAGCAGGCCGGGCTTCACCGAGTCGAGGTGGCCGAGCACCGCGCCCAGGTCGCTCTCCGACGCCAGGTAGAGCTTGTCGTGCAGGGCGCCGAGCCGCTCGGCGCGCAGGCGCACCTGACTCACCGACTCCTCACCGCTGACCACCAGCGACGGTGAGCCGGCTCCGGCCGCCCACTGCTGGGCCACGTCGAGCAGCAGTGTGGACTTACCCACACCGGGCTCGCCGGCCAGCAGGACCACCGCGCCGGGGACGAGACCGCCGCCCAGCACCCGGTCGAGCTCGCTGACGTTGGTCGGCACCGCCTTGGCGGGGGCCGCGCTGATCGTGGCGATCGGGCGGGCCGGCTCGGCCGGCATGCGGGAACTGACCACCCGGCCGGCGCCGAGCGGGGTGGTCACCGTGGACTCGATCACCGAGCCCCACTCGTTGCACTCGGGGCACCGGCCGAGCCATTTCGGCGGCTGGTGCCCGCAAGCGTCGCAGACGTAGCTGGGGCGGGCAGCCTTGGCGGTCGCGCGGGAGGTGGTCACCCGGTCAAGCTAGCCGGAGGGTATGACAATTACTCTTCGCTGTTCTCATTCTCGATGCCGGGCGCGCGCGAGGCCGGCGAGGTCGGGATGCCGAACGGCGCGGTCACCTGCAGCGGCTGGCTGCTGGTGCTCACCTGGATGGTGAGGGCCAGCGCGAAGCCGGGGCGAAGCTCGCCGCTCAGGCCCGACGCGACCAGCGACTCCTTGTCACCGGGCAGGAAGCGCACGCTGCTCAGCGGCTCGATCGTGAAGCGGGCCGCCTGCAGCGGGGCCTTGGTCGGGGTGGCCGGCGCCGACGGGGTGCCCGAGGCGTCCGCGGACGGCAGGCTCGGCTCGGGGGCGGCACTCGGCGTGGCCGAGGCGCCGCCGCTCACGCCGACCTGCTGGGCCGAGACGGTGCTCTCGCCGGCGTCCTGCTGCGGGCTGCTGCTGATCAGCACCGTGATCGCCTGCTGGGTCTGGTTGACCAGGCTCAGCTCGATCGGCGCGTCATCGCCCGCCGCGTAGCCGTCGACGCCGTTGTAGATCACCTGGAGGTTGCGGACGAGCAGGCCGCCGTCGGGGCTCTGGGTGTTGAGGCCGGCGACGGGCGCCTTCAGGATGGCGGTCTCGGCGACTTGGCCGGCCGAGCAGCCGGCCAGGGCGATCACGGCGACCATCGCGGCACCCGCGGCCTGAGCGACGCGGCGGGTTCCCAGCGAGCGCATCACGATCCTCCAAGTAATGACACCAATGGCGTGAAGCTCAGGCTATCGGTCCGAGATCCGGCTCGTGCGCCGACCCGTCCATTCACACCACCAGGCCAACTCAGGCTTCTTCACGACGGTGGAGATCACGCGGTCAGCCTGCGGAGAGCCGGTGGTCAAGGTCGGTCGTGAAGAAGCCTGACTACTGATCAGCAAAAGGACGTCGATCAGGGCCACCACGATCACCGCGCGGAACATGGCTGTCCGGCGTCCCGTGCCGCGCTTCATGCCGTACCAACCGAGCGGCAGGACCACGACGGCCGCCGCGGCGGCCGACCAGCCTGCCCACGACGGTGGCCCGGCCGGTCCGAAAACCAGCGTGAGAGTCGCGCTGAGCAGGAGAAACGCTGCGGCCGCGGCGGAGCCGGCGGCGCCCAGGCGGTGCGGCAGGCCATGGATGCCGGTGGCCGCGTCGTCGTCCAGGTCGGGCAGCACGTTCGCGAAGTGGGCGCCGCCGCCGAGCAGCGCGCCCGCCGCCACCAGCCAGGCCGGGGGCGCCGGATGACCGGGCAACGCGACGATCACGAACGCCGGGAGCAGCCCGAACGCCACCAGGTACGGCACGACCGAGAACACCGTGGACTTCAGCGGCCAGTCGTAGAGCAGGGCGAACACGGCGGCGACGGAGAGAAGCAGCGTCGGCCCGGGGCCGAACGGCAAGGCCAGGACGGGAACGGCGAGCGAGGCGATCAGTCCGGCGACGCCGACCGTACGCCGGGAGATCGCCCCCGCCGCGATCGGCTTGTCCCCGCGCCCGGCGACCCGGTCGCGCGGCGCGTCGAGCCAGTCGTTGACCCAGCCCACCGAGAGCTGGGTGGCCCCCACCGCCAGGAAGATCCCGGCGATCGCCCACCCACGGTGACCCGCGCCGACCGCCAGCAGCGTCATCGCGACGGTGACCGCGCCACCCGGCTCCGGATGCGACGCCTTGATCAGGGCGAGGGCGCGGTTCATGCGGCCAGTGTGGTGGTTGTGCCGGATGCGTGCCAGGCTCGATCACATGCGGTCGATCTCTCGTAACGATCCGCGACAGTACGACGACCTCGCCGACCAGTGGTGGCACCCGGGCGGCGGGTTCGAAATGCTGCACTGGCTCGCCGAGGCCCGGGCCGCGCTGATCCCGCCGGCCGCCCGGCCCGGCGCGGTGCTGGTCGACGCCGGCTGCGGCGGCGGGCTGATGGCCCCGCACGTGGCCGGCAAGGGCTACCGGCACGTCGGTGTCGATCTCGGCCGGACCGGCCTGCGACTGGCCGCCCAGCGCGGCGTGGAGCCGGTCAACGGCGACGTGGCGGCGCTGCCGCTGGCCTCCGGTGTGGCCGACGTGGTGGCGGCCGGCGAGATCCTCGAGCACGTCACCGATCTGCCCGGCACGGTCGCCGAGCTGTCCCGGGTGCTGCGCCCGGGCGGGCTCGTGGTGATCGACACGGTCAACGACAACGCGCTGAGTCGCTTCATCACGGTCACCGCGGGTGAGCGGCTGGGCTTCGCCCCGCCGGGGATTCACGATGCGTCACTGTTCGTGCGCCCGCGCCGGCTGATCGCCGAGTTCGCCCGCCACGGGGTCCGCCTCGACGTGCGCGGCGCCCGGCCGACGCTGGGCGGCCTGCTGCGGTGGCGGCTGCTGCGCGGGCGACCGACCCGCGGGCGGATCGTGCCGACCGGGCTGACCGCGGTGCTCTACCAGGGCACCGGCCGCAAGGACCGGGAGCGCTCATGACAGACCGGTCTGTTCGGGCGGATGGCGCCAAAACGGCTGGGCGTCGAGGCGCTCGGCGGTGATCCCGACTCGGAGGGGTTCGCCCCACGCTGGTAACAGGAGAGGACGACGTGGAGCGCAACGCGATCATCGCGGGGTTCGGCATCGCACTGCCACCCCGGGTGGAACAGCACGACGTCTGGGAGGGCTACTTCCAATTCCAGTACGCAGGTCCCCGCCGCGCCCTCGCCAAACGGATCTTCGACAACGCCGGGGTGTACACCCGGCACGCCGCGGTCAGCCCGATGCTGGAGGACGTCGCCGACTGGTCCACCGAGCGCCGGATGCGTCGCTACCAGGCCGAAGCCATCCCGCTCGGCAAGGAGGCGGTGACCCGGGCGATCACCGACGCGGGGCTTTCCGCAGATCAGGTGGGCCTGTTCGCGGTCTGCTCGTGCACCGGCTACGCCACCCCCGGCCTGGACATCCTGCTCGCCCGCGACCTGGGCATGGCGCCGGACGTGCAGCGGCTGTTCGTCGGCCACATGGGCTGCTACGCCGCGCTGCCCAGCCTGGGCACCGCCGCCGACTTCGTGGTGGCGCGGGGCCGGCCGGCGGTGCTGCTCTGCGCCGAACTCACCAGCCTGCATCTGCAGCCGCCCGCGGTGCGGGCGGACGTGCAGCAGATCGTCTCGCATGCGCTCTTCAGCGACGCGGCGGCAGCCGTCGTGGTCCGGCCGGGCGACGTTTCCGGGTACGCCGTCCGTGCCGTCGCTGCGGTCACCGACAGCTCGACCGCCGACTACATGACCTGGGAGGTCACCGACCGTGGCTTCCGGATGGGGTTGTCGCCGAAGGTGCCGGACGTGCTCGCCGTGCACGTCCGCGGTCTGGTCGAGGACCTGCTGGCCCGGCACGGCCTGACCATCGGCGACGTGGACGGCTGGGCCGTGCATCCGGGCGGCCCCAAGATTCTCGACGTGGTCGGCGAGCAGCTCGGCCTGGACGAGGACGCGCTGGCACCGTCCCGGGCGGTGCTCGCCGCGTACGGAAACTGCTCCTCACCCACCGTGCTGCTGGTGCTCGACGCCCTGCGCCGGCGGCCGTCGCCGCCGCGCCGCATCCTGATGCTGGCCTTCGGGCCGGGCCTCACCCTGTACGGGACGCTGCTCGAGGCCTCTACAGTCACTGCGTGATGAGCGACCGGGTGCGCGGAGTGGTGCTGTACGCGTGTGCGGCGCTGCTGCTCGCCGGCGGCGGGGTGTGGTGGTTCCGGGCCGCGCCGCGGAACGAGGTCGACCCGCGGATCGAGCGGTGGCGCGCCGAGGCCCAGCGCCTCCTGCCGGCCGCCGACGACCAGAGCACGGCCGACACGGTGCCGATGGCGGCCGGTGCCGAACGCCAGATGGAGACCGCGGTCGACACCGGGGAATACCTGGTCACGGTGGTCTGTGTCGGCGGGACGGGGAGTCAGGTGCGGGTGAGCCTCGGCGAGGCGGGCACCGACTCGGGACGCGGCGTGAACTGCGGCGGCGAGCTGGACAACTTCACCGTCGGCACGGCCGGGACGCTGCGGATGAACGTCTCGGTGAACGACGTGGGGCCGGTCATCTTCCGCTACTCGCTGCTCCTGCAGCCCAGCTAGAGGGCTTCGCCAGCCCAGCTAGAGGCGGGCCAGGTCGGGGCGGAACGTCTCGACCGAGGCGGTGCGGGCGTCGGTGCGGATGATCTCGCCGCCGCGGCTGACCAGCAGGGCCGCCGCGGTGCCGTCGGGGGCGGCGAGCTTGAGCTGCTCGCGCACGTTGCCGGACGGGTCGTGCAGGACCCGCACGGCCTTGCCCTGGGCCTGCGGGGTGGCGCCGGTGGGCGGGATCGTGCCGGCCGAGGCGGTGAACATGCCGGAGACGGTGATCACGGCGATCTCCGGGCGGACCGCGTCGATGGTGTCGGCCACCAGGGCGGCGCAGTCGCAGCCGTCGATCAGCAGGATGACCGCGGGCAGCTCCTGGCGCAGCGAAACGGCCTGGCCGTCCGCGTTGACCAGCTCGAGGGCGGGCAGCGCGGTAGGGCGGGTCGTGGTGGTGCTCGCGGTGCGCTGGGTGGCCGGCTGCCGGGCCGGGCCGGGCCAGGCCGAGGCGAACAGGCTGGCGACGGTGACCAGCACCGCCATCGAGATGATCAGCACCGGGGCGCGGACCGCGCCGTTGGCGATCTTGCGGAGGGCGCGCAGGAGCGGGTGGTCGGCGAAGTGGGACTGGGTCTTGGCCTCACGCAGCTCGGCGCGGACGGCCTCGACCTCGTCGGAGAGCTCGGACAGATCGTCGGGAATGACGATCACGCCCCACTCCTCAGGGAAGTCGGGCAGGTCTTCGGGCGAACTGCCGTCTGACGACCATCCGCCGTTGTCGCTCGGACCAGCCATGCCTCACCCTCCCCCCTGGCCTGCGTTTCTTCGGTCGGGGACCTATCGTCCAGCCTCCCTTAAGCACGGCCCGACCGCCAGTAGTGCGCGCTTCCGGACCTTAGCGATAAGCTTGACCTCACAAACGCCGTAGGTGCGAAATATCCGACTCGCTGGGCATTGCGGTCACGGTTTCGTCACATAGCGTTACTGAGGCAGCTCGCGACGCTTCTGTCAAGCCGTAGAAAGGCCCGTCACAAGGCCCCTGAGCTGCACTAACAGTCACCGGCAGGGCGGGACATAGCTGCCTGAGCGTGTTACCCTAGACACAGCGAAAGGGGCTTCGAACCTATGGTTTTCAGTGTCGGCGAGACCGTTGTTTACCCCCACCACGGGGCCGCACTCATCGAGGCAATCGAGACTCGGGTCATCAAGGGCGAGGAAAAGCAGTATCTCGTTCTGCGGGTCGCCCAAGGTGATCTGACCGTTCGGGTGCCCGCTGAGAACGCCGAAATCGTCGGCGTGCGCGAAGTGGTTGGCGAGGAAGGCCTGGGGAAGGTCTTCGACGTCCTCCGCGCTCCGCACACCGAGGAGCCGACCAACTGGTCGCGGCGTTACAAGGCCAATCTCGAGAAGCTGGCTTCGGGTAACCCCCTCAAGGTTGCCGAGGTTGTTCGTGACCTCTGGCGTCGCGAGCGCGAGCGCGGTCTCTCGGCCGGAGAGAAGCGCATGCTCGCCAAGGCCCGCGACATTCTGGTCGGCGAGGTTGCTCTCGCGGAGAAGAGCACCAAGGACGAGGCCGAGGTTCTCCTCGACAAGGTCCTTACCGAGGCCTGATCAGCGCCTCAACAACAGAATCTCTGCACAGGACCGCGACGTGACCGCGCAGCTTAATGCTCGGGGTGACGTCGCGGTCCTTGTTCCGGCTGCGGGTGCGGGGCTTCGGCTCGGCCCGGGTGGGCCGAAGGCGCTGCGTCTGCTGGCCGGCGAGCCGCTGCTGGTGCACGCGATCCGGCGGGTCGCCGCCGCTCCCTCGGTGCGGGCGATCGTCGTTGCCGCTCCGGCCGCCGAGGTTTCGGCCGTTCGGGAGTTGCTCGCTCCCGTCGCGCCGGTGACGGTGGTGGCCGGTGGGGCCGAGCGCCAAGAATCTGTCTCGCTCGCCCTGGCGGCCGTGCCGGCCGGGGTCGGCATCGTGCTGGTGCACGACGCGGCCCGCGCTCTCACCCCGCCGGAGCTGATCGAGTCGGTGGCCGCCGCCGTTCGCGCCGGGCACCCCGCGGTGATCCCGGTCCTGCCGGTGGTCGACACGATCAAGGAGGTCCGGCCCGGGCGGGCCGAGCTTGAAGTCGTGCTCGGGACCGTTGACCGGGCCGTGTTGCGGAGTGTGCAGACGCCGCAGGGGTTTCGGTATGACGTGCTGGTGGCCGCGCATGCGGCCGCGGCCGATCCACTCACCGATGACGCGGGGCTGGTCGAGAAGGCGGGGCTGCCGGTCGCCTGCGTTCCCGGCTCCGAGCTCGCCATGAAGATCACGCGGCCGATGGACCTGATCCTGGCCGAGGCGTTGCTGCACGTATCGTGATCGGGTGATCAATCAGCGGGTCGGCATCGGCACCGATGTGCACGCGTTCGCGCCGGGGCAGCCGTGCTGGGTGGCCGGGCTGTTGTGGCCCGATGAGGTCGGGCTGGACGGGCACTCCGACGCCGACGTGGCCGCGCACGCCGCCTGCGACGCGCTCTTCAGCGCGGCCGGGCTCGGCGACCTGGGCAGCAACTTCGGCACCAGCCGGCCCGAGTGGGCCGGCGCTTCCGGGGTCGCTCTGCTGACCGAGACCGTGCGCATCCTGCGGGCCGCGTCGTTCGAGGTGGTCAACGTCTCGGTCCAGGTGATCGGCAACCACCCGAAGATCGGCACCCGCCGCGCGGAGGCCCAGCAGGTCCTCTCCGCCGCGGTCGGCGCCCCGGTCACCGTCTCCGGCACCACCACCGACGGCCTCGGCCTGACCGGCCGGGGCGAGGGCCTCGCCGCGATGGCGGTCGCCCTGGTCACAGCTCCCTGACGCGGGCATCGAACGAGCGCAGCCGCAGGCCGGCAGCGGGTGTCGGCGAATTCGGGCGGCCACGCTGCTGAGGTGCCGGCGGGGATCCGCGTTGACTGGCCAGGCGCGATCGAGGATCGACCCGCGCCTGCCTCTCGCGCTTGAAGCCACCGTCGCGCTCCGGCCGTCGCGGTCGCAGCGAGTGGGCGAGGTTCGGGCCCTGCGGTCGTGACCTGCGGCGTAGCGGGTGGGCAGCACGCCGAAGGCGGGAGCCTTTGGCTGCGCAGCCGCTTTGGGGTGCAGGGTGGCCGTGCGGGCGCAACGGCTTGGACCGACGACGGTGGTCGCCCTGAGCGGGCGGGGAGTGTTGGTCGAGCGTACTTAAAAAGGGTTGTCGGTCTTCGGGTTGGGGTGGGGGATGATCTCGGGATGAGTGTGGGATTGCCGGAGACGGTGCGGCGGCTTGTTGATGGGAACACGTTTGTCGTGTTGAGCACGGTCAATGGGGATGGGAGTGTTCAGTCGACCGTTGTTTGGGTCAAGCGGGACGGGGACGATCTTTTGTTCTCGACTATTCGGGGGCGGGTCAAGACTCGGAACATGGAGCGGGATCCGCGGGTTTCGCTGTGTGCTTATGACCCGGCCAACCCTTATGTCTACTTCACCGTTGAGGGGACCGTGGGGCTTGATGAAGCGGGTGGGGACGCGCTCATCGACGAGTTGAGCCGGAAGTATGACGGGAAAGCCTGGACACCTACGCCTGATGCGGTGCGGGTCGTGTGCCGGGTTACGCCTTCGCGGGTGATCTCGCGGTAGACCCCGGGCCGCGATGCGTGCGGGCAGCGCCTACGCTCGACGCGTGGGTGCTCCCCTGGATCCTGAGACCACGCCGGAGGAGTACCGGCAGCGGGCCTTGCTGCTCGCTGATCTCGGGCGCTATGACGAAGCCGCGGACGAGATCGCGTCCGGGTTGAGCTCGGCGCCCGGTGAGGCCACTCTGCTGGCCACTCTTGCTCGGATTCATCTTGCTGCGGAGCAACCCGCGGAGGCGCTGTCGGCGGCCGAGCGGGCCGTCGCCGCGGCGCCGGACGCGCTGGTCACGCTGGTGGTGCGGGCGATGGCGCTCAGCGACTCGCGGCGTTATGGCGAGGCTGCCCGGGTGGCCTCCGACATTCTCCGGCGGTGGCCGGCCGATGCCTATGCGCAGCGGACCGGGGCGGCGCTGCTCAGTGAGTCGCGCAATGGGCAAGAGGCGCTCAATGCCGCCTGGAACGGGGTCCGGGTCGCGCCGGCCGAGGCCGAGGCCCACCTCGTGCTGGCCGTTGTCGCCGCTCGGCTGCGGCTCTTCGATCTCGCGCAGCGTGCCTACGCCGAAGCGCTTGATCTTGATCCGGCGATCGGGGAAGCGCAGAACGACGTCGGGATCGTCCGGTTCGAGCGGCGGCGGTGGGCGCTCGCCCTCGAAGAACTGGCGGATGACGCCAGCCTGCCGGTTCCGTCGGATGACGACTCGCCCTACCCGACTCCCTTCCCGCGGCCCTATCCGGCGCCCGATCGGCCCGATCAGGACCAACCGCCGGAGCACACCTCGGCCAGCTGGACCGGGCAGCCCGCGGTCAGCAAGCCGCGTAAGCCGGTGCTCGACCTGTCGTCGGACGTGGCCGACGCGGTTCGGCGCGGGGCGCAGGTGGGTGCGCAGAGCACGCTCGTCGCGGCCGTTGTCGCGGGCGGGATGATGCTGGTCAGCGAAGGCATCTCGCGGATGTGGGCGGGACTGATCGGGGTGATCATCCTGGGTGGGGTGATCATCTGGCTCAATCGGATCGTGCCGGGGCGGCTGGGTCCGGCGCTTGCGCAGCTGCGGGCCGGGGATCGGCCGCTGGCGGCGGCCGCCTATCTGAGCTTTGCGGCTCCGCTGCTGTTGCCGGTCTATGCGGCGGTCGGCGGGGTCATTCCGCTGATCGCCGGGATGGTGCTGGCGGCGGCGTCGTTCATGCTGATCCTGACCCGACGCTGACAATTTCGGCCCGGCCGGCGCTGAACATAGGGAAGGCGCCGGCTCGGAGGGGTGGGCCTCCGGGCCGGCGCCATCGTTCGCGGGGCGCAGGTTATGCGGCCCCGGCGTCTTCG
Organism: Paractinoplanes durhamensis; assembly: GCF_016862175.1. GTDB lineage: Bacteria > Actinomycetota > Actinomycetes > Mycobacteriales > Micromonosporaceae > Actinoplanes > Actinoplanes durhamensis. Next base: position 27,723 of record NZ_BOML01000058.1, on the reverse strand, counting down.
AGCGCTGTCGCGTTGCGGTCCAGCGCGGCGGGAACGGGCGTGCGGTCGTGCAGGGCCGCACGCAGCCGGGGCTCGGCTGCCGTGTGGCCCATCGCATCCAACGCCAGCAGGGCGGCTCCGGTTACCGGTGGGGTACCCAGGACGGTGACCTCGACCAGGGGAGCCTGGCGGTGGGCGCCGGCCAGCACCTGATCGTGCAGCTGCGGGTGGCGGGCTCGCAGGATGCCGCCGCCGAGGACCAGGGCGTGCGGGCGATCCAGCAGGGACAGGCGGTCGGCGGCCACCCGGTGCTGGGCCAGGATCTCCTCGGCCTGGCGGTCGATCAGGGCCGAGGCCACCTCGTCGCCGGTCGCGGCCACCTCGAACAGCAGGAACGACAGCTCGCGGATGCGGTCCATCGGGAGGTCGCCCAGGTGCAGGGCGATGCTCACCGCCTCCACCGTGGGCCGGCCGAAGTGGGCGGCCACCGCGGGGGACAGGGCGGTCGGGCGGCCGCGGCCGTCCTCGCCGCGGACCGCCTCGCGCAGGGCGTGGTCGGCCAGGTCGTGACCGCCGCCCCAATCGCCGGAGATCGGGCCGAGGGCGGGGAAGCGGGCGGTGCGGCCGTCGGCGGCGCGGCCTACGCAGTTCGTGCCGGCGCCGCACACCACCGTTACCGCGTCGGGGGTGGCGGTGCCCGCCCGGAGCAGGGCGAAGCAGTCGTTGTCCACGATGGTGTGCCCGGCCCAGGCCTCGGCGGCGATCGCCTGGTGCAGGCGGGTCACCTCGATCGGCAGGTCGGCGCCGGCCAGGTAGACGGCGATGGTCTCGACCGGAGTGCCGATCGGCAGGCCGGCCTCGGTGCGGACGGCAGTGATCAGCCGGCCCAGCACGTCGATGGTGCCGGGCAGGCCGATGTTGTGCGGGGACGACGTTCCGCCCCGGACGAAGCCCAGGACCTGGCCCTCGGCGTCGCCGAGTACCACGTCGGTCTTGGAGTTGCCGCCGTCGACCGCCAGATAGAGCGCTCTCATGACGCCCACGCGAGGTGCTGTCGGCCGGCCGCGATGAGCTTGTCGGCCAGGGCGTCCGCGTAGTCGTGCTGGCCGACCAGCGGGTGGGCGAGCAGGGCACGGTAGACGCGGTGGCGGCCACCGCGCAGGGCGGCGTCGAGCGCGAGTTCCTCGTACCCCCAGACGTGGGTGATGAGGCCGGACAGGTCGGGCGGCAACGGGGTGACCGGCAGCGGAGCCGGGCCTTCGAGGCCCGCTCGGGCCGAGACCTCGATGACCGCGTCGGCCGGGAGGAACGGCAGGGTGCCGTTGTTGCGCACGTTGACCGAATGGACCGCGTTGTCGTCCAGGCCGTGCAGGGAAGCGATCAGGCCGACGGCGGCCTCGGAGTAGTAGGCCCCGCCGCGTTCGCCGAGGAGGGCCGGCTTTTCGACGAGGGTGACGTCGCGGTACATGTCGAGGAGGATCGCCTCGATCTCGGCTACCCGTTGTCCGCGGGTCTGTGTCCCTTTTGCTTCCCGGACATGCTTGTCATGACCGTAGAAATAGGACAAATAGTAGGAGGGCACGTTGCCTAACGTCGTGAGAACCGATGGCGCGATGTCCACCTCGTCCGAAATCTCGGATAAATGCTGTTGAAGCAGGGCGGGGAGGCGGTCGACGCCGTCCACATAGGCTGCTCGCTCCCAGGTCAGGTGGTTCAGGCCGACGTGGTCCAAGGTCACCGCGGACGGGTCCACGCCCAGGTAGCCGGCGAAGCGGCGCTGGAAGCCGATCGCCACGTTGCACAGGCCGACCGCCTTGTGGCCGGCGTCGAGCAGGGCGCGGGTGACGATGCCGACCGGGTTGGTGAAGTCGACGATCCATGCGCCGGGCTTGGCGCGCCGCCGGATCCGGTCGGCCACGTCCAGCACGACCGGCACCGTGCGCAGCGCCTTGGCCAGGCCGCCGGCCCCGGTCGTCTCCTGGCCGACGCAGCCGCACTCGAGCGGGAACGTCTCGTCGGTGATCCGGGCCTGCTGGCCGCCGACCCGCAGCTGGATCACCGCGGCGTCGGCGTCGGTGACCCCGGCGTCCAGATCGGTCGTCCAGGTGACCTTGCCGGGGTGTCCCTGAGCGGCGAAGATCCGGGCCGCGAAGGCGCCGACGATCTCCAATCGATCCTGCAAAGGGTCAATCAGGACCAGCTCGTCGACCATCGAGCCGAGCCGCGCGAAGCCGTCGACCAGCTCCGGCGTATAGGTCGACCCGCCCCCGATAACTGCGATTTTCACCCTTTACTCCACTATCCCTTGAAGCCAGTCAGCGTGATGCCCTGCACGAACGCGCGCTGGGCGAAGAAGAAGATGATGATCAGCGGAGCCATGGCCAGCACCGTCGCCGCCGTGACCAGATTCCAGTCGACGTGGTGGACCGTCCGGAACGACGCCAGCCCCAGCGTCAGGGTCCACGAATTCTCGTTCTCGCTCGTGTAGAGCAGTGGGCCGTAGTAGTCGTTCCAGCAGAAGAAGAACTGGAACAGGCCGGCCGCCGCGATGCCCGGCCGGGCCATCGGCAGCACCACCCGCAGCAGCGTGCGCCACTCACCGCAGCCGTCCACCCGGGCCGCGTCCAGATACTCCGACGGGATGGTCAGCAGGAACTGGCGCAGCAGGAAGATGGTGAACGCGTCGCCGAACAGCGCCGGGATGATCAGCGGCGCGAGCGATCCGGTCAGGCCGTAGCGGGCCCACATCAGGTAGAGCGGGACGGTCACCACCTGCGGCGGCAACATCATCACGCAGATGATGGTCAGGAACAGCGCGTTCTGCCCGCGGAACTTCAGCTTCGCCAGGGCGTACGCGGCGGGCACGCTCGACAACAGGGTGAGCAGCGTGACCGACACCGCGTAGATGACGGTGTTGAGCAGGTAGCGCGGCAGCGGCGTCGACTGGAAGACCTTGACGTAGTTCTCCGGATGCCAGGTGTTCGGCCAGTAGTCGCTCGTCAGCGCCTGGCTGCTGGTCATCAGCGAGAGCAGCACGAGGTAGACGACCGGGGTCAGGAACATGATGACCAGGACGATCGCGATGCTGTGCCGGGCGATCCAGGCCAGGGTGATTTGTCGCTGTCGAGGGCGGTCCGGCGTGATGGGGGTAAGCGGGTCCGCTTCGAGAAGAGCCGCCGTCATGATTCCTCCCCGGAGAAGGCCTTGGCCCGGCGCATCAGGATCACGGTGACCGAGAACGCGACCGCGAACAGCAGGATCGCGAGGGCGTTCGCGTAGCCGAGCGCGTTGTACCGGAACCCGACCGTGTAGAGCCACAGTGGATAGGTGAAGGTCGAGCCCTCGGGGTAGCCGAAGCTCTGCGATATCCCGGCCCCGACGGTGGCCTGCCCACTGGCGATCGAGCCGGCCACCGCCGCCTGGTCGAAGTACTGCAACGTGTAGATCACGCCGGTGACCGCGGCGAACAGGATCACCGGCTGGATCGTCGGCAGGGTGATCGACCGGAACTTGTGCCAGGCGTTCGCGCCGTCCAGCGACGCGGCTTCGTAGAGGCTCTCCGGAACGCCCAGCACCGCGGCCAGGAAGATCACCATCAGGTCGCCGATGGCCCACAGGCCGAGCAGGACCAGTGAGGGTTTGGCCCAGGTCGGCGAGTTGAACCAGAGCGGACCGGCGATGCCGATCTTCTCCAGGAAGTGGTCGACCGGGCCGGTGCCCGGCTTGAGAAGGTAGACGAACGCGATGGTGGCGGCCACCGGCGGCACCAGGGCCGGCAGGTAGAACACCGTCCGGAAGAAGCTCGCGCCCCGCCGCAGCTGGGTGAGCAGCATCGACAGGCCGATCGCCCCGATGATCCGGGCCGGGACGAAGACCACCACCATCCACAGCGTGTTCCGGATGGCCTGGAGCAGGAACGGGTCGTCCGCCATCCGCTGGTAGTTGTCCAGCCCCACCCACTGCGGCACGGAGAGCAGGTCGAACTTCGTGAAGGAGAAGTAGACCGCCGAGACCAGGGGGTAGAGGAAGAACACCGCGATGCCGATCAACGCGGGCGCCAGGAACGACAGCGTCGTCAGGTTTTTGCGGAGGCGAACGGCCGTCATGGGGTCAGCCGCCCAGCTGCATGACGCTGTTGATCTGCTTGTCCGCGTCGGTCAGGCCGGAGTTCAGGTCTTTCACCTTGCCGGCCTGGTAGTCGTTCAGGAACTTGCCGAAGGTCTCCTGGTAGGCCGGGCCGGACGAGGACGGCGGCGTGGTCACCGAGTTCGGGCTGTTGAAGATGTCGATGAAGGCCTTGAAGTCGGCGTCCGCGTTCAGCGTCGGGTCGGCGATCGACTTCGTCGTGGTCGGCACGTTCTTGAGCAGCCCGGCCAGCTTGGTGACGGCGGCGTCATCGGTGGTCAGGTATTTGATCAGCTCCCAGGCGGCCTCGGGGTTCTTGGCGTTCTTGCTGATCCCGAGGATGTTGCCGGTGACGTACCCACCGCCGTAGCGGGCCGGGTCGGCGGTCGGGAGCGGAGCCACGCCGTACTTCAAGGTGGGGGTCTGGTCCTTGAGGAAGGCCAGGCGGTACTCGGCGTCGATGTTGATCGCCACCTGGCCCTTCTGGAACGCGTTGTCCGCGCTGAACTCGTCGCCGAGCGAGGCCTTGAACTTGGTGAGGTTGGCGTAGCCGTACCAGTCGACGAGGTTCTTCTGCCAGGTGAGCAGGGTCTTCCAGTTCGGGTCGGTGCCGACCGCCGACTTGCCGTCGTCGGTCAGCCACTTGGCGCCGGTGGCCGGGGCGAGGTGCGCGGCGGCGTTCTCGTAGAAGTCGTAGAGCGGCAGGAAACCGACCGTCTTGAGGGACCCGTCGGCGTTGCGCACGGTGAGCTTCTTGGCGTCCTCGGTCAGCTCGTCGAGGGTCTTCGGCGGCGTGGTGATCCCGGCCTTGGCGAACAGGTCCTTGTTGTAGAACATCCCGTACGCGTCGGCCAGGAACGGCATCGCGCACCGCTTGCCGTCGAACTCGGTGTACTGCCGGGTGGTGGCGTTCAGCTGGTTCAGGTCCACTTTGTCGCGGCTGATGTACGGGGTGAGATCCACCCACGCCCCGGACGAGCAGAACTTGCCGACGATGTCGGTGGAGTAGGAGAGGCCGATGTCCGGCCCGTTGCCCGCCCCGATCGCCTGGGTGACCTTGGAGTCGTCCTGCCCGGACTTCACGGTGACCTTGATGTTGGGGTGCGACGCCTCGAAGTCCTTGATCACCGTGTCGATGGCCTCGGCCTCGCGCTCGGTGAAGAAGTGCCACAGCTCGACGGTCCCGCTCGTCGAGGCGCCGGGCGCGGCGACCTTGTTCTCCTTCGGCGCGGGGGTGCAGGCGGCGGTCGTCAGCAGAGTCAGGGCGAAAAGGGCAGCAGGTATCCGTTTGTTCACTTTCGGCCTCTCAAAGAAACGTCAGCTGTCGCGGATTGAGGTGATGAGCGCTTCCCGGACCACGGCGAGGCCGGCATCGAGCGCGCCGAGCAGCACCGCGTCGTCGTCGATGGTGGTGACCGCGATCGAGCTCTCCAGCGGCGCGGCCCGGCGGACCGCGGTGTTCACCGCGGACAGCAGCGTCTCGCCACCGGCCTGGGCGATCGGCCCGGCCAGCACCACCAGATAGGGATCGAGCACGGCGATCACCGCGGCCAGCCCGACCGCGACGCGATCGGCCAGCGTGGTGAGGAACTCGCCGGGTGCGCCGGCGGCGGCCCGCACCACCTCGGCGGGGGTGCCGCCGGTGATGCCGTTGTCCCGGGCCAGTTCCATGATCGCGGCGCCACCGAAGAGGTCCTGCAGGTCGAGCTTGCGATCGGTGTGCTCGGGTGAGTAGAGCGGCACGTAGCCGATCTCGCCGGCCCCGCCGCGGGCGCCGCGGATGAGCGCGCCGGCGATGTCGATGGCCAGGCCGAGACCGTCCTGACCCATCCAGAGCAGCGCGAACCCTTCGGCGTCGCGGGCGGTGCCGCGCTTGCGCTCGGCCACCGCGGCCAGGTTCACGTCGTTGTCGACGCCGACGTCGGTGCCGAGCGCGGCGGCGATCTCCGGCACCAGGCCGGTCCGGCCGAAGCCGGGCACGTCGACGTGCCGGATGGTCTGGGTGCGCGCGTCCCACGAGCCGGGCACACCGAGCTGCACGTGCCGGATGTGGTCGGCCGGGACGCCGGCCTCCGCGCGCAGCCGGGCGACCACGTCGACGAGCGCGACGGCGGGTTCGGTGGCGAGGAAGTCGATGCGCGACTCGAACCGGGCGCGGACGGCCCCGGTCAGGTCGCAGAGGGCGGCGGTCACCGACGGGGTTCCGCTGGTGCCGATGTCGCGGACGGAGACCGCGACCGTGTACGCCGCATCCGGGTTCGCCGCATAGATCTCGGCGTTCGGGCCCGGGCGGCCACTGTTGTGGCCCACCACATTGACCAGTCCGGCGTCGGTGAGCCGGCGCAGGACCTCGGAGATGGTCGGGGTGGACAGGGCGGTGAGCTTGCGCAAGTCGGAGCGGGTGAGCATCCCTGGGTCGAGCAGGTGCGCTAGAGCGGCGCTCTCGTTCATGGCGCGGAGCAGCTTGGACGAGCCGGCCAGACGCGTCAACGGGGCTCCCTGCGGTGATAGGCAAACTGACTAACAGTTGCTCGGACGGTAGGCACAGGCCTCCCCCGTGTCAAGACCCATCAAGCAGGCTAGACCACCCCATCGATGCCTATTGATAAACCTGCTTAACTGTTCTAGCGTCACTGCCCATCACGCGCGTGATCCCCTTCATCCCCCCTCCCCACAGGAGTGCCATGAAACGCGTGAGGGCAATCGCCTATGCCTCACTTGGCCTGGTCATCCCCGCTGCAGCCATCGCGTACGGGCTGCTTCCGGCCAGCGCCGCAACAGCCGGCCCGATCAAGGGACTCGGTAACAAATGCATCGATGTCGCCGGGGCGTCGAGCGCCAACGGTGCCGCCGTGCAGCTCTACGACTGCAACGGCAGTGCCGCCCAGCAATGGACCGTCGGGAACACCGACAACACCATTCGGGCGCTCGGCAAGTGCCTCGACGTCACTGCCGCATCGACCGCGAACGGAGCCAAGATTCAGCTCTACGACTGCAACGCCACCGGCGCGCAGAAGTGGACGGTGTCCAACGGTGCGCTGGTCAACAGCGGATCGGGCAAGTGTCTCGACGTGACCGACAAGAGCACGGCGAACGGCGCCCGGCTCCAGATCTGGACGTGCTCGAACACCACGAACCAGACTTGGGTCATGCCTGGTGGAACGAGTCCCACAACGCCACCCACCTCTGCCCCAACAGGCAAGAACCTTGACGATCCGGCGAAGAAGGACGTCGCCATGCAGATCGTCTCGGCGGCCGAGAACTCGTCGCTGAACTGGCGGGCCCAGTTCGCCTACATCGAGGACATCGGGGACGGGCGCGGCTACACGGCCGGCATCATCGGGTTCTGCTCCGGGACCGGGGACATGCTGGAGCTGGTGGAGGCGTACACGGCGACCAAGCCGTCGAACGTGCTCGCCAAATACCTGCCGGCCCTGCGCAACGTCGACGGGACCGACTCGCACTCGGGCCTCGACCCCAACTTCACCAAGGACTGGAAGACCGCCGCGGCCGACACCGTGTTCCAGGCCGCCCAGGAGGCCGAGCGCGACCGGGTCTACTTCAACCCCTCGGTGCGCGACGGCAAGAGCGACGGCGTGCGGGCCCTCGGCCAGTTCGCCTACTACGACGCCTCGGTCATGCACGGCTACGAGGGCTTCCGGTCCATCCGCAGCCGCGCCCTGACCAAGGCCAAGCCGCCGGCGCAGGGCGGGGACGAGCACGCCTGGCTCACCGTCTTCCTGAACGAGCGGGTCGTCGAGATGAAGAAGGAGGAGGCGCACTCGGACACGTCGCGGGTCGACACCGCCCAGCGCGTCTTCCTCAACAACGGCAACGTCGACCTGAACACGCCGCTGGACTTCGCGGTCTACGGCGAGAGCTTCCACATCGGCTGAGCCCGGATGCCCGGGGCGCGACGTGTCCCGGGCATCGGTACCTTGTCGGTCATGGTCGATCTCCTGCTCGGCGGCGCGGCGGCCGTGCTGCTCATCGCCGCCATGGTCGTGCTGTTGAAGGGCGAGCGCCGGCCGGCGATCTCGGTGGCCCTGATCGTGCTGGCGATCGGCACGTTCGCCGGGGCGATCTTCCACTACCAGTCCACCCCGGCCGCCGTCCTTCCCGATCTGCCGATCGCCTCGGCGGCGGTTTCGCCGGCCGCCAGCCAGGGGCTGGGCACGGCGACGCTGCACGTCGAGGTTCCGATGGGTACGGGCGACAAGTACCCGCAGGGCGCCATCTGGCTCGATCCGCCCCGGGCCGGCACCGACGCGTACACCGGCGACCTCTCGCTGCTCTGCTCCACGCCCGGCAAGACCGATCACGATCAGAACTGCACCGGCGCCGACAAGCGGGTGTGGACCGCCGAGCCGCTGGCGAAGCGGGCGCTGATCAGCCCGGCCACCGGCGACCCCTTCGCCGACCCGGCGGCCTGCGCGGAGAGCAACGGTGCGGCCTACCAGGCGGGGTATCTGGAGCTGGCCGCGGGCAAGGGGTACTGCGTCCGGCTCACGGGTGACACCGGCCGGACCTTCGCGCTGCGGATCCCGTCATTTCCGGTCGAGCTGCCGCTGCCGGCCGCGCTGAAGGCGGACATCGCGGTCCTCGGGTGAAAACCGACAGAGCGGACATGGTTGTCCGCCTCTCGAAACGTCCATTAGGTTCAGTTCGTGTCAACGATGGTGCCTTCGCTCTTCGCCGGGCTGGTCGATGACGCCTCCTTGCTCCCACCCAGCTTCATCAGCCTCCGCGACGCCATGGTCAAACACCACGAGCATCGCGACGCCTGGTTCGCCGCCCTCCTCGGCCCGCTGCTGATCCCGGCCACCCTGGTCAGCATCGAGCCGCCGGCCGGGGAGTTGCCGGTCGCGCTGGTCGGCGACGTCCCGGTGAGCGCGGTGCCGATCGCGGTGGAGAAACTCCGGTCGGCCGGCGCGGTGGTCTCCCACGTGGAAGTGCCGGTGGCCCGGCGCGGCGAGGACCCGCAACCCGGGCTCACCGCCCTGCGCACGCTGGCCGAGCAGGACAAAGACCTTCAGGTGTACGCCGAGATCCCGCTCAGCTGGGGACTCCTCGGCGCGCTCGACACGGTGACCGAGTGCCGGGCCGCGGGCCTGCGGATCGCCCCCAAGTTCCGGGTCGGCGGGCTCGCCGCCGAGCTGTTCCCCACCCCGGTCGAGCTGGCCGCGGTGATCTGCGCCTGCCGCGACCGGGAGCTGCCGTTCCGGCTGGCCGCGGGCCTGCGGCACGCGATCCGGCACACCGACCCGGAGACCGGCTTCACCCACCACGGGTTCCTCAACGTGCTGGCCGCCGCGATCCTCGCCACCGAGGGCGCGGAGGTGGCCGAGGTGGCCGAGGTGCTGGCCGCCACCCACCCGTTGCCCCTGGTCGAGCCGTGCCGGGCGCGGCGCGACGAGACCCGGCCGCTGTTCGTCGGCTTCGGCGCGGCCGGGGTGGTCGAGCCGCTTACCGAGCTGATCCGGCTCGGCCTGATCAATGGCGGTCCGGAATGAGCAACATCTACTAACCTCGTAACCGTGTACGCGGGAGGTCACGCTATGTCGATGGTCGCTGTGACACGCCTCATCCAGGCGCCGGTCGCCTCCGTCTGGCAGGTGTTCACCGATCTGTCGAGGCGCGGTGAGTGGTTGTCCGCCGTCGCCCGGGTCGAGGTGCTCACCGAGGGGCCGTTCGGGGCCGGCGCGGCCTGGCGGGAGACCCGGCGGATGGCCGACGGCGGGGAGATCACCGAGGAGTTCCGGGTCTTCGAGTGCGTGATCCCGGACCGGTTCGTGGTCAAGTCACCGGGCATCGGCGCCGACTACAAGATGACGTATTCGTTCGTGCCGGTCATCTCCGGGCGGCATCGCGGCGGCACGATGGTCACCGTCGTGCAGGACGGGGGCGCCACCGCGCCGGTCGGCCGGATCCTCGCGCTGATCTTCGGCGGTCTGGCCGCGGAGACCGCCGAGGGTGCCCTCCGCCGAGACCTGGACGACCTCGCCGCGGTGGCCTGACATACTCTCGCCTCGTGCGAAAGGTGCTGCTGCGGTCGCTGTCCGCGCTTGTCGTGGCCGCTGCGGCGGTGCTGGTCGGCTGGCGCGTGCTCGCCCCGGCCGAGGTCCTGGCCGGCGTCGAGCCGCCCTATCCGGTCGACTCCACGATCCGGCCCGGCGTCACCGGGCGGATGCCGGTGGCGCCGCTGATCGTCGACGAGCGGATCCGGGTCTACGCCTCGAAACGGCAGATCCGGGCGGACGCGCCGGTGCACGCCGAGACGGTCTACACCGCGATCTGGTCGTTCCGGCGATGGCCGGAGCAGCTGTCCGGGGTGGTGGCGGCCGGCCCGACGGTGATCAGCCGGTGGACCGACGGGGATCTGGTGGCGATCGACGGGCGTACCGGAAAGATCTCCTGGCGGGTCTCCGGCACCAAGCCGGCCGACGGGTTCGCCGGTCATCGCACCGGCGCCGACACGGTCTGGCGACCGGTGGGCATGCGGGTGGCCGGGGACACCGTGCTGGTCACGGCGGGTGCGCACGTTGATGCGTACGCCATCAATGGTGGAACCCGGCGCTGGACCGCCGCGCTCTGTGCCGACGGTTTCACCACCGGCGGTGGTCGTTATGTCTGTGCCGACGGCGCGTACGACACCGCGACCGGCACCAAGATCGCGTCCTTCCCGGCCGGGCCCTACACGCCGCTCGCCTGCGATGTGGCGTCGTCCGGATGCCGCGGGCTGCGGGACGGCGCCGGTCAGGGCTGGCTTTCCGGCGCGGCGACGCTGCGTCGCGCCCCGGCCCTCGACATGGCCGGCAGTACCGTCGCCGGTGACCTGGTCTTCCAGCCGAAAGCCGACGCGCTGGTGGCGGTCGACCCGGTCAGCGGTGCGTTCGTCCGGCGCTATCCGGCCGGGGCGCAGGTGCTGGGCACGGCCGGCGACATCGTCGTGCTGCTCACCGCGGACCGGCGGCTGATGGAGGTCGCGGCCACGGCTCGGGGGAAGGGGCGGCTGATCTACGCGGCGGCCTACGGGCCCGAGACCCGCAAGTGGGATGTCGGCGGCGTGCAGGTGACCTCGCGGTTCGTGGCGATCGAGCGGCTGGCCCCGGGCGGGCCGAAGAGCCCGGATACGCCTGGTTATTACTACTCGGTCGACACCGTGCTGGTGGCGGAGGTGTGATGCGGGAAATTCTGACCGGGCTCGTGATGGGGGAGTCGGCCCGCTGGCACGACGGTGAGCTGTGGTTCTGCGACTGGGGTGCGGGCGAGGTGATCCGGCTGGCCGGGTCGACGCCCGCGGTCGTGACCCGGGTGAGTGGGCTGCCGTTCTGCATCGACTGGCTGCCCGGTGGGGACCTGCTGCTGCTCGACGGGCCGGGGGCGCGGTTGCTGCGATCCGGCGAGCTTCACGCCGACCTTTCCGGCATCGACGGCCGCCACCCGTGGAACGACATCGCCACCGACTCGCGGGGCAACGCCTTCGTCAACAACATCGGCTACGACTTTCCCGGCGGGACGCCCGGGCCCGGCCTGATCGCCGTGGTGACCCCCGATGGTGCGGCCCGAGAGGTGGCCGACGGCCTGGAGTTTCCGAACGGGATGGCCGTCACGCCGGACGACCGCACGCTCATCGTGGCCGAGTCGCACGCGTCCCGGCTGACCGCTTTTGACATCGAGGCCGACGGCTCGCTGAGCAACCGGCGGGTGTGGGCCGACCTGCCCGGCGTGGCCCCCGACGGCATCTGCATCGACTCGTCCGGGGCGGTCTGGTACGCCGCCGTCCCCAACCAGCACTGCCGCCGGGTCCGCGAGGGCGGCGAGATCCTGGACACGATCGCGCTGCCGGACGGTGCCTTCGACTGCGCCCTCGCCGGCGACGAGCGGACGCTCTACGCGCTGACCGCCGACTACACGAATCCGGCCGCCATGTTCGGCGGCCGGACCGGGCGTTTGTTCGCGATTTCGCTGAGCTGAGGGCTCAGGCGGTGGCGGGCTTCTCGAAGACCGGGGCCTCCGGGTCGACCCGGCGGGAGTGGCGGAAGCCGAGGAAGGTCAGCACCAGGAAGACCAGGGCGCCGGCGAAGCTGGCGATCGCCGAGTAGAGGGCGATCTGGCCGAACTTCCAGAAGGCGTACGCGTTCAGCAGCATGCCGCGCAGCGTCTCGCCGCGGAACAGGGTCTGCACCTGGGCGGCCAGCTTCTCGTCGTCCGGGTTGGCCTGCGCCTCGGTGCTCACCTGGGAGTAGGTCTTGCCCCCGGCGATCTCGCTGAGGTGCACCTTGATGAAGTGGTCCGCGTACGCCTCGGCCTGCGCGCCCGTGGTGAGCTGCTTGCCGGCGTACTGGTTGAGGTAGGGACCGATCTCCTCGGACTTCAGGGCGTCGCTGCCCTTGGCCGGGAAGTAGATCTGCTGGGCGGCCAGCTGGTCGTGCACCGTGGAGTTGGCGAAGTTGTAGCCCCACGTGAGGAGACCGCCGGCGATCAGAAGGCCGACAGTGAGGACCCCACCTATGGCGGTAAGGATGAGGTCGAAAGTCCTGCGTCGCATCGTGAACCTCGAAGCTCGTTGATTGATTTCGCAAGCAAATTCTGCGATCAATCAGGGCCCGGTGATCAGTGCCGTAGATCCCGGCTCCGGGGGCCGGAAGTCCTCATCCGCCAGGTGGCGAGCAGGTAGTGGCGCTTCAGCGGCGCGGTCACAGCCCGCCGCCGAACGCGAGGCGCAGCCGGGCCGCCGCCGCGTCGGCGTTGCGCCGCAGGCGGGCGACCTGGGCGGTGAGCGCGGCCGTGCCGGACTCGGTGAGCCGGTAGTAGCGGCGCAGCCGGCCGTCGACGGCCTCCTCCCGGTCGACCTCGACCAGGCCCTGCTCGGTGAGCCGGTCGAGCGCGCCATAGAGCGTGCCGGGCTGCAGGACGACCTCACCCTGGGACAGCTCCTCGACGACGCGGATCACGCCGTAGCCGTGGGTGGGCTCGGCGGCGAGGGCGGTCAGGATCAAGAACGTGGGTTCCCGCATGCACCCGACGCTACCTCGGACGATATATAACGGCAAGCTTAGTATCCGACCTGCCGATCCCGGAGATCGTCCCCAGGGGCGTACGCTGCCGCCGACGTTCTTGATCATGGGGGCTTTTCCGTGCGTACCAAAACCCTGCGTACCGTGCTCGCCGCGGCCGTTCTCGGCGGATCCGCCGTCACCATCGGCTACCTCAGCACCGGCTCCGCGTCGGCCGAGGTGGTGCCCGAGACGCTGCCGGCCTCCGCGCGGCACAGCATCCCGGCCTTCACCTCGCTCAAGGACGTCGTGGTCGACCCGGTCCGCCGGCACGTCGCGGTCAGCGACGGCAGCGGCGGCCGCCTCGCCGTGCTGAACTACGACGGGACGACCGCGGTCGAACGCACCGGCCTGACCGGCGTCAACGGCTTGAAGTTCGCCTCGGACTACGGCCGGCTCTACGCCGCGGTGCCGGGCGCCAACGCGGTCATCGCCTACGACGCCGCGACCTTGGCCGAGGTCAAGCGCTACCCGGTCGGCACCGGCGTGCTGCCGGAGAAGCTCGCGTTCGCCGGCGACAGGCTGTGGTTCTCCTACCAGGGCCCGAGCGTCCCGACCATCGGCGGCCTCGGCTCCCTCGACCTCACCGACGGCACGGTGACCACCCGGCAGATCGACGGCCTGCAGTGGGCGCCGCTGCTCGCCTCGAGCCCGGCCAAGCCCGACCTGCTCGCCCTGGCCGCCGACAACGAGTCGAGCGGCAAGGTCGAGGTCTACAACGTTGCGTTCGACACGACCAACCCGATCTCCTACCGCTTCTTCGAGGTGACCGGGCTCCGCGACATCGGCTTCAGCCCCGACGGCAGCCTGTTCTTCGCGTCCGGCTGGGGCGGCACGCAGTTCGCCACGGTCAGCGAGGCCAAGCCGGCCGGCACGATCACCAACCCCGGCTCGGTCCAGACCGTCGGCGTCTCCCCGGCCGGCCTCATGATCGCCGGCCTGCCCGGCGGCAGCACCTCCGAGCTCAACTTCGTGGCGGCCGGCGACACCACCACCACGAAGCGGTGGAAGATCGTGCCGGCGCCCTACTCGACGAACAAGGTCGCGTGGGAGCCGGGCGGCGGCAAGCTCTTCACCTTCGTCGGCGACTCGGGCGGCGGCGAGTCGATGTGGGTGCTCGACGACCCGGCGCACACGGCCACCGCGCTCAAGGTCTCGGCGCCGGCCACGGCCGCCCGGGGCGCCCAGGTCATCGTGGCGGGCACGCTGAGTGGTGGGCTTCCGGCGGGTACGAAACTGAGCGTTACGCGTACGGACGAGGAGTCGCCGCAGGGTTCGGCACTGACCGCGGTTGCCACCGATGAGGATGGCGCCTTCACCGTCGTCGATCAGCCGCCGGCCGGCGGCACGGTCAAATACACCATTGCGTACGCCGGGGACGGCACCTTCCGCTCCGCGACCGCGACCGCCTCTCTTACCGTGACCAAGACAGCCTCGGTCGTGACGCTGAGTCCGAGCGGGACGGTCTACAACTACGGCACGACGGTGGGTTTCACCGCGCACCTGGGCGCCGCGTTCGCGAACCGCACGGTCGAGATCTGGGCCGATCCGTACGGCTCCGACCAGGCCAATCGGCTGCTGCGCAAGGTGGCCGCGGACGCCGGCGGCAACGTGACCACAAGCCTGCGGCTGACCCGCAACACCACGGTGAGTGCGGTCTACGCGGGTGACAGCCGGTATGCGGCCCGAACCGTCCGTTCGACGGTCTACACCCGGGTCGGCGTCACGACGGCGGTCACCAAGCAGTACGCGACCAGCGGCGGCTACTACGTGTTCCACAAGACCAAGAACCCGGTCTTCACGACGACGATGACGGCCGCCGCGAAGCGAAAGCAGAAGCTGAGCTTCGAGGTGTATTCCGGCGGCAAGTGGAAGCCGTGGAAGAGCTACATGCTGACGCTGAGCAGCGCCGGCAAGTCGACCTACACGCTCACGGGCACCCACACGATCAACGCGAAGTACCGAGTGCGCGCGGCCTACGTGACCACAACATCAGGCGACAACCTCAACTACACAACGTACGGCCCCTACCGCTACTTCACGTTCCGCAAGTGACTGCGGGTGGCCGACGTGATCGCCACCCGCATCGACCGCGGCGACCTGGGGCCTCGCTGCGGCAGCCAGCGGCCGAGATCCAGGGAAACGGGCTCTCGTCGCGCTCCCGACGCCCCGACATCAAGAAAATCGAAATCCTGACCCGCGCGCGCAGACCCCGCAATCAAGGACTTCGCATCGAGGGCGGGAAATTCAAGTCGGCTTCAGGGCGGCGGGGCTGGTGCCGGTGGCTACGGACGGTTGCTGATTCGCAGGACCGGGTTGGGCTTTGTTACGTCGGCGAAGAAGTCGTTGCCCTTGTCGTCTACCACGATGAACGCGGGGAAGTCCGCTACCTCGATCTTCCAGACCGCTTCCATGCCCAGCTCCGGGTACTCCAGGACCTCCACGTGGCGGATGCAGTCCTGGGCCAGGCGAGCGGCCGGGCCGCCGATCGAGCCCAGGTAGAAGCCGCCGTATGACTTGCAGGCCTCGGTGACCTTTGTCGAGCGGTTTCCCTTGGCCAGCATTACCAGCGAACCGCCTGCGGCCTGGAACTGCTCCACGTACGCGTCCATGCGGCCTGCTGTTGTCGGGCCGAACGAACCTGACGCGTAACCCTCGGGGGTTTTCGCCGGGCCCGCGTAGTAGACCGCGTGGTCTCGCAGGTACTGGGGCATGGGCTCGCCTGCGGCCAGGCGTTCGGCGATCTTTGCGTGGGCGATGTCCCGGGCGACCACCAGCGGGCCGGACAGGGACAGGCGGGTCTTCACCGGGTACTGGGTGAGCTCGGCCCGGATCTCGGCCATCGGGCGGTTCAGGTCCACCCGGACCACCGGGCCCTCGTCCAGCTCCACGTCCGGCAGGAAGCGGGCGGGGTCGGTCTCCAGGCGCTCCAGCCACACGCCGGACGGGGTGATCTTTGCGGTGGCCTGGCGGTCGGCCGAGCAGGACACCGCGATCGCCACCGGGCAGGAGGCGCCGTGGCGCGGCAGGCGGATCACCCGGACGTCGTGGCAGAAGTAGCGGCCGCCGAACTGGGCGCCGATGCCGAAGTCTCGGGTCAGCTCCAGGACCGCGGCCTCCAGCTCCACGTCGCGGAAGCCGTGGGCCGCCATCGTGCCGTGCCGCGGGAGGTTGTCCAGGTATTTCGCGCTGGCCAGCTTGGCCGTCTTCAACGCGT
This sequence comes from Paractinoplanes durhamensis, assembly GCF_016862175.1. Taxonomy (GTDB): domain Bacteria; phylum Actinomycetota; class Actinomycetes; order Mycobacteriales; family Micromonosporaceae; genus Actinoplanes; species Actinoplanes durhamensis. Next base: position 11,343 of record NZ_BOML01000058.1, on the reverse strand, counting down.
ACTCGCCGCTGGTGCCGCCGATGACGATGGCCAGGTGGTAGGGCGGGCAGGCCGAGGTGCCGATCAGGCGCAGCTTCTCGTCCAGGAACTCCATCATGCGCGCGGGGTTCAGCAGCGCCTTGGTCTCCTGGTAGAGGTAGCTCTTGTTGGCCGAGCCGCCGCCCTTGGCCATGAACAGGAACTTGTAGGCGTCCGGCTGGCCGCCCGGGTCCTCGGCGTACAGCTCGATCTGGGCCGGCAGGTTGGAGCCGGTGTTCCGCTCGTCCCACATGGTCAGCGGGGCCAGCTGCGAATAGCGCAGGTTGAGCCGGGTGTACGCCTGGTAGACGCCCTGGGCGATGGCCTCCTCGTCGGTGCCGTCGGTGAGGACGTGCCGGCCGCGCTTGCCCATCACGATCGCCGTGCCGGTGTCCTGGCACATCGGCAGCACGCCGCCGGCCGCGATGTTCGCGTTGCGCAGCAGGTCCATGGCCACGAAGCGGTCGTTCGGCGAGGCCTTCGGGTCGTCGATGATCGACCGGAGCTGGGAGAGGTGGGCCGGGCGCAGGTAGTGCGCGATGTCGTGCATCGCCTCGGCGGTGAGCTGGGTCATCGCCGACGGCTCGACCGTCAGGAATCGGCGGCCGCCGGGGCCGTGCACGACGTCCACGCCTTCGTCCGTGACCAAGCGGTACTCGGTCAGGTCGTCGCCGATCGGCAACAGCGGCGAGTACGAGAATGCGGCGCCTCTGCTCATGACGGGCAAGCCTAGGTCAGCCGCCCCGGGACGCGCGAACCGCGTCGCGCGTGCCTACATACCAGTTCGGTCAAGCGAACGGCAGGTAGGCCATGTCGCGGCCGTCGACAACGATCATTCCGCCCGGTCCGGTGGCGAAAATCTTGGCATTCGTCCGAACCTCGGTGAGAAGTTTCCCGCTGGACGGGGAGAGTGCGGCGACCCGGCCGGGTTTCGTAGTGACAATCACCACGGCGTTCGGGGTGAGGGCCGCCCCGCCCGAGGTGAAGGGCCGGGTCCAGGCGGTTCCCCCGCTCGCCAGCGAGAGACAGCGCAGCGTCGATTTGTCGGCGGTGCGGACGACCGCGTAGGAGTCGTTGACCGCCTGGACCTCTTCGCCCTTGGCGCCGTGCCAGAGAATCCGGCCGTCGTGCGCCGCGATGAGCTCCTGCCGGCCGACCGGGTCGACGCCGAGCACCACGTCCTCGCCGCCGGCCGGGTCGCGGTCCTGCTTGCAGCCCGACCCGTTGGCCGCGGTCCGCAGGTTGAGCCCGTCCCGCTTCCAGACGGTGCCGCCGCCGGGCGGGTCGCTGGCGACCACCCCGAAGTAGCAGGTGCCGTCGGCCGAGGTGCCGGTGACCGTGAGGACCCGGCCGCCGGCGACCGAGATCCGCTGGTCACTGCCGGGTTCGGCGGTCTGCACGAGCTTGCCGTTGGCGGTGTCGATGATCCGGACCTTGCCGTCGTCGGGCAGCCCGATCAGGGCCGGCATCTGCCGGGCGCCGGCCACGTCGTCGTCGATGCCGTTCGCGGTCATCGGCTTGGTGTCGGGCAGGTCGGGGTTGGCGGCGTCGAGCACGAACCCGATCCCGCCGGTGCTGACCCGCCAGCGGGTGTTGCCGCGGGTGTCCCAGGCGGTCAGCTCGCAGTCGCTGCCCTTGCCGCAGCGCAGGTCGAGGATGCCGGTGCGGTAGGTCCAGACCGCGGTGGCCTCGGTGTCGGCCCGCCGCACGGCGCCGCTGCGCGGGTCGAGCACCTGGTAGCCCTTGGTGAGCAGCCGCCCGGTGACGACCACCGCGTCGTTGCCCTCGCCGGCCACGTCGGCCCAGTCGGCGTCGTTGCCCCACAGCTTGATCCCGGCGGTGAGCCCGTAGGCCTCGATCGAGGTGCGGTATTCGACGATCACCGCGTCGCCGGCGATGCTGACGCTCTGCGGGCTGCCGCCGATGGTGCTCTGCCAGCGGGCGACGCCGGCGGCGATCGGCTCGCTGGTGTTGAACCAGGCCCACCACTTCGGCCAGGGGTTCCAGGTCTTGCTGGTGGCCAGCACGACCAGGACCACGACGATGGTGATCAGCGTGTATCCCATGCGGGAGCTGCCACCCGACGCCATGGTCGACACGCTAACTAGATCAATCGCTCATGCGAGGGAATGCGATTTGCCCGTGTCGATCGCTTATGCCCGGGATGCCGCCTGAACCAGCGGCAGCGTGCGGTAATGGATCAGCTCGGCCAGGGCGATGATCGTGTGCGCCCGGACGATCCCCTCGTAGCCGACGATCTGGTCGATCACCCGCTGCAGATCGGCGTGCGAGCGGGCCACGATCCGGCACAGCACGTCGCCGCCGCCGGTGATGGTGTGCGCCTCCAGCACCTCGGGGATGTCGGACAGGTGCGCGGCCACCGCGGTATGCCCGTACCGCTGACTGATCTCCAAAGTCACGAAGCTCATCACCCCGAAGCCGATGGCTTCGGGAATCACCTCGGGCCCGAAGCTTTTGATCGCGCCCCGCGCGATCAGCTTGTCCAGCCTTGCCTGCACGGTTCCGCGGGCGACGGAAAGACGCCGAGACATTTCCAGTACGCCGATGCGCGGCTCGCCGGCCAGCATCTCCACCAGCCGCGCGTCGAGCGGGTCGAGCTGGACAGATTGCTCAGTCATACCCGGAAGTTACCGTACGAATTGCGCAGAGTGCCCAGCGTAAATGTTCACTGTTGCCCAGCCCGGCGCGCGCGGGCAGCCTCGGCACATGACGCAGATGATGGAAAGCGAGACCCGCAAAGCCGACGTCTTCCCCGTCAAGGGCGTCGACTACCTGCAATTCCTCGTGGGCAACGCCAAGCAGGCCGCGCACTACTACTCCACCGCGTTCGGCATGCGGTGCGTCGCCTATCGCGGCCCCGAGCAGGGCTACCGCGACCACGCCGAATACGTGCTGGTCAGCGGCTCGGCCCGGTTCCTGGTGACCGGGGCGGTGCACGCCGGGTCGCCCGGGGCCGAGCACGTCACGAAGCACAGCGACGGCATCTACGACATCGCGCTCGAGGTGCCGGACGTGGACGCCGCCTACCTGCACGCGATCAACGCGGGCGCCCGCGGCGTCACCGAGCCGCACGACGCCACCGACGAGCACGGCACGGTCCGGCTCGCCGCGATCGCCACCTACGGCGACACGATCCACTCGCTGGTCGACCGCTCGAAGTACGACGGGCCGTTCCTGCCCGGCTTCGTCACCCGGGATCCGATCGTGACCCCGCCGGAGAAGCGCTACTTCCAGGCCGTCGACCACGTGGTCGGCAACGTCGAGCTCGGCCGGATGGACGACTGGGTCGAGTTCTACGGCCGGGTCATGGGCTTCACCAACATGGCCGAGTTCATCGGCGACGACATCGCCACCGACTACTCGGCGCTGATGTCCAAGGTCGTCGCGGACGGCCACCGCAAGGTGAAGTTCCCGCTGAACGAGCCGGCCATCTCGAAGCGCAAGTCGCAGATCGACGAATACCTGGAGTTCTACGGCGGCCCCGGCGCGCAGCACATCGCGATCGCCACCAACGACATCATTCGCAGCGTGGACGCCATGCGCGCGGCCGGTCTCGAATTCCTCGACACCCCCGACTCGTATTACGACGACCCCGAGCTGCGGGCCCGGATCGGCGACGTGCGGGCGCCGATCGAGGAGCTGAAGAAGCGGAAGATCCTGGTCGACCGGGACGAGGACGGCTACCTGCTGCAGATCTTCACGAAGCCGGTGCAGGACCGGCCGACGGTGTTCTTCGAGCTGATCGAGCGGCACGGATCGCTCGGCTTCGGCAAGGGCAACTTCAAGGCGCTCTTCGAGGCGATCGAGCGGGAACAAGAGTTGCGCGGGAACCTGTAACACTGTCCGCGTGACTCACCCGCAGGGATATGGGCCACCACCGGGATACGGACCTCCGCCGGCGGTGCCACCGGGCTATCCGCCCCTACCGCCGGGCTACTTCTACGTGCCGGTTCCGCCGCCGGTTCCGCTGAGCCCGGCCGGTGTTCCGCTCGCTGATTTCGGTACGCGTCTGGTCGCGTACATCATCGATATGTCAATTCTTTCCGCCGTTTTGCTCGTGCTGGCCATTCCCGGGTTCTTCGTGCTGTTCAAGGCACTGCCAAACCCGGACACCTACGTGTACGACGACAGCCCCGACCGGATGTTCCGCGATTTCGTGGGGCCGATGCTGCTGTTCGAGCTGGCCCTGTTCGTGGTGATGCTGGTCCTCTACTACCTGTATGCGGTGGAGTGGATGATCCGCAGCGGGCAGACGCTCGGCAAGAAAGCGATGAAGATCCGGATCGTGCCGATCGAACCGGGCGCGCGACTCACCCGGGGGATGGCCGCCAAGCGTTACCTCGTCGAGTACATCGCCGGGAGCTTCGTGCCGTTCTTCAGCTACCTCGACGGGTTCTGGCAGTTGTGGGACAAGCCTTACCAGCAGGCCCTGCACGACAAAGCGGCCGGGACCGTGGTGGTTAAGGTTTCCCCATGAGCTCGTTGCCCGCCGGCTGGTACAAGGATCCGGCCGACCCCACGACCCAGCGCTACTGGGACGGTGAGGGTTGGCTCGGTAAGGCCATCCCGGCCGACGCGGTCCCGCCGGACGGCCCGCCGCCGGTCGAGGAGGAGCCGCCGCCGGTTCCCGCTGCCGAGGAGGCCGCGCCGGTGACCCCGGCGACCGCGCCGCCGCCGGCCTGGATGCCGCCGCAGCAGCAGACGCCGCCGCCCGGCTGGGGCCCGATGCCGCCACCACCTCCGGGCTGGCAGCCCCCACCCGGATGGCAGCCGCCGCCGGGAACCCAGCTTCCTCCCGGGGCTCAGCCGCCGCCCGGTGGTTGGCAGTACGTGCCATACCCCGTCGAAGCGCGGCCGCACGGCTTCGCGCTCGCCGGGCTCGGCCCGCGGCTGGCCGCCCGGCTGCTCGACATCCTCGCGGTGCTGCTGCTCAACGTGGTCGTTAACGGCTACTTCGCCTACCAGTTCTGGCAGGAGTTCCTGCCGACCTACCGGGCGAGCATGGACGCGGTCGCCAACGGCGGCAGTGCGTTCGACGTGCCGCAGGCGTCCGGCCGCACCGACGGTCTGCTGTGGGTGATGCTGATCGTGGCCACCCTGCTCTGGCTGCTCTACGAGGCACCGGCCACCGCGAGCAGCGGCCAGACCCTCGGCAAGCGCCTGATGCGGATCAAGGTGGTCTCGCTGGAGAACACCGAGCCGCTCGGGTTCGGGCGCGCGTTCGGCCGCTGGGCCCGGCTCGGGCTGTGGACCCCGGCCTGGGGTTGCGCCGGGTTCGGCCTGGTCATGCAGTTCGTCGACTCGATCTCGCCGCTGTTCGACCAGAAGCTGCGGCAGGCGTTCCACGACAAGACGGCACGTACGGTCGTGATCGCGCTGCCGCCCGACCATCAGCAACCCGTCGACGCCGCCACCGGCTCCTCCTCGAAGGGCTCCTCGGAATGACCCGTCTCACTCGCGCCGACCTGGACGGTCTGCCCGCCTACGTGCCCGGCCGCAGTCTCGCCGATCTGACCCGTGAGCTGGGTATCGCCGAGGCGATCAAGCTCGCCAGCAACGAGGTCCCGTACGGTCCGCTGCCCGGCGTGCCGGAGGCGGTGGCGGAGGCGATGCTGCAGTCGCACCGCTACCCCGACATGGGCGTGGTGGCGCTGCGCGACGCGCTCGCCGAGCGGTACGGGGTGGCCGCCGACCGGATCGTCACCGGCTGCGGCTCGGTCGCGCTGGCCGAGACCCTGGTCAGGGCGACCTGCCTGCCCGGCGACGAGATGGTCTACTCGTGGCGCTCGTTCGAGGCGTACCCGATCATCTCGGCCGGGGTCGGCGCGGCCAGCGTGCGGGTGCCGAACACCGTCGAGTACGGGCACGATCTGCCGGCGATGGCCGACGCGATCACCGACCGGACCCGCCTGGTGGTCGTCTGCAACCCGAACAACCCGACCGGCACCGCGGTGCACAAGGCCGAGCTCGACCGCTTCCTGGCCGAGGTGCCGTCGGACGTGCTGGTGGTGCTGGACGAGGCGTACCGGGAGCTGGTCACCGACCCGGACGTGCCGGACGCGATCGAGACGTACGCCGACCGCCCCAACGTGGTCGTGCTGCGCACCATGTCGAAGGCGTGGGGCCTGGCCGGCCTGCGGATGGGCTACCTGGTGGCGCAGCCCGAGGTGGCCGCGGCCCTCCGCAAGGTGCTGACCCCGTTCTCCACCAGCATGGTCGCGCAGGCGGCCGCGCTCGCCGCGCTGGCCCAGGAGGACGAGGTCAAGCGCCGCTGCTCGCTGGTGGTGGCCGAGCGGGCCCGGGTCACCGAGGCGCTGCGCAAGCTGAACGTGGACGTCCCGGAGAGCCAGGCCAACTTCGTGTGGCTGCCGCTGGCCGACAAATCCGCGGCCTTCGGCGCTAGCTGCGAGGGGCGCGGGGTGATCGTGCGTCCGTTCCAGCCCGATGGCGTACGGGTGACGATCGGCACGCCCGAGGAGAACGACGCGTTCCTGGCCGCCGCCGAGATCGCGCTCGACCAGCTTTCCTGAATCAGTGCACCGGGACGCCGGCCAACTCCGCCTCCGCGCGGTGGTGGTCGGCGTCGTCCAGTCGGCGCGGGAAGACTGTCCGGGCCGCGATCACCAGGATCAGGGTGACCACGGCCAGCGCCGCCGCGAGGACCGGCAGGGTGCCGAGGTGGCCGGCCGAGGTGAGCCGCTCGCCGACGAACGCGCCGCCGCCGATGCCGATCTGGAACGACACCACCTGCACCGCGGACGCCGCGTCCCGGGCCCGCGGCGCGATCCGCAGCACGGCCGAGGCGAAGCAGACCGGGATGGCGCAGAACGCGCCGCCCCACAGCAGGGTGGCGACCACGGTCGGCACCGTGCCGAGCACCGGGGCGAGCGCCGCCACCGACACGGCCATGACCGCGAGCAGCACGGTCAGCGCCGGTCCGGGCCGGCGGTCGACGAAGCGGCCGACCGCATAGCTGGCGACCAGCGCGGTCGCCCCGTACCCAAGAAGCAAGGCACTCAGCCCGGCCCCCTGCAGATCGCCGTCCCGGCGGGCCAGCGGGGCGATGTAGGTGTAGGCCGCGAAGTGGCCGATGACCAGCAGCAACGTGATCGCGCAGAGCATCGCGACGCGGGGTTCCCGGATGATCGCGATCGAAGCGCGCAGTTGGGCGCCGACCCGGGTCTCGCGGTCGTGCGGCAGCGGGTCGAGCTTCGGCAGCACTCGGGCCAGCAGCAGCACGCAGATCGCCCCGGCGGCCGCGGTCACGCCGATCGCCACCCGCCAGCCGAGCCACTGCCCGATGGCGGTGCCGAGCGGCACGCCGCCGACGATGGCCAGCGAGTTGCCGATGAACACCATCGCGGTGGCCCGGCCGGCCTGTCCGGGCGGGGCGAGCCGGGCGGTGATCGGCCCGAGGATCGACCAGAACACGCCGTGCGCGAGCGCGCAGATCAGCCGGGTCAGGCCGAGCGTCAGGAAGGTCGGCGCGAAGGTCGCCGCGGCCTGCGAGACCACGAAGATCACCATGGTGATCGCGATCAGGGTGTGCCGCGGGACCCGCATGGTGAGCGCGGTCAGCGGGATCGTGCTCACCGCCGCCACCACCGCATAGCTGGTCAGCAGCAGCCCGACGTCGGATTCGTCGACCGAGAGACCCCCGGCGATCTGCGGGAGCAGGCCGACCGGCAGGGTCTCGGCGGTGACGTAGCAGAAGGCGGAGGCCCCGAGAACGGTCAGCGCCGGGCGGTTGAAGGTCACCATCGGCAGAATAGGCTCTTGATCAGAGCAAAAGAAGGGATCCGGTTGTGACGACGCGCTCAACCGAGCTGCTCCGGGTGGCCCACGCCCGCCCGGGGGTGACCCGGGCCGACGCCGCCCGGCTGCTCGGCGTGGGCACCGGCGCCGCCACCGAGATCGTGAGCCGGCTCGCCCAGGCGTCGCTGCTGGCCGAGGCGCCGGCCGCGCCGAGCGGAAGCCGGGGGCGGCCCACCACGCTGCTGGTGCCGCACCCGGCCGGGCCGCTCGTGCTGGCGGCCGCGATCACCCACGAGGGGTGGCGGATCGACGTGGTCGAGCTCGGTGGCGCCACCCTGACCTCGGTGGGGGCCAACCACGCGAGGTCCGGGTGGGATGCGGTGCAGGCGGCCGTCACGGCCGCGGTTTCCACGCTGCTTGATGCGTACGGCCTACGCCTGCGCGCCATGGGCGTCTCGGTGCCCGGCACCGTGTCGCCCGACCAGCGCCTGGACGCGAGCACCCTGGGCTGGCACGACGTGGATCTGACCGAGCTGTGGCCGGGCCCGGTGTTCGCGGCCGGCAACGACGCGTCGCTGGCCGCGGCGGCCGAGTCGACCCGCGGCGCGGCGGTCGGCGCGACGGTCGCCCTGCACCTGCGGATCGAGGGCGGCCTGGGCGGCGCCGTGGTCGACCACGACAAGGTGCTGGTCGGCGCGCGTGGGGCGGGCGGGGAGTTCGGGCACATGCCGTTCGGCGATCCCGGCATCGTCTGTCCCTGCGGCGCCCGCGGATGCTGGGGGACCGCGGTGGACGGCACCGCGATGGCCCGGATGCTCGGCCGGCCGGCCCCGCCCGACCCGGTGACCTACGCTCGCCGGGTCATCGCCGGCGACACCGAGCCGGAACGGGCCGCGGTCCGCGCGGTGGCCGCCGCGCTCGGCCGGGGGATCGCCGGCCTGGTCAACGGCCTCGACGCCGACCTGGTCACGCTGGGCGGCATCGGCGTGGACCTGCTGGCCGCGATGCCCGGCGAGATCGACGACGCCTATCGTTCCGGGCTGATGGCGGTGCACCGCGCGGCGCCGCCACCGATCCGGCCGGCCAGCCTGGGCGACGACGGCCCGATCGCCGGCGCCGGCGAGGAAGCCTGGTCACGGCTGTTGCCGCAGCTCGCGTAACTCATTCCCGCACCCGTTCCAGCTTGGTCCAGCGAGCCCAGCCGCGCTCGCGCATCAGCTCCATGAGCCGCACCGCCCGCGGGTCGGACTCGATGGCGAACGCGTCCATCAGGTCGAACGGCAGATCGTCCTCGGCCTGGCCACCGGTCTCCTCTTCGCCGCTCTCCTCGGCCAGTTCGACCATCAGGTCGGCGACCTCCGGCAGCCGCGATTCGTCGCCCGGGTCGCCGTCGAGGGCGTCGGAGAGCAGACGGTAGAGCCGGACGACTCGCGGATCCTCGAGTTGCGCGATCTTGTAGGGAATCCAGTCGCGGGGGTAGTCCGGCCAGCGGGCGCCGACCAGGATCCACCCGTCCCGCTCACCGGCCACCATCCGCTCCGACGCCCCGATCGCCCGGAGCCGGTCGAGATAGGCGACCACCTCGGGCGGGAGCACCAGACTGTCGCCCGCCGCGAGCCGGCCGATCTGCTTGCGGCTCGTCTCCAGCCGCTCGATCTCGTCGCGCAGGTGGTCGTCGATCCGCTGGATCGCCTCGGCGAACGTCGCCGGGTCGGCGTCGAGCATCGCGCGGACCCGGGCGAGCGGCACCCCGGCATTCGCGATCGTGCGGATCTTGATGAGGGCCACCACCGCCGTCGCGGTGTACGTCCGGTAGCCCGAGGCGTCCCGCTCCGGCTCGGGCAACAGGCCGATCTGGTGGTAGTGCCGGACCGTCCGCACCGTGACACCGGCGTACGCCGCCAATTGACCGATCGTCAGCATGCTCAGATCCTGCCCCCTCTTCTACGGTAGGCGATGTTGGCGAAGACCTGGGCGACGACCAGGAGGCCGACGCACCAGGCGAGGGCGGTCCAGATGCCGGTGCCGATCGGCCGCTGGGCGAGCAGGTCACGGATGGTATCGACGATCGAGGTCACCGGCTGGTGCTCGGCGAAGGCCCGCACCGGGCCGGGCATGGTCGCCGTCGGCACGAACGCCGAACTGATGAACGGCAGGAAGATCAGCGGGTAGGCGAACGCGCTGGCACCGTCCACGCTCGACGCGGTGAGCCCGGGGATCACCGCGAGCCAGGTCAGGGCCAGGGTGAACAGGATCAGGATGCCGGCGACCGCGAGCCAGGCCGGCAGGCCCGCGCCGGACCGGAAGCCCATCAGCACGGCGACGCCGACCACGATCACCAGCGAGCTCAGGTTGGCGACCATCGAGGTCAGCACGTGCGCCCACAACACGCCGGACCGGGCGATCGGCATCGACTGGAACCGCTCGAAGATCCCGCCCTGGATGTCCATGAAGAGCCGGTATGCGGTGTACGAGATGCCGGACGCGATGGTGATGAGCAGGATCCCGGGAAGCATGTAATTCACGTACGAGATCGAGCCGGTGTCGATCGCGCCGCCGAACACGTAGACGAACAGCAGCATGATGGCGACCGGGGTGATCGCGGTCGTGATGATCGTGTCCAGGCTGCGGGTGACGTGCCGGACGGTCCGCCCGGTCAGCACGGCGGTGTCGGCGAAGAAATGCGTGGTCACGATCGTCCTTTCACGAGGGTGAGGAAGACGTCCTCCAGCGACGGCTGCTTCTCGACGTACTCGACCTTGGCCGGCGGCAGCAGCGCCTTGAGCTCGGCCAGGGTGCCGTCGACGATGATCCGTCCCTCATGGAGGATCGCGATCCGGCCGGCGAGCTGTTCGGCCTCGTCCAGATATTGGGTGGTCAGCAGCACGGTCGTGCCGCCCTCGGCGAGCTTCCGGACGGCCTGCCACACCTCGAGCCGCGCCTCCGGGTCCAGCCCGGTCGTCGGCTCGTCGAGGAAGACGACCGGCGGGTTCCCGATCAGGCTCATCGCGATGTCCAGCCGGCGGCGCATGCCACCGGAGTAGGTCGCCACCCGGCGCCCGCCCGCCTCGGTCAGCGCGAAACGCTTCAGTAGGCCGTCGGCGATCGGGCCCGGGTCCTTGAGATGCCTCAGCCGGGCTACCAGGACGAGGTTCTCCCGCCCGGTGAGGATCTCGTCGACCGCCGCGAACTGGCCGGTGAGGCTGATCGACTCGCGGACGTCGGCGGGCTGTGCCGCCACCTCGAAGCCGTTGACCCGGGCGGTGCCGGCGTCGGCCTTGAGCAGTGTGGCGAGGATCCGGATGACGGTGGTCTTGCCCGCGCCGTTCGAGCCGAGCAGGGCGAAGATGCTGCCCCGGGCGACCTCGAAGTCCACGCCGCGCAGCACGTGCAGGTCCTTGTATGACTTTTCCAGGCCCCGGACCTGGATTGCCGGTGGATTACTCATGCGGCCAGCATCGGGGCCTGACGCTGCGTCAGGGTCAAGCCCCTCCGGGACTTTGGTCCTGCCGTTATGGGATCTGCGGCCCGGGTGCGCCGGCCCGTAGC
>NZ_BOML01000057.1 GCF_016862175.1 Paractinoplanes durhamensis | reverse complement strand
GGGTCGAGCAGGCCGCCGCGGACACGGAGGATCTCGCCCGCCGGCGGATGCTCCAGCGACAGTACGAAGAGATCCGGCAGACGGGCAGCGGGCTTGTCTTCGGGCGCCTCGACGGCCTCGACGGCACGGTACGGCGCATCGGCCGGGTCGGGCTGCGGGACGAGGATGTGCAGGCCGACCCGCTGGTGGTGGACTGGCGTGCCCCGGCCGCGCGGCCCTTCTACACCGCGACGGTGATCGACCCGCAAGGACAGGCCCGGCGCCGGCACGTGCGCACCAGCGGCGTGGTGGTGACCGGCGTTGACGACGAGCCGCTGGACGGGACGGCGGCGTCCGACCTCGTCGGCGAAGGTGCCCTTCTGTCGGCATTGGACCAGCGGCGCACCGGACGTATGGCGACGGCGATCTCGACGCTGCAGCGCGAGCAGGACGACATCATCCGTGCCGATGCGACCGGGCCGCTGATCGTTCAGGGCGGCCCAGGTACGGGCAAGACGGTAGTGGCGTTGCACCGGGTGGCGTACCTGCTGTTCACCCATCAGCAGATGGCGGAGCAGGCGGTGCTGGTGCTCGGGCCCTCGCCCCGCTTCCTCGACTACATCGCCCAGGTGCTGCCCGCGCTCGGCGAGACGGCGGTCGTGTCCGCCACCTGCGACACCCTGGTTCCCGGGGTCACCGTCCAGCGTGCCGAGGACCGGCGGATCTCGGAGATCAAGGGGCGCGCGCTGTGGCAGCCCGCGCTGGAGGCGTACGTGCGGGCGCTTCTGCCGCCGGCGCGCGACCTGAGCCTGCGGTGGGAGGGCGAGGCGTACGTCATCGACGCGCAAGCCGTTGCGGACGCGCTGGCCTCGGCGACGGCCGGCCGTTCCTACCACCGTGCTCGCCGGGCCTTCGCCGAGCACCTGCACCAATTGCTGGCCGACGCCGTCGCCGAACAGCGCGAGGCGTTGCTGCAGCAGATGGAGGAGGGCTTCGAGGACATTCTCGCCCGGTTCGACCGGCGGGCCGAGCCGCGATCGACGGCCACCGGCAGCGACGTCGACGGGCTGATGTCGGACGAGGAGATCGAGGAGCTGCGTGAGCGCATCGCCGGCAGCACCACCATCGCGCGGTTCGTCGAGACGTGGTGGCCGACCCGGGATCCGGACGCGATGCTCAGGCGCCTGCTCGGCGACCGGGCCCTGCTGAGCCGGTTCGCGCCGGAGCTGTCCGCGGAGGAGGTCACGCTGGTCTCCGCCACCGCCGCGCTGCCGTGGGCGTCGAGTGACATCCCGTTGCTCGACGCGATCGCGGACCTGCTCGGCGACCGGCCGGTGGCCGCGCCGCCCGGTGTGAGTGTCGCGGAGCGTGCCCGGCGGGAGCGAGGCTGGGTGTACGGGCATGTCGTGATCGACGAGGCGCAGGAGCTGTCCGACATGCAGTGGCACATGGTGCTGCGGCGGTGCCCGGCCCGTTCCATCACCGCGGTCGGCGACATCGACCAGACCGAGGCGTCACATCGGCACACCAGCTGGGCGCAGGCGGTGCGGGCGACGCTGGGGGAGCGCTGGACCGCGGCGGAGCTGACCATCTGCTACCGCACGCCCCGCGAGGTCATCGAGCTCACCGGGCCGGTCCTGGCCAAAGCCGGCAGCCTCAACGCCCCGCCGAGGGCCGTGCGTTCCGCCGGCATCACCCCGTGGGAGCTCACCGTGACGCCGGCGGAACTGCTCGACACGGCGGCCGCGACGGTCGAGAGCCTGCGGCAGCGGTGGGTGGGTGGGACGGTGGGCGTGGTCGCCTCCGCGGCGTACGCCGAAGAACTTGCGGCTGTCCTGAACGACGTGCCGGTACTCACCGCCACCCAGGCCAAGGGCCTGGAATGGGACGCGACCCTGGTCGTGGATCCCGACGGCATCACGGCCGAGCCGCGCGGCTGGAACGGGCTCTACATCGCGCTCACCCGATGCACCCAGGAACTCGGCCGCCTGCAGATCGCTACGCAGTGCTGCTGCGCCTGAACCTGCAGTCCGCGTCGCGCTCCGGCCAGCCGGCCGCGGTGCTGGCCGTCGACCTGGAACGGTTCAAGGAGGTCAACGACCAACTCGGCTACCAACAGGGTGACCTGCTGCTGCGGCAGGTCGCCGAGCGGCTCTCCGCGACCGCCCCGGCCGATGCCACCGTCGCCCGGCTGGGCGGCGACGACTTCGCGGTGCTGCTGCCCGGCGCCGACCAGGTCACCGCCGAGGCGGCGGCCGAGCTGCTGCTTGCCGAGCTGCACCGCACGTTCGAGATCGACGGCGCCGCATCGGGGTGGCCTGCGCCGCCGCCGGCGAGACCGGCGGCGACGCGCTGCTGCGGCACGCGGACGCCGCCATGCACCTGGCCAAGGCGCACCACGACGGCATCCGGACCTACGACCCGGCCGTTGACCGGCATGCCCTGAACCGGCTCGCGCTGCTCGGCGACCTGCGCCGTGCCCTGGAGACGGACGACCAGATCGTCGTGCACTACCAGCCCAAGGTAGTTCCACGCGTTGTTGCAGCGCCGCGACTTCGTGGATGTGCGCACCTCGTCGTGAGTGCAGTCGCAGCCGTCCGGTGACGATGGGTGGTGGGCTGTGCATCACGGGCCATGCTGCTCGCTGTGCGGTCGGAGTCTCCCCGGCGAACTGTCCGGGGAGACTCCGACCGTGTCGGGGGCCGGCTCAGAGGCGTGGGTCCTCCTGGACCTTCAGGGCGTTGAGGATCGGGTCGGCCTCGCCCTTCTCCCGGGTGAACAGGATCGTCAGGTCGCCGCCGGTGTGTTTGACGGTGACCGTGTTCCGGTCTGCGGTCAGCGCGCCCACGTTTGCCTGCACGTCGTGGTCGTACAGGGCGATCTTGCCGTTGGCCAGCACGTCGAAGGCGCGCTTGCCGGGCTTGACCTTTTCGAGTTCCGCGAAGTCCAGGCCGATCCGATAGGTGCCGGCCGGGGCGTTCTTGAACACGTAGCTGAACGTCTCGCCGGTTCGCTGGGTGCGGAACAGCGCGTCGTCGTCGGTGCCGGCGATGTCGGAACGGGTGGTAGTCGCCTTGCCGCCGATATAGCCCCAGGTGGTGCGGGAGCTGAGCGCCTGGTCAGGTGACCAGTCGAGGTACCCGCGTCCGCCGGCGTCGACGCCCTTCCAGTACGCCGACGTCGCCAGGCGGACCGGTTTGAGCTGGGTTTCGCCCTTGCCGGCGGTCGACGCCACGAGCAGTTCGCCGGCGAGCACGCCGGGCTTGATGCCGGCGTTGTCGGCCGTCACCGTGACCGTGGTGGATGTGCCGGCCGCGAGCGTGACCGTGCCGGTTGCCGCCGTGCCGGTGAGGGTCAGCCATGGAAGGTCGGTGGCCTCGCTGATTCGCACCTCGAGCGGGGCGGAGCCGCTGTTGGTCACGGTCACGTCAGCCGTCGCCTTCTGGGCCTTGTCCAGCAGCCAGTCGAGGTCGGCTCCGGTGACGGTGGCGACTCCCGTGGTCAGCGCGGTGTCCCGTACCTCGGCCTGGTCCTTCTTGGTGATGGTCACCGGGTGGCTTGCGGTGATGTAGTTGGGCGCCTCGACCTGCACGGTGTTCTCGCCGAGCAGCGCCTGGGCCTTCCACCGGCCCTTCGCGTCGGTCGTGATGACCCGATCGGCCGCAGAACCCTTGAGCGTGACGATCGCGCCCGCGATCGGCTTGCCGTCGTTCTTGTCGGTTACCGTGCCCTCGATCGTGCCCGCGGCCGGGAGGCTGTACTCCAGGCCCAGGCCGGTCTTCAAGGCCGGCTGGTTGACGGAGTACTGGGCCGCGGCGTTGCGGTTCAGGCTCTCCACACCGACCGTCGCCGACGATCCCTGGGTGAGGGGGTTGTCGCCGCCGACGCCGTCGCCGTAGCCGATCTGGATCCGGCCGTCGGCGATCAGCGTGACCGAGAAGCTGACGCGGGCCGTCCGGTCGCTGTAGAAGGTGACGTTGCGCCATTCGACGACCTGCGCCGCCGACCCGTCCACCTCGGTCGTGCCGAAGTAGATGCCTGCCTCGTCGTCGACGACCAGGTCGTCCCAGAACGGGTAGATCGCGTCGATGGGGTACGGGGACGGCAGCGCCGTGTTGTTCCCGGACGTGTTGGCGCGGTCGAAGGTCAGCGTGCCGTTCGTCGTCACGCACACGCCGTCCCAGGCGGTGTCGTAGAACGGCTGGAGGTAGTCGGCGTCGAACCACAGCGGGCCGCAGAGGTCGTCGCCGTGCCAGCCGGATTCCACCGTGCCCTGGCGGTAGAGCCCGTCAGTCACCGTCATCGTGTACGAGCGGCCGGCGGGGGCTACCGGCACGGGACCCGGGGCCGGCTCCTCGGGCTGGTCCGCCGGCTCCGCTTTGTCGGCGCGCGGGTCGAGGGTCACCCGCAGCGCGGCGATGCTCGGCGGCTTCAAGCCCTTCGAGCCGCGCAGCTCCACGGTCAGCGGACCGCCCTCGTGCTGCACGACGGCCCTGCGCCAGTCGGCGGTGTTCGGTCCCACCGCCGCGGTCGGGTCGTACGCGTAGTCCGTCAGTGCTCCGTCCACGAGCACGTCGAACACCCGCTTGCCCCTGGCCGTCCTGTCGATCTCGGCGAACCCGAAGTCGATCGCGTAGGTGCCCTTGGGCGCGTCCGGGAAGCGGTAGAACAGCTGCTTGTCCTCGGTGGTGCGCTGGGACTGGAACAGGGCGTCGTCCGTCGTACCGGCAATCGGGGTCTTGGTGAAGTTGATCTTTGTCTTGCCCTCGTAGCCCCAGGACTTCTTGCCGGCGGCCTGGTCGGCCGACCAGGTGTAGCCGGAGCCGTCGGTCAGCTTCGCGCCGCCGGCGTTCACGCCTACCTGGTACTTCGTGGTCGTCAGCGTCACCGGGACGTAGCTCTTGGACTGACGTCCGGAGTCGGACCGGACCACGATGTTCGCGCCCTGGACTCCGGGCTCGGCGCCCTTCGAAGAAATGGCGACCTGGACGGTCGTCGACTGACCGGGGGCCAGGGTGCCGCCGGTCGAGGAGAGCGACAGCCACGGCAGGTCGGTGAGCAGGTCGTCCTCGACGTCGACGAGCACGACGTCGTCGGCGAGCTGGTCGGCCGCCCACAGCGCCCCGGTGGCGTCGGTCTCCAGGCCGCCGCCCTGGCCCGCCTTCTGGCCCGGGAACCACCACGCGTTCACCAGCGAGCAGTCGCCGGGGTCGACCTGCAGCAGGCGGGTGGGCCGGTTGTAGGTGAGGTCGGTGTACCAGATCGTGTCCGACGCCTGGTTGTAGGCCAGGCCCATCACCTCGGGCAGCGGTGGGGCGCAGAAGGACAGGAGCTTGCCCGGGTTGTCGTGCGACGTGCCGGCGACGGTGCCGATCATGCCGTTCGCGCGGCCGCCGACGTAGAAGACGTCCTGGGCCGGGTTGTAGGCGAGACCGGTCAGCTGCAGCGTGGACCAGTCACCCTTGATCTGCCTCGTCTCCTTGCCGGTCTCCCGGTTGAAGCAGTGGATGTAGCTGGCGGGACTGTCCTCCATCTGGCACATGTCACCGGTTCTGGTGTCCAGGGCCATGTCGAACGCCCGGTACGCGGGGTTCCACGACGCGTCGAAGACCTTTCCGGTCTTCTTACCCGTCACGGTGTACGCGGTGTTGGTCCGCGCGTTGTAGTCGTGCACCCAGACGTCGCCGTCGTACCCGATGCCGGAGGGTTCCTTCTCCGCGATCGTGCCGGGGATGGGGATCCGGGTGATGACGTCGCCGCCGGCGGTCGCGCCGACCTTGGTCGCCGCCTGCGCTGCCGCAATGCTCGAGGTGGCGACGTTCGACGGTTTCATGCCGTTGGCGCCGGCCTTCCACGCGGCCAGGTCGATCGTGCTGGCCGCACCCGTGCCGGTGCGCGCGGTGGTGCCGGCGGCGTCGAGCTCGGGGTGCCGCGCGGCCTCGCCCAGGTCGTACGTGAGGGGGGCGGATCCGTTGTTGGTGAGCGTGAGCGAGCCCACGCCGTTCTGGTCGGTGCCCAGCAGGGCGTCGAGGCCGTCGGCCTTCAGCCCGGCCGCACCCGTGGTCAGGCGTGCGTCGATGGTGGCCTTCGCGTAGAGCTGCTTCAGCGCGAAGGGGTACGCCGCGGTCGTGTAGTTCGGCGCCTCGACCGTCATGGTGTAGTCGCCGACCGGAAGCTGGCGGTGCACGATGCCGGTCCCGTTGGTGGTGACGGTCTCGACCAGCCCGTCCTTGGTGCTGAAGGAGACCTTCGCGCCGGCGACCGGCAGCTTGTCGTTCTGGTCGGCGACGGTCGCGTCCAGGTACCCGAAGTCCGGCATGTCGTAGGTGACGATCATGCCGTCGTGCAGCATCGGGGCGTGGTCGGAGAACCGGATGCCGTCGACGCCGGCCCAGCCCTGGATGCCGGTGACGGCGTTCGCGCCGCCGGTGATCGGGTCGTCGGTGCCGACGCCGTCGCCGTACCCGAAGATCATGGTGCCCGAGCGGGTGAGCGTGGCCGAGAAGTTGACCGGCTCGGTGTATTCCGCCCGGGTCGGCCAGGACCAGATCTTGGCGTTGCGGTACTCGACGACGAACGCGTCCTCACCGTTGACCTTGGTGGCCGCCGTGAAGACCCCGCCGCCGGGGGCGAACTCGACCGGGGTTTCGACGTAGAGCGGGAAGATGCCCGCACCGCCGTACCCGGGTCCGGTGCTGCCGTCCGGCGCGATGACGCCGCGCAGCCCGATGCCGAGGGTGTCGTGGCTGCCGTTGTAGAGCGCGATCGGGAACGGCAGCTGCACCGTGGCCCAGACACCGCTGGTGAAGGTGACCGGATCGGTGCCGCGCAGGTACTCGCCCTCGGTGACGGCACAGCGGTAGCCGCCCTCGTCGACGACGAGCCCGACCGGGATCTCGGACGGCTCGTTCTGCGCGCCGACGGTCAGCGGGACCGTGCTGGGCGAGAAGCAGGCGTTGGGCTTGACGGCCAGCTGGTACGCGCCCTCGGGGACGGCGGTGATCGTGAACGCGCCGCCGGCATCGGTGCGTACCGGCTTGAGCGGGGTGTCCTTGATGGTGATGTCGGCGTTCGGGACCGGCCGCTTCTTGTCGTCGACCACCCGGCCGCTGATGTCGTGCTTCGCGGCCGCGGTGAGCGGCAGCGTGACCGAGGTGTTCTCGCCGAGGGTGATCGTGACCTTGGCGGTCGCGGTCAGGTAGCCGAAGACCTTGGTGCTGAGCTGGTAGTCGCCGGCCGGGAGGTTCGTGGTGAACCGGCCGTCGGCGTCGGTGCCGATCGACCGGCTGAACGGTCCGCTGATCGTCACGTCGGTGGCCGGGACCGGAGCCCCGCCGGCGGTGACGACGCCGGTGAGGGTGCCGCCCTTGCGGGGCGCGAGCTCCAGCAGGCGGACCAGGTCGAGCCGGCCCTCGCCGTACATGTTGTTGATCTCGGCGGTGCCACCGCACTCGGTGTCGTCGACGTCGACGGCCGACTCGCCGAGCAGCCGGCGGGTCTCGTCGACCTGCCCGATCAGGGTCGGGTCGTAGCTCCAGAGCGCGGCGACGGCGCCGGCGACGTGCGGTGCCGCCATCGACGTGCCGGACATCTCGGTATAGCTGTTGTTCGGATAGGACGAGCGGACGGCGTCACCCGGGGCGGAGATCTCGGGCTTGATCCGGCCGCCTTCGCCCTCGCCCTTGCGGGAGAACGACGCGAGCGTGCCGTCCGGCGACAGGGCGCCGACGGAGTAGGCGCTCGCGGCGGCGCCGGGTGAGGAGACGGAGTCGCAGGCCGCGTACGGCGAGGTGTTCCCCGACGACCAGGTGCTGAAGATGCCCGCGGCGGTCCAGGCCTCGTCGACGGCCCGGAAGAAGTCGTCGAAGTCGTGTTCGACGTTCTGGCCCCACGAGTTGTTGATGACCTGGGGGCGCTTGGCCGGATCGGGGTTGTTCCCCTGCAGGTCGGTGGGTGCGAGCAGCCACCAGCCGGACCGCAGCAGCGACTCGACGCCGGTGCTGTCGCAGCAGCCGTTCGTCGCGATCCACTGCGCGTCCGGTGCGACGCCGACATGGTCGGTGCCGTCGCTGCCGACCATGGTGCCCATGGTGTGGGTGCCGTGGCCGTTGTCGTCGCACGGCGCGGTCGCGCACGAGCCCCGGGTGGCCATCCAGTTGTAGTTGTGGTCGACGGTGCCGTCGGGCTTCGTGCCCCGGTACTGGTGCAGCAGGGCGGGGTGGTCGAACTGCACGCCCGAGTCGAGGTTGGACACGGTGATGCCGGCGCCGGTGGCGCCCATGGCCCACGCCTGCGGGGCGTGGATGGACTCCAGGCCCCAGGTGACGGTGTCGGCCTCGGCTCTTGCGGCCGCGGGAAGCTTCTCGTCCACCGGGTCGACCAGAGCGACCTGCGGCGTCGCGTGGATCTCGGCGACCTGCACCCGCGCCGCCACGTCGAGCGCGAGCTTTTCGGTGCCGTTCTTGACGAGTACGGCGTTGGCGATCGGGTAGGAGGTGTACTTGACGCCGGCCCGGTCGAGTTCGGCGGAGACCGATGCCGCGGAGGTCTTCGCCGCCGTGGTCAGCGCGTCGTAGACGAACCGGCCACGCGCGGCCCAGTCGGCGATCTTCTTGGCCGGCGCGAGGTCGGCCCCGGTCTCGAAAGTGATCCAGAAGTCGGACGACGGCTGCGTACGGAAACGGTCGGTCAGGGTCGGCGCGATCTTGCCGGCCGGGCCGGGATCCGGCTCGGCCGCGGACGCCGGCAGTGACTGGAAGATGCTCAGGCCGACCGCTACGGCCAGCGATGCCGCGAGGGCTTTGAGTCTCATGGGGTGCCTTCCGCCTACAGGGGTTGGTAGGGGTCGTGGCTCTCGTGGTCGTCGGAGTCGTCGTCGGCGCTGTCGTGCGGCTCCGGCGACAGGTCCAGAGGTGGCGGGTCCTCGGTGGCGGAGTCGTCCTCAGGCATGCATCGGCCACGGGCTATGAATCATGGAGTCATGCTCGGGCGGAACGAGGGACGTTAGCTATTAGGCGGATACGTCAAACATCACGACTCGGCGAATACGCCGGCCTCGACCGCCTTGACCGCGAGCGCGGTCCGGGAGTTCACCTTCAACTTGCGCATCGCCGCGCGCAGCTGCTGATCCACCGTGGCCGGCGACTTGGCCAGGATCCGGCTGATCTCCCGGTTCGTCTTGCCGGCGACGACCAGCTGGACCACGTCGAGCTCGCGCGGGGAGAGCTGGTCCCCGTACCCGCGCCGGCCGCCGCGCCACAATCGCGGGACCTCGGCGCCGTGCTCGCGAAGCCGCTGGGCGACCCGGTCCGCGTCGCCGCGGGCGCCCAGCCGGAACAGCTGCTCGTACTGTGCCGCCAGCAGTTCGCGGCCCGCTTCTGTCCGGCCGTGCGCGATGAGCGCCTCGGCCTGGCGTTCGCGGGCGCGCATGGCGTCGTAGGGGCGCGGCAACGCGCTCCAGGCGCGCGCTGCCCGGTCGAAGGCCGCCGCCTTTTCACCCGCGGTGAGCAGCAGGGCCCGGCAGCCGGCGAGCGCGGCCCGGGGCGCGGGTGCCGTGCGGCCGCGCAATCCGCGGGCGAACTGGTCGACCAGGCGTTTCGCGGCCGCTGGGTCGCCGGCCGCGAGGAGCGCCTCGACCCGGGCCGGAACCAGGTCCGTCGCCCAGATCCAGATGCCCTTTCGCCGGACTGTCTCCATCGGCTCGTCGGTGATCCGCAGCGCCCGGCGGCTGTTGCCGTCCGCCAGCCACAGCCGGGACAGCGCGGCGGCCGCCTCCATCGTGTCGTCGACCGCACCGAGCCGGGCCGACTCCTCCAGGACCTGCCGGAACTGCTCCTCCGCGGCGCGCCGCCGGCCGGCTGCGGCCGCCAGCCGGGCGAGGAGGCGAATGCTGCCGAGGTAATGTGCCGGCCGGTCCCGGTCGGCGTCGGCGAGGGCCGCGCTCGTCTCCGCGAGACCGTCCCACCGGCCGGTGTTCCACGCCAGGTTGGCCTGTTCGAGCCGGACGTTGTGCTGCAACCGGGACGCCTGCTCGGCCTCGGCGAGGCGCCGGGCCACGGCGAGGTGTTCCTCGGCGTCGGCGTACCGGCCCCAGATCAGCGCCCCGGTGCCGACATTGACGTGGATGCGGGCCACGTCGAGACGCTCCGCCGCCGTCGTGCCGTCGACGGGCAGGCCGGCGACGACGTCCCAGGCCTCCTCCTCGCCCAGCATGAGCAGCGCCGCGGCCCGGTTCCCGGCCAGGTTCAGCCGCTGCGCGGGGGAGTCGATCCGGTCGGTCAGCTCCGCGGCGCGATCCAGCCAGCGCCGATGGGTCGAGGCCGGCCACGGTCCCGCGTACGCCCAGCCGAGGTAGGTCATCGCCCGGGCCGCCTCGACCGGGTCGTGGTCGAGGTTGGCCACCGCCTGTTCCAGCTCGCTGAGTGCGGCCTGCGCCTCGCCCCCGGTGATCAACAGTCGGCCCAGGGGGTTGCGGATCTCGGCCTGCTGGCGGGCGGAGAGGCCGGGAGTCTCCAGCACCGAGCGCAGGGTGCGGATCACGCGGTGGTAGACCGCGTCGACCGGTTCACGACGGCCCAGTGCGGCGACTCCGGCGATGCGCGCGACCCGCGCCCGGTCCGCCGGCGGCAGGACGGCCCACGACAGCAGATCGACCAGCAGGTCGACCGCCTTGGTGTGGTCACCCGAGGCCATCGCCAGTTCGGCGCCCTGTTCGGCGTACCGGGCCCAGGAAAGCGTTTCGCCGGCCTCGCGGAAGTGGTGGGCGAGGCGCGCCACGGGTGGGGGATGGAGGCGTTCCAGGGCCCGGCCGGCCAGCAGGTGGAAGTGTCTGCGGTCGGTCAACGGGATCGCTTCGTAGACAGCGGTGGCGGCCAGCACATGCCGGAACCGCCACCGGTCGTGGTCGTCGCCGTCCAGCACACCGGCGCCGGCCGCCTCCGCGATGGCGCCCCGGCACGCGGCCGGCGACAGGTCGGCGGTCATCGCGATCGTCGTCAGGGAGGAACGCTCGGCCAGGGTGGCCGCCGCGCGCAACACCTGCTGCGTCGCCGGCGACAGACGGCTCACCCGCTCCCGGGTCGAGTCGCGCACCGTCGGCGGAACCCGCAGTTCGCGCAGTTTCAGCCGGACCCACTGTCCATCGCGGAAGACGAGGTCGGCACGGTCGGACATGAGGCGGACCGACTCCTCCACGGCCAGCGGAACGCCGCCGGTCCGGTCGTGCATGAACGCCGTGAACTCCGGCGAGATCGGGTTGCCGTCCAGCATCGAGGACACCAGCGCCGCCGTGTCGCCGGGTCGCATGGGCGCCAGGGCGATCCGCAACTGGGTCACGCCGGCCGGCAACCGGGACGTCAGCCGCAGCAACAGGGACCCGTCGTCCACCTCCTCCGGCCGATAGGAGATCACCAGGCTGAGCCCGTCCGACTGCTGCCGGGCGATGACGAACAGCAGGAACTCCAGGGTTACCTCGTCGGCCCAGTGCGCGTCCTCGAGCACGAGAACGTCGACCCGCAGCGCCCGCAGCAACTCGTCCAGGGCCCGGAACAGGCGATGCCGGGCCGCCTTCGCATCGTCCAGGGGTGGCAATGCGGGCGGCAGGACCGAGGACCATTCCGGGAACAGGGGCCGTAACGCGCCTGCGAGCTCGGTGAGCCGCGAGCCCTCCACCGGGCGCTCGATGCCGAGGAAAGCGTCGACGATCGGCCCCAGCGTCAGCGACTCACGAAGCGGTGGGCACACCGACACCAGGGCGGTGCGCCGGTCGGGCGCGGCCAGCCACTCGCGTAGCAGCCGGCTCTTACCGATCCCCGCCTCGCCCTCCACCAGCACGATCGCCGGCGGCCGGGCCAGGGCGCCCCGCAACGCCGCCATCTCTCGATCGCGACCGACGAAACGCGGCGTGGAAACGGTCGGTGCGGTCGCGTCGTCCTCGGCCGAGGGATCGAGCATGCGTGATGTTCTCGCCTTTCGGCGCAGGGGCACAAGCAGTGTGATCAGGAACGCAGAGTCTCGCTCGGCCGGCGTCGGTGTCACCGCGTCGAAGCGGAAATCCGTGCGAAGGTCGGTAATCCGGTCGGGACCCGCGCTGCTGACGGCGCGCGGCTACAGATCCTGCGCGTCAAGGCAGTTCCGAACCACTTCCGCTTCTGGCAGGGTGTCCTCACCATTCCTCATCTATGAATCAGGACCCCACATATGAGCAATCCTGGACCCTTCCCGGGGCCGCCCGGCGAACCGTCGCCCTACTCCTCGCCGGCGGTCCGGCCCGGCGAGTTGCTTGACCGGTTCGTGGCGCGGTTCATCGACGGCGTCATCGTCGGCGTCGTGGGCGTGATCATCAACGTCTTCCTCGGCATCATCTCGAACTCCTGGTTCCTCACCGGGTTCATCTCGGCGGTGCTGACCGCGGCGCTGTACCTCGGCTACTTCGCCTACTTCGAGTCCAACCGGGGCCAGACGATCGGCAAGCAGGTGATGAAGCTCAAGACGGTCGGTCCCGACCACGTCAGCAACCCGACGATGGAGCAGGCGATCCGCCGCAACATCTACATGGGGTTCGGCATCGCCGGTGTCATTCCGATCGTCGGCGGCCTGATCGGTGGGCTGGCCAGTCTGGCGGCGGTGATCCTGATCGCCGTCGGCATCAACAGCGACCCGCAGCGCCAGCACTGGTTCGACAAATTCGCCGGTGGCACCCAGGTTCTCAAGATCGGCTGATCGCTTCAGGGGGTGGGCAGGTCCGTTCGGGTCACGATCAGCTCGCTGCCCACCTCCGGCGTCCGGCCCTCGTCCGGGTGGACGAGTTCGGCCCGGACCTCGTGCGGCCGCAGCTCTCCGGTCAGGATCTCGGCGGTGAAGTGACAGGCCACCCGCTGGCCGGAGTCGTCGAAGATTCGCAGTTCCGGGCGCTCGGCCGTGCAGCGGGGCTGGGACCATGGGCAGCGGGTGCGGAAACGGCAGCCGCTGGGCGGGTTCGCCGGGGACGGCAGGTCGCCGGCCAGCAGGATGCGCTCGCGGCGGTCCTCCACCCGCGGGTCGGGGATGGGCACGGCGGAGAGCAGGGCCCGGGTGTACGGGTGCAGTGGGCGCTCGTACAGCTGATCGCCCTGTGCCTCCTCGACCAGCGAACCGAGATACATCACCCCGATGGTGTCGGAGATGTGCCGGACCACGGCGAGGTCGTGCGCGATGACCAGGTAGGTCAGGCCCAGCGACTCCTGCAGGTCGCCGAGCAGATTGATCACCTGCGCCTGGATGGACACGTCCAGGGCCGACACCGGTTCGTCGGCCACGATCAACTCGGGGCCGAGCACGAGGGCGCGGGCGATGCCGATGCGCTGCCGCTGACCGCCGGAGAACTCGTGCGGATACTTGCTCAGCGCGGACGCGGGCAGCCCCACCGAATCCAGGGTCGACCGCAGCCGTGCCCGCACGCCGGCCTTGTCGCGGTGCCGGTCGTGCGCCTTCAGGCCCTCGACCAGCAGGGAATCCACCGATTGTCGCGGGTCCAGGCTGGACATCGGGTCCTGGAACACCATCTGCATCCGGCGGCGGAACAGCCGCAACTGTTCGCCCTTGAGCGACCGGACGTCCACGCCGTCGAACGTGATCTCGCCGCTGGTCGGCTCGACCAGGCGCAGCAGGCCGCGGCCCAGCGTCGACTTGCCACAGCCGGACTCGCCGACCAGCCCGTACGTCTCGCCCCGCCGGATCTCCAGCGAGACACCGTCGACGGCGTAGACGTAGCCGAGCGTACGGTCGAAAAGAAGTCCGCTCTTGATCGGGAAATGGACCTTGAGATCGTCGATCCGGACGAGGGTCTCACTCATGCCGGCACCTCCGTGGGGACGGGGTTGGTGCATCGCAGCGCGCCACCACGAAACGTAGGTTCGAGGGGCACCGTGTCGCCGATGCAGTCGTCGATCACCCGGTCGCAGCGCGGCGCGAAGGCGCAGCCCGCCGACCAGGGAATGTTGTCGGTGACGGAGCCGCGGATCTGATGCAGGCGCCCGCCACGATCAACATCAAGGCGAGGAACAGACTGCAAAAGGCCTTCCGTGTACGGGTGTCGCGGCTCGCCGAACAACTGGTGACGCCCGGCCCGCTCGACCACCTTGCCGGCGTACATCACGTTGACCGTGTCGCAGAGCCCGGCCACCACCCCCAGATCGTGGGTGATCATCACCAGCGCCGTGCCGGAATCGTCGACCAACTCCTTGAGCAGCGTGAGGATCTGCGCCTGGATGGTCACGTCCAGCGCCGTCGTCGGCTCGTCGGCGATCAGCAGCCGCGGCTTGCAGGCCAGCGCGATCGCGATCAGCGCCCGTTGCCGCATGCCGCCGGAGAGCTGGTGCGGGAATTCCTTGAGCCGCCGCGCCGGATCCGGGATGCCGACCGCGTCGAGCAGTCCGCGAGCCTCGCGCAGGGCCGCCTGCCGGCTGCGGCCCCGGTGCCGTTCGAGGACCTCGGCGACCTGGACGCCGAGCGGGATCACCGGGTTCAGCGACGACAGCGGATCCTGGAAGATCATGCCGATGTCGCGGCCGCGGCGGTCCCGCAGATCCGACGGCCGTAGGGTCAAGAGGTCGGTGTCGTCGAAGAGGACCTCGCCGGTGACGCGATTGCCGCGGCGGGGGAGCAGCCCCATGATCGCCAGGCTGGTCACCGACTTGCCGCAGCCGGACTCGCCGACCAGGCCCACCGTCTGGCCGGGTTCCACGGTGAAGCTGACACCGTCCGCCGCGCGGACCGGCTCGGCACCCTTGCGCTGGAAGACGACCGACAGATCACGTACGTCGAGCAGGGGCATGCCTTGTCACCGCCGGTTCTTCGGGTCGAGCGCTTCGCGGATGGCTTCGCCCAGCAGGGTGAAGCCGAGGGCGACGACGATGATCGCCAGCGCCGGGAAATAGGCCAGCTCCGGACGGACCTCGAAGTACCGCACGCCGTCCACGCCCAGCATCAGGCCCCACTCGGCCCGGTTGATGTCGGGGTCGCCGAGGCCGAGGAACGACAGCGCGGCCGCGTCCAGGATCGCCACCGCGAACGTGAGCGTGGCCTGCACGATGACCGCGGTGAGCGAGTTCGGCAGCATGTGCCGCAGCACGATGTTGCGCGGCTTGACGCCCAGCGCGCGGGCGGCCAGCACATGATCACTTCCGCGTTGCGCCAGCATCGACCCGCGCAGCAACCGGGCGAAGATCGGCACGTTCACCACCGCGACCGCGATGATCACCGTCCATTGGGTCGACCGGCTGGCCAGCGCCACCAGGGTGATGGCCAGCAACAGGCTGGGCAGCGCCAGCATGACGTCGGTGAACCGCATGATCAGCACGTCGATCCAGCCGCCGACGGCGCCGGCGACCGCCCCGAGCAGCACCCCCAGCAGCAGGCCGATGAGGGTGGCGAGAACGCCGACGAACAGCGTCTGCCGGGCGCCGAAGATCATCCGGGAGGCGAAGTCCCGGCCCAGCGGGTCACTGCCCAGGGGATGCCCGGCGGTGGCGCCCGGGATGGTGTCGACGGTCAGATCCTTGATCAGCTCGGGAAATCGCTGCACCGGGTCGTGCGGCGCCACCAGCGGCGCGAAGATCGCCACGATGAGGAACAGCACGATGATGGTGCCGCCGACGATCGCCGTGGGGTTGCGCAGCAACCGGCGCCCGGCGTCGCGGACGAGGCTGACCCCGCCCGCGTCGGCCGTGCGGGCGATCAGCTCCTCGATCCGCCGGCGCTTGTGGTCGGCGAGCGCCTCAATTCCGCTCACTGCACACGCACCCTCGGGTCGATGATCGCGTACGACAGGTCGACCACCAGGTTGACCACGATGAAGACGACAGCGGCGAGCAGGATCAGCGCCTGCAGGACCGGGTAGTCGCGGCCGCCGCTGATCGAGTCGGTGATCAGGGTGCCGAGGCCGCCCCAGTTGTAAACCTTCTCGGTCAGCACCGCGCCGGCCAGCAGCGCACCGGTCTGCAGGCCGATGGTGGTGACCACCGGGAGCAGGGCGTTGCGTAACACGTGCCGCTTGCGGATGGTGGCGTTGCGCAGGCCCTTGGCGTCGGCGGTGCGGATGTAGTCCTCGTCCAGGACGTCCAGCACGCTGGCCCGGGTGATCCGGATGATGATCGCGAGCGGGATCGTCGCCAGGGTGAACGCGGGCAGCACCAGATGCCAGAGAGCGTCGGCGGAGGCGTCGAACTCCCGGGTCAGCAGCCCGTCCAGCACGAAGAGGCCGGTCACGTCGGTGTTGTCCAGGCCGGTGCTGATCCGGCCGGACGGCGGGAACACGTGGATGCCCTGGGTCAGCCAGTCCTTGAGCAGGTAACCCAGGAAGAAGATCGGGATCGAGATGCCGATCAGGGTCACGATGATGGTCGCGTTGTCGAGCAGCCGCCCGCGGTGCCGGGCCGCGAGGTAGCCGAGCGGGATGCCCAGCCCGATCGCGATGATGATCGCGGCGACGGCGAGTTCGACGGTGGCCGGGAAGGCGCGGCCGATCACCGCCGTCACCGGTTCGCCGGTGCGGATGGAGTTGCCGAAGTTGCCGGTCACCACATTCTTGAGGAAGCGGCCGTACTGGACCCAGATCGGCTGGTCGTAGCCGAGGGCCCGGGTCAGCAGCTCGCGGGTCTGCGGGGTGGCGCGCTCGCCGAGCAGGGCGTCGACCGGTCCGCCGGGCAGGCTGCGCAACCAGAAGAAGACCAGGGTCATCAGGGCGAGCACCGTGGCGACCAGCTGGATCAGCCGGCGCGAGATCACTCTCACCATTTGGCGGTCCTTCGTTCAGCCGGACGGCCCGGACCTCTCGGTCCGGGCCGTCTTCGGACCTATTTGGTGAGCGAGACCGTGTTGAACTGCTCGGCCGTCAACGGGCTCGGCACCAGGCCGGCGACGTTCTTCGTGGTGACCACGGCCGGCGGGGCGTGCCAGATCGGCACGGCCGGCAGCCATTTGGTGGCGAGGTCCCGGTTGACCTGCTCGAACGCGGCCTTCTTGGCGCTCTGGTCGACGGTCGCGTCGGCCTTGCCGATGGCGTCGAACATCTCGGTCATCGCCTGGTCGCCGAACTCGACCTTGCCGCGGCCGAAGAACGTGCCGACGAAGTTGCCCGGGTCGTTGTAGTCGCCGGTCCAGCCGAGAATGTGCAGGTCCTGCTTGCCGAACTGCTGCACGTCGTCCTTGAAGCCGCCGTTCCACGGCCGCGGGACACCGTTGACCTTGATGCCGGCCGCCTGCAGGTCGTTCGCCAGCACGGTGAAGATCTCCTGCGGGTTCGGCATGTACGGCCGGGACACCTCGGTCGGGTAGTAGAAGTTGAGCGTCAGACCGGTCGCGCCCGCGTCGGCCAGCAGCTGCTTGGCCTTGGCCACGTCGTAGGCGTACTTCTGCACGTCGGTGGCGTAGCCGAGGACCGTGTTGGGCAGGAACTCGTCAGCGACCGCGGATCCGCCCGGGCCCTTGGTCTGCACGAGCTGGGCGCGGTTCAGCGCGTACGCGATTGCCTGGCGTACCCGCAAGTCTTTGAGCTTGGGGTTGTTCTTCTGGTTGATGCCCAGGTAGAGGATGTTGAAGGCGGGCCGGTCGAGCACCTTGTAGCCCTCGCTCGCGAGCGCCTTGCGGTCGGCCGGCGCCGGGAAGTCGATCGCCTGCACGGTGCCGGCGCGGAGTTCCTGCTTCCGGGTGTTCTCATCCTTGATGACCTTGATGATCATCTTGTCGACCTTGGCCTTGTCGCCCCAGTAGTCGGGGTTCCGGTTCAGGGTGATCTCACCGGTGGCTTTGTTCCAGCCGCCGAAGGTGAACGCGCCGGTGCCGGTCGGGTGCTCGTTCGCGAACGAGCTGTACGCGAACGAGTCGCCGTTCTGCGTCACGGTGTCGGCGTCGTACTGCTTCAAGGCGGCCGGGCTGGCGATGGAGAACGCGGTGAGCGCGAACGCACCCGGGAAGGCACCCTTGTATTTCTTCAGCGTCAGGACCGCGGTCGCGGCGTCCGAGGCTTTGCAGTTGTCGTAGAGGGCGTCCGGGCTGCCGGCGAATCCACCGAAGATGTCGGTGTAGTAGATCATCTGGGACTGGGCGGCCTCGCCCTTCATGTTGTACCAGCGGTCGAAGTTCGCGCAGACCGCGGTGGCATCCAGCGCGGTGCCGTCGTGGAACTTGACGCCCTGGCGCAGCTTGAACGTCCAGACCTTGCCGGTCGGGTCGTTTTCCCAGCTCTCGGCCAGGCCGCCGGTCAGGTCGGCGGTGCCCGGCTTGTGGGTGACGAGGGTGTCGTACAGCTGTCGGATCGGCCGGAACGACTCGCCGTCGTCGTTGAAGATCGGATCGAAGTTCTTCGGGTCGCCGGCCCCCGCGAAGATGAAGGTGCCGCCGGTGGACTTGACCTCGGTGCCGCTGTCGCGGTCGCTCTTGGCGCAGCCGGCCACGCCGATCGACAGCGCCGCGACGACTCCGGCGGCGATGACCGCCCGGCGCCTGATTGCCTGCATTTCTGGTGCACGCATCGTGTTCACCCCGTCTTTTTGGGTACGGACAAACGCGGTGGTGACACGGTCACCACAGGCGCGACACTATCCACATTCGACGGTTGGTCCCGGACTTCGGTATCGGATCGTGTCATTTGTCGCCCGACACGGCTCAGTTTTGCGGGCAGCTTGCCGATGCTCCCTTTGAGCGGACCGGCGAGGCGCAAGGGAGTGGTGATGTACGAGCGTCACGATCGGTGGTTCGGCGTGGGGAGCAGCGTGCTTCCCGATCCGGCGCGGGCCGGAGCGCAGGCCTGCCACGCGGCGCTCGAGGGGCGGCCGGCGAGCCTTCTGATCGTTTTCGCCTCGCCGTCGCATGCGACGCCGGAGATGGCCGCGGCCGTGCACGCGGCGGCCGGCGGCGACGTGCTCATGATCGGCTGCTCGACGTCGGGCGAATACACCCCCGATGGGCGGATCGCCGGCGTGGTGGTCAATGCGCTCGGCGGGCCCGGGTTCACCGCGTCGGTGCGGGCCGTGCCGTACGAGAGCATGGACCTTTACGCGGCCGGCGCGACCGCCGCCGGATGCCTCGACGACATCGACGCCGAACACCGCGCGGTGCTGCTGCTCGGCGACGGGCGCAGCACCGACCAGCAGGAGATGGTGCGGGGCGCCTACTCGGTGGCCGGCGCGCAGGTCCCGCTGATCGGCGGCTGCGCCGGTGACGACATGACACAGACCGGCACCTGGCATTTCTTCAGCTCCGGGACGGACGTGCAGGTGCTGCCGAACGCGGTTCTCGGCGCCGCGCTGGGCTCGGCATCGCCGCTCGGCATCGGGGTGGCGCACGGCTGGCACCGCAGCGGCGAGCCGATGTCGGTGACCCGCAGCGAGGGCGGGAAGATCTACGAGCTCGACGGCGAACCGGCGCTGGACGTGTACGCCCGGCACACCGGTTGCCCGCCCGAGACCGTCGCCGACCCGGCCGCGTTCCTGCAGTTCGCGGCGGTCCGGCCGCTCGGTCTGGCCCGCCGCACCGGCGAGGACATCCGGATCATCTTCGCGGCCGACCCGGATGAGCGGTCCATCTCCGGGCTGGCCGACACTCCCGAGGGTGGCCTGGTCTGGTTCATGGAGTCCGACCCGGAGGCGCTCTGCAACGCCGCGGCCACCGCCGGATCCGCGGCCGTCGCCGCCGTCGGCGACGCGGACCCGCTCGGTGTGCTGGTCTTCGACTGCTGCGTGCGGCTGCTGGCGCTCGGGCCGGACGGCACCGACCTCGCCGGTGGGCGGCTCGGCGACGCGCTCAAGCCGATCCCGTACGGTGGCTTCTTCTCCAACGGCGAGATCGCCCGTAGTCCCGGCGCGAAGGGCATGCATCACCTGACCGTGGTCGCCCTCGCGGTGAGCTGAAAAGCGCCGATGGCAGGCTGGTCCCTCCTTCAACTCACCGAGTTCTTCAGCGCCATCACGCGGGCCGGCGACGTCGCCAGCGCCGCCCGCATCGCCGTGCAGCGGGCGAGCGAATCGACCGAGGCCGAAGTGGCCGCCGTGGTCGGGGACGGCGATGTCCCCGCGTCGGTCGGCCTGGGCCGCAACCCCGACCCAGCCCTGTTCACCGGTTTGCGGGCGACGGTCGACACCACGACCTTCCCCGGTGTCGGGCCGATGTATCTCACCATGCACCCGGTGGACCGGGACAGTGACGGTCAGCTGATCCTCGCGCGGGCCGACGAGCCGTTCACCGCGGAGGAACGGCAGATGCTCCAGGGCATGGCCCGGGTGCTCGGCCTCGCCCTGCGGGGCCTGCGCACGCTCGAGAACGAGCGGCGGCTGCGCCGCGAGCGGGAACAGGAGGCCGAGGCCCGGCTCGCGCTGCTCCAGGCGCTCGAGTGGCGCGAACGGTTGCTGGAGACGCTGCTGCGTATCCAGCGGGCGGCCAACCAGCAGACCCCGCTCGGTCAGATCCTCGGCTCGATCACCGACGGCGCCCAGATGCTGCTGGACGACGTCACCACGGCGCTTGTCCTTCGCGAGCCGGGCGACGCCGACCGGCTGACGGTCGCGTCCCTCAGCGGTCACCCGTCCGGGCCCGACGTCCTGGTCGGTGCGGCCCGGCTGGCCATGGCGGCGAACGATCCGGTGACCGACGGCCCGCTGGCGGCCGTCCCCGTGCATATCGGGGACAACGTGGCCGGCGGGTTCGTCATCGCCGGCCGGGACGACACCGGCCGACGATCCGAATGGCGGGACGTGCTGGCCGCGTTCGGCGAGCAGGCCAGCCTCGCGCTGACCGGCGCCTCGGCCCTGGCCGCGGTGCACGCCGCGCAGCACGACCCGCTCACCGGGCTGCCGAACCGGTCCCTGTTCCGGCAGCAGGTCCAGCGCACCCTGGCGACCTGCCCCGATCCGGCGACCGCCGCATTGCTGTACCTCGATCTCGACCTGTTCAAGCAGGTCAACGACACGCTGGGGCACACCGCGGGGGACGAGCTGCTGCGCGGCGTCGCCGACCGCCTGTCGGCCGCGCTGCGGAGCTCGGACATGGCCGCCCGGCTGGGCGGGGACGAGTTCGCGGTACTGGTGGAGCCGCTGACCGGAGTGGCCCAGGCGCAGGACATCGCCCAGCGGGTGATCGGCGAGATCGCCCGGCCGTTCGAGATCGCCGGCCGCCTCGTCACCACCCGCGCCAGCGTCGGCATCTCCTATAACCGCGTCGGCCACAGCGTCGAGGAACTGATCGAGGAGGCCGACCTCGCCATGTACCGCGCCAAGAAGACGCTGCCCGGCTCCTACCGCGAATTCGATGAAACGATGCACACCTTTCATCCGGCGCGCTGAGACCGTCGGTCCCAGCGCGCCGGCGGCCGTTATTTACAGGACTTGGCTCCCGTCGCGTACGCCAGGCCGAAGCCGGACGCCGAGGAGTCCATGAAGACCACCTCGCGTCCTACCCCGGCGGTGGCGAACATCTGTGCGCCCGGGCTGCACGACGCCGGGCCGATGAACGTCCCCTGGAACGTGTACTGCTGGAGTTTCGGGTTGAGCGAGTTGTCCGGGTAGCCACCGCTCTCCATCCACGCCTTCACCGGCGCCTCCTCGGTGACGGTGAGGGTGGTGTCGGACAGCGCGACAGTGTCGGCCCGGATCGCCTGCGGCGAGTTCTCCTCGAACAGCAGATGACTGGTACGGGTGGCGAAGTCGAAGAGCCGCACGGAGTCGTGGTATGCCCCCTGGCTCCACTCGCCGTCGATGATCGTGCCGTAGTCGCGGTCGGTCATCCAGGCGACCGCCGTGCCGGACAGGTCGGGATAGCTCATCCGCTCGGCGCCGACATCGCCGCCGGCGTAGGTCGTCCGCCCGGTCGCGACGTCGTGGACCTCGACGCCCAGCGACCAGTAGACGCCGTTGGTGTCGGGCTGCGGGAAGATCTCGTAGCGTACGTAGGAGATCTTCCCGCCCTTGACGCTCGGCGCCGTCGCGGGCCCGAACCAGTCGGGGTGGGCGAGGGTGTGCACGGTCGGCGAGCTGCCTTGCAGGTAGCGCACGACGTCGAGATACCCCTGCGTCGCGTCGTGCTGGCTCCACGCGACGAGGTCACCGTCGGAGCCGAGGCCGTCGATGCGGTCCGGGGAGCGGTAGAGCTCCTTGACCCGGCCGCCGCCGATCGGCGCCGACAGGATGCGGTTGGTTTCCCCCGTCGGCGATGCGGGGTCCAGCGCGATCGACAACCACACGACCCGTTTGCCGTCGGTGTGCGGGAAGCTGTTGATGCTGCCGTCGTCCGGGGAGATCCGGTACGGCGTGCCCTTGCCGCTGGTGCGGCCCACCCAGATCGAGGTCGGCTCGGTGCGGTTCGCGTCCGTCCGCGGCACGGCGAACCAGCCGAGCGCCGTGCTCGCCTTCATGTCGGCGTACATGCCGGTGTTGAGCCGGTCGATCAGGACCTGGGTGCCCTTGCCGTACAGGGTCGCCTTCCACTTCGCGGTGATCCCGCGTGCGTCGAACGCCGTCTGCACCACCTTGAGGGTGTCCTTGCTCAGGCGGAACGACTTCGCGGAGGCGAGCACCGCGTCGCGCGCGTCGACGAAGTCGGACAGGGGCGTCAGGTAATCGGTCAGGGCGCGGTAGACGATGGTGTCGGCGGTCTTCTTGCCGAGCTTCTGGCGCAGGTCCCAGAGTGCGCCGGACACGATCGTCGAGTTGAGGTGTACGCCGCCGTCGTCCATCGACGGTGTGTCGATGAGGTGCTGGAAGTCCGCCGTGGTGGCGCCGTCGTCGAGGTCGCGCAGGGCGCAGTCGGCGGGCGCCAGCGTGCGGCAGAGGTCGCCGCCGAGAAGGCTCGCCTGCGGGTCGGACATCGACGTGCCGGACGCGTCGACGTCGATGGCGTTGCCGAAGTAGTCGGCGAGCGCCTCGTTGAGCGCGCCCGACTGTCCGGCGTAGACCAGGTTGGCGGTGTGCTCCACCACGCCGTGCGTCATCTCGTGGCCCACGACGTCCGGGTCCGCGGACAGCGGCAGATACTCGTCGTCGCCGCTACCGTAGACCATGCGGGTGCCGTCCCAGTACGCGTTCACCCAGGGGTAGCCGCCGTAGGTGATCCCCACGATCGAGTCGATCGGCATGCCGTTGTCGTCCAGGCTGTTGCGCCCGAGCTTCGCCTGGTACCACTCGAACACCTTGCCGGCATCCCAGGCGGCGTCCACCGCACCGGCGTCGGTGAGGTCGGCGCCGAGCGTGGTCGACGGAGAGGCGAACGGCGCCAGACCCTCCGGCCACGCGCCGCCCATCAGCTCGTAGTAGTCGCGGCCCCGCGCATCCCAGGTGGTGATCTTGTGGGTCTGATCCTGCAGGAGGTAGGAGCCGGCGTCGGACCGGGCGAGGGGGAGCGACACGGTGGCGCCGTGCAGGGTGGTGCCCTGGCCGACGACCGGTGCCGTCCCGGTGCCCGCGGCGAGCGGCTTTGCCGCGGCCTGCGGCGCGGCGGCGGTGGCCGGCCGGCCGGCGATCAGGGACTTGATCCGGCTGACGCTGAGGAGCGGCACCCCGTTCGTCGCACCCACGTACACGTCGCGGAGCACGGGCTGACCCGTGACGACGTCGGTGCCCTGGACGAGCACCTGCCGCGCCAGCACACCGGTGCCGGTCGGCATGACCAGGAGCCCCTGGTCGGTGCCGGCGAGGTCGGCGGCGGCGGCGGAGGCCACCACCGCTGTTCCGGGGTGCAGGCTCCTGCGCACCTCCTCGACCGCGCGGGACACCGCGACCGCCGTGGGGATCGGGGTGACGGTCGTGTCGACGTCCAGGTTCGTGAAGTAGCTGCCCGACGTCCCGGTCACCGTACGTTTGCCGGCTGCCTTCTCGGTACGCACCACGTATTGGGCGCCGAACACGGGCAGACCCTTGTATCGCTGGTCGAGCCGGACCGTCTCCCGCTCGCCCTCCGTCTCGACGCTCGCCGTGGTGAGCGTGCCGGCCGGATCGCCGATCTTGTAGCGGTCCTTGTGGCCCGCGAGGTGAGCCTTCGCGGCCTTGTCCGGTGCGACCGTGGCGTCGACCGGGTCGGCCACATCGTCCACGAGTGCCGGAGTGTCCGTGCCGGTCGGCGACGGGGGCGCCGCGTTCGCGGCATGGGCGGTGGTTCCCAGGATGGCAGCCGCCGCCAGCATGGCGAGCGTGGGTAGTGCCGTGGCTCTACGCAATTGATGCTCCCGCAGGGGTTGTGAACAGGACCGGTTCGCCCACCTCACCCCGGTGCCGACTATCGCCACAAGGACGACCTTGCGCACTTGCACACATGAGCAGCAGTCCACGTCGGACCGTCTTACCTATTCGTAATCCCCGATTCATCGGAGTGGGAGCCGGCCCGAGCAGGATCGGGTTCCGGGGGGCATGGAAACGAATGGACCAGATGGAAATACCGTGGTCGGCAACCGGTCTTGATCCGCTGGCCGGCCGGGTGTTGGAGTACCTGGTGGCGGTGCGATCGGCGGACCGCGACGAGGCGGCGTCCGCGGTCGGGGTGTCACCTGCCGAGGCGGAGCGGGCGCTGCGGCACCTTGCTGACTCGGCACTGGCGTCGCAGATCGGCGGCGCGGCACCACGATGGACGGCCGCGCCACCGCGACCGTCGCTCGGCGCCCTGCTGGCCCGGCGGCGGGCCGAGCTGGCCCGCGTCGAGGATCTCGTGGAGCGGCTCTCCGAAGCACACGAAGCGGTGTCCGGGCCGCGTGCCACGGACATGGTGGAGGTGCTGAAGAGCCAGGACGAGGTGCCGGCCCGCTATCACCAGTTGCTGATGGGAAGCTCGTCCGAGGTGCTGCATCTGGCGAAGCCGCCGTACGTGACAGGTGCGTCCACGGGGGTGGTCGGCGTGCCGCCCGGCGTGCAGATGCGGTCGGTGTACG
Source organism: Paractinoplanes durhamensis (assembly GCF_016862175.1). Taxonomy (GTDB): domain Bacteria; phylum Actinomycetota; class Actinomycetes; order Mycobacteriales; family Micromonosporaceae; genus Actinoplanes; species Actinoplanes durhamensis. The sequence goes on along the minus strand of NZ_BOML01000057.1, from coordinate 256,447 downwards.
AGACGGACGGCTTCACCGACGCGGTGTCCCTTCGGACAGCTCTGCGCGGGACGGGTCAGGGCGGAAAGCTGCGCCTGACGTCGCAGATCCCGGTGAAGCTGGTGATCTTCGATCGGGCGGCCGCCCTGCTGCCGATCTGGGCGGACCGCCCGGCGTCGGGCTCACTGGTGGTGCACTCGCCCGCACTGGTGACGGCGCTCGCCGCACTGTTCGAGAGCGTGTGGGAGCGCGCCGAGCCGCTGTCGCTGACGAGGCGGCACGGCCTGCCGGCCTCGGGGCGCGACCTGCGGACACGGGAGATCCTGCGGATGATGGCGGTCGGGATGAAGGACGAGACGATCGCTCGAATCCTCAACCTGAGCCGCCGTACGGTTCAGCAGCACATCACCGACGCGGGTGCCGTGCTCGGTGCCCGGACCCGCTTCCAGATCGCCGTCCTGGCGGCGAAGCAGGGGTGGCTGAGTGACCAGGCCGAGGCGTCCCCATGATTTTCGCTGGCAGTGAACACCGGAAGATGCCCGGGGCCGCCGTGGTTGAGCCGCGCATACTCAACTTTCTCGGAGGTACCGGGTGACCAGCAAACGACTCCCCGTTTTGTTCCTTGACGACGTTGTCCTGCTGCCGGGCATGGTCGTTCCGGTCGAGCTGGACGAGGCGGCCCTGGCCGCCGTCGATGCGGCACGCACCTCGGCCGGCTCCGAGCTGCTGATCGCCCCGCGGCTCGCGGATCGCTACGCGACCTACGGCGTGGTGGCCCGCCTCGAGCAGGTCGGCAAGTCCCGCGGCGGCTCGCCCGCCGCCGTGCTGCGCACCCGTGTGCGGGCCCGCATCGGCGCCGGCGTGACCGGCCCGGGAGCGGCTCTCTGGGTCGAGGCCGAACCGGTCACGGCCGGCCCGCTGAGTGAGCATGTCAGCGAGCTGGCCGCCGAATACAAGCAGCTGGTGGTCTCGGTGCTGCAGCGCCGCGAGGCGTGGCAGGTCATCGACTCGGTCAGCGCCATCGACGACCCCGGCGACCTGGCCGACACCGCGGGCTGGGCGCCGTACCTGTCCAACGACCGCAAGCGTGAGCTGCTGGAGACTCCGGATGTGGAGGCCCGGCTGCGGCTGCTCGTCGAGTGGACCCGGGACTTCCTGGCGGAGTCCGAGGTCAGCGACAAGATCGACACCGACGTACGCGAGTCGGTCGAGAAGCGCAACCGCGAGTACCTGTTGCGTGAGCAGCTCAAGGCGATCCGTAAGGAGCTCGGCGAGGGCGAGGCGGACGGCACCGACGACTACCGCGCCCGGGTCGAGGCGGCCGATCTGCCGGAGAAGATCCGCGAGGCGGCCCTGGCCGAGGTCAGCAAGCTGGAGCGGGCCGGCGACCAGAACCCCGAGGCAGGCTGGATCCGGACCTGGCTCGACACGGTCCTGGATCTGCCGTGGACCGTCCGCACCACCGACGCGACCGACCTCGGCGCGGCGCGGGCCGTGCTCGACGCCGACCACCACGGCCTGGCCGAGGTCAAGGAACGCATCGTCGAATACCTCGGCGTCCGCGCCCGGCGCGAATCCCGTGGCCTCAATGTCGTCGGCGGGCGCGGTTCCGGCGCGGTGATCCTGCTGGCCGGGCCACCCGGAGTCGGTAAGACCTCGCTCGGCGAGTCGGTCGCGCGGACCCTCGGCCGCAAGTTCGTCCGGGTCGCCCTGGGCGGGGTGCGGGACGAGGCGGAGATCCGGGGCCACCGCCGGACGTACGTGGGGGCACTGCCCGGGCGCATCGTGCGGGCGATCCGCGAGGCCGGCTCGATGAACCCGGTCGTGCTGCTCGACGAGGTCGACAAGGTCGGCAGCGACTACCGCGGCGACCCCGCGGCGGCACTGCTCGAGGTGCTCGATCCGGCGCAGAACCACACCTTCCGGGACCACTACCTCGACCTGGACCTGGACCTGTCCGACGTCCTGTTCATCGCGACCGCGAACGTGCTGGACACCATCCCGCAGGCGCTGTTCGACCGGATGGAGCTCATCGCGATCGACGGCTACACCGAGAACGACAAGGTCGCCATCGCCCGGGACTTCCTGGTGCCCCGGCAGTTGGAACGGGCCGCGCTGTCCGAGGACGAGGTGACGGTCACCGAGGACGCGCTGCGCGAGATCGCGGCGAACTACACCCGGGAGGCCGGCGTACGGTCCATGGAACGGCTGCTCGCCAAGGCGTTCCGCAAGGCCGCTCTGGGCGATCTGCCGGCCACCGTCGACGCCACCGATCTCAAGGATCTGATCGGGCGGCCGCGGTTCACCCCGGAGTCGTCCGAGCGGACCGCCGTTCCGGGCGTGGCCACCGGCCTGGCCGTGACCGGGATGGGCGGCGACGTGCTCTACATCGAGGCGTCGCTGCTGCCCGGCGACAAGGGCGGGCTGTCGGTCACCGGGCAGCTCGGCGACGTGATGAAGGAGTCCGCGCAGATCGCGCTCTCCTACGTCCGGGCCCACGCCGAGGAACTGGGCATTTCGCCCGAGCAGCTCGACCACCCGATCCACCTGCACGTGCCCGCCGGAGCGGTCCCGAAGGACGGGCCGTCGGCCGGCGTGACGATGACGACCGCGCTGGTGTCGTTGCTGCTCGGCCGCAACGTCCGGGCCGAGGTGGGGATGACCGGCGAGGTCTCGCTGACCGGGCGGGTCCTGCCGATCGGCGGCGTCAAGCAGAAGCTGCTCGCCGCCCAGCGAGCCGGCCTCACCGAGGTTTACCTGCCGAAACGCAACGAGCCCGACCTCGACGAGGTGCCGGCCGACGTGCTGTCCGCACTGACCGTGCACATCGTCTCCGACGTCCGCGAGATCCTGGGCACGGCCCTGGAGCCCGTCTCCGCCGGCTTGGTCGCGGCCGCCTGACACGCCTGTCGAGGGACCCTCGCTACCGCACGCTCGGCGTGACGATCGAGCGGTAGCGAGGGCTGGGCCTCGTCAGCGACCATCAGCACAGGTCGCCGGCCGGGGTCAGCTCGTTCATGATCGGGGTCAGGTCGAATCGGCGTGAGTCGTCGGCCAGGGTTGTCATGTCGATCGTGGTGCCGAACCAGCCCTCGGTTTTCACGCTCAGCGTCAGCTCGGGCGGCAGGTCGCGGTTCAGCGCGTCGGTGATCTCGGTGTAGCCGGGCGGTGCGACGCCGGCCGTCACCGTGTCCAGCGGGGCCGCGTCCTTGTCGCCGCGGATCTCCCACAGCGTGGTGCTGTGGTCCGCGAGCCGCAGGAAAGCGACCCGGCACGACGGGTCGAACGTCAGCTGCAGCTCGCCGTCGGCCAACCGTGCCTCGACCGAACCGCCGCCGGCACCGCACCCCGCGGCGCCGAGCAGCATCGCCGCCACGATCGCGGCGACTGCCCGGTGCGTGCGTCGGCCGGTCACCTCCACAGTGTACGAACCTGTGCTGCCCATCCCGGGTCACATGAAGTTGCGGGTGTGCAGGGCGGAGAGTTCGGCGGCCTCGTCGTCGGGGAAGCCGAGGCGGGACAGGTGGCGCCGGCGTCCGGTGTCCATGTCCGCCTGGAGTTGTCGGACGGCCAGGTGGCCGCGGTGCAGCGCCGGTGGTGTCCACGAGCCGGCGGCCAGGAGCAGCAGGGCGTCGAACACGTCCTGGTTCAGGCCGGCCGTGTCGATGAGCATGTCGTGGCGGCGTTCGATGGCGCCGCGCAGCCGGCCGAGCATGGTCGGGTCCGACGCCGACTGGTGTTCCAGGTGCGCGACCCCGAACGCCACGTGCCGGGCCTCGTCGGCGCGGGCCAGCCGGGTCACCGCGCGGGTGACCGGGTCGGGGGCGTGCCGTTCGAGGAAGGTGAGCAGGTGCACGAAGGTGCCTTCGCCGAGCACCGACAACAGGAACGAGGCCAGGGTGAAGTCGGGTTCGGCCAGCAGCGACGCCAGCGATGCCCGGCCGCCGGCCGAGGAACTGCCCATCCGGCCGCCGGTGTGCAGCGCGCGGCGGGTGAAGACGTCGACGTGCCGGGCCTCGTCGGCGGCCTGCACCGCGAGCAGCCCGAGCACCTCCCGGAAGTGCGGGTGGATCCGGGTCAGCAGCCGGGCCGGGATGACCAGGGCCGCCTGCTCGTTCTCGACCAGGTAGGTCATGATCTGCACGATGGCGGCCTCGATGTCCGCGGGCAGGGTGAACGGCGCGTCCCAGGGGACCGCGGTCGCCGGGTCCCACTGCGCGGCCGCGGCGTGGGCGTAGAGGCGTGGCGCCAGGTCGGCCCAGACGATGTCGCGGTCGGCGAGTTCGTAGGCCGGTTCGGGGCCGCCGGTTTCGAGGAGCGCGCCGCGGGCGGCCAGTCCCCAGTGCCCGGGCGGCCGGCGGGCCACCGCGCCGGGCTCACCGGCGCGTTCGGCGTGAGCCCAGCGGTCGGCGTCCGGCCGGCCCTTGACGACCTCGACGGCACCGTCGTCCTGTGCGGTGGTGCCGTGGCCGGCCGACCGGCACCAGGCCCGCAGGTGCAGGGTCAGGAAGGGGTCGCGGCCGGTGACCGTGACGGTGCTGCCCGGCGGCAGGCCGGCCAGCACCTTCTGGATCAGCAGGCGTCCGCCGGTGTCGAAGGCCAGGCCGGCCAGGTCCAGGTTCATGGCTGGTACTCGGCGGCGGTCACCGTCCCCGCCGCGTCGTAGAAGCCGGCGGCGGTGACGGCCGCCTCCAGCATCCGGTAGCGGTCGGTCCGGCCGTCCTCCCAGGAGGTCAGCCCTTCCAGGTCCAGCAGCGGGCGCACGGCCGGGTCGGCGTACGACATGGATCGCAGCAGTTCCCCGAAGCGTGCCGTGCGGTCCGGGTCGGCGGAGCCGGTGACGGTCATGGTGCAGTGGTCGTAGCGGCCGGTGGTGGTGAGTAGCCGGGTGCTGCCGGAGGGCAGCACGCCCTCCTTGGTGAAGAGCAGGTGGTTGCCGTCGAGGATGCAGGCGGCGTCGACCTCGCCGGCGATCAGCGCACGAGCGGCGTCGCGTTCCCCGCCGATGTGATCGCCGTGCAGGCCGACGCCGACGTCGAATCGGCGGACCGTGAAATCGGTGCCGGGGTGCAGGCCGTGGCGGCGCAGGTGGTCCAGCGGCAGCAGGGTCGCCTGCGGTGAGTCGACGGCTCCGGTCGCGACCGTTCGCCCGCGTAGCTCCTCGACCGACGCGATGTCGCTGTCCGCGCGGGTCACGATGGCGGTGGCCAGGTCGCGGTCGGTGTCGCGCATGGTCAGCGCCCGGATCGTCAGGCCCTGAGCCTCGGCGAGCCGCCGGGCCCGGACCCAGGCGAGCGGCGAGTTCCAGGCGGCGTCGATGCGCCCGGCGATCAGGTCTTCCACCTGCCGCTCGTAGTTCGAGTAGAGGACGTAGTCGAACGGCAGGCCGCTCGCGACGAACCAACTCCGGAAGCCGTTCCAGATGGTGACGACCTTCGGGTCGTAGGCGACCGCGCCCATCGTGAAGGCGGTCATGCCGGCACCGCCGGGGCGTCGAACAGCGGCAGGCCGAGAACGGCACGGCCGGTGAAGTCCTCCAGGGCCTCGGTGGTCGGCGCCATGACCCGGGCCGCCAGCGCATCCCGGAAATGCCGCTCGATGCCGAGCTCCTTGCGGAACGCCGAACCACCGGCCAGCCGCATCACCTCGCCGGCGACCGACACGGCCACCTCCCCGGCAACGGCCTTGACCTGCAGCACCCGCAACTGGGCAGCGGGGTCGCCGGTGGCCAGCGCGGCCAGCGTGGCGGCGAGGAAGGCGCGGGTGGTGTCCACGCTCGTGCGGGTCCGGGCGAACGCCGCCCGGGGAACGGGCTGTTCGGCCAGGGACTGGCCCAGGTGGTCGAGGCGGGCGTGGGTGAGGTGTTCGGCGGCCAGGGTGGCCAGGCGTTCCGACACGCCCAGCGAGAACGCGGCGCTGAGCACGGTGAACACCGGAAGCACGATGCCGAGGGCCACCTCGAGCCCGGCGCCGTCGGTGCCGATGATCGCATCGGCGGCCACGACGGCGTCGTTCGCGGCGATCGGGCGGGACGCGTTGCCGCGCAGGCCGACGCCGTCGAACGGGCCGGCCACCTCCAGCCCGGTCGTTGCCGCCGGGACCAGCCACAGGGTCATGCCGTCGCCGGCCAGGGGCAGGCTCGACCAGACGTAGCTCTGGGCCTCGCCGGCGGACGTCACCCAGCTCTTACGGGCGTTCAGGGACACCTTGTCGCCGGTGGCCGTGGCGGTCGACTGCGGTGCCCAGAAGTGGCTGCGGGAGCCCCGTTCGGAGAAGGCGAGGGTGGTGACGTGCCGGCCGTCGGCGATGGCGCGGCGGACGTCCTCCGGTCCGCTGTGCTCGATCGCGGCGGTCGCCGCGTAGTGCATCAGCGTCACCATCGCGGTCGATCCGCAGACCCCGGCGAGCGCCTCGATCACCTCGGCGGCGGCGTCCAGCCCCAGGCCGGCACCGCCCACCTCGCGGGCGCTGGTCAGCCCGAGCAGGCCCGCGGCACCGAGCGCGGCGATCGCCGCGCGCGGGTACTCACCGGTCCGGTCGACCTCCGCCGCGTGCGGGCGGACCTCGGCGTCCAGTACAGCCTGCAGTGCGGCCCGATACTGCGTCATGCTTCCCCCCTGATGAGTTCGATACCGGTGAGCTACTCGCCGCGCAGGATCGACCGATGCAGGGAGCGGAGCTCCGCCCCCGGTTCGATGCCCAATTGGTCGGTGAAACGTCTTCGAGTGGCGGCATAACAGTCCACCGCCTCGGCTCTTCGCCCGCTGGTGTACAGCGCGCGCATCAACACGGCAACGAGTGGCTCGGACAGTGGGTATTCGCCGATCAGCTCCTGCAGCGTCGTGATGATGGGGGCGTCCGGGCGGTGCCGCAATTCGGCGCGCGCCCAGGTCAGTTGGACATCGAGCCGGCGGCGCCACCATCGCTCGCGCACCTGCGCCGCCCATTGCCCGCCCAGGCCGCGTAACGGCCTGTCCTGCCACAGGGCAAGTGCTTCGCGCAGCAATGCCAGACGTTCGGCATCTGTCCGATCCGAGCGGTCGGCCAGCTGAGCGAGATGCTGGAACCGGCACATGTCGACCCGCTCGGGCGCGATATCCAGCATGTACTCACCGCTGAGACGGACCACCCGAACCGGCTTTTCGGCGTCCGTTGTGACGCACCCGATCGCCCGCCGGATGTGTGAGATATGTGCGTGCAGCGCCCGGCGCGGCGAATTCGGTGGCTCCTCGTCCCAGACCCGATCGATCAGGGTTTCCGCGGACACCGGCCGGCCGGCCTCAATCGCCAGTGCGGCCAGGACCTTTCGTCGTTGGGGCGGGCCGACGTCGATCACATTCCCGTAGGCATTAATCTCCACCGGGCCGAATAGTCGCAACTCCATCGAACGTCTCCCCCGTCGGCGCGTCCGGTCACGGTCACCGAGCAAAGATCATGACCGTGGCGCCAATCGTAAGGTACGAGCGGGAATGAGCGGGGTCGATGCATGCGACCAGGATCCCCGGGACTCCAGCTGTTATCGCTCACAGTTTGCGCTATGGGCAACTTGAGATCTGGCCGGGCCGGCTTATGTGCGCAGATCGCCGCGAATGTCCAACATGGATGGTCCGATCCGAGGCGCTGGGGTGCCGGCATGTGCTCGTTCACGCGACCGGCCTGACCGTTGCCAAATGGCGGCGACAACATTTCGACAACTTTCTAACAAGCAATTGGGCAACGCCATGCCAGCCGCCCCCTCGTAGCATCTGTTGCAGATGATCATTATCAATCGAAAGGGCAGGTTATGTCCGTATTGAGTCCAGATGGTAGGAGCATTGCGATAGCGGGGTCATCGCGGGAGTTCACCGGGACGTGGGGCTTCAAATGCACTCTGCGCCGACAGGCGAATTTGGTCGCGCTCAACGTCGCAGCGGCCGGAAGCTACGAGACGGTGCGCCGGCACAACGGGACTCTCGAGAAATCCGTACGGCGTGAGGTTTCGTTCCGGGACGTCGCCCTGATGTCTTACGAGACCGAGGAGGAGTCCGTCTACACGACATTTCTCTGGCGCTCAGCGCATCACGAGCTGTACTGGACCGTTGCCGGTCGCGACGTATCGTTCTCGGTCTTCACCGAGATGATGGCCGCCGTCGACCTGAACGACAGCGCGAGCGGACTTCTCGTCACGCCGAGGCGCGGCACCGGGACGAGCGTCACCATGGTTCTGGCCGCGAACACGTTGACCAACCTGTGCGCGGTCGCCATCACGCCCACCACCAGCCCGTCGATCCGCGTGCCCGCCCACTCGGGCAAGCAGGTCAAGGGCGGGGTCATGTGGCGCACCGACACCCGGCGCCAGGACGGCTCGCTGGAGCGCACCGCGACCATCGCCGGCGCCACGGCGGTCACCGATCTCGGCTTCTTCGATCCCGACGCGCCGGCCAACGTGGAGCTTGCCGAAAACTTCCAGGTAGCGATCGGCTGATCGTGCAGACGGTGGCCAACTCCCTGACCGTATTCAGCCTGCTCGGCGTCGTGCTGCTGATGTTCGTGGTGGCTGCGCTGCTGCGGGACGTGCGCGCCCTGCAGCACGCGATGGCGAACGTGCTGCCGCCGCGTCGCCGGCAGGTGTCCGCCTTCGCCAGCCCGGCGGCGGCGCCGCGGGACGCCCTGGTGCTCGTGGTGTCGACCCACTGCCCGGCCTGTCAGGCGCGGGCATCGGCGTTGGTGCAGCTCGCGTCCGGGGCGGCCGAGCGGGTGGTCCTGCTGTCGGCCGACGCGGGCGCGGCGGCGTGGGTCGACGGTTCGCCGGTCGAGGCGATCATCGATCCGATTCTTCTGGGCGAACTCGGTGTCGATGCCACGCCCCAGTTGCTGCGCTACGGCCCGGATGGCACGGAGCGCCTCCGGCGAGCGGTCGGTTCCGACGAGGACCTGCGCCGACTGTTCGAGGCCGGGCCGAACAAACAAACAGTATCCGCGGAAACCGTCTAAGGAGAGAGAGATGGAAGCGCGTTCGAACGCCACCCAGGACTACTGGGACAGTGTTCCCCACCATTACGAGGACGACGAAACGACCCGGCTCGCCGGGGGCTCCCTCAAGGGAACGGCCGGGTACGGGACCTACCGACTGCCTCGCCGCTCCCTGTTCAAGACGGCTGGTGCGCTGGGTGCGGCGATGGCCGTGACCGTGATCAGCTCGGTGCCGGAAAAGTTCGTACCCAAGGCGCTCGCGACGGTCGGGGACGAGTGGACCACGCTCAGCACCTGCGGTGGCTACAGCTATGCGGATAACCTGATCTGCACCGGCGCCGAATACAGCACCGGCTATTGCGGCTCCGACGGCTGGTTCAAGAACTCGTCCGGCACGGTCAATTACTGGCCCACCAAGAAGTGCGGCTCGCCGGCCCGGAACGCCTGGCGGTGGAAGTACAGCGGCGGCAATTGGCGGTGCGCGGACGGCTACACCTCGTACGGCAGCGTGTCGCCCATTTTCGTGATCTGCAGTTACCGAGTCGGATCAGCCTGATGGTATTGGCGGTGCGCCGGCCGTATCACCCTCTGGTGCTGCCTGCGGCCCTCGTGTTCTTCGCTGTCCCCGCCGCATATCTGGCGGCGTCGGGCCGGGCCGGCCCGTTCCTCGCGTGGGTGCTCATGGGGGTGGCAGCCGGCTATTCGATCTCCGGATCCATTTGAAGTTTCAACTCAGCGGAACTGCTGACCTCGTCGGTCTGGCGAGGACAAACACGGTATTTCGTCAGCGGGCTGCTCTTGGGCGCCCTCACCTCAGGGCTCGTCCTGGGCGCACTCTCCGGTGTGCTGTCCATCGTGCCCTCATACATTCGCCTGCCGCTGGGCGGCCTGGCGTTGATCGTCATCCTCGTTGCCGAACTGATCGGCCGGCCACTCAAACTGCCGCAGAACGGCCGCGCCGTGCCGCAGAGCATCATCCCGGAGGCGCGCATGCAGGGTGCGCTCCAATTCGGGTTCGAGATGGGTACCGGGGTGCGCACATTCATGCCGACCGGGCTTCCGCACGCGCTGGTCGTCGCGGTCCTCATGGTGGGCGGGATCGTTCCCGGTCTGCTGGCCGGGTTGGGCTTCGGTCTCGGTCGCTCCTGGATGACCTTGTCGAGGTCGTACAGCGGGTCGCCGAGCACCTGGGACGAGCAACTGCTCACGCATCTGCGCCGGGTCGGGCAGATCACCGCAGTCAGCTTCACGGTGCTCGCCGCAGTGCTTTTCCGCTATCTCGGTTGACCACCTGACGTGGCCGTCGTCCGACGGCGGCCACGTCAGGCCGGCATGTCCAGTCCACCAAGGAGAATCTGTGCAGACGCTCGCTCAGGTCGCCACCGCGTCCGGCCTCGGCGCGGCGCTCCTGCTCGTCGCGGGCGGCCTCGGCCACGCACGCGGTGCCCGAGCCTTTGCCGAGGTGCTCGGGCGGCAACAACTCGTACCGCCGAGCCTGCGCCGTGCCGTCGCCGTCACCATCGGTCCCGCGGAGATCGTCCTCGGCGGCACGGCGGTGGTGACCTGGTCGGCGGCCCCCCAGCGAGCGGCGGCGGCGCTGGCGGTGGTCGCCGGGTGTTACGCCGTGTTCGGCTGTTACACCGCGGCGGTGAAGGTGCGCGCCCCCAGCGCTCCGTGCGGCTGCTTCGGCGACGGCGGGCCGGTGACGACGCTCGTGGTCGCGCGGGCGTGGGTGCTGGCCGTCGCGACCGGTGTCGCCGCGATCGCTGTCGCCATCGGCGCGCCCACCCCGCTATCGGCGAGACTGTGGCTCCTGGCCCCGGCCGTTCTGGTGGCCTCGGCCGGCCGGCTGGTGCCGCTCGACTCAACCTTTGGCCGGCCTACCGGCGTTGTAACTGATATGAGCGTGTCGCGAGAGAGTGAGCCGGATGCACCGTCGACATCAGTATGACGAGTTCCGAGGGTTCGCCGCGGCCCGCGGGCCGGCGCTGTCGCGGGTCGCGTTCATGCTGACCGGAGACCACCAAGCCGCCGAAGACCTCCTGCAGGAGGCACTCGTGAAGACCGCGGTTCGCTGGCACCGGGTGCAGTCCGGTGGCGACCCGGAGGCGTACGTCCGCAAGGTCATGGTGAATCAGCTGAGGTCCTGGCTGCGGCGCCGCCGGTACGCCGAGATCCCGCTCGACGCGGTCGCCGATCGGCAGGGGGGCACCGACGTCGCCCACCAGACGGCACTGCGGGTCACGCTGGCCCGGGCGCTGGCCTCGTTGCCGCCGAGGCAGCGGGCGGTGTTGTTCCTGCGCTATTACGAGGATCTGACCGAGTCGGCCACCGCCGAACAACTCGGCTGTTCGGTCGGAACCGTCAAGCGGCACGCGCACGACGCGCTGGCCACACTGCGGCGGGCCGGTCCCGGTCTGCTGGAGTCGCTGAAACCGTCGGAGGTATGGCCGTGAATGACCAGACGATGATTCCGTATCGAGAGCTCGACGCGGAGGCCCGCAACTACGTCGATCCGGAGCGCGTCATCGCGCTGGCCAAGCGGCGACGGTCCGCGGCGGCGGCGGTGGCGGTGGTACCCGTGGTCCTCGCCGGCCTGGTGGGTGCCGTCGTGGTCCTCGGGCCCGGTGCGGCCCACACACCGTCGGTGCCGGCCGGGGAGGGTGCCCGCCCCAGCGCCGCGACCGAAGCCGGGGCGCTGCGGCCACCGGGTCGATCGACGGCGCTTCCGGCGGGGCCGGTCGGCCGCGCGGCCTATGCCTACACGCCCTGCCGCGATGCGTGCGACGGCGTCTTCGTGGTGCTGACCGACGGCCGGCAGTTCGTCCTGCCCGCACCCGCCGACGGGGGTCCCCCGGTCCACTCGATCACCATGTCCCGGGACGGCCGATGGCTGGGTTACCAGTCGCACGGCCGGTACATGGTGCGGAGCCTCACCGACGTCCGAGTACATGCGGTCAAGTCGGCGGCGACGGACGCGGTGTTCCCGGTCGCCTGGTCGAGTGACTCCGGGCGCCTGCTGCTGCAACGCACGGACAGCGACACGAACGCCGCCTACACCGTGCTCGAGGTGGGTAGCGGCCTGGCGACGCAGCTGACCGCGCCGGCCGGGACCAAGGCCTTCGGGATCCTGCCGGACGGCACGGTGCTGTTCCGGAACGAGAACAGCACCGGGCCGGTCGTCGCATGGTCGACCAGCGCCGGGCAGACCGTCACCATCGATGTGACGGCGCAGCTCGACGGTGAGTCGGTCCGTTCGGTGAACCTGGCACCGGACAATCAGAGCGTCTACGTGGTCGCCGCCCGCAGTGTCGAGGGGCAGGACAGTCGCGAGCTGACCGCGGTGATCCATGCGGACTTCACGGGTAAGGTCCTGGGCCGCTACGAAATCCCCAAGATGGACCTCGAAAACCAGTTCTGCGACGTGCTCGGGCCCACGGCGGACGGGTTCGCCCTCTCCTGCCGGAACGGCAGCGGCAGCATGACCACGCTGCTGGCGGTCTCAGCCGCCGGGCCGCAGCCAGGCATCAAGATCTCCGCGCAGGACTGGCCGAACCACCCTGAGCTGGCGGAGATCGTAATTCCGGGCTGAGGCTGGGCGATGGCTGCTGGGGGGCGGATCCGATCAGCAGGAAGGCCAGGACGCCGATCAGGGTGAGGAGGGCCAGGACGGCCAGGACGGCAGCCGTGGTCCTCCGCCGGCGGGCTCGGGATGGCGATGGCTTCTCTTCGGAGATCCAGCCGGGCGGTGCCGGCCGGGAGACGCCTCGCGGGGACGGTACGTGGGGCGGGGCCGCGGCTTCTTCTGAGCTGCCGCCCCCGACCAGGACACGAGCGCCGGCCATGGCCGGTCGGACGCCCGCGGCTGCCACCGCTGCCGCGCCCAGCGCCACCGCGTGTTTCGGGTTGGCGTCGGTCAGGATGGGGCGGCCCAGTTCCTCGGTGATCATCCGGCCGATCAACGGGATGCGGGACGAACCGCCGACCAGCAGGACCGCGGACAGCTCGCCCACCTCGACCTGGGCCGCGTACACCGCCCGGACCAGGGCGCCGATCGTCGACTCGATCGGCGCGCGGATCATGGACTCCAGGTCGCGGCGGGTGAGCTGGGCGTAGAACTGCTGGTTGAACAGCACGACCGGAATGCCGGTCTCGGTGTCGGCCGACAGCGCCTCCTTGGCCCGGACGCACTCCTGCCGCAACATGGTCATGGCCGCCACCGACTCGGGATCGAACGGGTCGAGTTCGGCCAGCGCGCCGTCGTGCCGGTGGTTGATCCACTGGAGGATCGCCTCGTCGAAGTCGGTTCCGCCGAGCCGTTCGATCCCCTGCGGCTCGCCCATCACCTCGACCTCGCCGTTGCGGATCCGCAGTACGGTGGCGTCGAAGGTGCCGCCGCCCAGGTCGTACACCGCGACGGTGTCGCCGTCGCCGATGGAGCGGCTCGCACCGTAGTAGGCGGCGGCCGCCTCCGGTTCGGTCAGGACCACGTGGTCGCGCAGGCCGGCGAGCCGGGGGATCTCCTCGAAGAGCTCCCGCCGGTACGGGCCCCAGCCGGCCGGGTGGGTCAGCGCGACCCGGTCCGGTGGGCCGCCCTCCGCCCTGGTGACGGTGTCGAGCACGTCGCGCAGCTGCTCGGCCATCAGCCCGGTCACCTGGTGCGGCATCCCGCCGAGGAGCACCGGAGTCGGATCACCCAACCGCCGCTTGAACCAGCGCTCGACCCGGCCCGGGTCGCTCAGCGCACGCTGCTCGGCGGCCTCGCCGAAGATCATCTTCGAGTCGTGGGTCAGGTACACCACCGCCGGCGTGACCGCCGCGCGGTTACCCAGAGTGCACATCTCCACGCGGCCGTCGCGCGCGATCGCGGCTGCCACGAAGGTGGTACCGAGATCGACTCCGAGGTCGTAGCCCACCGCACACCTCCCGCATTTGTAGGGCTGGCCCCACTGCCTGCAACGGGTTACCTCCGGAGAATGACGTCATGACGCTCGACACGTACGACGCCACCGGTTCCGCCCGACGCCGGGCGGACGAGCACTGGAGCCGTCGTCGCGACCTCGAGCGTCAGCTGCACGACGGCCCGGCTCTGCGGATCGCCGCGCTGACCCTGCGCCTCGGTCTGCTCGCCCAGAAGGCGCGCCATGACGTCGGCGGCCTGCCGCACGACATCGAGGAACTGCAATACCAGTTGCACCTCATCCAGCAGGAACTGCGCGCGGTCGCCGATCGGATCTATCCGCCGCTGCTGCACGAGGCCGGTCTCGGGCCGGCCCTGCGGGAGCTGGCGAGCAGCGCCTCGGTCCGGGTCGACGCCGGCGGCGGCCGCTTCGATCCGGCGGTCGAGGGCGTGGTCTATTTCGTCATCGTCGGGGTTCTGGCGGCGCTGCCGCCCGCCACTCGAACGGTGGACGTGGTCATCCGACGGGATGCCGACGGCTTGGCGCTGGACCTCGGCGATGTCGATACTGGCCAGATCGGCGCCGTCCGGGACCGCGTCCGGTGGGTGGACGGGGTGGCGGAGGTGGGCGATGGCCTGATCGGAACGATAAGAGTGAGGATTCCGTGCGAGTAGCGCTGGCGGACGACGGTGCGTTGTTCCGCGACGGCCTGGTGATGCTGCTCGAGGCGGCCGGGCACGAGGTGGTCGGCTGCACCGCGGACGGAGACACCCTGGTCGAGTTGCTGGCCACCGAGCCCGCCGACGTGGCTGTCCTGGACATCCGGATGCCGCCCGAGCCCGACGGCGGCCTGTCCACCGCCGAGCGGCTGCGGGCCGATCACCCGGAGCTGGGTCTGCTGTTCCTCTCCCACTACGCCGAGACCCACTATCTGATCCGGGTGCTGAACATCGGCACCCAGGCGATCGGGTACCGCTTGAAGGAGAAGGTGGGCAGCGTCGAGGTCCTCAGCGACACCCTCACCCGGATCCGGGACGGCGAGATCGTCATCGAGCCGGTGCTGGCCCAGCGGCTGGTCGACCGGCCGAGCAGCAACCGGCGCGACATGCTGGCCACCCTGTCGGACCGCGAGCTGGACGTGCTGCGGCTGATGTCCGAGGGCCGCTCCAACGCGGGCATCGCCAGTCTGCTGTTCGTGGCGGCCAAGAGCATCGAGAAACACATCTCCAGCATCTTCATGAAGCTCGGGCTGCCGTCGGACGCCGCCGAGCAGCACCGGCGCGTGCTGGCCGTCTTGACGTTTCTGAGGTCAGTTCAGGACAGTGGCTGATCCGGTCACCAGGCTGGTGCGGACGATTCTGCCTGCCGGGGTGACGTTTCTGCTGCTGGTGACGGCCGCCGCGGTGGCCGGCCGGGCCGGGGCGGACCGCCCGGTCGCGTTGGCCTTGCCGTTCGCCGTGATCGCCGGCGCGACCGTTCTGCTCACCCGGCTACGGGGAGCCGTCGTCACGATGGCGGATCGGATCACCCGGCGTCGCAAGGTCACCCCGTATTCGGCGTTGACGGAGGCGGCTCGCCATCTGCGGTCGCCGTCGCTGCGCGAGGCCCTGCCCGGGTTGGCCCGGGCCCTTGCCGACGGCACCGGGGCCCAGCGGTCGACCATCTGGCTGGCCACCGGCGATCGGTTGGCCGTCGTGGCGTCGTATCCCGCCGGCCGCTCCGGCGCGCCGGAGAGCGCGGCGAGTCTTCCGGCGCTGCTGTCCCGGCCGGGGATCGCGTACGCCGTGCCGCTGCTGGACGCCGGCGAACTGCTTGCCGTGCTGGCGATCGAGAAGCCCGAGTCGCCGGTCACGGCGCAGGACCGGGCACTGCTGAACGACGTCGCCCACGGAACCGCACTGCTGCTGCGAAGGACCGCGCTCAACACCGAACTGACCGAACACGGACGCCGGGCCGATGAGTTGGTGCGGGAGTTGCACGGCTTCCGGCGCCGACTCGCCGGGGCGCGCGAGGTGGAGCGGCGCAGATTGATGACCCAGCTGTCCCGGGCCACCGCCGGACGCCTGGACGCCCTGCGTACGCACCTGACCGCGGCCCGGGCCACCCTCGGCGGTCACGCTGCCGGGTCCGCGCTGCGGCTGGCCCGCGCGGAGCTGGACGAGTTGATCGATCGGTTCCGGGTCATCGCCCGCGGCGTCTATCCCGCGGTGCTGCGCGGTCAGGGGCCGGCGGCGGCACTCGAGGAACTGGTGGCCGACCTGGACCGGCCGGTCCGGCTCACCGGCGATCTCACCGTACGGGCGGGGTGGGCGGTCGAGTCGGCCGCGTACCAGGTGACCGCGGCCGCCCTCGAGGTGCTCGCCGCGGAGCCGGCGTCCGGGGAGATCCGGGTGCGGGTGGCCCACGGCGACGCCCGGGTGCGGATCCTCATCGAGGACCCGTCACCGCCGGTGACCGCGGAACAGATGCGCGCCGTCCTGGTCGACGATGTCGAACGGCTTGCGGTTCTCGGCGGTGCCGTCGAATGTGCCGACGGGAACCGGGGCGAGCTGCGCCTGTATGCCTGGCTGCCGGACCGGCCGGACACGAGCAGGGAGTCGCTGCCGTGACGTCGCGGGTGCTGCGGGTCGCGTACCGGAGCATGGGTTTGATCTGCGGTCTGCTGGCCTTCGGCCGGCTCTTGATCGAGATTTCCCTGCTCGCCGCGGGGCATTTCCATGCCGGCCCCGAAGCCGTGACGAAGCTCGGCTGCGGGCTGCTCACCCTCGGCCTCGGGGCCGCGATCCTGCTCTCCAGGCATCGAGATAGATCGATGCGACTGTTCGCCCTCGCCCTGCTGGCCGGCGCCGGATCCGACCTCGGCCCGGTGATCACCGGGGACTTCCTGCTCCCCGCGGTTTCGCTGGGCGCCTTCGCCTGCGCGCTGCTGTCCTACCCGCCGGCCGGTGGATCACGCGGCCCCGGCCGCGACGAGATCGTGGTGACGGTGGGGGTCGTCGCCGTGCTCGGCGCGGCCATCGCGGCGGTTTTCCCGGCGACGCTGAGCCAGGTCGCGCTGTTCGGTGCCGTGCTGCCGGCCCTCGCCCTGGTGTTCCTGCGGCACCGCGGCCGCGACGACCTGACGGCGATCGAGCGTGCCCGGATCCGCCTGCTCTTCGGCATCCTGGTCAGCGCGGCCGTGATCATGGCGGTGCTGCTGCTGGTCTTCGTGCCGTTCGCGGCCGTGCGGGATCCGGCGCCACTGGTCTGGTTCAGCCACCTCGTACCGGTCACGGTCGCGATCGCCGCCAGCCGGCGCGCGTCGCTGCAGGCGGTCCAGCGCCGGCTCGGCACCGTACTGGTCGTTGCCCTGGTCACCGTGCTGATCGGCGGCCTGTTCGTGGTCCTGCACACCGTCGTGTCCGCTCCGGTCGCGGCGGTGCCGGTGGCGGTGCTCCTGCGGCCCGTCCATGTTCGCGTCGAGCGTGGTCTGAACCGCCTGCTCTACGGGCGCCGGCCGACGCCCTACAGCGTGCTGGCGTGCATCGGTGCGATGACGCGGACGAGCCCGCTCGACGCCACCGATCTGGCCCGCGTGGCCGAAGCGGTCGGGCGTGACCTGGGGGCGCACGTATGCCGGCTGAGCGTGGTGCGACCCGGGCTGCCGGAGCGGACGTACGCCTGGACGCGCCCCGGCGCGAGCGAGGACGAAGCCCTGGTCACCCTGCCCATCACCCGCGGCGGCGAACGGCTCGGCTCGATCACGGTGGACCGCTCGGCCACGATGGGGCCGGACACCTACCATTCCCGGCTGGTCGCCGACGTGGCCGACAGCCTCAGCATGGTGCTCGAGGCGTACCGCCTCCGGGTCGAGTTGGACCGGCAACTGCGGGCGGTCCGGGCGCACGCGGCGGACATCGCCCGCTCACGGCAACGACTGGTGGCCGAGATGGATGCCGAACGCCGCCGCCTCGAACGGGACCTGCACGACGGCGCCCAGCACCACCTGGTCTCGCTGCGGCTGGCGATCGGCCTGGCCGAGCACCGGGTCACCACCGGCACCGAGGCGGCCGAGGCCCACCTCGACCGGCTCACCGCCCACCTCGACGAGGCGGAGAACATCATGGTGCGTACGGCGACGGGCGGGACCTCACCGCGGCTCGTACGGCTCGGGCTGGTCGCGGCGCTGGAGGCCGAACTGGGCCTGAGCGTCACGACAACCGGGATGCCGGCCGGCCGGCGTTTCCCGGCCGAGATCGAGACGGCAGTCTGGTTCTGCTGCCTCGAAGCGGTGAACAACGCGCGCCGGCATGCGCCCGGCGCGCCGATCCGGCTGATTCTCACCTGCGGCGCGGACCGCCTGGAGTTCGGGGTGCACGACGACGGCCCGGGCTGGGACATGGCCGCGAACACCGTCCTGGGCCGAGGTCTGCGGAACGTGACGGCTCGGGTCACGGCGCTGGGCGGCATGGTCGAGGTGCGCTCGGAGCCGGGCGCCGGAACCCGGGTCGACGGCCGGGTGCCGTTGCCGGAGCGGTTCAGCCGGCCCAGCTGAGCCGCTGGGCGCGCTGCCGCAGCTCACTGACGGAGGCGAGGTCCAACTCGATGTCGGCCAGCGATTCCTGCAGCCGCTCGCTCTCCTCGGCCGCGCGCCGTGCCGTCTCGGCCAGCGCGGACAGGTGGCGGGACTCGGCCGTCACCACCTCGTTCAGGCCGACATGCATCTGCTGCTCGATGGCGCGGACTCCGTCGCGTACCCGCTTGCTGACGGCCATCCGGAATGCGTCGGTCAGCGACCGCAGCTCACTGACGCTTTCCGCGTTGCGCCGGCTGCGTTGCCGCTGTCGTTCCCCGGTCAGGGCGGCCCCGCCCAGGCAGACCGCACCGGCCGCGGCCCCGGCCACGGTCTCCCACAGCGACATCTCGACACCGAGGAGCCGGGGGAAGAAGAGGGCGACCATGATGCCGCTGTAGGTCGGCATGACAACACCGACCAGCCGCGTGGCCAGCGACTGTTTTTCGGACAGGGTCCGCGGACCGCGGTGGATGTACGCCACCAGCTCGGCCGGCGGCTCGAGGTCGAGCAAAACCGGCGGCGCCGGCTCGTTCAGCCCGATCGTGGAGACGACCCGCTCGCCGATCTCGCTCGCCGCCAGGCGCAACGCCCGTTGTACCGCCTCGGCCTCGGCCACCAGGCGTTTCCGCAGCCAGCGATCGAGGTCGTCGCCGGCCAGCCCCTGCTTCTCGATCGCTACGGTGCCCGCGTCGAGCAGGGCGCGCAACCAGTTGTTGATGGCGAAATCGATGTCCGAATCGGTCGCCGCCAAGGCATCACCGAGCACTCGGGGCCACCTGCCGGTGCGCTCCTGGAACTGTCGCAGGCGGGCCTCGGCGTGCCGTGCCTCGGCGGCGAGCCGGGCCGTGCGGCCCGGGTCGACCAGGGCGGCCCGGCGGATCCGAAGGTCGACCTCCAGCGACTGCAGGGCCCACACCACCGCTTCCGCGATGGGTGCGGCCGGACGCGCGGCGGCCACGTCGTCCGCGGCCACGCGCATCCGGCGGACGAGATCGGGCCGGGCGTTGGCCTCGGCGCCCTGCAACACCAGGTCGACAATGTCTCCCAGGTCGTCCCGGACAACCAGGTCGTTGGTCACGGTCATCGGGATCTCCTTCGGTTACCGGTCGGCTGGGTGCGGCTGGGTGCCGCCGGCCGAAGCCGGCGGCTACCCGTGCCCGTCGTCAGTGGCAGGCCACGAACGCGTTGTGGTCGAAACTGATCAGCGGCCGACCGCCGTCGTGGCAGTCGTTGCCACCCCAGCGCGGTCCGTCGTGGCAGTCGTTGCCGCCCCAGCGCGGGCCGTCGTTGCAGTCCTGGAAGCCGCCCCAGCGCGGGCCGTCGTTGCAGTCCTGGATGCCGCCCCAGCGCGGGCCGTCGTCGCAACCGTGGTTGCCGCCCCAGCCGCCGCCGTTGTGGTGCGACTCGTGGCCGCGGCCCCAGCCGCCGTGCTGCCCGCGACCGGGGTCGAAGCAGTCGTTGCCGCCGCGGTGGGTGCTCTGCCACATGCTCATGTCATGTCCTTAAATCGGGGGGTTTTGCTTACCGGGAAGATGCTGCCGGTTCGGCGCCTACGCCAACGACCGAGCAAGCCCCCGAAGGCCAGGTGGCCAACCCCCCACTCCGAGGTGGGGTCTTCCCTACCTCGAAGGTGGCCGCCCCCTACTGCTCGTAGCGGCGGCCGGTGATCTCGCCCGACCGGGCGTCGATCACGAAATGCGGGCCGCCGCCCAGCGACATCGTGTCGGTCAGCTCGTAGTCGACGTACCACTCGCCGCCGTGGTGGCGGGCGGTCACCGTGTACACGCTCAGGTCGTGGTAGGACTGCCGGGCCTCGGCCTCGGCGATGAATGGTCGGACGAGGCGTGGGTTTGCCAGGAGGCGAGAATGCGAAGGCCCGCCTCGGATGAGGATCCGGGCGCCGCGGTGTAGGTGATCAGGGTTTGATCGGGATCGTCGGATGCTCGTAGCGCTTCCTGCGCCAGGTGCAAGGGGCCGGCCAGCGGGTGGCGTACCTCGTAGACGGTGTGTCTCTTGTCGCCGACCGGGTGCTCGGGCCACACCTGGCGGAACAGCGAGCTGTGCAGCGTCAGCTCGTCGATGAGCTCGGCGAGGAGTGGGTCACGGGGGTGGCGGCCCGCGTCGAGGTGCAGGAACGCGGCGATGTCGCGCGCCTTGTGTCGCTGATCGCGAAACAGCGCCCCGATGTGCTCGTCGAGGAAGAACAGGCGAGCGAAGTTGCGCTGCCGTGGCGGCATCGCCCGGAAGTCGGCGATCAGGGCGAGACCGAGCGGGTTCCAGGCCAGCACGTCGGTGCGCCGGCCGACGACGAACGCGGGAACCTCGGTCATGGCGTTCATGAGTTGGCGCAGTGCGGGCCGGACCTGTTGCGGCGGGCCGGGCAGGCGCGCAGTGCGGCTCGGGCGGGCCAGGTTTCGTAGATGCGCGCGTTCGTCGTCAGCGAGGCGAAGGGCGTTGGCGACGGCGTCGAGGACGGCGTCGGAGACGTGGAAGCCGCGGCCTTGCTCAAGGCGAATGTAGTAGTCGACGCTGACGCCGGCCAGTTGGGCCAGCTCTTCGCGGCGCAGGCCGGGAACCCTGCGCCGGGTCGCCAGCGGTTGCAGCCCGACATCCTCCGGGCGCAGCCGCGCTCGCCGCGATCGCAGGAATTCGGCCATGGCGGTGTGCCGGTCCATGCGGCCAGTATGGCCGCTTCACCGCCGGCGAGCGTGGTACTGCTCGACCCAGGTCAGGGGTGCCCGGGGTTGATCGGAGCTCTGGGTAACCGCCGCCGGCCGGCGGATGCTGGCCTCAGCATGACCTCATGGACTGACAAGGGAGGAACTGACGTGTTGCACGTGAACACCGCAACGGCGCTGGTAACCGGAGCCAACCGAGGCATCGGACGAGCGCTGGTTGAGGCACTGCTCGCGCGGGGTGCCCGGAAGGTGTACGCAACCGCCCGCCGCATCGAGACGCTGGCCGGCCTCACGAACGATGCCCGGGTGGTGGCTCTGCCGCTGGACATCACCGACGCCGACCAGGTTGCCGCCGCGGCGGCCGCGGCCGGCGACGTCACGCTGCTGGTGAACAACGGCGGCTCGCTGGAGTTCGCGGATCTGCTCGGCGGTGAACTCTCGGCGATCCACGCGGACCTGATGACCAACTATTTCGGCACGCTCGCGGTCACCCGGGCGTTCGTTCCGGTGCTGCGCCGCAACGGTGGCGGCGCGATCGTCAACATGTCGAGCCTGGTGGCGTTGGGCGCGGTGCCCGGCATGGGCGGCTACGGCGTGTCCAAAGCGGCCGTGGCATCGATGACCCAGGCCGTGCGGGCCCAGGTGGCCGGTGCGGGTATCGCCGTGCACGGCGTGTTCCCCGGCGCGGTGGACACCGACATGATCAGGGCGTTCGAGATCCCGAAGAGCAGCCCGGCGGACGTCGCGCACGCCATTCTCGTCGGTGTCGAGGCCGGCGATGAGGACATCTTCCCGGACCCGATGTCCCGCGACGGCTACCAGGTGTGGCGTGACGACCCGAAGACGCTCGAACGCCGGATGGCCTCGATCTGACCCAGGAAGGCCCGTCGCCATTGGTGTCCGGCCATTCTTCCGGGTCGTACCTTAAGGGCGCCGGAAGCCTAGATATCGAAATTATAACGAGCCGGAAATTGCTCATTCGTTGGCATCGGCTCGGTAAAGCTTGCCGTAAGCCCAGCGTAAGGCGTTTAAACAATGCTTAAGCGCATTGACTTCGTTCTTTCTCGGAGGCAAGACTGGCGCCGAATCCCTCATTTTGTGGCGGCGGATGATCGGGCACGAGCCGTGAATCAGCGCCGCGAATAATCGCGCTAGGAGCACCGTTGAAACGCAAAGTCGCGCTGGCGACCGGTCTGGCGGCCGTCACCGTAGCGGGGTCCATCGCCCTCACCATGCCGCAGGTGAACGCGGCGATCACCGCGGCTCCCGCGGCACCCAAGGCCGCCGCCGACCCGGTCCCGACCGCCGTCGCCGAGTCCCGGGCGACCACCTCGGCCTCGGCGCTGGTGGCCGAGAAGCCGAAGCTGTTCTTCAAGGGCGGTCACGACGAGCTGGTGAAGCGCCAGGTGGTCAGCCAGCACGGCCTGCAGTACGTCGCCTACACCCGTACCTATCAGGGTCTTCAGGTCGAGGGCGGGGACGCGGTCGTCGTCACCGACGCCAACGGCAAGGTGCTGGACAACTACGTCGCGCAGCAGCAGGCGCTGTCGGTCGGCACCACCGCGAAGATCTCGGCCGGCACCGCGGTCAAGACCGCGCGCAAGCAGCTCACCAAGGTCACCTCCGTGGACGCCGGCACCCTCAAGGTCGTCGCCCAGGAAGCCGGCGTCCTGGCGTACGAGGTGGTGGTCTCCGGCAGCAAGCGGGCCGAAGGCCGGCTGGTCCCGAGCGTGCTGCACGTCTTCGTGGACGCGACCACCGGCACGGTGATGAACGATCTGACCCGCGACGACGTCGTGGACGCGGCCGGGCACGGCGCCTACTACGGCGACGTCACGATCAACACGCAGAGCTCCGGTGGGCAGTTCGTGATGAGCGACGCGACCCGCCCGGGCCTGGCGTGCGGCCCGCAGACCGGCCAGCCGTTCACCAGCACGACCAACGTCTGGGGCACCGGCAGCGCGACCGACCTGGTCACCGGCTGCGTCGACGCGATGTACACGGTCTCCGAAGAGTGGGACATGCTGCGCGAGTGGCTCGGCCGCAACGGCATCGACGGCAACGGCAAGGCTTTCCCGGTACGGATGGGCCTGCAGGACGTCAACGCCTTCTGGAACGGTTCGCGGGTCGAGATCGGCCACTCCTCCGACAACCGGCGGCTGCTCACCACGATGGACGTGCTCGGTCACGAGTTCGGGCACGCCATCAACCAGTTCACCCCGGGCGGCTCCAGCGCGGGCAACGAGGCCGGCGGCATGAACGAGTCCACCGGTGACATCTTCGGCGCCCTGACCGAGTTCTTCGCCAACGACCCGAAGGACAAGCCCGACTACACCGTGGGCGAGCTGGCCAACCTGACCGGCAACGGGCCGATCCGCAACATGGCCGACCCGTCGAAGGTCGGCGACCCGAACTGCTTCTCCAGCGCCATCCCGAGCACCGAGGTGCACGCCGCGGCCGGTCCGCAGAACCACTGGTTCTACCTGCTGGCCGAGGGTTCGCGCCCGACCGATGGGCAGCCGACCAGCCCGACCTGCAACAACAGCACGGTCACCGGGATCGGCATCGAGAAGGCCGGGCAGATCTACATGGCCACGCTGAACCGTAAGACCAGCAGCTGGACGCACGCCAAGGCGCGGGCCGCCTCGGTGGCCTCGGCCGCGCAGCTGTTCGGCAACGGCACCGAGTGCGCGACCGTCAAGGCGGCGTGGACCGCGGTGAGTGTCCCGGCCGGCAGCAACGAGCCGGCCTGCACCGGCACCGGTTCCACCACCGCGCCGACCACGACGCCCACCACGGCCCCGACCACCCGGCCGACCACGGCGCCCACGACCCCGCCGACCACGGCGCCGACCACCGGCCCGACCACGGCGCCCCCGACCGCGCCGTCCGGTGACTGCCAGGCCGGCTTCGCCTCGCACGACAGCGGCGCCATCGCCGCCGGTGCGACCGCGGTGACCGGCACGTTCACCGCCGCCGGTGGCCGGCACACCGCCTGCATGGCCGGCCCGTCCGGCACCGACTTCGACCTCTACCTGGACAAGAACGTCAACGGGCGATGGACGAACGTGGCCAAGTCCACCGGTGAGACGGCCCGCGAGAACATCGCGTACACCGGCACCACCGGCTCCTACCGCTACCGCATCGTGTCCTACAGCGGAGCCGGCAACGCCGTACTCGGCTGGAACGCACCCGCCTGAAGCTGATCACCGAACCGGCCGGGGTGGCGTGCGACGCCACCCCGGCCGTTTCTGCCACGAGGATGAGGAACCCGCGGTGCGAAAGTCACACATGTCCGTAGTCCTGGCCGCCTTGCTGCTGGGCGGTGTCGCCGGGTGCGCGACGAACGAGCAGCCCGCGGCGCCGGCGCCGGCCGCCTCGCCCGCCATCCCGATGTTCCCGGTCACCATCACCCGCCGGGGCGGCTTCGCCGGCGTCGACGACCGCGCTCAGATCACGGCCGACGGCTCGACGGTGGTGACGCACCGCGGCAAACCGCCCGTCCGCGGTTCGCTGCCGGCCGGCACGATGGCGGACCTCCGTCAGCTGCTGATCGCACCGGACTTCACCACGGACTCTCCGCCGGTGTGCGCGGACGGCTACGAATACGAGGTCATCAGCGCGTCGGCGACCACGTCGATCCAGGTCTGCGGCGCTCCGGACAGCGCCGAGCCGGCCCGGATGGTGGCCATCGGCGCAACCTTGTTCGACGGTTAGGTTCGGTCGGCGCTGAGAGGGTCGACGGTGATGGCGTTGAGGGGCCCCGGCCGGCCGTAGAGGAAACCCTGGCCGGCCTTGCAACCCAGCTCGACCAGCATGGCCGCCTGAGCCTCGTCCTCGATGCCCTCGGCGATGGCGGTGAGGCCGAGTGCGCCGAACAGCTGCCACAGCGTGCCGAGGATGTGGACGGCGGCCGGGTCGCGGGCGATGTCCTGGACGTACGTGCGGTCGATCTTGACGATGTCGGCGGGGAAGCGGTGCAGGTAGCGCAGCGACGCGTAGCCGGTGCCGAAGTCGTCGATGGCGATCCGGATGCCGAACTCGCGCAGCCGCCGCAGCGTGCCGATCACCTCGGACTCGTCGGCCAGCACGTTCTCGGTCACCTCGAGGACCAGCTGCCCCGGTCGCATACCGGCCTCGTACAGCGTCGCGACCACCTTCGACGGGAACGAGGCGTCGAGCATCTGCGATGGTGAGACGTTGACCGACAGGTACGCCGTGTGCGATCCCGGCCAGACCGCGAACTCCGCGCACGCCCGGCGCAGCACCAGCAGGCCGAGGTCGCCGATCAGGCCGGCGCGCTCGGCGACCGGGACGAACATGTCCGGCTGCACCGTGCCGAGCTCCGGGTGCTGCCAGCGGGCGAGGGCCTCGACGCCGGCGACGCGGCGTTCGCCCAGCGCCACGATCGGCTGGAAGGCGACGTGCAGGGTCCGGTCGGTCAGGGCTTTGCGGAGTTCGGCCCGCAACCGCACCTCCTGATCGAAGCCGTGCCGCATCGACGGCTCGAACATCGCGTACGAGTCCTTGCCCTGCGCCTTCGCCGCGTACATGGCCAGGTCGACGTTCTTGCGAAGGTCTTCCGAGGAGAACGAGCCGTCGGAGACGGCGAGGCCGACGCTCGCGCCCAGCCGGACCGTGCGGGTGCCGACCTCGACCGGCTCGTGCAGCAGCCCGAGCAGCCGCTGGGCCAGCCCGGGCAGGCCGTGGACGCGGCCGGTGAGCACGGCGAACTCGTCGCCGCCGAACCGGGCGATGGCGTCCGGCTCGGCGAAGCAGACGCGCAGCCGCTCGCTCACCGTGCGCAGCACGACGTCGCCGGCGTCATGCCCGAGCGAGTCGTTGATCATCTTGAAGTCGTCGAGGTCGAGGTAGACGATCGCGACCGGCTGGCCGGCGCCCAGCGCCCCCTCGAGCCGTTCCATGAACAGCGCGCGGTTGCCCAGCCCGGTCAGCGGGTCGTGATACGCCTGGTGCCGCAGGGTGCGGGTCAGCGTCGAGTTGTGCAGCAGGGTGGACAGCTGCCGCAGCAGGATCAGCAGGAAGCCGATCATCAGCGCTACGGCCTCCGGCGCGTCGACCCGGATGCCGGTCAGCGTCTGACCGGCGACCACGAGCGCGGCCAGCCCGAACGGGGCGTACGGCAGGGTGGTCTGCCAGCGGGCCATCACTCCGGTGTGGTCGAACGTCATCGGCCGTCTCGTCGCGAGCCAGCCGGCCGCCGCGTACGCGGCGAACGCGAAGAACCAGCCGGCGTCCGAGTTCTGTCCGCTGTAGTAGGTGCCGGCCGACGTGTCCAGGGCGAACAGCACGTCGCTGATGGTCATGCCGGTGAGCCCCAGGAGCAGCAGCAGGCCGATGCCGCGACTGCCGCGCCGGGTCCGGGCGGCGAGCAGCACGACGACCGTCGCCAGCACGATGTCGAAGACCGGGTAGGCCATCGACACGACGAATCCGAGCACCGAGTCGGAGCCGGCCTCCCACACCTCGCGGACCGTCAGGGACCAGCCGATCACGAACAGGGCGCAGCCGACGATCAGACCGTCGAGCAGCACGGTCACCCTGGATCCGAGCGACGTCCAGCCCGCGATCAGCCACAGCCCGACCGTGGCGAGCAGCGGGAACAGCAGGTAGCCGATGTCGGCCGGCGACGGGAACAGCACCTCCGCGTGGACGACGAGCTCGTTCCACGACCAGTAGAAGTTGCCCAGGCCCCAGCTCAGGCATCCGGCGGCGAGCAGGCGCCAGCCGAGACGGACGCTCGCCTCGCCCCTGCGGGCGGCGGCGAGGCAGGGGAGAGCGGCGAGGCAGGCGAGAAGGCTGCTGCCCAGTTGGGTGTACGTCGCTACCGGTGTTGCGGACAGGAAGAAGATCGGTGCCCCGGCCGCGAGGCACAACGCGACCAGCGCGGAGAGATGCCGTTGTTCACCCGTCACCGCGGGCTGACCGGTCGCACTGACGGTTCCACGCGGCGCAGTCTCACACGCACCGACAATCACGTTCAAGCCTGAACCAAAACCGGGTTGCGGCCCGTATTCCACTGTGGATGACGTCAGGTCCCCCCTCTCACCCAGAGGACCCGCCCGTCGTCTGCCCGATTGAGGTCCCATGCGAAGAAAACCGAGGTCCATTCGTTCGAAGATCGTCCTGGCCCTGCTGGCGCCGGTGGTCGCGCTGACCGGGCTGTGGGTGATCGACGTGAAGGCTTCGCTGACCGACGCGACCGCGTTGCGCGACACGTACAACACGCGCGACAACGTGAGCCTGCCGTGCGATCGGATGGTGGCCGCCCTGCAGCGCGAGCGCACCCGGTCGGCGGAGTTCCTGGCCACACCCGACAACAACACCGAGGCTCTGGGTACGCAACGGGCCGCGACCGACACGGCGATCGCCGAGTTCCGGGAGCTGTCCCGCCGGTACCGGGGGAGCGGGTTCTCCGCCGACATCACCCGGGCCCGGTTCGCGGACATGGCCACCAGCCTCGACTCGCTGAGCCTGGTGCGGGCCAAGGTCGACGCCCGGGATGCCGCCCTGACCGAGGTTCTCAGCGGTTACACCAGCATCATCGGGTACGCGTTCAGCGTCTCGAACGCCGCCGCGACCTCCAGCGACCCACTGGTGGAACGGGTCATGCGCACGATGGTCGCGATGCGCCGGGCGGGGGAGTTGCTCTACCAGGAGGACGCCCTGCTGACCGGCGCCACCACGGCCGGCCGCTTCGGCAGCGGCGAGTATCTGCAGCTCGTCCAGATCGTCGGGGCGTTGCGGTTCCAGATCCCGTCGGCCGGCTCGACCCTGCCGGCGCCCGACCAGGCGCGGTTCAAGAGCATGCTCAGCGGTCCCGCGTTCGCGGCGCTGCGCTCGGCCGAGGATCAGATCATCGGCAAGGGACGCACCGGTGGGCCGGTCGGGATCAGCCGGGAGGTCTGGTCGGCGACGGCCACCCTCGCGGCGGGCCAGTTGTTCGCCTTCCTCGCGGACGGCTACGACCACGCCGTCACGTTCGCGAAACAGGCCCGGGACCGGATCCTGCTCCGGTTCGGCGTCTCCGGCCTGCTCGGCCTGCTCGCCATCCTGGTGTCGCTGGCGATCGCCGTGCGGATCGGCGGCTCGATCGTCCGCCGGCTGTCGCTGCTGCGGACGGCGGCCATCGAGCTCGCTCGCCAGCGGCTGCCGGAGCTGGTCCGGCGGCTGCGGGCCGGTGAGCGCATCGACGTGGACGGCGGGGCCTTACGTCTGCGCCTGGGCGACGACGAGATCGCGGAGGTCGGGGCCGCGCTCACCGACGTACACCTCAGTGCGGTTGAATCTGCGGCCGGCGAAGCCGCCGTGCGGTATGACATGAACAAGGCCCTGGTCAACATCGCCCGGCGCAACCAGGCGCTGCTCGATCGCCAGATCGAGGCGCTCGGGCCGGTGGACGGGGCCGACGCCCGCGCCTACCAGCTGGCCGTCCGGATGCGCCGGCACGCCGAGCACCTGGTGATCCTGGCCGGTTCGGCGCGGAGCCGGCGCGGGCTCGGCGCCTCGTCGCTGGCCGACATCCTGGCCCGGGTGGCCGGCGAGACGGAACACGCCGAACGGATCACGATCGGCCCGATCGTGGCCGCCGAGATTCCCGAGTACGCGGTTACCGACCTCGCCCATCTGACCGGTGAGCTGCTGGAGAACGCCATCACCTTTTCCGCCCCGGATACCCCGGTGCGGCTGTCGGCGCGAGGAGAAGCGGACGGGATCGTGCTGGAGATCGAGGACCGCGGGATCGGGATGTCGCCCGCCGCGGTCGAGGAGACGAACCGCCGGCTGGCGCAACCGCGGGAGTTCGACCCCGCCGACAGCGCCCGCCTCGGCCTGTTCGTGGTGGCGATCCTGGCCGCTCAGCACGGGATCGGAGTGACCCTCGGCCCCGCCGACGGGGGCGGCATCCGTGCCGTGATGACGCTGCCCGCCGCGCTGGCCGTGCCGGAGGCCACGTCGACGGGAAGGTCCGATGCGTCCCGGCTCGTCGGGATGGCGGTCCGCCCGGGCCACCGGCCCCGGCACGCTCCGGCGGCGCCGGATCGGGTGCGGTGACCGATCCGTGGTGCAGCAGGCTGCACCCAAGTTGCTACCGAGATGTCCATATGGTGGAGGTCCGCGCCGTCGATGCTGGAATTAACATCCTTTGGCTGTCCGTCCAGCGTCGTAACGGAGGCGGTTCATGGCGTCGAGTGGCAGGTGGTCGGTGCGGCGCGGACCCCGCGCCTTCACGGCCCTCCTCGCCGTCACTTTCGCCGGGCTCTCCGGGTACGCCGTGGCGGCAAGCCGGCATCAGGCCGAGCTCATCCGGGTGGTCGCCGAGGCCGGCAGCGACACGAACGCCTACGAGCGGGCCGCGTACCTCGTGACCCGCGAGACGGAGCTGCTGCAGGCGGCCATGCGCGAACCGGACGGCGAGGAGCGAGACCTGCTTCTTGCCGCGAATCAGCAGGCCGACGACGCCACGCAGCGCATGGCCGAGATCGACCAGGAACATGTCGGGACCGCTGCGCGACTGGCTGACCAGCATCACCGGATCGCCCCGATCCTGACGGACTTTCTCGCCCAACTGGATCAGAAGGACCACGACGCCGCGTTCACGACACTCGAAACGATTCTCGAGCCCGAGTACGACTCGATGATCACTGCCCTGATCGGCGAGCAGGATCAACATCTGGCCGAGTACGACCGCCTGCAGGCGGCAGCCGTCCGCGAATCCGACAGATCCGCCCTCACCGTCCTGGTCGTCTTCCTTCTCGGACTGGTGATTCTCCTCGGATACCGGTTGTCCAGCCGCGCTTACCGGCGGCAGCTCGACCGCATGGCCGCCACCGACCCGCTGACCGGCTTGCTGAACCGCAACGCCTTCACGACCCGGGTCCAGCGATTCCTCGGCGCCGGCCGCGGAACGACCGTTCTGGTGCTCAACGTCGACGGCTTCCGCGAGGTCAACGAACAACTCGGCCAGAGCATCGGTGACCTGATGCTGATCGAGATCGGCAAGCGGCTCGTCGCCTCCACCCGCGAGAACGACGCGGTCGCCCGGCTCGGCGGCGACGAATTCGCGATCCTGCTGGATGACGGCGATCTCACGACCGGCGAGAGCATCGCCGCCCGGCTGTCCGGAGCGTTCACCCGGGCATTCGAATTCGATGAGATCACCCTCGACCTGGAGGTGAGCATCGGCGCCGCCGTCGCCGTCGACGGCGACGATGCCACCACCGTCCTGCGACACGCTGACACCGCCATGCACATCGCGAAGCAGCTCCACGCCGACTACCACTGCTACCGCGACGACCGCCGACACGACGCGGTGGCGCGGCTCACCCTGCTGGGTGATCTCCGGCGAGCCCTCGACGACCCCGGCCAGCTCACGTTGCACTACCAGCCGCAAATCGCGGTGAACGGCGGTGACCTGGCCGGCGTCGAGGCCCTGGCCCGCTGGCAGCACCCGACCCGGGGTCCGGTCTCCCCGGCCGAGTTCATCCCGGTGCTCGAGGTCTCCAGCCTCATGCACCGGTTCACCGAGCAGATGCTGGGGAAGGCGCTACGGCAGGGCCGGACCTGGCTCGACGCCGGGCACCGGGTGCCGATCTCGGTGAACGTCTCCACCCGCAGCCTGCTCGACCCGGGCTTTCCCCAGCGCGTGGCGGCGCTGCTCGACGAGACCGGCGTGCCCGGCACCCTGCTGTGCATCGAGGTCACCGAGTACGCCCTGATGAGTGACCCGGAAACGGCGATCGAGGCGTTACGCCAGTTGCGCGACCTGGGCGTGAACGCCTCGATCGACGACTACGGCACCGGCTTCTCGTCGATGACGTATCTGAAGTTGCTCCCGGTCGGTGAGCTGAAGGTCGACCAGTCGTTCGTCAAGGACGTCGCCACCGACAGCAGCAGCCGCGCCCTCGTCGCCTCGACCGTCGAACTGGGCCACAGCCTCGGACTGACCGTGGTCGCGGAGGGCGTCGAGGACGACGGCGCGCTGAGCATCCTGCGTGCCATCGGCTGCGACGTGGCGCAGGGCTACCACTTCGCCAGGCCGATGCCTGCCGATGAGATGACCGCCCGACTGGAGGAGGGCCGGCAGCCGTCCCCGGTCACGGCGGCCGGATGACGGCCCTCATCAGGTGCGGCTGCGGACCAGGTGGCTCGGCCGCCCCGCCGGCGCGTCGGGCACGAGGCTGAACGCGCCCTCCTCCTCCTGCGCGTTGTGCAGCTGGAGGATCGCGTACAGGCCGTAGAGCAGCCGCCGCAGATCGGTGACGTCCTCCGCCTCGGCCAGCGGGACCGGTTCCGCCACCGCCCGGCGCAGCCGTCCGATCTGGTGTTCGATCTCGGCATGCGTGCGGCTGAGTCCGCTCGTCGCTTCCGTCCCGCCCAGCAGCCGGGCCATGATCGGCAGGAGCTCGGCCTCCTCGGCGCGCTCGTGGGCCAGGAGCCGCACCTCGAGCTGGTCCAGCAGTTCGCGGACCGGGCGGAGGTCGTACGGCGGCTGGTTCAGCGCATCGGCGACCGTGCGCACCTGCTCGACCAGCGGGCGCACCTCGCGGTGTTCCGCGTACAACCGCCGGGCGGTGGCGATGTCGGCCGACGGCATGGCGACGGTGTGCGACCGGCCCGGCAACAGCGCCGTCATCGCGATCGCGATCGCGGCGACGTCGATGCCCTCCTGCAGCACCGCGCCGGCCACCGGCGTGAGATGACCGGCCGCGGCCACGACCATCGCGGCGGCCGACATGCCCATGCCGGCCGTGACCGCCCACTGGGCGATCCGCCGGCAACGGCGGGCGATGAGGATCGCGTCGGCCAGGGCGTCGATGCGGTCGACGGTGAGCACCACGTCGGCGGCCTCGGCCGACGCGGTGGCCCCCCGGGCGGCGAGAGCGACCCCGACGCCCGCGGCCGCGAGGGCCGGCGCGTCGTTGATGCCGTCCCCGACCATGATCGTCGGCGCTCGGTCCTGTTCCGCCCGGACCAGGGACAGCTTGTCGCCGGGGTCGCAGCCGGCGTGCACCGCGTCGACGCCGACGATCCGCCCGACGGCCTCGGCGGCGTCGGCCTGATCGCCGGTCACCAGCACGACCCGGGTGATCCCGGCCCGGCGCAGCGCTCGCACCATGCGCGGAGCCTGGGGCCGCAATTGGTCCTCCAACAGCAACACGCCGGCCGGCACGTCGTCGACGGCGGCGAACACCGTCAGCGAACCGTCGAGGGCGGCCCGCCGCCGGGCGTTCCGCATCCACTGCGGCAGGGGACCGGTGACGATGCTCGACGCCTTGCCGAGCCGGACATGGCGGCCGTCGACGATGCCCTCGACGCCGTGACCGTGCCGTTCGGTGACCTGGTCGGGCGACGTCAGCGGGAGCCCCCGGTCGCGCGCCGCCGTCACGATGGCGCCGGCGAGGACGTGCGCGGAACTCTGATCCAGGCTCGCCGCGAGACGCAGCACCTCTCCGCCGGAAAGCTGTCCACCGGGAGCGGTGACGACATCGCTGAGCACCGGGCGGCCCGCGGTCAGCGTTCCGGTCTTGTCGAACAGCAGGACCCGCCCCGCCGCCAGCCGCTCCAGGGCACTCCCGCCCTTGACCACCACACCACCGCGCGCCGCCCGGGAGATGCCGGAGATGATGGCGATCGGTGCCGCCAGCAGGAGTGGGCAGGGGGTGGCCACCACCAGGACGGCGACGGCCCGGACCGGATCACCGGCCACCGCCCAGGCGACGGCGGCCAGCACCAGGGTCACCGGCACGAACACCACCGCGAACCGATCCGCGATCCGAACGAACGGCGCGCTCTGCGCCTGCGCCTGCTCCACCAGGCGCACCACTCCGGCGTACGTCGACGCCTCCGCCGTCGCGGTGGCCGTGAACCGCATCGCCTGGCCCGCGTTCACCACCCCGCTGCGTACGTCCTCGCCGGCCCGCCGCTCCACCGGCAGCGGCTCCCCGGTCAGCGCCGATTCATCCAGCACCGCCGGACCGAGCAGCCGTCCGTCGACCGGCACGATCTCCCCGGACCGCACCACCAGCCGGTCACCGAGCACCACCTCGGCCACCGGCACCTCCACCGGTCCGGCCGCGGTGTCCCGCACCGCGGTTCGCGGTGCCCTCGCCACCAGGGCGCTCAGTTCGCGCCGCGCCCGGGCCTCGGCCCGGGCCTCCAGCAGAACACCGGTCGCCAGCATGACCGCGATGACCGCACCCGCCAGCGCCTCGCCGACCGCGAGCGCGCCGACCAGGGCGAACCATGCGATGACGTCGACGCTGGCCTCCCGCCGCCGGGCCGCCGCGACGAGCGCCGCCGTCGAGTAGGCCAGACCGAGCAGCGTCGCGGTCACCCACAGCCGGTCCGCCGCCTCCCGGGCCCCAGCCGCCATGAACGTCAGGCCGGACAGCAACAGCGCCGTCGTGATGCCGAACAAGACCTGATCCCGTTGTTGCCGCCACCATCGCATGGCGTCCTCCTGCCCGGCCGGAGCTGCTCCGTCCATCCTTCCCATCCTTCGCGCGGGAGGCGGACGGCGGGCAGTGCCGATGGGCCCGGGCCCATCGGCCGTTCAGCGGCGAGAATGTCGGTGTGCGCCCAGCGGACCTGCTTCCCGGCCTGACGGTCCTCCGCCGCTATCAGCGCGGATGGCTGCGTGGCGACGTGCTGGCCGGCGTGACCGTGGCGGCGTACCTGGTGCCGCAGGTGCTGGCGTACGCCGGACTCGCCGGAGTGCCGCCGGTCGCCGGACTGTGGGCGACGTTGCCGGCCCTCGTCGCCTACGCGCTGCTCGGCACCTCGCGGCTGTTGTCGGCCGGTCCCGAGTCGACCACGGCGCTGATGACCGCGGCCGCGATCGGGCCGCTCGCCGCCGGTGACCCCGGCCGGTACGCCGCGCTGGCCGCCGCCCTGGCCCTCGTCGTCGGCGTACTCGCCCTGGTCAGCCGGCTGCTGCGCCTCGGGGTGGTGGCCGACCTGCTCTCCCGTCCGACGCTGGTGGGCTACCTGGCCGGACTGGCGCTGATCATGACGGCGAGCCAGCTGGGCCGGCTCACCGGCGTGCCGGTGCACGGCGATTCGTTCGTCGGGGAGGTGTGGTCGTTCGTCACCGGGCTTCCGGACCTGGACGTGCGCACGACCGTGCTCGCCGCAGCGGCGCTGGCGTTCCTGTTCGGGCTGCACCGGCTGGCGCCGCACGCGCCCGGCCCGCTGCTGACGGTGCTGCTGGCCACCGCCGCGGTGGCGGTCTTCCACCTCGATGAGCGCGGCCTCCAGGTCATCGGCGAGATCCCGTCCGGCGTGCCGCTGCCGCACCTCCCCGGTTTCGGGCAGGTGCGGCAGCTGCTGCTGCCCGCGCTCGGCGTTCTCCTGGTCGGTTACAGCGACACGATCCTGACGGCGCGGTCGTTCGCGACGAACGACGGCGGCCGCATCGACGCGAACCAGGAGTTCGTGGCGCTCGGCGTCGCCAACCTGGGCGCCGGGCTGTTCCAGGGCCTGCCGGTCAGCAGCAGCGGCAGCCGTACCGCCCTGGCCGCGGCGGCCGGCGCCCGGACCCAGCTGCACTCGCTGGTCACCTGCGTCCTCGTGGTCGCCACGGCAGCGTACCTGGGACCCTTGCTGCGCCTGTTCCCGTCGGCGGTGCTGGGGGCGATCGTGGTTTTCGCCGCGTCCCGCCTGATCGACGTCGCCAGTTTCCGGCGGCTGGCCCGGTTCCGCCCCAGCGAGCTGCTGCTGGCCGTGGGCGCGCTGGCCGGTGTGCTGGTCCTCGACATCCTCTACGGCGTCCTGCTGGCGGTCGCCCTGTCGGTCGTGGAGATGCTGGCCCGGGTGGCCCGCCCGCACGACGCCGTGCAGGGACTCGTCCCCGGCCTGGCCGGGATGCACGACGTGGACGACTATCCCCAGGCGCGAACCGTGCCCGGCCTCGTGGTCTACCGGTACGACTCGCCGCTGTTCTTCGCCAACGCCGAGGACTTCCTGCGCCGGGCGCTGGCCGCCGTCGAGCAGCAGGACGCTCCGGTGCGCTGGTTCGTGCTCAACGCCGAGGCGAACGTCGAGGTGGACATCACCGCCCTCGACGCCGTGGAGCGGCTCCACCAGGAATTGCGGGCGCGGGGCATCGTCTTCGCGCTGGCCCGGGTCAAGCAGGACCTGCTCGACGATCTGACCGCGTTCGGGCTGGCGGACGCGGTCGGCGCGGACCACATCTTCCCCACCCTGCCGACGGCGGTCGCCGCATACCAGGCATGGCGTACCGGTGCGGACGGGACGTAGGGCTCGGGCCGACCGGCCCCTCGAGGCGGGACCGTAGCCCCGTGTGGCCGTCCGGTCGCCGTTCCAGACTGGATGCGGAACGCCGAGGCGCGTTCCGGCTGGAGGAGACGGGAATGCGCCGTGACCTGAGATGTGTCATCGACCCGTCGCGTCCGTGCGGGGCGTGTCTGGCCCCGAGCCCGGACCAGTGTCCGTACTCCTATCTGCTCGATCCCGACGAACGCGCGGCGCTGGCCGCCGAGCGCGATGCCCGTGCCGGGGGCGTCCCCGAGAAGGTGCCCCGGTGAGCGGCTTGCTGCGTTCCTGGATCGTCGTTACGGCCGCCGAGTTCGCCGGCTTCACGGTCCCTGCCCCGGCCGCTACCGGGCGCGTCGCGCGCGTGCGCCCTGCTCGGCCAGACGACGAGCGACCTTCCGCAGCCGCACGCCGAGTTCCGGTCGACCGGCTCGAGCCCTGACCAGTGCGCGGGCCACCAGCAGGGCGGTGATCGCGACGAGCTGGCCACCCAGCACCACCCGGTTGACGTCGATCGCCGGCCGCCAGACGACCTTGCCGCCGGTCAGCACGAACACGCCCAGCGGCTTCGCGGACATGCCGAGACCGCCGCCGGTGCCGCCGTTCTCCTGCCCCTCGGGCGCGGGGCCGGTGCCGGTACCCCCGCCGGCCCCGCTGCCGATCTTGGCGACATGAAGAAACGGCCCACGTCGTACGGTCCGCCCACGGCGAGGCGGCCACCAGAGCCGTAGGTCCCAGTCCTGCCTGACAGTGGCACTATCGGATCCATCTAAATAGTAGTGTGTCGATGTCTTGGCCCCGTCTTGAAACCCTTGAGGAGCCGATATGCCGACCAGGAAAAAGGCGCTCGTGGTAGCGCTGATCCCCGTGGTGGGGCTGGGCATCGCCGCGCAACCCGCGGCGGCCCATCCGTCCCGACCACAGCCGATCGTGACCTATCAGGGAGACCCGGGCCGCCTCGGTGATCCGGCGAGCTGGCGTACCCCCGAATTCCTCTCGGACACCGGGCTGGTGTCGATGGGGGCCGAGTTCGCCTACGCGGCCGGGTTCGCCGGCGCGGGCGAGAACATCGGCCTGGTCGACTCGGGCTTCTTCAACGGTCACCCCGTCGAGCAGGCCAACCGGTATTTCTCGGTGGTCGCCCAGGGCGGGCAGACCGGGCCGACGCCGGGCTACTACGACCCGGCGTTCAACGACACGCACGGCACCCACGTCAGCGGCACCGTCGGCGCGAGCCGGGACGGGGTCGGCCAGGAACAGCCGCAGGGCACGGCGGCCAACATGCACGGCGTCGCGTTCAACGCCAACGTCTACATGGGCAACACCCACAAGACCGACGGCGTGCTGTACGGCCAGTTGCCGGCGGGCGCAACCGAGGCGCAGACCCCGGACAACGCCTACCTGGCCAACGTCTACCGGGCCGTCAACCGGGCCCGCACCACCAACGGCAAGCCGATCCGCATCGTCAGCAGCAGCTGGGGCAGCGCGCCGGCGGGCGAGAGCTACAACACCTACGAAGGGCTGCTGTCGGCCTGGCGCAACCTGGCGCTCCCCGAGGGGGTGCCCGACTCCAACGGCACGACCAGCCACTGGATCAACGGGGCGTTCGACGTCGCCCGCACCGACACGATCATCGGCTTCAGCGCCGGTAACGCCGGCGTGGCCAACCCGACCCCGCGCGGCGCCGCCACCTACTTCAAGCCCGAGCTGGAGGGCAGCTGGTTCACCACCTCCGGGACCAACGACAACGTCGGGCGCACGTTCCACCCGGACGGCTCGGTGCTGGTCCCCGGCCAGCAGCGATTCAACCAGTGCGGGGTGGCCAAGTGGGCGTGCGTCACCGCCCCCGGCTCGCTGATCAACAGCACCACCGTGGAGCTGGTCGACGGCGTGCCGCAGCCCCGCTACGCCCGTTTTTCCGGTACGTCGATGTCGGCGCCGCACTCGGCCGGCGCGCTCGCGCTGATCATGCAGCGGTTCCCGTATCTGACCAACGAGCAGGCGCTGTACACGATGTACACGACCGGCCGGCAGAACAGCACCACGAACGACGCGGCCGGCCTGCCGATCCCCAACCCCACGGCCGGGCAGATCGTGCGGGTGCCGGATGCGCGCAACGGGTGGGGCACGCCCAGCCTGCGTGAGGCGCTCAACGGGCCGGGCCAGCTGCTCGGCGAGTTCGACGTGAACACCCGCGGCCGCACTGATGTCTGGTCCAACGACATCTCCGACGTCGCGATCCAGGCCCGCGAGGTGGAGGACGCCACCGAGGCGGCCGCGTGGCAGGCCACCAAGGTGGCCAAGGGCTGGACCAAGGGCCTGCCGGCCGACGCGACCGATGCCGACAAGGCCGACTATGCGATCGGCAAGGCAAGGGAAAAGGCCAGGAAGAGCCGGGTGTACGCCGGGAGCCTGACCAAGCGTGGCGCGGGCACCCTGTTCCTGACCGGCGACGACACCTGGACCGGGGCGACTACGGTGCTCGGCGGCAAGCTGTCGGTGACCGGGTCGCACGCGAGCGCGATCCGGGTCCGCGGCGGAGCTCTCGGCGGCACCGGCACGATCGCCGGTGACGTCGAGGTCAGCGGCGGCGAGCTGCGGCCCGGTGGCGCGGCGGGGGAGTCGGCCCCGCTGACTGTCGGCGGCGGGGTGCGGCTGGGCAGCACGAGCCGCTACGCGGTAACGGTCAACAGCGCGAGCGACTTCACGAGCGTACGGGCAAGTGGCGCTCTCAATATTGAAGGGCGGCTCAGCCTGGACGTGCGCGGTTCGCTCACCCGCGGCGCCGTGCTGCCGATCCTTTCCGGATCGTCGATCCGCGGCACCTTCGACGGCGTGCCCGAGGGCAAGCTGCTGGCGCTCGGCGGCCATCTGCTCCGCGTGTCGTACCGGAACCACAGCGTGACCCTGACCGTGATCCGTTAGGCCCGGGTGGACCTGCGGTGGTCGTCCTTCCGCGCCGGGAGGACGGCCACCGTTCGCGCAGCGCCGGTCAGGTGCTGGTGGCCGAGGGGAGGCCGGCATTGCAGGTCACCGTCATGTCGACTCGGCTGTTGCCGTGTTTGAACGACACCGTCGGTGCCGGGCCGGCCTCGGTCTCCCCGTGGACGACCTTGTAGGGCTTGGTGGCGGTCCAGGAAATGATCTGCGCGGTGCCGGGAGCGGTGCAGGTTGCCCGCACTGAACCGGCCGCGGACGACAGGGTGCGTTCCGTGGGCAAGGTCGTTACGGGGTCGACCGGCACCGTACCGGCCGGCGGTGCGATTCCGGAGGTTTTGCCGGGTTTGGTAGGCTTGGCCGGCCTGGTGGCCGGAGGGGCGGTTCGGTCCGGCGCGGTCGTGCCCGGTGCCGCCGAGGCGCCGGGTCGCGGGTTCAGCGCGGCCGTGCTCGACCCCGACGGTCCGGCTGCGGGCGCGGCGACGGTGGCCGCCTGGTTCTCCGGGCGCAGGAACCACAGTGTCGTGGCTCCGGCGACGGCCAGGACCACGGCGGCGAGCGCGTACCTCGCCCACCTCGGTCGCGGGACCGCCGGCTGGCGGCCGGTGGAGGTTGCCCGGATCAGGACGGGTGCTTCCGAGTCGTTCGTGGCCTGCGGCGGAGCGGCCGGCTCGTCCGTGATGACCTGCAGCCCGGCGCCGTCCGCGAGGACGGCCGCCACCTCACCGGCGCTCGGGCGCTCGGCCGGCTCCTTGGCCAGGCAGCGGTTGCAGAGCTCGGTCACGGAGTCGGGCACCTGAGGCATCGGCAGCAGGCCAGGCGGCTCGAGGTAGATGTGCGCGGCGAGCATCTGGGTGGTGGTCTCGCTGGTCCACGGCGGGTGGCCGGCGAGGAGGCGGTAGAGCATCACGCCGAGCGCGTACACGTCGGACGCCGGTTCGACGGCGCCGTGCAGCAGTCGTTCGGGTGCCAGGTAGGCCGGTGTGCCGAGCACCTCGACGTCGTAGGAGCCGGTGCCGGGCGGTTGGGCCGCGGCAGCGATGCCGAAATCCACCACTTTGGCGCCGGTCGGGGCCAGCATGATGTTGGCCGGCTTGATGTCGCGATGCACCAGCCCTTCGGCATGCGCGGCGGCGAGGGCGGCCGCGATCTCCGCGCACAGCCGCATGGCGTACCGGGGTGCGACCGGGCCGTCGCTGAGCCGCTGATGAAGGCTGCTGCCGCGGATCAGCTCCATCACGATGAACGGCGTGACCTCGCCGCCGACGTCGGTTTCGCCGTAGTCGTAGACCTGAGCGATGTTCGGGTGGGACAGGGCGGCCGCGGCCTTGGCCTCGCCGCGAATCCGGTCGCGCGACTGCGGATCGTCGGCACAATCAGCGGCCAGGACCTTCACGGCGACCGTGCGTGCCAGCACCGTGTCGTACGCCTGCCAGACGACGGCCATGCCACCGGCGCCGACCTGGGATCCCAGCCGGTAGCGGTCGCCGAGCACCCAGCCGGTCTCATCGGGAACGCCGCTGGGCGGCAAGTCACGGTCCATCAGTGGCAGTGTGCCGTGATCCGGGACTCCGTGCATCTCCGGAGGAGCTGTCACCCGCCGCGCAACGGCCGGCGCGCGTCAGGAAACGCCGAACGGCGGCCCGCTGAATCAGTCGGGCCGCCGTCGGTGAAATCGCGGATCAGAGCGGGCGAATGTTCTCCGCCTGCAGGCCCTTCTGGCCCTGGGTCACATCGAATTCGACCTTCTGGTTCTCGTCGAGGCTGCGGAAGCCGCTCGCCGAGATCGCGGAGAAGTGGGCGAAGACGTCGGCGCTGCCGTCGTCCGGGGTGATGAAGCCGAAGCCCTTGTCGGCGTTGAACCACTTTACGGTACCGGTAACCATGTCTGCTCCTTCGCAGGCTGTAGAGACCGCACGGTGCGGACCCTGACGCCGCCGCGTTGATCACCCGCGTCGAAACGACACGAAAAAACGAAAAGCGCCTGGACGGGTTTCAAATACCCATCAGGCGCCTTGAAAACGTCTTTGGAAATCAAAACTGCAACGCGGCAACGCTATCACACGCCCAACCATGCTGCCGCCTAACAAATGCCTAACACGTGCCGCCCATGCTGGTCGGCATGCGTAAAGCGAACTTGATCGGCCTGGCGGCGCTGGTGGCGTCGCTCGCGGCCTGCGGCCAGTCGGATCCGGCTGAGCCGCAGGTCGCCGCCCTTCCGGGCGCGTCCTCGTCGGCGAGCGCCGCGGCGAGCAGCGAGAATCTTCGTCAGCTCCCGCTGGGCGCGACCCAGGAAGAGATCGACCGCGCCTACGACGCCTGGTACGCCTGCTGGACCAAGCACGGCGTGCCGTCCGCGCCCGATGGCGGCGGCCCGCTGCTGAGCTACAAGAAGAACCAGAAGAAGTACCAGGCCGCGGTGGACGCCTGCGCCGACCAGGAGCCGTTGAACCCGCCGGAGATGGACCCCCAGCAGAACCCGGACTACGCCGACAACCTTCGCGCGGAGAAGGCGTGCCTGGAGGGCCACGGCATCAAGATGGAGATCCGGGGGACCGGCGACGACGCCAGCCTCTGGGCGGTCGACACCAAGGCCAATCTCGCCAAGGCCAACAGCGACGAGGGCATGGAGTTCTACCGCCAGTGCGAGATCTCCGCCTTCACGCCGAAGTAGCCGGCCGTGGGGAAGAGGATCCTCCTCCTTGCCGGCGTGCTGGCGCTGGCCGGCGGCGCTGCCTATGCCGTGCACGCCCGGTCCGGTCCGGAAGCTCCGCCCGCCCGGCCCGTTGCCGTGGCCACGGCCGAGGTGGTCAAGACCGACCTGTCCGACTACTGGAGCGAGAGCGGCACGGTCGGCTTCCGCGGGCAGCGCACCCTGCGCGGCGTGCAGGCCGGGGTGCTCACCTGGCTGCCGCGCCCGGGCCGGACGATCAGCCGGGGCGGCACCCTCTACCGGGTCGGCGACCGGCCGGTGGCCCTGTTCTACGGGTCGTCGCCGATGTTCCGGGACATCGGCACGGTCGGCATGGTCGGCCGGGACGTCAAGGTGCTCGCCGCCAACCTGCGGGCGCTCGGCTACCGGATCGGCCCGCAACCGTCGCCGGGCACCACGGTCACCACGGTCACCACGGTCACCACCGGCGTTCCCACCGTGGTGACCGCGCAGGACGGCGTCTTCACCGCCGCGCTCCAGGCGGCGGTCAAGCGCTGGCAGGCGGCCATCGGAGTCCGGCCGGCCACCGGCATTCTCGCCCGCGGCGACGTCCTCGTGCTGCCCGGCGCCGTCCGGGTGGGTGCGGCCGCGGCGCAGCTCGGCGACGACGCCACCGGCAACCTGATGGCGGTCAGCGACCAGGCCAAGGCCGTCACCGTGGTGATCGACGCGGGCCGGGCCGACGACCTCAAGGCCGGCCAGAAGGTGCGGATCACGTTGCCGGACAGCACGGCCGCCGGCGGCACGATCAGCTCGGTGAGCAGCAACATCCAGGCCGACGCCGAGGGTGCGGACGGCCCGAAGGTGCGGGTGGTCGTCGCGGTCGACGACGCGTCGGCGATCAAGAACGTCAGCTCGGCCGACGTCGACGTCCGGTTCACCGGCACGACCCGGCGCAACGTGCTCGCGGTGCCGGTCGGCGCCCTGCTGGCGCTGCGCGGCGGTGGCTACGGCGTACAGGTCTCCGGCGGAGCCCTGACCGCGGTCAAGGTCGGTCTCTTCGCCGACGGCATGGTGCAGATCGACGGGACCGGCATCGCCGCCGGCACCCGGGTGGTGACGACCTCGTGACCACCGTGCTGGAGATCCGCAACGCCACCCGGCGGTACCGCGACATCACCGCGCTGCGGGACGTGTCCCTGCGGATCGACGCGGGCGAGTTCGTCGCGATCCTCGGGCCGTCCGGGTCGGGAAAGTCCACCCTGCTCAACATCATGGGCACGCTGGACCGGCCGACCGAGGGGCAGGTGTGGCTCGGCGGGCACGACGTCACCACGATGTCCGACCGGTATGTGTCCGCCCTGCGCGGGCGGTGGCTGGGCTTCGTGTTCCAGCAGTTCCACCTGACCGACGGACTGACCGCGACCGAGAACGTCGCGACCGGGCTGCTCTACGCCGGCGTGCACCGCCGTCGCCGCCGCGGGCTGGCGCTGGACGCGCTGGACCGGGTGGGGCTGGCCCACCGCGCCGGGCACCACCCGCAGCAGCTGTCCGGCGGCGAACGGCAGCGGGTGGCGATCGCCCGGGCCCTGGTCAACCAGCCCGCGCTGGTGCTGGCCGACGAACCGACCGGCGCGCTCGACGTGGCCACCGGCGCGGCCGTGCTCGACGTGCTGACCGAGCTGAACCGGGCCGGGACCACGATCGCGCTGATCACCCACGACCACGACGTCGCCGCCCGGGTGCCGCGGCAGATCCGCATCCTGGACGGTCGCCTGGTCTCCGACTCGGGCGTCGGGGCGCGGCCATGACGCCGGTGCGGTTGGCCCTCGCCGACCTGATCGGCCTCGGGTTGCTCGGTATTCGCACCCGGCGGGTGCGGGCCGCGCTGTCGGCCTTGGGCATCGCCATCGGGATCGCCACCCTGGTGGTGGTCACCGGGATCCCCGCGTCGAGCCGGCGCGCGCTCGACGAGAAACTGGCCGCCCTGGGCACCGACCGGCTGCAGGTCGCCCCGGTGCCCAACCACGATCCACCGGTCCAGTTGCCCGCCGAGGCGGTCGACATGGTGGCGCGGATCGCCCCGGTGGAGGCGGCCGGCGCGACCGGCGATTTCGGGCTGAACGTCACCCGCTCCGACCGGACCGGCGCCGGCGACTTCAACGCCATCGCCGTGGTCGCCACGAAGGCCAACCTGCTCGCGGCCCTCGACGGCCGGGTGCGGGCCGGCCGGTTCCTCGACGCCGCGATGGAACGCCTGCCGACCGTGGTGCTCGGATCGGTCGCCGCCCAGCGGCTCGGCTTCGCCGGCGTCGACCTGGCCCGGCCGACCCAGGTCTACCTCGGGCGCCACCGCTTCACCGTGATCGGCATCCTCGATCCGGTGCCGCTCGCGCCGGAGATCGACCGCTCGGCGATGATCGGCTGGGCGGTGGCCACCCGGCTGCTGCGCTTCGACGGGCACCCGACCCGGATCTACGTGCGCACGACCGACGCCCAGGTGGCCGCGGTGCGCTCGGTGCTGGCCGCCACGGCCAACCCGCAACACCCGGGCGACGTGCTGGTCAGCCGGCCCTCCGACGCGCTGGCCGCCAAGCAGGCCGTGCAGCAGACCTTCAGCTCGCTGCTGCTCGGGCTGGCCGGCATCGCGCTGCTGGTCGGTGGCATCGGGGTGGCCAACACGATCTACATCTCGGTGCTGGAACGGCGGCGGGAGATCGGCCTGCGCCGGGCGCTGGGGGCGAACCGGGGTCAGGTGCGCATCCAGTTCGTGACCGAGTCGATCGTGCTGTCGGCGCTCGGCGGCGTCGCCGGGGTGGTGATCGGCGCGCTGGCGGTGGCCGGCTACGCGGCCCTGCAGCACTGGCCGCTGGTCATCCCGCCGGTGATGGCCGTCGCCGGGCTTGGCGGTGCCCTCGTGATCGGGATCCTGGCGGGGGTCTACCCGGCGGTGCGGGCGGCCCGGCTCGATCCGATCGAGGCCCTGTCCAGTGTCTGAGAGGCTGGGTTTTGAAAGGATGGCCGGCATGGGTGTCCGGATCCTCGTCGCCGACGACGACGCACGGCATGCCGAGGGGATCCGGCGCTACCTGGTGGCGGACGGCCACGACACCACCGTGGTGCACGACGGCCGGGCCGCCCTGGAGACCGCCCGCCGCGACCGTCCCGACCTGGTGGTCCTGGACGTGATGATGCCCGGCATCGACGGCCTCGAGGTGTGCCGCACGCTGCGGCAGGAGTCGGACGTGCTGGTGCTGATGCTCACCGCGCGCAGCAGCGAGAACGACATGCTGCTCGGGCTGGAGCTGGGCGCCGACGACTACCTGACCAAGCCGTTCAGCCCGCGCGAATTGGTGGCCCGGGTCCGGACCCTGCTGCGCCGCGCGTCGCCGTCGCCCCGGGACGTCCGGTGGGTCGGGCGGGTCGAGATCGACCCGGCCGGTCGCCAGGTGAGTGTCGACGGCGAGCGGATCGAGTGCACGCGCGGCGAGTTCGCCATCCTGGACGCCCTGTCCGAACGGCTCGACCGGGTCTTCACCCGGGCCCAGCTGCTGCATCACACCCACGGCATCGACCGCAGCTCGACCGAGCGAACCATCGACGTGTACGTGGTGAATCTGCGCCGCAAGATCGAGGTCGATCCCCGCCGGCCCCGGATGCTGCTCACCGTGCACGGCGTGGGCTACAAGCTGGTGGCACCGTGACCGATCGCGTGCCGGTGCGGCACAGCCTCGTCACCCGCCTGCTGGTCACGTCGGTGTTGATCGCGCTGGTCGCGATCGCGGCCACCGCCTGGCTCGCCGCGACCACCAC
Organism: Paractinoplanes durhamensis; assembly: GCF_016862175.1. Lineage (GTDB taxonomy): Bacteria > Actinomycetota > Actinomycetes > Mycobacteriales > Micromonosporaceae > Actinoplanes > Actinoplanes durhamensis. The sequence goes on along the minus strand of NZ_BOML01000057.1, from coordinate 211,684 downwards.
CGCCCGGCAGATCAGCCACGAGCAGGGCGGCGCGGCCGCCGACCAGCGGGTCGTCTACGAGGCGCTGATCGGTTACGCGGCCACCCACCACGACTGGGCCGGCGCCGCCACCCTGGTGCGCTCGCGGGCCGCCGAGATCGGCCGCCGGATCACCCTGTCCACCGACGACCACCAGATCATCCTCGACTCGCAGGCCGGTCCGGCCCTGCAGAACACGCGCCCGTCGGCGGTGGTCGACCCGCTCGACATCGACCTGGGCCTGACCGGCGGCACCGAGCACATCGACGAGCGGGCGATCGGGCCGTACATCGTGCCGACCGAGGACCGGTTCGTGATGAACGAGACGGCCAAGGCCGCCCTCAACTGCTTCCGCAAGGTCGGCTACCGCGGTGTCATCGACGTGGCACCGACCGGCCGCCCGAGCGTCGTGCCCACCACCCTCAGCTCCAAGGACGGGCGTACGGCGCTCGGCCCCTCGCTCGAGGGCTGCACGGCCGACCTCGACAGCATGGTCAGCCCGGCCGAGAAGAAGGCCCTCCAGACGCTGACCGGGTTGACCGCCGGCTGCCTCGACCTCGGCGTCCGCGCCGCCCAGCTGCGCATCACGCCGACCTTCAAGGCGTACCTCGGTAAGTGGCCGGTGGTCCGGACCCGGCACGAGAACACCAAGGTGGTGCCGCCGTCGGAGCTGCAGCCGGCCGGCCCGGCCGGCGTCGTGCAGGGCTGTATCGAGGCCGGGCGCCGCACTCAACTCCGGCCCTACGTCGCACCCCGCGCCCTGCTGTTCGTCACCGCGCCCGGCAGCGACCGCACCACGCTGAGCCTGTCCGGCGCCGGCATCGGCCGGATCGTCGCGGTCGCCGGCGCGGTCCTGCTCGCCACCATCGCGGTGACCGTGCTGGTCGGCCGGCGGCTGGTGCGGCCGCTGCGCACCCTCGCCGACGCGGCCGCGCTGCACGTGCCGGCCGAGGTGTCCGCCCGCGACGAGATCGGCCGGCTGGCGCGCGCCCTGAACGACTCCACGCAACGCCGGGAACAGGCCGACGAGCAGCGCCGCACCATGGTCAACGACGTGGCGCACGAGCTGCGCACCCCGCTCGGCAACATCCGCACCTGGCTGGAGGCGGCGCAGGACAACCTCGCGCCGACCGACGCCCAGTTGCTCGCGTTACTGCACGAGGAGGCGCTGCAACTCCAGCACGTCATCGACGACCTCGGCGACCTGGCCGCCGCGGACGCCGGCACGCTGCGGATCACCGTCGAACCGGTCGCCCTGCACAACCTCCTCACCCAGGTGGCCGACAGCCAGCAGGGCAGCGCGTACGCGGCCGGGGTGCGGCTGACGGCGGACATCGAGGGCGACCCGGTGGTGCTCGCCGACCAGGCCCGCCTGCGGCAGGTGATCGGCAACCTGGTCACCAACGCGATCCGCCACACGCCACCGGGCGGCTCGGTCACGATCGGCGCAACGGGTTCGACGATCACCGTGCAGGACACCGGAAGCGGCATCGCCGAAGCCGACCTGCCGAAGGTCTTCGACCGCTTCTGGCGGGCCGACGAGTCACGAAGCCGGTCAACCGGCGGCAGCGGACTGGGCTTGGCCATCGCCCGCCAGCTGACCGAGGCCCACGGCGGCACCATCGAGGCACAGAGCAAGCCGGGCCACGGCACCGTGTTCACCATCCGCCTGCCCGGGCAAACCCCACCGCGGAGCTGACGCCAGTATTGGACAAGTTCGATATCGTCGCGTTCGGGTGGGACTCCCCGCGCGCGAGTGAGGTCGAGGAATGACCAGTCCGATCGATCCGTCCGGCCTTGGCGGCACGCTGGCCGATGTGGTGGCTGCGCTCGGCCGGGCTCAGGCGCCCTCCGGCGATCAGGAAGAGCAGGAACCGCCTATCGGTACGGGTGAGGCCGCCGACGGCCGGGTCCGGGTCCGGGCGGTTCCTCCGGGGCGGATCGAGAACCTCGAGATGGAGCCCTCGGTGCTGCGGCTCAGCGGCGAGGAACTGGCGCGGGAGATCGAGTCGGCCGTCAACGCCGCGCTGGCCGACCTGCAGGGCCGGGCTGTGGCCACCGCCGGCTCGGCCGATCTCGGTGCGCTCACCGACCAGCTCAAGGACATCCAGCTCGACGCCCAGCGCCAGTTCGCGAAGCTGACCGCGTCGCTGGTCGAGGCGCAGGAGCAGCTCACCCGCCGGGCCGGTGACCGATGACCGGCTTCATGGTTGATCCTGAGCGGCTCTCGGCGTCCGGGGCGGCCCTGCGAAGTGTGGCCTCGCGGCTTTCCTCGGAGCTGGCGTCGTTCCGGTCCGAGCTGGCCGGTTTCGGCGCGCCCTGGGGGAGCGACGATATCGGCTCGCTGATCGGCGCCGCGCATGAGGAGGTGTCGTCCTGGGCGTTCGAGTGCTACCAGGACGCCCTGGACGAGATGGCCTCGGCCGGCGCCGACGTGGTGGACATCAGCGCGCAGTACATGGAGGTGGACGAGAACATCAGCCGCCGATTCCGTGGACTGCTCACCGACCTGGGGCACTGACGCGTGGGCATCGAGATTCCGGGCGAGCTGCGGTCGCTGCTCGGCATCCTCGGCTACAACTGGCCGGAGGCCGACGAGACCGCGCTGGTGGAGATGGGTCAGGCGTGGATGTCGTTCGCCGGCCGGCTCGAGGCGATCGTGTCGGACGCGACGTCGACCGCCACCGAGGTGTGGACGGGGCACGAGGGCGAGGCCGTCGCGGCGTTCCAGGCCTGGTGGGCCGATGAGGACAGCCCGGCCAAGTCGCTCCTGGACGGCGCGAACGCGGCCACGCTGACCGGCACCGGCCTGATGATCTGCGGCGGGATCGTGCTCGCCCTCAAGGTGGCGGTCATCGCCCAGCTGGCCATTCTGGCGGTGGAGATCGCGCAGGCGATCGCGACGGCGGCGCCCACGTTCGGCGCGAGCCTGGTCGAGATCCCGATCTTCCAGCAGCTGACCCGGGCGATCGTCGGGAACCTCGTGCAGGACGCCATCTTCCAGCTGCTGGACGGGTGACCGAGGATGGCCAGGGGCTCCGGCAAACTCATGCGGGCCGCGCTGCGGTTTCTCCGCAAGACACGCAAGCGTGCCCGCCCGGATCGGATGAATCCGCACTTCACGACCCACACCATCGGCGGCGGCCACGTGAAGCCGGGCCAGCCCAAGGGCTCCGGCTATCACTACCGCCCGGGCGGCGAGGACTTCCCCGACCGCCGGCTCGTGCCCGGCTCGGAGGTTACCTACCCGAACGGCGTGTACGAGGCGGAGCCCGAGTTCTTCGACTCGACTCTGAATCCGCCGACCGGCGCTTGGAAGCCGAAGGGCGGCAATGGCGGCGTCAGCACGTTCTTCCCCGACGATTGGACGCCGGCGCAGGTGGACAACGCGGTGTCCGGTGCTTTCAAGAACTCCACGCCGCTCCCCGGCGGCATGTGGGCCGGTACCTACAATGGCGTCGCGATAAGAGGCTTCTACAACCAGTCCGGTGGCTTCACGCACGGCTGGCCCGTTCCCTAGCGCATTGAGAGGCTCGCGGTGGGTGTTTTCAGCTGGGGACTCGATCCCAAGTACGGCCTGCCTGTGTACCAGGTCGAGGACCAGCGCTTCGACCTGCTGGGTCAGTGGCTGTCCGCTGACCTCGACCGGTTCTTCCTGGTCACCCTGGATGCGCTGGCGATGGCCGACGACGTGGCTCGCGGCGAGCCGCCGTTCGAGGAATGGAGCAGCGAGAACTACACCGTGTCGTTCACACCGTCGGCGCTGCTGATCACCAACCTGTGGGTGCCCGGTGCCGAAGGGGAGTTCCCGGCCGACGTCGCTCGGGCGGCGATCGAGGACTACTGGCGTTTTCTGGTCGCTCTGCCGGAACGACAAGCCGTCCGGGAGTACCGCCCCGATCTCCCGAGATGGCAGGCCGACCTGCTGCGGTGGGAGGAGAAGTGGGGCCGCACCCATCCCTACCGAGGGCGGTTCTTCTAGCCTTCCAGCCAGGCGTGGGCGGCGGTGACAAGGGCGCTTACTCCGCTGGTCAGGGTTGGTTCCACGACTGGGGCGAATAGTGGGGAATGGTTGGTCGGCAAGGTTTTGGCGATTCGCGCTACGTCGGTGGCGTTCGTGGCGGTCGCGAAGGCGGTTGGGTCGGCGCCGCCCAGCAGCCAGTAGACCAGCGGTGCGCCGGCTGCCGTGGCCAGCAGGCCCACGTCCTCGCTGCCGGTTACCACGCCGGGGTCCAGGACTCGCTCGGCGCCGAAGGTCTTCTGGAACGCCTCCTGCGTGCGGGCGCATGCGGCCGGGTCGTTGAACAGGGCGGGGAAGGACTCCTCGAGGACGATCGACGGCTCGCGCGGTGCGCCTGAGGCGGCGGCCTCCGCGTTGACCACGCGGTGCAGCGCGGTCAGGACGGTCTCGCGGACGGCGGGGTCGAAGGAGCGGACGCTGATCAGCAGCTCGGCCTCGGCCGGGATGACGTTGCTCTTCACGCCGGCGCGCAGGGCGCCGACGGTCAGGACCGCGCTGTCGGTGGCGGCGATCTCGCGGGCGACGATGCCCTGCAGGCGCAGCACGGTGGCGGCGGCCATCACGACCGGGTCGACCGATGCTTCCGGGCGGGCACCGTGCGCGCCGCGTCCGTGCATGGTGACCCGGATGCCGTCGGCGGCGGCGAAGGCCAGGCCCGGGTGCAGGCCGATCATCCCGGCCGGCAGCGGCGCGACGTGCTGGCCGAGCACGACGCCGGGCCGGCCGAAGCGGTCGAAGAGGCCGTCGTCGATCATGGCCTGGGCGCCCTCGCCGCGTTCCTCGGCCGGTTGGAAGACGAGCATCACGGTGCCCCGCCAGGCGCCGGTGTCGGCGGCCAGGGCCTCGGCCGCGCCGAGCAGGCAGGTCACGTGCACGTCGTGGCCGCACGCGTGCATCACCGGCACCTCCTGGCCGGCCGGGTCGAGGGCCCGCTCGGTGCTGGCATACGGCAAGCCGGTCTCCTCGGCCACCGGCAGCGCGTCCATGTCGGCGCGCAGCAGCGCGGTGGGGCCGTCCCCGTTGCGCAGCACCCCGACCACCCCGGTGCCGCCGACCCCGGCGGTGGTCTGGTAGCCGAGGGCGGTCAGCCGCTCGGCCACGATCCGCGCGGTCCGGGTCTCGGCCCCGGAGAGCTCGGGGTGCTGGTGGAGATCGCGGTACAGCTCAGCCAGATCCATACCGCGATTCTGCACCGCCAGGGGAGACCCGCCGGTCAGCCGAGGCCGGCCGCGCTGTCGTAGCGGCGGCGCAGGCTGGTCGACTCCGATGCGGAGAGTGACTCTTTGAGGGCCAGGTCCGCGTACTTCGGGGGGAACATCTGCCGCAGCCGGTCGACGTACCGGACGCCGTCGGTGGCCTCGACCACCTGGATGCCGGGCGGGTCGGTGGACATGTCGAGGATCAGCGGGCCGGCCAGCTTGGTCGCCCCGTCCCACGGTTGGCCGGGCTCGGCCACCCCGCAGAGGTGGAAGCCGTAGACCGTGCGCACCTCGGCCACGGCGGTGGCCTCGGCCGGCTCGTACCCGTAGACGCGGACGCCGCAGATCACCGCCGCCTTTCCGGTGGTCGTCCGCTGCGGACCAGGTGCGGCGTGGTTGTGCTGTTCCGGGTCGGAGTCTTCGAGCGTGCTGCGCATCGCGGTCATGATCTGCGCGGGGAGATCGGGCGGCTCGGCGCTGGATCTCGTCAGGGCCACCGCGCCGGCCGACGTCGCCAGCAGGATCGCCGCCACCCACAGCAGGCGGTTCCGGTACCAGCCGGCCACGGCCACGTCCTCTCCGGGGTTGCGCGATTTGTCGCCATTCTCGGCAGGTGATGGGAGCGCTCCCAGAACAGCGTCGCACCGATGGCTCCAGATATCAATGCAGGTCGATAGTCGCGGCTACGTTTCCGCAGGCTGAGGCGTTGGCCAGCCTGAACGGTGCGCGGTGCGCCGGCCATGTAACGCACATCACACACGTTTCGGACATCGTCTTGTCATCGCATTGACGCATCTCTATCCTCCAGGAAAGCGCTTTCCTGTGGACAGCCCGCCACGCGACGCGCTCTCGACAACGAGGTGAAAGAGATGAGACGACCACCCGCTCTCCGATGGATCGCCGGCGGAGTCACCGCCGTTGCGGTTGCCGCCATCACCGTGGCGCTGCCGCTGTCCTATGCGTCGGCCGCTGACAACCTCAGCCTCAGCGGCGGCGCCGATGGCTCCAGCAAGGCCAGCGGCACCAGCTACGGCAACGTCAAGGACGGCAACACCAGCACCTACTGGTCGCCGACCAGCTCGACCGGCTACATCTCGGTCAAGTGGAGCAGTGCCACCACGGTCTCCCAGGCCATCATCCGGCAGGCCTCCGGCGGCGGCTCGATCACCGCCTGGCGCCTGCTCAACGCGGACAGCGGCGCTGTCCTGACCAGCGGCAGCGGCAGCCCCACCACCATCTCGTTCGCCTCGACGTCGCTGAAGAAGGTCACGCTCGACATCACCGCTGCGTCCAGTGCGCCGCGAATTTCCGAGTTCGAGACGTACGCCACCGGCGGCTCCACCACCACGAGCCCCACCACGTCCCCCACGACCAGCCCGACGACCAGCCCGACCAGCAACCCGGGCACGCCGACCGGTTCATGGCCGTCCTCGGCCGGGTCGGTCAGCATCTCCAGCACGGTCAGCGTCACGGGGACCTTCGACGGTGGCATGAAGACCTACTGCTGCATCGGTGACGGCTCGCAGAGCGAGTCCCAGGACCCGATGTTCGAGATCGCGAACGGCGGCACGCTGCAGAACGTCATCCTCGGCTCGCCCGCCGGTGACGGCGTGCACTGCCTGGGCACCTGCACGATCCGCAACGTCTGGTGGAACGACATCGGCGAGGACGCCGCGACCTTCCTGCAGACCAACGGTGGCACCAGCTACGTCATCGGTGGCGGCGCGAAGAACGGCAGCGACAAGACGTTCCAGCACAACGGCAACGGCACCGTCAACATCTCCGGCTTCTACCTCAACGGGGCCGGCAAGCTCTACCGCGCCTGCGGCAACTGCACCAACTCGTACACGCGCAACGTCGTGGTCGACAACGTGCTGCTGACCGGCGTCGACTACGTCGTCGGCATCAACACCAACTGGGGCGACACCGCCACCATCACCCGCGTCACCGTCAACTCCGGCGCGGTGGTCTGCGGCATGTACAAGGGTGTCGCCAAGGGCAGCGAACCGAGCTACCTCGGCGAAGGCTGGAACACCACCAACTGCAAGGTGAACAAGAGCGACATCACATACAAGTAGGACTTTTTGTAGGGGGCCGCTCGCCGTGCGGCGGGCGGCCCCTTCGTCGGTGGATCAGAAGGTCGTCTTCACCCCGGCCGCCTTGCAGGCCGCGTTGAGGTCCTTGCCGGCCTTCGCCGATTCGGCGGTGTCGGCGGCCGTCAACGGGTCCTTGGCGGCGGCGGCCTTGCGGGCCGCGTCGGCGTTGGCCTTGATCGCCGTGGCCACCTTGCCGTCGGCGCCCTCGCCTGCCTTGGTCAGGTTGTTCGCGAAGTCGGTGAGCAGCGCCTTGGCGTCGGCGGGCGCGATCTCGTTGCCGGACTGGGCCAGGACGAGGACCGCCTTCTTGAGCGACTCGGCCGCCTTGGTCGCATCCTCGCAGACCTCCTTGTCGGCCTTGGCCGCAACGGCCGCGGCTGAGGTGGCCGGGGCCGCGGGCGAGGTGGCCGCGGCGGGGGTGGCCGCAACGGCGGTGGCGGCGGGCGCCGTGGTGTCGGTGTCCTGGCCACATGCGGCCAAGGCGATCAGGGAGACGCCGAGCAGGACGGCGGAAGCGATACGGGTGGCAATCACGCGTCGAGACGCTAAGGCCCGCATTTCTCTAGATCAATTAGACGTTCGTCTAGACAGACCGACCGTCCGGCCATCGTTTCTCAGGCGGCCTGGTGGATCGCCTCGCCGGCGATCTCCAGGCGCACGGTCTTGCCGACCAGGAAGCCGCCGCTTTCCAGCAGCACGTTCCAGACCAGTCCGTACGCCTCCCGATCGAACTCGGCGGAAGCGCTGAACCCGAAGATGTCCCGCCCGTACGGGTCGCGCCGCGCTCCGCCGAACTCGACCTGCAGTTCGATCGGCCGGGTGACGTTCCGGATGGTCAAATTGCCGTACACGATGAACTTGCCGCTGGGCCGGGCCGCCGGGGGCAGCGCGATCTCGGGCCGGCCGCGCCGGGAGAGCGGGTTGCTGCGCAGTCGCGCCAGGAGGACGAAGGCCTCGTTGTTCTCCTGCCACCGCACCCCGGTGCTGCGGAACTCGAGCGTCGGATACCTCGCCACGTCCAGGAAGTCGGGACTGGACAGATGGGTGTCCCGCTCCGGGTTGTGGGTGGTGAGGCTGGCCGCCGAGATGGTGGCGGTCACCACCGAGCGGAGCGGGTCCTCGGCGATCGCGATGGTCGCGCTGCCCTCGGCGAACTCGCCGCGAACCGGGCTGACCATCATGTGCTGGGCGTGGAACCCGATGCGTTTGTGAGCCTGATCGAGGAGGTAGATCCCCGGGTCCGGAATGGTGAGTCCGTTCCACTCGCGGATCGGCCGGTCGACCATAGTTTTGCCTCACCCCTGCGCCCAAGATTCTTACGAATCTGAACTATCTTAGGCGGGTCTGGCACATTTGCACTGGTCAGTGGCGGTGCTCACAAACTCCCTTTGCTAGGGGATCAGCAGATGCTTGCCGCGAGCCTGCCCCGAACGGCTCACGGCCAGCGGCTCACGCCAGTTCTCCAGGGGGTAGGTCGCGGCGATCGGGATGGTGAAGCTGCCCTGCGCCGCCAGTTCGGCGTACTCGCCGAGGACGTCGTAGCGCATGGTCATGTCGGTGCTGCGTACGCCCAGGTTCGTCAGCGCGGCGAAGTCGGTCACGGTGACGACGTGGACGGGGTCGGTGACGGTGGTCAGCAGCTCCGGCATGACTCCGGGCGGTGCGCTGTCGAAGACCAGGTCGACCGGGCCGCCGGCCAGCGTTGTCACCCGCTCACCGAGGCCTTCGCCGTACGCGACGACCTCGGCCCCCGCTTCGCGCAACCGGTCGGCGTACGTCTTGCCGGCGCTGGTGATCACCCGGGCACCGAGCCGGACGGCGATCTGGGCCGCCGCGAAGCCGATCGTGGTGCCGGCCCCGCTGACCAGCACCGTCTTGCCGGACACGGCGCCGAGGGCGGCGAGCCCCCGGTAGGCGGTCTCGACCGCCATCGGCAGGGCCGCCGCCTCGACCGGGCCGAGCCCGGCGGGACGGGGAAACCACAGATTGAGGACGGCCTGGTCGGCCGCGCCCGCCGACGTCCCCCGGTAGACGGCCGGTCCGAAGACGGGGTCGCCGATCTCGACGCCGGTCACGCCGGAGCCGAGTGCGTCGACGGTGCCGGCCACCTCCAGCCCGATGCCGCGGGGGAGAGCGCCGGTGTGCAGCCCGCCGCAGATGGCCCAGTCGGCCGGGGTGAGCCCGCAGGCCTCGACGGCGATCCGGATCTGGCCGGTGCCGGGCTCCGGCGGCGCTGTCTCGTCCAGCCGCAGGACGTCGGCCGGGTCACCGTACGAGTGGAAGCGAAGTGCGCGCATGGTTGTCCCCTTCGAGTGACGACAGATCCTGTCGTCACTCACGCTACCCCGTGACGACAGGATCTGTCGTCACCTAGGATCGGGACATGGCACGGTGGGAGGGCAACGCGCGCGGGCGGCTGGAGCGAGCGGCCCTGGACCTCTTCCGGGAACAGGGTTACGACGGCACCACGGTCGCGCAGATCGCCCGGCGGGCAAATCTGACCGAGCGATCCTTCTACCGCTGGTTCACCGACAAGCGCGAGGTCCTCTTCGCCGACGACGAGTTGGAGGCCCGCTACCTGGCGGTGATCGAGGCCGCGCCGGCCGGGCTGGGCGCGCTGCCGACGCTGCTGGCCGCGTTCGCCACCACCCCGGAGGTGCTGCGCCCGCGCGAGTTCGTGATCGAGCGCGCCGCGGCGATCGCGGCCAGCCCGCCGTTGCAGGAGCGCGAGCTCATCAAGATGGTGACCCTCTCCCAGAAGCTCGTCGCCGCCCTGGTCCGCCGCGGCTACGACGATCAGACGGCCTACCTGGCCGCCGCCCTGGGCTCGACCATCCTCCGGCTGGCCGTCCACCGCTGGGCGCTGGGCGACGACGCCGACTTCGCCGACCTGCTCGCCGCGGCCCGGCAGGACCTGGTGGACGTGGCCGGGCCGGCGGCCGGATGACCGGTGCTCCGGTCCAGGACCGGAGCACCGTCACTCATCGGCGGGTCTTGGGCAGGTCGAACTGGTCGGCGGACTTGCAGTCCTTCTGGTTGCCGATCGCGGCCGGGCCCAACTTCTTCAGGGCCTCGCGCGCCTGTTGCCGGCCGAGGTTCCACGCGTACCAGGGGTCGGGTTTCTTGAGGTCTTCCGCGATCCAGCTGAGCGTGCAACGGCGTACCGGATCAGGCAACTTCGTCAGAGCGGGAGTCGCGTCGGCGGAGAGGGCCCGCAGATACCATGCGTCGATCTTGCCGGAGCCCTGGTAGCGTGCCGCGTTCCGGCTGGCCACGTAGCCCTCGGGGTCGAGGGCGGCGAGGCCGAGCAGCATCAGCACGGCCAGGCCGACGGTGGTCGCCGGGATCCACCGGCCCTGCCACTTGATGCCGGCCACCGCGATCAGCACGAAGATCACGCCGAGCAGCATCTCGGACGCCATCACGAAGATGCGCTCCCCGGTGAAGCTGTAAACCCGCTGGTACTCCCACATCCGGGACAGCGCGGACGCCACGATCACCACGCTCAAGGCACAGAGCAGACCGAGGAGTACGCGGAGCAGCACCCGCTCCTTCGGCTGATCCCGCTTCGCCCAGCGGGCCAGCGCCGCGATCAGCGCCAGCGACAGCAGCGTGACCGCCACCAGCTGCCAGAAGCCGCTCCGGGCGTACTGCGAGTAGCTGAGCCCGGCCGTCTTCAGCACGTGCCGGCTCCCGCCGAACAGGACGGTGAACTGCACCGCCACGAAACCGCCGAAGAGCAGCACCAGGGCGGCACCGGCCGGTGCCCACTCGACCAGGCCGAACCGGCCCCGGCCCTCGGTGTCCATGCTGGACGTCGCCGGCGGCGCGGTCAGCGTGTAGATCCCGGAGACGGCGAGCAGCGCGCCGCACACCGCCAGGAAGATCCACTTGAAGACCGAACCGACCGCGAAGTCGGGGATGACATCGTCCAGGAGCTTGGAGAACGCGACGTCGGCGGAGGACAGCAGAGCGCCGAAGACCAGCAGCACCACGACGGTGAGCGCGACCGAGAAGAAGACCCGCCCGGCGATGCCCGGGTTGCGGCTCCCCTTCAAGTGCCGGCGGACCCACGGAATGCCGGCGAAGGCCGCCCAGGGCGCCGCGAACAGGCTGAACAGGATCGACCGGACCTGCCGGCCGCCGACGATCGCCAGCGCGGTGCAGCCGATCGCGCCCAGCACGCTGAACGTGACCAGCCACCACGCGTTGCGGAACGCCGGGACGAGCATCAGGGCGAGCGCGGCCGCCGCCCAGCCGGACCGGACCAGTCGCTCCCGGCGCGGCAGATCGGCCGACCCGCGGACGGCGAACGCCACCCCCAGGGTCAGCGCCAGCCAGCCGAGGAACCAGCCGATCCCCACCCGGTCCAGCGGCAGGAAGATCAAGAAACCGAGGGCTCCGGCGAGTACGCCGGCCGGGACTGCCCAGCCCTGCGCATCCTTCGGCCCGGGCCAGTGCTTCTGACGGAACGTCTGCCACGGGCCCGGCGTCCGCTCGTAGGTGCCGAACGGGCGCGCCGGGTACGGAGGCGACGGAGGCATCTGCGGTTGTGGACGACGCTGATGCCCCGGCCCGGGCGAGGCCAGCGCCGGAACGGCGACCGGGGCCGGCGGCGGAGCGACCGGGGCCGGCTTGACCTCGACCGGCTTGGCTTCAGCCGGCTTGACTTCGGCCGGCTTGGTTGGGGGCTGCTCGGCTGGAGCGGCGGGCTTGGCGACGGCCGGGACGAGCGCCTCCGCCGGGACCATCGGCACGAACAGGGCGTACCCCCGCGTACCGGATGGGATCTGGACCGGGATCGCCCATGCTGTCTCACCCTCGGTCCCCGGCCAGACCATCGACGGGATCGCGTCGGTGGGCGGCATGACCAGCAGCTGGGGTGCCGGCACAGGGGCGACGGGGACGACTTTGTCCGCGTCCGCGGGATCAGGCTGCTCTGGTGGCAGGTCCGCCACGACACCCTCCTCGATTGGTCGGTGCGCACACCGTAAGCCGTACGCACGGTAATTTCTACGCCAGAACGGGTCCGTATCGCCGCGACGCCACATCGGTTTGGCACGGATGCGGGAGGTGGACACAACGGCAAGCTGCTGACCGTCACCGGCGGGTCGGCACCGACGGCGCCCAGGTCATCCAGTGGTCCGACCAGGACCTGCCGGAACAGCGGTGGTCCCTGGTCGCCGTATCCGGGTAGGACGCCCGTACGGGCCGTCGTTGTCGGTGCTCAGTCGGTCTTTGCCGGGACCAGGAGCAGGACGTGCCGGCCGACGTTGACGGCGTGATCGGCGTACCGCTCGTAGTAGCGGCCCAGCAGCGCGCCGTCGACGGCGGCCTCGACGCCCAGCGGCCACTCCGAGCTGAGCATCACCTCGAACAGCTGACGGTGCAGCAGATCCATCGCGTCGTCGTCGCCGTCGAGCTGACCGGCCAGGACCTCGTCCCGGTCGGACAGCGCGAGGACGATCTTCCCGGCCACCCGGTCGGCCGCGGCGCTCATCGCGCGGAACAGCTCGGTCAGTTCCGGTCCGACCGCGGTGGACGGGTACCGGCGCAGCACGGCCCGGGCGACGAGCACGGCCAGGTCGCCCATCCGCTCGAGGTCGGCGGCCGCCTGCAGCGCGGTCAGGGCCGACCGCAGGTCGTCGCCGCCGGGATGCCGCCCGATCAGGTGGAAGACCCGGTCGCCGACGACGCGACCGAGCACGTCGACCTCGGCGTCGCTGACCGCGACCTGCTGGGCCAGGGTGTAGTCGGCGGTGAGCAGAGCGGCGCTGGCCTGCCGCATCGCTTCGCGCACCGCCTTGGCCATGGTGATCAGGCAGCTGGTGATCGGGGTGAGCTCATCGTGGAACTTCTCCCGCACAGCCCGCTCCCGCCCTCACCGAACACCGAACGCCCGATGCTACGTGCGGATCGTGACGGCCCGCTTAACAGCTTTCACACGTCGAGCCGTAGATCGGGGTGCCGGCCGGCCACCGAGCGCATCCGCCAGCGGTGCGGGAACAGCGCGAGCAGGGCGTCGTCGCGTACCCGGGTCATCACCTCGACGTTCGACTCGGTGCGCAGAATCTCCTGGCCGGCCGCGTCGGTGCGGGCCGCGATCTCGTACGGCAGGTGGTCGAGTTGCACGATCACGCCGAACTCGGCCTCCAGCCGGTAGGTGGCGACCTCGAACTGCATCGGGCCGACCGCGGCCAGCACCGGTGACTGGTCGCCGCGCTGCTCGGAGCGCAGGACCTGGACCACGCCCTCGGCGTCCAGCTGGTCGATGCCGCGGCGGAAACGCTTGAAGGCGCCGGTGTCGGAGGTGCGTACGACGGCAAAGTGCTCCGGCGGGAAGGACGGCAGCGGCGGGTACTCCACCGGGGTCCCGGTGTACAGGGTGTCGCCGATGCCGAGCGCGGTCGCGTTCACCAGACCCACCACGTCGCCGGGGTAGGCCTGGTCGATCGTGTCGCGGCCCTGCCCGAAGATCTGCTGGGCGTACTTGGTGGTGAACGGCCGGCCGGTGCCGGCGTGGGTGACCACCATGCCGCGGTCGAAACGGCCGGAACAGATCCGCATGAACGCCACCTGGTCGCGGTGCGCCTTGTTCATGTTCGCCTGGATCTTGAAGACGAAGCCGGAGAACGGGGCGTCGATCGGCTGGTCCGGGCCGGCGGCGGTGGGCCGGGCGGACGGCGGCGGCGCCAGCTCCACCAAGATATTCAACAGCTGGCGTACGCCGAGGTTGGCGACCGCCGCGCCGAAGAGCACCGGGGTGCTGGTCGCCGCCAGGAAGGCGGCCTGATCGTGGTCGGCCTCGGTCATCGCGAGCAGTTCCAGCTCCTCGGCGGCGGTGTCCCACTCCGCGCCGAAGCGTTCGGCCGCCTCGGCCGTACCCATCTCCTCCTCGATGGCCAGGCCGGCGCCGCCGGGGGAGCGCTGCATCCGGGTGAACACGCCGGTGCGGCGGTCGATCACGCCGTGGAAGTTCCCGGCGATCCCCACCGGCCAGGTCAGCGGGGTCGGCCGGAGCCCGATCCGCTGTTCGATCTCGTCCATCAGGGCGAGGGCGTCCTGGCCGGGCCGGTCCCACTTGTTGATGAACGTGAGCACCGGGATGCTGCGCTGCCGGCACACCTCGAACAGCTTCATGGTCTGCGGTTCCAGGCCCTTGGCCGCGTCCAGCAGCATGACCGCGCAGTCGACCGCGGTCAGCACCCGGTAGGTGTCCTCGGAGAAGTCCGCGTGCCCGGGCGTGTCGAGCAGGTTGATCACGGTGTCGCGGTAGGCGAACTGCAGCGCCGCCGAGGTGATCGAGATGCCGCGCTGCTGCTCCATCGCCATCCAGTCGGACACCACGCCACGGCGGTCACCCTTGCCGTGCACCGCGCCGGCCTGTCCGATCACCCGGGCGTGCAACGCCAGCGCCTCGGTGATCGTCGACTTGCCGGCGTCCGGGTGCGAGATCACCGCGAACGTACGCCGTCGGCTCGCTTGACCGGCAACCCCCGCCGGCGACGCCAGCACGTTCTGACTCACGATCCGCTCCTTACCCATGGATGACCTGCAGAACGTTAGCCGCTGCCGGGCGAGCTCAGGTCAGGACCCGGGGCGGGGGCGCGCCGGCCGGTCACGGCTATGGACATCTGTCGCTGAACAATTGTTATCGGCGAGCTTTTAGAAATTGTCACTGAAAAACTGTTATGAGCTGATGGACGGCGTACCGGAAATCTTTGGTTGATGGTTTGGGAGCGCTCCCGTAACATCGCCGGCACGGCCATAAATGGCTGTGGCAATGACGTTCTTGAATGCTATTGGCTGATGTCCCCGATCGGCCGGTCATCCCCAGAAAGGTCCCCCGACATCATGAGACGCAGTTCCGTCATCGGTGTCCTCGCCGCGGCCGGCGCCGTCCTCGCCACCGGCGTGCTCTTCTCCGCCACCGCCGACGCGGCCACCACGCTGGGCGCGTCGGCCGCCCAGACCGGCCGCTACTTCGGCGCGGCGATCGCCGCCGGCAAACTCGGCGACGGCGCCTACACCGGCATCCTGAACCGCGAATTCAACTCGGTCACCCCGGAGAACGAGATGAAGTGGGACGCCACCGAGCCGTCCCGGGGCTCGTTCAATTACACCAACGGCGACCGCATCCTCAACCAGGGCGTGTCGATGGGCGCCAAGGTGCGCGGGCACGCGCTGCTCTGGCACGCCCAGCAGCCCTCGTGGGCGCAGTCACTGTCCGGCAGCACGCTGCGCAGCGCCGCGATCAACCACGTCACCCAGGTCGCCACCCACTACCAGGGCAAGATCTACGCCTGGGACGTGGTGAACGAGGCGTTCGCCGATGGCAGCGGCGGCGGGCGCCGCGACTCCAACCTGCAGCGCACCGGCAACGACTGGATCGAGGCCGCCTTCCGGGCCGCCCGCGCGGCCGACCCGAACGCGAAGCTCTGTTACAACGACTACAACACCGACGGCGTCAACGCGAAGTCGACCGGTGTGCTCACCATGGTCAAGGACTTCAAGGCGCGCGGCGTGCCGATCGACTGCGTCGGCTTCCAGTCGCACCTGGGCACCACGGTTCCCGGCGACTACCAGGCCAACCTGCAGCGGTTCGCGGACGCCGGCGTCGACGTGCAGATCACCGAGCTCGACGTCGCGCAGGGCGGCAACCAGGCCAACATCTACGCCACCGTCACCAAGGCGTGCCTGGCCGTGTCGCGCTGCACC
Source organism: Paractinoplanes durhamensis (assembly GCF_016862175.1). Lineage (GTDB taxonomy): Bacteria > Actinomycetota > Actinomycetes > Mycobacteriales > Micromonosporaceae > Actinoplanes > Actinoplanes durhamensis. Next base: position 195,632 of record NZ_BOML01000057.1, on the reverse strand, counting down.
GGCATCACGGTGTGGGGGATCCGGGACAGCGACTCCTGGCGGACCGGCGAGAACCCGCTGCTGTTCGACTCCGCCGGCAACAAGAAGGCCGCGTACACGTCGGTGCTGAACGCCCTCAACGCCGGCGGCCCGACGAATCCGACGTCGAGCCCGACGTCCGGCCCGACGTCCGGCCCGACGTCCGGCCCGACGTCCGGCCCGACGTCGCCGTCGACCGGCGGGGGTTGCACCGCGAGCACGTCGCTGAACTCCTGGAACGGCGGGTTCGTCGCCACCGTCCGGGTCGCGGCCGGCGCAACCGCGGTCAACGGCTGGACGGTGTCCCTGGCCCTGCCCACCGGCAGCGCGGTGACCAGCGCGTGGAGCGCCACCAACAGCGGCACCACCGGCACGGTCAGCTTCCGCAACGTCTCGTACAACGGCTCGATCGCGGCCGGCGGCTACACCGAGTTCGGCTTCCAGGGCACCGGCACCGGCCCCACCGCCACACCCACCTGCGCGGCCGGCTGACCAGCATGACCCGGAGGATCTCTGATGAAAACAAGACCGGATGCCGCGCTGCTCGCGGCGGGAGTCGTGCTCACGGCGGCCGTCGTGGCGGTGGCGCTGCCCGCTCAGGCGGCGGCCGCCGGATGCTCGGTGACCTATGCCGTGTCGTCGCAGTGGCAGGGCGGCTTCGGCGCCGACGTGACCGTCACCAACCTCGGTGACCCGATCAACGGATGGACGCTGACCTGGTCGTTCGCCGCGGGGCAGACCGTCACCCAGTGGTGGAACGGGTCGGTCCGGCAGACCGGCGCGCAGGTCTCGGTGACCAGCGCGTCGTTCAACGGCAACCTGGCCACCGGCGGCAGCGCCGGCTTCGGCTTCAACGGTGCCTGGACGTCGGCCAACCCGGCGCCGGCGAGCTTCGCGCTCAACGGTGTCGCCTGCACCGGTGCGACGGCCCCGACCACGGCCCCGACCACGGCCCCGACTCCGACCGCTGACGGACCGAGCACCTTCACCAATCCGGTCGTCTGGCAGGACTTCGCCGACGGTGACATCATCCGGGTCGGGGACGTCTACTACTACTCGGCGTCGACCATGCACTACTCGCCCGGCGCGCCGATCCTGCGCTCCTACGACCTGATCAACTGGGAGTACGCCGGGCACTCGGTGCCGCGGCTGGACTTCGACTCGTCCGCCTATGATCTGAGCGGTTCCCGGGCGTACGTCAAAGGAATTTGGGCTTCCGCCTTCAATTATCGGCCGAGCAACGGCACCTATTACTGGCTCGGCTGCACTGAATTCAACCGCACCTATGTGTATACGTCGGCCTCGATCGGCAGTGGCTGGGCCAAGAAGGCCAAGCTCAACACCTGCTATTACGACGCGGGGCTGCTCTTCGACAACGACGTGCCGTACGTCGCCTACGGCAACGGCACGATCAGCGTCGCGCAGCTGTCCGCCGACCTGACCGCGCAGGTGCGGGCGCAGGCCGTGTACACGACGCCGTCGTCGATCGGGACGCTCGAAGGCTCCCGCATGTACAAGCGCGGCGGCTACTACTACATCTGGCTCACCCGGCCGGCCAACGGTCAGTACGTGCTGCGGTCGACCAGCCCGTGGGGTCCGTACGAGCAACGCCAGGTGCTGCTCGACCTGCCCGGCCCGATCTCCGGGGGTGGCGTGCCGCACCAGGGCGGCCTGGTGCAGACACAGAACGGCGATTGGTGGTACATGGCCTTCACCGACGCCTTCCCCGGCGGCCGGATGCCGACCCTGGCCCCGATCACCTGGAGCGGCGACGGCTGGCCGGTCCTGCAGACCGTCAACGGCCGATGGGGGAGCAGCTATCCCCGGCCCAACCTGCCCTGGCACCCGGTCGCCGCGATGACCGGCACCGACACCTTCACCGGCGGCACCCTGGGCCCGCAGTACGAGTGGAACCACAACCCGGACACCAGCAAATTCAGTGTCGGCAACGGGCTGCGGCTGGCCACCGCGACCGTCACCGGCGACCTGTACAACGCCCGCAACACCCTGACCCGGCGCATCCAGGGGCCGTCGTCGACCGCGACCGTGCAGCTCGACTACTCCGGTATGACCAATGGTGACCGGGCCGGGCTGGCGATGCTGCGGGATTCGTCGGCGTGGATCGGGATCCGCAAGGACAACGGCGCCACCCGGGTCTCGATGACCAGTGGTCTGACCATGTCGACCAGTGGTTGGACCACCACCGGCACCGGCGCCGAGGCCGCCGGGGCCACCGTCTCCGGCGGAAAGATCTGGCTTCGGGCCACGGCGAACATCCAACCCGGTTCCGGCCGTACGGCCACCTTCTCCTACAGCATCGACGGCACGACCTATACGACGCTCGGACCGGCCTTCCCCCTGAACAGCGACTGGCGGTTCTTCATGGGTTACCGCTTCGGCATCTTCAACTACGCCACCGCGGCCCTCGGCGGCGCGGTGACCGTCAACCAGTTCGGAGTGACCTCGCCATGACCATTTCCGCTAGAAACGCCGCCGCCGCCGTCTCGGCCGGTGTGCTGCTGACCGCGGCCGGGGTCGCGGCGGCACTGCCGGCCGGCGCCGCGGCCGCGGGCTGCTCGGTGGCCTACGCCGTGTCGTCGCAGTGGCAGGGTGGCTTCGGTGCCGACGTCGCCATCACCAACCTCGGTGATCCGCTGTCCAGCTGGACATTGACGTGGTCGTTCGGCGCGGGGCAGACGGTGACCCAGGCCTGGAATACGACGCTGACCCAGAGCGGGTCGGCGGTGACCGCGAAGAACGTCAGCTACAACGGTGCGGTCGCGACCGGCGGTTCGGTGTCGTTCGGCTTCAACGGGTCGTGGACGGGCAGCAACCCGGTGCCGACGAGTTTCGCCGTCAATGGTGTGGCCTGTACCGGTAGCACCGCGCCGACTACCGCCCCGACCACTGGTCCGACCACTGGTCCGGCCACACCGGACATCACGGTCGACACCGCTACCAGATACCAGACGATCGACGGGTTCGGCTCGGCCGTCTCCATCTGGGGCAGCGCCTGGTCGACCGCCGAAACGCAGACCCTCGTCGGCTCGGGGACCGGCCAGCTCGGGCTGTCGATCGTGCGGACCGGCATCTCACCGGTCTCCAGCGAATGGGCAACCCAGGTCAGCGCACTCAAGACGGCCAAGGCGTCGGGGTCGAACGTGAAGATCCTCGCCTCGCCGTGGACGGCGCCGGCCGCGTGGAAGACCAACAACAGCCGGATCAACGGCGGCAAGCTCAAGACCGATTACTACGACGACTACGCCGACCACCTCAACAGCTACGTCACCTACATGAAGAACCAGGGCGTGACCATCGACGTCGTCTCGATCCAGAACGAGCCGGACTGGCATCCCGCCTACGACTCGATGGACTGGAGCGGCGACGAACTCCGCAACTTCGTCCGTGACCAGGGCGCGAAGATCCAGAACACCAAGCTGATGGTCGCCGAGGCGGTGAACCTGAACTACGGCTACACCGACCCGACACTGAACGACACCACCGCGCGCAACAACATCGGCTACATCGGCGGGCACCTCTACGGAACCGAGGACGCCGGCCGGCTCAAGGCGTACCCCCTGGCCGACCAGAACAAGAAGCCGGTGTGGATGACGGAGTGGAACTTCCACGAGGCCGCCGGTGACACCTCCACCGCCTGGGGCGATGCCGGGAACCTGGCCGTCTGGGACGAGACCCTCGACACCGTCATGCGCACGGTGAACCGGTCGATGGAAGCCGGCTGGAGCGCCTACATCTGGTGGTACGGCAAGCGTTTCTACTCCTTCATCGGTGACGGCAGCGCCGGTACTACCACCGGCGCCGTGCTCAAGCGTGGTTATGCCTTTGGTCAGTACGCCAAATACGTGCGCCCCGGCGACCAGCGGATCGCGCTGACCAAGAGCTCGAAGGCGTCGCCGCTCGAGGTGACCGCCTATCAGGGCGGCGGCAAGATCAAAATCGTCATCCTCAACCGGTCGAACAGTGCGGTCGACAACGCCGTGATCCAGGCCCCGCAGAACGTCACCACGGCCGAGGACTACCTCACCTCGCGCACCGCCAGCGCGGCCGGTCAGGCCACCACCGTCAACGGCGGACAGGTCACCGTCAGCATCCCCGCCCGCAGCATCTCCACGGTCATCCTCACCCCGTAACCGTCCCCCAGGAGAAATCTCATGACCAGATCCAGAGCACGCAAGATCGGCGCGGTGTCGGCCGGTGCCGCATTGCTGGCGTCGGCGGCGGTCGCCGTGGCGTTGCCGGCCGACGCCGCAGCCGCGGGCTGTTCGGTGAACTACGCGGTGTCGTCGCAGTGGCAGGGCGGCTTCGGCGCGGCCGTGTCGATCACGAACCTGGGTGATCCGCTGACCAGCTGGACGCTGACCTGGTCGTTCGGTGCCGGGCAGACGGTGACCCAGGCCTGGAACACGACTCTCACCCAGAGCGGGTCGGCGGTGACCGCGAAGAACGTCAGCTACAACGGTGCGGTCGCGACCGGTGGCTCGGTGTCGTTCGGCTTCAACGGGTCGTGGACGGGCAGCAACCCGGTGCCGACGAGCTTCGCGGTGAACGGCGTGACCTGCACCGGCAGCACCGCGCCGACGACAACACCGACCACTGCGCCGACCACCACACCGACGACCGCGCCGACCACCTCGCCGCCTTCGACCTGCACCCTTCCGTCGACCTACCGCTGGTCGTCGACGGGGGCGCTGGCCACGCCGAAGAACGGATGGGTCGCCCTCAAGGACTTCACCAACGTCGTCTACAACGGCAAACACCTGGTGTACGGGTCGACCGTCGCCGGCGGCTCGTACGGCTCGATGAACTTCGGCCTGTTCACCAACTGGTCCGACATGGCGTCGGCCGCCCAGAACGGCATGTCGTCGGGCACCGTGGCGCCCACACTGTTCTACTTCGCCCCGAAGAACATCTGGGTGCTCGCCTACCAGTGGGGGCCGACCGCATTCAGCTACAAGACGTCCAGCGATCCCACCAACGCCAACGGCTGGTCGGCGGTGCAGACCCTGTTCACCGGCAGCATCACCGGCTCCAGCACCGGCGTGATCGACCAGACCCTGATCGGCGACGGCACCAACATGTACCTGTTCTTCGCCGGCGACAACGGCAAGATCTACCGGGCGAGCATGCCGATCGGCAACTTCCCGGGCAGCTTCGGCTCGTCGTACACGACGATCATGAGCGACTCGACGAACAACCTGTTCGAAGCGGTCGAGGTCTACAAGATCCAGGGCCAGAGTCAGTACCTGATGATCGTCGAGGCGATCGGCGCGAACGGCCGCTACTTCCGCTCGTTCACGGCCACCAGCCTGGACGGCACGTGGACCCCGCAGGCGGCCACCGAGAGCAACCCGTTCGCGGGCAAGGCCAACAGCGGCGCCACCTGGACCAACGACATCAGCCACGGCGACCTGGTCCGCACCAACCCGGACCAGACCAAGACCGTCGACCCGTGCAACCTGCAGCTGCTCTACCAGGGCAAGGACCCCAGCGCCGGCGGCGACTACAACAGCCTGCCGTGGCGCCCGGCTCTGCTCACCCTGCAGCGCTGACCCCGTGCTGAGGTGGTAGCCGGCGCTCCGCCGCCGAGGCGACCCGTTCGGGGCGCGCTCGGCGGCGGAGCGCCATGACCGATCGATCCGGCTCAGCCGGCGTGCCGGGTCGGGTGCCGTGGCTCAGACCCGGAATCGGCCGACCATGGCTTGCAGCTCGCCGGACATCCGGGCGAGTTCCTCGGCAGCGCGCTGAGTTTCGCCCACACTCTCGGTCGTCAACCGGGTGGTGGTCGCCAGCGCATCGACGCCGGTGGCGACCTCACTGACCCCGGACGCAGCCTCGGCCACCCCGCGGTTCATCTCGCCGGTCGTGGCGGTCTGCTCCTCGACGGCGGCCGCGATCGTGGTCTGATAGTCGCTGATCTTGGCGATCACCTCGCTGATCTCACCGATCGCGGTGATCGCCGTGCCGGTGTCGGCCTGGATCGCCGACACCCGGGTACTGATGTCCTCGGTGGCCCGGGCCGTCTCCTGGGCGAGGTCCTTGACCTCGGAGGCGACCACGGCGAAGCCCTTGCCCAGCTCGCCGGCCCGGGCCGCCTCGATGGTCGCGTTCAGCGCGAGCAGGTTGGTCTGCTCGGCGATCGCGGTGATCAGTTTGATGACATTGCCGATCTCCGAAGACGACTCGCCGAGCTTGGAGACGGTCTGGTTGGTCGTCTCGGCCATGGTCACGGCCTGCCCAGCCACCTCGGCGGCCTGGTTGGCGTTCTGGGCGATCTCCCGGATCGAGGCGCCCATCTGCTCGGAGCCGGCCGACACGGTGTCGATGTTGCGGCGGATCTCCTCGGCCGCGCCGGCCACGGTGGCCGCCTGGGCGCTGGCCTCTTCGGCGTTCCCGGCGATCTGGGAACTGGAGGTCGAGAGCTCCTCCGCGGCCGCGGCCAGGGATTGCGAGGCTGTGCCGAGCGCCTGGACGGTGCCGCGCATCCCGCTGGTGGCGCGGTTCAGCGATCCGGCCATGTTGCCGACCTCGTCGCGGGACCGCACCATGACCGTCCCGGTGAGGTCGCCGTCGGCGACGCGCGCGAGCGTTGCGTTGACCTCGCCGAGGGGGCGGGTGATCCGCCGGACGGTGATCGCGCCGAGCAGGGCGGAGGCCAGCACCCCCACCATCAGGCTCACCAGCATCAAGAGGCGGCTGGTGTGGTACGAGCTGGTGGTGTCGTCGGCGGCCTGGGCGGCGCTGGACTGTTCGAACGCGGCCAGCGCGTCGAACGCGTTGTTGACCTGTTCGACCAGCGGGGCAGCGCTGGTGGCGTAGGCCTTGGCGAACGTGGCGTTGTCACTCTTGGCCGCCGCCGGGATCAGCAGCTCGTCGCGAACCTTGTTGAACGCGGTCAGTCCGGCGGTCAGCGCGGCGATCGGGGCTTCCTGCGCCTGATCCAGGCCCAGATCCGCGTAGCCCTGCACTCCGGTCGCGACCATGTCGGCGGCCGCGAGGGACTCCTTGCGGGCCTGCTCGGTGCCGGCTGTGGAGGTGGCGATGCTCATCATGCTCAGCCCGAAGATCTCGTCGTCGAACGAACCCTGCGCATTGGCCAACGCCGCAGACGGTTGCAGGTTTTCCTGGTAGATGGCCACGGCGTTGCCGTTGGCGACGCTCATCCCGGTCAGTCCCAGGACGGCGACCACGATCCCGGCGAACACCGCCACCGCCACCGCCGTAGTGATCTTGACCCCTACGCGCAGGTTACCGAACCAGCCGGCCTTCGCCGTCTTCTCGACCACCAACGGGGGCAACGCGGCTGACCATGAATCCGCCACCCGGCACTTCCTTCCCGACGCGTCACAGCCGATCCCACCTCCTTCACTATGGGAGAAGCGACGGGGTTTGGACTCCCAAACGTGCGCTTTGCTCGGCGATCGCCGGCTACGCGGTCCGTGCCACCACCGGAAACTACTGCTGCGGTGGTAGGTGGGGATACCACTGGTGTCAGACGTGGCGGCGCCGCGACGACCGTACGGTGGGTAAATGTTCTTGCGGTCGCCGCCCGGTCAGGTGCTGCGTAACTGGCTTGCGGGGCTGGGGATCGGGGCGCTGTCCGCGGTCGGTGCGCTGATGGTGGTGCACCGGGAGGACGGCAACGGGCTCGGGCCCCGGCCCGGCATGCCGCTCGCCGCCGACCTCGGTGCGGCGGCCGGGGCGGCCGTGGCGATCGGGCTCAGTGGGACGTTTCCGCTTCCCGTGCTCGTCCTCTCCACCCTGGCCGAGATCTTCTGCCTGGTTCGTGGGTGGGGGTCGCCGGCGCCGATGTTCGCGATGGTGGTCGCGCTCTATCACCTCGCGGTGCGGGCGCCCCGGCGGCTGACCTGGTCGACGGCCGTGCTGTGCGGGGCGCTCTGCTGGATCGCCTCCGGCGCCGGGTCGCACACCGGTTGGTGGAATCCGCTCAGCCTCGGGCTCTTCGCCTGGACCGGGATGGCGGCGGCCGGTGGCGACGCGGTGCGCAACCGGCGGGCGTACGTCACCGAGGTGGAGGAACGTGCCCGCCGGGCCGAGCAGAACCGTGAGGACGAGGTGCATCGGCGGGTCGGGGAGGAACGCCTGCGCATCGCGCGGGAGCTGCACGACGTCGTCGCCCACCACATCGCGGTGATCAACGTGCAGGCCGGCGCGGCGGCGTATGCGCTTCCCCGGCAACCGGAGGCGGCCGGGCCGCCGCTCGCGCACATCCGGCAGGCCGCCGGCATCGTCGTGCAGGAGCTTGCCTCGATCGTCGGGCTGCTGCGCGACGACGGCGAGCAGGATCGGGAGCCCGCGCCGGGGATCGAGCAGCTGCCGCGGCTGTTCGAGGCGTTCGCCGCGGCCGGCGTGCGGGTCGAGTACGTGCCGGAGGGCGAGCCGCGGCCGCTGCCCGCGTCCGGCAATCTCGCCGCCTACCGGATCACCCAGGAGGCGCTGACCAACGCGCGCAAGCACGGCGACGGCGGGCCGGTCCGGGTATCGTTCCGCTACGGCCGCGAGCACCTCGCCATCGAGATCACCAACGGGGTGGTTCCGGGCGGCGCCTCCGGCACCGAAGCGGGGTATGGGCTGATCGGCATGCGGGAACGCGCGGCCTCGGCGGGCGGCCGGGTCGAGGCGCGGCTCATGGCCACCGATCTTTTTGCGGTACGGGTGGAGCTGCCGGCGCCTCGTCTGCAGGAGCAACTGTCGTGACCGTCCGGGTGCTGCTCGCCGACGACCAGAAGCTGATCCGGGCCGGGTTCCGGCTGATCATCGACCTGTCCGACGGCATGGAGGTGGTCGGCGAGGCGTCCGACGGTGCCGAGGCGGTCGAGCTGGCCCGCAGTGCGCGCGCCGACGTCGTGCTCATGGACATCCGGATGCCGGGGGTGGACGGCGTCGAGGCGACCCGCCGGATCACCGCCGACCGGGAGCTCGACGGGGTGCGGGTGGTGGTGCTGACCACCTTCGACGCCGACGAGAACGTGCTGGCCGCGCTGCGGGCCGGGGCGAGCGGCTTCCTCAGCAAGGACGTCGAGCCCGAGGAGTTGCTGCGGGCGATCCGGGTGGTCGCCGCCGGCGAGGCCCTGCTGACGCCGCGGGCCACCCGCGGGCTGATCGACCGGTTCCTCGGCACGTCGTCCGGCCCGTCGGCGCCGCCGGTGGTGCCGCCCGCGCTCGCCGGCCTCACCGACCGTGAGCGCGAGGTGCTGCGGCTGGTCGCGCTCGGCCGGTCGAACGAGGAGATCGCCGAGCGGCTGGTGCTGTCGCCGCTGACCGCCAAGACCCACGTGCACCGGGCGATGACCAAGCTCGGCGTCCGGGACCGGGCGCAGCTGGTCGTCATCGGGTATCAGAGCGGGCTGGTCCGCCCCGGCGAACAGGAATGACCACCACCTCCGCCGATTCGCGTCGATCGGCCGGGACCATACGCCTACGATGGGCCGTTCGGCCCTGGCTGGGGTTCGGCCGCCGGTGCAGGTTGAGATGACGATGAGAGCGTCGGCGCTACCGGAGGAGGCAACGATGACCGCTATGAAGGAAGCCGTATCGGAGTTCCTGGGCAAGAAGCGGGTCGCGGTCACCGGTGTGTCCCGTCGGCCGCAGAGCCACGGCAGCAACGTGGTGTACAAGCGGCTGCGGGAACGCGGTTACGAGGTGTTCGCGGTCAACCCGAACGCCGAGAGCGTTGAGGGCGACCGCTGCTACGAGAGTTTGACGTCGATCCCGGGTGGGGTCGAGGCGGTCGTGATCGGGACCCGGCCGGAGACCGCCGATGTCACGATGCGCGAATGCGTCGAGCTCGGCATCAAGCACGTGTGGATGCACCGCGGCCCCGGCGCCGGCAGCGTGTCCGATTCGGCAACCGAGTACGGCCGCCGGCACGACGTGACCGTGATCGACGGAGGCTGCCCCTGCATGTTCGCGCCGACCGCGGACTTCGGGCACAAGATCGCTCGCGTGGTGTTCTCCGCCGCCGGCAACGTACCCAGGCAGGTCTGAAGCCCTCGCTCGCCGCTGCACCCTCGAGTGCTCACCGCCCCGGCCAGTTCTCGAGCGTGTCCGCGATCCGCTGTCGTACCTCGGCGATGTGGCTGTCGAGGTCCTCGGCGGCCCACCCGGTGGTGGGCGATGGGTCGAGCACCGCGACGTCGACGGTGCCGGGGTTGACGAAGAGTGAGCGGCGCCAGGCCAGTTCGCCGGTGTTGCGCAGCACGATCGGCACGATCGGGACCTGCGCCTGGAGTGCGATGTGGAACGCCCCCTTCTTGAAGCGGCCCAGCGTCGGCGTCGGCATGCGGGTTCCCTCGGGCAGGATGAGGATCGAGACGCCGTCGCGCAGCCGCCGCACCGCGCCGTCGAGGCTCGCCTTGGCACGGTTCAGGTCGGACCGGTCGATGAACACCGGGTCGAGAACGGCCTCGATCACCAGCATTCGCGGATCGAGGCGGGCCTCCTGCTTGGCCACGGCGGTGAAGTCGTGCCGCAGCAGCGCGGCGAGCACCAGCACGTCGAGAGTGCTCTGGTGGTTGGCGACGAATACGGCCGGACGCGCTCTCGCCAGGTTTTCCTCGCCGGTCACGTTGAGCGTCACCCCGGTGAGAGCCAGCCCCAGATCGGCGGACAGCCCGACCCCGACATTGACGCCGAGCCGGTGGTCACCGGTCAGCCATCCGCACGCGAACCCGGTGGCCAGGCCGGCGTTGACACCGATCAGGCCGCCGATCGTGCCCAGGCACGCGCGTAGATTCGGCGACCGTGGCTCGCGCAGGGTCAGTTCGGGCCAGCCGAACTCGCCGGCGGCGCGACGCAGCGCGGGGTGCGGGTTCAGCGCGTACGGGCGGCCGACCGACCCGAGGAAAGCGACGTCCTCCGGTCCGCCCGCATAGGCGTAGCTCCGTCCGAGATCGACGTCGTGATCGCGCGCGAACGCCCGCACCGCCTCGGCCTTGCGCGTCCCGCACCGCACCCCCGTCGTGCTGCGGCCGGTCAGGACACCGTCCTCCTCCTCGAGTTCGGTACAGACGACGTGCGGGACGCCCAGGTCCCGGGCGACCGGCGCGATCTGCGCCCGGGTGGCCGAGGAGGCGACCACCACGGTGTGTCCCATGCTCAGATGGCACCGAACGAGGTCGCGGGACTCGGGTCGCATCGTCCCGGAGATCCGCTGCACGAACTGCTGCTCGCCGGCCTCGGTGACGGCGTGCATCGTCCGCCCCCGAAGAGCGCCGATGTCATCGTTGCCGGTCCGGTCCCGACGGACGCCCGGGGTGGTGCGTCCGCGTACCAGAGTTCCATCGAAACCGAAGAACGCGCCGATCCGCGGTCCGGCCTCGCCGGCGCGGACCGTCGCGGTCACCGTGGCGGCGTTGGCTGTCATGACCGCTCCCGGCCGTGCAGGCCGGCGATCACGTGCACGCGGCGGACGGCCTCGCGCACCTGCTCGCGGAACTCCTCGCGCCGCTCGGCGGTCGCCGGGCCGGCGGTCACGAGACCCCGGTGCCCGGCCAGCCGCAAGGCCGGTTTGAAGAGCTCCAGGGATACCGATTCCTCGCTGGCCAGGCGCTTCTGCAGGGCCCACTGCCGGCCGACGCGAAGGCACTCGTCGAGGAAGAACGACGCCTCGAACGGCTCGTCGTCCGGCCAGGCGGTCAGCCGTTCGGCAACCACGTGGTAGGCGTCCAGGAAGGGGCGCAACACCAGGTGGGCGACCAGGAGTTCGCTCTCCCGGAGCCATCGCGCGGCGTCGTCCGGGCCGAACTCGTGCAGCCCACCGGCCTGCCGGGCATCAACGATCGTCAGCTCGGCGACCATCTCCCGGGCGAACTCGGACCGGGACGAGAAGAAGAAGTCGAACTTGAGCAGGTCGCGCAGCCGCAGGGTCTCCCGGTTCGCCGTCTCGAGCCCGTCCGCGCCGCCCTCCATCGCCGCTACCAGGCTCAGCTCGCCGATTGCCCGATCCACGAGCATGTGCACGGCCGTGTTTCGGTAGAACGCGGCCACCAGATGCTGGCCCGGTGCGATGCTCCAAACCGGGTCGGTGCCGCCGTCGTAGCCGGCGAACACTCCGGAGTGCACCAGATCATCGAGCACACGGCGGATGGTTGCCCGGTCGGTGAGGTCGGCCGCGCCGGCCACCCGCCGGCCACGCCGGCTGAGGTAGTGGGCCAGCGGTGCCACCGTGCTCAGCACTTCGTCGAGTGTCAGCGCCCGGTCGGCGGCGAGCAGCGTGAGGCACACAACGGCCGTGGTCGTCACCGGGGTGGCCCGGTTGATGCGGTGACACGTCTCCAGGGCGATCCGTTCGACCGTGCGGGTCGCGGCCGTGCCGCCCGCGCGAAGCTCGGCGAGCCGGTCGCGCAGCGGGATCGGCTCGCCGAATTCGGCGTATGCCCGGCCGAACCGTTCCCGCTGGGATCGGCCGAAGGCCCACAACCATCGCAGGTCCTCCGGGCGCTTACCCGTGCCGCGGGCCTCGGTGGTGACCAGCGGAACCTCGTGCGACTGTTCGTACACGACCGAGACCGGCACGATCAGAGCATCGGTGCCGGTCGTGTCCAGGGCGTCGATGACGTAGCGCAGCAGGCCGTACACCGGTGGGCGCAGTTTGCCGGTCCGGGTGCGTCCGCCCTCGATCGACCAGCACAGGTTGCGCCGGTTCCGGATCATCTGCGCGACGTACCAGCGCAGGGCGAATCGGTACACCAGGTTGTCGGTGGTGGAGCGGCGGACATAGATGTATCCGGCCCGGCGTAGCAGATGGTTGAACGGGAACACGTCGAGGTTCGCCCCGGCCAGGACGAACGGTGGCGTGATGTGGTTCTGCGAGATCGCCGCGGGAACCGTGACGCCGTCGAGATAGGAGCGGTGCGAGAACGGGAACAACAACGACTGCCGGCGATCCAGGGTCCGCAGCCGGCGTGCCTGCTCAGGGTCGGTGACCAGGTCGTGGGCGCGGGTGAGCCAGTGGCTGAACCTGGCCCAGTCGCTCGTCGCGCGTCTCGTGTGGGTGGCACCCATCTCGCGGAGGTAGCCCGCGACCTCCGCGCGTACCTCATGCACATCACGCCCCAGCGATCCGGCCAACTCGCCGGCGTGCCGCGCGAAGTCGTCGTCGGCCAGCAACGCCACCACCTCCGGCGTGTCCGTCGGCTGCGGGTCGGCCGGATCGAGCAGGCCGGCCCGCAGCAGAGCCCGCCGGGCTCCAGCGCGCTCGAGCGCGCCGAGGATGGAGGGGTGGTCGCCTAGCGTCGGAATCATCGCTGCCTCGCAGGTGCGCGCCGGATGGGGTCCGAACCCAGCGTCCGTCCGCTCCGGCGGGTCCGGTCAAGAGGCGTTCGGCCCTCGGGGCGGGGTCCCCGGACCCGGCCGGCCGACGCCGGCATCGCATGCCTCACCGCAGCTGCAACGTGGACAGCCGCCGGAACTCGGCGAAGTCGAGGTACACACGAGCCCGTTCCCGCTGTTTCTCCTCCGCCTTCTGCAGCTGGATGGCGGAGGTCGAGAGCCGCCAGCGCCACAGCCCGGTCGTTCGGAGCTCGGCGGTCGTCATCTTCGCGTAGCGGGGGTCGCCACCCGCCGCCCGCGCCAGGACTCGCCTGGTCTCGCTCTCCGCTCCGGCCTGCCACTTGTTGCGGCAGTCTTCGGCCTCAGCCAGGCAGGCGAGGGCCAGCGAGTTCCATCCCAGTTCGCAGTAGCGATGGTTGGGCGGCACGGTCAGCGGCCAGAAACGGTGGTCCGCGTCGGGCGGCGAGATCAGCTGACCGGCGCACGGAACGACACCATTCCGTCGGGCGAACGGACACGTTCCCGTCACTCCCGGCCCTCGGCACACCCGTACGAGTTTCCCGGTCTTCGGATCCAGGATTCTGATACCTCGGGTATTCATGGTGGCCTCCCTCGATGCATCCCCTCCGGGACCTGCACCCGTAGCGTCCGGCCGGCGCGACGATGGTCAGCAGCGGCGGATGCATCAAACAGGAGGGCCTAATTACTCCGGGGCATCGAGCGACGCGATGCCCCGGCGGACGGGCGAGGTGGCGGGCGCTTCATCACGAGGGGCTGTGCGTGTGGATCCGGGAGGAGGGTGCGGCCTTAGGCCGTATGGAAAAGTGCCGTCCGGCTCTGTCCGGCGGGGCGACCAGGGCCGACAGTGACCGTGAGGAGGTTCCGATGTCTGAGGCAATGCACGTGGACGATGTCCGGGACTTGGACATCATCGTGGGTGTGGACGGCTCCGCGCCGGCCAAGGCGGCCCTGCGCTGGGCGATCGGCCAGGCACGGCTGACCGGGGCGCGACTGCGCGCCATCATCGCGTGGGAGGTTCCCGTCTATCACAGCTGGGGCTTGATCCCGTACGAGGATTTCGGTGCCGCTGCCGGCAAGTTGCTCACCGAATCGGTCCAGGAAGCCCTCGGCCTCGTATCGCCGCCGGACGCGGTGGTGGAGACCGTGCTGCCGGGGCACGCGGCGCAGGTGCTCATCGATGCATCGGCACACGCGGCGCTGCTGGTCGTCGGCTCACGCGGGCACGGTGCTTTCGCCGGCACCCTGCTCGGCTCGGTGAGTCAGCTCTGTGTTCAGCATGCGCACTGCCCGGTGGTCGTGGTGCGCGGAAAGTGAGCTGCAGAGCCCGTCAAGCGTGGGTCGAGGAGGCTGCCTGAGGAGGCGCCATGCCTGAGTCTGCTGGACTACTGGATGCCACGGAGTTGCCGCGGCTGTTCGACGCGCTCCGCGAACGTGGATACACCGTGGTCGGTCCGACCGTCCGCGACGGGGCGATCATGCTTGCCGAGCTGGGCTCCGCCGCGGAACTGCCGTACGGCTGGGGCGTGGTGACCGGCGCCGGACGGTACCGCCTGCACCGCCGCAGCGACACCGCCGCCTTCGCCAACTCGGCCGGACCACAATCGATCAAGGACATTCTGCACCCGCCGCGGGCCCGGCTCTGGTCGGCCGACCGCACCGCCGACGGCGTCACGACGACCGGCCCGGACCGGCCTCCCCGCTACGCGGTGATCGGCGCCCGCCCTTGCGATCTGGCCGCGATGGCGGTGCTCGACCGCGTGCTCTCCGCAGGTGCCTACCCGGAGCCGATCTACACCGCGCGGCGGGACGGCGTGTTCGTGGTCGCGGTCGACTGCACCGAGCCCGCCGCCACCTGTTTCTGCACCTCGATGGGCGGCGGCCCGGCCGCGACGGGTGGCTTCGACCTCGCGATGACCGAGCTGGCCGATGCGGACGGCCATCGTTTCGTCGTCCGGGCCGGTTCACCGGCCGGTGCCGAGGTGCTGAGCGCCCTGTGCGTCCGTGCGGCCGGCCCGCGGGCGGAGTCCGAGGCGAGGGCGGCGGTGGCAGCCGCCGCGGACGCCATCACCCGGTCCATGCCGGACGAGTCGCTGCCCGACCTGCTGACCGGGGCTCGTGAGTCGCCGCACTGGGCCGACGTCGCCGATCGGTGCTTGACCTGCGGCAACTGCACCATGGTGTGCCCCACCTGCTTCTGCACGACCACCGAGGACGTCGCCGATCTGACCGGCGAGCACGCTGAGCGGTGGCGGCGCTGGGACTCCTGCTTCGACCTCGACTTCTCCTACGTGCACGGCGGCAGCGTGCGCCGCAGCGGCGAGTCCCGCTATCGGCAATGGATGAGCCACAAGCTGGGCAACTGGCAGGCCCAGTTCGGATCATCCGGCTGTGTCGGCTGCGGCCGCTGCATCGCCTGGTGTCCGGCCGGCATCGACATCACCGAGGAAGCAGCCGCGCTGTCGGCGTGGCGCCGGAGCGAACGGGCGCAGCCGTGTCCGCCGTGACCGAGCCCGTCCCGTACCGGGTCACCACCCGCGAGGCCGAGACCGCCGACACGGTCACGATCGAGTTGGCCGGCCCGGTCCTGCCGGAGTTCCGGCCCGGGCAGTTCGCCATGCTCACCGCGTACGGCATCGGGGAGGTCCCGATCTCGCTGAGCGGTGGCGGCAGTGGCGGGCGATTGGTGCACACGTTGCGTAACGTCGGGGCAGTCACCGCCGCGCTGTACGCCGCCGGACCGGGCGAGGTCGTCGGCGTGCGCGGGCCGTTCGGCGTCGGCTGGGACCTCGCGTCAGCGCGTGGACACGACGTCGTGATCGTGGCCGGTGGGATCGGCCTGGCCCCGTTACGGCCGGTGGTCGCGGCACTGCTGGCCCGCCCCGCCGACTTCGGCCGGGTATCCGTGTTGATCGGCGCCCGCACGCCGGCCGACCTGTTGTTCCCCGCCGACCTGCGCCGGTGGGGACGGCACGCTCAGGTCGAGGTGATCGTGGACCGGCCGGCGGACGGCTGGGCCGGCGACGTCGGCCTGGTGACGACGCTGATCCCGCGGGCCGAGGTCGACCCGGCCGCGGCCGTGGCATTCGTCTGCGGGCCGGAGGTGATGATGCGTTTCGTCGCCGAGGCGCTGCGGCGGCGCGGCATCGCCGAGCCGGCCATCGGTGTCTCGCTGGAGCGGGACATGAAATGCGGCGCCGGCTGGTGCGGGCACTGCCAGCTCGGGCCACTCCTGCTCTGCCGGGACGGCCCGGTCGTCCGGTACGACACGGTGGAGCCCCTGCTACGAGTACGGGAGATGTGATGACGACCCCGACGCTCGCCGTGTGGAAGTTCGCCTCCTGCGACGGCTGCCAGCTGAGTCTTCTCGACTGCGAGGACGAACTGCTCGAGGTGGCCGGCCGGCTGCGGATCGCTCGGTTCCTGGAAGCCACCCGGCAGGTGCTGCCCGGCCCCTACGACGTGTCGCTGGTGGAGGGTTCCATCACCACGCCGGACGACGCCGAGCGCATCCGGAAGATCCGCGAGATGTCCGGCACGCTCGTCACCATCGGCGCGTGCGCTACCGCCGGCGGCATCCAGGCCCTGCGGAACCACGCCGACGTCACCGAGTTCGCGTCGATGATCTACCCCCGGCCCGACTACCTCTCGACGCTGGCCACCTCGACGCCGATCGCGGCGCATGTGGACGTCGACTACGAATTGCACGGCTGCCCGGTGGACCGGCGTCAGCTGCTGGAGGTCATCGGCGCCCTGCTGGCCGGTCGCAAGCCGAACATCCCGGCGCACAGCGTCTGCTTCGAGTGCAAGCAGCGGCACAACGTCTGTGTCGTTGTCGCGCACGGCACGCCCTGTCTGGGCCCGGTGACCCGGGCCGGCTGCGGTGCACTGTGCCCGGCCGTCGGCCGCGGATGTTACGGCTGCTTCGGCCCGGCCGAGACACCGAACACCGCCGCCGAGGCGGCTCTCCTGATCGGCGCCGGCATGTCCGCCGACGACGTGCACCGGGCCTACCGAACCTTCAACAGTGCGGCGTGGGAGGAGGCCGGATCATGACGCACCGTCCGGATCGGCTACTCGATGTTCGCGGGCTCGCCCGGGTCGAAGGCGAGGGAGCGATGTACGTCCGGGTCCGCGGTGACCGGGTCGAGGACGTACGCCTGGAAATCTACGAACCGCCCCGCTTCTTCGAGGCGTTCCTGCGCGGCCGACGCCATACCGAGCCGCCCGACATCACGGCCCGCATCTGCGGGATCTGCCCGGTGGCCTATCAGATGAGTGCCTGCGCCGCGATCGAGGACGCCTGCGGGGTCACGGTCGCCGGTCCGATCGGTGAGCTGCGCCGGCTGCTCTACTGCGGGGAGTGGATCGAGAGTCACACCCTGCACATCTACCTCCTGCACGCGCCCGACTTCCTCGGCTATCCGGGCGCGATCGAGCTCGCCCGCGACCGCCGCGACGTCGTGGAGCGGGGTCTCGCTCTCAAGAAGACCGGCAACGACCTCGTCGAACTGCTCGGCGGCCGGGCCATCCACCCGGTCAACGTGCGGGTCGGCGGCTTCTACCGGGCACCGGCGCCGGCCGAGCTGGCGCCGATGCGGGAACGGTTACGGCACGCGCTCGACCGGGCCCTGGCCACCGTCGAGTGGGTGGCCGGCTTCGACTTCCCCGACTTCACCCACGACCACGAGTTGCTCGCGCTGACCACACCCGGCCGCTATGCGATCGAGGCCGGTACCGTAGCGACCACGGGCGGCCTGCGGTTCCCGGTCCAGGCCTTCGAGGACCATGTGATCGAGCAGCAGGTCCCGCACTCCACGGCGCTGCACGCGAGATTGTCCGGCCACGGCCGTTACCTGACCGGCCCGGTGGCCCGCTATACCCTCAACGGGCCCCTGCTGTCCCCGCTGGCTCGGCAGGCGGCGGCCGCCGCCGGCCTCGGCGCGGACTGTCGTAATCCCTACCGCAGCGTCGTGGTCCGTGCCGTCGAGACGGTGTACGCCGTGGAGGAGGCGATCCGGCTGATCGACGAGTACGAACCGCCGGCCCGGCCGTACATCGAGGTGCCGGCCGGCGCGGGTGTCGGTCGTGGCGCCACCGAGGCGCCGCGCGGCACGCTGTTCCACCGCTATGAGCTGGACCGCGACGGCCTGGTCACCTCGGCTCGGATCGTGCCGCCCACCTCGCAGAACCAGGCTGCCATCGAGGACGACCTGGCCCGTTTCGTCGCGTCGCGGCTGGATCTCGACGACGACGTGCTCACTGCCCGGTGCGAGCAGGCGATCCGCAACTACGACCCGTGCATCTCCTGCGCCACCCACTTCCTCGACCTGTCGATCGAGCGGTCATGACGACCGCCGGCCGGCTGGTGATCGGCGTGGGCAATGAGTACCGGTGTGACGACGGTGTCGGGCCGCGAGTGCTGGCCGAGCTGGTCCGGCGGTTGCCGGGTGTTCGACTGTGTGTCACCGACGGGGAACCGGGCCGGATGCTCGATCTCTGGACCGGGGCCGCGCTCGCCGTCGTGGTGGACGCCGTCCGGGATCCCGGACGCCCGCCGGGCAGTTGGTTCGAGGTCGCGGTGGGCGGCTCCGCCGAACTCGCGGCGGGCGGCACGCACGCCGCCGGGCTCGGCACGGCGGTGGCGTTGGGCCGCGAACTCGACCGGTTGCCACAACGGCTCGTGGTGCTCGCGGTGTGCGGCCAGGACTTCGGCTTCGGGACCGGACTGAGCGGCCCGGTCGACGCGGCAGTGCGCCCGGTCGCGGACCGCGTCCACGAGCTGGTGACGGGGCGAGGGTAAAGGTCGCGTCGAGGACCGGGAACAATCCGCCGGTTGGACCCCGGGGTCGCCTACTACCGGGGTAGTAGCTTTGCTGCCTTCGATTTCCTGTCAATTCGCTGTCAAGCAGCGCGAGCTGGGCATTCGGCGGGCGCGATACCACTGGCGTAGTAGCGGCAATGGCTGCTCGCGGTGGACGACAACGGCGTACGAAATCGGCATTCTTTGTTTCGGTAAATGCCGGAGAAAGCCGAGAGGAAGACGTCAATCATGGAGCTGCGCAGGCGAACGTTCCTTCAAGGGGCGGCGGCCACCTCGGTGGTCGGTGTGCTGGGTCTGACCGCGTGCACGGATACGGACTCCGGCTCCGGCGTTTCCTCGTCGGGTGGGGCGCATTCGCTGGCCCTCGACGACAAGACGTGGAGCTACGACGAGACCAACGACGTCTATTACCAGCTCGGAAAGTCGTATGTGGTGACGCCCGCGGCCCCGGACTACGAGACGCTCGCCGTCTTCGTCCCGGGAAAATACTTCACCGGAACCAAGAACAGCGACGGAACGTACGCCGTGAAGGTCAATTCCGCCGGGACCGTCGGCGGCTACACGGCCGGCACCGCACCGATCGTGCTTCCGGTGGACACCCCGGGATACGCGGCACAGAAACCGTTGACGGCCTACCACTACGACACGGTCTCGGCGTACCTCGAAGCTGGTTTTGTTTATGTGCATGCCGGGCTTCGTGGCAAGGACAGCAACGGGACCGGCTATACCGGCAATGCGCCCTGGGGGGTTACCGATCTCAAGGCGGCGGTGCGGTTCGTGCGCTACAACGCCGCCGGCATTCCCGGCAGCAAGGACCGGATGGTCGTGTTCGGGATGAGTGGGGGCGGGGCGCAGAGTGCGGTGATGGGGTCCTCCGGCGACAGCGAGCTCTACACGCCGTATCTGACCGCCCTCGGCGCGGCGCTCACCGATGCGAGCGGAAAGACCATCAGTGACGCCGTCGCCGGTGCGATGTGCTGGTGCCCGATCACCAGCCTCGATTACGCGAATGCGGCCTACGAATGGAACATGGGCCAGTTCGACACCAGCGGCACCCGGGCCACCGGGACCTGGACGAAGAGCTATTCGAACGATCTGGCCAAGGCGTTCGCGGCGCACCAGAACAAGCTGGGGCTGAAGGACTCGGCCGGCAAGTTGCTGTCGCTCGACAAGACCGGCACCGGCTATTACCTGGCCGGCACCTATTACGACCACCTCGTGGCGGAGCTCACCACGTCGCTGAACAACTTCCTTTCCGACACGACGTTCCCCTATACGCCGTCGAACGCGTTCTCGGCGGGAATGACGGGCGGCGGTGCGCCGGGCGGCGGTGCTCCGGATGGCGCCGGCATGCCGTCGGGGGCGATGCCGGGTGGTGCGGGCATGCCGTCGGGTGGTCCTGGTGGGGCAACCGATACGACCACCTACAAGACGGTCGCCGAATACATCGCGCATCTCAACAGCGGCGGTCAGTGGGTCACCTACGACGCCTCGTCGAACACGGCGAAGATCGCGAGCCTGGAAGGTTTCGTCAAGAGCCAGAAAGCGCCGTCCAAGACCGTCGGTGCGTTCGACGGGCCGGAGCCGACCGTCGGCGAGAACATCGTGCTCGGCAAGGGCACCGCCGGGCTGCACTTCGCGCCGGTGTCCGAGCAGGTCATCGCGGCCAACGAGAGCACCTACGCGAAGATCGACGGCTGGAAGAGCACGTACGCCTCGGCGGAGTACACCGCCGACTTCAAGGAGACCGACTCGGCCGGCAAGGACGTCGCGTGGCGGCTGAACGCGTACACCCCGCTGTATTACCTGACCAGTGCGTACGAGGGCTACAAGAAGAGCACGGTCGCCAAGCACTGGCGGATCCGCACCGGCATCATGCAGGGCGACACCGCCAACACCACCGAGATCAACCTGGCGCTGGCGTTGCGGAACTACGGCATCGACGTCGACTTCGCCACCGTCTGGGGCCTGGGCCACACCGTGGCCGAGCGCACCGGCGAGGGCCCGGCCAACTTCATCACCTGGGTGAAGGAGACCGTCGCGAACTAGTCATGGCCGCTCATGCCGGCGCGCCGGGAAGTGGAGCCGCCGTCGGGCCGGCAACCGGTCAGTAGAAATCAACTGCGTTCCGGCATCCTCGCCGGATGAGAGGAATGACGCGCACGGTACGGGTTGGCGATCTCTCCCTGGTCTGTCACGTCAGCGGGCGTGGCCCGTTGTGCGTCGCTCATCCCGGCGGTCCGGGGCTGCTGGGCGACTACCTGCGCATGCCGCTGCTCGAGCGGGATCTGACGATGGTCTATCTCGAACCGGCCGGGACGGGCGCGTCCGGCCCGCTCGCCCGCGGGGCGAAATACGACCTGGAGACGTATGCCGCTCATCTGGACGCGGTGGTCGCCGAGCTCTCCGACGGTCCGGTCCTCGTCCTCGGGCACGGGCACGGCGGCTTCGTCGCCCAGAAGTACGCGCTGGGTAACCCCGGCCGGATCGCCGGCCTGATCCTGTACGCCACCTCGCCGCTCGCCGACCAGCACACCCGGGCGGCGGCCCGGGAGCGGCTGCAGCGCTATGCCCGGGCGAACGCGGACCGCGCCGACCCGGAGGCGATGATCGCCGCCTACGATCGCCCCGCGGACCGCTCGGTGCACGAGACCACCGCCCGGTTGTGGGGGATCCTGCCGGCCCTGTTCGGCGACTACTGGCAGCGGCGCCGGGAGTTCGCGCCGCTGCTCGGCGCCCTGCCGTGCTGGCCGCGGCCCGCCGCCGAGTTCGACTTCCGCGCCGATCTGCGCTCGATCACCGCACCGACCATGGTCCTGTGGGGCACGCACGACTTCGAGTTCGGCGACGCCGCCGCCCGGATGCTGCGGTCGGGCATTCCCGGTGCGCACGCGGCGGAGTTCCGGGACAGCGCGCACTTCGCCCACATGGAGGAGGCCGAGCGTTTCAGCTACGTGGTGACGGAGTTCGCCCGGCGGGTCTCCGACGGAGTCTCCGGCGAGTTCACCCGCCCCGGCCGCAACCCGCACGCCGGTCTGACGCCGGATCATTCAGGGAGTTGGTAGCGGTCGCGGCCACGAAGCTTCTTGATCGGGTCAGCTGAGCGCTTCGAGCTTTTCCGCGATGGTTTCGCGGCGCTGGGTGAGGGTGTCGATGACCGCCTCGTTCTCGGCGATGCCGGTCAGGTCGGTGGCGAGTTCCTCGGGCTCGATGACGCCCTGCGACTCCGGGCCGTCCTGGCTGCGGCGGGCCTCGGCGTCGCCGCCCAGCCGGCGGAGCTCGGCGATCTCGGCGTCGATGTCAGCGAGTTCCTGCCGGAGCTTGTCGGCAGCTGTCGAATCAGTCATGCCCCCATCCTAGTTACTTGATCAACGGAGCGCGGTCAGGCGGCGGCCTCGCCGGCCAGGCGGATGGGACCGGCGAACGTGATGTCACGCGCCAGGTTCAGCGTCTTCTCGCCGGTGGTCACCGGCCGGCCGGCGATCGCCAGGGCGCCCTTGATGGTGCAGTCGCCGGCCCGGATGCCGGTGACGCAGCCGTCGCGGACGTGGACGAGGACACCGCGCAGGGTCAGGCCCAGTTCGAGCCGGACGGTGACCGTCGCGACCCGGTTGTTGCCCAGGTAGACCTCGACCCGCGGCTCGTAGTCGACCGCGACCTCGTGCGCGACCAGGCCGATCAGCCGGACCGCGTCCGGGTCGCCGGCCGTCTCCTCGGCCGCCTGGACCAGCGCCGCGTACTTCGACCAGGACCGTTCGAAGATCGTGCCGACGCTCATCTCCAGGATCTCGCCGGCCACACTGCCGACCTCGTCGACCACGGCGTCCCTGGTCAGGCCGGCCGTCCGGCCCAGGTGGTCGCGGATCTCGGCGGCCGAGCCGGTCTCGCGAAGCGTCTCGGTCAGCGCGCGGGCGGTGCTGTCCGGGCCGGCGAAGAAGACCGCGCTGATCGGGGTGGTCGTCATGGCAGGTCCTCCGGTACGTGCGGAACCAGGCGGGGGCGGCGGACATGGAGACGGATGTCCCGGGCGGGTGGTGCGTCGGGGCGGTCGACCCGCACCGACATCCCCTCGGGCGCGGGCACCGAGACGACCGAGACCTTCTCGGTGCTCTCCGGGCCGGTGTTCCGCGGCGGCTCGCCGGACGCGACGGTCGCGGGGCGGAGCCGGTCGAGGATCGGCTTGCGGATCACCCGGAAGGCGAGCAGGCCGACCAGCAGGACGCCGCCGAGCGCGGTCCGCCAGAGCAGACCCCAGGCGGTGTCCCACCAGTCGCGGTCGTCCTCGACCGGCAGGACCCGGAACGACGAGAGGCCCTGCGCGGTGCCGCCGGGGCCGCCGGACCGGGCGTAGGCGATCGTCCAGTGCAGTGGGCTCGGGCCGGCCGGCATCTTCGGCGGCACCTCGACCTGCGCGGTCCAGCCACTCGGCGACCGCAGGCAGCTGGTGAGGGTGTTCTCGGTGAATCCGACCTGGCAGCCGGTGATGGCCACGGTCGTGTCGGCGGAGTTGTGCGAGACGGTCACCTCCTTGCCACCGGCCGCGGCGGCCGGGTCGGCGACCACCTCGAAGGCCGGGGCGGCCGGCGTGGAGCCGCGCACCGGGTAGTCGGTCGTGCCGTTGGCGTCGGTGCGGGTGCCCGCCGTGTTCACGAAGGTGACCCGCCAGTCCAGCGGCAGCGTTTCGCCGCCGGGGGCACCGGTGGGCACGGTCGCCTGGGCCGACCAGCGGCCGCCGGAGTGCCGGCAGGCGCGGTCGCTGCCGCCGGCGAAGGTGACGGCGCAGCCGAGGATCCGCACGTCCGGGTCGAGCGGGGAGACGACGACCGTCACCCGGGCGCCGGGCGGGGCGGATTCCGGCCTGGTCTCGGCCACGAACTCGGGGTCCGGCCCGGCGAGAGTGGCCACCTGGTTGGTGCCGGTGCTGGTGCTGGTGCCGGTGCTGGTGCTGGTGCTGGCCGATGGCGTCGTCGCCCTGGTGGTCGATCCGGTCTTCGGCAGCGGCGGCAGGATCAGGTAGGGGATGACGTCGTCGTCCGCGCCCTTGCGGCCGCCGGTGTCGGCGGACTCCACACCCCAGCGCAGCAGCGTGGCGCCGGACGGCAGATCCGCGGGCACCCGGGTGCGGACGACCCGGCGCTGGGGTGACCGCCGGCAGGTGTTCCCGGTCGCGTGCGGGAAGAACGCGATGCAGTCGACGATCTCCACCCCCGGGATCAGCGAGGTGAACGTCAGCGTGACGGGGTCGCCGGGCCGCGCCGCCGGTGGCTGGACGGTCACCGAGAAGTCGGGCGGCTCGATCACCACGGTGAAGCCGACCGATCCCGTACGCACATCGCCTTTGTCGCCTTGGCGGGAGCTCTCGAAGGTCAGCTTCCACGGCAGCTCGACCGGTCCGGGCTCGGCGTCCCCGCGAACCATGACCGTGGCCAGGTCGGTCCCGGTGCAGTCGATCCGCTCGCCCCGGTAGGTCACGAAGCAGGCCGTGACGTCCACGCCCTTGGTCAGGCTCGCGAACTGGACCGGCACCGGGGTGCCCGGCCCCACCCGGTCCGGCCCGGCGAGCCGCACCTGGAACTCCGGCGCGGGCCATGGTTCCACCGTGATCCCGACCCGGCCCGGAGCGGTGTTGTCGGTTCCCGGCCCGCCGTGGTAGTCGACGTGCCACGGCACCACCGTGGTGGCGTCGGGGGCGGGGAAGCGCGCGAACCATCCGCGGTCGTCCTGGCCGCATTTGATGCCCTGCACGTCGCACCCGGTGATGGTCACGTCGGCCGGGTCGCTGGTGAAGCGCACGTCGACCGGCTGCCCCGGATGCGCCGCGGCCGGCTCCACGGCCGTCCGGAACCTCGGCTCGACCACCTCGAAGGTGAAGTTGCCGCGGTCGGGATCTTTCACGGGCTTCTGGTAGAGGCTGTACTGGATGATCCAATGCACCTTGTACTTGCCGGCCGTCAAGGTCTTCGGCATGACCATCGTCCAGGTCATGTCGCCGGCTTGGTCAGTACACCCGACCGTCGACTTCGGGTCGTCGTCCAGGGAGAACTCGCAGCTCGTGACGGCGATGTCGGTCGCCGCCGGCTGGTAGGCGGCGGTGGCCGACGGCTCGTAGGCGAAGTCGACCTTGACCGCCGAGCCGGGCAGGCCGGTGACCGTCTTCGGGGTGGCGGTGAAGTTCGGGGCTCGGGCCTGCATCGCGGCGGGCGCCATCGGCGTCGCGAACAGCGCGATCGCGACGACGACTCGACTCAGCACGGCAGACATCCCGCTCACCGTCCACCCCCGACGGCGTGAGCGTCAGCCAAATCACGGACACTCCGCGCTATCGGCGGATGCGGATGAGGGCCTGCTGCGCGGCCGCCCGGACGAACGGGTCGCTGTCCCCGAGCGTCGCGGTCACCGCCGCGGTGGCGCGGTCCCCGCGCAGCTCGCCGAGGGCCTGGCAGGCGTTGGCCCGCACGTTCGGGTCGGCGCTGGTCAGCGCTTCGATCAGGTGCGGCACCGCATCCGGATCTCCGATGCGGCCGAGCGCCGCGGCCGCTTCCATGACGACCGCCGGTTCCTCGTCGGTCAGCAGGTCGATCAGCGGGCCGACGCCGCGTTCGCCGCCGACGAAGCCGAGGGCCAGGGCGATGTCGCTGCGCATGACCGGATCGGGCCGGCCCCGGAGGAACTCGAGCAGGCAGGCTTCGGCGTCCCGGCCCTGCCGCACCCAGTCGTCCCAGGTCAGCGAGGAGCCGTGGCCGGCCATCCGGGGATCGTCGCGGAGCGGCCGATTGGCCAGCCACTCCCGGGCGGCGGAGCAGTGGCCGGCCGGATGAGGGCTAGGCAAAGGAACTCTTCGCCCAGTCCGGAGCGCCATTCACCATCGTGAGCACCTGTTTCGCGGTCGCGCCCTTCACCGGATTGGCGCAGGTGGCGCCCGGCCCGCTCTTCACCCGAAGATCGAATTCGAGCGTACGCGTGACGGTGCGTCCCGGTCTTTTGCCGAGTCCCGGCGGATCGTTGATCGTCACCGTCGAGGTGCCGCCGCATGCCGTCGAACGATTGTGCCATGGGGCGAACGTCGGTGACTGCGGATAGAGCTGGAACATTTCGGTCCAAGTGTTCGGATTCATTCCGGGAATAGCGGGAACGTTCGTCTTCTCCCACCATTCAAGAGTGCATTCCGGACCTGGTTTCGGACCGGCTGCCCGCGCCATTTTGATCTCCAGGTCGAAGCTGTGACCCATGTGCGTCGCATTGTCGATCTTGGCGATATTCTTGATCCCCACCGACGACACGCAGCAGTCGCACGTGCCCTGTCGCTGCACGCGCCGGGGGCTGCTCGTCCGCGGGGACAATGCTTGATCGGCGTGGCGAGCGCTGGCGTCGCCGAATTCGTCCGCCGCATCCGGGACGACGCCGGCGTCCCCGCCCGACTGCTGGAGCACATGGGTCAGCTCGTGCGCGATGAGCCGCTGTCCCGACTCGGCCTCGGGTTTGAAGGCTTGATCAGCGAAAACGACATCCGAACCCACGGTGTAGGCCTTGGCGTTGACGGACCGGGCCGCCTCGGCCGCGCGCCCTCCGGTGTGGATCCGCACGTGCCCGAAGTCGTGGCCGAACCGGGTTTCCATCAATGACCGCACCGGTGGATCAAGAGCGCGGCCGGGCTCCGCCGCCACCTCGTCGACGATCGGCGGGGCCTCGATCCGCTGCGCGGCCTGATTGCCGATGCTGCGCCGCAACACCCCGGAGTGGACCCGGCCGGGCATCGCGGAATTGCCGGATGTCGTCCGCTCGGCGCTGTTCGGCTTCTGGGCGAAAGTGCGCATGGCTGATCTCCAGCCGCTCGGTGATCGAACCGCAATGATAGTTCACGAGTCCTTGATCCTGGAGCCTGTGCGCATCGCGTATGCCGTTCCCATGTCCGAGATCCGACTGCTCCGGCCACGTTATTCGATGGAGTTGAACCGCCCCGGCGGCTCATGGTGAATAGTCGTCGAAGCGGTCGGAGGTGAGGCGGTGCCATTTCGGACATTGGCCGATCAATCGATTCTGGTCGGGCGCGAGGGTCACTGCCGGGTCCTCGATGGGCTGGTTGCGGCGGCCGCCGAGGGGCACGGCGGTCTCCTGGTGCTCGCCGGGGAGCCGGGAATCGGCAAGACCGCACTGCTGACGTACGCCCTGGCGGCCGCCCGCGGCGCCACCACGCTGGCGACCACCGGCCTGGAGTCCGAGGCCGCCCTCCCGTACGCGGGCCTGGGTGATCTTCTGCGGCCCCTGCTCGACCTCGTGCCCAAGCTGCCCGGGCCGCAGGCCCGAGCCCTCCGCGCCGCCCTCGCGCTCGAGGAACACGAAACCGAGATCAGCCGGTACGCGGTGTGCATGGCGACGCTGTCGCTGCTCACGATCGCCGCCGACCAGGGACCGGTGCTGCTCGTGGTCGACGACGCGCACTGGATCGACCGGCCCTCGCTCGCCGCGCTGCTGTTCGCCGGGCGCCGGCTGGCCGCCGACCCGGTCGCCATGGTGGTGGCCGCCCACGACACCGCCCTCGACGATCTCGACGCCGCCCACCTCGACGTGCTGCGGGTCGCCGGGCTCGACCACGAGGCGACCGGGCGGCTGCTCGACCGGCTGCGCCCCGACCAGCTGCCGCCGGGTCTGGTGACCGAGCTGTGGCGGGCCACCGGCGGCAACCCGCTGGCCCTGGCCGACGCGGCCGACTCGCTCACCGGCACCCAGCTGGCCGGCGTGGCACCGCTGCCCGACCCGCTGCCGATCCGGGCCGGCCTGCACCGGGCGTTCGCCGCGCGGCTCGCGCCGTTGCCCGCCGCCACCCGCGGTGCCCTGCTGGTGGTCGCGCTGAGCGGCTCGGCCGAGGCGGCCGGCATCCACGCCGCGCTCGACACGATCGGCGCCGGCCGGGCCGCACTCGACCACGCCGAGCAGGCCGGCATGATCCGCCGGGCCGGCGGCCGGGTCGCGTTCACCCACCCGCTGCTGCGCAGCGTGGTCCAGCGCACCGCCACCCCGGCCGCCCGGCGCCGGGTCTTCGACGCACTCGCGGCCACCTCCACCGGCGGCGAGCGCGCCTGGTATCTGGCCGCGGACGTCGGCGGCCTCGACGAGCCGGCCGCGGCCGAGCTGGAACGGGCGGCCGACGAGATGCGCCGGCGCGCCGGGTACACCGATGCGGCCCGCGCCCTGCACCGGGCGGCCGAGCTCACCGCCCCGGCCCGGCGTGCCCGGCTGCTGTTCGCCGCGGCCGTCGACGCGCAGCGGGCGGGCGATCTGACCGAGGCGGCCGCCTGGCTCGACGAGGCCCGGCTGCTCGTCGACGACCCGCTCATCGCCGCCGACATCGCCCTCGCCCTGGGCCGGGTGCTGGCCCGGCGCGGCACCGCGGCGATCGCCCAGCGGGTGCTGGTCGGCGCGGCCGACACGGTCGAGACCGCCGACCCGCGGCGCGCGGCCGGGCTGCTGTCGGCCGCGGTCGACCCCGCGCTGACCGAGGGACGCATCCACGACGCGGTCGCCTACGCCCGGCGGGCCGTCGCGCTGGATGCCGCCGACGGCGGCGCGCGGATCGTGCTGGCCGAGGCCCTCATGTTCGCCGGCGAGCTCGGCGAGAGCCGGGTGCTGTTCGCCGCCGAACGGGACCGCCTCGACCAGCTCGACCCGCTCGCCGACGCGGACACCCTGGTCATGCTCGGGCTGTGCCGCGGGTGGCTGGAGGAGTACGAGTCGGCCACCGCCGTCCTCGGCCGGGTCATCGACGCCGCCCGCGACGCCGGCGCCCTCAGCGTGCTCATCCGCGCGCTGGCCTTCGACGCCGAGGTCCGGCGGTGCACCGGCGAGTGGTCGGTCGGCTACGCCGAGGCCGAGGAGGCGCTGCGGCTGGCCCGCGAGCTGCATGAGGTGGCGCCGGTCGGGTTCGCGCTGGTCGGCCTGGCCCGGTTCGATGCGGCGTGCGGGCGGCACGACGCGGCGCTCGAACGGCTCGCCGAGGCCGCCCGGATCGCCGGCCCGCTCGGCACGCCCGGGCTGCTCATCTTCGCCGGCACGGCCGAGGGCCTGGTGCATCTGGTGGCCGGCGATCACGACCGGGCCATCGCCTGTCTCGACGGCGTACGGGAATTCACCGAGAAGGCCGGTCTCGGCAACCCCGACTTCCTGCCGTGGTGTGCCGACCTCATCGAGGCCTACTGGCGGGCCGGCCGGAGCGCCGAGGCCCGCGAGTTGCTCACCGGGCTGGAGGCCCGGGCCGGCCGCAGCGGGCTCGGGTCGGCGGGGGCCGCGGCCGCGCGGTGCCGGGCGATCCTCGCCACCGACCCCGGCGAAGCCGAGTGGTGGTTCCGCGAGGCGCTGCGCCGGCACGATCTGCGGCCGCAGCCGTTCGAGGCGGCCCGCACCCGGCTGCTGGCGGCCGAGGTGCTGCGCCGGCGGCGACGGCGGGTCGAGGCGCGGGCGCTGCTGCATGAGGCGCTGCCGGTGTTCGACCGGCTGGGCTGCGAGCCGTTCGCGCGCCGGGCGAGCGCCGAACTCGCGGCGGCCGGGGAGCGCGGTTCCGCCCGTACGCCATCGGTGATCCCTCGACTGACCGCGCAGGAGCTGCAGGTGGCGCAGGCCGTCGCCGACGGGATGAGCAACCCCGAGGTGGCCGCCGCCCTGTTCATCTCGCGCAAGACGGTGGAGAGCCATCTGACGAACGCCTACCGCAAGCTGGGCCTGCACTCGCGCACCCAACTCGTGCGGCACCTCGCGCAGAACGGTCAGAACCGGGGGGACGGGTCGGGGAGCCGGGCCGCGACCGACGGGTCGGCGTAGGCCTCCACCACCAGGCCGCGCACGTC
Source organism: Paractinoplanes durhamensis (assembly GCF_016862175.1). Lineage (GTDB taxonomy): Bacteria > Actinomycetota > Actinomycetes > Mycobacteriales > Micromonosporaceae > Actinoplanes > Actinoplanes durhamensis. The sequence goes on along the minus strand of NZ_BOML01000057.1, from coordinate 165,623 downwards.
GGCGAGGAACCCGGCATCGGCCTCCATCCGGCGCCGGATCGCGCCGGCCAGGTCACGGTCGGCCCCCGGCTCACCGGCGACGGCCGTCCGCACCACGTCGGCCAGCCGGCGCGTGCCGGCCCACGGGGCGCCGGTGGTGTCCTCCCGCAGCAGCAGGACGACGACGGCGGAGACGAACACGGTGTCGACCACGACGCGGACCTCCTCACCGTGTTCCCTTACGTTCCTCGCTCCCGGCCGGATCCGGCCTCGGTGAGATACCCAGGTTGCGGACCGCGTGGACACGCCCGGTGGGCACGGTGCACGGTCAGGGAGTTCCCCGATGCGGCACCGGGGGCGCGGCGGGTGCACTGGGTGGCGAGCTGTCTGCCGAGGGAGTACCCAGATGCCGGTCACGATCACCAACCTGCAGTCCGCCGGGCCGCTGCACGTGCCGCTGGCCAGCGGCCGGACGCTGCGCCTGTCACCCGGCCAGACCTCCGCGGAGATCCCGGACGTCGAGGTCGACGACAACGACGCCGTCGAGCGGCTCCGGAACGGCGGGCTCGTCGAGGTGGCCGAGGTGCGCAAGAGCGCGCCGGCGGCCCGGGGCGGCCGCGCGGCGCGCGGCCGTAAAGCCGGCGACGACGAGTAGAGGAGCGAACCGTGGCCACAGTCAGCTACCCCGGCGTCTACGTCCAGGAGACGGCCGGCGGGAACCGTCCCATCGCGGTCGCCGGCACCTCGACCGCGGCCTTCGTCGGGGTCGCCGAGCAGGGTCCGGACGACGTCGCCGTCCGGGTCACCAGCTGGACGCAGTTCGTCCGGGTCTTCGGCTCCTTCATCGACGACAGCTACCTGGCCCAGAGCGTCTTCGAGTTCTTCAACAACGGCGGCAGCCAGTGCTACATCGTGCGGGTCACCCGGACCGACGCGAAGGCGGCCGAGGTGACCGTGCAGAACCGCGCGGAGGTCGCCGGCTTCAAGTTCACCGCCCGCAGCAAGGGCGCCTGGGGCAACCGGATCTACCTGCAGATCGAGGAGGCCGGCACGGACCCGGGCAACCTCTTCCGGATCAGCGTGCGCCTGCAGGACGACCCGTCCGTGCTGCCCGCCGACTTCCGGGACGTGGCGCCGGTCGAGGTGTGGGACAACCTGAGCACCGTCAAGGGCGCCCCCAACTACGTCGTCGACGTGCTCAAGCAGCGGTCCGCGCTGATCGTCGCGCAGGTGCTGGGCAGTAACGACACCGTGCAGCGTGGCGTGCACCGCGGCGGTCTCGCGCCGAAGCTGCCGCTCGGCGACGCGCGCTCGCTGCAGATCGGCCTCGACGGCGACGGCTTCCAGGCGATCAGCCTCCCGGACGCGGCCGCCGCCTCGACCGACCTCGGGGCGGTGGCGACCGCGATCCGCGACGCCGTGAAGGAACTCCACCCGTTGAAGGCCTCGACGATCACGGACACCTTCCAGAACTTCGCCTGCGCCCCCGAGACCGTCGACGGCAAGCAGCGGCTCGTGCTCACCTCGGGCACGAGCTCGGAGACCTCCGCGGTGCTGGTGCAGCCGGGCGTCACGGCGGACGCCACCGGGCTGCTACGACTGGGTCCGGGCCGCGGCGGCGTCTCCGAGGGCGGTACGGCCCCGAGACGCCCGGCCCGGACCGACATCGTGCAGGTCGGCGACGCCGCCGTCACCAAGCCGGTCACCGCGGTGGTGGCCGGCTTCGACGGGGACGCCGACATCACCGAGACCACCTTCCGCGACGCCTTCCACCGGCTCGACACCATCACCGACGTCAGCCTGCTCGCGGTGCCCGGCGAGGCCAGCCCGACGATGATGGACTTCGGCACCGACTACTGCGCCGGCCGCCCGCTGCAGGACATCTTCTACATCGGCGAGGTGTCGCAGCTCGAGGACACCGCCGAACGGGCCGCCGCCTTCCGCCGGTCGCTCAACTCGGCCAACTCGTACGGCGCCCTCTACTTCCCGTGGATCCGGACGCTCGACCCGACCGGGCGGACCGCCGAGGTGCGGGCGGTGCCGCCGTCCGGGTTCATCGCCGGTCTGTACGCGCGGATCGACGGCACCCGGGGTGTCTGGAAGGCCCCGGCCGGGGTCGAGGCCGGCATCCGCGACGCGGTGGGGCTGGTGGCCGAGATCAGCGACGTCGACCACGGCACGCTCAACCCGGCCGGGGTCGACGTCATCCGGCGGTTCACCGGCGCCGGCATCGTGGCGTTCGGCGCCCGGACCATCACCTCCGACCCGCAGTGGACGTACGTGCCGGTCCGGCGCACCGCGATCATGCTGCGGGTCAGCATCTACCAGGGCATCCAGTGGGCGGTCTTCGAGCCGAACGACGAGACGCTGTGGTCGCAGCTGCGCCTCAACATCGGGTCGTTCATGACCACCCTGTTCCGCCGCGGAGCGTTCGCCGGAAGCACCCCGAGCCAGGGGTTCTTCGTCAAGTGCGACGCCGAGACCACCACCCAGGCCGACATCGACCTCGGCATCGTCAACATCCTGGTCGGCTTCGCGCCGCTCAAGCCCGCGGAGTTCGTCGTCGTGCAGATCAGCCAGCAGGCGGGCCAGTCCGGCCAGTAGTTCCTTTGGAGGGGAGGGCCTCGCCGATGGCGCGGTTCACGGTCAACGCCAACCGGTTCGACCCATACCTGGGCTTCAAGTTCAAGGTGAAGTGGGACGGGCACTACATCGCCGCGCTCAACAAGTGCAGCGCGCTCAAACGGACCACCGAGGTGACCCCGTGGTATGAGGGGGGCGACTCGAGCGGGCCGCACCAGCTTCCCGGCAAGAGCAAGTACGACCCGGTCACCCTCGAAGCCGGCGTCACCCACGACACCGCGTTCGAGGAGTGGGCCAACAAGGTGAACAACTTCGCCGCCGAAGCGACCATGTCGCTGGCCGGATTCCGCAAGGACATCACCATCGAGGTCTTCAACCAGCAGGGGTCGAAGGTGCTGGCCTACAACGTGTTCCGCTGCTGGGTGTCGGAGTACACCGCGCTGCCGCAGCTCGACGCGGCCGCCAACGCCGTCATGATCACCTCCATCAAGCTGGAGAACGAGGGATGGGTCCGGGACCTGTCCGTCGTCGAGCCGCGCGAGACGACGTAGGCGGCACCGGATGCGCGTGACACTGCCGGGTGGTTGGTGGGACGACGGCGGGCGGCTGCATCGTGCGGCCGAGCTCGGCGTCCTCACCGGCCGCGACGAGGAGGCGCTGACCGGCGTGGCGGCGGCCGCGACGCCGCGGGCGGTCACCGAGGTGCTGGCCCGCTGCCTGCACCGGCTCGGCGACCTGCAGCCGGTGCCGCCCGCGGTGGTGCGCGAACTGCTGGTCGGCGACCGGGAATGGCTGCTGCTGCAACTGCGGCGCGCGACCTTCGGCGACCTCGTCCGCGGCGATCTGATGTGCCCGTGGCCGTCCTGCGGCAAGCGGGTGACGCTCGAGTTCTCGGCCGGGGATGTGCCGGTTCGGACCGCACCCGATCCGCGGCCCTGGTACGAGCTGCCGCTGCCGGGGTCGTCGGTGGTGCGGTTCCGGCTGCCGACCGGCGGGGACGCGGAGGAGTTGGGGCCGCTCGCGGTGCGCGACCCCGGGAGTGCGGCGACGCTGCTGCTGGCGCGCTGCATCGGCCGGATCGGCGAGGTGGCCGACCCCGGTCCGGAGGTGGTGGCCGATCTCCCGGCCGACGACCGGTGGCGCATCGAGAGCGAGATGGAACGGCTGGCGCCCGCGGTCGACCGCGAGGTGGACACGCCGTGCCCCGAGTGCGGGCGCACCTTCACCGTCACCTTCGACATCCATCAGTACGTGTTCGGCGAACTGCGCACGAACGTCTCCACCCTGTACCGCGAGGTGCACCAGCTGGCGTCGCACTACCACTGGAGCGAGGCCGAGATCATGGGGATGCCCCGCGATCGCCGCGAGACCTACCTGGACGTGCTGGCCGGCGAGCTGGAGCGGCTGAACGATGGCGCCTGACGGCTACCTGCGGCGGGTGCTGGCCGGCGAGACCCGGGCGTTCGAGCACCGGTCCACCCTCGAACGGCTGCTGGGCCTCTCCACCGGCCCGGCGCTGACCCCGCGCTTGATGCCGGCAAAACCGATTTCGGCGCGTACGCCGTGGGCCGCCCCCACCGACGACCCGCCCGAACCGTTCCTCGGCCGGCCACCGGAACCACCGAATCCACCGGCCGAGTTGCCGAAGCCCGCTCGGACGCTGCCGAAGTCCGCTCGGACGCTGCCGAAGTCCTCGGGCGAGATGCCGGAGCCGGTCGCGGCCGGGTCGTCCGAGACGCCGCCGTCGACGTCGTTCGTGACGGCGCCGGATCGGCCGGTCGCCCCGGTCAGCGTGCGGGTTCCCGGAGTGACCGAACCGCAGCCGCCCGGCGATCGCCGCGAGAGGTCTCGGCCGCCCGCGACCAATCATGGCGCGGCGCCGCAGGACGTCCGTCCGGGCGAAGGGCAGCCGGAGCGTGTGCCGGTCGCCGAAGCCGTCGCCGCGCCGCGTGTGCCGGACCGGCCGCCGAGCCACGTGCCGTCACTACCGGCCACCGACGATCCGGTCCGGGAGCCGGCCCCGAGCCGCGCGCCGGAACGTCCGGCCCGCGCGCCGGAGTCGCCGCGTCGCCCGCTCGCCGCCCACCGCGTACCAGCGGATCCTCAGCCGGCCGCCGCCGTGCCGCCGGAATCGGCCATGCCGCCCAGCGGCCCGTTCGAGATGGCCATCCGCGCTGATCCCGAGCGTGCGATACCGGCTGTCGCGAACGGCTCCGATCGGCGCCCGCGACCGGTCGTCCGCGCCCAGGCAGTGCCCGAGCGCACCGGCATCGTCGAGACGCCGTCGCCGCCCGCCGCACCCGCCGCCCCCGGAGCGACCCGGTCCACCGAGGCCGCCGCAGCCACGATGCCGGGCCCGGCACCGGCCGTACGAGCGAAGCCCGAGGCGAACTCGGCTGATGCGGTGCCGCCCGCCGGGAACGGCAGCCCGGCGGTCCTGCCGCCGCCGGTCCGGTGGGCGGGGCCGGATGCGGCCGTGCAGTTCGCCGAACGACGGTGGCTCCGGCGGGTCCGGATGGGGCTGGTGCGATGAGTGCCTCCACCGCGCTGGGGATGGTCAGCTCCTCGCTGCGCAACATGCTGATCGGTGAGCTCGAGCTCGGCCTCACCGTCGGGGTCACCGTGCTGTCGCCGGACGAGGCGGCCAGCAGCGACCGGCGGATCAACCTCTTCCTCTACCGGGTCCAGGAGAACCCGTTCCTGCGCAACGCCGAACCGTCGGTCCGGCCCGGCAACCCGCCCGTCCTGATCCCGCCGCCGCTGTCGCTCACCGCGCACTACCTGATGACCGCCTACGCCCCCAACGACACCCAGACCGGCAACGCCACCGCACAGCAGATCCTCGGCGAGGCCATGCGGGTGTTCCACGACTTCGCCGTGGTCCCGCCGGTCTACCTCGACGCCGGCCTGATCACCGCCCGCGAGGAACTGCGCGTCACCCTGGGCACGCTCGACCCCGAGCAGATCGGCCAGCTGTGGAGCACCTTCACCAAGCCGTACCGGCTGTCGGTGCTCTACCAGGTCAGCACGATCCAGCTGGACGCCCGGCCGGACGACGACACCGCCGTGCCGCAGCGGGTCCGCCAGGTCGGCGTGCCGGGTGTCATCCAGTTCGCCGGCCCGCCGATCGTGGACGACGCCGGCCCGGCCGCCGGCCCGCCGGGCACCACGATCACCTTCACCGGCCGGCACCTCGCCGGCCATCGCGCCCGGGTGGAGATGGCCGGCGTCCCGCTGCTGGACGGCACGGTCCTGACCGGCGGCGAGACGTTCACCGCCACCGTCCCGGACGACCTCGAAGCCGGGTTCTACGACCTCCGGGTGGACGTGTCGCACCTGTTCCGGCGGCTGTTCCCGTTCGAGGTGACGGCATGAGCGCCATCCACCCGTACCCGAGCGATGTTGCCTTTTTGACGGATGAGCTGCGCCGGCTGAATCTGTTGATCCGGGAGCGGCTGAGCGGGTTTCCGCCGGAGGGGGAGCGGACGCAGTTCGCGCGCAATGTCTATGTGACCCGCGAGGAGGTCGAGGATGCCCTCGGCGCTCCGCCGCACCGCACCCCGTTCTCCGGCGAGGCGGACGCCGTGGCCGCCGAGATCGCCGCCCGCACCGAGGCCTCGGCCCGGCACGGCATCGTGCTCGGCCTGCCCACCCTGACCAGGCTCTTCGGCCTCGACGAGTTCGAACGGACGGTCCTGGTCATCTGCCTCGCCCCGGAGCTGCGCCGCGACTACGACCGGATCTACGCCTACCTGCAGGACGACCTCACCCGGCGGCTGCCCAGCATCGACCTCTGCCTCGACCTCCAATGCGACAGCGAGGCCGAGCGCTGGCACCGGCGCGCCACCTTCGAGGACACCGCCGCCCTGCGCCGGGCCGGCCTCGTCGAGATCGTCGACGACAACCAGAACCCGTCCGGCTCCAGCGGCCTGGCCCGCTTCCTCCGGCTCGACCCCCGCATCCGGGCGCTGCTGGTCGGTGACTCCACGATCGACCCGCGCCTGGTCGGGGTGGCCCGCCCGCTGATCGTGCCGGCGGCCGGCGAGGAGGACGACGCCGGCCTGGAACGCCTGGTGCGCCGCCGGCTCGGCGACCCGGCCGAGACCCGCGCCCTGGTGGTGGGCCTGGCCGGGCCGGGCGGGGTGGAGTCGGCAGCCGCCGTGTGCGCCCGCGCCGGGGTGCCCGTCCTGGTGCTCGACGCCGGCGCCGAACCGGCCGCCGAGCTCGTCCGGCTGGCCGCCCGCGACTGCCTGCTGCAGCAGGCGGCCCTGGTGGTCCGGGACGCCGACCGGCTCGGCGAGGCGACGCTGCGCGCCCTGGCCGCCGGGATCGCCGACTTCGGCTGGCTGGTCGTGCTCGTCACCGCCGAGCCGTGGGTGCGGGCCGAGACGTTCGCCGGCGCGGTGGTGGTCGCTCTGCGGGTCCACCCGCCGACCGGCGACCGGGCGGTCGAGGCCTGGCGGGAACGGCTCGGCCCGGCCCTGGCCCGCCCGCTGGCGGCCCGCTACGCGATCAGCCGCGAGCGGATCGCGATGGCCGCCGACACGGCCGCGGCGCTGGCCGCCGCCCGCGGAGCCGGCCGGCCCGAGATCGCCGACGTGGTCGAGGCCTGCCGCACCCAGACCCGCGGCCGGCTGGGCCTGCTTGCTACCGAGATCGAACCCGAGCGGTCCTGGTCCGATCTGATTCTTCCGGCCGACCTGGTCGACCAGCTGCGCGAGTTGTGCGACCAGGTGCGGCTGGCCGGGCTCGTCCACGACGGCTGGGGTTTCGGGCGCCGCAGTGGCCTGACCGCGCTGTTCAGCGGTTCGCCCGGCACCGGCAAGACGCTCGCGGCCGAGGTGGTCGCCGGGGCGGTCGGCCTGGACCTGTTCGCCGTCGACCTGTCCGCGGTGGTCAGCAAGTACATCGGCGAGACCGAGAAGAACCTGGCCCGGGTGTTCGACGAGGCGGCCGCCAGCAATGCCGTGCTGTTCTTCGACGAGGCCGACGCGCTGTTCGGCAAGCGCACCGAGGTCTCCGACGCGCACGACCGGTACGCCAACATCGAGACCGGCTACCTGCTGCAGCGCATCGAACGGCACACCGGCGTCGTGCTCCTGGCCACCAACCTGCGGCAGAACCTCGACGACGCGTTCACCCGCCGGCTGCGCTTCCTCGTCGAGTTCCCGTTTCCGGAGGAGGCCGACCGGCGGCGGATCTGGCGTGCGCACCTGCCGGGTCGCGCGCCGATCGGCGACGACGTGGACATCGCCCAGCTGGCCCGCGCGTTCCCGCTGGCCGGCGGCAACATCCGCAACGTCGTACTCTCCGCCGCTTTTCTCGCCGCCGCCGACGGCGGCGTCATTCGCCAGCCGCACCTGCTGCACGGCACCCGCCGGGAGTTCGACAAGGTCGGCAAGGTCTGGACCGGGGGTGGGCAATGAGCGACGGGTTCCCCAACAAGCCGCGGATCCTGCGCGGCGCGTTCGTCGAGTTCGGCCTGTCGGTGCCGCCGCTCGTGGTGGTCTTCCAGTTCAATCCGGTCCAGCTCACCCGCAACCGCGGCATCACCTACGCGGTGCCCGCCTCGATGGCCGGGGCGAACGGGCTGACCCTGCGCGATTTCCACAACAAGTTCCCCGACCTGCGGGACGTGCAGCGCGAGCAACTCGTCACGGTGGCCGAGCAGACCATCGGCTTCGACATCCGGCTGGACGCGAGCGACCGGCTCGACGAGGGCGACGCGCTGACCGAGCAACTCGGCATCGGGCCCCAGCTGGCCACGCTCGAGCAGATGGTGACACCGAAGAACGAGAGCCTGATCGGCGGGCTCGCCAACGACATCGGCCGGCCGCTCGGGTTCAGCTTCACCCGCAACAGCAACCCGCCGCTCGTGCTGTTCGTCTTCGGCCGCAAACGCGTGCTGCCGGTCAACATCACCGCGCTCAACATCACCGAGACCGAGTTCAGCGCCGGCCTCGACCCGGTCCGGGCGAGCGCGGCGGTGAACCTGACCGTGATCGAGGGCGGCAACGCGCCGTACAAGTACACCCGGGCCGCGACCGAGGCGATGTCCGTGCTGAACCTGGCCCGGGCCACCGACGTCGCCAACGTGGTGGTGCCCGGATGAGCGAGACCTCCCGCTATCGCGACGTCCCGATCGTGGCCGTCCCGGACGCCCGCGGCCGGGTGCTGGCGGCGCGCGAGCTGCGGCTGCTTCCCACCGTCACCGGCACGTTCACCCATCCGGTGGCGGCCGGCGACCGGCTCGACCAGCTGGCCGCCACCTACTACCGGCGCCCGCTGGTGTGGTGGCACATCGCCGACGCCAACCCGGCGGCGCTGTCGCCGCTGGCCCTGGTCGGGGCCGAGCCGGTGACCACGCTGACCGTCCCGGTGACGATCCCGGGCGACCCGCCGTGGACCGAGGTGCGCCGCGCGCTGGCCGCGCTGGCCGGCGTGGAGGACGTCACGGTCGTGGACGAGGTGGAGCTCGCCGACGAACGGCGCACCGTGGGGGAGGCGCAGTTCGTGGTCACCGTCGGGCGGCCGGTGCGCGCCCTGCGGGTCCGGCGCAACGAGGCGGCCGCCGCGGTGGCCGGGGAAACCGTCGCCGACGTCGTCGCGGTGATCCGGGATGCCGGGTTCACGGTCGCGGCGGTGTCCCGCGACGACGGCGTGGGCGCCCCCGTCCTGGTGCCGCCCGCGCCCGCCGGGGGTGCCTGATGGCCCACGCGAGCCTGGTGCTGACGATCGGCGGCGCGGAGATCGACGAGGTGTACGCCGGTCTGCTCGCGCTCGAGGTCGAGCTGGACGACGACCTGGCCGGCATGTTCCGGCTCAGCCTCGCGCTGCGGCTGCGCTCGGACGGCACCTGGACGCTGCTCGACGACGACGTGTTCACGCCGTGGACCACGGTGGTCGTGCGGGCCGGCGTGGACGACGCCCCGACCGAGCTGATCTCCGGCTACGTCACCCACGTGCGGCCGGAGTTCGGCGCCGTGCCCGAGCAGTGCCGCCTCGAGGTGCTCGGCACCGACACGAGCGTCCTGCTCGACCGGGTCGAGGTGCTCAAGGCGTGGCCGGCCCACAAGGACAGCGACATCGCGGGCCAGATCCTCAAGGACGCCGGCTTCGAGGCGAAGGTGACCGGCACCGACGTGGTCCACGACGACAAGGTCGCCACGATCATGCAGCGCGAGACCGACCTGGAGTTCCTGCGCCGGCTGGCCCGGCGCAACGGCTTCGAGTGCTTCGTCGACGGCAACGTCGGCTGGTTCCGGCCGCCCGCCGTCGCGGAGAGCCCGCAGCCGCTGCTGGCCGCCCAGTTCGGCGCGGAGACCAACGTGAACCGGCTGGTGGTCGAGCTCGACGCACTCGCACCGGCCGAGGTCCACGCGTACGGGATCGACCGGATCACCAAGGAGCCGATCGCCGCCGCCGCGCGCCCGGGGGTGCAGCCCGCCCTCGGCAAGACCGGCGGCGCGGCGCTGAGCACCGGCGGGGTCAAACCGGCGAGCGTGGTGCTCAACCGCACGGTCGCCACGTCGCAGGCCGAGCTGGCGGTGCTCGGCCAGGCCGTGCACGACCGCGCCGACTGGTTCGTGGTGGCCGACGGCGAGGTCGGCGCCGACCGGTACGGCGCGGTCCTCAAGCCCCGGACGACGGTGACCATCAAGGGCGTGGGCAGCGCGTTCAGCGGCGTCTACTACGTCCGCCGGGTGACCCACGTGTTCAGCCCGGACGGCTACCTCCAGCGCTTCTCGGCCCGGCGCAACGCGATCGGCCCCAAGGGCGACGAGAACTTCGGGGGAGGACGCTGATGACGATCGAGCGAGTCGTCGCCGACCTGGCCGAGCGGGTCGACCGGCGCTACTACGGCAAGTACCGCGGCATCGTCGTGGACAACCAGGACCCGAACCGGATGGGCCGGGTGACCGCCCGCGTCCCCAGCGTGTTCGGCCCGGACGCGGTCACCGGCTGGGCCACCGCCTGCGTGCCGACCGGCGGCCTGCCCGGCGAGGGGCTCTTCTTCATCCCGCCGCGCGACGCCGGCGTGTGGATCGAGTTCGAGGAGGGCGACCTCGAGTTCCCGATCTGGGTGGGCACCTACTGGAGCAAGCCCGCGGCCGGCTCCGAGGCGCCCAAGCCGGCCGACAAGACCGGCAAGCCGGCCGGCGAGGTGCAGGACCCGCCGACCTGCCGGGTGCTGCGTACCGGCAAGGGGCACACCGTGCAGTTCGAGGAGGCCGACTCCAACGAGGCCATCACGATCGTCGACGGCGCCAACCACCACGTGATCCGACTCGACAAGACCGGCATCACGATCACCGACGGCGTGAACGCTCACCAGGTGGTCCTCGACAAGGACGGCATCGCGATCGGCGACGGCAAGAACAAGCACAAGGTGGTCCTCGACCAGACCGGCGTGAAGATCGCCGAGAAGGACGGCACCGCGATCGAGGTCACCAACGGCGGCATCTCGATCGGCACCGGCGCGACCGAGAAGCTGGTGCTCGGCTCGGCGCTCAAGACCGCCGTGGACACGTTCATCAATTCGCTCAACACCCACACCCACACCGGCAACCTGGGCGCGCCCACCTCGCCGCCGGCCGTGCCGTTGAGCCTCGAGGTGCCGCTGTCCGACAAGCACAAGGTCAAGTGAGGCGGCGCCATGCTGAATCCCGGAACCAAGGCGGCCGACCAGGGCATGGCCGGCGCCATCTTCGGCCACGTCGACGCGGTGCTGGGCAAGCCGCTGCAGGACAAGGCCGACGCGGCGACCGGCGACGCGAAGGTGGCCGCGCAGAAGATGCTCGACGAGGCCCGGGTCAAGTGGCGGGAGCTGTCCTTCGCCATCGCGGCCGGCGTCGTCGAATATCTGAGGACCAACCTGGAGATTCACGGTGTACGCACGGGGGGCGCGGTCGCGGCCACGGTCGCCGGCCAGACCGAGTCGTCCGCCCCGAGCGCGCACCGGCACGGGATCGGGGTCACCGCGAGCCAGGCCGGCGTCGTCTTCGTACAGACCAACGACGGCGTCGGGCTGATCCGATGACCGGCGGGCCGGACTTCCCCTTCACCCGCGCCGTGGCCACCGACGAGGACGAGGAACTGCGCGGCCGGATCATCCAGGTGCTGTTCACCGCGCCGGGCGAGCGGATCGCCCTGCCCGAGTTCGGCTGCGGCCTGTTCGGGCTGGTCTTCGACCCGGCCGACGCGGTGCTCGCCTCGGCCGTCGAGTTCACCGTCGGGCAGGCCCTCACCCGCTGGCTCGGCGACGAGATCGTGGTCGGCGCGGTCGACGTCAGCCCGGCCGACGAGGGCGGCCGGCAGCTGATCGTGCAGGTCGACTACCTGCGCCGGAAGGACCTCGCGCGGCGCGCGCTGCGGGTGAGCTTCGCATGACCAGGCCGGTGATCGACTACACGGGACGCGACTACGACAGCCTCCTGCGGTCGATGCGCGCCTTCGCCGTGCAACGGTTCGCGGGCTGGGACCCGGCCAACGAGGCCGACGTCGGCAACGTGCTGCTCGAACTGTTCGCGCACGTCGGCGACGTCCTCGCCTACTACACCGACCGGGTCGCCACCGAGAGCTTCCTCGGCACCGCCCGCTCCCGGGCGAGCGTGATCCAGCACCTGAGCCTGATCGGCTACCGGCTCGGCACCGCCGCCCCGGCGGCCGCCCTGCTGACCCTCAGCGTCCCCGAGGCGGTGCAGGACACCGTGACGGTGCGCCGCGGGGACGCGTTCGCCACCAAGAGCGGCCGCGGCGCGCCGAGCATCCGCTTCGAGTACACCCGGGCGGCGCCGCTGGTCATCGACTTCTCGGCGGTGCCGGCCGGCGCCGCCGACCACCGGCGGGTCGTCACCGGCATCCCGGTCGAGGAGGGGCGGCTCTTCACCGACGAGTTCGTCGGCGTCGGCGACGGCACGCCCGACCAGCGGTTCCCGGTCGTGCACACCGGCGTCATGCTGCGCCCGGGCGTCGCCGACGTGGCGGTGCGCGGCACGGTGGCCGGTGGCCCGCCCGGCGACTGGACGCTCGTCGACACGCTGGCCTTCAGCGGCGCGCAGGACCGCCGTTTCGTCGTCGACATCGACGCCGCCGACGGCGCCACGCTGGTGTTCGGTGACGGCACGTTCGGCGCCGTGCCGAGGGCGGGGGAGCGGCTCACCGCGACCTACCGGACCGGCGGCGGCCGGGCCGGCAACGTCGCCGCCGGCACCATCCTGTCGATCGTCGACGCCCCCGAGTTGTCGCTGGTCGGGGCGACGGTCACGAACCCGGCCGCGGCCAACGGCGGCGCCGACCGGGAGAGCGTGGAGCACGCCGTCGAGCACGCGCCGGCGGTGTTCCGGTCACTGCGCCGCGCGGTGACCGCCGCCGACTACGAGGCCCTCGCCCGCGACTTCAAGGGCGTCGGCAAGGTGCGGGCCACGCCCTCCGGCTGGAACCGGGTGATCCTGCGGGTCGCGCCGGCCGGCGGCGGCAAGGTCAACGACGTGCTCGAGGCCGGGCTCCTCGCCTACTTCGAGGACAAGCGGATGCTCTCCCAGGTCATCGAGATCCAGGACGTCGACTACGTACCGATCGTGGTCACGGCCGGGATCACGGTGCGCAGTTACGCGGTGCCGGCCGACGTGGTGACGGCGGTGCGCGAGGCCGGCGCCGGAATGTTCGCCGAGGACGCCGTCGACTTCGGACAGGCGCTCTTCCTGAGCCGCTTCTACGAGCTGTTCCAGCAGGTGCCGGGGGTCGAGTCGGTCACCATCACCGAGTTCCGCCGGACCGGCGCCGCCGACCTCGTCGAGCGCACCGGGCGGATCCTGCTGAGCCCCGACGAGATCCCGGTGGACGGCGGCCTGACCGTCACCGTGGTGACGGGAGCGGTCTGATGCGGCTGCGGAACCTCACGGCGAGTGCGCACGCGGCGGGCGGTCGCATCGACCTCTCCTGGGAAAATCCCGATTTCGTACGCCTACCAGGCGCGCGCGTCGTCCGCCGGGAACGCACCTTCCCCACCGGACCCGACGACGGCGTGGTCGTCCGCGACGCGTTCGGGATCACGTCGGTGTCGGACACCGGCCTGCGCGGCGAGACGGTCCACTACTACGCGGTCTTCCCGTTCGCCGAGCCGGCCGGCGGCCCCCGCACGTACGAGCCGAACTCGGTGAACCGGGTCAGCGCGCTCGCCACCACCACGTACGACTTCGCCGGTCAGCTCTACGGCATGCTGCCGGTCGTCTACCGCCGTTTCGACCCGCCGGACGGGCCACTGCGCCGGTTCCTCGACATGCCCGGCCGCGAGCTCGACGCCCTCTACAGCCTGACCCGGTCGCTGCTCGGCATCCGCGACGTCGAGCACACCGAGGGCGACCTGCTGCCGTTGCTCGCCCAGTGGATCGGCTGGCCCACCGACGAGCGGCTGCCGGTCTCGGCGCAGCGGCTGCAGATCCGGCTGGCGCCGCGGCTGTACGCGGTGGTCGGCGCGCCACCGGTGGTGCGGTCCACGGTGGCCCGGATCACCGGCCGGAGCAGCCAGGTCAAGGAGTACGTGCACAACGTGGCCCGGACCAACGACCCGGAACGCCTGCTGCTGTGGACGGCGGTCCGGGACACGGCCGGCGCCTGGACGCCGGACACGCTGCTCTCGCCGCACGCCACCTCGGCCGGCCGGATCCGGCACGTCCGCGACCGGGACGGCGCGGAGCTGTTCGTCTTCCACGTGGAGCGCCCGCACGGCCCGGACATCTGGGCCAAGCGCTACGCGGACGGGCAGTGGGCGCCGAGCGAACCGCTGGTCGACCGGCCGGGCCGCGACCTCAACCCGGCGGTGGCGCGGCACGGCGACGTGCTGTGGCTGTTCTGGGAACAGCTCGGCGCCGACGGGCGGTGGGACCTCGCCGCCCGCACCCGCGCCGCCGACGGCACGTGGTCGGACGCCGCCGTGCCGGCCGGGGACGGCTCGCGGCGCAGCCCGGCCACGGTCGCCGACGACGCGGGCGGCCTGTGGCTCTTCTGGCGCGAATGGCTCGGCCACCGCTGGCAGATCCGGTACGCCCGGCACGACGGGACCGCCTGGCAGCCGGACCCACCCGCGGTCATGCCGGACGACAACGGGTCGCCGGTCGCCGCCGAGGACGATCTCGTGGCCGTGCCCGCCCCGGACGGCGGCGGGATCTGGCTGTTCTGGGCCCGCCCGGAGCCGGGCGGCCCGCCCGGCCAGACCCGCTGGTCGATCGCCTGGCGGGCCGCGCAGGGCGCCGACCCGGCCACGGTGACCTGGTCGCCGGTCCGCCTGGTGCCCAAGGACAACCCGGCCGACCACGAGCGCGAGCCGTACCCGCTGCGCACCCCGGCCGGCGACCTGGAGCTGTTCCGGGCGTCCACCCGCGGCGCGGCCGGCTGGACCGTGGCCCGCTCGGTACTCGACGTCGCCGCCCTCACCTGGGGGCCGGCCGAGACCGTCACCCCGGCCGCCGCCGGTTCGCGACGCGCCCCCGCCGCCGTCCCGCTCGACGACGGCAGCACCCTGCTGATGCTCCGCTCGGCGGCGGCCGTGGCCTGGGGCGCCGGGACCCTCGACACCCGGTACGGCGGCACCCGTACGGTCCGGGCGAGTGACGAGGCCGCCCGCGACCGCCGCCGGCAGTTCACCGACGACCAGAGCTACACGTGCCGGGTCGGCCGCACCTCCCGGGAGACGGTCGGCGTGTTCCTTCCCGGGCCGCCGCCCGGACCGGACGAGGCCGAGCGGCTCGCCGGGGTGCTGCACGAGTTCATGCCGGTGACGGCCCAGGCCGTCCTGCTCAAGCCGAACGGAGAGGAGATTCCCCGATGAGCGACTTCTCCATGTCGCCACTGGAGGTGCTGCTGGCCAACCGCCGCAACGGTTACGTCGGCCTGCACATCGAGCAGGGCGTGCCGCTGCTCGACCGCGACCTCAACCTCCTGCAGGACCTGCTGGTGGCCGGGATGCGGTCGCTGTTCACCCGCTACGTCGGCGAGGGCGTCCCGGCCGGCACCGACGGGTTCCGGATCTCGGCCGGGACCGGCGGGGGAGCGGTGCAGGATTTCGTCATCGGCGCGGGCCCGTTCCTGGTCGGCGGGCTCGAGGTCAGCTCCGGCGCGGACGTGACCTACACGAGCCAGAACCGCGACGGCCTGACCGCCCCGACGCCGGCCCAGCCGAACCCGCGGATCGACACCGTCTACCTCGACGCGTTCTTGATCGAGGTCGACTACCAGAAGGACGACACGCTCACCAACCCGGACGTCGGCATGCCCACCTCGGTGCGGCTGAAGCCGCACTGGGTGGTGCGGGTGGCCGAGGGCGAACCGGTGCCGCCGGCCGCCGACGGGCACGCGGTCTATCCGCTCGCGACGCTGACCCGGCCGAGCGGCGTGCCGACCATCCGCGCCGACATGATCACCGACCTGCGGCAGCGGCGGCTCACCGTCGCCGACATGGAACAGCGGCTCAGCCTGATGGAGAAGGTCCTGCTGATTCCGGCCTTCGTGCCGGCGCCGGGAGCCGAATTCTCGCCGCGCAGCGGACCGGTGGGCCAGCCGGTCACGCTCAAGGGCATCAACTTCGATGTCAGCCAGCCCGTCGTCCTGTTCGGCTCGGTGCCCGGCACCCTGATCGGCACGCCGACCGCGCGGCAGATCGCGGTCGCCGTCCCCGGCGGCCTGACGCCGACTGACGTCCCGGTGAAGGTACCGATCACCGTGCGTAACCCGGGCGGCGAGACGGTGTCGCGCGAGTCGTTCACGGTGCGGGCGGACCCGGCGTTCGGCCTGCCCGGGCATCAGTTCGACCCGGCCAGCGGCAGTGCCGGGACAACGGTGACGCTGTTCGGGTTCAACTTCGCGGTGAGCCCGCCCTCGGTCCGGTTCGACACCGTCGACGCCGATGTGGTGGGGGTCCCGACGCCGACCTCGCTGACCGTCGAGGTGCCCCGGGGGCTGGTGCCGGCCGGGCAGACCTCCGCCGAGGTCAACATCACCATCACCACGACGGCGGGCTCGGACGTCAGCGAGGACGCCTTCCGCGTCGAGCGTGGCGTTCTGCCACCGGTCTTCGCCGCGACGCCGTTCCGGCCACGCAGTAACCCGATCGGACAGAGCGTGACCCTTTTCGGCACGAACTTCGACGTCCCGCCGGTCTCGGTGAAGTTCGGCGACACCCCCGCGCAGATCTCAGCCGCGCCCTCCGCGAACGAGATCTCCTGCCTGATTCCTGCAGTCCCGCAACCAATCCCGCCGAACGGGCTGGAGGTGCCGATCACCGTCACCACCGGCGGCGGAACGGCGACCGCACTCCACTTCGTCATCCTTTCCTGATCGGAGAGCGCCGTGAGCTTCGACATCTACGCGGACCCTACGAACAAGCCCTTCTCTATTCTCGACGGACAGACGACGACCATCACGATCACCGACCAGCACGCGGGTACATCGGTGGACCCCGGATCCGACATGGAGATGTTCATCCGGGTGTCGATGTCTCCACCAGGCCCGGTCCCCACGTTCAAGCTGGCGGCAAGGCGGGCGACGGACACCGTGTTCGGTCCCGCGGTCACGGTGTCCGAGCAGCAGAACGGATCGGTCTTCCCGCCCAATTCGTCCGATGATGTGGGCGACATCCAGCGGCTGGTGAAGGTCCTGAACGGTGCCAACCAGGCGGTGGTCTATCTGATCAAGTTCGCGTTCCGGGATACGAACCCTCCGCCGCTGATCTGGCAACTCTCGATCACCGGCAAGGCCCCCGACCGCAAGTCCATCGTGGTCGTGGGCGACTCGCTCACTGAGACGCAGCAACCGTGGATCGACGTGGTGACGCCGACCCTCGCGTACAACCTGCTCAACGGCGACAAGCTCACCGAGACCCTGACCGTCAAGAACATGGGCACCGGCACGTTCAAAGTCACCGGGACGACACCGGCCCTGCCCGGCACCGTGACCCTCGGCGACGTGAACACCCCCCTCATGACCCCCGTCGGGCCGGGCGACACGTTCGACCTGCCGGTGGTGTACGCGCCGGTCGGTAACAGCGCGACCTCGGTGAACCAGACGCTCACGGTGACCACCGACCCGGTCGACACCGGTGCGGGCGTCGTCGCGGGCCACAACCGGCAGGTCGTTCTGACCGCGGTCGCGGCCAGCCTCGAGGTGCACATGCTTCTCGACGTCTCCGGCAGCATGGGCTGGGACTTCGACGGCAATTCGCTGCCCGACCGAGATCCCAACTCCCGGCTGGCCCAGCTCAAGGACGGACTCAAGCCGTTCCTCGGCAAATTGGCGCACTTCGGGACCGGCCACGGCGATTTCGGGGTGTTCCAGTTCCCGCAGGGCACGCCCGGGAACGACACGACCTATGAGGTCATCGCCAAGCAAGCCATCCCGGACATGTTCAGCGACGAGTTGCTGAAGCACATCAACGATCTGGTGCCGTTCAACAGCACCCCGATGGGTGACGGGCTCAACCACCTGGTCGGTGCCGGCGCTTCGGTCTTCAGCGCGGAGACCGGCAACCGGCGCTGGATCATCCTGTTCAGCGACGGCGCGCACAACTCCGGCCAGCACAGCCCCACCGAGTTCGTCCCGCCGAACGGCAGCGTGCTGCGGGAGAAGAAGATCCATCTCTTCGCGATCGGGTACGGCCGGAAGCCGCAGAGCAACGTCCAGTTCGACCTGCTCACCCAGTTGCAGACGGGCTCGTTCGAGGGCGGCGCCGTGAACGGCGGCAACATCATCGCCGTCGAGCGGCCGAATACCTCGGCGACCGACCTGGCCGCCGCGCTGTCGGCACCCATCAAGGCGCAGCTCACCGTGAAGACCGGGACATCACGCGACCCCGACGCGGTATTCCTGTCCGGCCAGGGCGAGGCCCGGCACGACATCCAGGTCACCCCGTACGACGGCCGGGCCGCTTTCACGATCAACTGGAACACTCCGCAGGACGGCCGGCTGGAACTCGCGCTCCTCACCCCCGACTGCGGCATCATCACCGCGGACAGCGCCGGTCACGGCCCCTTCCCGAACATCCGGTTCCAGGCCGGGCAGCGGAGCAGCGCCTACTACGTCGACGCGGACTTCATGGCCGCCCACCCGGGCACGTGGACCATGCTCGTCACCGTCCCGCCGATCATCGGACTCGCCGCGGCCGGGCCGGTCGGACCACCCCAGGTGTACGAGCGGTACACCTACGACGTGCTGATGGAGTCGACGCTGCTGCTGCGGCTGGAGATGGACCGGGCCGAGTACTTCGCGGGTGACCCGATCGGCGTCACGGCCAAGCTGACCGCGCGCGGTCTGCCCGTACGCAAGCAATCGGTTGTTCTGTCGACGCTCGAACCCGGGCAGGCCTTCGCGAACTGGCTCGCCGCCCAGGTCGTACCGGAGGAGGCGTTGGAGGAGGCGCGGCAGCGGCTCGCCGGGAAGGACACGTCGCCGGCCGGCATCAAGGGGCTCGGTGCGGAGATCGCCGGTCTCATGTTCGATCCGTTCACCCAGCCCGGCGTGGTCACCATGAACGACGTGCTCAATGCCGGCCGCTATCAGGCGACGGTCGCCGGGTCCGGCGTTCCGGAGCGGCGCGACTTCTACGTGACGGCGATCGGCACCACCGAGGACGGGGTCGAATACCGGCGCGAGGCCCAGGCGTCGGTGCAGGTGCTGGTGCGGCCCGAGGCGGCCTCGACCGTGCTGAGCATCCAGCAGACCGCGCCCGGGACCGCCACCGTGGTGGCCATCCCGAAGGACCGGTTCGGGAACGTCATCATCGCCGAACCGCTGCCCGGCGGGCTCGTGCAGATCGTCGGCAGTGGGTTCGAGACGAGCGGACCGCTGGTCAACAACGTCGACGGCAGCTACCAGCAGGAGATCACGTTCCCGCCCGGGACCGCGCCGTCGGTCGGCCTCGAATCGCTCGGCGAGCCGGTCGTCACGGTCCGGCCGATCCCGCCGCTCGACGACCTCTACTTCGTCGACGAGGTGCTCTCGTTCACGCCCGGCGCCATCAAGGACGCCAACACGCACGCCGACCCGGCGGCCGCGCTCGGCACGGTCGTCGCCAAGCCCACCAACCAGTTCCTGGCCCTCGGCGGGCACGGCCGGCTCACCGTGGCCATCCGCGACCACGCCATCGTGGCGACCCGCTCGCACGACGACGTCACGGTCTTCGTCGACCCCGGTCACGAGGGGCGCGGCTATCGGGTGGAGGCGTTCGACGTACGGGCCAAGCGCTGGGTGCCGCTCGGCGAGTCGCCCGGCCTGACCCAGTCGTTCCGGCTGCGCGACGCCGGCCTCGACGCCACCCGGGGGATCCGGGTGACCGACACGAGCGGCCGGATCCGGGACGACGCCGGCCTGCCGCTGACCTCGCCGGGGGCCTGCCTGACCGGCGTCGGCGTCCTGAAGATCGAACGGCACGTGCCGTACGGCGGCCGCTTCTGCCGCTGGTGCTCGTGGTGGCGCTGGTGGCCGGCGCCGAGGCGTGAGCGATGAGCCACGAGATGGCCGTGCGGGCCCCCGATGCCGAGCCACCGGGGGTCCGTGCGGCACACCGTCCGGAGACGGCCGCGCCGGACATCCGGCGGCTGATCGGCAACCGGGTGCTGCGCTGCGGTCCCACCCCGTGCGACTGCGGCCCGGAGGAGCGGGCGCGGGCGTCCCTGCAGCGCAGCCCGGAGGTCAGTGAGCCGTCCGACCCGGAGGAGATCGAGGCCGACCATGTCGCCGACCAGGTGATGCGCTCGGTCGCCATGGGGGACGGCGACGAGGACGACCTGGCCGCGAAGGACTCCGGCATCAGCGGCGGCGGCGACCGGCCGGACGTGGCCTCGACGCTGACCGCCGCCCGCGCGTCCGGCGGCGAGCCGCTGCCCGGACCCGTGCAGACGCTGATGGAGAACAGTTTCGGCCGGTCCCTGGACGTGCGGATCCATCGCGACGCCGCCGCCGACAGGTTGTCCCGCTCGGTCGGCGCGCACGCCGTCACCACCGGCCGTGACGTCTTCTTCGCGGCGGGCCGCTTCCAGCCCGGCTCGGACGCCGGCCTGCGGCTCATCGCCCACGAGCTCACCCACGTCGTGCAGCAGGGCCACGCCACCGGGCCGAAACTGGCCCGGAAAAGCAGCGGCGCCCTCAACTGCCCGCCCTATGACGGCTACGACACGTCGAAGGATCTCAACGCCTACAACTGCGCGGGACTGGCGCACCGTTCCTACGACTTCAAGTCGCTGCCGGACACCAAGGCCCTTCTGGCCAAGGGAAAACCGGTCTCGGCCACGGGCGTGTGCGGCTCGGTCGGCGACGTGCAGCATTGGCTCTGGGAGTACGACGTCGGCCTCGAATACGCCGACGGCAGCCGGACTCCGATGTCCCGGGACTTCCACACCGTGGGTGGCCCGACCGACGGCGACCCGCTCCCCAATCCGCCCAGCGAGGTGTGGACGAAGAACGGCCATCGAAAGGTGTACGGGCCGGGCACCGGAATGAGTTTCAAACCGGTGCCCAGGGATCAGGCCCGCACCAATGATGCCGCGGACAAGCCGGTGACCGACAAAGCGGGCAATCCTATCTACAAGGTGCGCGCCAATTTCGCCGAGTCGTCGTTCTGCCTGCCGTGCCTGCCGGGGAAGAAGCCGTGACCTCGGTGCTCGACACGCCGTGGCCACCCGGCGCACCCCGCTGCCGGCCCGGCGATGTGCTGGTGCTGGCCGAGAACGGCGTGGTGCGACTGTTCCGGGTCGACGACGTCGTGCGCCTGGTGCGACTGCTGCCGGTCGGCGACGATCGGCTCGTCGACGAGGACGTCGCGCTCGACTCGGTGCGGCCGGCCTATGCGGGCCAGGTCCACCTGCTGCTCGTCCAGCTCGGTGGCGAGTTTGCCTCGCCGGCCGAGGCCGCGGCCGTCGACTTGGCCGGCGCGGTGGCGGAGCCGATCCCGCGGTGCGTCCGGCTCGACGGCCTTGCCGCGGTAACGCTGGCACACCGGCCGGCCGGCGGATGACGGAAGCCGTGGCGGGCGATGGCCCTCCACGGCGCGCGTCAGGCTGGTCGAAGACCAGGCGGATCGGGCGGTAGCCGGAATTCGGTCGCGTTTTTCTGTTGTCCGCCTGCATCGACCGGCATCTACCTCACGTAACGACCATCCCGGGCCGATCCGCTCCCAGCCGTCGGATCCGGGCTACTTCGTCGTGAGGGGAACCTGGAGATGTCCGGGATTCGAAGAAGGACGCGGCTGTTGCTGGCCGCTGTGGTGCTGGCCGTCCCCGGCGCCCTGATCGGTTATGCGGCGCTGCCGTCGGAGGCGGCCGCCGTCCCGGTCGCCGGCAGTACGTATCAGCTGGCGGTGACCAAGAGCGGCATGTGCATCGACGTGACCGC
Organism: Paractinoplanes durhamensis; assembly: GCF_016862175.1. Classification (GTDB taxonomy): domain Bacteria; phylum Actinomycetota; class Actinomycetes; order Mycobacteriales; family Micromonosporaceae; genus Actinoplanes; species Actinoplanes durhamensis. The sequence goes on along the minus strand of NZ_BOML01000057.1, from coordinate 143,681 downwards.
CGGGTCGAAGGACAACAGTGCGCTGCTGCAGCAGTGGGGCTGTGCGGACGGCGCGACGTGGCAGCAGTTCAAGCTGGTCGCGGTCGGCTCCAACTACCAATTGGTCAACGTCAACAGCGGTAAGTGCATCGACGTGCCGGGCTACTCCACCAGCTCCGGCGTGCAGATCCAGCAATACACCTGCGTGTCGAGTCAGACCAACCAGCAGTGGAAATTGACGGCGAGCGGCTCCGGAACGTACCAGATCATCGGGGTCGGCAGTGGTCTCTGCCTTTCCGACAAGGATGCGTCGACGGCCTCCGGGGCGGCGATCATCCAGGAGACCTGCACCGCGAACTCCAACAAACAATGGGCGTTCAATCCGGTCGGGAGTACGGCTCCGGCGGGCAGCCTGGTCGTGGCGAAGGACGGCACCGGGCAGTACAGCACCGTGCAGGCGGCGGTCGACGCGGTGCCGGCCGGCAACACCAGCCGGGTGACCATCGCGATCAAGGCCGGGACCTACCGGGAGAGCGTGGTCATTCCGTCGAACAAGCCGTTCATCACGTTCCAGGGGCTCGGTTCCGGCCCGGCCAACACGGTGATCGTGAACAACAAGCCTGCTTCGACGGCCGGCACCACCGGCTCGGCCACGGTTTACGTGCAGGCCAAAGAATTCAACGCCACCAATCTGACGTTCAACAACGATTACGACGAGACGGTGGCCGCGTCGCAGGCACTCGCCCTGGCGCTGTACGGCGACAAGGCCGTCCTCAAGAACGTGCGGATCACCGCCGATCAGGACACCCTGCTGATCTACAACAGTGCCCGCGCGTACATCGCGAACTCCTACATCGAGGGCACCGTCGACTTCATCTACGGCAACGGCAGCGCGGTCTTCAACGCCTGCACCATTTACGAGAAGCGCAGCACCGGCGGGCCGATCACCGCGGCGAACACCCCGGCGACCCAGACGTACGGCTTCCTCATCTACAAATCGACGATCACCGGTGCCACGAACAACACCACTCAGCTCGGCCGGCCGTGGGGGCAGGGCGCGCAGGTGCTCTATCGGGAATCGTCGCTGAGCGCGACCATCGCCACCGCCCAGCCGTGGATCAACATGTCCACGAACACGTGGCAGAACGCGCGTTTCCTCGAATACAAGAACACCGGCTCGGGCGCGACGGTCAACAGCAACCGCCCGCAGCTGACCGACGCGCAGGCCGCGAATTACACCCCGCAGAAATATCTGGCCGGCACCGACGCGTGGAACCCGGTCGGCTGATGGGCACCCGCAGATCCGTGCTGGCAGGCGGCCTGGCCGGGGTGGCCGCCGTCGCCTTCGGCGAGCTCCCCGCGTCGGCCGCGACCGCCGCGAAGGTGTACGTGGCCGGGGACTCGACGGCGTCGACGTATGTCACCGGCTACCAGCCGAGGACCGGATGGGGGCAGGCGCTGCAGCTCTTCCTGACGGCGGACGCGACCGTGGTGAACGTGGCCAAGTCCGGCGCCAGTTCCAAGAGCTTCATCGACCTGGGCCGGCTCGACCACATCCTGGGCCTGATCAAGAGCGGCGACTATCTGCTGATCTCGTTCGGGCACAACGACGAGAAGGTCGACGACCCGACCCGCTACACCGAGCCGTCGACCACCTACAAGTCGTACCTCAGCCAGTACGTCGACAAGGCCCGGGCCAAGGGCGCGAAACCGGTTCTGATCACCCCGGTCGAACGGCGCCGCTTCACCAGCGCCGGGGTGGCCACCGCGTCGCACGGCGCCTACCCGGCCGCGATGCGCGAACTCGCCGCGGCCAAGGGCGTGCCGCTCGTCGACCTCAGCGCGTCCAGCATGGCGCTCTGGAACCGGCTCGGCGTCGAGGGAACCAAGTCGTGCTTCCTGTTCCTGGCGGCCGGGCAGAGCGCCAACTACCCGGCCGGCGTCGAGGACAACACGCACTTCCAGGCCCACGGGGCGATCGAGGTCGCCCGGCTGATCGGCCTCGCCCTGCAGAGCCAGGCAGTGCTGCCCGCCGAGGTGTTCAAGCAGCTCACCACCGTCAACATCCCCGACAGCAAGATCGTCTGGCCGACGACCGCCCCCTACTGAAGGATCCCCCATGTCCATCAAATTCCCCCGTAGGCGCCTCGTCGCCGTCGTTTCGGCGGCCGTCGTCGCCGGCTCCCTGATCGCCGTCAGCCAGCTCGATGCCGCCGCGGCCGAGTCCAGCCCGGTCGGTTTCGCTTCGATGAACGGCGGCACCGCCGGTGGCGCCAAGGGCACCGTCGTGACCGTGACCACCGCGGCCGCGCTCAAGACGGCGCTCACCTCCACCACCTCGCAGACCGTGAAGATCTCCGGCATGATCACGATCGCCGGGATGTACACCGTCGCATCGAACAAGACGATCCTCGGCTCCGGCGCCAGTTCGGGCGTGACCGGAGGCGGGTTCAACCTCTCCGGCGTCAAGAACGTGATCATCCGGAACCTGGTCTTCAAGAACGCCAGTGACGACTCGATCAACGTGCAGTCCGGCACCACCAACGTGTGGATCGACCACAACGATCTGTCCAACGGCTACGACGGGCTGATCGACATCAAGCGTGGCTCCGACTTCATCACCGTCTCCTGGAACCACCTGCACGACCACGACAAGTCGATGCTGCTCGGGCACGACGACGCCAACGGCGCCCAGGACATCGGGCATCTGCGGGTGACCTACGTGCACAACTGGTTCGACGGCACCAACCAGCGGCATCCCCGGGTCCGCTTCGGCAACCCGGTTCACGTTCTCAACAACTACTACAGCAACATCGGATCGTACGGCGTGGGCTCGGCGATGAACGCGGGCGTCTTCGTGGAGCGCAACTACTTCGAGAACGTGGCCAAACCGACCATCACCACGGTGGCCGAGTCCGACCCGGGCAACCTCAAGGTCCTCAACAACTACAAGGTCAATTCGGGTACGGAGGAGGTCCGCAACCCGGGCAGCGTGGCCGCGATCCCGTACTCGTACACCCCGGAGGCCAACAGCACCGTGAAGGCTACCGTGATCGCCGGGGCGGGCACCGGAAAGCTCTAGGCACCGTTCAGGCCGGCGGTCTCACCGTAGGAACGGCGATCCCGCCGGTCTGGACGCCCCACTTGGCGAGGATGGCCTCGTACGTACCGTCCGCGATCAGCGCTTCGATCGCCTGCTTGAGCACGTCGGCCAGGTCGGTCCGGTTCTTCGACACCGCGTAGCCGTAGGCCGTGGATCCGTACATGTTGCCCACCAGCCTCAGTCGGCCGTCGGCCTGCTTCACCGCGTAGGCGGACGCCGGCGACTCGGCGATCATCGCGTCGTCCTTGCCGGTCAGCACGGCGTTCGTGACGTCGGCCAGCGTCGGGTACCGGTCGATGGTGATCTTGGCTTTGCCGGCATCGGTGCAGGTCCTCGATCGGACGTTGAGGTCGTCGACCTCCACCGTTGCGGTCCGCACCGCGACCTTCCGCCCGCAGGCGTCGTCGGCGCTGATCTCGGCACCGGCCTTGGCCGCCCACTGGGCGCCGGCCACGAAGTAGGACACCATCGTGACGTATCTCAGTCGGTCCATGGTGATCGTGAGGGACGAGACGCTGACGTCGTACTTGGCGCTGATCGCGCCTTGGATCATGTCTTGGCGCGGCGCCGACTGCCACTGCGGCGTCATTCCCAGCTTGCCGGCGACCGCGTTGAACAGGTCGACGTCGAAGCCGATCACCGTCCTGCCATCAGCGTCCAGGAAATCGCTCGGCTCGTACGTCGGGGCCACGCCGACCACCAGCCTGCCTCTCGCCCTGATGTCGGACGGCACCTTGGCGGCGAGCGTGGCATCGACAGACACGCTCGGGATCGTGACCGGGCGCGGTGTGGCAAGCGGCTCGACTCCGGTGAAACGTCCGCGAATGGCGGGCACGCCTACGGTCACCACCAGCACCATCGCGGCGGCCGCCGCGATCGGGCCGAGCGTCGTCGGCGCACGGCGGCGGCTGTCATAGGGTGCGCTGTCGCGGGCCAGCGCCCGGATGAGCTGGGCGGCGAATCCGTCAGGCCGCATCGGCAGCCTCCGGCCGGCTCAGCCCGGCATTCTCCGGAACCGGGGCATTCTGTGTGATCTCCGGCGGGACCTGCTGCGCGATCTTCTCGATGATCAGGGGTGCGCCGACGCCGACGCTGAAGGTGCCGAGAACGCTGATCGGGCCGCTGGCGCCGACCGCCGCGGCCAGGCCCGCACCGGCGCCGAGACGGATCAGGATCGAGGCCACGAGCGGGCCGGCCCGGCGCCGTTTGTTCCAGGGCCAGCGTCCGTTGCGCATGATGGTGGCCCATTCGAGGCCCTCGACGACAGCGCCGCCGAGCAGTCCCCACAGGGCGCATTGCCAGAGATGCACCCGGCCACGGTAGTGAGCGAAGGTGTTTCAGGCCGGACCGGCTGTGTGGGCGGGTCAGTAGTGGCCGTAGACCCGCCAGAGCTGATTGGTTCAGCGGACGACGTAGAGACGGCGGGGTTTCGCTGCCTCTTCTTGCCTGGACGTGATGGAGCGGATCAGCAGCACCGCCACGAAGACGGTGACCGTGTCCCGGGCCAGCGCGTAGCCGGCTGCGGCCCACTCGAAGTCGGCGGCGGCGATCGCGCCCTGCAGCACCACACCGGCGAAGGCCGCCGTTGCGGCGGCCCCGGCCACGACGGCCGTGCGGTTGCCGCCCTGCCATCGCTGGACCAGCCAGGCGAACAGCACCGCCGGCACCACCTGGGGGACGGCCTGGGTCAGCCCGGCCAGCAGATCGCCGGTCGACGGGACCAGCGCGGACAGCACCATCATCGGGAGCACGCTGTAGCGGAGCGGGCCGTGCCCGGCCTGCGCGACCAGCCAGATCGCGCCCACCGCGGCGGCCGGCCACACGATCCCGTCGGTTGCCGACCCGGCGAACAGGGCCAGCAGGTAGATCAACGCGAACCCGGCGGTCCGGGCGACGTATCGGGACAAGCTCACAGCCGGCCTCCACGGTCGGGGGAAGCTCCGGATCGGCCGCTGACCAGGCGAGTTGAGCCTTGGCGCAAGTTTTGTCGGACCCATCCGATACAACTACGCGCACCTGTTCGTGAGGAGGTTCGGTTGTGACAAGCGAGGGTGTCGCCTACGAGCGGCGCGGCGCAGCCCCGGTCATCGCGCCCGTGCGGCCACGCAAGCTGGCCAAGGTGCCGTTCGTGGAGCTTGCCGAGGGCCGGTTGCAGGGGGTGGTGTCGAGCGGGTCGGACCCCGCCCGGGTCTACGTCTCGTCGATCACCGCGGGCGAGCACGGCCTGAGCTGCAACACCAACAACAACCGTCCGTGCGGCGGGCTCAGCGGCGCCCACCCCTGCAACCACCTGCGCGCGCTGGTCGACGCCGCGGTCGCGCAGTATGGTGCCGATCGCGTCGCCCGCTACCTACGGGTCGAGCCGCCCGAGGACGAGACCGACATCTGGCCGGCGCTGCACCCGGTCGCCGCGCCCGGCCGCACCCCCGAGGTGTTCAGCAGCTTCCTGCGCCACCTCGCCTATCTGGAGTTGCCGCCGACCACCGATCCGCTGCCCGAGCTGCAGTGGTTCCCGGCCGCCGGCGCGGTGCGCTGATGCTCGCCGACGCGCTCCGCGCCCACCCGGCCGGGCTCGACGAGGCGTTCGGCCTGGTCGACGGCCTCGACGATGCTCTCGTGCACGGCCTGGCCCGGCTCGACGACGATCGTGCCGCCGCCCTCGACGCGCTGGTCGCGGCGTTCTCGGCGACCCCGCTGGCGGAGCGGGTCACCGAGGCGATCGGCAAGATCATTTCGGGTACGGTGACCGACGAACACCTGGCCGTCCTCGCCGGTTGCCGAGTGGCCCTGCTCGGCGCCGCCCACGACGCGCTGCTCACCGGCCTCGACACCGCGCGCGGCCGCACCCGCGAGCCGTTTCCCGTCGCGGCGGCCTCGATCGATGCCGGCCACCTCAGCGCGGGCAGCCGGTCATGGCTGCGCGAGCTGGCGATCGCCGGGTGGCGGGGCGTCGATCATGAGCTGGCCGCCGGCGGCTCCCCGGCGGTGCAGGCGCTGCTGGCCGAGCCGTCCCGGCGCCGGCTCGCGGTGCTGCTCGACGGCTTCGCGGCCGAGCTGCGGGCGGCCGCCCCGGTCGCCACCCTGCCGCGGGTGCCGGTCCGCCGCTGGGCCGACCTCTGGGCCCGGGCGCTGATCCTCGCCCAGGACGGCCGGCCCGCCGATCCCGCCGACCCGGTCGACGGCCGGTTCCTGATCCTCGGCGCCGACCTGCACGAGCACCCCACCGTGTTCCGGTGCCAGGTGCATGGCCTGCTCGAAACGGCCGGCCGGGTCCGGCTGGTGCGCACCAGCGTGGCCGCGGCCAAGGTCGACACGATCAGCGGTGCGGCCGCGTGGCGGATGCTCTCCGCGTTCCCGATCCTGCTGGCCGGCCTGGCCGAGCACCGCAGTCTCGACGTGGCCGGGATGGCGCTGACCGCCGGCGGCGACCTGATCTGGGACGAGACGCGGGCCGCGGCGGGCGAGCCGGCCGATCCGTTCGCGAGCGCCCGGGTGCTGCTCGCCGGGGCGGTTGCGGCGTCCACCGCGCCGCTCGACCGGCACCCCGCGGTGCTCGCCGAGCCGGTGCTGCTGGAGGGCTACACCGCGACCACCGACGCGTTCGATCTCGGCGGCGTCACCGTCGGCCTCGACGTCGACCGGCTGCCCGCGGCCGGCCCGCTCACCCCCGAGCTGGTCGCGGCGTCCACCGCCTGCATCGGGCTGCTGCGGTTCGACGGCGGCTGGGCGGTCCAGCCGATCGCGCTGCAGGCCACCGTCCGCAAGAAGCCGGTGGTGGTGCACACCGGCGACTGGGCGCTCGGCCCCACCGAGGCCAAGGCGGCCAAGGCGGAAGCGGCCGCCGGCACCGCGGTCGACGTGTTGCGCGAGCGCGCGGGAAGGCTGCTGCGCAAATGAGCACCGCGGAAAATCGGCGACAGGTTCTCTACTGGCGGCTGCTGGCCCGGCTCTTCGACCCCGAGGAGCAGGCCGCGCTCGAGTCGGCGAGTGTCGCGATCGTCGACGACCTCGGCCTGCCCGCGGCGCTGCTCGACCCGGCCGTCTCGATCGACACCGTGGTGCAGCGGTTCCCGCAGCTGGCCGCCGAGCTCGACGGCCTGATGACGCCGGGCGACGACGATCGCGAGGGCGAGGTCCGGCGCGCCGCGCTCGCCTCGAAGCTGCTGCTCAACGTGTTCGCCACCGGCTCCGGCGCGGTCAGCGCCGGCCGGCTCGCCCGGTGGCAGGCCGACGCCGGCTGGTTCGAGCGCGCGCTCGGCGCCGAGCCGGGTCAGCTGCGCGGCCGCCCCGAGGGCCAGGTGCTGGCCGGTCTCGAGGGCGACCTGGTCAAGCGGATGCACCTGCGCGAGGTGCTCGCCGATCCCAAGCTGGCCAAGCAGCTCACCCCGAGCATGTCGCTGATCGAGCAGCTGCTGCGCGACAAGAACAACCTGGACGGGGTCGCGCTCGCCAACGCCAAGCGGCTGATCCGCCAGTTCGTCGACGAGGTCGCGGAGGTCCTGCGCACCCAGGTCGCGCAGGCGAGCGCGGGCACGATCGACCGGTCGGTCCCGCCGAAGCGGGTGTTCCGCTACCTCGACATCGATCGCACGATCTGGAAAAACCTGCCCAACTGGAACCCCGACGACGAGCGCCTCTACGTCGACCGGCTCTTCTACCGGCAGACCGCGAAACGGGTCACCCCGGCCCGGCTGATCGTGGTGGTCGACCAGTCCGGGTCGATGGTCGACTCGATGGTCAACTGCACCATCCTCGCGTCGATCTTCGCCGGGCTGCCCAAGGTGGACGTGCACCTGATCGCCTACGACACGCGCGCGCTCGACCTCACGCCGTGGGTGCACGACCCGTTCGAGGTGCTGCTGCGCACCAACCTCGGCGGCGGCAACGACGGCCCGGTCGCGATGGCGCTGGCCCGCCCCAAGATCGCCGACCCGCGCAACACCGTGATGGTGTGGATCTCCGACTTCTACGAGTTCGACCGGTCGCAGCCGCTGCTCGACGGCATCGAGGCGGTGCACCGCTCCGGCGTCCGCTTCATCCCGGTCGGCTCGGTCAACAGCTCCGGCACGCAGAGCGTCAACCCGTGGTTCCGCCAGCGCTTCAAGGACCTGGGCACCCCGGTGATCTCCGGTCAGATTCGCAAGCTCGTGGTCGAGCTCAAAAACTTCATCGCCTGAAAGGCCTTTCACATGAGTGACATGCTCCGCGCCCCCGCCGAGATCAAGTACGCCGACGAGCTCGACTGGCTCGAGTCGGTCGACGACGGGCCGAAGCCGTTCTCCTGGCGCCTGAGCCCCAAGATGGTGCGCCTGTTCATCCTCGGCTCCGAGCGCGCCGACGGCCTCGACCGCGACGTCGAGCAGAAGTGGTACGGCGACCGCAGTTTCGTCGAGCGGTCCATCGTGACCCTCGCCTCCGACCGGGGGCTGCTGCTGATCGGCGACCCGGGCACCGGCAAGAGCTGGCTGGCCGAGCTGCTGGCCGCCGCGATCAGCCGCAACTCCACGCTGGTGGTGCAGGGCACGGCCGGCACCACGGAAGACCACATCAAGTATTCGTGGAACGTCTCGATGGTGATCGCCAAGGGCCAGTCCCGCGCCTCGATGATCCCGTCACCGATCATGACCGCGATGGAGGGCGGCGTGATCGGCCGCTTCGAGGAGCTGACCCGCTCCACCAGCGACGTCCAGGACGCCCTGATCTCCATCCTCTCCGAGAAGTACGTGTCGATCCCCGAGCTCGACGCCGACAACATCGTCTTCGCCAAGCCCGGCTTCTCGATCATCGCGACCGCGAACAGCCGCGACCGCGGGGTCAACGACCTGTCCTCGGCGCTCAAGCGGCGGTTCAACTTCGTCCGCATCCCGGTGGTGACCAACAAGAAGAGCGAGGCGGAGATCGTCCGGTTCCGCACCGAGGAGCTGCTGCGCCGGCACAACATCGAGCTCGAGGTGCCGCCCACGCTGCTCGACGTGCTGCTGCAGAGCTTCGCCGACCTGCGGGCCGCGGCGGGGGCGGCGACCAGCGACGACGAGAAGCTCGAGTCGGCGCTGTCCACCGCTGAGCAGATCGGCGTACTGGAAGACGCGATCCTGCACAGCAACTTCTTCGGCGCCTCGTCGCTCAACGCCGAGACGCTGGCCGGTTCGCTGGTCGGTTCGCTCGCCCGGCGCAGCCCGGAAGACCTGGCCATCCTGAACAAGTACTGGCACGGCGTGGTCGAGCCGCGCAGCAAGGAGAACGGCGGCGAGTGGACCGGCTTCCTGGAGGGCGGCCGCCAGGCGATCGCCACCCTGTCATGAGCAGCCCTTTCGACGCGCTCCGCGACCAACTGCTCGGGGCGGCCGAGGCGCTCGGCGACGGGCCGGCCGCGCTGCCGGAGATCCTCGCCGGGATGGTGGACGACGTCGACCACGCGCTGCGCGAGCCGTTGGAGATCTTTCCGGTCTGCCACCACTCGCCGGCCTCCGCGCTGGCCATGGTTCGCCGGCTCCGCGCGAAACAGCCGAAGGTCATCTACCTGGAGCTCTGCGAGGACATGGCGCCGCTGCTGACCGAGCTGCGCAACTGCCGGCTGCCGGTCGCGTTGCAGGCCTTCGCGTCCGAGCTGGACGGCTTCCCGGTCGAGTCGGCGCCGCTGAGCGTCATCGCCCCGATCACCGCGGGCTCCGCCGAATACCAGGCCATCGCGTACGCGCTGGAGACCCCCGGGGTGGAGCTGGTGCTCGTCGACCGGTCCACCGACCACGTCTTCCAGTGGCAGCCCGACGTGCCGGCTGCACCCGAGGCCGACGACCTGCACGGCGACGCCGTCGGCGTCGAGATCGGCGACCTGCGGCCGCGCTTCGCCGAGCTGGAGGAGCACCTGCTGCACCACGGGCGGGTCCGGCACTGGTCGGAGTGGTGGGACCAGTACGTCGAGCAGCCGCTCGCGGGCGCCGACCACGACACGTACCGGCAGGTGATGGTGTTGATCGGAAGTTTGTTCCGGCGGCTGGCGCCGCACGACACCGCGCGGTGGGACAGCGACGAGGACCGCGAGCGGTACATGTGGACGCGCATCCGTCAGCACCTGGCCGCGAGCGGCGTCGATCGGGCCGACTGCCTCTATGTCTGCGGCGCTTTTCACGCGGCGAGCCGGCTCGCCGAGGTGGGTTCGGCCGACGGCACCCCCGACTTCGAGATCACCCCGCGGACGGGTACGAAATGGCTGTACGGGCTGATCCCGAGCAGCCACTCCGCGATCGAGGCGCAGTTCGGGCTCGCCCCCGGCTCGGTTTCGATCGCCGCCGCCACCTGGCAGAAGTCGCTCACCAAGAGCCGGCTCACGCCGTTCGAGCTGGCCGGGCAGAAAGGCACCGGTAAGGCGCTGCCCGCACCGGCCGCCGCGGTGGCGCCGGCCGATCAGCTCACCGGTTATCTCTCCGGCCCGCCGGCGCTCGACGGGCTCGACGAGGAGGAGCTGCGCGGCTGGTGCGTGGACATCGTCCGGCTGGCCCGCCGCAGCGGCTACCTGGCGAGCACGGCCGACGCCATCGCGATCTTCGAGACGTCGATCCTGCTGGCCGGCATGCGCGGCCGGGCCCGGCCCACGCCGTATGACTTCGCCGACGCCGCGGTCACCTGCATCGAGAAGGACGTCGTCCCCGGCCGCCGCGACGTGCAGCGGCTCTGCGAGATCCTGCTCGGCGGCGACCGGGTCGGCCAGGTCGGCTACGACGCGCTGCCGCCGCTGGCCCGCGACGTCTACGACCGGCTCGCCCCGCTCGGGCTCAACCTGGAACAGCGCACCATCCAGCGCGCCCTGCTCGACCTGGCCGCGAAGCCGGAGTTGGCCGCCTGCTCCCAGCTGCTGTGGATGCTGCGCTACCTGCTGCCCGACCACGCCGTGCGCCCGGTGATCGGCTCCCGCCGGCTGGGCGAGAAGCACTTTCAGGAGAGCTGGGATCTTGACCTCGGCCGGCACCAGCGCACCGTGATCGAGCTCGGCTACGAGGGCGTGACCGTCGAGCAGGTCCTGGAGCAGCGCCTGCGCCGGGCCGCCTGGGACCCGAAGGCGACCGCCGCGGTGGCGCTCAAGGCGGTCGAGGACTCACTGCTCTTCCTGGCCAGTCCCCGCCTCACCGACGAGTTGGGCACCCGGGCGGTCGAGCTGCTGGCCGCCGAACGCACGGTCGACGACGCCCCGGTCGTGCTGCGGCGCATCCGGCGGCTGCTGGCGCACTACCGCAGCACGGCGCCGGCGCTGCCCGGCTGGTGCGAGCGATTCGTCACCGAGGGCTACGCGCACTACTGCACCCTGCTGCCGACCGCGTTCGTCGACGACGACGCCGGCGTGCGGCAGGTCGGCGCGATGCTCGGCTTCCTGTTCAGCATGGAGAGCCTGGCGCTGTCGCTCGGCTGCGACCGCACCCAGCTGGAGCTGGCGGTCCGGCAGTCGCACCCCGAGTCGCCGGCCAAGGTGGCCCTGCTGTGGGCGGCCAAGCATCAATTGGGTGCCCTGCCGCTGCCCGACCTGCGCACCAGGGTGGACGAGCTGCTGGCCAACCCGCTGGTCGTGCCGGCGTTCCCGCAGTACGTGAGCGGTTTCGTGCAGGCGCTCGAGCCGGTGCCGAGGCTGGCGCCGTTCGTGGTCGAGACGCTGTCGAACGCGTTCGCCCGCCTGCCCGATCCGGTGCTGCTGCCGTGGCTGCCCACCCTGATCACCACGCTGCGCACCCAGGCCGCCGAGCTGGTCCCGGTGCTGACCCGGGAGGCGGGCCGGACGTTCCCCGGCACGCTGGCCGCGCTGGACGACTGGACCGCGCCGTGGAACGCCCGCCGCGCGGCCCCCGGGCCGGCGGCCGCTCCGGCGAGCGGGGCGTTCGCCTTCCTGGCCGAGCATCCGGCGGCGACCGACGCGATCGCCGAGTTGCTCGGCTGCCCGGGCGAGTGGCCGCCATCGGAGCCCGCCACCAGCGGCCCCGCGGCGCTGCTGACCGACTTCCCGGAGACGGCCGCGGCCGTGCGGATGCTGGTGGGCCGATCCTGACGTGCGGCCACGGCCGTGCGCAGGCCGGTGAGCCAGCCCTGACGTGTGACCGGTGCGGCCGTGCCGCCGGACCAACTGGTCAGCCGCGGCCGTGCCGCCGGGGCAGCCGGTCAGCCGCGGCCGTGCCGCCGGGGCAGCCGGTCAGCCGCGGCCGTACTCCTTCTCGCCGCGCCAGAAGTAGACGAACCCGCCGAGGCCGGCCACCGCCGTCCAGCACGCGGCTTCCGTCCACAGCAACGAGGGCGTCCCGGCCGGTTCCACGTTTTCGAGCAGGGCCAGCCGGACCAGCTCGATGAAGACAAGCAGCGGGTTGGCCTCGGCCAGTCGCAGCTGCCAGCCGTGCAGGTGCTCGCTGAACCGGGCGACCGGGTAGAGCACCGCCGACGAATACAGCCAGATCCGGATGATGAACGGCATCAGCTGGGCGAGATCGGGCAGCTGGGAGCCGAGCCGGGCCGCCCACATCGCCAGCCCGGCATTGAAGATCGCCTGCAGGAGCAGGGCGGGAAGCAGCATCAGCCATTGCCAGGTCAGCCGCTCGCCGGTGAGCAGCACGATCGCGACGAGCACGGACATCGAGGCGACGAGGTTGCGGGCCTCGGCGATGGCCAGGCCCAGCGGCAGGCTGCCGCGCGGAAAGTGCAAGGCGCGGATCATCCCCAGGTTGCCCCGGATCAGGTTGATGCCGCCCTGCACCACACTCTGGGTGAAGCCGAAGACGAAGACCCCGCAGCACAGGTACGGGATGAAGTTGCCGACCGCACCCCGGGTGTCCGCGACGACCCCGAAGATCAGGTAGTACACCGCGGCATTGAGCAGCGGGGTCAGCACCTGCCAGAGCGCCCCGAGCCGGGTGCTGCCGAACCTCGACGAGGTCTTGGCGTGGGCGTAGGCCGAGACGAAATGCCGGTTCGCCCACAACTGCCGACCGTAGGCCGAAAGGCCCGGCAGCGCTCCGGTCGAGGCCAGACCATGGCGCCGGGCCAGCTCGCCGGCGGAGAGACGGGTGTCCTCCAGCAGATCGCTCATCCGGAACTCCGATCCCTGATCGCGCGGTCGTGAACCGCCCCCGTGGCGGCCACGACGCAACGCCACCGTATCGACGTCAGGTCGAACAATAACCAACTCGGCGAAGGGACGCAACCGTTACGTCGTGGCGTTCGGCGGGCCGGTGGGCGATCCCGCCTACGGTCTGGCCATGGCGGTTGTCGCTGTTCACGGGGTTCGTCCCCGGCCATCGCCGGGCCCACCGGAGCTTGAGCCGGCTCCTCGCCCCGGGCCTGGAGCTGGGCGAGACCGCGAGCGCGATCCCGCAGCTGTCCGCGATGGCGGTCGCGTACCCGATCCCGCAGCTGTCCGCGATGGTGGTCGCGTACCCGATCCCGCAGCTGTCCGCGATGGTGGTCGCGTACCCGCTCCGGGAACGCCCCCGCGAGCTGCTGATGTCGGGGCGGCGTCCCGGCCCGGATCGCGACGTGTTCCGGGCCGGGCAACCAGAAGTGGCGCTACTGACCCGGTCAGAAGCAGGTTCCGCAGTTGCCGTTGCCCTCGCCGCCGCCCTGACCGTCGCCCCACGGCACCACCTCGCCGGTGTAGCCGTCCGGCTTGCGCAGCGGCCGCCGGGCGACCTCGGGCGAGTCGGCCGCGAGCGGCGTCGCGGTGGCGACCGGGTCCTCGCCCTCGGCCTGGGTGACCTCGATCGACAGGCAGTTGACCGGGACCGCCCGGTACGCCTCCCAGATCGGCGTATCGGCCGGGCGGGGTGCCGCCTCCATCAGGCAGGTGGCGTAGTGGCCCGGAAGGGCGCGGAACGCGGCCACCCCGAACCCGACGGTGACCGGCTGCCACGGCTGCGACGCCGCCGGGAACATCCGGATACCCCAGTCGGCGATGGTGCCGCTGGAGTTGCCGGACCCCCACCAGGCGACGGCGTAGCCGGTCGGCGCGGTGGTGGCGGTCGGCGCCTCGCACTGGGTGGCGGTGCCGGTGACGACGAGATATTCGATGTCCGGCTCGTAGACGAGGCCGGGCGACAGGGCCCCGTCGACGCAGCGGGCCATCGCCCACGGCTTCGGCGTCGGCACGGCGGAAGCCCCCGCGGAAGGTGCGGCGGAAGCCCCCGCGGAAGGTGCGGCGGAAGCCCCCGCGGAAGGCGCGGCGGAAGGTGCGGCGGAAGGTGCGGCGGCGGCCGGCGCGGCGATCGCGAGCAGAGCCATGACCAGCGCGGATCCGAGTGCCGTGCGCATCAGGAATCCCGCCCGGGCACGGCGACCGCCTGGGCCGCGCCGAGGACCAGCGCGAGCTGGAACCGGTTGTCCACCTCGAGCCGGTCCATCAGGGAGCGGAGGGTGTAGACCACGGTGCGCCGGCTCAGGCCGAGGTTGTGGGCCACCGCGTCCTCGCTCTGCCCGGTGGCGAGCAGGGTGACGATCGACTGCTCGCGCGGGGTGAGCACGAGCGGCGCGCCGGCCGTGGGCGGTTCGGCAGCCGCGTCCCACACGCCGGTGAAGACCTCGACCAGCCGCGCCACCGGGTCCGGCTCGCGGAGCTCGAAGACGCCGGCGTCGAAGTCGAGCGGATCGACCGGGAACACCGCCACCCGCCGGTCGAAGACCATCAGCTTCAGCGGCAGGTCCTCCGCCTCCCGGTGCTCGCTGCCGGTCAGCGGTGCGCGCCAGTTCAGCCCGCGGCCGGGCAGGCCGAGCGTCCGCATCCGGACGCCGCGGGCCAGCAGCGCCCGATCGACCGGGTCGGAGGCGGCCACCACGGTCGGCGTGATGACCTCCTCGGTGTTGATCGCGAGGTGCTCGTGCCGCTCGGCCGCGGCCAACTCGGCGATCCGGGCCCGGGCCGCGGACCGGGACGGCAGCCGGCGCAGCATGCCCGGCCGGGACCGGTCCAGATGCAGCCCGGCGATCGCGGCGAGGTGCCGCTGATAGCGGTCGCTGACCACCACCGGGTGCCGCCGGCGGTGCAGCATCGGGGCGATCCGGTCGGGTTCGACCGCCGCCCACGCCCGGTCGGTGCCGCGGTGGGCCGGCCGGACCGCACCCGCCGCGACCAGCTCGTCGAGGGCCTCCTGGACCCGGCCGACCGGCACGTCCACCTCGCGGGTGAGCCGCTCGGCGGTGGCCGGCCCACCCAGCGAGAGGGCCCGATAGACCAGATCGGCGTGCGCGGACAGCCCCCAGCGGCCGAGCGACGGGATCACCGGCGTACCTGTTCTGCTTGATTTGATATTCATGAATCTCCCCCGTTCGACCGCGACTAAAGCAGGGCCCACGCAAGGTCACAAGACCGAGCCGAAAGTCGACAACGGACGGTTGCGCAATTGCGCAACGGGTTGCCGATCGGCACCCGGCGCGGCGCCCCCGGCGTGCCGTAATGGTCGGCAGCCAACCGATGGCACACCACGGGGAGGAACCATGAGATCACTACTGCGTACCGTCGCCGGAACGGCCACGCTGGGCGCGCTCGTCACCGGGCTCGGGGTCGTCGCGACCGCCGGGCCGGCCGCCGCCTCGGTCGACGAGTGCACCAACGGCCGCAACGGTTTCGTCAGCATTCCGTACAACCAGGCCGGCAACACCCAGAGCTACATCCACCTCGGCTCCGCGCTGCAGACCCTGGTCTCGCTGGAACGGCGCACGATCAACGGGCAGGACCGGGTCTTCGCCAAGATCCAGCCGCGGCAGAACGGCTCGGGCTACACCCGGCCCGGCAACCAGGTCTGGCTCGACTGGTCGACCACCGGCGGCAACGGCTGGCTCCAGTGCGGCCCGTTCAGCGTGTCGGCCAACAACGCGCCCAACACCAGCGCGGCCCAGCGCACCAACTCGTCATCGAGCTGGGTGTTCCGGGCCTGCGGCCTGGTCGACGGCATCGGCGGCTGCACCAGTTGGTGGCACCAGTAGGAACGACCGGGTGCGTTCCGCGGCCAACGGGGTGCCGGCGTGCATCTCGGCCCGCAGGGCGTCGCGGTCACCGTGCAGGGTCAGGCCGTCGATCAGGTGGCGGGCGGCGCCGGGGTGACCGCGGTCGGCGCGTTCGCGCAGTTCGGCCCAGTCGCCGCCGGCGGCCAGCGCCGCATGCAGCGGATCGTCGCCGAAGCCGTCCCGGATCACGGCGCTGACCAGGGTCCGGTGGCATTCGCCGGTGATCAGGTGGCGTAGCCGTTCCACCGCCGGGAGCCGGCCGCGCAGCAGCTGTGCGGTCTCCGGCCGGCCCCGGCGGGCGGCGCTGTCGGCCAGGTCGAGCGTGTCGCCGGGATGGTGGTCGACCAGGGCCTGCCACACCGTGTCCGGCAGCGGCTCGGTGCGCCGGAGGCGGCGGGCGTGCTGGTGCAGGAAGTCCGCGGTCCGATAGCCGGCCGTCACCGCCATGCCGGCGCCGACCGGGGTGAGACAGGCGGCGGCGCCGTGCAGGCGGGTGGTGGCGTAGTCGAGCGCGCGGTCGAGCCAGTCCGGCGGGGCGGCCGCGCGCTGCGCCGGGGTCAGGTAGGCCGGTGCCGCGGCGGCCAGGAACTCACTGGTCACCGGGGTGCCGGCGCCGGCGCGCCGGGCGTCCAGCGCGGCCGTGATGATCGCGCGGCCGGCGCACTGCCGCGGGTCGGTGGTGTCGGCGTTCGCCCAGCGCCGGATCAGCTCGGGCCCGGCCGCCAGGACCTGGGTGACACCGGCGTCGGTGCTGCGCAGGGCAATCCGCAGGCGGGGATCGCCACCGGCCAACTCCTCGGCCCGGCCGCGCTCGGCGGCGCTGAACGCCTCCGGCACGTCGATCACGTGCGCCAGGCCGAGAAGGTCCCGCTGTTCGGCGTACACATCAGATTGTCCGGGGTTTCGCGGGGCGACGCGGCAGTTGTAGTCGTCCGGCCACAGCGTGCCGACCGCGATCGCCCCGGCCGCCAGCACGGACCGCATCGCAGCGGCCGGCACCGGGCATCGTTGCAGCTCATCGAGCCACAGCACGGTCCGCGGTCCCGCCTGGCCGGCGCTGTCGGTGACCAACCACCAGTCCGGCAGCGCCTCCCGCACCGCCTCGAACAACGCCCGCGTCTTCCCGGTCGACGACCCGCCACGCAGCAGCACGAACGCGCCCGGCCTCAGCAACCCCCGAAGATCAAGATCAAAGTCCCTTGCTGCGTACGCCGTGAGCGCACCGACCGTGGCCGACGTCCGAATCGACGGGTGCACGCCGAGCCGCCCGGCCACCGCCGCCCGCACCCGGATCGCCCCCGGCGGCGGGGTGAGGTGGGCGGCCACCGCCCGATCCCGCGCCGCGAGCCACGGCCGTTGCGCCGCCCGGTCGAGGCCGCACGCGGTGAGAAAGGCGGTGAGCGTCTCCGGGGTCGGCGTGGACTTCCCGGTGAGCAGGTCACCGACGGTGCTCGGCCGCAGCGCCGGGCAGGCCCGGACGAGCGCCTTGTAGGACCGGCCCCCGCGAAGGGCGTTCAGCGCCGCCACGAACTCCTCGGGGGTGCACACGTGGTTGGGGTCCGGAGCCGGCACCGGACCCACGGTAGGCCCGGCCGGCCCGGGCCGGAATGCCCAGGCCACCGGATTCACCGGTCCGGGCGGGTCCGGACCGCTGGCCGGACCGCCCGCCCGGTTGCGAGCCTTGGTCCTGTTTCGCGATCCGGCCGGGTGCGAGGCGAGGTCCGGAGTGTCGCCGCCGCTGTCAGGCGCGCTCCGGGCCCCGCCGTGGCGCCGGCCGGGCCGCGAAACAGGACCCGGTGCCACCGATCACCCGAAGGGACCCCCGGATGAGCGACTACGTCCAGATCATCGGCGACCTGCTCTCGGTGGCCGCCGGCCTGCTCTCGCTGGCGACCGCCGCCCGCGGGCGCCGTCCCCGAGCCAGACCCGCCCGCCGGTCCCGGTGATCAGCGGCTGGTCAGCCGGGCGGCGGTGCGGCCCCAGGCCGGCAGGCCCTTGCCGGTCACCAGGGCCAGCGCGGCCGTCGCCTCGGCCCGGCCCTCGGCCTCCGCACCGCGCGCGAGCAGCAACTCGGCCAGGGCCGTCCGGGCCGGGATCAGCGGCCACGCCGCCCCCACCCGGTCGGCCTCGGCGATGACCTCGCGCAGGCCCTGCTCGGCCACGTCGAGGTCGCCCTGCCGGTGGCGCAGGCGGGCCAGGTACAGCCGGGCGTCGGCCATCGCCAGCGGCAGCCGGTCCGGCCGGGTGAGAAATTGCCGCAGCCGTCCCTCCAGCCCGGCCCGCCGGTCGTCGGCGAGGTCCAGGCCGAACGTGGTCAGCTCGACCAGCGGGCGCAACCGCTCGTAGTCGGCTTCGTCGACCAGCTGCCGGCCGGTCGCCAGCATCGTCGCGGCCAGCGCGGTGTCGCCGACGTGCAGCGCGCCCTGTGCCCAGTTCAGGCAGGCGCGGGCGCGCTCGCGAGGGTGGCCGGCGAGGCCGGCCGCGGCGGCGGTGACGGCCCGGCCGGCGTCCGGGTCGCCGCTCTCCAGCAGCAGCGACAGCCGCGCGATCTCGACCGCGAGGACGGCGGACGGCTCACCCGAGCGGTCGGCGGCGAGGGCCGCCTCCGCGCAGCGGGCCTGGTGCTCGGTCAGATGCCGGTCGACCACGGTGTCCGGCGCGGACAGCACGGCCAGGGCCCGGGCCCGCCGCCCGTGGTGCCGCAGGTACGGCACCGCCCGTTCGATCTCCTCGTAGCCGGCCCGGGCCTCGCCCTGCTGGCGCAGCATCCGGCCGAGCGCCAGGCCCAGCTCGCCGCGGGCGCCCGGCGGCAGGCGGCGGTCGGCGACCAGCTCGCGCAGCACCGGGATGGCCGAGGTCTGCGCGACACTCTCGATCGCCGAGCGGCCCAGCTTGCCGGCCAGCCGGACCCGGACCGGGCGCGGCAGTCCGGTGTACTCGACGGCGCCGAGCAGGAAGCGGGCGGCGGTGGCGTCGTCGCCGCGCGCGGTGGCCAGCTCGGCCGCGGCCTCGGCGTTGCGGACGTGGTCGGCCGGGCTGTCCGCTTCGCGGTAGTGGTGGGCCAGCCGGGCGTACGGGCGTGGTTGCTGTTCCTCGAGGAGCCGGGCCGTGCGCAGGTGCAGCAGCCGGCGGGTGACCGGCGGCAGCAACTCGTGCACGACCTGCCGGGCGAGGGTGTGCCGGAACCATAGCCGCCCGTCGCGTTGATGCAGGAGCCCGGCCGTCCGGGCCTGCTGCAGCGCCGCGCCGACCGTGCCCTCGTCGGTCTGCACGATCGCGGCGAGCGGCCGCGGGTCGGCGGCCTGGCCGAGCACGGCGGCCGCGCCGAGGACCTCGCGGGTGGCCTCGCCGAGGTGGTCCAGGCGGGCGACCAGGACGTCGCGCAGCAGGGCGGGGACGGCGAGGTCGCCGAGGGTGTCCGGGTTCCGGCGGATGGCGTCCACGTCACCGTCGGTCAGCACCGACCGGACGACCTCCTCGACCAGGAACGGAATGCCGGCGGTCCGCTCGTACAGATGAGTGCCGAAGGAGGACCCCGCCAGCAGCGCGGACGCGAGCCGGCCGACCTCGGCGCGGGTCAGCGGCGGCACCCGCAGCCGGCGGACCGCCGGACCCGGCTGCCACCCGGCCGGCAACTCGTGCTCCCGCACCGTGATCAGCACGGTCAGGCCCGGCACCGGGTTCGCGCCGAGGTGGTCGAGCAGTTGCAGGGTCGCCGGGTCGGCCATCTGCAGGTCCTCGACCGCGAGGACCACCGGCGCCAGCGCGGCCAGCAGGGCCGCCGCCGCGCGCAGCAGCCGCGCCCGCTCGGCGTCGAGATCCGGCAGCGCGGCCGGCGGCGGCGGGAGCCGGTCGGCGAGGAACGGCAGCAACCGGGCCAGGGCGCCGGCCACCGGATCCGGCGGCCGCAGCGGTGGCAGGGTGCCGGTGGCGTGCGCGACGTGGAGTCCATCCAGGAGCGGGCCGAGCGGCTGCGGCTCGCGCAGGTCGTCGCAGTGCGCGACCACCACCGGCAGCCCGCTGTCCGGCAGCGACTCGGCCACCAGCCGGCTCTTGCCGACGCCGGCCTCGCCGCTGAGCAGCACCAGCGCCGACGGCCGGGCCAGCTCGGCGCCCAGGGCGGCGAGCAGCCGCTGCCGCCCGACGAAGGGACCGGGCGCGGGCAGGGCGAAGAACGCGGTCAGTGGAGACACCGAAATGGACGATAGCTCGGCTCGCGGGCGGCCCGTTTCGGGGAACGGCGCGTTCGGTTTCGATGTCGTGAACGACGAAGATCGACGACCCGGACCGAGGTCGATGCGCTTGTAGCGTCACCGGCACTTCAGCCTCTGATCGAGTCGGGGTATTACGTTGACGCTTTCCTCCATCGGCCGGTCCGTGCCGCTCATCGTCGCGGCCGTGACCGCGCTGGCAGTGACCCCGCCGGCGCCCGCCCACGCTCAACCGGCCACCACTACCGCTCGCGCCACCAACACGACGATCACCCTGATCACCGGGGACAAGGTGATCGTCCGGCCCGGCGTCATCACCGTGCAGGGCCCGAACGGCGAGCAGATCGGCGCGCACATCACCACCGTCGGCCCGGACACCTACGTCTACCCGGACAGCGCCATGCCGTACGTCGGCACCGGCCGGCTCGACAAGCGCCTGTTCAACGTCACCTACCTGCTGCGCGAGGGCTACGCGGACAGCGCGGCCGACCGGCTGCCGGTCATCCTCGGCTACCGCAACGCCGCCGCCCGCCGCGCCGACGCCCTGCCCGCGGCCGCCACCGAGGTGCGCGCCCTGCCCAGCATCGAGAGTCGGGCGGTGCGCACCGACCGCGCCAAGGCCAAGGATTTCTGGACGTCGTTGACCGGCGCCGCCGGCACCACCGACTTCACCGACGGCATCGACAAGGTCTGGCTGGACGGCCGGGTGCACGCCGCCCTCGCCGACAGCGTCGCGCAGATCGGCGCCCCGTCGGTGTGGGCGGGCGGCAACACCGGTGCGGGCGTCGACGTCGCCGTCCTGGACACCGGCGTCGACGCCGAGCACCCGGATCTGGCCGGCCAGATCGAGTCGACCGCCAGCTTCGTGCCGGGGGAGGACGTCACCGACCGGCACGGCCACGGCACCCACGTCGCCGCCACCATCGCCGGCACCGGCGCGGCCTCCGGCGGGACCGAGCGGGGCGTCGCGCCCGGCGCCGACCTGGAGATCGGCAAGGTGCTGGACAACGGCGGCTCCGGCTACGACTCCTGGATCATCGCCGGCATGGAGTGGGCCGCCCGGGACCGCAAGGCCACGGTGGTCAGCATGAGCCTCGGCGGCGCGCCCACCGACGGCACCGACCCGCTGAGCGAGGCGGTCAACGAGCTCAGCGCCGAGACCGGCGCCCTGTTCGTGATCGCGGCCGGCAACAGCGGCCCGACCGACACCACGGTCGGGACGCCGGGTGCCGCCGACGCGGCACTGACCGTGGGGGCGGTGGACGCCGACGACCACCTCGCCGACTTCTCCAGCCGCGGCCCGCGCCTGATCGACAGCGCGCTCAAGCCGGAGATCACCGCGCCCGGTGTCGGCATCCTGGCCGCCCGGTCGCAGTTCGCGATCGAGGGCGAGGGGCTGTACCAGACGATGAGCGGCACCTCGATGGCCACGCCGCACGTGGCCGGGGCGGCCGCCCTGCTCGCCGCGCAGCACGCCGGCTGGACCGGCGGGCAGCTCAAGGACGCACTGATCAGCACGGCCAAGGAGACGCCCGACTACGGCCCCTACGACGCGGGCAGCGGACGCCTCGACATCGCGGCGACCACCACGGCGACCATTTTCGCGACCGGCACCGCCTACCTCGGCATCCACCCGCTCGACGAGCCGTCGGGCCCGGTCACGCAGCCCATCACGTACACCAACACGGGCCTGAATGCTGTTGATCTTGATTTGGCCCTCAATGGACCCGATCTGCTGAGCCTGTCCACGAAAAAAGTCACCGTGCCCGCCGGTGGCACCGCCTCCGTCACCGTCACGGCCGGCAATACGACCGAGAAGGCACGCTGGACCGGCACCGTCGTCGCCAGCAGCGGCGGCATCAAGAAAGCCGACACGGTCGTCGGGGTCAGCACCGAGGACCCGCCCCGGCACCTGGTCATCACGCCGACCGGGCGCAACGGCGAGCCGATGCCCGGCGAGATCATGCTGCTGCGCGAGGGCGACCCGGCCGGTGCGTACTACTACTTCCTGACCAACGACGGTCACCCGATCGACGTGCTCGTGCCGCAGGGCCGCTACGCGGTGTGGATGTGGGGCGCCGTCGAGGGCAGCCATGGCCCGAACTCGCGCGGTGTCGCGCTGGTCAGCGAGCCGACCGTGACCGTCGAGAAGGACACCGCGGTCAGCCTGAAGGCCGCGGCCACCCGCGAGATCCAGGCGATCACCCCCAAGCTCACCGCGGACGCCGAGGTCCGCCTCGACTACCACCGCGAGCTGGGCGGGACCGCGTCGGCGACGGACGCGTACATCATTCCCCGCGAGTACGACAGTATTTGGGTAACCCCTGGTCAGAACGCTCGCGACGGCAAGATGTCGATCACCGCCCGCTGGCGCAAGATCCAGCCGCTGCTGACGATCGACGCCTTCGACGACCTGATCCTGCTGCCCGGCTCGACCTCCCCGGCCGAGGGCACCCAGCAGCTGGAGGCGGTCTTCGCCACCGATCTGACCAAGGTCGACGTCAAGGACAAGATTGCCGTCGTACGCCGTGACGACCTCGACGAACAGGTGGCCGCGGCCGAGAAGGCGGGTGCGGCGATGCTGCTGATCGTCAACGACGAGCCCGGGCGCTACTTCGACGCCACCCACCGGACGAAACTCGCCGTGGTGTCGCTGACCAAGGACGGCGGCGAGCGCCTGATCGAGCGGCTCGGCGCCGGCAGGGTGAGCCTGCGGGTCACCGCCAACCCCACCACCGATTACCTGTACGACCTGGTGCGGTACTGGCCGAACGGGGTGCCGAGGTCGGTCATCTACCGGCCGTCGGAGCGGGAGCTGGCCCGGGTCGACGTCGACTTCCAGAGCACCTCGGGCCGGGAGATCTCGGAGAAGCGTTTCGACTACCACCCGGGTATGCCGGTGCAGGTCGGCTCCACCATGCTGATGCGGTCCGACCGCTTCCGCACCGACTGGGTGACCGCGCAGGACGACATCCGCTGGTCGACCGACATGGACGATCTGTATTCGTTCCAGCGCGGCGGCAGCACCACCTACCAGCCGGGCAGCCGGACCAGCGAGACGTGGCTGGGCGCGATCCAGCGCCCCCGGATCAACGACGCGGTCACGCTGCCGTACCGCGACGGCGACCGGATGGTGGCCGAGATCCCCGGCTGGGGTGACTCCGGCGCGAACCACGCCGGCGTGGCGTTCCCGGACGGCGGCGAGATGACCGCGACGCTGTCCCAGGGCCGGAAGGTCATCGAGCAGAACAATTACAACTGGATCGACACCAACTCCGGCCTGAGCCCGAAGCGCCTGCCATACCGCCTGGTCACCACGACGAAGCGCGACGCCACGTCGTACCCGTACTCGATCGCTACCCGGACGACCTGGGACTTCGTCTCCGACGCCAAGACGGCCCGGCTGCCGCTGATCCAGCTCGACTACCAGGTCGACACGGACATCTCGCACCGGGCATCCCGCTCGGCCGGGATCACCGTCCTCCCGTCCCACCTGCCCGGCGCCCCGAGCAGCAGCGCCATCCGGGACGTCACGCTCGACGTCTCGTACGACGACGGTGCCACCTGGGTGAAGCAGCACCTGGTCCACACGAAGGACGGCTGGACGACCGGCCTCCGGGCTCCGAAGAACGCGCAGCACGTCACGCTGCGGGTGGCCGCCAAGGACACCTGGGGCAACAGCGTCGAACAGACGATCACCAGGGCCTTCGGCCTGAAGTGACCACCCGGCCGGGCCGCGACGTATCCCGTCGCGGCCCGGTTATCCTTTTCCGGCCGGGGAGAATGCATCGAGGAGGTCGTCGCGTGGCGAGCAGTAAAGCGGATGCTGAACGCCAGCGTGAGCTCAACAATCGGATCAGCACCCTGCTGCAGCACGCGTCGTCGGCGATGGTCGCCCGCAAGACCGAGGTGCTCGCCGACTTCGACCTCACCCCGACGCAGTACACGGCGATGCTCATGCTGCGCTGCAACCCGGGCGTGTCCGGTGCCCATCTCGCCCGCCTGTGCCGGGTCACGCCGCAGTCGATGAGCGTGGTGACGGCGACCCTCGACGAGCGCGGCCTCGCGTCCCGGCTGCCAGTGGCCGTGCACGCCCGGATCACCGCGCTCGTGCTCACCCGCAAGGGTGTCGCCCTCCTGACCCGGGCGGACGCCGCGGCCCGGCGGGTCGACGAGCGCTACGAGCAGGAGTTCACCGAGACCGAGCTGGCCACCCTGCGCGGCCTGCTCGGCCGGGCCGGCCGGGCCCTCGACGAGCCCGGCTCAGCCGACCGCGCCGCGTCCTGAATAGGCCGTTTCCTTTTCTTCCCCGGTAACCGCAGGGGCGAATTCTGTTCGCCGGCCATCTAAATGAACGTCTATTTACGCAGCTATTAGCGGGTGTCGCGCAGGCGCATATCACGGCCGTGCAACCTTGCCTCTGTCGTGACGACGACTCTGGCCGCCGATCCGGCCCTCGACCACGTTTATGCAGGTCAACATGATTGCTGGAAAGTTTCGTGTCCATCTCGGACCGATGAAGCGCGGCGTTTCTGTGACCTGGGTAACCCATTTCCGGCGAATTCATTGGTGACCTTCGACGTATTGCGCAACCTCCCATGATCGTGTCGGTTGGCGGACAGTAGCGCGGGTTTGGCAGTGTCCACATTGATGTAACCTGATTGCGGAGACAGGCAACTGATTCAGATCAGCTGACTGCGACACGGGGGAGATACGTGGTGACATCTGGCCTTGCCTCGGTGACCGACGCCGACGGCCGTGCGTGGCCGGTCCGGCCGGCGGCGGACGCGGCGCTGACGCTCGGCGACGACGAGCGGGAGTGCTTGCGGGAGGTCGCGCTCGACCTGGCGACCCGCCATGCGGACCGGCCGACCGGGCTGCACCTGGACGATGGCGACCTGATGGTCGACATCAAACTGCGCATGCTGCGCGGCGGCCCCGAGCGCCTGGTGCAGGCGCTCACCGAGTTCCGCTACCGGAGCAACGCCGACGGCGCGCTGCTCATCCGCAACCTGCCGATCGACGACCCGCTGCCGCTCACGCCGCACGGCGGCAACTTCGACGACGACTGGCAGGGGCTCCGGGTCAGCTCGATGGTCCAGCTGGCCGTGATGAACATCCTGGGCGACATCATTTCGTACGCCGATGAGAAAGCCGGCCGCATCATCCAGGACGTGGTGCCGATGCCCGGTGCCGAGAAACGTCAGGAAAACTCGGGCAGCTGCTTCCTCGAGCTGCACACCGAGGACGGCTTCCACCCGCAGCGGCCGCGGTTCATCAGCCTGCTCGGTCTCCGGCCCGACCAGGAGCGCACCGCCCTCACCCTGGCCAGCGGCATCGGCCGGTCGCTGGCCGCGCTCGACGGCGGCACCCGCACGGTGCTCAGCCGGCCGCTCTTCCACATCCGGCTGGCCAGCTCGTTCGTGGGCGATCGGGAAGATCTCTACGCCGGGCCGGTCCCGGTGCTGAGCGGCTCGCCGACCGACCCCGACCTCTGCGTCGACTTCCACGCGATGGTCTCCGAGGACCCGGAGGGCCGGCGCGCTCTCGCCAGCCTCCAGCGGGCCTTGTTGACCCACCTGGTCGGCCACGTGCTGGAGTCCGGCGACCTGCTGATCGTCGACAACGACAAGGCGGTGCACGGCCGGACCGGCTTCACCGCCCAGTACGACGGGCATGACCGCTGGCTGCGCCGCACCTTCGCGGTGCCCGACCTGCGCCGCTCGACCGCCGACCGGCTCCCGAGGTCGCACGTGCACCGGCCGATCTTCCGCACCGACCCGGACGGCTTAGTGACGGCGGGCCACCCGCTGCGCGGCCCTTCCGTCCCCGAGTAGTAAGGACCACCGACGATGTCGGAGATATCGACGAAGACAAACCGGCAGGGTCTCCTGCTGGTGGTCGTCGGCGCCTGCTTCCTCATGGTGATGATGGACAACACCATCCTCAACGTGGCGCTGCAGGCGATCCAGGAAGGCCTGAACGCCAACAACTCCCAGCTCCAGTGGGCCCTCGACTCCTACATTTTGGTGTACGCGTCGCTGATGTTCACGGCCGGCGTCATCGCCGACCGGTGGGGCCGACGACGTACGCTCGCCATCGGTTTGGTGATCTTCGCGGTGGCCTCCGGGTTCGCCGCCTGGGCCGATTCGCCGGGCTCGCTCATCCTGTGGCGGTCCATCATGGGCATCGGCGGCGCCGTCGTGCCCCCGGCGACCCTGGCCATCATCAAGAACGCCATCCCGGAGAAGGACCAGGGCCGGGCCATGGGCATCTGGGCCGCGCTCGGCGGCCTGTCGGTCGCGTTCGGCCCGATCCTCGGCGGCGTGCTGCTCCAGCACTTCTGGTGGGGTTCGGTCTTCCTGATCAACGTGCCGGTGGCGGTGATCTGCGTGGCGCTGCTCTTCGTGACCGTGCGGGAGTCCCGCTCCGACGCCGAGTTCCATCTCGACCTGCCCGGCCTGCTGCTCTCCACCGCCGCGATCGGCGCGGTGGTCTACGGCGTGATCCGGGCCGGCGAGAAGAACGACTGGTTCGCCCCCGCGTCGGCCGGCATGATCGCGCTCGGCCTGCTGGTGGTGGTCGTGCTGATCCTGGTCGAGCGGCGCACCGCGCACCCGGTGCTGGACGTGCAGCTGTTCCGCAGCCCGGCGTTCGCCGGCGGCACGAGTGCGATCTCGCTCGCGTTCTTCGCCCTCACCGGCGGCACCTTCCTGCTCGTCTTCTACGTGCAGCTGGTGCTCGGCCACTCGCCGCTGGAGCTGGGCCTGATCCTGCTCCCGGTCGCGTTCGGCAGCGTCTTCTCGGCGGTCGGCAGCGCCGCCGCGGTGCGCCGGCTCGGTTTCCGGATCACCGTGACGACCGGTCTGCTACTGCTCGCGCTCTCCTTCGTCGGGCTGCTGCTGGCCACCGCGACGTCGCCGCTCTGGCAGCTCGAGGTGAGCCTGTTCGTGGCCGGTCTCGGCATGGGCTTCGTGATGGGCGCCACCACGTCGCTCGCGATGTCCGCGGTCCCGGCGCAGAAGGCCGGGGTGGGCGGCGCGGTCAACAACACCGTCCGCCAGGTGGGCGCGGCGCTCGGGGTCGCGATCATGGGTTCGGTCCTCTCGATCGCCTACCGCGACCGGGCCACCGACGTGCTCAACGTGCTCCCCGAGCAGATCCGGGACCGGGCCGGCGACTCGCTCGGCGGCACCCTGCTGGCGCTGGGCGGGAAGTCCCCGGAGCTGGCCGCTCAGGCCCGCGACGCCTACGTCGGGGCCATGCACGTCACGCTCTGGGCGGCGATCGGCGTGCTGCTCGCCGGCGCGGTCGCCACCCTGATCTGGGTCCCGGCCCGGGTCACGACCGCCGCGGACGCGCCGGTCCTGGTCGGGGAGGCACGATGACCGACTTCGAGATCGCCACGCCCGCCGCGGCCCGCGCGCTCACCGCCGAGGAGTTCCAGGCGGTCTTCACCGCCCGCAACCACGGGGTGATCAGCCCCGAGGACCAGGCGCGGATCGGCGCCGCCAAGATCCTGGTGGCCGGGTGCGGCTCGATCGGCGGCGCCGCGGTGGAACCGCTCGTGCGGCTCGGCTTCCGGCGCTTCGTGCTGACCGACCCCGGCACCTACGAGCTGACCAACCTCAACCGGCAGAACGCCACCGTCGACGACCTGGGCCGCAACAAGGCGGCCGTCGCCGCCGACCGGGTGCGGGCGATCAACCCGCACGCCGAGGTGGAGGTGGTCGAGGTGGGCGTCGGCGACGCCACCGTCGACCGGCTGCTCGACGGGATCCAGGTCGTCATCGACGGGGTCGACGTGACCACGCCGTCCGGGCTGCGGGCCAAGGGCCTGCTGCACGAGCGGGTCCGGGAGCGCCGGCTGCCGCTGATGACCGGCTGGGACATGTCCGCCACGCAATACGTGCGGGTCTACGACTACCGCATCGACCGGCAGATCTTCGACGGCGCGGTGACCCGCCGGCAGCTCGACGAGATGCCGATGTGGGGGCTGCTCGCCAAGCTCATCCCGGCCACCAAGGTCCCGCGCGACCTGCTCGCCCTGATCCGCACCGGGCTCGGGGCGAAGGAGTTCACCTTCCCGCAGCTGGTGCAGGCGGCCGACATGTTCGGGGTCATCGCCGCCACCATCACCGCCCGCCTGGTCACCGGCCGGCCGGTGCCGTCCTCGGCCGGTGTCGACGTCCACGCTCTCACCATGCCGTGGTCCGCGCGCCTGCGCGACCGGCTCCGCCAGCCGGTCGAGGCCGCCCGGCTGCTGCTCGCCGTACGCCGCTAATTCTTTGGAAATCGACAACTCGGAGGGATCACTGTGTCCACGTACCAGGATTCGGAGACCGCGTACGCGGTGTTCGGAGAGCTGTTCAACATCCTCGTCGCCGACCAGAACTTCAACGACAAGCTGGCCGCGGCGGGTCTGACCGTCCGGCTCGTGCACACCAAGCCCGACTGCGTCATCTTCGTCGGCCCCGGCTCGGTCCGGCTCGGCGCGGACGCTCCCGAGGACGCGGCCGTCACCATCAAGATGAGCTGCGACACCGCCCACAAGCTGTGGCTCGGCACCCTGCTGATGCCGGCCGCCGTCGCCCTCGGCAAGGTGCGGATCAAGGGCAAGGTGGCCAAGGTCCTCGAGCTCGTGCCGATCCTGCAGCCCGCCTTCGACCGCTACCCGGCGCTTGCGGACGGTGTGGTCAAATGACCTCGACCTTCGTCGAGCCCGACCTCAACTTCGACGAGCCGCCGCGCTCGGTGCGCAGCTTCGTCGAGATGGTCCGGGAGTTCGCCCAGGACGTCGTGCTGCCCCGGGCGATCGAGCTCGACCAGCAGGCCGCCGACGACTTCGACTGGGAGGTGATCCAGGCCGGTCACGACATCGGGCTGACCCGGGCGCTGCTGCCGCGCGACCTCGGCGGCCTCGGCGTCGGCGTGATCGGCGTGACGATGGCGATGGAGGAACTGGCGGCGGCCGACCCGGGCATCGCGCTCGCGTTCGGCGCCACCATGCTCGGCCAGACCCCGGTCCTGCTCACCGGCGACCCGGTCCTGCAGGAGCGGTATCTTGCGCAGTTCTCCGGCCCGCGCGCCGTGCTGGCCAGCAACGCGGTCGCCGAGGAGGAGGCCGGCACCGACCTGGTGATCCCGCAGCACTTCGCGGACGCCCGGATGCGGACCACGCTGCGCCGGGTCGACGGTGGCTACCTTCTCAACGGCCACAAGCGCTTCATCACCAACGGCACGGTCGCCGCCTTCGCGGCGGTCTATGCCAACCTCGAGGGTCACCCCGGGGCGACCGGTCTGACCTGCGTCGTGGTTCCGCTTGATGCGCCGGGCGTACGCCGTGGCGACGTGCTCGACAAGATGGGCTACCGCAACTGCCTCGGCGGCGAGATCTGGTTCACCGACGTGTTCGTGCCGGTCGAGGACCTGGTCGGCGGCGAGTGCGAGGGCACCGCGATCAATGTGGCGCAGGGCAACATGGCGCGGTCGTCGGTCGCGGCGATCTCCACCGGCATCGCCCGGCACGCCCTCGAGGCCGCCGTCGCGTGGTCGGGGGAGCGGATCCAGGGCGGCAAGCTGCTGCGCGAGCACCAGATGACCGCCCGCCGGCTGGCCGACATGGCGGTCAACGTGGACGCCGCCCGGCTGCTCTACCAGCGGGCCGCCGTGCAGGTCGACAACCAGCTGCCGGCGCCGGAGAAGGAGCCGGCGATGGCGAAGCTGTTCGCTGACCGGGTGGCGATCGAGACGGCGAGCGCCGCGGTGGCGCTGATGGGCTCGCGCGGCTACATGAAGGAGTACGGGCTGGAGAAGGTGCTGCGCGACTCGTACGGCACCCGCATCTTCGAGGGCACCCCCGAGGCGCTCGCGCTGTCGATCACCGAGTGCCTGTACCGGGACGAGGACGACGACGATGACGATTTCTGAGCTCGACGTCGAATACTCCCGGGCGCTGGTGACCCTGCACCGCTCGCTGCGCTATCCCGATCTGCCCGAGCTGGCCGGCAGCAGCGTGCTCAGCGTGATCGAGGGCCTGGGGGACGACCTCACCACGGTCAGCTTCAGCGCCGACGTCGCCGACGAGCGCTGCCTGCAGGCGGTCTTCGGGTTCCGGCTGGCCGAGTTCGTCGACCTGTCGATGATGGACTCCCGGCTGGCCCGCCGGACCGCGCTGCTCGCCGAGCCGCCGGACGCCACCGTCGTGCACACCGTCGTGCTCGACGCGGACGGCCGGATCCTCGGCTACGTCGGCCTGCTCGGCTCGCGTGACCTGCTGCCGCGCCGCCTCGACGACCCGCGCCGCACGCGCTACCCGGTCGAGGTCGCGCACGGGGTGGACCTGCTGACGCCGTTCGCCGGCACCGGCCTGACCACCCAGCAGGTCTTCGAGATCAAGCGGTTCTGCCGGGCCGGCGACGTGCCACCCGGCCGCACCAGCGAGCGCGTGCCGTGGCACCTGATCCTCGCGCTCGGCCGGACCACCCAGGCGATGGGCCGGCCGCTGATGATCGGCGACAGCCGGGAGAACGGGGCACTGCGTCACCTGCGGCTGATCGGGTTCGACCCGCTGGTCATCCCGGGCACCAAGCCGGAGCTCCCGCGTACGTCGCTGATGTGGGAGAGCTACATGGTGCCGCAGCCGGCCATCCCGTTCGCCGGGGTGGTGCCCGCCGACCTGGCCGGCTACCTCGACGCCATCGAGGACGGCCTCGGTGCCGGGCACGACGAGAACTGGCAGCGCCGGACGATCGCCCGGCTTTCCGCTGTGCGGAGGCAGCGGAAGGCCGAGCTCCACACCGAGAAGGAGACGCCGTGACGGCCCTGCACGAGCTGTCCGCCACCGCCCTGGCCGCGCTCATCCGGGCCGGGTCGGTGACGTCGGCCGAGGTCACCGTGCATCACCTCGACCGGATCGCCCGGCTCGACGGCCGGCTCGGCGCGTTCGCGACGGTGACCGCGGAGCTGGCGCTGAGCCAGGCCCGCCGGGCCGACCGGGTGCTCGCGGCGGCCGGCCCGGAGGGGGTCGGCCCGCTGCACGGCGTTCCGGTGGCGGTCAAGGACAACATCGACGTCGAGGACGTGCCGACCGGCTGGGGGAGTGCGTCCCGCGGCGACGAGGCGGTCGGCGACGACAACGTGGTCACCCGCCTGCGCGCCGCCCACCTGCCGATCCTCGGCAAGACCCACCTGCCGGAGTTCGCGCTGCCCTGCCACAGCGAGAACGCGGTCGGCGCCGCCACGGTCAATCCCTGGCGGTCCGAGTTCACCCCGGGCGGCTCCAGCGGCGGCTCGGCCGCCGCGGTCAGTGCCGGGCTCGCGCCGATGGCGCTCGGCACCGACGCCGGCGGGTCGGTGCGGACGCCGGCGTCCTGCTGCGGGCTGATCGGCGTACGCCCGAGCAACGGCACGGTCAGCAACGGCCCGTCCGATCCGGCGGTCACCGGGCTCTCCACCCCGGGGGTCCTGACGCGGACGGCGCACGACGCGGCCGCCCTGCTCGCCACGATCGCCGGGTCGGTGACCGGCGACATGACCGCTCCGCGTCCGTACGCGGAGCCGCCGTCGCCGCTGCGGATCGGCCTGTCCACCGAACCGATGCTGCCCGACCTCGAGGTCGACCCGGACTGCCGCAAGGCGGCCGAGACACTCGCCGCCCGCCTGGCCGAGGCCGGGCACGAGGTGATCCCGGTCGACCTCGGCAAGGACGTCGCGGTCGCCGACGCGTTCCGGGACGCCTGGTCGGTGGTGGCGGCCGCGTTCGAGGTCGACGACGAGGACGACCTGGAGGCGTTCACCCGCTGGATGCGCGAGCGCGGCCGGGGAGTCTCCGGCGAGCGCCTGCACGAGTGCCTGACCATGTTCCGCGGCGTGGCCCGGATGCTCGACGAGATGGTCTTCGACGCGGTCGACCTGCTGGTCACCCCGACCCTCGGCCAACCGCCGCAACGCCGCGGCGCGTTCCGGGCGTCACCCGACGAGGCGGTCAACTTCGACGCGATGACCCGGTTCATGCCGTTCACCCCGATGTACAACATCGCCGGCATGCCGGCCGTCAGCGTCCCGGTGCTGGTCGCCGACGGCCTGCCGATCGGCGCGATGCTCGGCGGCCGGCACGGCAGCGAATGGCACCTGCTGCGCGAGATCGCCCTGGTCGAGGCGCGTGCGGGCGGCCCGGGCGGGCCGGCGCCGGGATGGGAGTGACCCCACCGGCGGCGGGCGGGGCCGTGCTGCTGCACGGCTTCGCCGGCTCGCCGGCCAGCATGACGCCGTTCGCCGAGGCGCTCACCCCGCACCTGGCGGCGACGCTTGCGGGGAACCGCAAATCCACCTCGGACCATCGACGTGGCCGGAAGTCGATTCCTATGGTGAAGCCCGCAACTCAATGAGGTTGCAGACTCACTCACGGTATCGGGGGATCCTATGTCACGTCTCACTCGTGGCCGGCTGTCAAGACTGCTGGCGGTCGTCGTTGCGCTCACCGGGCTTGCGCTTGTGCCGGCCACGGCCGCACAGGCCGCTACCGTCTGCAAGGACAAGTACGGGTCCTACTGGAACCGCGGGCCCTACACGTACGCCGGGCTCAGTGCCAGCCTCAACCAGGGCCGAAACATGTTCCTGGATGCGGCCTCGCCGTATCCGACCACGGCGCCGGGCAATGTGCACCTGTGGCATGACAACGGGCCCACCACCAACCAGCAGTGGTGTCTCGGGAGGTTCACCTACACCGACGGCTCGTATGCCTATCAGGTGCGCAACTACTACACCGGGTTGTGCCTCGACCCGGACAGCCCGGTCGGCAACTACGTGACCGTGTGGCTGTGGACGTGCAAGAGCTCCACTGACACCACGCAAAATACGCAGATGTGGGAAATCACCGCGAACGGGAGCCGCAGTACGCCCAGTGGTACCCACACCGTCTACTACTTCCGGCGGTCAAGCTCGATCTACTGCCTCGACGTCCGGGACGACGTGAAGACCGACGACGCGAAGCTGCAGACCTGGCAGTGCTCGTACACCAATAACCAGCTCTTCTACTGATCGCCCGAGCCCCGTCGCCCACCGGGCGGCGGGGCTCCGGCCTCACCATTCGGGTAGCTTGGCGGTTATTCACTCGCATTCCGCTAATCACGTCCCGCGCATTGTCGACACCGCAAAGGCAGGCATGGCCGAAACCGACGAGGCGCTTCTGGGCGCGGTGCGTGCCGGTCTGGACGATGCGGTTCGGTCGATTGTCGCCGAGGCCGGTGGTGACACGTGGCGGCATTTCCAGCACCGTCGGCTCGCCGAGCGGATCACCACGCTGGTAGCGGCCTGGCGCGCCGATCCGGGGCGCGAGCCGGAGCTGCTCGGGCACGCATTGCGCCTGGCCGAGCTGTTGCGCGAGCGGCAGGGCCCGACCGGGTTGTTCCGAGGCGGCGACAACGTCGATTCGCCGCCCGACTCGGCCTTCAGCGTCAACGATCTCGCCGACGCGGCGATGCTGTTGGCCGGCGCGGACCGAAACCTCGCGGCGGCGCTCCGGGGGCTGCTGGCCGCCGCCACCCCGGCCTTGCTCGCCGGAGGTGTGCACACCCCCAACCACCGCTGGGAGCTGGCGGCGGCGCTGGGCCGGCTGTACCGGCTCGAACCCCGGCCGGAGCTGGCGGCGCGGGTGTCGGAGTGGCTGGCCGAGGGCATCGACCTCGACGACGGCCTCTACTCCGAGCGCAGCCCCAACTATGCCGCGCACGTCTCGAACCCGTCGCTGCTGCTGATCGCCGCGGTGTTCGACCGGCCGGAGCTGATCACCGCCGTCGAGCAGAACCTCGCGGCCACCCTGGATCTGCTGCTGCCGGACGGCACGGTGGAGACCGTGCTGTCCCGCCGCCAGGACCAGAACCGGCCGTTCCGGCTCGCTCCTTTCCTGCTGCCGTTGCGCCGGGTGGCGTTGCTGCGCGACCGCGGCGACCTGTCCTGGGCGGCTGGACTGGCGCTCGCGCAGGGCATCGACGCGCCGGGTCACGTCGCCGCGCAGTTGTTGCTCGACCCGGAGCTCGCCCGCTTGCTGCCGCCGCCGGTTGCGCCGGCCCGCCCGCGGGTGCGGCATTTCCCGGCGGCCGGCACCCTGGTGGCGCACCATCCGCGGGTGAGCACTGTGGTCTTCGGCGGCTCGGACTACGCCCGGCACCGCCGCATCCGGTCGGGGCTGGCCAATTCGCCGACGCTGCTGCGCATGGTGGCCGGCGCGGCGGTGCTGGACAGCGTCCGGTTGTCCCGGGTCTTCTTCGGACTCGGCCCGTTCCGCGCCGACGGCCTGACGCTCGAGTTCGGCGCGGCCAATCCTGGCGCGGCCAATCCTGGCGCGGCCGCCATCCTGCGAGAGTCGGTTTCTGCCTCGTATTACCAGCCGCTGGCCCCGTCGGACCGGCGCGTCGACGCCCGCTACGAGCTCGGCGACGACGGCCGGTTCAGCGCCGCGATGGCCTTCGACCGGCGCGAGCGGGACGACGTCACCCTGCGCACCGAGATTCGGGTGGAGCCCGGGGAGACCGGCACCGATCTGGTCGTCGAGGTGTCCGGCCCGGCCGTCGAATGGTGCCTGGAGCTGGCATTCCGGCCCGGCGGGAAACTGACCGGGGCGACCCGCCGGCCCGACGGGCGCGGCTGGCAATTGGCCCTGCCGGCTGCCGGGAAGAAGGCCACGGCCCGCTACCGGGTCGGCGACGACGAACTGGTCGTGACCGTCGACGGCCCGCCGGCCGAGAGCGGCGAACCCGGCTATCACCCGGGCGAGGAGTACGAGTTCCTCGGTGGCACCGACGCCGCCTCCGGCGAGCTTCTGTATGTCTGTGCCACCGCGCCGGCCCGGCTGCGAATGCGTATCACAGCAATTTAAGCGGCATTCCTGGGAGCGCTCCCGAAATTGTCGCCAACAAACCTTCCATTTCGGAATCCAAATGAGGGTTATTCAGGACGGTGGAGGCCAAGTTGCTGACCTGCGGCAACCTGCAGCTCCAGGTAGGTCCTGAACAACCCTCATTGAAGAACGTTGACGACGGTAAGCGCTTTCCCGTATGGTCCGACGCCACCGGCCAATGAGTTCTTCCTGCGAGGGGACAGCCATGTCTAATTCCGCATTGCATCGGCGGTGGGCGGTTGCCGCCGCCACGGCCGCTGTCCTCGCGCTCACCTCCGGCTGCTCCGGCGGCGACGACTCCGGCGACGCGAAGAGCATCACCTTCTGGTATTCGACGTCCGCCCAGGACAAGGGCTACGCCGACCTGGCCACCCAGTTCGAGGCCAAGGAGGGCGTCAAGGTCGAGATCGTCAACGTCCCCTACGACGGCTACCAGGACAAACTCAAGCAGGCCGCGCAGGCCAACTCCCTTCCGGACACGGCGAGCGTGCCGTCGCTCGACACCCTCTGGGTCAACCAGCTGCAGGATCTGAGCGCCACCGCGAACAACGCCACCAACAACATCAACAAGGACCTGATCACCGCCCAGGACGGCAAGGTCCTCGCCATCCCGTCCGACGTCACGGCGGCCGGTCTCTTCCTCAACAAGACCCTGTTCGACAAGGCCGGCGTCGCCTACCCGACCGACCCGGCGCAGGCCTGGACCTGGACCGACTTCCTCGCGGCGGCCGACAAGGTCCGCACCACCACCAAGGTCAAATACGATTTGGTGTACGACCGGTCGGCCGCCCGCATCCGCCCATGGATCTACAACCATGGCGGCAAGGGCTTCCAGCTCGGCGCCGACGGCAAGTACGCCGCCCCGGACGCCACCACCGTGCAGGCCCTGGCCGACTTCGCGAAGCTGAACGACGACGTGGTCATGCCCAAGTCGGTGTGGGGCGCGGGCGCCGACCCGAACGCGCTGTTCAAGAGCGGCCAGGTGGTCGCCTACTTCTCCGGCGTCTGGCAGGTCGCCGACTTCGCCGACGGCATCACCAACTTCGAGTGGGTGAGCGCCCCGACGCCGGCCGAGCCGGTGCACGCCACCGACATCAACCTCGGCGGCAAGGTGGTCGCGTTCAACACCAAGAAGGCCGACGCCGCCAAGAAGTGGGTCGACTTCATCTTCCAGCGGGACAACTACACGAAGCTCGCCCAGACCAACGGCTACCTGCCGATCGAGAAGGGCCTCACGCTCACCTACCCGTTCACGAAGAAGGCCGCGCTGGACGCGTTCGCGCTGTACGTCAAGGAGATGGAGATCGCCGACCCGATCTCCGCCTCCGGCCAGGCCAACGGGACCAAGCTGTTGCTGGCCGGCAAGTCGGTCGACGACGCCCTGATCAAGGACGAGATGGGAAAGCTGGTCAACGGCCAGCAGGACGCTCAGAAGACCGCCGACAACATCGTGGCGGGCCTCAACCAGCAGATCGGCTAGCGGGTGGCGCGATGGTGGCCGCGGCGCCGATTCAACCGGTACACGGCGGCGCCGCTGCTGATGATCTCGATCAACCTGGTGCTGTTCCTGCTGTTCTTCGTCTGGCCGGCGGTCATCGGGCTGAACTACTCGTTCACCAGCTACACCGGCGTCGGCACCGCGCCGTACGTCGGTCTGGACAACTACCAGCGGCTGGTGGACGACCCGGCGTTCTACGCGGCGCTGGTCCGCACCGTGATCTACACCGGCAGTGTGGTGCCGCTGACCTTCATCGCCTCGCTGGGTACGGCCTATCTGCTGGTCAGCCCGTACGCAAAAGGCAAGTCGGTGGCCCGGGTGATCTTCTTCCTGCCGTGGCTGATCTCGCCGATCATCGCCGGGGTGATCTGGCGGTGGATCTTCGGGGAGAACTTCGGCCTGGTCAACTTCGTGATCACCGAGCTCGGCGGGAAGGCGGTGCCCTGGCAGTCCGACGCCAACCTCTCCCTGATCGTCGTGATCATCGCGGCGACCTGGGCCAACACCGCGTTCAACATGCTGCTGTTCGTGGCCGCACTCAAGAACGTGCCGACGGCGTACTACGAGGCGGCCGATCTCGACGGCGCCGGTGCCTGGCCGAAGTTCCGGCGGATCACGCTGCCGGCGATCGCGCCCACCTCCTTCATCGTGGTGCTGCTGAGCACCCTGCACACGATGAAGGAGTACGGCCTGATCGTCGCGGTCAACGCCGGTGGCCCGGGCACCGAGAACAACCTGATCGTGCAGTACATCTTCACCACCGGCTTCCGGCGGGCGCAGATCGGCTACGCGAGCGCGGCCTCGTTCGTACTCCTGCTGATCCTGATGATTGTCGCCGTTGTGCAGTTGCTGGCGAGCCGCCGGAAGGGGGCCTGAGATGGCCAAGCCACCCGCCCTGCGCCGCCCGGGACGCGGCCGGAAGGGCGACGTGCCGCGGAGGATCGGCGCCAGCTCGATCATGTGGTTGCTGGCGGTCGTCTACGGCTTTCCGGGCCTGTGGTTCGTGCTCAGCTCGTTCAAGCCGGCCGGCGACCTGTTCTCCTACCCGCTGACGCTGTTCCCGAAGAAGTGGACGGTCTCCGGCTACGCCCAGGCGTGGACCCAGTTCGACGTCGCCCGCTACTTCCTGAACACGCTGATCGTGGCGAGCGCGGCCACCCTGCTGACCGTCGTGGCCAGTGCGCTGACCGGGTACGCCCTGGCCAAGTACCAGAACTGGTGGCTCAAGGCCTTCGCCGTGTGCATCCTGGCGACCACGATGCTGCCGTCCGAGACGATCCTCGCGCCGCTGTTCGTCGTCGTCCGCAACCTCGGGCTCTACAACAGCCTCAGCGGGGTCGTGGTCCCGGCGGTGATCACCGCGACCGGCACCTTCATGTTCCGGCAGTTCTTCGTGACCGTGCCGAACGACCTGCTGGAGCAGGCCCGGATCGACGGCTCCGGCGAGCTGTCGACGTTCGTCCGGATCATGCTCCCGCTGGCCCGGCCGATCATCCTGACCCTCGCCATCTTCTCGTTCCAATGGCGCTGGAACGACTACCTGTGGCCGCTGATCATCCTCAATGACCCGAAGCAGTTCACCCTGCAGATCGGGGTGGCCAGCATCGTCGGGGCGCAGAACGTGAACTGGTCCGTCCTGCTCGGCGCGTCCGTGCTGTCGATGCTCCCGCTGATCGGCATCTACCTGGTCTTCCAGAAGTACGTGATGAACGCCGACCTCAACGCCGGCCTCAAGGACTGAGGGGAAGCCATGACCCTGACCCGCCGCACCCTGCTGCGCGTCTCCGCCGCCGGTCTGGTCGGCGGGCTGCTGCCGCGCCCGGCGCTCGCGTCCGGCACGACGGCGTTCGCCGACAGCTACCGGACCAACCTCATCGCCAATCAAACGGCCGAAACCAACGCTGCCGTACGCATCCTGTCCGGTATGGGGGAGCTGTGGCAGAACGGCGTGGTCCTGGCGCCTGAGCTGCTCCGCGCCAACGTCCGGTTCTGCGAGCGTCGCACCGCGCGTCGCACCGACGACCAGGCAGCCCGTGCGTTCATCGTGGACCGGCAGCACCAGAGCTACTCGATCCTGGCCGGCCTCGGCCCGCTCGCGCCGCGCTACAAGGCCGGCGCCCTCGCCGTCACCAGCATCACCGAGGCCCCGGCCGGCACCCCGCCGACCACGATCAGCGACGCCGTCCCGGCCGATGCACCGCCCGGCTCGGCGATCGGCGCGGGCTCCACCACGTCCGCGCTCGGCCTGGTCGCGACCCTGGTCAACACCGTCCGCGGCGACTACTCGTCGGGCAACCCGAGCAAGTACGCCTACCAGTACCCGCGCCCGTGGCGGATGACCGAGGACAGCGAGGTCGTCGACACCGGCGCGGTCGACGAGTTCGGCTACCCCGTCTACGACTCCCGCGTGATCGTCGCCCCGCAGCTGCTGCGCCAGCGCAGCACGAGCCCGTTCGACGACGGCGGCTTCCCGAGCGGCCACACCAATGCGCTGCACCTGGCCGCGCTGGCCTACGCCTACGCGTTCCCGGAGCGGTTCCAGGAACTGGTCACCTGCGCCTTCGACCTGTCCGACACCCGCATCACGGCCGGCATGCACTCGCCGGTCGACGTGGTCGGCGGCCGCATCCTGGCCACCGCGCTCGCCGCGGCCATCCTCAGCGACCCGGCCAACGCCGAGCTCAAGGCGGCCGCCCGGGCCCAGGCCGCCGCCTACTTCGCGGGTTTCGACGGCGACGGCGACGACGCGTACGCGGACCGGGCCGCCAACCGTGACCTGGTGCGCCCGAAGCTCACCTATGTGCTGCCGCGCGAGGGCCCCGACCGGCCGCTGACCGTGCCCAAGGGCGCCGAGGTGCTGCTGGAGACCCGGCAGCCCTACCTGACCGCGGCCCAGCGCCGGGCGGTGCTGCGCAGCACCGCGCTGCCCGCCGGCTATCCGCTGATCGACGGGCCGGAGGAGTGGGGCCGGCTCGATCTGTTCCGGGCCGCCGACGGCTACGGCGCGTTCGAGACCGACGTGGACGTCACCCTCGACAAGCCCGCCGCCGACAGCTGGCGCAACGACATCACCGGTCCGGGCGGTCTCACCCTGCGCGGCACCGGCCAACTCACCCTCACCGGCCACAACCGCTTCCGCGGCGCCCTGCGCGTGCTCGGCGGCACGCTACGACTGACCGGGACGACCGCGCCCGGCCGCTACCAGCAGGTCTCGGCCACCCTGGCCACCACGGTCCGCGCCGGGCTGCGCGTCGCCGGGACCGCGGAGATCGGCCCCGGCAGCACCCTCGAACTGACCACCGACGGCCGCTGCGGCCTTTTCGAGGTGCTCACCGCGGGCCGCGTCACCGGCCGCTTCGCGACCATCACCGTGCTGGACCCGGGCCTGCGGGCCGATCCGGTCTACACGAGAACCGCGGTACTGGTGCGGATCGTGCGAGGCTGAGCCATGCGGATCACCGTCGAGGACACCGATCTCTTCATCGGGCCGGCCGCGGCACCCCGGCAGGTCGTCCGGGTCACCCTCACCGCCACCGAGGCAACCCCACCGATCCGGGTACGGGTGGAAGGCCCCACCGTGCGCACCCCCGAACCGACGGCCACCGGCGCGTTCGCCGCGGGCGAGGAACGCGTCGTCGAGGTCGGCGTGCAGGTGGCCGCGCCCGCGCCGGAGGGGTCGGTCCACCGGATCACCGTGCTCGCCGAGCACGACGGCGGCCGGGCCACCGTCGAGGGCACGCTGCGGGCCGCCGAGACCGGGTGGACCATGTGGATGATCTCGCACTTCCACTACGACCCGGTGTGGTGGAACACCCAGCGCGGCTTCACCGAGCTCTGGCAGCAACTGCCGGACGTGCCCGGCGCCGACCGGTTGCGAAACCCGTCCGTCCGGACCGCGTTCGACCTGGTCCACGCACACCTGGACGCGGCCCGGATGGACGAGGA
This sequence comes from Paractinoplanes durhamensis, assembly GCF_016862175.1. Classification (GTDB taxonomy): domain Bacteria; phylum Actinomycetota; class Actinomycetes; order Mycobacteriales; family Micromonosporaceae; genus Actinoplanes; species Actinoplanes durhamensis. The sequence continues at coordinate 103,080 of NZ_BOML01000057.1, read as the reverse complement.
CTACCGTTTCGTCCTCGCCGAGATCGACTACCTGAAGCCGTACTGGGACGTCTTCCCGCAGGACCGGGCCGACCTGCGGCGGATGCTGCGCGAGGGCCGGGTCGAGCTGGTCGGCGGCATGTACAACGAGCCCAACACCAACCTGACCCACCCCGAGTCGACCATCCGCAACACCGCGCTGGGCGTCGGCTACCAGCGCGACGTACTCGGCGGCGACCCGCAGAGCGCCTGGATGCTCGACGTGTTCGGGCACGACCCGTCGTTCCCCGGCCTGATGGCCGACGCCGGGCTCACCTCCAGCGTCTGGGCGCGCGGACCGTTCCACAACAACGGGATCAAGCGGCACACCGGCGACGTCACCCGGATGCAGTTCCCGAGCGAGTTCGAGTGGATCTCGCCGAGCGGGCTGGGCCTGCCCACCGCCTACCTGGCCAACCACTACGTGGCCGGGTGGGACATGGAACGCAGGGAAACCCTGGCCGAGGCCATGGACGAGGCGTACGCCCAATACCGCGACCTGCGGAAGGTGGCCGCCACCCGCAACGTGTTCCTGCCGGTCGGGCACGACCACAACATCCCGTCCCGCTGGTGCACCGAGATCCACCGCGAATGGGCGAAGCGTTACGTGTGGCCGCGGTTCGTGATGGGCGTGCCGCGCGACTACTTCGCCGCGGTCCGCGCCGAACGGCCGGTCCTGTCGCCGCAGACCCGCGACATGAACCCGGTCTACACCGGCAAGGACGTCTCCTACATCGACACCAAGCAGGCGCAGCGGGCGATCGAGGGGGTGGTGCTCGACGCCGAACGCCTCGGCACGCTGGCCGCGCTGCTCGGCACCCGCTACCCGGCCGAGCTGCTGGACAAGGCGTGGCGGCTGCTCGCCTACGGCGCCCACCACGACGCGGTCACCGGCACCGAGTCCGACCAGGTCTACCTCGACCTGCTGGCGGGCTGGCGGGAGGCGTACGAGCTGGCCGCGACCGCCCGCCGCCGGGCGATCGGCGCCCTCGCCGCCCGGGCCGACACCGCCGGCCCCGGCCGGGCGGTCCTGGTCGCCAACACCCTGTCCTGGCCGCGCGACGACGTGGCCCGGATCAAGCTCGACTACCCGGCGCCGGGCCCGCCCGCGGTCGCGGTCACCGACGAGCACGGCCGCCAACTCCCGGCGGTCGCCGAGGCGGTGACCCGGCACGAAGACGGCACGGTCGCCGCGATCACCCTGTCGGTCGCGGCCGACGACGTGCCGGCGCTGGGCTACCGCACCTGGCACGTGGTGCCGGCCGACGAGGACACCCCCGGCTGGCGGTCCGCCGACGGCACCGTCATCAGCAACGACGCCTTCACGGTCGAGGCCGGCCCGGCCGGCGGCGGCGCCCTGACCCGGATCACCGACCGGCGCACCGGCCGCGATCTGCTGCGCGCCGGCGGCCTGGGCGGCGAGATCGTCGTGCAGGACGAGTACGCCCAGCATCCGCGGATGGGCGAGGGGCCGTGGCACCTGCTGCCGAAGGGTCCCGGCCGTGGTCTCACCGGTCATGTGCACGCCGAACACAGCCCCGCCGGGGAGCGGCTCGTCGCGGTGGCCACGATCGACGAACTGCGGATCGTCCGCGAGGTGATCCTCTGGCGCGGCGCCGACCGGATCGACTTCCGCACCCACGTGGACGGCTCGATCGGCGCGGACCGGCTGCTCCGGGTCCGCTTCGACCTGGACCTGCCCGGCACGCTGCCGGTGTCCGAGGTGGGCTTCGCCGCGATCGGCCGCCCGTTCGGCTTCCCCGAGGCGGACACGGCCGACCACCCGTGGTCCCTGGACCACCCCGCCCACACCTGGGCCGGCCTGTCCGCGACCGTCCGCATCCGGGCCGCCGGGCAGCGGATCGCCGTCGGGATCGCCGAGGTGATCAGCGAGGACGACTGCCGTCCGCTGCTGGTCGCCCTGGTCCGGCAGGGGGTGACCGCGACCGGCTCCCGGCCGGGCGGCCCGCGCTACGGCAGCCTCGACGCCGACTCCAACCTGCCGGACGTTCGGGTGGTGATCGGCGCCGACCACGTGTTCGCCGCCGCCGTCCTCGACTCGGCCGGACCCGAGCACCGCGACCTGCTCGCCCGCACCGGCCGGGTCCTGATTCCCGCCCGGCGTCCCCGCGCCGACGTCTGGATCCCCGGTGCCGACCTGCGCGGCCCGCGCGACCTGCCGGTCCTGATCGTCGCCGCGGACCAACTGGACGCGCTCGTGGCCGACCTCGACGACGCCGTCATCGAGGTCCCGGAGGCCGCCGGTGACCTCGGCCCGGCCTGGACCGGCTACTCGGCCGCGCTGGTCAACCACGGCACCCCCGGCTTCGTCACCGCGCCGGACGGCAGCCTCTACGTCTCGCTGATGCGTTCCTGCACCGGCTGGCCGAGCGGGATCTGGATCGACGGGCCGCAGCGGTTCACCCCGGACGGCGCCGGGTTCCAGCTGCAGCACTGGACCCACACCTTCCAGTACTCCCTGGTCGCCGGCGAGGGGGACTGGCGGGACGCCGGCTTCGTCCGGGCCGGGCAGGAACGCAACCACCCGCTGGTCGCCGAGCCGGTCCCGGCGAGCGGCGGCGACCTCCCGGCCCGGGCGAGCCTCGCCTCGGTGTCGCCGGACGGCGTCGTGCTCACCGCGCTCAAACCGCACGGCGACCGGATCGCCGCGCGGCTGTACGAACCGCACGGCCGGCCCGTCCAGGCCCGGATCCGGCTGCACGGCGGGCTCACCGACCCGGTCGCCGCGAACGTTCTCGAACAACCCCGGCCCGGCCCGGCCGTCACCAGCGACGGCCCGGACGTCGTGGTCGACCTGGCACCGGCCGCTGTGGTCACCGTCCTGGGCCGCCCCGGCCTGCCGGTCGCGACCGAGGGGGAACCCGACGTCGAACCGGTCCAGCCGATCCACACCCGATACTGGATGCACAACAAGGGGCCGGCGCCGCTGGGCAACCTGCCGGTGAGCGTGCACATCGACCCGGCGACCCTCCGCGTCACCGTCGCCACCGACACCGTGGCCGCCCGCGGCCGGGTCGAACTCGACCACCCGGCCGGGCCGTTCGACTACGACCTCGCGCCCGGCGAGCACCGGGACTTCGATCTGCGGATCACCGGCCGTGAACCGGGCCGGCATTTCCTGACCGCTCGCATCCTCGACCCGTACGGTCAGCTCCTCGAAGATGTCGCCGTGCTCGAGCCGCCACCGGACCTCGAAGTCTCGCTCGGCCCGGCCGAGGTTCTTGTCCCGCCAGGCGGGACCGCCGCGCTGACGCTGCGGCTGCACAACCCCGCGGTCGATCCGGTGCACGGCGAGGTCCAGCTGCTTTCCCCGTACGGAACCTGGGCCGATGAGGTAGCCGTAGACCCGTGGATCCAGGGGTATCGACTGGAACCGGGTTCGACCGAGACGCTTCGGTTCACGGTGCGGGCCGCTCCCGAGGCGCGCCCGGGCAGCCGCTGGTGGGCCCTGGCCCGGGTGGTGGGCATGGGCCGGGTCGCCTACACCGCGTCGGTGTCGCTTGCCGTCACGCAAATGAACTCAGCTTCGCCGCCCACCGGCCGATAACTGGTAGAGCAGCGGCGTTTCGATGAACTTTTTCAACATGGCTAGGGCGGCAGGGCCTTGCGCCGCTCAACGCACCGGAACCGCAGGCCCGATGTCAGGTTGAAAAAGGTTCAAAGTGTGAGGGACAGTGCCCGACTCCATCCGGCACGAGGCAGCCATCGAACAGGCCTATCTGCTCGTCGAGGTCGCGCAGGGGCACAACGACGCCGCCCGGGTCGACCGGGCCGATCGCGAGGCCACGGCGAACGGCTGGGACGACGTACGCCTGCTGCTGCATTTCGCTCGTTCGCTGGCCTCGCACGACGCCGGTGACGACGATTCCGGTCATGTCCAGGCGATGTTCGACGCCGCCGCGCGACTGACCGAACCCTCCCTGCTCGCGCTGTCGATCGCCACCAAGGCCGTGCGCAACGCCGACCGCCGGCGCACCACGATCACCGGCGAGTCGGCCGGGAGCCTGTTCGTCGGCGCGGTGGTGCTGCTCGACGACCCCGACCCCGCGGTGCTGCCGCCGCACCGGGCGGCCGCGCTGATCGAGGTCGGCAACGTCGCCCACCAGCTGGGGTTCTGGGAGCTGGCGCTGGAGTACTTCACCCTCGCCGAGCAGACCTCGACCGGCGCGCTCGGCGGCCGGTGGAGCGACATCGCCCGGCGGCAGCTGGTGGTGACCACGATCAACCGGTGCGAGCTCCTCCTCGACTGGGCCTGCGCCCTGGCCGGGATCGGCGAATGGGACCAGGCCGCGAGCCTGGCCGCCTCGGCGCCGGCCGGCGCCGACCCGACCGACTCGCGCTGGCCGCCCAGCTGGGTGGCGCAATACCACGGGCAGATGCACCTGCTGGCCGCGCTGGCCGGCAGCGAACCACACCGAACGGCCCCGGCCAACGTCGCCGCGCTCGGCGAAGCGATCGAGGCCGCCCGGGCCGGCGACGACGTGCGCGCCTGCCGGCTGGCCGAGGCCGCGACCCAGTTCGTCGAGGTGTCCCTGCCGAGCTGCACCCATCTGCTCGCCCTGAGCCTCGCGGCGCGGCGGCCCGGCACGGCGCCCGCCGCGATCCGCTACGGCCAGCAGCTGGCGTCGCTGCGCTGGAACGACCGGGTCGACCGGATGGCCGGCATCCGCGACGCGATCGCCGTCGAGCGCCACCGCCGCGACCACGAACAGCTGCGCCGCGACCTGGTCCTGGACGAGCTGACCGGCCTGGCCAACCGCCGCGGCTACCACGCCTACCTCACCGCCCTCGACGACCCGTCCGGCCCCGCCGCGCACCACAGCACCGAGTACGCCGTGCTGATGATCGACGTGGACCACTTCAAGGCGGTCAACGACGGCTTCGGCCACGACATCGGCGACCTGGTTCTGGCCCGCCTCGGGCACATCTTCGCCGCCCACGTCCGGCAGACCGACCTGGCGGCACGCCTGGGTGGCGACGAGTTCCTGATCATCCTGGCCGACGTCCTCCCCGAGGTCCCCGAGATACGCGCGGAGAAGATCCTGCGCGCCGTGCAGACCTACCCATGGCCGGAGGTGGCCGAGGGCTTGGCGGTGTCGATAAGCATCGGCGTCCAGCACGGCAGCCGCCACGAGCTGCCAACCCTGCTCTCCGACGCCGACCGGAACCTCTACCACGCCAAGAACCACGGCCGGGGCCGAGTCGCCGCCCCCGCCTGAGATCGATCCAGCGGGGTCCACAACCCGGCGCGGAAGTCTGCCCTAACGGGCGGCCTCATCGCCGTGCCTGGATGGCTACTCTCCGGTGGTCGCCCGAGCGCGATCCGACGGGCGATTCGTCGATGAAGGGCACGGTATGAAACGACTTCTGGCGGCCACCGTCGCCACGACTGTCGGGCTGGTGATCGGCGGCAGCATGATTCCGTCGGCAGCCCAGGCCCACAGCGGTACCCCCAGCTACACCCCGCCGCCGATCGCGTGGGGCGTGTGCGCGTCCGCAACCTTGAAGGCCCGCGGCGCCGAGTGCGGATTCGTGACCGTTCCGCTGGACTACGCCCGCCCCGGCGGCACCAAGATCCAGATTGCCGTCTCGCGGATCAAACACAAGACCGCGGACGCCGACTACCAGGGCGTCATGCTGGTCAACCCGGGCGGCCCGGGCGGATCCGGCCTGATCTACTCGGTGTTGCAGACGGCGATCCCCAACGACGCCGGCCTCGACTACGACTGGATCGGTTTCGACCCGCGCGGCGTCGGCTCGAGCATCCCGTCACTGAGCTGCGACGGAAACGTGGCAGGCTACAACCGCCCGTATTACGTGCCGGTCACCAACCAGCTGGAGAAGACCTGGCTGGCAAGGTCAAAGGCCTACGCGCAGGCGTGCGCACGAGCCGGCGGCGCACTGCTCGACCACCTGAAGACCACCGACAACGTGGCCGACATGGAGAGCATCCGCAAGGCGCTGGGTCAAAAGCAGATCAACTTCTACGGCTTCTCGTACGGCACATACCTCGGCCAGACATACGCCACATTGCACCCGGCCCAGGTCCGCCGCATGATCTTCGACGGCGTGGTGGACCCGCGCGGCGTCTGGTACGACGCCAACCTGAGCCAGGACATCCAGTTCGACAAGAACATGGACACCTACTTCGCCTGGGTAGCCAAGTACGACGCGGTCTACCACTTGGGCACAACGGCGAGGGTGGTGAAGGCGAAGTATTACGCCACCCTGGAGAAGCTGCGCAGAGCTCCGGCCGAGGGCAAAATCGGCCCGGACGAGTGGAACGACATCTTCGTCTCGGCAGGCTATTACGTGTACGGCTGGGAGGACGTGGCCACCGCGTTCGCGGCATACGTGAACGACGGCGACGCGTCGGGTTTGCTGGACCTCTACCCGGAGCCCGGCCCCGGCACCGACAACGGCTACGCGATCTACCTGGGCACCCAGTGCACCGACGTCCAGTGGCCGACAAACTGGAACAAGTGGCAGCGGGACAACTGGCAGATCTACGCGAAGTACCCGTTCATCACCTGGAACAACGCCTGGTTCAACGCGCCGTGCGTGTTCTGGAAGGGTGACGTAGGCAGGCCGGTCAACGTCAACGGCAGCAAGGCCCCACCAATCCTGCTGATCAGCGAGACGAACGACGCGGCCACGCCATACGCAGGCAGCCTGGAGATCCGTAAGCGCTTCCCCCGCTCAGTCTTGATCGAGGGCGTAGGCGGCACAACCCACGCAGGTTCCCTGAGCGGCATAGCGTGCACCGACGACACCATCGCGGCGTACTTGGACAACGGCACCCTGCCAACCCGCGTGCGCGGAAACCGCTCCGACAAGCAGTGCGACCCGGTCCCCGCCCCGGACCCAACGGCCGCAGCCGCAAAGTCGGTAGCGTCCACCAGTAGCGGAAGCCTCCGGGCAACGCTGCGCAACGCGGCCCCCGCAATCCGCTGACCCACCCTGACCGGCCCGGGATCCCCCGGGCCGGTCAGCCCCGTCCCCACCAGGCGCAACCGACGTCGTGGCCGACCACGCGAGAGCGCCATGCCATCAACCGGCGGCCTCGCCCAGCGTGCGGTTTGCCCGGCGTGCGGTTTGCCCGGCGTCCGGCTTGCGTGGGGGCCGCGGGGCGTGAGGGCCGGGGGCCAAGCGGTCAGGGCCTACCGACTTCACGGAAGTTGGGGCCTCGCCGCGACAGTCATGGGCCGAGATCCAGGAAAACGGGGTCTCGTCCCATGCGCGAGGCCCCGACGTCAAGAAAATCGAATGCCGGACCGGCGCCGCGCAGTCCCCACTTTCGAGGAAGTCGGGCCGGCCGGCCTCACACCGACAGACGGCCACGGTCATGAGCTGCTGACGGTGGGCGTGACGATCGTCATCGATGGGTTGGCGGGCTGATGTCGGCGTATGACGGGTGGGCAGTGGGAAGGTGACGTCGACACCTCCAAGCCGAGCACCGCTCGCATGTATGACTACTTTCTTGGTGGCAGTCACCACTTCGCTGCCGATCGGGCGGCGGCCGAGCAGGTTCTTGGGGTCATCCCCAACATCCGGGAGATCGCTCGGGCCAATCGTGCGTTTCTGCACCGTGCCGTGCGGTACATGCTGGATCGGGGGATCACCCAGTTCCTCGACGTCGGGTCCGGCATTCCCACGGTTGGGAACGTTCACGACCTCGTCGGTGAATATCGGGGCGACGGCCGCGTCGTCTATGTCGACATCGACCCGGTTGCCGTCACCCACAGCGTCAATCTGTTGCGTGACAACCCGAACGCGGCGGCTGCCCACGGCGATCTGCTCGTGCCGGACGCGATTCTGGGCCACGACGACGTCCGGGAGCTGCTCGACTTCCGGCGGCCGGTCGGGCTGCTGCTGGTCTCGATGCTGCACTTTCTGCCCGACGAGGTCTATCCGGCGGTCGCTCGGCTGCGCGCGGCGCTCGCCCCGGGCAGTTACCTCGCCCTGTCCCACGTGGCCACCGAGGCCGCCGACCCGAGCACGTCCGATCGGGTCGCCGGCATCTACCGGCGAACCTCGGCCTCGGCCGCGGTCACCCGCGACCGTACGCAGATCCTCGAATTCTTCGGCGACTTCCAGGTCACCGCGCCCGGCCTCGTCTGGGCCGGCGAATGGCCTGCGCCGCAGGCCGACGCCGGTGCCGCACCGGATTCCACGCTGATCCTGGTCGGCGCGGCCCGCAAGCCCGATTGATCGTATTGTTTGATCATGCAACTTCCTGAGCAGCTGATCGACCTGCTGCGCCGGCCCAGCCTCTGCTTCCTGACCACGCTGATGCCGGACGGCTCGCCGCAGATCACCGAGACCTGGGCCGACACCGACGGCAAGCACCTCGTGATCAACACCGTCCGAGGCCACCAGAAGGTACGCAACATCGAGCGCGACCCGCGGGTAGCGGTGGCCATCGCCGACCCGGACAACCCGAGCCGCTACTTCGCGGTCCGCGGCCGGGTCCTGGAGGTCGTCGAGCTCGGCGCCGTCGAGCACATCGAGGAGCTGGCCCAGCGTTACCTCGGCCGGTCCTACCCGTGGTTCGGCGGCCGCGACCAGGTCCGCCTGATCCTGCGAATCGAGGCGGACAGGGTCACCGCACCTCGCTGACGTCGGGGCACGGGTATCTTGTGCCTGGTAGCCGATCGCGTTCCAGGGGGTGGGGATGACTGTCGAGATGGTCGCGCCGGCCTGGATGCATCAGCAGGTCACCGCCGAGCAGTACGCGTCGTGGACCGAAGATCAGTGTGCGGGCATCGAGATCGTGGATGGGATGGTCCGTCCGGGTCCGAGCGCGTCCAAGCGGCACAACCGCCTGGCCCGGCTCCTGGCCAACGCCCTCGACGACGCGGCCGGGCCGGATTGGAACGCGGACACCGACTTCGATGTCCGGCTCCAGGACGTGCCGCTGAACAACCGCCGTCCGGACGTGACGGTCTACCGGGCGGACACCATCGACGTCTCGCCGACGCGGCCGGAGCACGTGCTTCTCGTGGTCGAGGTGGTTTCGCCCGGGTCGGAGACGGCCGACCACTACGCGCGGGCCGGCATTCCGTTCTACTGGCGGGTCGAGCAGGCTGCCACCGGGGCACCGCTCGTGTACACCTACGTTCTCGACCCGGCGACCGGCCGCTACCGCGACAGCGAGGTCTTCACCGGCGTCGTGAAGCCGGCCGCGCCCTTCGCCGTCGAGATCGACCTCGGTCAGGTCTGAATGACGTCCACCTACTTCGTCCCGCGGGGCGGGCTTCCGCCGCAGACCGCGCTGACCACCGACCGCGCCCGGTTCACCGAGGCCTATGCCGTCATTCCGGCTCGGACCCTCAGTGACATCACCGCCTCCTACCTGCCGAAATGGGACCGCACCCGGCTGTGGGTCCTGGCCCGGCCCCTCTCCGGCTTCGCGGAGACCTTCAGCCAGTACGTGGTGGAGGTGGCGCCCGGCGGTGGGTCGGCGAGTCCGGAGGCCAACCCGGGCGCCGAGGCAGTGCTCTTCGTCGTCGACGGTGCCCTTGAACTGCGGATCGGCGAGCAGACGCATGCGCTCGAAAACGGCAGCTACGCCTACCTGCCCCCGGCGACCGACTGGTCGCTGCGGAACGCCGGGGAATCGCTCGCCACCTTCCACTGGATCCGCAAGGCCTACCAGGCGGTGGACGGCCTCGCGGTGCCGGAATCCTTCGTCACCCGTGAGCAGGACGTCGCGCCGGTGGAGATGCCGGGCACCGATGGGGCCTGGTCGACCACCCGGTTCGTCGACACCCAGGATCTCCGGCACGACATGCACGTCAACATCGTCAACTTTCAGCCGGGCGGGCCGATCCCGTTCCCGGAGACCCACGTCATGGAGCACGGGCTCTACGTGCTCGAAGGCAAGGCCGTCTACCTCCTCAACCAGGACTGGGTCGAGGTCGAGGCCGGGGACTTCATGTGGCTTCGGGCGTTCTGCCCGCAAGCCTGCTACGCCGGCGGGCCGGGTCCCTTCCGGTACCTCCTCTACAAGGACGTCAACCGGCACGCCGGCCTCTGACCGTCAGGGGGCGAGCTCATCCCGGTGCGCGGCCAGGAAATCGGCCAGGCTCAGCGGCTCCGGGTTGAAGGTGCGGGCCACCTCGAGGTCACGGCGGCCCAGGTAGGACTCGGGGAACTCGGCGTAGTACTGGAACATGTTTCCCAGTTCGTCCGCACCGGGGAAGCCGAAGCTGCGGAACTGGTCGGGGGTCGGCGGGCGATAGGCCACCGGCTCGCCGAGCGCGGTGCTGAGGGCCGCCGCCATCTGCTCGCCGGTCAGCGACTCGCCGACCACCGGGATCGTCGCGCCGATCGTCTCGGCCGGCCGGTGCAGCACGCGCCGGACCACCCGCCCGATGTCGTCGGAGGCGACGCCGGCGATGGGGGCATCGCCGAGCGGGAGATGGAAGGCCAGCGTCCCGTCCGGGTCACGCTGCGGTTTGGCCAGGCCGAGCAGGTTCTCCCAATAGAAAGACATCAGGAGGTACGTCGTGGGCAGGCCGGACTTGGCGAACAGCGCGTCGGCCGCCCCGCCCTTCACGTCGAAGTGCGGCACCCGGTAGCCGTCGCCGATGACCGGCATCCGGTCGTCGCCGGCGGTGATCACCTCGCGGGTGTCCTCCAGCGTCGACCACACGACGTGCCGCAGTCCGGCCGTCTGGGCGGCGCCGATCAGGTTCTCCACCTCGGCGAGTTCCCGGGCCGGGGACCGGTGCTCCCAGTACGGCGTGACGAGGAACGCGCCGTACGCCCCGTCGAACGCCCGGCGCAGGCTGCCCTCGTCGTCGAGGCTCGCCGTCACCACCTCCGCGCCGATCCCGGCCAGGGCCTGCGCCTTGGGCGAGGCGGCGTCCCGCGTCACGGCCCGTACCGAGAAGTCGGCCAGCAACGCACGCGTGACCGCGCCGCCCTGCGTGCCGGTCGCGCCGAGCACGGTGATCACTTTGTCGTGGGACATCAGTTTTCTCCTTCAGAGGAGGCGACGGCGGGGGAAGCGACGGCGGGGGAAGCGACGATGACGGTCTTGCCGTGCAGCGAGCCGGCGGCGGCCTGGGCGTGCACGGCCGGCAGCTCGGCCAGCGGGACCCGCCGGGCGACGTCGACGCTCAGCTCGCCGGAGTCGGCCAGCGCGACCAGGTGGGACAGCTGGGCGGCGTCGCTGCGGACGAACAGGTCGATGCCGCGGACGCCGCGCTTCTCGTCGCTGGGCGCGGGCATCCACACGGTGGTGTTGACCAGCACGCCGCCGTCGACGATCAGGTCGAGCAGCGCGGCCAGCCGGGCCGGGTCGATCGGTGCCAGGTTGAGCACCACGTCGACCGCAGTGGTCACCGCGGCTTTGTCGACGACCTCGTCGGCCCCGGGCGCGCCGCTTTGCGGGCCGGTGACCCCGATGACGTACGCGCCGGCGTTCTTCGCCAGCTGAACCGCGTACCCGCCGACCGCCCCGCCCGCGCCGTTGATCAGGATCCGTTGTCCGGCGGTCAGCTTCGCGTGGTCGAACAGCGCCTGCCACGCGGTGAGCCCGACGGTCGGCAGCGCCGCGGCGTCGGCCGGCGGAACGGTGATGGGCGCCGGCGCCAGGATGTCGGCCGGAGCCACGACGTACTCCGCGGCCGCCCCGTCGGCGGTCATCGGCAGGAAGCCGATCACCCGGTCGCCGGTGGCGAAGCCGGTCACGCCCTCACCCAGCGCCGCGACCGAGCCGGACACGTCGATGCCGGGCGTGTGCGGCAGCGTCACCGGGATCGGGCCCTGCATGAAGCCCGCGCGGATGTTGCCGTCGACGCCGTTGAACGACGTCGCGGCGACCCGGATCAGCACCTGGCCGGCGCCGGGGACGGGCCGCTCGACGTCCTCGTAGCGCAGGACGGTCGGGTCGCCGTACTCGTGGAATCGCACTGCCTTCATGTCGCGCCTCCTTGTTCTTTGCTTCGAGTTCGAAGCACTTTCTGACCATAGCACGCTTCGAATTCGAAGCAAGTGGCGTCCGGTGTGAGCCGGCCGACTACAGCGTGGCGCCGGTCGGGAGGCGGGTGAATGGCGCCGTTATCCGCGGACTACCAGACCATGGATAACGGGGCGGGATCAGGACATGCTGAGGAGGCGTTGCAGCTTCGCTTCGCTCGGCGAGCCGGGTTCGGGCAGGAAGACCAGCAGGTCCTGGCCCTCGTCCGGGTCCGTCAGCCGCCGGCTGTGCAGCTCCAGCTCGCCCAGCTGCGGATGCCGGTACCGCTTGAGCTCGTGATGGTGCGTGACGTCGACCTCGTGCAGGCGCCAGACCTCGGCGAACTCGGGGCTGACCGCCAGCAGCGCCTCGACGATCTCGCCGGCCGTGCCGGACGGATCGGCCGTGTACGCCGCCCGGATGTCGACGGTGAAGACCCGGCCGCGCAGCGAATGGTCCTCGGGCGGATAGATCGCGCGTTGCGCCGGATCGGTGAACCAGCGGTAGACCAGGTAGCGCGACATGCCCTCGAAGCGGGTGAAGTCGCCGAAGAGGGCGATCGCCGCCGGGGTCTGCAGCAGCGCCTCGCCGAACCGGGAGAACACGATCACCGGCGCGTCGGCGAGGCCCTCGACGATGCGCCGCATGGAGGGGCTGGCCTCCTCGTCGCGCTGGACGCGCCGCGGCGCCGAGTGCCCGCCGAGGGCGAACAGGTGCTCCCGCTCGCTCGGGCTCAGCTTCAGCCCGCGGGCCAGGGCGCCGAGCACCTGCTCGGACGGCATCGGGCCGCGCCGCTGCTCGAGCCGGCTGTAGTAGTCGGCGGAGATGCCGGCCAGCACCGCGACCTCCTCGCGCCGCAGCCCGCCGGTGCGCCGCCGCGAGCCGCGGGGGAGTCCCACATCCTCCGGCTGCAATGCTTCCCGGCGCGCCCGGAGGAAGTCCGCCAGCAGTGCCCGATCCATCAGCCGGCTCGGTTGCGACCGGCGCGAGGTTTGGCCGACCGCGGCGGGTTGGCCCGCATGTGGTCGCGGACCCGGCCGAGAACGGCGCTCAGGGCGGCGACGTCCGTGCCGGTCATCGGTTCGATCAGCAGCTGCCGAACGCGGTCGACGTGCCCGGGGAGCACCTGCCCGACCAGGGCCCGGCCGGCGTCGGTGACGGTGACCATGACGCTGCGCTCGTCGTCCGGCGATGGCGCGCGGGTGATCAGGCCCCGCTTGTCCAGCAGGCCGGCCTGGTAGGTGAGCCCGCTGCGGCTGTAGACCACGCCGTCGGCCAGATCGGTCATCCGCAACCGGCCGCCGGGTGCGTCGGTCAGCCGGGCGAGGATCTGGAACTGCACCCAGCTGAGGTCGCCGTCGGCGCGCAGGTGCTCGTCCACCGCGTACTGAAGAAGGCTGCTGACCTCCATCAGAGCGAAGTACGCACCGAGTTGCGCCGAGTTCAGGCCGGGTGCCGGGTCACTCATCCCACGATCTTAGTTGCTTTGAATTCGAAGTCATCCGGAGTCCGGGCCGAGCTTCAGGTGGCTCGTGATCCGGTAGCGGTCGCCGCGGTAGATGGACCGGGTGTATTCGATGATCCGGCCGTCGCCGCTGCGGGTGGTGCGTTCGAAGAGCAGCGCCGGTGAGTAGGGCGGCACGCCGAGCAGCCGGGACTCGGTGGCGTCGGTGACCGTCGGCTCGGTGGTCTGCACCGCGTCGGTCGGGTCCACGCCGTAGTCCTCGCGAAGCCGGCGGTAGAGCGAGCCCGCCACGAACTCGTCGGGGGTGATGCCGGCGACCAGGGCGAACGGCAGCCGGATCTCCTCCAGGGCCATCGGCTCGCCGTCGACGATCCGGCGGCGTAGCACGAAGAGCACCTCCTCGGCGGGGGAGACCTGCAGGCGCCGGCCCAGCCGCGCGCCGGCCGGCTCGGTGCGGAACTCGAGCACCTCGCTGGCCCAGTCGCCCTCGGCCGGCGGGATCGGCTGGCCGGCGGCGGCCGGGACCTCCTGGGAGATCTTGTGCGGGCTGGTGAAGGTGCCCCGCCCGTGCTGCCGGACGAGCAGGCCGTTGCGGGCCAGGTCGTCGATGGCGGCGCGCACCGTCGGGCGGGAGGTGCCCAGGTGCTCGGAGAGCGCGCGCTCGGACGGCAGGGGATCGCCGGGGGCGTGTGCCTCGATCAGCTCGCGCAGCTTGTCCCGCACCTCAGCGCGCCGCATCCCGTCCCCCATCGCAGTTGCCCAGTGGTCAAAGGTTGCCACAACCGGGGTGCGCGAGGGAAACGTCTGGGACGCTCTCTTGACGTATACCACTGGTATGGGCAACGGTGCTCGGACGGCCAATGGCTTTACCACTGGTCAATCCCCGAAGGAGCCCATCCCCATGAGGCTTACCCCAGCCCGCAAGATCGCCATCGCCGGAACCGTCGCGATCGCCGCCGCGGCCCTCACCGGCCTCGGCATCGTCACCGCCCCCAGCAGCAGCGCCGCGACCGCCTGCGGCGTGCTCTTCGACGACTTCAACTACGCCTCGCGCACCGACGCGGCGCTCGGCGGGCGCGGCTGGAGCATCCGGACCGACTCCGGCGGCCCCGGCGTGTCCGGCGCCCGCTGGCTCGCCGACAACGTGTCCTTCCCGACCGTCGACGGGCAGAAGGTGGCCCAGCTCAAGGCGGTCACCGACGGCACCGCCGCGGGCACATCGCACGCCGAGTTCTCGCAGCGTAACCGCCGCTTCTTCGAGGGCACCTACCTGGCCCGGATCAAGTTCGCCGACGCCCCGGCGAGCGGCTCCGACGGCGACCACGTGAACCAGACCTTCTACACGATCTCCCCGCTGGCCGCCCCGATGGACCCGACCTACTCCGAGATGGACTTCTCCGAGTACCTGCCGAACGGCGGCTGGGGCGAGGCGGGCCCGATCAACTACCAGACCACCTGGTACACCTACGTCGCCGACCCGTGGTACGCCGACAACCAGCACAGCCAGCAGGCGCGCAGCATCAACGGCTGGCACGACGTGATGGCCACCGTCGCCGGCGGGCACGTGAAGTACTACATCGACGGCGCGCTGGTCGGCGACCATTCGGGCAAGGTCTATCCACGGCAGAACATGTCGATCGACTTCAACCAGTGGTTCATCGACCTGGCCGGGCACGCCGGCGGCACCGGCACCAGCACCTACCTGCAGTCGGTCGACTACCTCTACCACGCCAAGAAGCAGGTCCTGACCCCCGCGCAGGCGACCGCGGCGATCAACGGCTACCGGTCCGCGGGCACCACGTTCACCGACAACGTGGTGGCGGCCAACGACTGCGACGGAGGGACGCCACCGCCGGCCGACGGCGCCACCATGCTCCAGTCCAACTTCAGCGGCCGCTGCATCGACATCCCGACCGCCCAGGCGACGGCCGGCGCGCTCCTGCAGACCTGGGACTGCAACGACACCGACGCGCAGAAGTGGTCGTTCCCGGTCGACGGCACCCTGCGGGCCATGCGCAAGTGCATGGACCCGGCCGGCGGCGCCCTGGCCAACGGAACCCGCATCCAGCTGGCCGACTGCAACGGCAACGCCGTCCAGCGGTTCACCCTGACCGCCGCCCGGACGCTGGTGAACGTGTCCTCCGGCCGGTGCGTGGACATCAAGGACTGGGTCGGCAGCAACGGCGCCGCACTGCAACTGTGGGACTGCGCGGCCACCGCCAACCAGATCTGGGGCCAACTCTGACCCTGTACGGATTTGTCGGTTTCTGGTCGGACCGGATCGAAAGATCGCGCCGCCCCGCCCATTGTCCTACCAAGGAGGCATGACCCTCCGTCGTGTTCTTATCAGCGCCCTGGCCGCGGTAATCCTGATCCCCATCGCCGCGGTCAGTGGTGCGTCACCGGCCGGCGCCGCCACCAACCAGTTCAAGGGCATGAACTGGGCCCGGGTGGGCGACAACTTCACCACCGGCACCCACGTGCTCGAAGGTTTGAGCAGCTCCGACAGCTACAGCACCGTGGTGGCCAAGGCCAACGCGATCTACAACGGCATGGCCGCCCTGGGCGTCAACACCGTCCGGCTGCCGATCAACACGCAGGACACCGGCACCAGCTGGTGGAGCGCCTACCGGGGGACGATCGACGCCGCCACCGGGCGCGGCTTCAAGGTCATCCTCGCCTACTGGGAGGACGGCGCCGCGTCCGGCGGCAAGATCACCAACACGAGCGCCTTCACCACGATGTGGAACACCGCGGTCGCCGCGTACGGCGCGAACAGCCTCGTCTACTTCGAGCCGATGAACGAGCCGCACGGCTACAGCTCGGCCGACTGGCGCACCTTCGCCGCCGCCTGGCTCACGGCGCACTCGTCGGTCCCGAAGGGCCGGGTGCTCATCGGCGGCGTCGGCTACAGCCAGGACCTGCGCGACCTCTGCACCGACACCCGCTTCACCGGCACCCTGCTCTCCTACCACTACTACGCGTTCTTCTACGGCACCAAGACGTACGCGCAGTGGCTCGCCGACTTCGACACCCGCCTCGGCAGTTGCGCCGCGCGGGCGGTGCTGACCGAGTACGGCGCCCAGATGGACAACGCCCTCGACTACGGCAACGCGAACGGCACGGACAACTTCGTCCGCTACCTCCGCGCCGTCACCGAACGCCAGCGCGCCCTCGGGATGGGCGGGGTCTACTGGCCGGCGATCGGCGGCAAGATCGCCACCGGGAAGACCTGGGATCCGTACTCGATGTATTCCCGGACCGGCAGCGGCACCAGCCAGACCCTGACGGTGCGCAACACCAGCGGCGCCAACCGGATCAGGTACGGCTGGGGCCTCTAGAAACGACGAAGCGGCACCTTGGCCCAGTCCGTGTCCGAAGCCAGATAGAAACTCGGGTACGACGGCTGGTTGTAGGTGGTCTGCTGGCGGGCCACCTCCACCCGGTACTGCGGGTCGTGCATCAGCGTGTAGAGCTTGTGGCCGGTCAGCTCGGTGCTCAGGTAGATCCGGATCGCCGAGCTGTCGGTCGTCCGCAGCAGCAACTCCTCGCGCCAGTCGCCGAAGATGTCGGCGATCAGCGACGCGGTGCCCTTGGTGCCGTTGTTCGCGAGCGTGCCGCTGGCGGTCAGCACCAGGCCCCGCGTCCAGTCGTTGATGGTCGGTGTGACGTCGATGGCGCCGTTGAGGATCTGGGTGGTCCCGTCGCCGGCCCAGCGGATGCTCTGGTTGGTGCCGGGGATCGCGGTGCCGAGCACCTCGCCGGTGGCCTTGTGCAGGCCGAGCGCCTCGGAGCCGCCGGGCAGGCTGGCCCAGTTCTCGATGCCGGGGATGTCCGGCCGCACGTCGCCGATCATCGCGCGGCCGGTGTCGCGGCCCGAGTAGGCGCCGAACAGCACCTCGCCGGTGGCGGCGTCGCGCATCGCCATCCCGTACGGCGCGTAGGTCGCCCCCTCGTGCGCGGTGAAGATCTCCAGCCCGGGCCGGTCCGGGTCGATGTCGGTGACGTGCATGGCGTCGCCGTGGCCGAGCCGGACGTAGTCGCCGGGGGCGGCGCTGCCGGCGGGCAGGGTGTCGAACGACGAATAGAGCAGGGAGCCGTCGTTGTCGATGGTCGCGCTGCCGTAGACGATCTCCTGTTTACCGTCGCCGTCCACATCGGCCACGCTCAGCGAATGGTCGCCCTGGGTGGTGATGGTGGCGAATTCCGGGTTGGTCCCGTCCCGGCCGTGCGGCGAGTCGTTGAACGGGTTCGTCATCGGCACCCAGCCCGAGTCCACGTACCAGTTCTCGGTGAGGCGGTGACCGTTCCAGCCGTACGCAATGATGGTTGTTCTTGTGTAATAGCCGCGAGCGAAGATCGCCGACGGGTGCCGGCCGTCGAGATAGGCGACGCCGGACAGGAAGCGGTCGACCCGGTTGCCCGGCTCGATCCGGGCCATCGCGTAATCGCCCCACATGAGACCGTCATCGGTGCGGCCCGGCTTGTAGTGAACGGTCTGCAATTCCCGGCCGGTCGCCCCCTCGAAGACCGTCAGGTATTCCGGGCCGTCCACGATGAATCCCTCGAAGTTGCGCAACGCGTTGCGCGTGCTGCGGGCCGGGGCGTAGACGTCGATGAAGTAGTCGACCAGTGCCCGCGCGTCGCCGTATCCGGGCGCGAGACCCAGTGCCGCCTCCACCGTCGCGGGCCAATGACCGGCCACCACCTCCGGATGCTCGCGCCAGCCCTCGAACATCCGCACCAGGTGCTCGTAATAGTCGGCGGCGCTCATCCGGTAGTCGTCGGTGTTGCGGTAGCCGGCTTTGAGGTCAGCGGCCGGCATGGTGATGTATTTCGAGGAGGCCACCGAGCCGTCCGGCCGGTAGCGGGTGATCCGGGTCCCCGGAGCGGTCTTGAACATCATCTCCGAGCGGCCGTCGCCGTCGAAGTCATAGACCAGGAACTGCGTGTAGTGCGCGCCGGCCCGGATGTTCACGCCGAGATCGATGCGGTAGAGCTGGGTGCCGTCGAGCTCGTACGCGTCGATGTAGACGTTCCCGGTGTAACCGACCTGGGAGACGTCCTTGGAGTTGGACGGGTCCCATTTGACGATGTATTCGTATTGGCCGTCCCCGTCGACGTCACCGACGCTCATGTCGTTGGCGGAGTAAATGTCGCCGGGTTTGTTCAGCGGCAGGTCGACATGGTTGGAAGGCCACGGGGTGGCGGTCGCGCTGCGGCCCCCGTGCACCGGCGCGACCTGATATTTCGAGGTCGCGGTGCCGGCCCGGTCGAGATAGTTGGTGCTGTCGGTGACGGTGGCGATCCGCCGGCCGTCCCGGTAGACCTGGAAGGCGGCGCTGGTCAGACCAGTGGTCGAGTGGCCGGTCGCCTCCGGGCCGAGCAGTCGCCAGCTGAGGAAGACGCCCTCGCTGGTGGCCGCGGCGACCAGGCCGCGGTCGAGCCGTTCCAGCTCGATGCCGCGGCGGCCGCCGGCCTGGGCCGGTGCCTGCGAGCCGGCCAGGAGCAGGGCGGCCACCAGGGCGATACGACGAAGCCTCATCCAGGTCTCCACATGCCGGAGGTAAGCGCTTTCCAGCGAGTGTCCATCGACCTCCATCTCTGGTCAACCCGTCAGGCGACCAGCTTCGGACCCGCGGGGCCGGTGCGGGTGTCGACCTTGCCGGTGAAGCGCAGCCCCGGCACGAGATCGCGGACCTCGGTGGCGTTCACCGGCACCAGGACCAGGCGCAGGAAGCCGGGCGCGGCGGTGTCGGCCGACCCGGTGACGCGCGGCACGACCCGCTGGACGGCGGCCCGGACCGTACGGTCGAGGCCTTTCGCGGTCAGCTCGGCGACCATTCCGGAGCTCAGGTCCGGGAGGTCGGCCACCGCGATGTCGGTCACGAAGGTCAGCTCCGACGGGTCGTAGAGCTCGACGAACGGCTGTCCCGGCTGCAGGTGCTGCCCATGGTGGCCGGTCGGTCGACGACGATGCCGGCCCGCGGAGCGACCAGGGTGATCTTGCGGAGCACCGGCTTGCCGTCCGAGTCGGTGGTGGTGACCTCGATGATGCCGAGCTTGGTGCCGGCCGTGACGGCCTGCTCGGCCTTGACCGCGACCTCGGTGATCTGGCCCGGCTGGGGCGTCTCGACCGGGATGGGCTGGGCGGTCAGCGTGACCGTACCCAGGTCGACGAGGGACGCGTTGGTCTGGCGGATGCTGGTGAGCCGGATGAAGACGACGACCGCGGCGGCCAGCATGACGAGGACGATCAGCCGGGCTCGCCATTTGCGGGGGGATCGCCGGACCGGCGGTTGCGGAAGCGGCGGGGCCTGCGCCGGCGGGGGATCGGTGACGCGGGGGCTGTCCATGGGTTCCCCTCAGGAGGTCGGTGGGGTTTCGGCCGCATCGGCCATCGCGGAGCTGATCAGCTCGTCCGATTCCGCCCAGCGGGTCGGCCAGGGCAGGGCCCGGGACAGCATGGCTCCGGCCGTACGCCGCTCCAGACGTTGCTTGATGACCTGGGGAGCGATCACCGCCTCGGCGATGATCCGGCCGAGCACGAGCACGTAGATCGAGGCCCAGGCGATGGAGAGCCAGACCGCCGGCACGTCGGTGTCGCGCAGCGGCAGGGTGCTCACCCCGACCGCGATGGCCAGGGCGTTGAGCAGGAACAGGCCGACGTGCGGAAGCACCAGCTCGACGCCGGGCAACCCCGGCCGGGCCGGCGTTACTGCTGCTTGAAGTGCGGCAGGAGGCTGTCCGGGGCGAGTCCGCGAGCCAGCACCTCGGGTACGAAGAACGAGCGCCAGCCTCGCTTGTGCAGCTCGATCGAGGTCCAGATGTCCTCGGAGTTGCTGGCCGTGTGCATGCCGACGATCTCGCGCAGGGCGGTCCGCCGGAAGATGACGTTGGTGCCCACGCAGAAGACCGCGTTGAAGTGGTTGCGGCCCGGCAGGACGAGCTCGTAGAAGATCCGCTGCGACTCGGAGGCGCCCTCGGCCACCAGGCCCCGGGCGCTCGGGAAGGCCTGCGGCGTCTGGACGAAGGCCACCTTCTCGTCCTGCATGTGCGGCAGCGCGCGCAGCAGGAAGTCGGGGCTGGGCACGTGATCGGCGTCCAGTGCTCGCGGCTCCGGCGGAGCGGGCTCCGGCGGAGCGGGCGAATGGGCAGCCGAGGTCTGGGGCTTCGGGACCGACCGTATCGACAACGGTGCCCGTCCGCAGTGCGGGGCGGTGTGCGTACAGATGGCGCGAGGATTTTGGAGTTGCTTTCGCATTCGGCATCCGGATCGAGTGATACCGCCCTAATGTCTCGTTCATGGCTCTTGCTGGTACTTCACGCTGGGGAATGGTGCTGACCGGGGTGCTCGCCCTCGCCGGAATCGGCACGGGAACACCGCCGGCGTTCGCGGGGAGCATCCCGCTCGTGTCGCCGACACCCGAGTCCACGGTCGGGTTCGACGGGGTGGTGTACGCCAGCACGCATGTCGGCACCACGGTCTACCTGGGCGGCAACTTCACGCACGCGATCGTCGGCGGGAAGCCGGTGGCTCGTAAGCGGCTCGCCGCGGTGGATGCCCGGACCGGCAAGCTGCTGTCCTGGGCCCCGCTCGCCGACGACACCGTGATGGCGCTGACCGCCGTCGGCGCCACGCTCTACGTGACCGGCGAGTTCACCGCGGTCGGTGGTGCGCCCCGCGCCGGGCTGGCCGGCATCGACCTGAAGACCGGCGCGGTCGGACCGCTGCGGCACACCGTCAAGGGCACCGGCCAGGCCCTCGCCGCCGCGGACGGGCGGCTCTACCTGGGCGGCAGCGTCACCGCGGTGGACGGGCGGCCGGTCCGCAACCTGGCGGCGTTCCGCCTCGACGGCGGCGCGCTGGACGGCGGCTTCCGCGGCGGCGTGAGCGGGAAGGTCCGGGTACTGAGCGCGGCCGGATCCCGGCTGTACGCCGGTGGCGACTTCAAGGGCCACCTCGCCGCGCTGCGGCCCACCGACGGGCAGGTCGACACGAGCTTCCGGCCGGCCACGCCGTACGGGGTCATGGCGCTCACGGTCGCCGCCGGACGGGTGTTCGCCGCCCTGGCCGGCCCGGGTGGCCGGGTGGTCGCGTACCGGCCGGACGGCTCGCTGGTGTGGAGCAGCGTCACCGACGGTGACGTGCAGGCGATCACTTACCGCGACGGCGCCGTCTACGCCGGTGGGCACTTCACCACCGCCTGCTCGGGCCCGTCGCGGTCGGCGACCGCGTGGTGCCCGACGAAGCAGCGCAGCCAGCCGAAACTGGCCGCCTGGGACCCGGCCACCGGCCGGCTGCTCAGCTGGAATCCCCGCAGCAACGGCCGGTGGGGAGTGCTCACGCTGAGCGTCAACCCGGCCACCAGCGCCATCACGGTCGGCGGCGACTTCACCGCGTTCGGCGGAACGGGCCGTCCGAGGTTCGCGCAGTTCGGTTCCTGAGCGGTCACTACGCTGAGGACATGAAGGTTCTGTCCATTCAGTCGGCGGTCGCGCACGGTCATGTCGGGAATTCCGCGGCGGTGTTCCCGCTGCAGCGGATCGGGGTCGAGGTCATCCCGGTCCCGACGGTGAATTTCTCCAACCACACCGGGTACGGCGCCTGGCGCGGGCCGCTGATCCCGCCGTCCGATGTCGCCGAGATCCTGCTCGGGGTCGAGGAGCGCGGCGTGTTCGCGCAGGTCGACGCCGTGCTCAGCGGCTATCAGGGCGGGGTCGGCATCGGCGACGTCATCGTCGACGCCGTGCGCCGGGTCAAGGCCGCGAACCCGGCGGCGCTCTACGCGTGCGACCCGGTGATGGGCAACGCCAAGTCCGGGTGCTTCGTCGCGCCGGAGATTCCCGGCCTGCTGCGCGACCGGGTGGTGCCGGTGGCCGACATCATCACGCCCAACCAGTTCGAGCTGGGCTACCTGACCGGCACCGAGCCGGCGAGCGTCGAGTCGACCCTGGTCTCGGCCGACCTGGCCCGGGCCGCGGGCCCGTCGACCGTGCTGGTCACCAGCGTGGAACGCCCGGACCGGGCAGCGGACACGATCGAGATGCTGGCGGTGGACGACGCCGGCGCCTGGCTGGTGACCACCCCGCACCTGCCGTTCAAGGCGAACGGGTCGGGGGACGTCACGGCCGCCCTGTTCACCGCCCACTACGTCGCGACCCGGGACGCGGCGGTGGCGCTGGAGCGGACCGCGTCCAGCGTGTTCGACCTGATCGACACCACGTTCCGGTCCGGCGAGCGCGAGCTCCAGTTGGTGCAGGCCCAGGAGTTCTACGCGAACCCGCGGATGCAGTTCAAGGCGGAGCGAGTGCGCTGAGCTTGGCACGGATTGGGCTTGACGGATTTTGGGAGCGCTCCCAATATAGACATTCCTCAATTAATCGGAGGGATGCGGATGTCTCGCCTACGGAACAGTGTCGCCGGGTGCGGGCTGGCCGCGCTCGTCGGTGCAGTGGCGTTGGTGCCGGCCACCAGCCACGCCGAAGAGATGCCACGCGAGGTCACCTTGCTTACGGGGGAGCGCGTCCTGGTCGATCACGGCGTCGTCCGGGCGGTGGAGACGGCCCCGGCCGCGGGAAAAGACCCGGTCCGGATCCACAGCATGGCGGTCGGTGAGCACTTCTACGTCGTACCCGACAAAGCCTTGCCTTTTGTCGGACGGCAACTGGATCTCGCATTGTTCGACGTGCTCGCCCCACCGGCCGCGCTCCAGGTGGAGTGGGCGGCCGGCGCGACACCGCACGACATCCCGGGCCTCGACCTGGCAACCGGCCGGCTCACCGACCCGGCGGCGTTCGGTGCCGGCGCGGCCGGCGTCAAGGAGATCCGCCCGGTGGGGGCCGCCGAACCCACCGCCGACCCGCAGTACCCGATCGCCACCCTCACCGTGCGGGGCCTCGACAAGCTGGGCGCGAAGGCGATCAGCGGCGGCGTCTCGATCACCAACGCCGAGGACGTCCAGCGGTTCAGCAGCCTGCAGTCGTTCGTCGACGGTCAGGTGTCGTTCAGCGTCCCGGTCGGGCACTACTCGCTCGAGGTCTCCATCACCACGTACGACGCCGATGGGGTTTATCAAGGTGACGCGCTGCTCTTCTATCCCGAGCTGGCGGTCACCGGCACCGAGATGACGGTGACCGCGGATGCCGCCACCGCCACCACCGTCGTGCCGGTGCCGGCCACGCCCAACCCGTCCGGGCTGGAGCAGATGCAGGCCACCTACTCGCGGCTCTCGGCGGCCGGCAACGACTCGACCACCGCGATCATGATGATCGGCGGCTCGCCGTCACTGTCCGTCACGCCCACCGATCCGGTCGCCCTCGGTGACGTCCGCTGGTACACGTACTTCCGGCTGACCTCGCCGGCCGATGCGTACCTCTATGACCTGGTCTTCCCGGCCGACGGCGCGGTGCCCGCCGATTTCGCCGAGAAAGTTCCGGCCAGTGGTCTAGCCACACTGGACGCGACCTACGCGGCCGAGGGCGACACCTCCCGGATCAGCACTTACCGCACGTCGTTCCAGCCGTGGGAGCAGTTCCCGATCCGCTTCGCCAGCACCGCGGTGGCACCGCTGCGGCGCACCGAGTACGTCTCGGCGGTGCCCGGCGTCGGCTGGATCGGCTCGGCCGTCGCCCGCCCGGACGAGTTCAACGGCTCCGCACAGTCACCGATGGTCGAGTACCGGCCGGGGCAGCGCACCACCGACAGGTACTTCGCGGCCCCCGGCGTGCCCGGCGTCGACCGCACCACGCTGCGCAGCCTGCCGTGCCCCGCCTGCCGCCAGAGCGACCAACTCCTCCTCGACCTCCAGCCGCGAACCGACGCCGGCGGCCACGCCGTGCGGTTGACCACCAGCGAAACCGCCAAGATCAAAACCGAGTTCCGGGTGTACGCCGATGAAGCGCTCGCCGCCGACGGAACCGACCCGGTGGGCCGCATCGCGATCCCGGCCGACGCCACCCAGCTGCGGCTGGAGTTGGACAGCTCCGCGTCGGCGTCGTGGTTGACCACCGCCGACCGGGTGCAGACTGCCTGGTCGTGGCGAACCACGCCGCCGGGCGGGTCGCTGCCGGCCGGCCGCACCTGCGCCGACCCGTGCGCGTTCTTACCACTGGTCTTCGCCGACTACGGCATCGCGGTGGACACCGCCAACGCGGTCCCGGCGGGCGTGGCCACCCCGCTGTCGGTGACGCTGCGCCGGCAGGCCTTCGACCCCACCCCGGTCACCGAACACCTCACCCTCGACGTGTCCGCCGACGACGGTGCCACCTGGAGACCGCTGCCGGTGGCGTCGGCCGGGGGCGGCCGGTTCACGGCGACCGTGACCCCGGCCGCCGGCTACCTCTCGCTGCGCATCCACGCCACCGACCCGGCCGGCGCGACCCTCGACCAGACCGTCATCCGCGCCGTACGCGTGGCCGCCTGATCCCCCCTTCGGAGGCAACTATGCGTATCCGTACACCCTTGATCGTCCTTGGTGTTGCCGGCATTGCCGCGGTTTTTGCCGGAACCAGCGCCGGGATCGCGACGGCGGCTGAACTGGTGGTGCGGGACGCTTGTCCACTGGTCGCACCACCGAAGGCAACCTGCTTCGCCAAAGTCGTGGTCGGCGGCGGCCCGGTCGGCACCCTCGCCGCGCCGGCCGGGCTCGCCCCCGCCGACCTGGTCTCGGCCTACAGCATCCCGGCCGGCGGCACCGGCCGGACCGTCGCCATCGTGGACGCGTTCACCGACCCCACCCTCGAAGCCGACCTGGCCGTCTACCGCAGCACCTACGGCTTGCCGGCGTGCACGGTGACCGGTGGCTGCCTGCGCATCGTCAACCAGGACGGCGCCACCACGCCGCTGCCCGCCCCGGACCCGGGCTGGGCCCTGGAACAGGCGCTCGACGTGGACATGGTCTCGGCCGCCTGCCCGGCCTGCAAGATCCTGGTGGTGCAGGCCGTCTCGAACGGCTTCGACGACCTCGGCGCGGCGGTCGACACCGCGGTGGCGATGGGCGCGGACGTCGTCTCCAACAGCTACGGCACCGGCGTCGAGTTCGCCGGCCAGACCGCGTTCGAGTCGCACTACATCCACCCCGGCCACCCGATCGTGGTCAGCGCCGGCGACATCGGCTACTCGGTGTCCTTCCCGGCCGCGTCCGCCCACGTCACCTCGGTCGGCGGCACCACGCTGACCAGGAGCACGACCGGCGCCTGGACCGAATCGGTGTGGGCGCTGACCGGCTCGGGCTGCTCGGCCTACATGGCGAAGCCGGCCTGGCAGACCGACGCCAACTGCCCGAAGCGCATGCTCAACGACGTGTCCGCGGTGGCCGACCCGGCGACCGGGGTGGCGGTCTACCACTCCTATCAGGGCGGCACCTGGCAGATCGTCGGCGGCACCAGCGCCTCGGCGCCGATCATCGCCGCCATGTACGCCCTGACCGGCGCGACGGCCCGCGTCAACGACGGCTCGGTGCCATGGCTGAAGCACAGCGCCACCGCGTTCCGCGACGTGACCACGGGCAGCAACGTCCCCGGCCCGAACTCCGCCACCTGCGGCGGCGACTACCTCTGCACGGGCGTGGTCGGCTACGACGGCCCGACCGGCTGGGGCACCCCGACCGGCCTGACCGGCCTGACCCCCTCCTGACCGTTGGTTGCGGGAGCGGAGGCCGGGGTAACGCCTACGCATGACGGACTACGGAATCCATGCCTCCCACGAGCAGATCCCGCCCGCCGACCTCCTCACCGCCGTGATCGCGGCCGAACGGCACGGCTTCGAAGCCGCGATGTGCTCCGACCACTTCTCGCCGTGGAGCAGCCGGCAGGGCGAATCCGCCTTCGCCTGGTCGTGGCTGGGTGCGGCGCTGCAGGCCACGAACCTGTCGTTCGGGGTGGTCAACGCTCCCGGCCAGCGCTACCACCCGGCGATCATCGCGCAGGCGATCGGCACCCTCGGCGCGATGTTCCCGGGCCGGTTCTGGGCCGCGCTGGGCAGCGGCGAATACAGCAACGAGCACATCACCGGCGGACCGTGGCCGCGGAAGGAGGTCCGCGAGGCGCGGCTGCTCGAGTCGGTGGACGTCATCCGCGCGCTGCTGGCCGGCGACGAGGTCACCCGGGACGGCCTGATCACGGTGGACCGGGCCCGGTTGTGGACCCGGCCGGCCGAGCCGCCGCCGCTGATCGGGGCCGCGGTGAGCACGAAAACCGCGGCCTGGTGCGCGGGCTGGGCCGACGGGCTGGTCACGGTCAACGCCCCGGACGAGCACCTGCGCGCGATGATCGCCGCCTACCGGGACGCGGGCGGTCGCGGGCCGGTCTGCCTGCAGGTGCACCTGAGCTGGGCGCCGACCGAGGCCGAGGCCGAGGCGATCGCCCACGACCAGTGGCGCAGCAACGTCTTCCGGCCGCCGGTCTGCTGGGACCTCGAGACGGTCGAGCAGTTCGACGTGATCAGCGAGAACGTGACGCTCGACCAGGTACGCCAGGTGGTCAACATCTCGGCCGACCTCGAGGCGCACACCGAGCGGCTCCGCGGGTACGCGTCACTCGGCTTCGACCGCATCTACCTGCACCACGTCGGCCAGGACCTGATGCCGTTCATCGAAGCCTTCGGCGCCAAGGTGCTGCCTGCCCTCCAGACCGGGGCGCGATAGCCTGGCCCGCTGTGGAAGCTGGGGGGCCTCGGGCCGCGACGATCGCGGCGGCGGCGGTGGCGCTCGGCGGGCTGGCTTTCCTGGCCGACGGCGTCGACGGCGTGGCCGGGCGAATCATGGTCACCCTGGTCAGCAGCGGCCTGGCCTGGGGCCAGCGACATGCCGGTGCCCGCCGCGGCACTGGCCGCCGGTGTCGCATGCGGATTGCTGGCCGGCCAGGGCTGGCAGGAGACCGCCACCTACGGCTCCCGCACCCTGGCCGGCGTCGCCACCGGGGTCGGCGCCACGAAACTCGTCGAGCTCCTGCTCCCGTTCGCCGTCCTGGCCTGGCTGGCCACGAGCCGCCGCCTCTGGCGTGCCTGGCCCATCCTGCTCACCGCGATGATCCTCACCGCGACCCTGGGTGCGCTGGGCTGGCAGCTGCTCCGCACCAGCGCCGACCGGCTGGGCTGACCTATCGCGCGACGGCGTCGGCCGGTGGCCGCAGGTCCGGGTACAGGTCGAAGGCTTTCGTGATCTCGGCGTCGGCCGCGAGCCCGGCGAGGACGTCGAGTGACGCGTCGAGTTCCTGGTGCGGCTGATCGAGGGGCTCGACGTGGAGGCGGTCGCACCAGTACCACCCGGCGACCTCGACCTTGTTGAGCGCGGCCACGTCATTGATCAGGCTGCCGCGCAGCTCGTCCCAACCCCAGAGCTCACCATTGCCGTACGCCTCCGACTGCGAAGCACCACCGCGACAGAGGTTCCAGGCGGTGACGCCGTCCTGGAAGTCGTCCGCGGTCAGGTCGCTGCGCCCGGTCTGGGAGTCGGTAATTACCCAGCGGGAACCGTCCCAGTACTCGACTACCCAGTGGTCTATCCAGTGGTCCGCGACGAAGTAGCCGGCGAAGCCACATCGGATCCGGGCCGGCGTGCCGGTCGCCCGCAGCAGGGCACAGTGCAGCAGCGCAAAGTGATAGCAGAAGCCAAACATCCGCTGCTCAGCGTCCCGCTCACGATCCAGGGCCGCCGCATCGATGCCTACCACGTTGTCCAGGATCGCGGCGGCGCCGACGGTCTCCATGTGCGACATACGCGCGTCCGAGAACCGCAGACCTTGAACACTCGCGGTGTAGTTGTGAATCAGCAGACCGCGCACGACCGCGCCGAGCGCCTCCGGCTCAGCCGGAAGCCCGGCCAATCGCTCGCGGTGGCGCCCGAGGTCGGAGGTCGCGCTTGGCTGCCGGTAGAAGTCCATAGGGAGCGAGGGTACAAAATTCACCGGCACTCGGGGGGTCATGCTAACTATCATGCTTACGGCCGTCGTTAGCATGATAGTGAGCATGACCGCCAACCGGGCTGGCCTATGGAACGGCGTCAGTGCAGGGCCGCGGCCTTGCGGAGCAGGACCGAGCGTTCTCGGGTGTTCGTGCACAAGCGGGCGGCCAACTCCAGTTCGGCTCGGGCCTCGGCGGTGCGGCCCAGGCGGGTCAGCAGCTCGCCGCGGACGGTCGGCAACAGGTGGGAACCCGCCAAGCGGTCGGTGGCCACCAACTCGTCCACGATGGGCAGGGCCGACGCCGGTCCGGTCGCCATTGCGACGGCGACGGCCCGGTTGAGCTCGACGATCGGGGACGGGGCCACCCGGCCCAGGGCTTCATACAGCAGCACGATCCGCTCCCAGTCGGTCTCGGCCACCGACGGGGCCAAGGCGTGACAGGCGGCGATCGCGGCCTGTAGCCCGTACGCTCCCAAGCCTCGTCCCAACTCCGCCGCCCGCCGGATGGCGGCGAGGCCGCGCCGGATCGCCGAGGAGTCCCAGAGCCGGCGGTTCTGATCTTCGAGCAGCACCGGCTCCCCGTCCGGGCCGGTCCGCGCGGCGAAGCGGGCGGCGGTCAGCTCGCACAGGCCGAGCAGCCCGTGCACCTCCGGCTCGTCGGGCATCAGCGCGGCCAGCATCCGGACCAGCCGGATCGCCTCGGCCGCGAGATCGACCCGCAGCAGTTGCTCGCCGGCCGTCGCGGTCGAGCCCTCGGTGAAGATCACGTAGAGCACGCTCAGGATGCCGCCCAGCCGTTCCCGGCGCTGCTCGGCCGGCGGCAGCTCGAACGGCACCCCGGCCGCGCCGATCGTCTTCTTCGCCCGGGTGATCCGCGCCTGGATGGTCGGGACCGGCACCAGGAACGCCCTTGCGATCTCCTCGCTGGTCAGGCCGCCGACCGTACGCAGGGTCAGCGCGACCCGGGCCTCGGCGGAGAGCACCGGGTGGCAGGCGATGAACATCAGCGCCAGCACGTCGTCGTCGATCCGGTCCGGATCCCACGACAGCTCCTCGGAGCCGGTTTCGTCCGCGGCGATCAGGGCGTACTTGTCGTCCTGGACGGCCCGGCGGCGGAAGCTGTCGATCGCTCGCCGCCGGGCCACCGTCATCAGCCAGGCCCGCGGGTTGGCCGGGACGCCGTCGACCGGCCAGGAGACCAGCGCCTCCGCGACCGCCTCCTGCGCGACGTCCTCGGCCAGCGCGAAATCCCCGGTGTAGCGGGCCAGCGCGCTGACGATCCGCGCCGACTCGATCCGCCACACCGCCTCGATCGGGCCCGGCGCGACCATCAGAGCTGGCCGGTCCGCTCGCGCCATGCGCGCTCCCGGACGACCCACTCGTTGTCCTGCGGGAACTCGTCGATCGCCGGCACCCGCCGGACCTCACACTTGGATCCGCTCATCGCCGGGATCCGCTTGGCCCACTCGACCGCCTCCTCCTTGGTGGCGACGTCGAGAAGGTAGAAGCCCCCGAAGAGCTCCTTGGTCTCCCCGTACGGCCCGTCGGTGACGACCGGGGTCTCGGCGCTGAAGTCGACCACCACGCCCTGGCCCGGGTCGTCGAGGCCCTCGCAGGCGACGAGCACGCCCGCCTTGATCAGCTCGTCGTTGAACCGGCCCATGGTCTCGAGCATCTCCTCGAACGGCGTAGACATCATCTTCGCCATCGACTCGTCGGTGCCCCGCAGGATCAGCATGTACTTGGCCATCGTGATGTCCCCTTGATTCGATTTCCGGTCGCTTCCCGACCTTCTCACCCTCAGGTCGAACGGCCCGGCACCGGATCGACAGGACGGGACAGAAAATTCTCGACGGGTCCGCCAGGATGTCCGGATGCCAGATGACTCCGCGGTGCGGACCGGCGACGACGACTACGACGCCGCCCACGGCGCCGTGTACTCCAGCAGGCTGGTGCCGCAGCTCTGGGCGGAGGCGTACGGCGACGAATACCCGGCCGAGGTCGAGCCGTTCAGCTCGTGCACGTGGTGGCTGCTCGGCCGGTTGATCGGTGGCCTGCGGCTGCGGCGCGACAGCGTGCTCGTCGATCTCGGCTGCGGGCGCGGCGGTCCGGGGTTGTGGCTGGCCCGGGCCTGTTCGACCCGGTTGATCGGCGTCGACTTCAGCGAGGTCGCGACCAGGCTCGCGGGGGAGCGGGCGGCGACGTTCCTGCGGCCGGGGCGGGCGGAGTTCCGCCGGGCGGCGTTCGCCGACACCGGCCTGCCGAGCGGGGGAGCGGATGCCGCGGTCAGCGTCGACGCGCTGCCGTTCGCCCCGGATCGGCCCGCGGCGCTGGCCGAGGTGTTCCGCATTCTGCGCCCGGGCGCCCGCTTCGCGATGACCGCGCGGGTGCGGCCGGAACCGGAGGGCGACTGGCCGGCCCTGGCGGCCGCCGCCGGCTTCGAGGTGGAGCAGTCGATCAAGAACGAGAACCACGACAAGCACTGGATCTGGCTGTACGAGTTGTGGCTGCGCAACGAACCGCAGCTACGGGCCGAACTCGGCGAGCGGGTCACCGCGAACCTGATCCGCGAGGCCCGAGCCGGCCTGCAGCGCCTGCCCGACCCCGACCCGGCCGAGCTGCTGATCCTCCGCCGCCCTTTGCCGGGTCAGCATTTGCAGGAATTTGCAGAATCGCTGCAACAAAAGCGGCCTTGAATGCATGGCTTAAGGCTCTCTTAAATGATTCACAGGATTCAATGCATTTTCGTACGTGTTACGGCGGCTTACGCTCCAGTTCAGCCCCCCAGCTGAAAGGAACGTTTGTCATGAGAACAGTGCGGAACGTCCTCGCCGCATCGACCGTCGCCGCGGTCGGCCTCGTCCTGCTCGCCGCCCCGGCCTCCGCCGCCACCGTGGTGGTCAGCAACGTGACCGACCTGTCGAACGCCATCAAGAATGCCACCGCCGGCACCGTCATCCAGGTCCGGGCCGGCACCTACTACCCGACCGCCACCCTGCAGTCGACGGCCAACGGCACCTCGTCCTCGCCGGTCACGCTCACCGCGTACGGCTCGGAGGTGGTGAAGATCAGCGGCACGAGCCTGCCCTCCGGCTCCTGGATCTTCAAGCTGACGGCCGACTACTGGAACGTTTCAAACATCACCTTCCAGAACTCGCCGGACAGCGCGGTCGTCTGCCAGTCGTGCACCGGCACCAACTGGAACAACATCAAGACGATCAACGGCGGTGACTCCGGATTCACGCTCACCGGCGACGGCACCGCGAACAACACGGTCAAGAACATCGACTCGTACGGCAATTACGACGCCGCCGAGCACGGGGAGAATGCCGACGGTGTGGCCATCAAATTCGGCTCGGGAACCGGGAATCTGGTCACCGGTGCCCGCCTCTACAACAACTCCGACGACGGCATCGACCTGTGGTCCTTCTCTTCGCCGGTCACCATCGAGCACACCTGGTCGTTCGGCAACGGCAAGAACCGCTGGAGCGACTCCGCCTTCGCCGGCGACGGCAACGGCTACAAGCTCGGCGGTGACGGCGAGACGGTGGCGCACGTGGTGAACAACTCGGCGGCCTGGGACGACGCGGGCAACGGCTTCACCGAGAACTCCAACAAGGGCGCGATCGTCATCAACCGGACCACCGCCTACGCCAACGGCAACTACGGCTACTACTTCAGCACCAGCTCGGCCAAGCTCGGCAAGAACCTCGCGGTCAGCAACGGCAGCGGCTCGGTGACCAAGGGCTCCTCGGTCACCTCGTCCGGCAACAACTGGG
Organism: Paractinoplanes durhamensis; assembly: GCF_016862175.1. Classification (GTDB taxonomy): domain Bacteria; phylum Actinomycetota; class Actinomycetes; order Mycobacteriales; family Micromonosporaceae; genus Actinoplanes; species Actinoplanes durhamensis. Next base: position 70,925 of record NZ_BOML01000057.1, on the reverse strand, counting down.
ACAGCGGCATCAGCACCCCGTCGTTCGTCTCGACCGACGCCACCACCTGCTACAACGCCAGGTCGTCCAGCGGCACGCTGCCCGCCACCACGTTCCTGACGACCGGCAGCAGCACCATCGGTGCCACCATGAACTAGCCCTCGGATCCGTTCAGGACCGCGCTGAGCTGGGCTCGGTTGGCGATGCCCAGCTTCGGGAAGATTCGGTAGAGGTGTGAGCCGACGGTGCGCGGTGACAGGAACAGCCGCTCGCCGATCTCCCGGTTGCTCAGGCCCTCGGCGGCCAGACGGGCGATCTGCAGCTCCTGGGCGGTCATCGCGGCCGGGCCGCCCCGGGGTGCGGTGCCCTTGGCGCCGGTCGCCCGCAGCTCGGACCGGGCCTGTTCCCGCCACGCCGTTGCGCCGAGCCGTTCGAGGATCTCGGCGGCCAGGCGTAACGGTGCCCGGGACTGCGTCACCCGCAGCCGGCGGCGCAGGAACCGGCCGTATGCCAGGTTGAGCCGGGCCCGCTCGAACGGCCACGCTGCGAGGTCCTCGGCCAGCGCGGCCTCGAACAGCGGCTCGGCGTGATCGTCGGTGGCGAGAAGCGCGCGGGCGACGCCGAGGGCGATGCGGACCGAGCCGATCGGCTCGGCGACCTGGTCCAGGGCAGCGAGGATCGCGCGAGCCCGGTCGAGCTGGCCGGCCGCGCGGGCGGCCTCGGCCAGGTCCGTCAGGGCCCAATACTGATACATCCAATGGTGGTGGGCGTCGGCCGGGTCGTAGATGGACAGCACCCGCTCCATCGCGTCGGCCGGTCGGCCGGCGGCCAGCGCGACCATGGCCCGGCCCTTCTGGGTCGCGGCCAGAACCGCCCGGTTGCCGGGCAGGGCCGGGTCGGCCAGGGTGGCCGCGATGCAGGCCTCGGCCCGGTCGAGCTCGCCGCGGGCGGCCGCGAACATCGCCTGAGTGGCCGACGCCAGCAGATAGATCGACGGGTCGTGCAGCTCGCGGCCGAGCCGTTCGGCCTCGGTGGCCTCGGCGAGGCCCGCGTCCCAGGCGCCGGCCCAGAAGGACGTGCCCGACTGGACGGCGAGCCACCGGGCGGTCAGCAGGACTTGGCCGTTGCCCCGGGCGGTCGCGATCGCCGCCGGGGTGATGGTGGCCGAGACGGCGAAGTCGCCGGTCAGGGCGTAGACGCCGATCGCGAACCGGCGGCGGGCCGGGTCCGGGTCGGCGAGTACCCGGCCGGCCCGGTCGAGCAACAGCGCACCCCGTTCCGGCTGCGACGCGTAGGCGTGCACGGTCAGGCTGGGCGGATTGTGCAGGTCCGGGTCGAACCGGTCGGCCGCCTCCTGGACGAGCGCGCGCAGCTCTGGCGGGGCGCCACCCCACCAGCAGCGGATCGCGGCCGCCAGCAGCAGCGAGTAGGCCAGGGCGCGGTCCTGTTCCCAGATCATGGTGGCATGCTCGACCAGCCCGGCGATCGCCTGCGTGTCCGGGATCGGCGCCAGCACCGCCTCGACCTGCATGCGCCGGGCCGCGTCGCGCCCGGTCGGCTCGCCGGCGCGGATCTGCTCGAGCAGGGTGGGCAGGCGCTCCCGGGCCTGGCCGGTCTCGCAGGACAGCTCGGCCGCGCGCAGCAGCAGGTCGATGCGGTCGGCTCCGGCGCTGAACGAGGCGGCCCGCTCCAGCGCGGCGACCGCCACCGACGCGGCGCCGCGCAGCGCCGCCCGGCCGGCGAAGACCCGCAGGTCGGCCGCTACCTCCGGATCCGGGCCGGTCGCGGCGGCGCTGCGGTGCCAGATCGCCCGGTCGGGCTGGTCGGCGAGGGCGGTGGCGAGGGCCGCGTGCATGGCGATCCGGTCGCTCGGCGCGGCGGCCTGGTAGACGGCGGAGGCGACGAGCGGATGCCGGAACCGCAGTTGCAGCCCGTGCGACCGGACCAGGCCGGCCGCGGCAGCCGGGTCGAGCACGTCGATCCCGACCGGCTCTCCGCTGACTGCCGCCACCACCGTGAGCAGCTGAGCGAGGGTGCACGATGGCTCGGCCGCGGCCGCGAGCAGCAGGGTGCGGGTCAGCCCGGGCATCTCCGGCAGCCGGGCCGTGAAAGCGCTCTCAAGGCGGGCGTTCATCGGCACGACGGTCGAGAACGAATCCTCCCGGACCGAGGCCGGCAGCTCCAGCAGGGCCAGCGGATTGCCGCTCGCGGCGGTCAGGATGCGCTCGCGCAGGCCGGCCGGCAGCTCGGTCGCGGCCCGGTCGAGCAGGGCGCGGGCGTCCTCCTCGGGCAGCGGGCCGAGTGGCAGATCCGGCAGCCCGGCCTCGCCGAGCGCATCGACCGGAGTGGTGTCGTCGCCGCCGCGAACCGCCGCGACCAGGGCGATCGGCGCCGAACCGGCCCGGCGGGCGACGAAGGCGAGCACGTCGGCACTGGACCGGTCGAACCAGTGGGCGTCCTCGGCGACGACCAGGATCGGGTTCCGGTCGGCCGCCTCGACCAGCAGCTCCAGCGTGGCCACGGCGATCGCGTAGAGGTCCGGCGCAGCGGCACCGGCCGCGCCGAGCGCGGAACGCAGCAGCTGGCGTGGCGTCTCCGGCAGCCGGGGGTCCCGGAGCAGCGGCCACAGCAGCTGGTGCAGGACGCCGAACGGCAGCAGGGTCTCCGAGGCCACGCCGCGGGCCGCCACCACGGTCATCCCCTTCGCGTGGGCCTCGTGCTGGGCCGCCTCGATCAGCGCCGATTTGCCGATGCCGGCCGGGCCGCGCAGGACCAGGGCGCCGCCGGTGCCGCTGCCGGCCCCGGTCACGAGGTCGTGCAGCACTACGAGTTCGGCCTCCCGGCCCACCAGCCAAACCATCCCGCTATCGTGGCGGCCGCGGGCGGCGACGTCCAATGATCTCGTCAGTCGATCGACTGAGTCTGCGTGACGAAAGCGCCCATAGCGTTCCTCGCATGATCAATCCCACCATCGCCGCCGAGCCGTTCTGGTTCCTGGGTGGCAAGGCCAGCATCCTCATTCCGGGTGCGGCCACCGCCGGCGCCATCAGCGTCATGCAGTTCGAGGACGTGGAAGGTCACGCTCCGCCGCTGCACGCGCACGACAACGAGGACGAGGTCTGGTTCGTGCTCGACGGCGAGGTCAGCTTCTACCTCGGCGACGACCGGCACGACCTGCTGCCCGGCGCGGTCGCCCTCGGGCCGCGCGGGGTTCCGCACTCCTACCTGGTCCGGTCGCCGTCGGCCCGAATCGCGGTGGCGTTCGCGCCGGCCGGCATCGAGAACTGGTTCAAGGACAACGGGTCCCCGGTCCTCGCGACGGACAGCGGGGCCGCGCCCTTCGACGTCGGCGCGATCGTCGCGGCGGCCGAGGCCTACCGGCTGCGCGTGGTCGGACCCCCGCCGACCCTGGCCGGCTAAGGGGTCGGACCCCTGCCGGCGCTAGGCGGCTGACCGGGCGACGACCTCGCGGATGAACGGGCCGAGCACCCGCATCACGTCGCGCACGCTGGTCTGCGGGTCGGCGGCCGGGCCGGTGGCGTGGCTGATCGCCAGCCGCACGATGGTCTCGGCGAACAGCAGCACGTCACCGGCGTCGAGGGCCGGCCAGTGCACGCCGATCGCGGCGACCAGGTGGTCGATGGCGACCTGACGCACCACCAGGCCGGCCGTGGTGACCAGGGGGAGCAGGTCGTCGTCGCCGGCCAGGATGCCCTTGATCATGATGTTGTCGGCGGCGCCGGTGAGGAACGCCTCCAGCGCGGCGGCCGCGGCGGCGAAGGGGTCGTCGCGGTTGGCGGCCAGGGCCGAGTCGACCGCCCCGAGCAGCCGGGCGACCTCGCGCAGAACGTACTCCTGGGCGAGGTCGTCGCGGTTGCCGAACTGCTGGTAGACGGTCTGCCGGCTCACCCCGGCGGCATCGGCGACGTCGGCCATCCGGGTGCGGTGCCAGCCGCGATCGAGCACGAGGCGTTCGACGGCGTCGAGGATCGCGTCCCGCATGCCGGCCCGGGCCCGCTCCGCGTAACTCTGGTTCACCCTGCCAGTCTGGCGCGCGCCGGTTCGTGCACGTTGGCCAGGCTCACGTCGCCGCCGTAGTGGGCGATCACCCGCGGGTCCATGATCCGCCGCCAGATCGGCGGGAACAGCGCCACCACGATCATCGTGGCGTAGCCGGCCGGCAGCTGCGGGGACGTGTCGAACGTACGCAAGATCTGATAGCGCCTAATGGGGTTGGCGTGGTGATCGCTGTGGCGTTGCAGCTGGTAGAGAAAGATGTTCGTGATCAGCCGGTTGCTGTTCCAGCTGTGCTGCTCGTCGACCCGCTCATAACGGCTGCCGGTCCATTCCCGGCGCAACCCGTAGTGCTCCAGATAGTTGACCACCTCCAGGAACGAGAACCCGATCACCGCCTGAAAGATCAGGAACGGCAGGACGCTTATTCCGTACGCGATGAGCAGCGCCCCGAAGAGCACGACCGTCATGGCCCACGCGTTGAGTACGTCGTTGCGCAGCGTCCACGGATTACGATGGCGCAGCCGGAACCGGGACATCTCCAGGTGCCAGGCCGAGCGCAGGCTGCCGGCGACGGTCCGCGGCCAGAACCGCCAGAAGCTCTCGCCCAGCCGCGAGCTCGCCGGGTCCTCGGGGGTGGCGACCCGGGTGTGGTGCCCGCGGTTGTGCTCCACATAGAAGTGGCCGTAGCCGGTCGGCGCCAGCGCGATCTTGGACAGCCAGCGCTCGGCGCTCTCCCGCTTGTGACCGAGCTCGTGGGCGGCATTGATGGCGATCCCGTTGACCGCGCCGATCGTCACCAGCACGCCGAGCCGCCCGGCCCAGCCGAGCCCGCCGTCGGCCCACTGCCAGGCGCCGAGCACCAGGCCGCCCAGCTGTAACGGCAGGTAGAGATAGGTGAGCCGGCGGTAGTAGCGGTCCGACTGCAGCGCCTTGGCGATGTCCTCGGGCGGGTTGCCGACGTCATCGCCACCGAAGATGTCGATGATCGGGATGATCACGAAGACGACCGCCGGGGTGAGCCACCACCAGCCCTGGAGCCCGGTCCGCGCGACGATGCCATAGCTGACGAAGGGAAGCAGCGGCACGACGATCGCGGACGGCCAGAGGTAGCGCCGCGCGTCCCGCCAGACGGATCGATTCTCGGACATGGCCTGACTGTGACACCGCTCACCGAGACTTACAAGAGGGCAGCTTTTGTAAACCTGACGGTCACGGTTCCCATTTTTGTCAAGCACGGTTAGCGTACGACCATGAAGAGGGGAAAGCCGTCCGGCCGATGGCTGGGCGCGTTGATCACCGCCTGCCCGCTGCTGGCCGCGGCCTGGCTGCTCGCCTACACGCTGCTGCGATTGCCGTTCCTCGAACCGCTCGGCGGCTGGAACTACGCCGGCCCCCTGGCCCTGATCCTCGCGGTCGGCGTCCTCGGCCGGGCCTGGCACGGCGAGGAATACGTCCGGCCGACCAGCACCTCACGCCTGTGACGGGCGGCCGGCCGGCCGGGAAGAACTAGGCGACGAAGCGGGTGGTCCGGCGCCGGCGGACGTGCAGGAAGACGAGCCCGGCCGCCGAGAAGAGCATCAGCGCGGCACCGGCCCACGGGGCGAGGCTGGAGCCGGTCAACGGCAGCCCGCCGGTGTCAGCCGCGGCCGCCTCGGTCGTAGCCGTCGTCGAGTCGGCCGGGGCCGGAGCGGCCGGGGCCGCGCTGGTGGTGCGGGAACCGGTCGGGACCGGCTTGGCGATGTCCGTGACCGGGTCGCTGGTCTGGGTGTCCGGAATGTCCTGGGGCTTGGTGGGCACGCCGGGGGAGGTCTTGATGGTCGGCACCTCCTTCGGTCCGGTGGGGACGGACGGCGGCGGGAACCGCACCCCGGCCGTGCCGTTCGCCGATCCGTCCGACCCGGTCAGCGCGGTGCTCGCCTTGAGGTGCAGCACGCCCCCGGTGCCGCGCACCGGAGTGCCTTCGGTGCTCGCGAGCCGCTCGGCGCCGCCGGAGTCACCGGTCAGCCACTGGTGGGTCAGCAGACCCGTCGCCAGCCCCGGCGAGGCGGACCCGGCCGGCGCGGCCACCGCGAGACCGTCCAACTCGTACGACTTACCCACCTCCGTCGCGTCCGGCAGCGAGCACCACGCACCGGTACGGCTGAAGTAGAAGCAGTTCGTGAACGACTTCGGCAGATCCAGGTTCGACGTCACCGACAGCTTCACCACCACCACGGTGCCCGGCGCCGAGGGCCCGATCACCTTGACCCCGGCCCGCACCACCGCCGTGCCGCCCGGCCGGATGTCCGAGTACTGCAGCCCACCGAACTCGTCGGAGTTGCTGAGCGCGACCACCGGAAGCGGCGTGGTCGCCGACGCCACCCCCGGCGCCGCGAACCCACCGGCCGCCGCCGCTGCGAAGAGTACGGCCGCGTGCTTCTTCATCGTCGAAGTCCCCCAGGTCATTGGATGAGCCGCACCACCGTATGGATCGACACCGTCACCGTTAATCCCCCGACCGGGTGAGGGGGCGGTCACTGCTGGGCTGTTGTTGCTCCTAAGCCGCTGATCTGCCACTTCTCCCGGGCCTGGGTGGCGATGGTGGTCGAGGCGCCGGGGTTCTGTGGCCGGATGGCGTAGCCGTTGCGGATGACGCTTCGGTGGGTGAACGCGTCCTGGGTCCACGGGATGAACTCCAGCAGTGGGGCGGACTCACTGAGGAACGTGCCGGCCAAGTGCTGGTGGACCTGCATCATGTCGCCGGCGTGCGGGACCACGCGCAGGCCGTTCGCCGCGGCGTGCTGGGCTGTCTGGAGCCACTCGGTCACGCCGCCCACCCTGGTCACGTCGACCTGGATCACGCGCAGGGCGTCGGCGGCGATGAAGTTCGCGAACGCGTGGTACGTGTACAGGCTCTCGCCGGCCGCTATGTCGAATGGGGCCGCCGCCTGCAGACGGCGGTGGGCGGGCACGTCGTCGGCGTGCACCGGCTCCTCGAACCAGTCCATTCCGGCCTCGGCCAACACCGGCAGCATGCGGTTCGCGGTGCTGAGGTCCCAGCGCTGTTTCGCGTCCTCCCGCCAGTCCGGTTTGCCGATCTTGACCTTCAGGCGTTGCCAGCCCTGGTCGGCGAGGGCGCTCAGGTCGCGCACCACGTCGGCCTCGTCCAGCTCGGCGCCAAGGACGGCCGGGACAAGCAGTACGACGCCGTCCCGCCGCTGACCGGGCCGTCCGGCAAGAGCTACACCGGCTACAACAACCCGACCTCGATCGGCTACACCTTCATGCTGACCAACAAGTCCAGCAAGCAGGCCCGGGTCGCGGCGATCAAGATGCTCGACTACATCTACACCGACGAGGGCCAGATCATCGTCAACGGCGGCCCGGAGGGGACCGGCTGGGAGAAGCCGAAGGCCGGCGACGTCGCCCTCGACACCAAGGTGCAGCTGGCGTTCATCACCGGCACCAAGAACATCGACACCGACTGGGACAGCTGGGTGCAGGGCTTCGACGGCATCGGCCTGAAGCGCTACCTCGAGCTCAACCTAGCAGGCATACGACAAGTACACGTCGAGCAAGTAGATCAGGGTGCCCGGCCGGCCCTCGCCGGCCGGGCTCAGCCCGTGCGCACCTCGAGGTCGGCGAAGGACACCTCGGCCGGCTTGGTCTTGTCGGTGCCGGTGACGCCGAGCTGGACCTGGCCGGAGGACAGGTCGGGGTCGGCGGCGGCGCCCTGCACCGCGGCCTTGTCGTCGATCGAGACGGTGGCGTGGCCGCCGGTGATGACGATGGACAGGTCGTGCGGCGTGCCCGGGGTCAGGGCCACCGAGGAGTTGCGGCCGACCATGCTCAGCACCGCGCCGTTCAGCTCCTCGAACTCCAGCACGTCGGCGCAGGCGGTCAGTTGGTAGCCGCGGGTGTCGTGGTGCCGGAACCAGATCATGGCGCAGGCGTCGGCGCCGGCCAGCGTGACGTTCACCGAGATCGTCTGGTCGCCGGCGAACGCGTCGGTCGGGCCGGGGCACCGGAGGGTCGACCGGCCGGCCACCCGGGCGTGCAGGCGTTCGTCCTGGAAATCGCAGCGGCCGACCTCGCTGGTGCTCTCCTGGAAGCGGCCCGGTGCGCTCAGCGGATCGGAGAAGGACGGGCCGCGCGGCGGCACCGAGACCGGCACCGACTTCGGCGAGAGCGTCGTGGTCGTGGTCGCCGACGGCTTGTCGTCGTTGCTCTGGGCGTAGGCCAGGGTCACCCCGGTGGCCGACGCCACCAGGACCGCGGCCGCCGCGTAGAGCACCCGCCGCCAGCGGCCACTGTGGGGCTTCGCCGGGCGCGGATTCGCCGGGCGGGAGCGCCGTGCCGCGCCGAGCCGGCGCTCGACCGAGCGGGACATCGGCGACACCCGGTACGGCGACGCCGGGGGGTTCTCCGCGATGATCTGTTCCAGCAGGTCGCGCGCGTCGAAACGGCCGTTGTCCCGGCCTTGGCGGAGCTGCGGTGGGGCAGGAGTCTCGACCGCGATCGGGCTCGGCGTGTCCACCGTCAGGAGGCGCGGCGTCTGCACCAGGAGCAGCCGCGGCAGCAACTCCTTCGCCGAGGGCCGTCGGCGCGGGTCCTTCGCGAGGGCGTCCGCGACGATCTCGGCCAGCGACGGCGGCAGGCCGGACAGGTCGGGTGGCTTGGTGAGGATCTGGGTCGCGATGGCGAGCGGGTTGTCGCCGCGGAACGGGATGTGCCCGGTGCCGGCGAAGGCGATCACCGCGCCCCAGGCGAAGATGTCGGCGGCCGGTGTGACCGGCCCGATGGTGTTGTCGAGCCGTTCCGGGGCCATGTAGTCGACGGTGCCGATGTACCGGCCCGGGCGGGTGTGCTGAGCGGTCTCCTCGAGCGCGCGGGCGATGCCGAAGTCGATCACCTTGGGCAGGCCGAGCGAGAGCAGCACGTTGGCCGGTTTCAGGTCGCGGTGGATGACGCCGGCGCCGTGGATCGCGGTGAGGGCGGCCGCGACGCCGACCGCCACGCTGTGCAGGTCGCCCGGCGGCATCGGGCCGCGCTCGTCGACCATCTCCTGCAGGCTCGGCCCGTCGACGTACTCCACGACCAGGTAGGGCGTCTCGCAGCCGGCGTCGGCGGCCAGGACCGCGGCGGTGCAGAACGACGGCACCTCGCGGGCGCGGTTGACCTCGCTGCGGAACCGGGCCCGGAATTCTTCGTTCCCGGCGTACTCCGGTTTGATGACCTTGACCGCCACCGACCGGCCGTCCGCGGCACGGCCGAGGAAGACGGTACCCATGCCGCCTTCGCCGAGCCGGGCCAGCAACTGGTATTCACCGAGCCGCCTGGGGTCCCCCGGCCTCAAGGGCCTACTGGCCATGTTGGAGCGCTCCCGCTTCTGGTAATGCAGATCTGTCTGGTCATCACCGTGCCCGGATACGGGAGCATACTCATCGATCGCTACCGCAGAGGCCAGCGCTCTGCCATCTTTCCGACGCGGGTGAGCGGCCGGGCGGCCACCGGCACTTGCGCACGTCACGACCGGCAGGCAAGCGCATTCCGGTTACTCGCCGGTACCCGCTGGTCTCCACCAAGAACAGACAATAAAGAAAGGTTCACATTCTTATATCCGTCGATTGATCGCGGTGCTATGTCGCGCATTGTCCGACCGCCAACAACGTGTGATGTTTGCCATACGGCAGCGGATCAGAAGGCGACGATGACCTCGTCGGCCGGGGAGCAGGCGACGTCGATGGTGGTGTCGCGGTAGCGCAGGCGGGTGCGGCGACTACCGGTCCCGCACCCGCCGGCTCGGGCATCGGCTGCGGCCTGATCGTCGGCGGCAAGCTGGTCTCCGGCGCGCAGGGTGTGGCCGGCGAGATCGGCCACGTCAGCTTCGACGCGAACGGGCCGGCCTGCCACTGCGGCAGCCGCGGCTGCGTGGAGGCGATCGCCGGCACCGACGCCATCGTCGCGCAGGCCGGGCTCCGCTTCGACGACGCGGTGGCCGCGGCGCGGGGCCGGTGACGAGCGGATCCGCGCCATCTTCGCCCGGGCCGGCGAGGCGATCGGTGCCGGCATCGCCGCGGTGGCGAACCTGGTCGGCCCGGCCCACATCGTCGTCTCCGGCGAGGGCCTGTCCGCCTACGACCTGTTCGAGCCGCACATCCGGGCGAGCTTCGAGCGCCAGGCCTTCGGCGCCGCCGCCCAGTGCCCGCTGTCCGTCCGGCCGCTGCCCTTCGAGGAGTGGGCGCGCGGCGCCGCCACCGTGAGCATCAAGGCGCTGGTTGCCGCTTGACTATTTCGGGTAAACCCGAAATAGTCGACCGGGTGACCACACTCGCCGAAGAGGACGCCGACGAGCTGCTGCGGGCCCTGGCCCATCCGGCCCGGCGGGAGATCCTCCGGCGGTGCTGGGATCAGCCGATGCCGGCCGGTGCGCTGGCCGACGCGCTGGACCTGGCGCCGGCCAGCGTTTCCGAGCACCTCAAGGTCCTGCGCAAGACCGGCCTGGCGGTGCTGACCCGGGAGGGCACCTTCCGGTGGTACCGGGCCGACCCGGCCCGGGTCGCCGCGCTGACCGGGTGGCTGGCCACCTTCCCGACCTCCCTGACCGAAACCTCCTGAGGAGCATTCCCATGCAGAGTCCCGTCGTGCACTTCGACATCGCCGGCCCGAACGAGAAGGAGCAGCACCACTTCTACGCCGGCCTGCTCGGCTGGCAGGTCGACGCCAAAGGCCCCGGCTACGCCCTGGCCAGGACCCCGGACGGCGGCCCGGACGGCGCGCTGATCGAGGCCGACACGGCCACGGTGACCATCGGTATCGCGGTCGCCGACCTCGACGCCGCGCTCGCCCGCGCCGTCGAGCTCGGCGGCACCGTGCTGATGCCGCGCACCGACAACGGCTGGGTGGTCAAGGCCCAGGTGACCGACCCGGCCGGCAACGTCCTGACCCTGATCCAGCAGTAGCGGCGGGTCAGTCGAAGACGTCAGGCCGGACCGCTGGGCCGGTGATGCGGTGCTGGAAGGTGGAGATGAGGGCGAGGGTGGACTCGGCGCCCTGATTCAGGTTCGGCCCGTGCAGCGTCAGGCCGTCGTAGCCGCCGCCGGTGGCCGGGTCCCACATCACCTGGCCGACGTCGTTGTGGCCGAGGAACCAGTCGATCGCATGCCGTACGCCGGCGTGCCAGGCCTCGTCGCCGGTGACGTCGGCGGCGGTGGCGCACGCGTCGGCCAGGGCCGCCACCTCGATCGGTTGCTGGTCGTGGGACAGCCGGGGGCCGCCGCGCTGCCAGCCCGCCGACGGGAGGACCGACAGGTGGCCGTCGCTGATCTGGATCTCCAGCAGCCACGTCAGCATCCGCAGGCCGGCCGTCCGGGCCGCCGGGTCGCCGAGGAGGTCGCCGGCCACGATGAGTGCCTCGGCGAGGGCGGCGTTGGCGTAGCTGAGCCGCTCCTCCGGCCACGGCCAGCGTGGATCGGGGTCCGGGCGCCCGATCATGCCGGCCGCCGCGGCCAGCAGCTCCGCGGCGCGCTCGTGGCCGGGGTCGGCGCGGAGCAACTCGGCGGCGCCGAGCGCGGCGAAGGCCATGGCCCGCGGCGCGGGGGACCGGCGGGTGGCGCCCCGGGTGAACGCGAGCAGGGCGTCCTGCCGGATCCACGGGACCGGGCAGCGGGCGGCGGCGGTGCCGAGGCCCCAGAGGGCGCGCCCCCACCAGTCGCCGAGGCTCGGCTGGTCGGCCCATTCCCGGTTGAAGCCGAGCCGGTTGCGGAAGGCACCCCGGGCGTCCTGCGCGTGGGTGAGGAAGGTCAGGTAGCACTCCGTGAGCCGGATCACCTCGGCCGACGGATCGGTCTCGCGGCTGGTGACGACCAGTCCGCGGGCGACGTCGTCGGTGCAGTAGCCGTGCTCGCGGCGCGCGGTGGCGTGCCGGGCGTGCTCGAAGAGCCCGGTGTCGTCGGTGAGCCGGACCAGATGCGCGAACGGGGTGCGCACGGCCCGGTCGGGGGCCGGCGTGACGGTGGTGGTGATCACGAGCCGGCGACCGCGACCCGGTCGGCGGTGACCAGGGTCGCCGCCAACTCGTGGTAGCGCTGCGCGACGGCCGGCCACCGCAGCGCCGGTCCGGCGTGGCCGTTGCGGGCGAGCAGGGTGGTGGCCAGGCTGGGCTTGGTGACGATGCGCCGGATGGCGGTCGCGAGGGCGGCCGGGTTCCGGTGCGGCACGAGGATGCCGGGCCCGTCGGTGAGCAGCTCCACGGCGTGCGGGAAGGCGGTCGCGACGACCGGGATGCGGGCCGCCACCGCTTCGACGAGGACGCCGGAGGTCACCTGCTCGGTGGAGTCGTACGGCAGCACCACGACATCGGCGGAGCGGATGAGTTCGCCGAGCGCCATTTCGTCGAGGTAGGCCGACTCGTAGCGCACCCGGTGCGCGATGCCGAGGGTCGCGCCGAGCTGATGCAGACCGGCCCGGTAGGCCTCGCCGTGCAGCTCGAGGACCTTCGGGTGGGTCCGGCCGGCCACCGTGTAGATCGGTGCGGGCTCCAGATTCCGCACCATCGCCATGGCGCGCAGCGCCCACTCGATGCCCTTGCCCGGCCCGAGCAGGCCCCAGGTGAGCAGATGCGGCTGGACGTTCCGGGGTGCCGCGGTGCCGGTGAAGCCGGAGGCGCCGTGCGGGATCACCGAGACCTTCGCGGCGTCGACGGCGTAGCCCAGGAGCAGCCGGTCGTGCGCGGCGTTGGTGATGGTGACGACCGCGCCGGCCGCGGCCACGATCTCCTCGAGGAGCGCCTTCTGCCCCGGGGTCGGGCGGGTCAGGACGGTGTGCAGGACGACGATGCTCGGCACGGTGAGCCGGCGCAGCACCGACAGGACCTCACCGCCGTCCCGACCCGGGTAGATGCCGTACTCGTGCTGGACGACGGCGATGTCGAAGGTGTTGAGCACCTCGGCGCTGTCCCGCCAGCCGCCCGGTGTCGTGGCCGTCCAGGTGTGCACCACGTCGGGTGCGGGTGTCAGGTCGTCGCCGGCCGCGGCGACGCGAACGATGCCGCCCGGGATGCCCTCCTCGCCGAGATGGGCGGCGAGCGCGGAGTTGAAGGTTGCCAAGCCGCAACGGGTGGGCGGGTAAGTGCTGAGAAATCCATATCTGATGGTCATGAACCGTGCCTTCCGAATGTCACGCGGTACGGCTCCGACCTGCCAGCGTGTATGGCGGGCTACGAGCCGGCGCCTCGATGCGCCGGCCATGCCGGTGAAACCGGTCAGTCCCGGCGTTTGCCGATGACCTGCTCGTAGACGGTCAGGTAGTCGGCGACCATGCGGTCCGCGTCGAAGCGCGCGCAGGCCCGCGCCCGGCAGCCGGCCCGGTCGATCGCCCGGGCCGCGGCCACCGCCGCGACGGCCTGGTCGACGTCGCGGACCAGCCCGGGCCCGCCGGACGCGGTGAACGGCAGTCCGCCGGTGTCCACCCCGTGGTGCACCGTCGCCACGTAGTCGAGATCCGGGCTGCGGTCGGTGTCCGAGATCGACACGAACGAGGAGTTGCTCGCCCGACAGGCCGGCCGGATCCGGGAGCTGGAGAACCCGTGCACCGTGGCGAAGAGGTCACGTCGATCCCCGCCGCCACCAGGCCGTCCGCGAGCAGACCGGTGACCTGTTCCCACGGGCCGTAGGCGCGTGGCAGCGTGCGCCAGGCCACCGGGCCCAGGAGCCCGACTCTCACGCGTAGCTGGTGGTCATCGTCTGCTCCTTGGAGTTGGCTGCCGTCGGTGAAATCGAGGCCGCCGAAGTCTGGAGCGACAGCGCTCAGCCTACGCCTGCCGCCGGACCGCCGACGGCGGCGTGACCTCCGCCACGGCCGGCCGCCTCCTCGGCGTCGAGGTGGTCGTGCAACTTGCCCAGGGAACGCATGATCAACCGGGACACGTGCATCTGCGAACAGCCGACCCGCCCGGCAATCTCCGCCTGGCTGAGATTGCCGTAGAAGCGCAGCGTCACGATGGTGCGCTCCCGATCGTCGAGGGCGGCCAACGCCGGCATGAGCGCGATTCTGTCCTCGACCACTGCGTACTCGTGGTCCTCGCCGCCGAGGGTCGCGCCGAGCTCGATCGACTGGCCGGGGACGGCCGGCGCGGACAGTGACCGCGCGTTGTAGGCGCGAGCGCCCTCCAGCCCGTCCAGCACCTCCTCCTCGGTGATCCCGAGATGGGCGGCGATGTCGGCCACCGTGGGCGCCCGGCACAGCACGTTGGTCAGTTCGTGGTTCGCCGCGGCGATCATGATCCGCAGTTCCTGGATCCGACGCGGCACCCGGACCGCCCAGGTCCGGTCGCGGAAGTAGCGTTTGATCTCACCGACGATGGTGGGGATGGCATAGCCGCCGAAGCCGACGCCGTAGCCGGGGTCGAAGTGGTCGATGGCCTTGATCAGACCGACGGCGGCGGTCTGGGCAAGGTCCTCGCGAGGCTCGCCCCGCACGGCGTATCGGCCGGCGAGTCGCTGGGCCAGCGGCAGCCACGCCACGATGGCCTGTGCTCGCAGCTCCGGGCGGGCGGGGTGGCCCAGCGGGACCGCGGCCATCGCTCCCAGGGCCTCGATCGGCGACAGCGACGTCACGGCGACGAGCAGCGCCGGCGACCCGGCCGACCTGGCCGCGGAGGAGCCCGCCGACGAGGCTGTTTAGGAAATGGGCGGCCGGGCATCCCCCACGCGTACGCGATGTTTTTCGCCCCCGGGTTCGCGCCGGCCGGCATGACTCGAGGAGCTGTGCAATGCCCATGGTCTGGGTCGACACCGCGCGGCAACGAGCGCGAGCGCGGCTGGCCGCCGCCCGCCAGGATCGAGCAGTTCCGCCGTTCACCGCCGCCCCGGAGCTAGATGAGCCGGTCGCGGCGGTGACGCTCGTCGAGCGCGCACCGTCCGTCGACGACGGACTTCCCCGCGGTGTCCGCACCGCGGGCGCCTGGGCCTGGCGGATCATCCTGTTCATCGCAGCCGCCTATCTGCTGATCCGGGTGGTCAGCGCGCTGCGGGTGGTGGTCATCCCGGTCGTGGTCGCGTTGCTGCTGGCCGCGATGTTCGAACCGGTCGCCGCCGCGCTGCGTCGGCGCGGCATGAACCGCTCATTGGCGGCGGGGCTGGTGCTGGTCACCGCGTTGATCGTGGTGTTCGGCGGTCTGGCCCTGATCGTGCAGACGTTCATCGCGCAGCTCGACGATCTGAGCGCGCAGGTCTCGGACGGGCTCGACGAGGTGCAGAGCTGGCTCGCGCGGGGCCCGCTGCATCTGACGCAGACCCAGCTCAGCGACGGCCTCGAGCGCCTGCGAGCATCGATCACCGACAATCAGGGCGCGCTGACCTCGGGGGCGCTGAGCACCGCCACCACGCTCGGCGAGGTGCTGGCCGGGTTCTTCCTGGTGCTGTTCACGCTGTTCTTCTATCTGCGCGACGGCGCGCAGATCTGGACCTTCATCTGCCGGCTGCTGCCGCGCGGCGCGCGTATTCCGGCCGCCCGGGCCGGGCACTACTCCTGGCACACCCTGGTCTCATACGTCCGCGCCACGGTCCTGGTGGCGTTCGTCGATGCCGCCGGCATCGGCATCGGGCTCGCGGTCCTCGGTGTCCCGCTCGCCCTGCCGCTGGCGGCGCTGGTCTTCCTCGGCGCCTTCATCCCGGTCGTCGGCGCCACCCTCACCGGCGCGGTCGCCGTGCTCGTCGCGCTGGTCACGGTCGGCCCGGTGAAGGCCCTGATCGTGCTGGGCGTGGTGATCGCCGTTCAGCAGCTGGAAGGTCACGTCCTCCAGCCTTTGATCATGGGCCGCGCCGTGGCGCTGCACCCGCTGGCGGTGATCCTGTCCATCGCCACCGGCGTGCTGGTCGCGGGCATCATCGGTGGCCTGGTCGCGGTTCCGCTGCTGGCGGTGCTCAACACCGCCATCCGCTATCTCTTCAGCCATCCGGCCGGGGAACCCACCCCGGACCGGGAACCGCCGGGCACCGAGCGCCTCGAAGCGCCGATGGCCGACGACGACGCGCCCCCGGCCGACGACGACGCGCCCCCGGCCGACGGCCCGGAACCGGCCGGCACGCGGGACATCGGGCAGCGGTCAGCGCTCCGGTGATGACGGCTGCCCGCCGGGGCGTGGTCATATTTCGGCGGGGTTTCGCGCGCATTGATTAAGGTCGCGGCCGACTCCGCGCGGCTCTGTAACGTCGCTCACTGATCGACTTGGTCATTCGGCAAAGGCGATTCACCGCGTTGTTCGAAAATTAACCTGAGAAGGGTTTAACCCAAGGTCAGCGTGTTTTCGGGCGGTGTGCCGGAAATCTCGTCGCAGCAAATTGGACACTCAATTTGTACGCCGAATCCGTGACCGGAAAGAAATGTACTGCAGAAGCTCGCGCATCCCCGGGTGTTCCTGTTCTCTTGGGACGACACCGAATTCACGGTGTTGAATATCAACAATCCCGGGAGCATTCATGACGGCATCGCCCGCACCACCGGTCCGGGCCGCGGCCCGCCTGGCATGGCGGCCGCTGCAGCGCTCGACCCGGGTCGCGATCAGTGCTGCGCTCGTGGCCACCGTGTTCTATCAGCTGTTCCTGCTCAACCCCGCCTACCGCGGACCGGGCTGGCTCTGGGTCACCATGCTGGCCGCCGAAGGCCTGACCGCCCTGCACCTGATCGGCACGTGGTGGACGATCCTGGCGCACGACGACCGGCCGGAACCGGTGGACGTCACCGTCTGGCGCAACCGGCTGCGGGCCGGCGCTGGTCGGGCGGACCGTGCTGGCCGCCCGCGACATGGAGTTGGCGCACCGCACGTTCCTGCTCGACGACGGGGACAGCGACGAACTGCGCCGGATCGCGGACGAAGCCGGCGTCGGTTACCTGCGGCGGCCGGGCGGTGCGCACGCCAAGGCCGGCAACGTCAATGCCGGGCTGGCCCGCACCGACGGCGAGTTCGTGGTGATCTTCGATGCCGACCACGTGCCCGAACCGGGTTTCCTGCTCAGCATCCTGCCGCACTTCCAGGACCCGGACGTGGCGTTCGTGCAGTCCCCGCAGTCGTACACGAACAACGTCAACCTGGTCGCCACCGGCTCCGGCGAAGCGCAGCGGATCTTCTACGAGCTCGTCTGCCCGGGCAAGAACCACTTCAACGCCGCCTTCTGCGTCGGCACGAACGTGATGTTCCGGCGGACCGCCTTGGACAGCACCGGCGGCATCTGGACCGGCAGCAACTCCGAGGACATCTGGACGTCGATCGAGTTGCACAAGCGCGGCTGGAAGTCGATCTACGTGCCGCAGGTGCTGGCCCGCGGGCTGGCGCCGGAGGACGTCTCGTCGTACCTGAAACAGCAGCTGCGCTGGGCGGGCGGCGGGTTCGAGGTGCTGCTGCGCGGCCGGCTGTTCAAGCGCGGCACCGGGCTGACCATCGACCAGCGCCTGCAGTACCTGTTCTGCGGCACGCACTACCTGCTGTCGCTGGCGATGCTGACCTTCATGCTGTTCCCGGCGCTCTACCTGCTGTTCGCGCTGAGCCCGATCCGGGCCGACGGCGTCGCCTGGGCCACCCACTACCTGCCGTTCCAGGCGGCCGTTCTGCTGGTCACCTGGCTGCAGTCGGGCGGCTTCAAACTCTCCGCGATCGTGGCCAGCATCGGCGCCGTGCCGGTGCACCTGCGGGCGCTCGGCGGCGTGCTGATCGGCCGGCCGGCGAAGTGGAAGGTCACCAACGCCGGTGGCCAGAACGCGCGGTCGCTGTGGGTGGTCATGCCGCTGTTCGCCCTGCTCGTCCTCAACGTCACCGGCATCGTCGTCGGTGTGCTGGTGATGGCCGACCCGGCGCCGACCTGGCTGTCCGTCGGCTGGGCCAGCATGATCGTGCTGATTCTCGGCCGGATGATCGCCGAATCGGTCACCGGTGGCCGGATCCGGCGCCGCCCGGCGTCCCCGGCGTCCCCGCAGCAGCCCACCGGCGGGCAGCTCGACACCCAGCCGCAGTCCGCCGTGGCCGCGGCCTGATCCACGTCATCCTGCCGAGAGAGGCGCGACCATGACCACCACGATCGAGACTGCCCCCATCGAGCAAGCCCCCGTCACCGCCACCCCACCGCGGCATCGGCTGCGCCGGGCCCTGCGCGTACTCCGTACCCTCGTAGTTGTCCTGATCCTGCTGGCCGTGGCCGGCGCCGGCGGCACCTACGTCGTGCGGCAGCGCCTCGCCGACCGCACCATGGTGGACACCGGCGCGGCCGTGCTGACCGCCCAGCCGATCACCGTGGGCTCGGCCGACGCCGCCGTCGTCACCCGGGTGCTGACCACCGAGCGGACCAGCGTTACCGCCGGCACGGTTCTGGCCACCATCACCGCGACCACCGATGGACGTGGGCCGCACGTGCAGGAGCTGCGCGCGCCGGCCGCCGGCATCGTCACCGAGATCAATGTCGCGCCCGGCCAGATCGCCCGGGCCGGCGAACCCGTCGTGACCCTCTACGACCCGGCCAAACTCACCTTCCAGGTCGACGTGCCCCTCGAAACGCTGCGCCTGCTGCGGCTCGGCATGACCGCCCGGGTGACCGGGCCCGGCCTGCCCGGCGAGATCGCCGCGAAGCTGGAGAAGGTCGAGCCGAAGGTCGACACCCCGGCCGCGGGCGCGACCGACCTGCTCACCGTCGTGCTGCGACCCGACCCGGCCGCCCTCGCGACCGTGCGGACGCTGGTGCCGGGTCTGCGGTTCGGCGTGGTCGTCGACACCAACACGGCCGTCGGCGGCACCCCGGCGGTGAACAGCGCGTGAACCGCAGCTTCGCCGTCGTGACCGCGTTCGCGGCACTGACCCTCCTGGCCGCATGCACAGCCGGGCCGCCGGAGCCGGGCACCGGGCCGGTCAGCTCCGGCCCGATCACTGAGGACGTCGCAGCGACGCGGATCGCCGTGCCTGCCGTTACCGGCCGCGGGAGCATCGCCGATGCGCTTCCGGTCGGCTCCACCCCCACCAAGACCCCGGCCCAGGCCGGTGACCTGGCCGGTCAGGCGCTGCCGACCAACCAGTGGTGGAGCTCGGCACTCACCGGGCCGCGCACCCAGCCGATCTGGGCGCATCCGCTGGCGGTCCAGGCCGCCGCGGACGGCCTGCAGATCAGCGGCGCGCCCGTCACCGCGTCGGCGAACGCCATCATCACCCCCTTCCTGCCGGCCTTGACCGTCGGCGCCGCCACCGGTGCCGTCACGGTCGCCGGTTACGGCGCCTTCCACGTCGTCCTGCGGGTCGCACTCGCCGGCGGCGGCCACGTCGACGTCACCGTCGTGCAGGGAAGCCCGGTGCTGTGGCTGCGCTTCCAGGCCGCGGCACCCACCCTGACCGGCGCGTTCACCGACGCCGGCAGCTCGGCCACCCGGGCCCGGCTGGACATCGCGGGCGGCCGCTGGGACGTCCTCGGCCGCAACCTGACCCTCGACGGATCCACCCTGACCGGCGAGGGCGAGCAACTGGCCGTCGCCCGGGTGCCGGCCGGCGCCGACCGGGCGAGCTGGGAGGCGGCGAGCACCACCGACCCGGTCGTCCGGACAACGGCCGCGATGGCGTACGACGCCACGGCCGGCACCGTCACCCAGACCCTCACCGCGCAGCGGGCCGGCGGCGGCACCGGAGCGTGGGCGCTGCTGCCGCACCAAACGGCCGGGCCGACCGCGCTGCCCGGCTCCTACCCGGACGCCCGCGGAACGATGTCCCTGGTCACCGCGGGTGCGGTGCAGGTCCGGGTGCCGATGCCGGGGCTGCTCACCGCCGTACCGCGGGTGCCGCTGACCGCGGCGGCGAAAAAGGCCGTGCTGGCCGACCTGGATCGGGACCTCGCCGACCCGCCCGGGGCGGGCGGCAGCTATTTCGGGCTCAAGGAGCTCGGCCGGCTGGCCACCATCGCCGAGGTGGCGGCCGCATCGGGCGCGGAGCCCCAGCGCACGACCGCGCTCGCCCGGCTGAAGCCGCAGCTGATCGACTGGCTGACCTACGGCGGACCGGCCGACGCGCGCTACTTCGGCTACGACAAGGTCTGGGGCGGGCTGATCGCGGTGCCGGCCGAATTCGGCGCCAACGATTACAACGACCATCATTTCCAGTACGGCTACCTGGTGCGCGCCGCCGCGGTCCTGGCGGCGGCCGACCCCGGTTTCGCCCGCGACTACGGCGACGTCGTCGACCTGATCGTCGCCGACTACGCCGGGTCGAAAGCCGGCTTCGCCGGGTCGAAAAAGGACGGCTTCCCGCCGTTCCGCGCCTTCAACGCCTACCTCGGCAGCTCGGCCGCGTCCGGGTTCGCGCCGTTCGCGGACGGCAACAACCAGGAGTCGTCCAGCGAGGCGGTGGCGGCCTGGGAGGCGGTGGTCCGCTGGGGCCTGGTCCGGGACAACACCGAGATGACCGGGTACGGCGTCGCCCACTACGCCCTGGAAGCAGCGACCGCCCGGATGTACTGGCTCGGCGCCGGGCTGACCCGCCCGGCCGGGTACGCGCACACCACCGCTGGCATCGTGTGGGACGCCAAGATCGACTATGCGACGTGGTTCGACCCGAAGCCCGAGTCGGTGCTCGGCATCCAGCTGCTGCCGCTGACCGCCGGATCGTTCTACCGCGGCCCGTCGGCCACCCGCGAGCGCGAGTTGGGCGACCACCCCCGGGTGTGGGCCGACCTGTTCGCCGCCGACCTCGCCCTGTCCGACCCGGCCGCCGCCCGCGGCCGGCTCGACGCGGGCGTCACCCGGGAGGAGAGCACCAGCCGGGCGATGGTCCGCTACTGGGTGGAGGCACTCGCGGTCCTGGGGCCGCCGCAGCCGGGCGCGCCGCAGCCGGTGGGCGCCCTCGCGTTCGGGCCGGTGAACGCTCCGCGGGTGGTTCGGGCGCCCGGCGGGTAGTCTCGACGTATCGGCCGTCCAGACTCCGCGGCCACCCTCGTCGGGCATTCCTTAGGAGTCGCGCCATGAGCGCATCTGTGACGCAGCGGCCGAAGGCGGCCGGCAGCGATTTCGCCGCCCTGAACCGTCAGATCGTCGACGCCGGCCTGCTCGAACGGCGACCCGCCTACTACGCCGTGCGGGCCGCCGTGGTGGCCGGCCTGCTCGCCGGCGGGTGGGCGGCGTTCGTCCTGATCGGCTCGTCCTGGTGGACCCTCGCGGTGGCCGGGCTGCTGGGGCTGGTGTTCGCGCAGACCGGCCTGCTGGCGCACGACGTGGCGCACCGGCAGGTGTTCCGCACCCGGAAGCCCAGCGCGGTGGCCGGCCGGATCGCGGCGAACCTCGGGGTCGGGATGAGTTACGGGTGGTGGATGGACAAGCACACCCGCCACCACAACAACCCCAACCATGACGAGCTCGACCCGGACGTACAACCGGAGCTGTTGATCTGGGCTTCCGAATCGGCCTGGGGCCGGCGCGGGGTGAAGGGTTTCGTCAGCCGGCACCAGGCCGGGTTGTTCTTCCCGCTGCTGACGCTGCTCAGCATCGACCTGCGCATCGCCAGCATCAAGGCGCTGCGGCATCCGGGGATGAAGCGCCGCGGTCTGGAAGCGGGCCTGATGGCCCTGCATCTGCTCGCCTACCCGGTCGTCCTGCTGGTGGTGCTGTCGCCGCTGCAGGCTCTCGCGTTCTTCGTGGTGCACCACGCGGTGTTCGGGGTGTACCTGGGCATGACGTTCGCGCCGAACCACAAGGGCATGCCGCATCCGGCCGGCGACGAGGACTACCTGCGCAAGCAGGTGCTGACCAGCCGCAACGTCACCGGGGGCCGGCTGATCGACGTGGCCCTGGGCGGATTGAACTACCAGATCGAGCACCACCTGTTCCCGGCGATGCCCACCCCCAATCTACGCCGGGCGCAACCCATCGTGCAGGCGTACTGCGCGCAGGCCGGTGTCTCCTACGAGCAGACGAGCCTGCTCAGGTCCTATCGGCAGGCGCTGCGCCACCTGCACGACGTCGGCGCGCCGCTGCGCGCGGCCCGGAACTTTCCTCGGTAGAAGGGTTGTCCTGTGGGCCGCCGGCAAGGGGATCCGGACGGCCCGCAGGACGGCCCCGAGCGAGGGAAACGGTAGCCTCGGTGGCCGCGACACCGTAGCGTTGTGGCATCGCTCAATCACATTGAGCAGCGTGTCGCTCCAGACCCCGGCGGCAGTCGATGCCGACTCTCTGGAGCTTCCGTGCAGAAGTTTTCCCGCCTGTCCGCCGAATTCCCGGCCATCGATTTCCAGCAGCTCAGCGATTCCGCGCTGGTCGAGCTGATCTCCCGGGGAAATACCCGCGCCTTCGCCGCGCTGGTCGACCGGACCGTGGCGGCCGTTCGCGCCGCGTTGCCGGTCGAGACCCGGATCAACGAGATACTCGCGTCCAGTTACGTCGAGGTGTGGTGGCTGGCTGGTTGCCGACCGGCGCCGGAGTCCGACGTCACGAGCTGGATCACCGGCATCGTGCGACGGCGGGCCGCGGACGCCTCCCGGGGGCGGCCACCGGACGGTGCGGATGATGCTCTGCGGCCCAGCACCGCCGAACTGGAGCTGGCGACCATTCTCGGGCGGCCGGTCGGTGCGATCGGCGTGGACGTCACGGAATAGTCAGGACGGGCAGAGCCGGGAGCCCGTTGACGATGGAGCCGGCTACCT
Source organism: Paractinoplanes durhamensis (assembly GCF_016862175.1). GTDB lineage: Bacteria > Actinomycetota > Actinomycetes > Mycobacteriales > Micromonosporaceae > Actinoplanes > Actinoplanes durhamensis. The sequence goes on along the minus strand of NZ_BOML01000057.1, from coordinate 48,294 downwards.
CGCTGAGGCGCCGGTTGGTGTTCCGGGCGAAGGTGCGGATCAGGGCGTACGCCTCGTCGGGCGTCACGCCGTACGCCTGGGCCACCACGCCTTTCGCCTGCTCGATGATAACGCGGCTGTTCAGGGCGCCCTGTAGTTGTTCGGTGAGGGCCTCGCCCCGGCGGATGGAGCGTTCCTGCAGGAGGCCGATCACCGCGACGTCGGCCAGGGACTGCACGATCAGGGTGTCCGCGTCGTCCAACTCGGTGGCGCTGCCGAACACGCCCATCGCGCCGATCACCTCCCGGCGCAGCCGCAGCGGGAATGCGTGCACCGACTGGAATCCGGCCTGGGTGGCGCGCGGCGCGAACTCGGGCCATTTGCCGGTCGCCGCGGCCAGGTCGACATTGGTGACCGGCCGGGCCGTGCGGAACGCGTCCAGGCACGGGCCGTCACCGTACTGAAGCTGGAACAACTCCATCAGCCGGGCGCTCTCGTCGGAGGCGGCCATGAAGGTCAGCCGGTCGCGATGGTCGGCGAGCATCAGCCCGGCCTCGCCGGTGTCGAACAGATCGGCGACGCGCTTGGTCAGCATCTGCAGGAACTCGACCACGTCGAAGTCGTCGACCAGCGTGTCGGCCACCTCGACGAACAATGTTGCGAGCCGTTCGGCGGAAACGGTGGTCATTCTGGCCTACCAACCTTCTCCGGAAGCGTTGCCGAACCAGAGCCTACGCGCCACCACCTCCCGCGCTACCTTTCGCGACGCCAGGCCGTGGCGCGAGCTCTCAGTCGGTGATCGCCCGGGCCCAGGGAAGCAGCAGGCGTTCGGCCAGGACCAGCAAATAGAAGAGGCCGACGCTGATCACCGCCAGCAGGGTGATCGCGGCGAACGCGGTCGCGGTGTCGGCGCCGGCGTTCGCGATGACGAAACCCAGGCCCGCGGTGGCGCCGGAGAGCTCGCCGACCAGGGCGCCGATGACGGCCAGCGGCATCGCGGTCTTGAGGCCCACGAAGATCTGCGGCAGCGCGGACGGCAGCCGGAACCGGGTGATGATCTGCCAGCGGCTGGCCGACAGCGACCGGGCGAACTCGATCATCTCGGCCGGGGTGCGGGTCAGGCCGGCGACGCTGGCCAGCAGGATCGGGAAGGTGCAGAGCAGCACCACCATGACGATCTTGGGCCCCTGGCCAAAGCCCATCCACACCAACAGAAGAGGAGCAAAAGCCAGCTTGGGTACGGCGTTGACGGCGACGATGCTCGGCATGAACGCCCGCTCCAGGGTGCCGGAGGTGGCCAGCAGGGCGCCGACGGCCAGGCCCAGACCGACCGCGAGCAGGTAGCCCTGCACCACCTCCAGCAGGGTGGTGGTGGCGTTGCTCGCCAGATAGCCGGTCATGTTGCCGAGCGCGGCGAGCACCTGCGGCGGGGTCGGCGCCAGGTAGGACTCGATGTCCAGCACGACGACGGCCGCCCACCACGCCGCGACCAGCGCGATCGCGCCGAGGGCCGGCAGCACTACGTGGACGAGGGCCTGGCGGCTTCTGGAGATGGTGCTGCCTCTCGACGAGATTCCGGCCGGGGGCTCTCGTTCGCATCGGACGCGAAGAGAGCCCCCGGCAACTCAGGAAGGAATCTGATAGGTGATGGCGTCCTCGGGGGACAGCCCGGCCGGGATCAGGCCGGCGCTCTGGATGATGGCGATGTTGCGGGCCACCCGGTCCCGGTCGAGGCTGCCGACCGCCGCGCCGTTGGCGCCACCCTCGACGTACGGCTTCATCAGCTTGTTCTCCGCCGCCGCGACCTTGGCCGGCTGCAGCTTCTGGTACTTGGCGTAGATGTCGCCGGCCTCGTCCGGGTTGGCCATCGCGTATTCCAGGCCGCGCAGCATGGCCTTGTTGAACGCCGTCACCTGCTTCGGGTTCTCGGCCATCCGCTTCTTGGTGACGCCCAGGCCGTTGCCGTACAGGTCGGTCAGGTAGGTGCTGAACGGCAGCACCACGGCCGCCTTGCCCTTGGCCGCGGCCTCGACCGCCGGCTTGCCCACCGCGAACTGGGTGGCCGCGTCGATGCTGCCGGCCGCGAGGTTCTGCGGCATCTGCTGGGCGTTCATCACCACCCACTTGATCTTGCTGCCGTCCACCCCGGCGAGCCGGCCGTACGCCTTGAACAGGCTGAAGACCACGCCGCCGGGAATGTAGGCGATGGTCTTGCCGGCCAGGTCCTTCGGGCTGGAGATGCCGCTGCCGTCGAGCGCCATGATGCACGACAGGTTCAGCTGCTGGACGGCGTTGACGATGGTGAAGTCGACGAACTTCTTCTCGCCGTACGCGATGAGCGCGGCCGTGATGTCCACGCTCGCGTAGTCGGCCTGGCCGGCCTGCAGCAGCTTGAGGTTCGCCTCGGTGCCGTTGCCCGGCTGCACCTTCACGTCGAGGCCCTCCTCGCGGAAGTACCCCTTCTCGATGGCGACGTAGATGAACGCCTCGCGGCCCTGGACACCGGCGCCGGTCAGATAGGTGACCGGGGTCAGCGTGCCGCCGGCCTCCTCGGGTGCGGCCGCCTTGCTGTCGGCGTCACACGCCGCGGTCAGCAGCAGCGCCGAGGTGAAGGCCACGGCGGCGAATTTCCGGAGGATGCTCATGCGGCCCGCCGCCCCACGGTCGAGAGCAGCAGGATGCCGCGCAGAACCACACGCGGGTCCAGGCCCAGCGTCGCCAGCAGGTCGAGCTCCTCGCCGGTCATCCCGGCCGCGATCAGGCGCTCGCGCTGCTCGGTCGAGCCGACCGAGGCGAGCAGTGCCGCCCCGGTGCCGCCGCGCCACGATCCCTGCCAGCTCTGCGTGTCGACCTGCTCGAGGCCGACCGTCTCCATCGCGGCGAAGAGGCTGCGGCACCAGGTCGGGTCGTTGCCGGCGGTGCGCAGCACCTGGGACAGGGCGGCCTCGTAGTGGGCGGTGATCTCGTGGAGCCGGTCGTCCGGGGTGGACAGAACCGACTTCGACCAGCCGGCCTCCATCTCCTCCACGATCACCACGCCGCCCGGCTTGAGGGCACCGGCCAGCCGGGCCAGCACCTCGCGCCGCTCGGGCAGGTGCTGCAGGACCGCGCGGGCGTGGATGCCGTCGAACTGACCGGCCGGCAGCGGGTCGGTGACGATGTTGTGCGCCAGGACGGTCACGCCGGGGTGTTCCCGGATGTGCTGGGGGCGGACGTCGGTGGCGATCACCTCGCCGTCCGGGCCGACCTGGTCGGCGAGCCAGCCCGCGATCGTGCCGGCCCCCGCGCCGATCTCCAGCCAGCGCGAGCCTTTCGCGACGCCGGCTTCGGTCAGCCGGCGGATCGTGAACGGGTCGTGCATCTGACCGAGCGCATCGAGCAGTTGCCGGGCCGTCGGCCGGTCGTTGCTGAACACGTACGGCGTTCCGGGCTCCCGGACGACGGTAGACATGGTCCATTCCCCTTATGCATCAAATTATTGACAATCGCATTGACCGCAAGATCGATATTGGCCGCAGAGATCCATTACTGAAATCGTCCGCAAGTCAACCCGCACCGCGGGGACGTTTCACCCGCCCCGGAAGGACCTTTTGAAGACGTATTGAGCCTCGAAAATGTCCTCGGAAAATACTTGAAAAGTACCCATAGGTACCGGCACCGTTATCGACGTGACCAAACCCCTGCCGAACGAACAACTGCGGACGCTCATGCTCCAACGCGGCATCAGTGCCGAGGAGCTGGCCGCGAAATGCGGCATCGACACCAAGAGCGTCGAGCGCTGGCTGTCACATGGCCGCGTGCCGCATCGGCAGAACAGGTGGACCGCCGCCAAGCTGCTCGACGCCGACGAGACGTACCTGTGGCCGAGCATCCTGGCCCGCGGGGTCCGCGGCCGGGCCGGCGGCCGGGCCGAGCTGATCGAGCTCTACCCGGACCGGGCGAGCGTGCCGCGCGAGACCTGGCTGCGACTTCTCGGCGAGGCACAGACCAATGTGGACGTTCTGGTCAACGCCGGCAGCTTCTTCACCCAGGTGCAGCCGCGCATCGTCGAGGACCTCGCCGAACGGGCCCGCGAGGGCGTCCGGGCGCGCTTGTGCTTCGGCGACCCGGCGAGCACGGCGGTTGCGGTGCGTGACGCCGAGGAGGGCCTGGCCGGCACCCTCGCGGCGCAGATTCAGGCCAGCCTCATTCAGTACCGCGGCCTGCTGGAGGTCGACGGAGTCGAAATTCGACTGCACGGCACCACCCTTTACCACAGCATTTTCCGGTACGACGACCAGCTCGTCGTCAATCCGCACGTCTACGGGAGTCCGTCCAGTCTGAACCCGGCATTACGCCTACAGAAGATCGACGGCGGTCTACTCTTCGACCTTTACTGCTCGGCTTTCGAACGAATCTGGGACGTCTCCGTTCCCTGGCTCGGAGTGGCCCCACCAAAGGATCAATGACCATTTCCGGCCACCACCGACCACCCTGGGTTGATCGCCCGTTCGGGGGTGGTCGTTCGCATGTGGGGCCGTGCAGGGTGTACCAGTGACCGACACGCCCCGAATCCTGATCTCATACGCCGGCCCGGACCGGCCGTGGGCGGAGTGGGCCCGTTGGCACCTGGAACACGCGGGCTACGGCACCGAGCTGGACTGCGCCGATTGGAAGGCCGGCGACAACTTCGTCGAGCGAATGCACCAGGCCCTGGACCGCGCAAACCCGATGCTGTTACTGCTGTCGACGGCCTATCTCACCCAAGATCGCTTCACGACGGACGAGTGGACAGCACGCTTCGCGCAACGACGAAAAGATCCAGAAGCAAAGCTGATTCCGGTACGGATCGGAAGCGTCGATCTTGGAAAAGGGATCTGGGCCCCGATCGTCGTGCCGGACCTGTTCGAGTTGGCCCCGGCCGAGGCGGTTCGTCTGCTGCTGGAAGCCGTCGGAGGGGTGCTCGGGCCGGCCGCGTCGTCGTCGGCGCCGGAGCCGATGTATCCCGGTGGTCCGGAGCCGGTGGCGTCCGCCGACTCCGGACCACGCCCGCCGGGTTCGCTGCCGCCGGTGTGGAATGTGGATCACCGAAATCCGGCCTTCACCGGCCGCGACGGCGTGCTCAACCAGGTGCATGACGGGCTGTCCGGCGGAGGCCGGGTCGCGGTCCAGGCGTTGCACGGTATGGGTGGGGTCGGGAAGACCCAGTTGGCGCTGGAGTATTCGTATCGCTTTGCCGGCGAGTACGACCTGGTGTGGTGGGTGTTCGCCGAACAGGCCGGCTTGATCGGTGAGCAGTTCGCCGCCCTCGGTGTGGAACTGGGGATCGTCGACGCGGGGGCCGACTCGGCGGTCGCCAAGAGCAAGGTCCTGGGATATCTGGCCGAGCAGCGCCGCGCGTTGCTGGTCTTCGACAACGTGGTGAACAGCGAGGACGTCCTGCCGTGGCTGCCGCGTGGGAGCGGCCATGTGCTTATCACGTCGCGGCGCGGGAACTGGCAGCGGATCGCCCACGCGGTGGAACTGGACGTGCTGTCCCGGGAGGAGGCGGTTCGGTTCCTGGTCGAGCAGCGGCCGGGCTTGGACGCCGGCGAGGCGGGCAGTCTGGCGGAGGCGCTGGGTGATCTGCCGCTGGCGTTGGCGCAGGCGGCCGGCTATCTGACCGAGACCGGCATGGCGGTTGCCGAGTACCGGCAGTCGTTGGTCGAGGAGACCCAGGCCGTGCTGGCGCTGGGGCGCCCGGTCGACTATCCGCAGTCGCTGGCGGCGGCGATCTTGTTGAGCCTGAGCGCACTGGAGGAGGCGGATCCGGCGGCGGTGGCGATTCTGCGGTTGTGTGCCCTGCTGGCGCCGGAGCCTGTTCCGATCGATCTGATCGTCGAGGTCGCGCGGCCGGCCGATCCGTATCCGCAGGTGCTGGACGCGCTGCGCGAGGTGATCGGCAAGCGGCTGGCGCGGCAGGATGCGATCGGCCGAATCGGTGCATACGGGCTGGCCAGGCTGGGTGAGGGGACAGTGACGGTGCACCGGCTGACCCAGGCCGTTGTCCGGAGCCAAGTGGGGCCATCTGCGTCGGCCGAGCTGCTGGCGCATCTGGAGTCGGTGCTCGGCGGGATGAACCCGGGTGACCCGAGGGATCCGGCAATCTGGCCCGCGTGGGGGCGGCTGCTCCCGCACCTGCTCGCCGTCGACCCTGCGCGCACCGATGATCCGGCCTTGCGCGAGTGCGTGCGTGATGCCGTGGTCTACCTGATCAACCGTGGGGACAGCCGGCCGGCCCAGCAACTCGCCGAGAACCTGTATGAGGAGTGGAAAGAGCGGCTGGGCGCCGATCACCGGGACACCCTCCGGGCGGCGACCGAACTGGTCTGGGCGCTGCGTGACCTCGGTGAGTACGGCAGGTTGCGAACGCTGACCGACGACACCCTCAATCGGCAGATCAAAACGCTGGGCCCCGACGATCCCGACACGCTGCGCAGCGCGGCCGACCATGCGGTCGTCCTCAGTGCGCTCGGCCACTACCAGCGGGCGGAGGAGATCAAACGCGACGTCTGGGTGCGGCGCCGGCGGGTGCTGGGTGCGGAGCATCCGGACACGCTCATGTCCATGAACAACGTCGGGACGTCGTTGGGGGAGTTGGGGCGGCATGAGGAGGCGCTGACCATCAAGCAGCAGGTGTGGGAGCAGCGCCGGCGGGTGCTGGGTGAAGAGCATCCGGACACGCTCATGTCAGCGAACAATGTCGCGACGTCGTTGGGGGAGTTGGGGCGGTATGAGGAGGCGTTCGCACTCAAGCAACAGGTCTGGGAGCAGCGCCGCCGGGTGCTGGGCGCGGAACATCTGCACACGCTGACGTCGGCGAACAATGTCGCATTGTCGTTGGGGGAGTTGGGACGGCATGAGGAGGCATTGACCCTCAAACAACAGGTATGGGAGCAGCAGCAACGGGTGCTGGGTGAGGAGCACCCGCACACGTTGACGTCGGCGAGCAATGTCGCGTTGTCGTTGCGAGAGCTGGGTCGGGATCAGGAGGGTCTGGCGCTCATTCGACAGGTGCGGGAGCAGCGGGGTCGGGTGCTCGGTGAGAAGCATCCGGACACGCTGATGGCCGGATTGAGCCTGGCGGCCGTCCAATTCAGTCTTGGCCAGCGTCTGCTTGCTCGCCAATTGGTCGATGGCGTATGGAAGGAGTTGCGTGACCTGCTCGGCGCGCAGCATCCGAACACTCAGCACGCAGCCGAACTGAGAAGCGCGATTACCCGGGCGATGGGTGGACGAGGGGGCGGCGGGCGTCGACGCTGAGGCCTTTCCCCGAGCCGCTCGGCGGGCACCGCGTACCGGCGCCCGCCGGGGTGACGTCAGGGCAGGTCGATCGGGCGCAGGACGCGGTCGATGCCGTGGGCGATCTGGCGGTTGCCCTTGTTGATGTTGAAGACGATCACGCGCGGGTCGCGGTCGTTGGTGTCGGCGTCGATCAGGCGGATCCGGCGGTGCCCCCAGCCGTACACATCAACTTTGATCTTTGATTTTGCGGCGGTGGTCAGGCGGGCGTTGTCGGACTTCAGCGCCGCCGCTCGGGTGACGGTGGCGCCCGGGACGACGTGGTAGAGCAGCACCGACTCGACGGTGTCGATGCCGAGGCCGGCCACCGCGGTGAAGGCGGCCTTCTCGGTGGGCAGCCGCCGGGTGTGCTGCAGGTCGGCGACCAGCAGCTCGAACGCCCGGTCGTTGGGCAGGAACGCGGTCAGCGCCGTCTTGCCGTCGGTCAGGACGCCGACCGGGCTGGCCGGTTTGGCCTTGAGTACGGCCAGGACCGCGGCGGTCAGGATGTCGTAGTCGCGCCCGTTGTGGTCGAAGCCGCTGCCGTGGGCGGTGAGGACCGAGGCCAGCGACCGGGTGCCCAGCGACTTGGTGTGTGCGTCGGCCGGCGCCGAGGCCAGCGCGGAGACCACCACTGCGGTGGCCGCGACGGCGGCGATACGCCGGCCGCGTCGAATGAACCTCATCGTGGAAATTCCTTCCGGGTACGGGGTGGTGGCTTCGGTGCCACCACCCCGTACTTCGGCCGCATCGGCCCCGGCAGATGCAGTCAGGACGTCAGGGTTCCGCGCAGCAGGCTGTGGCCGGAGTGCGCGGCGTCGCCGTCGTGCGGTTCGTCGCTGATGTCGACCAGCCGGTACCGGTTCATGTCGACGCCGGGCGGCACCGGCAGCGTCGCGTCCGGCCGGGCGGCCAGATTGCCGATCGCGATCATCTTCGTGGGGTGATCGGGGTCGATCAGCCACACCTCGTGGAAACCGGTGGTCAGCGGCAGGTTGCGGACGTCGACGAGCATCTCCCCGTCGGACAGCACCCGCACCGTGCCGCCCGCGTCGGCCGGCACCGTGGCCAGCGGCGTGAGCGTCGCCCGTGCGGTCACCGTCTCGGCCGGGGCGCGTTGCAGGACAACGACGGTTCCGGCCACCGCCAGCACCGCGGCGGCAAGCGCGGGCAGCAACCAGCGTGACCGGCGCGGCCGGACGACGCGAGTCTCGGCCGGTGCGATGCCGGCCTCGATGCGCTGCCAGATCCGCTCGGGCGGGGCGGGCAGGCTGCCGAGGTCCGGTCCTTCGGCGCCGAGTTCGGCGACGTGCCGCAGCGACTCGAGGTCGTGCCGGCAGCCGGCGCACTCGGCCAGGTGATCGGCGTCGGCCGGCTCCTGCGGTTCAGAGAGCGCGAGAAGCACGAGTCGATCGAGATCCAAATGCTGCACCGTCCACCTCCCAACGCCGTCGAAGGCTAGCCATCCCGCGGCGGATATGGCTCTTGACCGTGCCGAGCGGCAGCCCGGTGACCTCCGCTATCTGCGGATGGGTGAGGTCGTCGAAGAAGGCCAGCTCCAGCGTGCGCCGCTGGTCGGCGGGCAGGCGGCTGAGCTCGTCGGCGACGACCAGCCGGTCGACGATCCGGTCCGGGCGTTCCGTCTCGTCCTCCGCGGGCACCTGGGCGCTCACCGTCTCGGCCACCCGCTTGTAGCGTTCGGCCGACCGCAGCCGGTCCACGGCTTTGCGCTTCGCGATGCCGAGCAGCCAGCCCAGCATCGTGCCGCGCTGCGGGTCGAACCCGTCGCGCCCGGTCCAGGCCGCGACGAACGTCAGCTGGGTGACGTCCTCGGCGTCGGCCCGGTTGCCGAGCAGGCGCTGCGCCAGGTAGAGCACCGTCGCGCCGTGCCGGTCGTACGCCACCCGAAGGGCCTTCTCATCGCCGTCGCGTAAGCGTTCGGCGAGCTCCTCGTCGGAGTCCATCGACCTCCTTCCCACACCGGTTCTTGTCGTTGTTCGTCCCGTCCCCCGCCGGCGGATGCACCCGGGCCGCATTCGTCCTCCGATCTGCCGGCATCAGGTCGAACCTGAAGGATGCCGGGGAAGGGAACCGGATCGCTATGCTCGGTGATCGCCATCGATAGGCGATGCCAGGAGGTCGGGTGTTCGACGGAGTGAGCTGGGACGAAGCGGATCGGACCATCGACGATTGGCAGGCGGGCTTCGAACGCCGCGCGGAGCAGGCCCGGGAGCTCGCCGGCCGGATCGAGGGCCTCACGGCGTCGGCTCGTAGCCAGGACCGGCTCATCGAGGTGACCATCGGGCGGTCGGGCGAGCTCACCGACCTCCGGCTCGACGACGAGACCCGGCGGCAGCCGGCGGCGCGAACTGCGCGGGAGATCCTGGCCACGATCGCGGCTGCCCGGGTGGTGCTGGCCGAAAAGGTGCAGGAAGCGGTCGCCGGTACGATCGGCGTGGAGTCGGAGGCGGGCAAGGCCGTCCTCAAGGGCTACCAGGCCGAGGGTGACCAGGCGTGACAGATCAGTTCTCGGTGATCACGCAGGACCTTGTCGCGCACTCGCGCACGGTCGATGCGATCGGGGACGGCGTCAGGGAGGCGGGCGACGCCGGCCTTACCGTGCGGGCCGGTGGTGACGCGTACGGAAAGATTTGCCATTTTCTTCCGCCGCTGTGGGCCTCCTGCAGGACACTCTGATCCAAGCCATCACGGACAGCGCGGACGACTTGCGCGACACTGCGCAGAAGCTGATGGCGACCGCCGAGCACTACGACTCCACCGACGCGAACAATGCCGACGGCATCACCCGCAGCGGGCGGTTGCCGTGACGAACCCGCTGGTGGCAGCTACGTCCACCGCGGGGCCGGGAGCATTCGCCGGCATCGCCCCGGTCGAGGACATCCAGCAGATCCACCAGGCCGTGCAGAGCGGGTCGTGGGTGGACGGCGGGCTCGGCGTCGCCGGCGGTGCCCTGGACGCGCTGGCGTTCGTGTCCGACCCGATCGGCTCACTGCTGCAGTACGGCGTCGCGTGGATCATCGAGCACGTCAAGCCGCTCTCCGAGGCGCTGGACTGGCTGGCCGGCGACCCGAACCAGATCGCGGCCCAGGCGCAGACCTGGCGGAACATCGCGGGCCGGCTGGCCGGCGAGTCCGACACGCTGTCGCAGGCAGCCGGCTGGGATACGGCCGACTGGCAAGGCGCCGCCGCCGACGCGTACCGGGCGCATGCCGCTCGGCGGGTCTCGGACCTGCAGTCGCTCAGCCGCGCGTCGGAAACGATGGCGCTGATCGTTGAGGGCGCCGGCATGCTCATCGGCACGGTCCGGGTCATGGTGCGTGACGCGATCGCCACCGTGGTGTCGCGACTGATCTCGTACGCCATCGAAGAACTCGCCACCCTCGGCGTCGCCAGCCCGCTCGTCGTCGAGCAGGTGTCCACGCTCTGCGCGTCGTGGGCCGCGAAGATCGGCCGCTGGCTCAAGCAACTCGTCGCCAGTATGAAGAAGCTGGCGCAAGCGATGAAAGAGCTCGGCGAGGCAATCCGCGGGCTGCGCAAGGGCGGTAAGGGTACGGCCGACGACCTCGCCGACATGGGCAAGCGGTCGGATTGGAAGAACCCTGGTGACCGCCCGCTGACGCCGACCCGGCCGCCGGACGGCTACCTGCCTACTGGTGACCCGGTCTATCACGGGCCGAACTCCACGGCGGTCGGGTACGACAGCAGCACGATGCGCAACTTCGATCACGTCCAGCCGGAGCCGGGCGTGCACGACGTGGTCGTGCACGGTGAGCCCAACGGCACGTTCCGGCCCGGTGTGGTCGGCGACGACGGCGGCAAGTATCCGCACAACTACACCAACCCGGAGCAGATCGCGCAGGCTGTGCGGGACAATCCGAACTACGTTCCGGGACAGCCGGTACGCCTGGTCTCCTGCCACACCGGCCGGGTGGATGCCGACCCGGACCTGTCGGGCGTGGTACCGGCCGGCCAGCAGGTGGCCGACTCCCTCGGCGTACCGGTGAAAGCCCCGACACAGGCGGTCGGGGTGCCCATATACGGTGATGGGAAGTACGTGCCCAAGATCGCTAACAAACCCAACCTCCCCGAAGGAAAATGGGTCACCTTCTGGCCCCGGAATGCAGGGAGCTGACCGTGCGGACCGCCGGAATGTTCGTTGAACTCGGCCAGACGCGTCACCCGGAACCGCCGGAGAGCATCGCCGACCACATCGGGGCGGCGCAGCTCGAGGATGTCGGCCTGGTGACGCAGTACCTCGACAACGGCTACCTGCTGATCGACATGATGGACGTCGAGCGCGACGTGCTCGATCCCGAACAGGAGATCCTCAGCGGGTCGTCGATCTTGACGGACGGCGAGTGGCTCTGGCGGCAGGACCTGTCCTATTACGTACGCCGTCACCACGTCACGCTGCCGCCGGACCTGCTTGCCACCATCCGGGAGCGGCACTACACGATCCCGGCGGTCGACGAGGAGCGGCTGATCGCCCTCACCGGTTACGCCGACCACCTCGCGTTCTAGTCGGCGCGAACCAGGGCGGCGGTATCGTCGTCGACCGGGGCGCCACGATTCACCTTGCCGCCAACCCGGCACCGTGCCGGATCCGGTCACCGGGTAGCGTCGCCGCGGAGACATAGGCGGCGGAATAACCGGAGGTCAAGTGGCATCGGATGACGTCTCGCGGCGGGAAGCGGAGCGCCTTCGCGGGCTGGCCGAGGCTGCCCGGGTGGCCAAGACCTTCGAGGTTCTGGCCGGGACCGGGGCGCTGTGGGTCTGGGGTGATGAGGACGAGATTCTCTTCACCGAGGATGCCCGGCGGACCACCCTGCTGCCGATCTGGCCGTATGCGACCGTCGCCCGGCTGGAGAACGAGGGTGAAGTTGACGGCGAGCACGCCATCCAGATCCCGGTGGACGTGTTTCTGCGGGAGTGGCTGCCGCAGCTCAAGGACGACGACGCCGGCATCTCGATCTTTCCGGTCGAGGAGCTGAACACCTCGGTTCTCACGCTGGACGAGTTCCGCTCGAGGATGACGGCGGCTCTCCGGTTGAATTGACGGATGCGGATCTCCGTCGTCGTTCCGGTCTACAACGAGGAACAGTTCATCCGGTCGTGTCTGGACGCGGTCCTCGCGCAGCGGGAGCCGGTGCACGAGGTCATCGTGGTCGACAACGGCTCGGGGGACGACACCCTCGGAGTGCTCGGCGAATACGCGGGCCGGGTCACCCTGCTGCACGAACCGCGAAGGGGCGTTCAGCATGCGCGGAACCGGGGCTTCGACGCGGCGAGCGGGGACGTGATCGGGCGGATCGACGCCGACACCCGGCTTGGCCCGGGCTGGTCGCGGGCGGTTCGGGAGACGTTCGCGGATCCGGTCGTGCAGGCCGCGACCGGGCCGGTGGCCTACTACGACGTGGCGCTCGCCCGGCTGATCGACAGCGGCGACGCCGTCTTCCGGCGGGCGTGGAGCGGTGGGCCGCTCGACTGGTTGCTCGGCGCCAACATGGCGATCCGGGCCTCCGCGTGGCGGCGGGTGCGGCCCGCCCTCTGCGTGGACGAACAGGTGCACGAGGACATCGACCTCGGCATTCACCTGCACGGGGAGGGCTCGGCGGCGGTGTTCGCGACCGGGATGCGGGCCGGCACGTCGGCGCGGCGGATCGCGAACCGGTTCGGTGACTACCGCAGCTACGTGCTGATGACCGAGCAGACCTACCGGCAGCATCCGGGCCGGCCGCGGCTCCGCGCGTACGCCCGGGCCTGGCTCACCGCCCGGATTCAGCTTCTTCTGTTTCCTTCGCTGCGGCTGGCGTACGCGCTTGCCCAGCCCCGCCCGTGGACGGCGCTGCGCGGGGGCGGCGGGCGGAAGAACCCCATGCGATCTGGCCGCTGACCAGCCCGATCCAGCCGAGCCCGGCGAACAGGGCGACCCGTTCGAGCAGCCCGCTCGGGTTGCCCGGCAGCACCCCGCCCGCGTCGAGCAGCACCAGCACGCTGGCCGCCACGAACGTCACGGTCATGAACGCCGCGAGCGGCCACGCCACCCGCCGCGGTCCGAGCCGGGCCACCGCCCCGATCCCGGCGACGCCGAGCGTGATGGCGATCAGCTGGTGGATCAGCCCGTGGGTGGTCTCCTCGGTCGGCACCCCGGGCGGGAAACCCAGCCCGGCGTCGGTCCGGATGACGGCGAGCGACACCATGGTGAGCCCGCACCACAGGATCAGCCCCGCCGCCCACCGGTCGGCCCGCCGGTGCAGCCCGATGGCGGCGAGGATCAGCCAGAGGCCGCAGGTGGCCAGGTTGAGAGTGCCGTGCCACCCGCCCGGGCCGAGCGACAGCTGACTGATCCAATTCCGCGTCTGTTCATAACCAGGCCGCGTCAGACCATCCACGGTGCTCGCTACGATCATCTGAACCGCGGCGAGAACCCCGAAGGCGGGCAGCAGACGGGACATCCGTCCAGCTTAGGAGGCATGGTGCTGAGGGTGTTCTCGTGGGCGTTCTGGGCGTTCATCGGCGTCACCTGCCCGGTGTTCTTCGCCGGTGCGCTGCTGGTGTGGCTGGTGACGCTGCCGTTCGACCGGCGCCGGGTCGCGCTGCATCTCTACTCGTCGGCCTGGGCCGCGTTCTACGTCTACGTCAACCCGCTGTGGCGGCTGCGGATCACCGGGCGCGACCGGTTGCCCTGGCATGGCGCCGCGGTGCTGGTCGCCAACCATGCCTCGCTGATCGACATCCTGGTGCTGTTCGCGCTGTTCCGGCCGTTCAAGTGGGTCTCCAAACAGGAGATCTTCCGGGTGCCGCTGATCGGCTGGAACATGCGTCTCAACGGCTACGTGCCGGTGGTCCGCGGCAGTGGCGCCTCGGTGCGCCGGATGATGGATCTCTGCAACCGCCTGCTCGACGCCGGTTCACCCCTGATGATCTTCCCGGAGGGCCGGCGCACGTCGGACGGCGCGCTGCAGCCGTTCAAGGACGGCGCCTTCGACCTCGCGGTGCGGCACGGCGTGCCGGTGTTCCCGATCGCGGTGCACGGCACCCGCCAGGCGCTGCCGCGCCACGGCGTCATTCTTCGAGAGCACATCAGGGCGAGGATCGAGGTGCTGCCGCCGCTTGCGCCGACGGATTTCCCTGATGTGTACGCCCTGCGTGACGCGGCCCGGAAGTCGATCGCGGACGCCCTGGCCCGGTCGTGAAGATCGCGCACTTCTGCGACAGTCAGCCCGGCCGCCCGGACGGCGTGGCCCGGTCGGCCGAGCTGACCGTGGAGTTGCTGCGCGCGGCCGGCCACCAGGTCGACCTCTACCGTCCCGGCCCGTTGCTGAGCCGCGGCGGCGTCCGCTCGATCCCGGTGCCGTTCCGGCAGGTCCGGGTCGGCCTGCCGTTCACGCCCGGGCCGGCCGACGTCGTCCATGTGCACAGCACCGGCCCGATCGGGATGACCGGCTTCCGGGCGGCCGCCGCCTGGCGGGTGCCGATGGTGCTGACCTGGCACACCGACCTCCTGGCGTACGCCGACATGTTCGCCGAGATCCCGGTCGGCGCCGCCTGGTGCGCCCTGCGCCTGGGCCTGGGCTGGTCGCCCCGGGAGTTCCTGGAGCTGACCCGCCCCGGCGTGGTCCGCCAGGACCGGCTGATCGAGCTGGGAAAGGGCATGTTCGCGCGGGCGGCGGTGGCCATCGCCCCGTCGGCCAAGACCGCGGCCGGCTTCGCGGTGTTCGAGCCGGCCGCCGAGATCCGCGTGCTGCCGACGCCGGTCCCGCCGATCGCGCCCGGCCCGGAGCGCACCGGCGGGAACGTCGTCCTCTCGGTCGGCCGCGCCACCGCCGAGAAGAACCCGGAGCTGCTGCTGCAGGCGTTCACCCGGGTGATGGCGGCCCGCCCGGACGCACGGCTGGTCCTGCTCGGGGTGAGCCGGCAGCGCCGCCACCTGACCGGCCGGATCACCGCGCTCGGCCTGGCCGGCCACGTCGAGGTCCGTCCGCCGGTGCCGCACCACGAGGTGGCCGCGTACTACCGGGCCGCCGACGTGCTCGCATTCGCCTCCACCACCGACACCCAGAGCCTGGTGCTGGCCGAGGCCGAGGCGACCGGACTGCCGGTGGTGGTCGCCGATCCGGGCCTGGCCGTCCGCCCGGGTGCGGCCGGGGCCGCCCGGTTCACCTGCGAGCCGACCCCGGACGCGTTCGCCGCGGCCCTGCTGCGGATGCTGTCCGACGAAGCCCTGCGGGCCGGGGTGACCGGGGAGGGGCGGGCGGCCGTGGCGGCGTACTCTCCGGACGTTTTTCGGGGTTGCCTGGAAGAGATCTATCAACGGGTCCTGGCCGCGTCCGGCCGCGGCTGAGAGCACGATCACCACCGTTGGTCCCTTCCGTAGCGGATCTCCGCTGGTGAATTCTTGTCCGGCGACAATGCGTGACGGGAGATATTCGATGATGGCCGAACCGGCAGGTGGCTATGTGCAGCTCCTCAACCCCGAGGGGGAGCACGCCAGCAGTGTCACCACCGAGCATGGCGTCACGTACTCGGTCGACTTCACCGACCAGGAATATCGCGATATTTACCGTGATCTGGTGATGGTTCGCCGGCTCGATGCCGAAGGCGTCGCGCTGCAGCGGCAGGGTGAGCTCGGGCTGTGGGCGAGCCTGCTCGGGCAGGAGGCCGCCCAGGTCGGGTCGGGGCGGGCGCTGCGGCCGCAGGACATGGCGTTTCCCAGCTACCGCGAGCACGGGGTGCTCTACGCCCGCGGGATGGACCCGATCATGCCGTTCAGCCTGTTCCGTGGTGTCGATCACGGCGGCTGGGACGTCGCCGAGCACAAATTCAACAGCTACACCCTGGTGATCGGGGCGCAGACGCTGCACGCCACCGGCTACGCCATGGGCGTCCGGATGGACGGGAAGGTCGGCGGGCCGGACGGTGAGGCGGTGATCGCCTACTTCGGCGACGGCGCGACCAGCCAGGGCGATGTCAACGAGGCGTTCGTCTGGTCGTCGGTGTTCGCCGCGCCGGTCGTGTTCTTCTGCCAGAACAACCAGTGGGCGATCTCGCTGCCGACCGAACGGCAGACCCACCATCCGATCCACCGGCGGGCGGACGGCTTCGGCTTCCCGGGCGTACGCGTCGACGGCAACGACGTCCTGGCCAGTTACGCGGTGACCCGGGCCGCGCTGGACGGCGCCCGGCAGGGGCAGGGGCCGGCGCTGATCGAGGCGTACACGTACCGGATGGGCGGGCACAGCACCTCCGACGACCCGAAGCGCTACCGGGACTCGGGCGAGGTGGAGGCGTGGAGGGCCAAGGACCCGATCAGCCGGGTGCGGGCGTTCCTGGTCAAGCAGCAGCTGGCGGACGACGACTTCTTCGGCCAGGTCGAGGCGGACGCCGGCAAGATCGCCTTCGACCTGCGCGAACGCGTGATGTCCCTGCCCGACCCGCAGCCGGTCACCATGTTCGACAACGTCTACCCGGAGGGCTCACCCGAGGTGGACCGGCAGCGCGGCGCGTTCACCGATTACCACGGGTCGTTCGGCTGAGCCTCTCCGGTCAGGAAGTGACCGCGGTCGTCTCCAGCGCCGACCAGCCGTCGTCGGTGATCCTGCCCTGGTCGACCTTGATCGCGGTGTGCGCGCCGGCCAGCTCGAACAGGCCGGAGTCGCCGGCCGGGGTCACCCGCCAGGCCTGAGTGGCGTCGCCCGGGCGGCAGGTCTCCATCCGCAGCACGGCTTTGGCCTTGTCGGTCACGCAGGACTCGGCTCCGCCGGCGGCGATCGCCGGGGCGGCGACGATGACGATGGTGTTCTTGTTGGCCTCCGTGCGCTTGCGGACCTTGGCCGCCCGCAGCTTCATCCGGGTGGACTCGGTGACCGCGGTGCCGGTGAAGTCGACGGACCCGTCCGGGTGCGAGCCGAGGTGGTAGGCGGCGCCCGCGTCCCCGGTGGTGACGACCACCACCGGGACGCCGAGGTCGATCGCGAAGCCCTTGAGCTCGGAGATGTTGGCGTCGACCAGCTTCGGCCCGGTGGTCGCCGGCGCGGCGGACCGGGACGGCGAGGAGACCGGCGACGAGGGCGCCTCGACCGGCGCCGGGGAGAACGGCGTGTCCTCCGGTGCCGCGGTGGCGCAGCCGGCCAGCACGGCCACGGTCAGGATGAGCGGGAAGACGCGGCGCACGTTGATCTCCTCAGAGCTCGCCGCGGTCGACGAGGATGTATTTGTCGGCGAACTGGGGCTCGCCGATCTCGGTGACGTCCGAGCGCTTCTTGCCGGCGTCCCAAAGCAGCCAGCCGTACTCGTTGTGAATGCTGTAGGTGGGGCGGCCCTTGGCGTCCTTCGTCCCGGTGGCGACCAGCGTGAACAGGGTGCCCTTGGTCGGGGTGCAGGACGCGGCGACGACCGGCGCGGCCCCCTCGGACTTCAGGATCTTCACGCCGAGACAGGTCTCCGGGCCGGTGAACCCCTCGGAACCCATCGACCGGATCAGGTAGTCGACGCCCACCGATCGCAGGACGAACTGCGACCTCGAGCCGGTGCCGTCGGAGATCGCCAGCTCGTCGTCGCCGCGGTCCAGCATGAAGAACCGGTTGCCCTCGGCGAGCTGGATCGAGAACCGGTGATCGCCGGCCAGGATCGCGGTGAGGGCGTCCACCGGCGGCCGGCTCGTGGCGCTCGGCGCGGCGGCGGTCGGGCTGTCGCCGCCGAACCGGTACGCCTGGTGCGACCAGTACAGGCCGCCGGCGAGCAGGAGGACGGCGGCGGCCGCGGCCCACGCCGTACGGCGAAAGCGGTTCTTGGGCTTGGGTTGTGCGGCCACCCGGACGGTGTCGGCGGTCGGCGGCTCCACCCGGATCGGCTGGGGCCGGGCGCCCAGCAGCTGATCGAGCAGCTCGCGGGCCGTCGGGCGCTGCGCGGGATCCTTGGCGAGCGTGCTCTCCACCAGGCGGCGCAGCGGCGCGGGAACCCCGGACGTGTCGGGCAACTGGGTGAGGATGCGCATGGCGGTCGCGGCCGAGGTGTCCGCGCCGAACGGGGTGCGGCCGGTCGCCGCGTAGGTCATCACCGCGCCCCACGCGAAGACGTCCGCCGCCGCGGTCACCTCGACGGTGTCCTCGGGCTCGAAGCGCTCCGGCGCCATGTAGGCGATCGTGCCGACCATCTGATCGGTGCGGGTGTGCCGGCTGGTCGCCTCGAACGCCCGGGCGATGCCGAAGTCGATCACCTTGATGCCGCCGAGCGCGATCAGCACGTTCCCCGGCTTGAGATCGCGGTGGATCACCCCGGCGCCGTGGATGGCGGTCAGCGCGGTGGCGATGCCGACCGCGACGCTGTGCAGCGCCGGCCCGGACAGCGGCCCCCGCTCCTGCACCAGCGCACTCAGCGAGGGCCCGTCGACGAACTCGACCACCAGGTAGGGCGGGGTGTGATCGGGATCGGCATCGAGCACCGCGGCGGTCGAGAACGGCGGCACCTGCTGGGCGCGGGTGACCTCGCTGCGGAACCGGCCGCGAAACTCCCGGTCGTCGGCATACTCCGGCCGGACCATCTTGATCGCGACCAGCGCGCCGTCCTCGGCACGCCCGAGAAAGACGGTGCCCATGCCACCCTGGCCGAGCCGGCCGAGGAGTTCATACCGCCCGAGACGGACGGGATCGCCGGAACGCAGGGGCATGCTCATGATCCGGCGTAGCGTACCGACGCCCTGCAGGACGGTCAAACAGGACATCGATCGCTGAAGGGATTGCTGGGCCATCGATCAGGCGGCAATGCCGAGCGGCGGCGCTGAGCTGTGCCGGCGTCAGTATCCGATGGCCTCGCGTAGCAGCAGGACGGTGTTTCGGCCGGGCTGGGGCTCGGCGTTGAGGATCAGCAGGCGGTTGACCGCGCTCGGCCGGCCGTAGGCGTCCCGGGCCCGGGCGGACTCCAGCGGGAGGGCGTGCTCCTCGACCCGGCGCAGGGCGGTGGACAGGTCGGGCACCACCTTCTGGGCGCCGACCACCCAGATCGTCCGGGCGGCGCCACCGGCGGCGGCGGGCAGCTGGCTGCCAGTGGCCGAGGCGATGACCACCGAACCGGTCTCGGTGACGGCCGCGGTGCCGGCGACGAAGACGTCGGGGACGGCGACCAGGCGGCGGATCTCGTCGGACTCGGTGGCGCGGTCCATCGTCAGCACCTGCGGACGGATGGCCCGGTAGCGGTCGCCCGTCTCGATGTCGCCGGCGATGCCGGCGAGCCGGAGCGTCTCGCTGGCGCCGGTGAACACGCCCGAGCCGGCCGGGATCAGCTCCCCGATGCGGGCCCGGGCCGCGGCGGCGTCGTCGAGCAACTCGGCGGTGAAGCCGTTCGCGCGCAACGCCGTGATCGTCCGATCCAGCCGCTCGGCGGATGCCGGTGCGGCGAAGTCGATTTCCTGGAGGTCGTTCATGCGGGTTTCCTGTCCGGTGAGGGTTGTGCTCGTCTTCATCCGGTCCGACAAGACAGCCCCGCCGAATGTGAGGCCTCACATTTCGCGGCCCTGATCTGTCGTACTGAGGAGTGCGTCTACGAGGGAGTCGATGACCGTGCAGCCGGACGAGAAGATCATGGGGGAGCGGCGGCAGCTGCTCAATCTCGGCTACCGGCTGCTCGGCTCCCTGGCCGACGCGGAGGATGTGGTCCAGGAGACCTACACCCGGTGGTACGCGATGTCGCCCGCCGAGCGGGAGGCGATCGAGTCGCCGGGTGCCTGGCTGACGAAGGTGGCCGGGCGTCTCTGCCTCAACCTGCTCGGCTCGGCGCGCGTCCGGCGCGAGGCGTACGTCGGAGAGTGGATCCCGGAGCCGCTGCCGGCCGCGGCCGAGTGGAGCGCCGGCGTGGACCCGGCCGACCGGATCACCCTCGACGAGTCGGTGACGATGGCCCTGCTGGTCGTGTTCGAGTCGATGACCCCGGCCGAGCGGGTCGCCTTCGTGCTGCACGACGTCTTCCGCTACCCGTTCGCCGAGGTGGCCGAGATCGTCGGCCGCAGTCCGGCGGCCTGCCGTCAGCTGGCGTCCTCGGCCCGCCGCCGGGTCGCCGGTACCCGGGCCACCGCGATCCCGGACGCGGCCCGCCAGGCGAGCGTCGTTCGCCGGTTCCGGGCGGCCTGGCAGGCGCAGGACATCGAGGCCCTGATCGGCCTGCTCGACCCGGCCGCGACCGCGGTCTCCGACGGCGGCGGCCGGGCCGTCGCCCACCCGTTGCCGATCGAGGGCGCCGAGGAGATCGCCCGCTTCTACCTGTCGATCGCCCGGCTCGGCCCGACCCGGACGGTGCTGGAGCGCACGGTCAACGGGCGACCGGGCCTGGTGATCGAGGACGACGGCCGGACCGAGACGGTGTTCGCGTTCGAGGTCGCCGGCGACCGGATCACGCACATCTGGGCGATCCGCAACCCGGACAAACTCCGCCCCTGGCGCAGACCCTGAGCGACCGCGCCGGCCGGCGGCTCCCCGGCTCAAGAAAGCGCGCAGGTCACCGCCGGGGCCGTGTTCTTGCCGGTCCAGGATGCGAGGAAGCCGAACGTGGCCGTGGCGCCGGCGGCGAGGGTGCCGTTCCAGCTCACGTTCCGGGCGGTGACCGCGGTTCCCGACTGCGTGACCTGGGCGTTCCAGGCCTGGGTGAGCTGCTGGCCGTCGGGGAAGGCGAAGTTCGCGGTCCACCCGGAGGAGGAAGCGGCCGAGCCGTTCCGGACGGTCACCTCGCCCTGGAAGCCGTCACCCCACTGGGAGGCGATCTTGTAGGTCGCGGTGCAGGTGCCGGCCGGCGCGGTGGTCGGGGCGGTGGTGGGAGCGGTGGTCGGCGCGGTGGTCGGAACGGTGGTGGGGGTCGTGGTCGGCGGTGTGGTTCCGCCCAGAACCTTGACCACGGCCGGATACCAGGCGTTGGCCATCTTCTGGAAGCCGGTGTCGTTCGGGTGGGTGCCGTCGACGTTGTCGGCGACCGCGTCGTAGCCGGTCCACAGGTCGGCCACCGTGATCGGTGACTGGGCCGTCGTCAGGCCGGCCGCCCACGCCGGGATCGCCTGGTCGAGGGCGGCCACGTCGGCCGGGCAGGTCGCGCAGGCGGCCGCGCTCATCGGGATGATCTGCGCGACGATGATCTTCATGTTCGGGTTGTTCGCCCGCATCTGCCCGATCAGCTTGGTGAAGGCCGTCAGCTTGTCCTGCAGCGGGATGTAACCGCCCCACATGTCGTTGGTGCCCAGGTGCATCATCACCACGTCCGGCGTGGACGCGGCCAGCCACGGCGGCAGCTGGTCGTTGGCCGCGATCCCGGTGGCCGAGTAACCGCCGTGCCCCTCGTGGTCGAAGTCGTAGGAGTAGCCCGGGTTGCACCCGCCGCCGTCGGACTGGGTGCCCACGAAGTCGATGTTGGTGTAGCCGCCGGCCTGCAGCTGATGCCAGAGCTTGGCCCGCCAGCAACCGGGCCCGGCGGTGATCGAGTCACCGAGCGCCATGATCCGCACCGGCGCGGCGGCCTGGGCCGGAAGGGCCGCCGCGACCCCGGGCAGCCCGGCGGCGACGGTGAGGGCGACGGCGAGCAGGACGGTGCGAAGCCTTCGCGACATGGGTGCCACCTCATTGACGTCATTCGATGGGAGCGCTCCCAGAATGGTCGGCCCTCCACCAGGGCAAGTCAAGGGAGGGGAGCGTGAGAGGATTCCGGCCATGGGAAATCGGCGCATGACTGGTGATATCGATGCGCGGGTCTCCGTTGCACAGGACCGCACGACCGATCGGGCCGACCTCTACACGCTGGCCTCCGACCCGTCGGACCGGGTGCGGGCGGCGGTCGCGGCCCACCCGGACGCGCCGGCCGAGGCGCTGCGGCTGCTGACCCGCGACCGGGACCGTGGGGTCCGCCAAGCCGTGGCGAAAAATCCGGTGACCTCGGCGGGAAACCTGCAACGCCTCGTTCAGGACCCCGATCGGTGGGTGCGCTGGGCGGTCGCCGCCAACCCGGCCTGCAACACCCACCTGCGCCGGATGATGGTGACCGCGCCGGACAAGGAGCTTCGCGGGCTGCTCGCGGAGATGCCGGAGCTCGAGTCCGAACTGGCCTCGGTCCTCCTCGAGGACGCCTCACCCGAGGTGCGCGAACGGCTGGCCAGCCACACCGGCGACCCGGAGATCATCGCGGCGCTCCTGCGTGACCGCACGGTGCGGGTGCGCAAGGGTCTGGCCATCAACGAGCGGACCACGCCCGAGCAGCGCAGTATCCTGGCCAAGGACTCCTCTCCGGACGTCCGCGCCGCGCTGGTGCGGGCGCTGCCGCTGGCCGATGCCGATCTGCTGCCCATGCTGGACGACCGCTCGGCGGATGTCCGGCGCTCGATGGCGACGTCCGCCGTCACCCCGCCGCACATCCGGCTGGCCCTGGAGGACGACCCCGACGAGGAGGTGGCTGAGGACGCCCGCCGCCACCGTGAGTCGCGCCCGGCGCCGAGCACTCCCCACCGCCAGACCCTCGGCAAGCGTTTCCCCGGCAAGACCGCGAGCTAGGACCCCGATGCCCGCCCACTTCACCGAGCTCGACTGGGTCCCCACGCGGATCGGCGAGATCAGCCTGCGCCGCCGCCTCGAACCGACGACCAGGCTTGAGGTGTACGAGGTCAAGCTGGGCGACGAGTATCTGATGTCGAGCCTGTTCACGGTGGCCGAGGAGGAACTCTCCCGGCTCACTCTGGCCGTCCTGCCCGGCGGCGCGCTCGATGTCGTGGTCGGCGGCCTGGGCCTCGGCTACACCGCCCGCGCCGCCCTCGCCGACGACCGGGTCGGGTCCCTGATCGTGGTCGAGGCGCTGGCCCCGGTGATCGACTGGCATCGCCGCGAGCTGCTCCCGCACGCCGCCGAGATCACCGCCGACCCGCGCACCACGCTGCTGGAGGGCGACTTCTTCGCGCTGCTGCGCGACGGCACCGGCTTCGACCCGGCCGGCCCCGGCCGCCGCTACGACGCGATCCTCGTCGACATCGACCACTCCCCGGTCAACGTGCTCAACCCGGCCCACGCCGACCTCTACACGCCGACCGGCCTGCGCCGGCTCGCCGACCGGCTGCGCCCGGGCGGCGCGTTCGGCCTGTGGTCCGACGACGCCCCGGACGAGGCGTTCCTGGCCCTCCTGAGCGACTGTTTCGCGACGGCCACCGCCGAGGTGGTGACGTTCGCCAACCCGCTGACCAGGGGCACTTCGGCCAACACCGTCTACGTCGCGACGACGGACGGCTGACCGGCGAGGATCAACGCGATGTCCTCGGCCGGCAGCGGCCGGGCGAAGTGGAAGCCCTGGGCCAGCTTGTAGCCGACCCGGTGCAGCCGTTCCGCCTGCTCGGCGGTCTCGACGCCCTCGGCGACCGCCTCGATCCGCAGACCCTGGGTGATCGCGATCAGGCTGTCCACGATCACCGCCTGCGGGCTGGCCGAGGTCACCCCGTCGACGAACGACTTGTCGACCTTGAGGATCTGGACCGGGCAGTCCACCAGCAGGCTCAGCGAGGACGCGCCGGTGCCGAAGTCGTCCAGCGCCACCCGCAGGCCGAGGGCGTTGAGGGCCCGCACGGCGTCCAGGGCCGCGCCGGTGCCGAGCACCGCGGTCTCGGTCACCTCGGCCACCAGGCCGCGGACGTCGACGCCCTCGCGGTCGAGCAGCGCGGCCAGTTCCGCGGCGAAGCCGGGCTCCTGCAGCTGCCGGGCCGAGATGTTGACGCTCACCTTGGCCGGCGCGTGGTCGCCGTATTCTCGCTGCCAGGCCGCGGCCTGCCGGACCACCTGCTGCAGCACCCACCGGCCCAGCTCGACGATGTAGCCGTTGCGCTCGGCCAGCGGGATGAAGACGGCCGGCGAGATCAGCCCGTGTTCCGGGTGCCGCCAGCGCACCAGGGCCTCCACCCCGGCGAAGCGGCCGTCCGGCAGCTCGACGATCGGCTGGTAGAGCATGAACAGCTCGTCCCGGGCGATCGCCTGGGTCAGGTGCGCGCCGAGCGTGGCGTCCTCGGCGGCGAGCTGGTCCATGATCGGATCGAACCAGGCCCAGCGGTCGCCGCCGACGCTCTTGGCCGCATACATCGCCACGTCGGCGCGGCGGAGCAACTCCTCCGGGGTGCCGACGCCTTCCGAGACGGTCGCGCCCACGCTGACCTGCGGCGTCATCTCGTAGCGGCCGACCACCAGCGGCTGGCGGGCGACGTCGAGGAGCCGGTCCAGCAGGACGGCCGCCTCGTCGTCGGTGCGCGCGGTCAGCAGCAGGGTGAACTCGTCGCCGCCGAGCCGGGCCGCGGTGTCGGCCGGGCCGATGAGGGCCGCCAGCCGGTCTCCGATGGCGCGGAGCATCTGATCGCCGGTGCTGTGGCCGAGCCGGTCGTTGATCATCTTGAAGTCGTCGATGTCCAGCAGGACCATGTGGAACGGATCGCCGATGGCCAGGGCGGCGGCGAGCCGCTCGGTGAACATCGTCCGGTTCGGCATCCCGGTCAGCGGGTCGTGGGTCACCTCGTGGTCGAGCTGCGCCTGGTAGTCGCGCATCTGCCGCATGTTGCCGTCGACCGTGCCGAGCAGCCGGCTGTTCTCGCGCAGCGCCGACACCTGCCGGAACGCGACGAGCCCGCTCAGGAACACCGCGACGATCGCCAGCGCCAGCAGCTCGCCCCCGACGGGGGCGGCCGCGCCGATCAGGGTGAGGCCGGCCGCGGCGAGGGACGCGTAGGGGAGCACGGTGAAGCGGCGCGCGGACTGCCGGTCCGGCGGGGTGGCCGGCGCGCGGAGCTGCCGCTCCGCGGCGAGTTGGAGGGCGAGCGAGACCAGGGCGGCGGCGGGCATGGTGCCGGAGAGCTGCGGCGTGTCCCGCAGGTGCGGCGACAGGCTGCCGCTGGCTGCCGCGAGCGCCACGCCGGTCGTGATGATCATCAGCGATTGCCGGTCGAGTTGCCCGGAGCCGGCGAAGGTCAGCTTGATCATGGCCAACGCCGAGATGAGTACGAGCGTGATGACGCCGATCATCGGCAGGAGCGATCCGAGGTCCATGATCCACATGTGGCGCAACGAGTAGTGCCAGACCAGCAGGCCCACGGTGACCAGCACGATCGTTGCGTCCAGCCCGAACCGGATCCACTCCGGCCGGGTCCGCTGCCAGGAGGTGAGCCGCAGCATCGCCCCGAAGGCGAAGAACAGCAGCCCCAGCAGCAGCACCGAGGTGAGCGGGCTGACGTAGCGGGACGGCGCGTCCGGGCCGGTGCTGGCGTCGATCGCGTTGCTGATCACGCCGGCCCCGAGCAGCGCGCTGGCCAGCCCGATCCGCCGCCAGAACGCGCGGCCGACGGCGCTGAGGTCGGCCCGCCGCGCGACCCGCAGGCAGGCGCGGGCGGCCAGCGCCGCCATGATCGGCAGAGCCGCCCAGCCCAGCGCCGGATGCGCCCAGACGTGGCCGAGCCCGATCAGGAACCAGCCGGCGCTGAACACGAACAGGGCGGCACCGAGCACCATCGACACACTGATGGCCCGGGGGAGAACTACTGTTGGCACGGCCCGACGATCGGGAATCGGCCGCCGAAGGTGACCGAATGTCGGGTGCAATTCGGTAGCCGTCGAGACAGCCGGCCGGAATAGGCTCGGAGCATGAGCGTTCCCGCGGAAATCGCCGCCAGCAAGCAGATCAGCCTGACCACCTACCGGAAGAACGGCACCGCGGTGTCCACCCCGGTCTGGCAGGTCTCCGAGGGCAACACCCTGACGACGGTCTCGCTGGCCGACGCCTGGAAGGTCAAGCGCATCCGGAACAACCCCCGCGTCGAGGTCACCGCCTGCGACATCCGCGGCAAGATCCGCCCGGGTGCCCAGCCGGTGCCGGGCACCGCGGCTCTGCTGCCGCCGTCCGAGACCGAGAACGCCCGCCGTCTGCTGGAGAGCCGCTACCTCTCGGCCCGGATCGGTGGCTGGTTCAACCGGACCTTCCACATCAAGCGGCCGGAAGGCGTCGGCATCGTCGTCACCTTCTGACCCGCGGGTCTACCGCCGCTGGCGGTTGTCGCTCCGGGCGGGGGCCGGTGCGGACCGGAACAGGCTCTCCGGCGCGCGCTGCGCCGAAGCCTGATCGGCGGCCGGCTCGGCGGCCTCGGCCGCCTCCGGCTCGTGGATCGGGCGGTGCGCCCCGTCGGCCTTTTCCCACATCTGCTGCAGCGTGAGGTTGCCACGCTCGCCGGTCAGCTCCACCTCGATGCGGCAGAACTGGTCACAGGGGTACTCGACGACGAAGGTCGCCTGCGGGCCGGTGGTCACCGCACCTCCGCGACGTTGACACCCGGGGAGCACACGCCGAAGCGTTCGAAAGCACTTTGCATAGGGCAATCGTAGAGGTGGGCCGGATCGCCCGTGCCCCCGACGGGGGTGTTCCGCCATGCGACGCCCGGCCGTCACGGCCGGAAGCGGTAGCCCATTCCCGGCTCGGTGAGCAGGTGCCGGGGGTGGGTCGGGTCGATTTCGAGCTTGCGGCGCAGCCGGGCCATGTATTGGCGCAGGTAGTTGGACTCGGTGAGATATTGCGGACCCCAGACGTCGTGCAACAGGGCGCGCTGGCTGTGCAGCTTGCCGGGGTGTCGCAGCAGGTGCTCCAGGAGCCGCCACTCGGTCGGGCTGAGCCGGACGTCGGTGCCGTCCCGGATGATCGAGCGATTGCCCAGGTCGATGACGCTCTCACCGATGGTGATCGTCGCGACGGCCTCGCCGGCCGTCTGGCCGCGCCGGGTGACGGCCCGGACGCGGGCGAGGAGCTCGTCGACCCCGAACGGCTTGGTGATGTAGTCGTCGGCTCCCGCGTCGAGCGCGTCGACCTTGTCCTGGCTGTCGGCGCGGCCGGAGAGCACGATTATCGGCACCACGGTCCAGCCGCGCAGGCCGCGGATGACCTCGGTGCCGTCCATGTCCGGCAGGCCGAGGTCCAGCACCACCAGGTCGGGGTGCTGCCGGGCGGCCGCGTGCAGGGCGGAGGCGCCGTCGGGGGCGGTGTCGACGTCGTACTTGCGGGCGCGCAGGTTGATGCGCAGGGCCCGGACGATCTGCGGTTCGTCGTCGACGACGAGGATGCGGGTCATGCGTGCGGTCCGGTGGGCAGGGTCAGGACCATGGTGAGGCCCCCTCCGGGGGTGTGATCGGGGATCAGGGTGCCGCCCATGACCTCGGTGAGGCCGCGGGACAGCGCCAGGCCCAGGCCGACGCCGGTGCCGTTGTCCCGGTCGCCGAGGCGCTGGAAGGGCAGGAACACGTCGTCCCAGCGGTCCTCGGGGATGCCGGCGCCGTGGTCGATGACCCGCAGCTCGATGGTGTCGCCGAGGGTGCTGGCGGTGACCACCGGCGGTTGATCGGCCGGGCTGTAGCGCAGCGCGTTGGCGACCAGGTTGACCAGGATCTGTTCGAGCAGGCCCGGGTCGGCGTGCACCGGCGGCAGGTCGTCGGGGATGTGCACGGCCACCTTGCGGCCGTCCGGTCCGAAATTGTCGAGGGCGAGCGGGACGATGTCCTCGGCGCCGAGGTCGACGGCGTGCACGCCGAGCGCCCCGGCCTGCAGGCGGCTCATGTCGAGCAGGTTGGTGACCAGCCGGACGAGCCGGTCGAGCGATTCGTCGGCGGTGGCGAGCAGCTCCCGGCGGTCGTCCTCGTCGAAGTCCACCTCGTCGCTGCGCAGGCCGGCCACCGCCGCCTTGGCCGAGGCGAGTGGGGTCCGCAGGTCGTGGCTGACCGCCGCGAGCAGGGCGGTGCGCATCCGGTCGGCCTCGGCCAGCGGTTTGGCCGCGGCCGCCTCCGCGGCGAGCCGTTCCTGGCGCAGCGCCAGGGTGGCCTGGGCAGCGAACGCCTCGACGATGCGCCGGTCGGAGGCTTCCAGGGGGTGGCCGCACAGCAGCATGGTCATCGTGTCGTCGACCTTGACCTCGACGTCGGCGTCCCGGGCGGCCGTGCACGGATCGCCCACCCCGGCGACGACGGTGCCGGCGTCGAGCAGCGTCACCGAGTCGAGGGTGAACGTCTCGCGCAGGCGTTCCAGCAGTGCCATCAGCGGTCGCTCGCCGCGCAGCACCCCACCGGCGACGGTGGCCAGGATCTGCGCGTCGGCGCCGGCCTGGGCGGCCTGCCGGGTCTTGCGGGCGGCGGTGTCGACGACCCAGCTGACCGCGAGCGCGACCACCACGAAGATCGCCAGGGCGAGCAGATTGTCGCCCTCGGCGATGGTGAACCGGCCGATCGGCGGGGTGAAGAAGTAGTTGAGCAGCAGCGACCCGGCGATCGCCGCGAGCAGCGCCGGCCACAGCCCGCCGATCAGCGACACCCCGACGACGGCGGCGAGGAACAGCAGGATGTCGTTGGTGAGCGACAGCGACGGCCCGGCGTGCAGCAGGCCGGTCAGGGCCGGGAGCCCGAGCACGGTCGCACCGAAGCCGGCGATCCGCCGGCCCCGGGACAGCGCGGCCGGCAGGCGGCGGGCCCGGCGGCCCTGGGCGGCGCGTTCGTGGGTCACCAGGTGGACGTCGATCGAGCCGGACAGCGCGGTCGTGGTGACGCCGACCCCGGCTGAGAAGAGCTGCGCGAGCTTGCCGCGGCTGGACGCGCCCAGCACGATCTGGGTGGCGTTGACGGCACTGGCGAAGTCGAGCAGCGCCCGCGGCACGTCGGCCCCGACGACCTGGTGGTAGGTGCCGCCGAGGCTCTCCACGAGAAGGCGGTGCCGGGCCAGGATGGCCGGGTCGGCGCCGGCCAGGCCGTCGTTGCGGGTGACGTGGACGGCCATCAGGTCGGCACCTTTGTCCCGGGCGGCGATCCGCGCGGCGCGGCGGATCAGCGTGTCGCCCTCCGGCCCGCCGGTGAGCGCCACCACGACCCGTTCCCGGGTCTCCCAGGTCGCGCTGATCCTGTGGTCGGCCCGGTACTTGTCGAGCTGGTCCTCGACCTTGTCGGCCAGCCAGAGCAGGGCCAGCTCGCGCAGCGCGGTCAGGTTGCCGGTGCGGAAGTAGTTGCCGAGCGCCGCGTCGATCTTCTCGGGCCGGTAGATGTTGCCGTGCGCCATCCGGCGGCGCAGCGCCTCCGGGGTCATGTCGACCAGTTCGACCTGTTCGGCCGCGCGGACCGCCGAGTCCGGCACGGTTTCGCGCTGCTCGACGCCGGTGATCTGGGCGACCACGTCGTTGAGCGATTCGAGGTGCTGGACGTTGACCGTGGTCAGCACGTCGATCCCGGCGGCGAGCAGGTCCGCGACGTCCTGCCAGCGCTTGGCGTGCGCCGAGCCGGGGACGTTGGTGTGCGCGAGCTCGTCGACCACCGCGAGCTCGGGCGCGCGGGCCAGCACGGCGTCGAGGTCCATCTCGGTGAACTCGGCGCCCCGGTAGGTCACCGTCCGCCGCGGTACCGTCTCCAGGTCGCCGAGCATGGCCTGGGTGTGCCGGCGGCCGTGCGTCTCGACGAAGGCGACAACCACGTCGGTGCCGCGCTCGGCGCGCCGGTGCGCCTCCTCCAGCATGCTGTACGTCTTTCCGACGCCCGGGGCGGCGCCCAGGTAGATCCGCAGCTCTCCACGTGTCATCTCGGCGCCGCCTCTCTGCTTATTTCTGCTGGTCGAGCGCGCGGTTGAGCTCGAGCACGTTGACGCCGGGCTCGCCGAGGAAGCCGAGCGCGCGGTCATCCGTGTTGTCCTTGACCAGGGCCCGGACCGCGGCCTCGGTCATGCCCCGCTCCCGGGCGATCCGGGGCACCTGCAGGGCGGCGTACGCGGGGCTGATGTCCGGGTCGAGGCCGCTGGCACTGGCCGTGACCGCGTCGGCCGGCACCACCGGGTCGGCCGGGGCGTCGCCCCGGATCGGGGTGATCACGCCGCCGAGGGCCTGATAGTCCTCCCCGTTCTTCGCCGGTTCAACGGTGACACCCTGGTAGGTGGCCAGGAACGGGGTGCCGGTCTGGTTGACCGACACGACCCGGGTGACCGGGCCGGTGAGGCCGTCGCGGTGGAAGACCGCGAGGACCGCGCCGACGCCGTCGGCGGTGCAGAAGGGCCGGCTGCCGTCCACGCCCTCCAGCTTGCCGACCGCCAGGCTCCGCGCACAGACCTGGGTGAGCAGGCTCTTCCGATCGGCGGTGTCGACCACGTCATTCGGGCCGAGGTTGCTGGCCGAGGTGGCGGTGGGGTCGTAGCCGTCGCCGGCGGCCGAGGGCCGGCTCTGGAAGTACTTGGCGACCGGGTTGCCGTCGGCGTCGGTGAAGGACTGGCCGATCAGGACACTGCCGTTGGCCACGAGCGACCCGCCCGCCTTGTCCGACAGGCCTGGCAGACGGCCGAGAGCGACGAACGCCAGCGGGTACGCGAGTCCGAGCAGGACGGTGAAGACCAGCAGCGCGCGAAGCGCCGCAAGGTGCTGGGAGAGCCAGTTGGGAAGACGCATGTCCTCAGATCCCCGGGATGAACTGGACGAGAAGGTCGATGAGCTTGATGCCGAGGAACGGCGCGATGACGCCGCCCAGGCCGTAGATCCACAGGTTGCGGCGCAGCAGCGCGCTCGCGCTCGACGGCGTGTAGCGCACCCCGCGCAGCGCGAGCGGGATCAGCGCCACGATGACCAGCGCGTTGAAGATGACCGCGGACAGGATCGCCGAGCCCGGCGAGTGCAGCCGCATCACGTTCAGCGTGTCGAGGCCCGGGTACACCGCCGCGAACATCGCCGGGATGATGGCGAAGTACTTGGCGATGTCGTTGGTGATCGAGAACGTGGTCAGCGCGCCGCGGGTGATGAGCAGCTGCTTGCCGATCTCGACGATCTCGATCAGCTTGGTCGGGTCGGAGTCGAGGTCGACCATGTTGCCGGCCTCCTTCGCGGCCGACGTGCCGGTGTTCATCGCGACCCCGACGTCGGCTTGGGCGAGGGCCGGCGCGTCGTTGGTGCCGTCCCCGGTCATCGCGACCAGCCGCCCGCCCTCCTGCTCCTTGCGGATGTAGGCGAGCTTGTCCTCCGGCGTGGCCTCGGCCAGGAAGTCGTCGACCCCGGCCTCGTCGGCGATCGCCTTGGCGGTGCGCGGGTTGTCCCCGGTGATCATCACGGTCCGGATGCCCATCTTGCGCATCTCGTCGAACCGGGCTCGCATGCCCTCCTTGACCACATCCTTGAGGTGGATGACGCCGAGCACCCGATCGTTCTCGGCCACTACGAGGGGGGTGCCGCCGGAGGCGCTGATCCCGTCGACGATCTCGCCGACCTCCTCGGATGAGCTCTTCGCCCAGCGCATCACGGCCGCCGCGGCTCCCTTGCGGATCTGCCGGTCGCCGAGGTCGACGCCGCTCATCCGGGTCTGCGCGGTGAACGGCACGAACGTCGCGCCGGTCATGAAGCCCGGCTCCTGCTCGCGCAGGCCGAACTCGTTCTTGGCCAGCACCACGATCGACCGGCCCTCGGGCGTCTCGTCGGCCAGGCTGGACAACTGGGCGGCGACCGCAAGTTCCCGAGGATCAACCCCGTTGACGGGTACGAACTCGGCAGCTTGACGATTGCCCAGGGTGATCGTGCCGGTCTTGTCGAGCAGCAGCGTGTTGACGTCACCCGCCGCCTCGACCGCGCGCCCGGACATGGCGAGCACGTTGCGCTGGACCAGCCGGTCCATGCCGGCGATGCCGATCGCCGACAGCAGCGCGCCGATCGTGGTCGGGATCAGGCAGACGATCAGCGAGACCAGCACGATGCCGGTGACGCCGTGCGCGTCGATCGCCGCGGTGTCCGGCGCCGCCGCCTGCCACGCCTTCGAGAAGATGGCGAGCGGCTGCAGAGTGACCACCGACAGCAGGAAGACCAGGGTGAGCGCGGCCAGCAGGATGTTCAGCGCGATCTCGTTCGGCGTCTTCTGCCGGTTGGCCCCCTCGACCAGGGCGATCATCCGGTCGACGAAGCTCTCGCCCGGCTTCTGGGTGATCTTGACGACGATCCGGTCGGAGAGCACCTTGGTGCCGCCGGTGACGGCCGAGCGGTCGCCGCCGGACTCGCGGATCACCGGGGCCGACTCGCCGGTGATGGCCGACTCGTCGACGCTGGCGATGCCCTCGATGACGTCGCCGTCCCCGGGGATGATCTCGCCGGCCACGACCACCACGACGTCGCCCTGCTTGAGCTCGGTCGCCGGGATGAGGCCGCCGTCGCGCAGCTGCGCCATCGTGTCCTGCTTGGCCGCACGCAGCGCGGACGCCTGGGCCTTGCCGCGCCCTTCGGCGACCGCCTCGGCCAGGTTGGCGAAGACGACCGTGAGCCACAGCCAGACGGTGATCGTCCAGGCCAGCACGCTTGGGTCGGTGATCGACAGGACGGTGGTGAAGACCGCGCCGACCTCGACGATGAGCATCACCGGGTTGTGCCACAGGGTGCGCGGGTCCAGCTTGCGTACCGCGTCCGGCAGCGACCGCCACAACTGCTGGGGATCGAGCAGCCCACCGCGTACCGAAGCGGGCTTGGCCTTTTGGGTTGGAGGTTTTTCGGCGAGCAATGTCATGACAGGCCTTCTGCGATGGGACCGAGAGCGAGAGCGGGGAGGAAGGTCAGGGCGACGAGTACGACGGTGACGCCGACGACCATGCCGACGAACAGCGGCTGGTGGGTGGGCAGCGTGCCCTCGGACTCCGGGGTCGCCTTCTGCCGGGCCAGCGAGCCGGCCAGCGCCAATACCAGGACCAGCGGCAGGAATCGGCCGAGCAGCATGGCCAGCCCCAGCGCGGTGTCCCACCAGGGCGTGTTGACCGTGATGCCACCGAAGGCCGAACCGTTGTTGTTGGCGGCGCTGGTGAAGGCGTAGAGCACCTCGGAGAGGCCGTGCGGCCCGACGTTGAGCGCGGTTGCGTTGTTGCCGGTGGCGAACGCCGCCGCCGTGCCGATCAGCACCAGCGCCGGGGTGACCAGGAAGTACAGCGAGGCGAGCTTCATCTCCCGGGCGCCGATCTTCTTGCCCAGGTACTCCGGGGTACGCCCGACCATCAGGCCGGCCACGAAGACCGTGATCGTCGCCAGGATGAGCAGGCCGTACAGGCCGGAGCCGGTGCCACCGGGGGCGACCTCGCCGAGCATCATGTTGACGATCGGCATCATCCCGCCGAACGGGGTGTACGAGTCGTGGAACGAGTCCACCGCGCCGGTCGAGGTCAGCGTCGTGGCCGCGGCGTAGGTGGCCGAGTTGGGGATGCCGAACCGGACCTCCTTGCCCTCCATCGCCGAGCCGACCGCCTGCGGCACCGTGCCGCCGCCGTGCACCTCGAAGCCGACGGTCAGCGCGATGCTGGCGATGGCCAGCACCGCCATCACGGCGACGATCGCGTAGCCCTGCCGGTTCTGGCCGACCATCCGGCCGAACACCCGGGGCAGGCTGAACGGGATCAGGAGGAGCAGGAAGATCTCCAGCCAGTTCGTCCAGGTCGTCGGGTTCTCGAACGGGTGCGCCGCGTTGACGTTGTAGAAGCCGCCACCGTTCGTACCCAACTCCTTGATTGCCTCTTGCGAGGCGACCGGGCCGCCGGTGATGTGCTGGGCCGCGCCGGTCAGCGTGGTCACGTCGGTGCCGCCGGACAGGTTCTGCACCATCCCGGCGATCATGAAGACGAGCGTGGCCACGACGCAGATCGGCAGCAGGATGCGCAGCGTGACCCGGGTCAGGTCGACCCAGAAGTTGCCGAGCTGCCCGTTGCTGCGGGCCGCGAAGCCGCGGATCAGCGCGACCGCGACCGCGATGCCGACGCTCGCCGACGCGAAGTTCTGCACCGCCAGGCCGGCCATCTGCACCAGGTGGCCGAGCGCGGACTCACCCGCGTACGCCTGCCAGTTGGTGTTGGTGACGAAACTGACCGCGGTGTTCCACGAGACGTGCGTGTTCATCTGCGGCATGCCCAGCGAGAGCCAGAGCCTGTTCTGCACGCGCAGGAAGAGGTAGAGGAAGAGGATGGAGACCGCGGAGAACGCGAGCACGCTGCGGGCGTAGACGCCCCAGGTCTGCTGCGCCTTCGAGTCGACCCCGACGAGGCGGTAGATGCCCCGCTCGACGCGGGCGTCCCTGGTACCGCTGACCACGCGGTACATGTAGTCGCCGAACGGCCGGTAGACCGCCACGAGGGCGACCACCAGCGAAATCACGAACAGCCAGCCGGCCATCAGAACTTCTCCGGGAACAACAGGGCCGCCACCATGAAGGCGGCCAGCAGGACGGCGA
The DNA here is from genome assembly GCF_016862175.1 of Paractinoplanes durhamensis. Lineage (GTDB taxonomy): Bacteria > Actinomycetota > Actinomycetes > Mycobacteriales > Micromonosporaceae > Actinoplanes > Actinoplanes durhamensis. Next base: position 13,780 of record NZ_BOML01000057.1, on the reverse strand, counting down.
CGATCAGGCCGATGACGTTGACGGCGCTCACCAGCGTTCGACCGCCCGGATCAGCACGGTGAGCGCTGCGAACAGCACCACCGTGAGTAGGACGAACACGAGATCAGCCACGGAAGGACTCCTTGACGAGGGGTGGCAATGCTTGCGGGATGAAGCACAGCGCGCCGCGATATCCCTTGTCATCGGCGTTGACGCGTTGACTACGCCGCCCGGACGCTTGTTGACGCGCTTTTGACGCCGGCGCTGACAGCGGGCCATCAACAAGCAGGCCGGGGCCGCACCAAAGGCGTTAACAGCCGGGCGGACGGCCGCCGGCCGGGCGTATATCTACAGTCATGACGATGTCCAACGACGTCCGGCACGAGGCGATCGTCTGCGTCCGGCTCAAGACCACCATTGCGGGCAGTCACCTGCTCGAACACCTGCGCGCCCAGCCTTTCGTGACGTCGGCCTGGTGGATCGCCGCCGACATCGACGCCGTGGTGCTGCTGTCCGCGCCCAGCATGCGCGAGCTGCACCGGGCCGTCGCCGACCTGCGGCTGCTCGGCGGCGCCCAGGACGCGGACACCCACATGGTCCTGCGGCAGATGAGCCTCACCGCACAGCCGCGTTGAAGAGGCGTCAACGCTCTCGCCATCGGCGCGACCCGCCGCGTATGCCGGCCGCCATGGACATCCACCTGGTCCCCGCGGTGTCCGCCGCGGCGCCGCTGCGGGAGACCCGGGCGGCGCTCGACGCATCGAGAAGGGCCGGCTGAGGCCGGACAGCTCCTTCGCCCTCTCCCACTCCATCGTCGCCGCGCTCCTCCGCAACCAGGAGGAGTACGTCGAGCAGGCGACCGCCGACGTCTGGCGGCTGGAGCAGCAGGTCACCGGCGGCACCGTGGAGGACCCGGAAGCCTTCCTCACCGACCTGTTCCGGGCCCGCCACGGGTTGCTCGCGGTGCGCGGCGCTGCACCACGCGTTCAAACGTGCCGGCTGGCTTTACGCGGTGCGGCGCAGCAGATCCTGCAGCGTCTCGCGGCGCACCAGGGTGCGGACGGTGCCGGCGGCGACGCCGAGGACCGCCGGGCGGCCGACGAATGTCTCCCGGCGGTGGTGGTAGGCGCCGGTGCCGGCCACCGCGACCAGGTCGCCGACCACGACGTCGGCCGGCAGTTGTACGGCGGCGACCGGCGACTGCTGCTCGTCGTCCGCGCCGCCGACCATCGTCACCGGCTGCAGCGGCGCCGGCGTCTCTCGGCCGATCAGGTAGGCGGTGTGCCGGCCCGCGCACTTCTCGGCGGTCAGGCAGTCGGGCACGCTGCCGTCCAGCACGACGGTGCGCCGGCCGTCCACGTCGGCGAGCGCGCCGATCCGGTGCAGGGTCAGGCCCGCCCGGGCGACGATCGCCCGGCCCGGTGAGACCGTCAGCCGCGGTTCGGGGATGCCGAAACGTTCCGCGGACAGGCGCAGCATGCCCCGGATCCGGGCGGCGAAGGCGGACACCGCGAACTCGTCGTCGCCGTCGGCGTAGGGGACCGCGTGGCCGCCGCCGAGGTTCAGCGCCGGCACGGTCACCCCCAGCCGGGCCCGGATCACCGCGGCGAAGGCCATCGTCTCGCGCAGGCACGACTCGAACGCCTGGAAGCGGCTCAGCTGGTGGCCGATCGAACAGTCCAGCCCGGCCGGCACCAGGCTCGGGCTCGCCAGCACCGCACCGACAGCGGCGAGGGCGATCGTCGTGCCGAGCGGCACGCCGTACCGGCAGCGGCCCCGGCCGGCCGACGGCAGCACCCGCAGCAGCACACGCTGCCCGATCGGTGCCCGCGCCGCCACCGATGCGACCTCGCCGATCGAGCCGACCACGATCGCGGCGCCGCAGGCGAAGGCTGCCTCCAGGTCGACGACCGACTTCGACCGGCCGCACAGCACCAGGCGCGCGGGCGGAATGCCGGCCAGCAGCGCGCTCTTCAGCTCGGCCGCCGAGGTGACATAGCCGCCGAGACCTTCACTCGCGATCCACCGCCCGGTGTCCGGGGTGAGCCCGGCCTTGGCGCTGTAGGAGACCGCGTCCGCGCCGAACGCGGCCACGTACTCGGCGCAGCGGGAGCGCACGTCGGCCTCGTCGAGCACGTGCACCGGGCTGCCGTACCGCCCCACCAGGGTGGTCATCCGGACCCCGCCGACCAGCAGATCGTCCTGCGGCGCCCAGCGCGCGGTGACCGGCCACACGGTGGGATCGAGGGCGGGCCGCAGGGATGTACGCAGGGAGGGCAGTAACTCGGTGAGCGTCATGCCCCGACCGTGCGCGCCGATCAACGCGCACGGAAGGGCGGTGACGCGATGTTCACGCCGGGCCCGACGATGTTGACGCCGGCGATATGCCGCCGTTAACAGGTTGTCAACGTCCGCGCGCCGGGCGTACCAGAAGTGTCAACGCCCCTGGTCAGCCGCGCGCCGGCGGGCTGCGATGGGGTCGTGGACGAGGAACGGGATTCGACAGCGGCGTTCGAGTTCGCGGCCGGTGCGGCCGCGGTCATCGCGGCGGCGTTCATCGCCGCGGCGGCGTTCGGCTGGGCCGAGCCGGCCGCCCGGGTCCTGACCATGGCGGTCGCCGCCGGGCTGGTGGCGGCGGTGCTGACCGACTGGCGCGCCCGGGCCGCTGTCGCGGCGCTGGCGGCACTGATCTTCGTCGGTTTTCTCGCGCACCGGTTCGGCCAGCTCAGCGGTGATCCGGCGCCCTGGCGGTACACGCCGGTCATCGGCTTGGCGGCCCTGCTCGGCGGAAGCCGGGGATGGCTCCGGGCGGCCCGGCACCGCGTTACCCGCCTGCACCTTTTACCCCACGGCGTGCTGCGGACGCGCGGATTTTGACGGCTTGTTAACGCCGCACGTGCGGAGGCGGACGGTCTCCGGTGTCAGACTTTCCGCGACGGAGCGCGGCCCCACGATCGGGACTTGTGTGCGTAACCGACGTGGGAGGGCCCGATGGCCGTTACGGAAACCGATCATGCGCCGGCAAAGGTGCGTGACTGGCTGCTGAAGGGCCTGACCGACCGGTCCCAGCGGCACCAGGGCCCGCACGCGCAACCCCACGAGGAGAAGCCGCACTCCTGGTGGAAGGTCATGTGCCTGACCGGCGTCGACTACTTCTCCACGCTCGGCTACCAGCCCGGCATCGCCGCCCTCGCGGCCGGGGTGCTGTCCCCGATCGCCACCCTCGTGCTGGTCCTGGTGACCGTTTTCGGCGCGCTGCCGGTCTACCGGCGGGTGGCCGCGGAGAGCCCGAACGGCGAGGGCTCGATCGCGATGCTGGTCAAACTGCTCTCGTTCTGGAAGGGCAAGCTGTTCGTTCTGGTGCTGCTCGGGTTCGCGGCCACCGACTTCATCATCACGATCACGCTGTCCGCCGCCGACGCGACCGCGCACATCGACGAGAACCCGTTCCTGCCCGCCGGTCTCCGAGGCCACCAGGTGCTGATCACGCTGGTGCTGATCGCGCTGCTCGGGGCGGTCTTCCTCAAGGGCTTCACCGAGGCGATCGGCATCGCGGTCGGGCTGGTCGGCGTCTACCTCTTCCTCAACGTCATCGTCGTGGGCGACGGGCTGTGGCGGGTGCTGACCCACCCGCACGCCGTCGGCGACTGGACCGAGGCGCTCACCACCCAGCACGGCAACCCGGTGATGATGGTCGGCATCGCCCTGCTCGTCTTCCCCAAGCTGGCGCTCGGCCTGTCCGGCTTCGAGACCGGTGTCGCCGTCATGCCGCACATCAAGGGCAACCTGCCGGCCCGTATCCACGGCGCCAAGCAGCTGCTCACCGCGTCGGCCGGGATCATGAGTGTGTTCCTGATCAGCAGCAGCGTGGTGACCACCGTGCTGATCCCGCAGGACGCGTTCCAGGCCGGCGGCGAGGCCAACGGGCGCGCCCTGGCCTACCTGGCGCACGAGAACCTGGGCAGCGTCTTCGGCACGATCTACGACGTCTCGACCATCGCGATCCTCTGGTTCGCCGGTGCCTCGGCGATGGCCGGGCTGCTCAACCTGGTGCCGCGCTACCTGCCCAAGTTCGGCATGGCGCCGTCGTGGGCGCGGGCGGTCCGGCCGATGGTGCTGGTCTTCACCGGCACCGCGTTCCTGATCACGGTCGTCTTCGACGCGAGCGTGGACGCGCAGGGCGGGGCGTACGCGACCGGGGTGCTAGTGCTGATCACGTCGGCGGCCACCGCGGTGACCCTGTCGGCCTGGCGGCGGCACCAGCGCGGCCGCACCATCGCCTTCGGGATCATCGCGCTGATCTTCGTCTACACCACCATCGCGAACGTGGTGGAGCGCCCGGACGGCGTGAAGATCGCCGCCTGTTTCATCGGCGCGATCCTCGTCGTGTCGCTGCTGTCCCGGATCTACCGGGCGTTCGAGCTGCGGGTGACCACGATCGACGCCGACGAGGTGGCGGCCGGTTTTCTGCGCGAGTGCGGCCGCCGGCAGATCCGCCTGGTGGCCAACGAACCGGACAGCCGCGACGCCCGCGAGTACCGCGAGAAGATCGCCCAGATCCTCGCCGACAACGACATGGCCGACGACCGGGACGTCATCTTCGTCGAGGTGACCGTGGTCGACGCCTCCGACTTCGAGACCGAGCTGCACGTCCGCGGCGAGGTGCTGCACCACCGCTACCGGGTGCTGTCGATGGAGAGCTCGTCGGTGCCGAGCGCGATCGCCGCGCTGCTGCTCTGGGTCCGCGACACCAGCCACCGGCGGCCGCACATCTACTTCGAGTGGACCGAGGGCAACCCGGTCGCGAACTTCGCCCGTTACCTGATCTTCGGCCAGGGCGAGGTGGCCCCGGTGACCCGCGAGATGATCCGCCAGGCCGAGCCGAACCGCAGCAGCCGCCCCCACGTCCACGTCGGCTGAGGGTTGCGTATACGTATAGGTGTGCGTACCTTGAGGCCGAGGGGGAAGCATGCCGAACAAAACCATCTACGTCTCCGATGAGGACCTGCCGCTGTTCCAGCGGGCCCAGGAACTCGCCGGGGGCACGCTGTCCGCGGCGATCAGCATGGCGCTGCGCCGCTTCGTCGAGGTTGAAGAGGGCCGGCGGCAGGGCTTCGACGAGATCGTCGTACGGGTCGGGCCCGGCCTGGGCCGTAAGCAGCGATTCCTCGGCCTGCTGCTGGGCCAGTGGGAGCGCTCGGCCAACTCGGGCACGGAGAGCTTCAGCGTCTACCGATCGCCCAGCGAGAAGTTCGTCGTCCACATCGAGCGCTCCGAGGCACACCAGAACGTGAGCCCGGGCGCGGAGAAGTGGAACACCGGCTGGCGCGCCTGGGTGGGGGACTGGAGCGCCAACCAGACGTGGGTGCGGACGCCCGCCGAGTCCAGCCTGCACGTCGCCGCGACCCTCGACGAGCTGCGGGCGATCCTGCCGGCCGAGCTCTACGAGCACGTCGTCCGCGTCGCCGATCAGCCCCCCATCGAAGACCTCGACATCTGAGAGAGGAACGACATGGTCGCAACGGCGATCGAGGTCCACGGTCTGGAGAAGTCGTACCGGGACCTGCACGTGCTGCGCGGCGTCGACTTCGACGTGGCACGGGGCAGCATCTTCGCTCTGCTCGGCTCCAACGGAGCGGGCAAGACCACCGTCATCCGGATCCTGTCCACGCTGCTCAAGACGGATGCCGGGACGGCCACCGTCAACGGGTTCGACGTCGCCACGCACGCACCGGACGTGCGCGAGTCGATCAGCCTCACCGGCCAGTTCGCAGCCGTCGACGAGATCCTCACCGGCCGGGAGAACCTGGTGCTGGTCGCCCGGCTGCGGCACCTCAAGGACACCGGCCGGATCGCCGATGAGCTGCTTGAACGGTTCGCGCTGACCGACGCGGGCGGGCGGCGGGTGTCGAACTATTCGGGTGGCATGCGCCGGCGCCTGGACATCGCGATGAGCCTGATCGGCAGCCCGCCGGTGATCTTCCTGGACGAGCCGACGACCGGCCTGGATCCGGAGGCGCGCATCGAGGTGTGGCGCGCGATCAGGGAGCTCGCCGCGGGCGGCACGACGGTGCTGCTCACCACGCAGTACCTTGACGAGGCCGAGCACCTCGCCGACCGGATCGCGATCCTGCACGAGGGCCGGATCATCGTGAACGGCACCCTCGCCGAACTCAAGAAGCTGCTTCCGCCGGCCAAGGTCGAATACGTGGAGAAGCAGCCGACCCTCGAGGACGTCTTCTTCGCCATCGTCGGAGGTGGGAAGTGACCGCGCACTTCATCGGCGACACCGGCACGCTGCTGGGCCGGTCGCTGCGGCACGTCTCGCGCAGCCTGGACACCATCGTCACCACTGCGATCATGCCGATCGCGTTCATGCTGCTGTTCGTGTATGTGTTCGGCGGCGCCATCGACACCGGGTCCGACTCCTACGTGGCCTATCTGCTGCCCGGCATTCTGATCATGACGATCGCCTCGGGTGTCACGTACACCGCGTATCGCCTTTTTCTCGATCTGCGGAGCGGCATCCTCGAACGCTTCCAGTCGATGCCGATCGCCCGCTCGGCGGTGCTGTGGGCGCACGTGCTGACCTCGCTGGTCGCCAACCTGATCTCGCTCGTGGTCGTCGTCGGCGTCGCCCTGGTGATGGGTTTCCGGTCCGGCGCCGGGGTGCTGGCCTGGCTCGCGGTCCTCGGCAGCCTGCTGCTGTTCACCCTCGCGCTGACCTGGCTGGCCGTCATCCCCGGCCTCACCGCGAAGAGCGTCGACGGCGCCAGCGCCTTCGCGTACCCGCTGATCCTGCTGCCGTTCGTCAGTTCGGCCTTCGTGCCCACCGGCACCATGCCCGGCCCGGTGCGCGCTTTCGCCGAGCACCAGCCGGTGACGTCCATCGTCAACACGATCCGCGACCTGTTCATGCAGCAGCCGGTCGGCAACGACATCTGGATCGCTCTCGCCTGGTGTGTCGGCACCCTCGTCGTCGCCTACGTCGTCGCGACGGGCGCCTACCGCCGCAAGATCTCGTAGTCGAGCGCGGCCCCTGCCCTCTCCAAGGTATAACGCAGGTGGGGGCTTGCGGCAAGGCCGGTGTCATACCCCAGAATCGTCGACCGAAGCCCACACGTCGAGGGGATCGCTGTGCTCGAGCCGTACGTCATGGATCTTCGAGAGATTGATGCGACGCAGGTCGCGGCCGTCGGTGGCAAGGCCGCGCACCTGGGGGAGTTGACCCGGATCGACGGTGTCCGGGTGCCGGCCGGCTTCTGTGTGACCACCGCGGCGTGGCGGCGGACGGTGGCGATCGACGACCAACTGGACCGGTTGTCGCGGCTGGGTCTGGCCGACCGGGTGGCCATCGCGGGCCTGAGCGCGGAGATCCGGCGAACCATCGAGGAGGTCGCCGTCCCGAGTGATCTGGCGGCGGCGGTCGACCCCGAGGTGGCCTACGCCGTGCGGTCCAGTGCTACCGCGGAAGACATGCCTACCGCGTCGTTCGCGGGCCAGCAGGACACCTACCTCAACGTCGTCGGGACGGCCGCGGTCCTGGCGCACATCGGCCGGTGCTGGGCGTCGCTTTTCACCGAGCGGGCGGTGACCTACCGGCTGCGCCATGGCATCGATCACCGGACCGTCCACATGGCCGTCGTCGTCCAGGAGATGGTCTTCGCGGAGGCGGCCGGCATCCTCTTCACCGCCGACCCGGTCTCCGGCAATCGGAAGGTGGCCACCGTGGACGCCGGGTTCGGTCTCGGCGAGGCACTGGTCGGCGGCCTGGTCGACCCGGACGTCTTCAAGGTGCGCGACGACGCCATCACCGAGCGGACCATCGCCGCCAAGCAGCGCGCCGTGCAGGCCGTGCCGGGCGGCGGGACGCAGGTGGTGGCGATCGACGGGGACCAGCCGGCACTGACCGATGCGCAGGTCATCCGGCTCGTGGAGCTCGGGCGGCGGATCGAGGCGCACTTCGGCCGGCCGCAGGACATCGAGTGGTGCCGGACCGGCGACGACTTCGCGATCGTGCAGAGCCGGCCGATCACCACGCTGTTCCCGGTCCCGGCGGTGACCGACGACGCGAACCACGTCTACCTGTCGGTCGGCCACCAGCAGATGATGACCGACGCGATGAAACCGCTGGGCCTCTCCATGTGGCAGCTGACCGCGATGGCGCCGATGCTCGAGGCCGGCGGCCGGCTGTTCGTCGACGGCACCCGGATGCTGACCGGGGCGACCGCCCGGGCCAGTTTCCTGGCCATGTCGGCCCGGTCCGACCCGCTGACCGCGGACGCACTCCGGACCGTCCTCGACCGCGGCTTCATCCCGGAGGTCGCGGATGCCGGCGCCGTGGTGCCGCCGTCGCACGGTGGTAAAGCCCCGGTCGAGGCCGATCCGGCGATCGTGCCCGTGCTGATCGAACGCAGTCAGGAATCCACCGCCACCCTGCGGCGGGACATCGCGGCGAAGACCGGGCCGGCGCTGTTCGACTTCCTGCTGGAGTCGTTCCAGGAGCACAAACGGGTCCTCGGCGATCCGGAGAGCATGCAGGCGATCATGGCCGGGATGGGCGCCACCTGGTGGCTCAACGACCACTTGCAGGAGTGGCTGGGCGAGAAGAACGCGTCCGACACGCTCAGCCTGTCCGCCCCCGGCAACATCACCTCGGAGATGGGCCTGGCGCTTCTCGACGTCGCCGACGCGATCCGCCCGTACCCCGAAGCGGTGGCGTTTCTGCAGGATGGCGGCTCCCTGGCGGAGCTCCCGCCCGAGCCGCGCGCGGCCGTCGAGGGCTACCTCGACAAGTACGGGATGCGGTGCGCCGCCGAGATCGACATCACCCGGCCGCGCTGGAGCGAGCAACCGGGCACGCTCGTGCCGCTGATCCTCGACAACATCGAACTCTTCGAGCCGGGGGCCGGGGCGCGGCGCTTCGAGCAGGGCCGGCGGGAGGCGGAGGACAAGCGCCGGGACATCCTGGAACGCTTGCGGGCCCTTCCGGACGGGGAATCAAAAGCGGACGAGACGGTACGGGTGATCGACCGGCTCCGCGCCTTCATCGGCTACCGGGAGTACCCGAAATACAACATCATCTGCCGCTACTTCGTCTACAAGCAGGCCCTGCTGGCCGAGGCCGACCGACTCGTGCAGACCGGCGTGCTCACCGACCGCGAGGACATCTTCTACCTCAAATTTCACGAGCTTTCCGAGGTCGTACGCTCCGGAAAGGCCGACGAAGCGTTGATCGAGCAGCGCAAAGCGGGGTTCGAGGCGGACCGGGCGTTGAAAACGCCCCGGGTGCTCACGTCCGAGGGTGAAACCGTCGAGGGGTCCTACCGGCGCGACGACGCCCCGGCCGGCGCCCTGGTCGGCCTGGCGGTCTCGGCCGGCACCGTCGAGGGCCGGGCCCGCGTCATCCTCGACATGGCGCAGGCCGACCTCGAAGCGGGCGACATCCTGGTCACCGCCTACACCGACCCGAGCTGGTCACCGCTGTTCGTGGCGATCACCGGCCTGGTCACCGAGGTGGGTGGCCTGATGACGCACGGCGCGGTGATCGCCCGCGAGTACGGCCTGCCGGCCGTGGTCGGCGTGCCCGACGCGACCCGGCTGATCGCCGACGGGCAGCGGATCCGGGTGCACGGCAGCGACGGTTACATCGAGCTCCTGCCCGACTAGAGAGTGCGGCTGCGCTGGTCCAAGCCGAGCGGACCGTACGGGTAGTCGGCCGCGGCCAGGTCGCTCGCGTCGTCCAGCGCGGCCGTCTCCTCCGCGGTCAGGTGCAGCCCGGCCGCCTTGAGGTTGGCCTCCAGCTGGTCGACCGTGCGGGCGCCGAGGATCGTCGAGGTCACCGCGGGCCGGTCGGTCACCCAGGCGAGGGCCACCTCGGCCATCGACACGCCGCGCGCCTCGGCGACCCGCTGCACCGCCTCGATCACGTCCCAGGTGCGGGCGGTGCCGCGCCGGTCCCACGCCTCCATGCCCCGCCCCGGGTCGTCGCCGAGCCGGGTGGCGCCGGTCGGCCGCTGGTCGCGCCGGTACTTGCCGGTCAGCCAGCCGCCGCCGAGCGGGCTCCACGGCAGCAGGCCCAGCCCGGCGTCGAGCGCGGCCGGCACGATCTCGAACTCGATCTCGCGGACCAGCAGGCTGTACTGCGGCTGCAGGCTGATCGGGCCGGCCAGCCCGAGCGACTGCGCCAGCAGCACCGCCTTGGTGAGCTGCCAGCCGGTGAAGTTGGAGAACCCGTAGTAGCGGATCTTGCCGGCCCGTACGAACCCGTCCAGCGTCCGCAGCGTCTCCTCCAGCGGCGTCACCGGGTCCCACGAGTGCGCCTGGTAGAGATCGACGGCGTCGACGCCGAGCCGGGTCAGCGACGCGTCGAGCGCCCGGGTGAGGTGCCGGGCCGACAGCCCGGCGCCGTTGGGGTCGGCCGCCATCGGGAAACGCCCCTTGGTGGCGAGCACGATCGTCTCGGTGACCTCGGCTGGCCGCGACGCCAGCCAGCGCCCGATGATCCGCTCGGACTCGCCGGCCGAGTAGACGTCGGCGGTGTCCACGAACGTGCCGCCGGCCTCGACGAACAGGTCGAGCTGAGCGTGCGCCACCTTCTCGTCGGATTCGTTGCCGAAGGTCATCGTGCCGAGACAGAGGCTGGAGACGGCGCATCCACTGCGCCCAAGCGTGCGGTATTCCATTCCGCCAACCTAACTCGCCGACAGCGCGCCCAGGAGCCGGTCGATCTCGTCGGCGGTGTTGTAGTGGTAGATGCTCACCCGCACCGCGCCGCCGGTCGCCCGCAGCCCGGCCGCCTCGAAGTACTCGACCGCGTAGTAGTCGCCGTGCGAGACGCAGATGCCCTGCTCGCCGAGCATTTGGGCGGTCTCGGCCGGGGCCTGGCCGGCGATCCGGAACGACACCGTCGGGCAGCGGTCGGCGCCGGCCGGGCACAGGGTCAGCCCGTCGACCGCCTTCAGGCCGGTCAGCAGCCGCTCGACCAGGCGGTTCTCGTGCTCGGTGGCCGCCGCCATGCTCGCCAGGAGCCGGGTGCGGCGATCACCGGTGGCGCCGGCCAGGCCGGCCAGATGGTCGACCGCGGCGGTGACGCCGGCCAGCAGCTCGAAGCTCAGCGTCCCGTACTCGAAGCGGTCCGGCGTCCGGTCGGACGACGGGATCAGCTTCACCGGGAGCAGCGGGGCCAGGACGGCCGGGTCGGCGACCAGGGCGGCGTAGTGCGGGCCGGACCACTTGTAGGCGCTGGTCACGTAGAAGTCGGCGCCGAGCGCGGCAACATCGGTCGGTCGATGCGCGGTGACGTGCACGCCATCCACGTACACCGAAGCTCCCGCCGCATGCGCGACGCCGGCGATCTCCCGAACCCCCGGCATGGTTCCGGTGGCATTGCTGGCCGCGGTCACCGCGACCAGCCGCGTACGCCCATTGACCAGCTCTTGATATTGCGCCACCGGCAGCTCACCGCTCGCCAGGTCGACCTCCGCCCACCGCACGGTCGCCCCGGCCGCCGCGGCGGCCTGCACCCAGGGCCGGACGTTGGCGTCGTGGTCGAGCCGCGACACCACCACCTCGTCGCCCGGACCCCAGCCCTGCGCCAGCGTGCGCGCCGCCAGGTAGGTGAGCGCGGTCGCGCTCGGCCCGAACACCACCCCGGCCGGATCCCCGCCGACCAGGTCGGCCACCGCCGCCCGGGCCGCCTCGACGATCTCCCCGGACCGCCGGGCGGGCTCGTGCGCGGTGCCCCGGTTCGACACCGCGGTCCGCATCGCCCCGGCGATCGCGGCGATCACCGGCTCGGCCGGCTGAGTGCCGCCGGCCCCGTCGAAGTGCACGAAGCCGTCAGCAAGAGCGGGATAGCCGGCCCGAACCCGGTCGATATCGAGGATCATCATCCGACCCTAACTTCTATGCCCGCGCCGTCACGATCGCCGGGGCCGGATCCTCGTCGGCGTCCGGGAGTGGCATCTGCCAGTCGATCAGCTGCTGGCGGGTGAGGGTGAGCGTGTTGTGGCCGACCCACTGCTCGACGATCCGGCCGGCGCGCAGGCGGAACGTGTGGATCTCGCTCTCCACCCCCTGCGCTCCGGTGGGCGGCAGGCCCAGGAACGGGCCGGTGTTGTGCCACCGGATGCTGAACCGCAATGCCACCCGGTCGCCGCCGGCGTCGGCGAACTCGTCGTGCAGGGTCACCGTGAGTCCCGGGTGGGCCTGGTGGAACGCGGCGATGAAGGCCTGGATGAACGCGGGCCCGGTGACGCCCCGGCGGAACGGCGTGTAGAAGACGACGTCGTCGGCGTACAGCTCGTCGAGGGTGTCGTGGTCGGCGGCGGCCAGGGCTTTGATGTAGCGGACGCCGAAGGTCTCGGACATGGGTTTCCTCTCGGTCGGACCGGTCGGCCCATACGACGTGGAATACCCGTCGCCTGTGACATGCGGCGCGAAGTAGCGTGCGAGCGGTGTCCGATCTTCAGCGCCACCGCGCGTTGCTGTTCCAGTTGGCGTACCGGATGACCGGCAGCGTCGCCGACGCCGAGGACGTGGTGCAGGAGACGTGGCTCCGCTGGCACGCCGTCGACCCGGCAACGGTCCGCGACCCGCGCGCCTACCTGGTGCGGACGGCCACCCGGCTGGCGATCGACCACCTTCGCCGCGAGCGGACCCGCCGGGAGGCGTACATCGGGCCGTGGCTGCCGGAGCCGCTGGCGAGCGGTGCCGATGAGCCGGTGGAGCGGGCCGAGTCGGTGTCGATGGCCGTGCTGGTGCTGCTGGAGACGCTGTCGCCGCTGGAACGGGCGGTGTTCCTGCTGCGCGACGTCTTCGAGTTCGGCTACCCCGAGGTGGCCGAGGCGGTCGGCCGCGGTGAGCCGGCGGTGCGTCAGCTGGCCGCCCGGGCGCGTGCCCATGTGCGGGCGGGCCGCCCGCGGTACACCGCCGACCCGGACCTGCGCCGCCTGGTCACCGACCGGTTTCTGCAGGTCTGCCTGGGTGGCGATCTGGCCGCTCTGATGGCGGTGCTCGCGCCGGATGTGGCGCTCTGGGCGGACGCGAACGGCTCCGGCGAGATGCCGCGGGTGGTCCTGCACGGGGTGGCCGCGGTGGTGGAGTTCTTCCGGGACTCGGCCTCGCGCTACCCGCCGGGCCTGACGGCGCGCGCCGCCGACCTCAACGGCGGGCCGGCCGGCGTGCTCGCCGCCGCCGGTGAGGTTTTCGTGGCGGTGCTGCTCGACCTCGACGAGCAGGGCCGGGTCGCGGTCATCCGGCTGATCCGCAACCCGGCCAAGCTCACTCGGCTCAGTTGATGACGCGGATCCGTATCGCGTCGATGGCGGGGGTCTCGTTCGCCCGCTCCATCATCGGGATGCGGTGCGAGCCGTCACCGGCCCAGGAGGCGCACTGTGCGGTGCCCTGCGTCGGCAGACCGGCGACCTGGATGGTCACCGTGTCCGGCGCCTTGCTGCCCTGCTTGTCCTCGGTGGCCACGAAGAACGCGGGCACCGGCGACGGGTCGGGCGCCTCCCGGGTGGAGGCGAGCATCCGGCAGGCGGTGTGGAAGTGGCCGCGCTCGATGCCGTTCTGCAGCACCGAGCTCTCCACGTAGTAACCGCCGGCGCCGGCCGCGAGGAACCGGTCCCGGATCAGGTTGCGGGTGCTGACCTTGAGCGTGAACGGCGTGTTGACCTTGACCACGTTCGGCGCCTGGGTGATCAGCAGCGACGAGTTGTTGGCGGCGCTGGAGACCTCACCGAACTCGGTGGAGACGCAGCGGTCGCCCTTCTGGAAGCCGTCGTGCGCCAGCAGG
>NZ_BOML01000056.1 GCF_016862175.1 Paractinoplanes durhamensis | reverse complement strand
AGTCGGCCGCCGCCACCGGCATCGTGGCCGGCGCCGCCGTGGCGGCATCAGCCGCCCGGCTCAGCAGAAAGCTAGGAACGGCAGCCGCAAGTGCCATCCCCGCCGCAACAACCAATTTTGCTGTACGCCCAGCCCGCCAACGCCCCACGGCCGATCCCCCCGATCAAACGACCAAAATGCCGCGAGGATCTTCCCAGCCACATCGACGAACGCTCACCCTGGTCCCCCACCCAGGAAACCTCAGCGTTTCCGACGACCCGGCGGCCGCCGCACCAGCATGCGCACCGCCGCGGCGCCAACAACCGCACCGGCCAGAACGGCCGCCGTCAGACGGCGCCCGGAGTGCTCGCGAGCCGGTTCTGCGGGAGCCCGCACCTGCGCTTTGCGCCACTCGTCGTCAAGGATCGTGTGGAAACGCCAGCGCTTGCGGTGCCGTCGCTCCGCCTTCGCCCTGAGTTCCCGGGTGTTGCCCCAGAACCGATGCCCGATGGGTCCTTGGAAGAAGACCGCGGCAACCTCCCGCAGATGCTCCTCGTCGAGGGTGCCCACGTCCCAGTCCATCTGCCAGTGGGAAACGATCAGATTGGCATACATGTGTTCGCGGTAACGGTCGGTGTCCGCCGGCGCGAACGGCCCCCACACCGCAAGGTAGAACGGGTCATCCATGGCCATGCGGAGAAGCTCGAAATGCAACGCGCGACGGGCCTGTTCCCGGGCGGCGCGCGATTCTCGCGCCTGCAGGATCAACGAGATCGCCACGCCGAGCAGAGCCAGGACGGACAGCATCGCGGAGGCCGCGCCGTAGGTCTGGCCGACGTTGCCCAGGCGCTGCCACTCCGCTTCGGCCGCGGGAGTCCCCACCGGACCGAGGCGGCCGATCAGGGTCGGCGTGAGGGCCACGCCGCCGAGAGCACTGATGATCGCGACCACCAGCAGCACAATAACGAAACCGCGGGAGGTGGCCCGCCGCAACGCTGGGGAATGCAGCAGCCTGGGCGCTGTCATATGCCCGAGCTATGCCTGTCCGGCAGGTCCTTGATCTCTCTTGAATAGTAGGCATCGAACGGTTCGGCGCGGTTGAACAAATCCGCGATGAAACGCACCCACGCATTGATCAGGTCTCGTTTTTCATACCGATACGCACCCGACAGGACGCCCTCGGTGTCGTACTGCACCGAATACATGACCGCGTCGCCGATCACCACCACCTCCGGCAGCGTCCACTCCGCCGACTCCAGATCGGCGACGGCGTCGACGTCGAGTGCACGGATGCGCTCACCGGCCTCCGCCCGAATCCGCAGGATGTGGGACTCCCACCAGAGGTACGGCGTCGGTGGACTGGCCACCAGCCGCACCCGGTGAAGCTGGACGTCTCGGGCGGCGAGGTCCCGCTGGTATTCGACTATCTCGGCACGCGCTGCCTCGGCGAGAGAGACCGATTCCGCCACGCGACCGGCGGCGAAGGCATCCCAAGAGGGGTAGCCAGGCTCCCGAAACTCCTGCTGGCGTTCCAGTTTCCACAGACTTTGGCCGAGAAGCTCGAATCGGTTGGCGAAATCCGCGAGGTACTCGTCCACATTCAACATGGTGTAGGCGACGCCGACCAGCGACTCACGCATCAGGAATGTCCGGCTTGGCGGCCACGAGCATATTGCGTGGGATGACCACGAGCCGTTCGTCGGGGCCGATGCTCACGTCCGGCGGTAGTCGGTCGCCGTAGACGGCGGTGAGGTCTCGGCCGATGACGGCGATGTCGCCGTTGTCGAGCTCCCAGATATCGGGGCAGCTCGGGCTGGCTGATGTGTTGCCCATTTCAAGGGCGGACTTTCCGAGACGTCGCCATAGCTTCGCGCCGGTATCCGCTTCCCAGGGACGGTCCATCGAGCGCCTCCTTGCATCGCAAGAGAACGGATCGAGCCTAATTTTGGCCGGCCATGACCACAACGCCCCTGCATCGTCGCCCTGCAGGTGGTCAGGCCGAGCAGGGCCGCTGCCGGGCCGAGCGACGGGTTCCGCTACCGGCTGCGCCAGCACCCCAGGCGCGCCGGTCACCTCCGGCTCCGGACGAGTTGTTCCCGCATCCCGATCCCCCACCGTTCCGACACCGCCGCCGCATCAATGCGAACGCACAGCAAGGCATTCACCAGAAGATTAGCCGCGAAGGGGGAAAAACGGACACGGAATCGCGCCGCGATCCTCCAGAGTGATGTGATCCAGACCGACGGTGCGTATCCGTACACAGACCGGGCCAACCATGCCGGGGCTTGCTAGAGATATGAGCAACGACAACGACCTACAGCAAGACCTGACCGTCGCCCTGCACACCATCACCGAGACGAATCAGTCAATCAGATTCGCCGACACGAAGGCCGGCGCGCTCGCCGGCATCCAGGCCCTGATGATCACAGTCCTGGCTGCTCGCCATGATCCTGGACGCGGCACTGCCATCCAGATCCTGCATGCTGCCTGTCTACTGGGCATTCTGATCTCCGCCGTACTGCTGGCCTCCAGCCAGGCACCCCGGGTGTTCGAGCACAAGAGTCGCCCAAACCGGGTCTCCTTCCCGGCCCTCATCCGGATGCACGACGACCAACTCTTTCAGGTGCCCCCATTGAAGTGCCGTCACGAGGACGCCTGGCGCCAGGCCGCATCCTTGGCCAAAATCGCGGTAACCAAGTACCGCTGGCTGACTCGTGCGGCTACGAGCACAGTCCTCACGCTGATGGCCGTGCTCACCTGGCTCGCCTTCGTCACATGGCCGTCTGGCGGATGATCCGATCGGTGTGCTTCTCCCGGACTCGCTCGCTCACCCCTTCCTCGATGACCACGGAGGATCGGGGCGCCGCAGCGCTCAGTGCCGTCCGCAGCTCGCCGATGGTGTGCTGCGTCAATCCGTCCACGTCAGCAGCATTGGCCAAGTGATGTTGCAGGAGATTGTCAAGGATCTCGCGAGACCGTACGTAGTGCTTGTCGTTTCCCGCCTCGATAAGCCGCAGCACTGCCCCGATGTCTCCGGGATTCTCAATCAGCTGCAGCACCATGACGTCGTGATTGCCCCCGCCAAGCGCGTCTCGGTAGAAATCGAGCCGCTGGGCCTTGAGTTTGGTCTCGTGTTCGGCGTTCAGTCGCTCGATCTCGCGAGCGTGGTCGGCCTGCGCTGCGTCGAGATCACGCCGGTGCAGCGCCTGCGCTTGTTCCAGACGCCCGCGCCACTCGGCCTGGACCTGCTCAAGCCTCCCTTGCCACTCGGCCTGTGCCTGCTCGAGGTGGCTGCGCCACTCGGCTTGCCGTTCCTCGTTCTCCGCCTCTTGCCGAGCAAGATCATGCCGATCATCAGCAAGGTTGCCCGCCCGGCCGGTTTGGACACGCTGCGACAGGTATCGCTCTGTGTCCTCGTCCAACCGCAGGCTGACCGCCAACATTGGAAGCCGCAGACCAAATCCGATTTCCCCCGCATGCTTGTCGAGAATTAAGCGCATTTCCGCCTCGGCTGCCTGAACCTCTTCGATCCCGAACTGCCGGCTTACGCCGCGCAGTGTCTGTTCAAGGAAGGTCCAAAGGATCGGTTTCAGGTCTCGCACGCCCAGCAACGCCACCTGGATGGGGTTCTGCACAGCCCAGAGCAGCGTGACGATCGCGGTAAACGCATACGCCTCCTCCTTCGCCGGCAGTGAGAACCTCAACACGACCGGGTGGTGTGTCAGGTCCAACTCATATTGCCAATAGCGCCGCCGCAACCGCTGCCGGAGCGTCGGTGCGGTCCCACTGCCGGTCGCGGCCTCTTCGGATCCTTCGACAACGGACACGAAAACAGACGCGGTGTGGGCGTCTGGCGAAGCAATTGCCATCGTGGCCCAGAACGTAGGCAATATGGTGATGCCGACGATCGGATTGAATTCCGGATTCGGCTTCATAGGTCACTCTCCTTGGACAGCGCCTCTTGCAGATGTTCGAAGATGGGTGGATGCGGGTCGTCCTCGGTCCAGCGGCGGGTTTCGAACCTGAGCGTCCTTCGCTCGCGGTCGGTGCGCGGAATAGCTACTGCCATGACCGTCAGCTCATCGCGGCCAGCTCCGTGA
The DNA here is from genome assembly GCF_016862175.1 of Paractinoplanes durhamensis. Classification (GTDB taxonomy): domain Bacteria; phylum Actinomycetota; class Actinomycetes; order Mycobacteriales; family Micromonosporaceae; genus Actinoplanes; species Actinoplanes durhamensis. Next base: position 191,728 of record NZ_BOML01000056.1, on the reverse strand, counting down.
TCGACTTCTTCCGCGAGCATTCGCAGGCCACGAAGTGCAGCAGTGGCGAGTTTCGGATGACCGAGTGCCCGACGCCAAAGGGCGGCCGCGTATTCGATGTTATCTGGAGAGCGGCCGGTGGCACGCAGCAGTGGCGGCAGCCGCCGATCGTCCGCCGGCGCCTGATCAGCCGGCTTGCCCGCGAGGCCGAGCATGACGGCCACGGCCACGTTGCTAGGGCCGGACTCCTTCGTTTCTGCCCAGTGCGCTGCACGACGCAGCACCGCGTCGCTCGTCAAAGAACCGCCATCACCGAAGAGCTCACTGACGGCAAAGGCCGTGGCCGCCCACACCTCATAGTCGTAGTCGTTCGTCACGTGCGTCAGCAGACGCTTAGTGATCAAGTCGAGGGCCCGCTCCGGATTCGTGTCACCGACCGGGCCGCCGAGAGCAGTAGCCGCAGTCAGGCGCTGATGAGCCTCAGCCTCAGTGGCGTTCTCCTCGAACGTCGCCCACTGATCGAGCAGACTCCAAACGATCTCCCGAAGATTGTCGTCAAGAGCGGGTGGGCGCAAGGCAGTGGCCGCGGCACGGCGCAGCTTCTCATCGGCATCAGCCGCCCAACTGAGCAGCAACCGGCCGCGGACATATTCGAAGTCATGAGCAGAAAGGAGGCCTGCAACCAGGGCTACGCGCTCACGAACGTAAGGATCCGGGTTGCGTGCCAGCAGATTCATCCACTCCAAATAGATCTCTTGCAGATACGGGAATGATTGCCATAGCGCGTCGAGGATCTCCCGCGCGTACCCACGACGACGCAACCGGACAGACATGATCGGCACCTGCCCATACGCGGTTTCCCGGGTATTCGAGACGCACTCGGCACCGACCGAGGCGAGCAGCGTACGCGTGGGCCGGCGAAATGGGCGCAGGCCGTACCGGCCTCGAGGATCTTCGGTCCGCTGGATCAGTTCGTCGGCGAGCCGGGCGCCAGCCACGACACTCGGCAAGGAGAGATCGTCCAGAGCGGCCAACGCCAGCGCGAAGGCCTGGTCCTCGCGCTCCGGTAGCTCGCCGAACCAATCCGCGATTCCCTGTTCCGGACCGCCGACCTCGGCCAACGCGACCTCGACGGTCTTGCGACCAGCCGATACCTGACCAAGCAGCATGGCGAGTTGGGCAGCTTGGCGCGCGCCCGAAAGCCTCTCGCGCACCTTCAAGACCGCCGGTTCCGCGATCAGCGCTTCTGCAGGAGCCGATAGATGCTTGCGGAACACCGCATCCAGATCCGGACATCCCGGTTCGGCGGCATAATCGCCGAACTCCGGCGGGCACTCACGGTCGTCGGGCCAGAGCACCACCATGTAGCCGCCCACCCTGCGGAGCCGGCCGGCGAGCGTTTCAGCCCCCTGTTGGTCGAAGTTGTCGCCGATCGGCACGGGCCATAGGTGCCCGCCTCCGACGATCAGGTTGTCTTCCGCCACCTCGATGAGCGACCCGTTACCGAGTCGTCCGACCCTGGCGTCACAGAACGCATCGAGCAGGAAGGTGGCCAAGTGCTCCCGGCCGTCACCCGGCGAGCCGCAGAGCAGGAGGAGGTGCTGCTCGGCCAAAACCTCCCAGGCGTCACTGAGCCTCGGCGGAGGCACAAATGTGTGCCGGACTCGCAGAAGCGTGTCCGTGCCGACGGTCTTCTTCTGCAGTGCTGCGCCCTGCCGCCCAGTAGGAAGATTGTTGATCTGAAGGGCGATATTGGCGTTGGCCAGAGCATGCTCGCTGGCAATTAGTTCGCCGGCCCGCGTCAACACAGTGGCGATCAGAGCGGTCCCTGCCGGGCGCCTGCCCGCGGCCTCATCCGCCGACTCGCTTGGCTGGCCTCCGTCCGGCGCTTTGCCGTCCTGTCGATCATCGTCCTTGGGCTTGCCCCTGGCCGGCCCGCCCGGCGATGTCGCCTTCGGCTCGGACTCGGACGGCTTCGTTTCCGGCCGATCGGCCTGCTGCTCTTTCGAGGAAGCCCCGGCCTTATCCGTGGTCAACGGTTGCCCGCCTGGTCGGTGCCGTAGTTGATGCCGCCGCGCACGGTGTTGCCGAATGGGGAGCTGTTCGCTGTGCCCACCTGATTGATCGTCTGACCAGATTGGCCAGGCTTCGACATGGTCACCTCATCAGCGTCGCGTCCGGGCTGCTCAGATGCCCCAGTGATCGTCAACCACGCCTCGAGCGGCCCTTCCTTGGTATCGAGACGACGCAGGCGAAACGCCATTGGGTCCGGAACCTGATAGCCACGGATCACGCTGTGATAAAGCTCAGGCGCGACGATCAAGGCCATCCGGCCATCCTGCGCTGCTTTGAGTGCGGCCTTGACCTCCACGGCATCGACCATCCGCGCCGCCCGGTCCAGCTGCGGACCGCGCCAACCCCTCGCGCCAAGGAGAACGTCTCCCTGGTGCACGGTGAGCCGTACGCGTAGACGAGTCATGCCCACCGGCCGGCGAGAAAGTGCCCCGTCCACTGAGCTGGCGAAGGACTCGATGACATCGCGAACGGGTACGTCGGTGAGGCTGACGAGCAGATATCCGTCGCCTCGGTCCTCCAGTTCGCGACTCTCAACTCCCGCGAGCGAGCAAGCCGCCTCCAGCATCGAAGCGAGGTCCTGCTGGGCCTGCTCCTTGTCCGGGGTGGATAGTCGGGACGAGCCTTCGATGTCGGCGAAGGCGAAAACACGATGACGAAGTTCGGACACGGTTTCGCTCCCTCGGATGCAGGCACTGGGACATGCCTACCCCTGAGCCGAGGGCGCCGTCTGTGTAGGAATACGCATTAGGGCGTCCCTATCAAGAACCGTGATCCGCTGCCGTGACGTCGCAACCGCACCACATGCACGCAGGACACGGAGCGCCTTGGCGACAGCTTCCCGCGATGCCCCGGTCGCGCCGGCGATCTCAGCTTGAGACAGGGGTAGGCCGATCGTGACCGAGCCGTCGGCAGCGGGCTCGCCGTGGGTTCCGGCGAGTTCTGCCAATAGCCGGGCGACACGTTCCCGGACGTCGGATCCCGCGAACTCGAGACGCCGGCGATCAGATTCGCGCAGCCGGCCTACGACCGCATGCAGGAGGCCAAAAAGAGCATCGGGGTGACGCCGCAACCCGTTGACGAAGGCCGAGGCCGGCACCAGCCGGGCCCGCACATCGTCGAGCGCACGGACGGTGGCCGAGCGTGGACTGCCATAGAGGGCAGCGATCTCGCCGACGACTTCTCCGGCACCGCGCAAGCCGAGCAGCGCCTCCCGGCCGTTGGCAGTCGACGCTGTGATCTTGACAATGCCGGCGAGGAGAATGGCGATGTGGTCCGACGGATCGCCTTCGCAGAAGAGCTTCTCCCGAGGCGCGAAGTGCACGATGCGACCGGCCGGGAGAATCTCGGCCAGCCGTACGCGCATCTCGGCGGGCAACAGTGACTGGGTCAGCCCGGACTCCACGCGGCATCCCCCTCTAATCGACTGAGGGTGAGCATATGGATGCGTGTCGTTACATGCCACTTGGTGATCACCGCAGGCGCTGGCGTGCCGTTCGCAGGCGGGTCTTCACGGTGTCCTTCGAGACGTTCATCGCCTCCGCCAAGGCGGCGATCGGGGCCGGATGCCCGCGGCCCGCCACGCCGTCGTAAAGCCCGAGCAACCCGCGGTAACACGCCTCGCCGCCGGCCCGCGGGCCGGCCCGGACGGCGCCGCCTCGACCTCGCGCCGATCCCATTCGGCCGTGATGCGCAGGCCGACCTCATCGCGTTGCAACCGTGCCTCCATGATCAACAGCTCGATCAATAGACCACGGCTTGTCAACAGAAGGTCTAGCCGGCCGGCTTCGTGTAGAGGACCTCGCGGGCCTGTTCGGCGGCGCGGGTGATGCTCTCGCCGATGAACTCGACGAAGCGGGCGATGCTCTCCAGCCGGATCGCGGCCGGGGTGTCGGCGCCGAGGATGCCCACGCCCTGGCGGGCGATCTCGGCGAGCCGGATGTTGGCCTGGGCGCTGGCGATCGTGCCCTGATACCAAACGTCGTCGTCGACCAGGTAGCGCTCGCGGCGGCGCTCGTCGCGCTCCCGGCGGATGAGGCCCTGGCTTTCCAGGAACGCGATCGCCTTGGAGATGGATGCCGGGCTGACCTCGAGCCGCTGGACCAGCTCGGACGCGCTGAGACTGCCCACCTCCGAGGTGTAGAGGCAGGTCAGCACCCGGGACATCATCTTGGGCAGGCCCTGCTGCATGAGCAGGGTGGTGAACGTTTCCTCATACGCCCGGACGGCGTCGGCGTCGCGCCCGCTGATGGTCGCCGGCGGGGTCTGCGGCCCTCGCGGCACGGTCTGCCGGCGCCGGTGGGTGCGCTGCTCGGTGGCCCGATGGGCGAGGTCGGCGCGGTAGGCGGCGGGGCCGCCGTTACGCATCACCTCGCGCGTGATCGTCGAGGTCGGACGGTCGAGACGGCGGGCGATCTCCGCATACGCCAACCCGTCGCCCAGCCCCAGCGTGATCTGCTGGCGCTCCTGCTGAGTGAGCCTGCCTCCGGGCATCGCGATCCCCTTCCGTTGCCGCCAGCATAGCGTTCAATTTCCAGCCATTGCAACGCAAGCACAGTGGATCGTTGCGTTAAAAACACAGCCGTTGCAACGAAATACCGACTTTGAGCTGCAGACAAAGGATTCCAACGCAACAAATATGTTGCTCGATACGTGAACGCAACGTAGCGTTTCGCATATGGAAAACGAGAGCAACACCGCGCAGACGTTCGCCACCGCCGCCCCGATCGCCGTCGTCCTCGACATCCCGGCCGGGCTCGTCCAGTTCATCGCCGCCGACCGCACCGACACCACCGTCGAGGTTCGGCCGGCCGACTCCAGCAAGAGCCGCGACGTCAAGGTCGCGGCGGAGACCACTGTCGCGTTCGCCGACGGCGTCCTGCGCATCGAGGCCACCGCGAAGAACCTGCTCCTCGGCGCCACCGGGTCGATCGAGGTCACCGTCCAGCTGCCCGCCGGGTCGCGGGTCGAGGCCAAGGCGGCCAGCGGCGACTTCCGGGCCGTCGGCCGGTTCGGCGACGTCGTCTTCGACGGGTCGTACGGCGCGATCAAGGTCGACGAGGCGGCAAGCGTCCGGCTCACCACCGCCGCCGGTGACGTCACGGTCGGCCGGCTCACCGGGCCGGGCGAGATCAGCACCGGCAAGGGCGACATCCGGATCGCCGAGGCCGTCCGCGGCTCGGTCGTCCTGAAGACCCAGGCCGGCGACGTGTCGATCGGCGCGGCCACCGGGGTTTCCGCATCGCTCGACGCCGGCACCACGCTCGGCCGGATCGACAACTCGCTGAAGAACACCGAGGGCGCCACCGCCGAGCTCGACATCCACGCCACCACCGCCTACGGCGACATCGTCGCCCGCAGCCTCTGAGGAGCAGCAGCCATGACTGATCTCGCGATCGCAGCGACCGCACTGCACAAGGCGTACGGCGAAAAGATGGTGCTCGACGGCATCGACCTGGCCGTACCCGAAGGAACGATTTTCGCTCTTCTCGGTCCGAACGGCGCCGGCAAGACCACCGCGGTGAAGATCCTCTCCACCCTGATCTCGGCCGGCGCCGGCACGGGCGCCATCCGGATCGGCGGCCATGACCTGGCCGCCGACCCGCAGGCGGTCCGCGCCGCGATCGGCGTCACCGGCCAGTTCTCGGCGGTCGACGGCCTGATCACCGGCGAGGAGAACATGCTGCTGATGGCCGACCTGCACCACCTGTCCAAGGCCGACGGCCGCCGGATCGCCGCCGAGTTGCTGGAGCGCTTCGACCTCACCGAGGCGGCGAAGAAGCCGGCCTCCACCTACTCCGGCGGCATGAAGCGCCGCCTCGACCTGGCGATGACCCTGGTCGGCAGCCCGCGGATCATCTTCCTCGACGAGCCGACCACCGGCCTCGACCCGCGCAGCCGGCACAACATGTGGCAGATCATCCGCACGCTGGTCGCCGACGGCGTCACCGTCCTCCTCACCACGCAGTACCTGGAGGAGGCCGACCAGCTCGCCGACCGCATCGCGGTGCTGCACGACGGCCGGATCGCCGCCGAGGGCACGGCCGAGGAGCTGAAGCGACTCATCCCCGGCGGGCACGTCCGGTTGCGCTTCGAAGACCCCTCCGCGTACGAGCGTGCCGCCGTCGCGCTGCCCGAGAACGTCCGCGACGACCAGGCGTTGTCGCTGCAGATCCCGAGCGACGGCACCCAGGGTGACCTGCGCGCGATCCTCGACCGGCTGGACGCCGCCGACGTGCACGCCGACAGCCTGACCGTGCACACCCCCGACCTCGACGACGTGTTCTTCGCCCTGACCGCTACCCCTGACCAGGCCGAGGAGGCCCTCCGATGAGCACCCTTTCCCTCGCCGTCCGCGATTCGTCCACCATGCTGCGCCGCAACCTGCTGCACGCGCGCCGCTATCCGTCCCTCACGCTGAACCTGCTGCTCACGCCGATCATGCTGCTGTTGCTGTTCGTCTACATATTCGGCGGCACGCTGAGCGCCGGCATCGGGGGCGGCGGCCCCGACCGAGCCAGATACATCGCCTATCTGGTCCCCGGCCTGCTGCTGATGACCATCGGCAGCACGGTGATCGGCACCGCGGTCTCGGTCTCCAACGACATGACCGAGGGCATCATCGCCCGCTTCCGGACGATGGCGATCCACCGCGGTTCGGTGCTGGTCGGGCACGTGATCGGCAGCGTCTTGCAGTCGGTGCTGAGCGTGGTCCTGGTCGGCGCGGTCGCGGTGGCGATCGGCTTCCGCTCCACCGACGCCACCGCCCTGGACTGGCTGGCGGCGTTCGGGCTGCTGGTGCTCTTCGCCCTGGCGCTGACCTGGATCGCGGTGGGCATGGGCCTGATCAGCCCGAACGCCGAGGCGGCCGGCAACAACGCGATGCCGCTGATCCTGCTGCCGCTGTTCTCCAGCGCGTTCGTCCCGATCCACTCGATGCCCGGCTGGTTCCAGCCGATCGCGAAGTACCAGCCGTTCACGCCGGCCATCGAGACCCTGCGGGGGCTGCTGCTCGGCAGCGAGATCGGCTACAACGGCTGGCTGGCGGTCGCCTGGTGTGTGGCCCTCGCGGTGCTCGGCTACTTCTGGTCGACGTCGAAGTTCAACAGCGACCCGAAGTAACCCGAAGTAACCCGCAGGCCGTGCCCTTCGCCGAGGGCACGGCCTGCCCCACTTCGGCCCGAGTCAGCGGTCGACGGTGGTGGAGCTGCGCTCCTGGGACCTTCTCGGAAACGAGAGCATCCTGGAATACCCGATCACGGTCGACGACGCCACCGACCTGAAGGCCGCCTACCAATTCAAGATCAACACCAAGAAATATTGCGTACGTACGACAGGGCGGGCAACGTCGCCGTGACGTCCACCCGCACCTGGCGCCGGTAGATCCGCCCTACTTGGCGTAGGTGTAGTACTTCCACCCGCCGTACGTCTTGGCGTTGATCTTGTCGGTGTTGGCGGTGACGCCGTATTCGGCGCGCACCCGGAACTTCTGGCCGGCCGGGTAGTAGCCGGTGATCCAGGCGACCGAGGTGCCCTTGGAGTCCAGCGAGAGCAGCGCGTTCTTGAACGGCTTCCACTTGCCACCGGAGTACTTCTCGACGACCAGGCGGTAGAAGCGGCCCGGGTAGGGCGTCATCGAGGTGGTGAAGTAGGGATCCTTCGTCGTGCGTACGACGTAGTAGGTCTGGGATCCGATCTTCTTGGTCTTGAAGTGCTTGGTGATCTTGGTGCTGGCCGCGACCCGGGTGTAGACCCCGGAGGTCGCCACCGCGGCGCCGTAGGTGGCGTCGCCGGCGTAGTTGGCGGTCAGCGTGGTGTTGCGGGTCAGCCGCAGGCTCACGCTGAGCTTGCCGGCACTGTCGACCGCACCCTTCTTGAGCAGGCGCTTCGGCTGGTCGCTGCCGGCCGGGTCGGCCCAGATCTCGACGACCCGGCCGGTGTCCCACTTGCGGAGCCACGCGGTGAAGGTGACCGTCGTCCCGTAGGCGTAGCCCGTCCCGTTGCCGCTCAGGCTCAGCACCGTCGACTGCTTGTAGGCCCAGATCTGCAGGTCGGCCGAGAGCGAGTCCCAGTTGCCGGTCCCGGCGTAGCGGACGGTGTAGGTCGCCGCCCCCTCGGCGGCCAGGGTGTCGGTGAAGCTGAATGCCCCGGTGGCGTCCGGCACGACCGTCGCGATCACCGTGCCGGCCGGCACGTCGCTGCTGGTCCGGGTCACGGTGAGGGTGACGTCGGCCGGGAGGGCGGTGGCCGTCCCGGTCAGCGTGAACGGCGTGCCCGGGCGCGCGTAGTTGAACGACGGCTGGTTCAGCTTGAGGGCCGGCTTCGACGCGGGGCTGGTCGTCGGGAGGGTCGTCGACGAGTCGTTGAGGACCAGAAGCCACCAGCCGTCGGCCACCGCGAACAGGCGGTCCCCGCCCGGCTCCCAGGCCAGCCGGTGCGCCCCGACCGCGTCGGAGGCGAGGGCGGTGCCGTCCACGGTCGGCAGCGCGATCTCCTGGGTGGGCGCGGTCGCATCCGGTGCGTACACCTGGATCTTCCGCTCGGTCGAGATCGCGACCCGCCCGTCGTCCGCGGCCGCCATCGCGTAGTTGAACGTCGTCCCGGGGTAGGACTCGGTGGCGGTGAGCTTGTCGACGTCGACGTTCTCCCGGTGCCGGTAGTCGACCCGGATCAGCTTCGTGGCGTCCGTGCTGAAGGCCAGGTCGTAGGCGGTCAGGCCGCTCTCCGGCCGGTAGCGGCCGGTCAGCCGGGCAGCGCCGGTGGACACGTCGTAGAAGCCGGAGATCGAACCCGAACTGTGCACGTCGGTGGCCACCAGCAGCCCCGGGCGCGACGGGCTGACGGTCAGCCGGGGCGGCCCGGAGTACAACCCGGCGGAGAGGTCGGCGGCGTAGTCGTGCAGGTGCACGTCGGAGGTGTCCAGGTCGACCGAACCGAAGTCGCCCGAATCGTCGGAGTCCGCGCTCGTGTCGTAGCCGAACCAGAGCCGGTCGCCGACCGCCACGACCTCACCCGGGTAGACCGCGTCGCCCACCGGGTAACGGGTGGCCTCGGTGACCGTCGCGGTGGCCACCGCGACCAGGGCCCGCGACTTGGGCACCGCGGCGTAGAGCCGGTTCGAGTCGGCGGACAGCGCCAGGCCCTGCACGCTGGACAGACCGGCCAGCTCGGCGACGACCTTGCCCCGGTAGTCGGTGGCGACGATCTTCCCGGCGGTCGGGTCGCTGACGAAGACCCGCTGGTGGACCGGGTCGACGACCATGTCACCGAACGAGGTGATCGGCAGCTTCCCGTAGGTGTCGGCGGCCGCGGTGCCGACCGACACCGCCATGCCGACCAGGACGGAACCAGCGAGCGTGACCGCCCCGAGCACGACGCGCAGTGGGCGCATGAAAACCCCGTATCGACCAGAAGTTACCGGTGAGGCCAGAAGCCTAGATCGACAACGGCCAACCGGTGATCAACCGAAAGGACGATACGCACCCGGCCCGACGCTGGTGATTGCCCGGACACGCGCTACCAGCAGGTGAGCGCCGCACCGGGTGAACAGGGCATCGGCCTGGGCGAGGTGGTCGGCCGACCCGAGGGCCAGATGGGCCAGGCCAGCCCCGATCGGGTCGGCCGCGTCGGTGAGCGACGCCAGCGCCGCCTCCGCACATCCGGCCGCCGCCACCGGGTCGGTGTGCAGCAGGGCGTACGCCCGGGTGAGCTGCGCCGTCCCGGTCGACCGGGACGAGCCGATCAGCGCCGCCTCGTCCCGCGCCCGGTCCGCCCACGCCAGCGCCTGTGCCGACCGGCCCCGGGCCACCTCGGCCTCGCTGAGCATCAGGTACCACCCGCTGCGGCTCAGCGGGTCGATGCCGGTGAGCTGGGAGTTGTCCGGCCCGGCGAAGCCGAGCAGCACGGCGGCGCACTCGTCCGGATCGCCGCCGTAGAGCAGCGCCTGGGCCAGGGCACCGGCCGCCGCGCCGGCGAAGTAGTCCCGGCGGATGCCGGCCACCGCCACCGCCTCCTTGCCCAGCCGCAGCGCGAGGTCGAGGTCGCCCTGCAGCGCGGTGACCGTGCACTGATAGGCCAGCACCAGCGAGGTGAGCTCGTCGGTGTCGATCAGCGCGGCCGCGTCCCGGGCGTCCTCGAGGCAGCGGGCCGCCGCCGGCAGATCGCCGAGCGCCCGGTGGACACAGGCGCGCAGGGCGTGGATCTGGCCGGCCAGGGTGCTCTGCCCACTGTCCCGGGCGGCCTGCAGGGCCCGGTCGGCGTGCCGCTGCGCGTCGTGCGGCCGGTCGTGACACAGCTCCGCCGTCGCCAGCCAGGCGACCCCGTGCAGCAGTTGGGCCACCTCGGCGTCCGGCATCGCGTCCACCAGCGCGGCCGCCTCGGTCAGCCGGTCGGCCGTGCCGGGGCCGGGGTGGCCGGTCCACTGGTCACTGAGGACGGCGGTGGCCAGCGCGGCCGCCAGCAGCGGGCGGTCGCCGGACTGCCGGGCCGCGGCGACGGCCGTGGCCGAGTGCTCCGGGCCGGAGAACCCGCTGGTGAAGTCGCTCGCGAGGCCCAGCAGCAGGATCGCGGCCGCGCGTTCCTCATCCGCGGGCAGCGCCGCCAGCTCGGCCGCGAGCTGCGCGTTGGCCTCGGCGTGCCGGCCGAGCAGACGTTCGATCCCGGCGCAGAGGGCGACCAGCGAGGCGCGCGGCTCGGCCGCGGCGGCCGGGATCATGTGGAGCAGGTCGTGCAGGCTCTGCCGGCTCTCCCGGAGCCGGCCGGTGACGGCGAGCGCCTGTGCCTGCGCGACGAGCAGTTCCATCCGGGTCCCGGCCGCGTCCAGGGTGTCCGGCAGCAGCCGCAACGCGGTGGCGAACCAGTGCCCGGCCACGCCGGGGTTGCTGTTCAGGGCATCGGTGCCGGCCCGCTGGAGCACCTCCACCGCGGTCAGGTCGCCGCGGGCCGCGCAGCGTTCCAGGTGGTGGGCCTGCTCGGCCGGGGAGGCGCCGCGGTGCCGGAGCGTCTCGGCCGCCCGGGCGTGGGCGCCGACCCGCCAGCCGGGGTCGGCGGCCTCGTAGGTGGCCTGGCGCAGCAGCGGATGCCGGAACTGGAACCGGTCGTGCGCCGGGCCGACCCGCAGGATGTCCCGGGCCACCAGCAGGTCCAGGGCGTCGAGCACCTCGCGGACGGTGAGCTCGGCGGTCCGGGCGACCATCTCCGGCTCGGCCACCTCGGGGGCGAGCGCGGCGGCCCAGGCGACCTTCGTCTCGACCGGGGCCAGGACGCCGAGCTCGGCGGCGAGCGCCGAGCGGACATGCGCGGGGAGCGGGTCGCCGGCTTCCGCACGTACCGGGGAGAAATGCTGTTGATCTGATCTTGCCAGCGCCTGCAGGTAGAACGGATTGCCGCCGCTGGCCTGGTAGAGCTCGTGCCGCCGGGAGGTGGACAGCCGTTCCGGCAGCAGGCCGTCGATGTCGGCGCGGGCGAGCGGGCCCAGCTCGAGCGACCGCACCACCCCGTCGACGACGGCTCGGCCCAGGCTGTCCCGGAGCCGGGCGGGCAACTGCCGAGGCCGGTAGGACACGGCGAACAGCACCGGACCGGCGGGCGGATGGCGCAGCAGGTGCTCGAGCAACTCGGCCGAGCCGGGGTCGGCCCAGTGCAGGTCGTCCAGGACGATCAGCAGCCCGCCCGGCCCGGCGGCGTATTCCAGCAGGCCCCGGACCGCGCGGTGCAGCCGATACCGTTCGCCGCCGAGCACCGGCGGCGCGGAGGTGGGCGTACCCGTCATCGGAAGCACTTCGCGCAGCATCGCGGCGTCGCCGAACGGCAGGTTCCCCGGCGGCATCTCGAGGTCGGCCAGGGCGTCGGCCAGTACGGCGAACGGGACGTGCTGCTCGTATTCGGCCGCCCGCCCCCAGGCCACCGCCCGGCCGGACATCTGCGCGCGCCGGGCGAACTCGCGCAGCAGGCTCGTCTTGCCGATGCCGGGGTCACCGCTGACCGCGACCACCGGCGCGACGTCGTCCCCGCGCGGGTCGAGCATCCGGGTGAGCACGGAGAGCTCGTCGCGGCGGCCGACGAGCAACCCGCCGCCGGCCGGCCGGGTCCGCACCGTGGTGCCGGCGGCCGGCGCCAGGCCGGGGCTCTGCCGCAGCACCGCCGCCTCCAGCTCGCGCAGCGCCGGGCCGGGGTCGATGCCCAGGTCACGGGCGAGCCGCGCACGCACCTCCCGCAGCACGACCAGGGCGTCGGCCTGCCGGCCGGACCGGTAGAGCGCCAGCACCAGCTGGCCCTGGGTGCTCTCGTCGAACGGATGCTCCTCGGCCAGCTGGCGCAGCTCCGGCAGCAGGCCGGCGTGCTCGCCGAGGGCCAGCCGGGCCTCGATCAGCGACCGGCGGGCGTCGGTGGCCAGCGCCGCCAACCGGTCGGCCTGGGCGGCCAGCCAGGGCAGACCGGCCACGTCCACGAGCGGCCGCCCCCGCCACAACGCCAGCGCCGACCGCAGCAGCTCGGCTCGCTGCGCCGGGTCGACGCTCTGCTGGGCGGCGTGGATCAGGCGCTCGGCGACCGCGGCGTCGGTGCCGTCCGGGCCCAGGTCGAGCACGTAGCCGGGGGCGCGGGCGACGATCGCGGCCGGATCGCCGAGCACCCGGCGCAGGTACGACATGTTGCTCTGCAGCGTGTTCACGGCGGTGGCCGCGTCCGGGCCCCAGACCGCCTCGATGAGCCGTTCGGCGCTGACGATCTCGCCCGCCCGCAGCGCGAGGACGGCCAGCACCGCCTTGCGGCGCAGCCCCGACAGCGGCCGCACCGCCTGATCCGGGCCGACGACCTCGACCGGGCCGAGCAGACGGATCTGCATGCCTTCCTCCGCACCCCGTTGCAGCGCCGCGTCAGCGCGGTTGCAGGCCGCCCCGCCAAGATGTCGGCGTCACAGTACACATCGGGAGGAACAGCATGAGGTCCACAATGGCCGCCCTTGCCTTCCTGCTCACGGTGCTGCCCGCCACCGCTGCCCACGCCGATGAGGTACGCCGGGAACCGGTGATCCTGGTGCACGGCTGGACCGGCGTCGGCAGCGACATGGCGACGATGCGGGACGCGTTCACGGCGGCCGGATACCCCGCGTACACGGTCGACCTGCCGGGCCAGAACAACCTGGTCAACGCGTTGGTGATCGCCGATACCGTGCGCCAGGTCCGGGAGCGGACGGGGGCGGCCAAGGTCAGCCTGGTCGGGCACAGCATGGGTGGCCTGTCGACGCGCTGGTACCTCAAACGGCTCGGCGGCGTGGCCGAGGTGAGCACCTACGTCTCGATGGGTTCACCGCAGTACGGCTACCTGCCCGCCTGCCTTCTGGGCGAGCAGGACGGCGGCCAGATGTGCCCGTTCAACCCCTTCATGTGGGACCTCGATACCGGCGACGACACCCCGGGCGACGTCGCCTACACGACGATCCGCAGCACCGAGGACGCCGCCGACGTCACCCGGCTGGACGGCGGCGCCTGCTTCCACGAGATCACCGGGGTCGAACACCCGGCGGAACCCCGCTCACCGCTGTTCATCGCCGCGGCACTGGCCGCCGTCGGCGGCACCTGCCCCGGCACCTTCATCAATCTGCCCGTCACCTAGTTATGGAGGACCTCATGAAACGCACCATCGCTCTTGCTCTGCTCGCCGCGCTCGCGCTTCCCGTCGCGGTGGCCACCCCCGCGTCGGCGGCCGTCGACTGCGTCGCCCTGCAGGCCGCCCTCGACGGATACGACATCCGGATCACCATCCTGCAGGAGCGGCTGGCCGAGGCCGGGCCCGCCCAGAAGCCGGGCATCATCGCCCAGATCAAGCGGCTCAGCGCCCTGGCCGCGGTGATCGAGCAGCAGCTCATCGCCGGCAACTGCCCCTGACATGGCGCGCATGCTGCGTTCCGTAACGGCGCTGGCGGTGGCGCTTCTGCTGGTCACGCCGGGCAGTGCCCGGGCGGCGGAACCGGATCCGGGCCCAGTGATCATCTCGGTGGACGAAGACGCGGCCAAGCCGGCGAGCCCGCCGCCTCCGCCCTGGACGGACGGGATCGCCCGGCCGGTGGCGGGCCTGACCGATTCGGCCGGCGTGCACAGCGATTTCGTCGCCGACGAACTCATCCTCACCAGCGCGGACCCGGCGGCGGCCGACGCCCTCGCCAAACGGTGGGGCGGGACGGTCCTGATCAAGAACGACCCCAAGATCAAAGACTTCGTTCCGCAATTTCTCGTACGCGTCGAGCCGGGTCTCGCCGATCCGAGCAAGCTCAGTGACCTGCTCGGCAAGCTCAACCCCGGCCGGGAGCAGGCCGACGCACTCGCCGTGTCCAGCAAGGCCGGCCTCGGGCTGCTGACCATCGCCGCCACCGAGGCGGTCGACGGGCTGACGGTCGGCATCAACTGGCTCGCCGAACCGGACGGCATCGCCAATGGCAGCACCAACGAGGCGCTGATCGGCCCGGACGGATTCGGCAACAATTCCGGCTCGGCGTACGACCGGAACGCGTACACCTGGTCGTATCTGAATTCCGGCAGCACCCAGGACATCGGCACCGCCCCGGCCTGGACCCTGCTCGACTCGGTGGGCCGGGCCGAGAGCACCGTCAAGATCGGCATCGTCGACCAGGGATTCCGTCCCGACATCAACGACGATCTGCCGGCCGGCACGACGTCGGCCAGCGTGGTCCCGCTCGTCTCGCCGGGTGACGCGGGCAGCTCAGCGGCGCCGTGGCACGGCACCGAGGTGGCCGACACCGCCGGTGGCGTGCCCGACAACGGCCGCGGGGTGGCCGGTTCGGCCGGACCGGGTGCCCGGCTCCACCTGGTCTGGTCCAGCTACGACTTCTTCACCGCGATCTTCGGCATCTCGGCCGCGGTCAACGCCGGCAGCCGGATCATCAACATGAGTTTCGGCGCCTCCGTGCACTGGTCGCTGGAGTGGTCGGTGATCCCGTTCGAGCTGGCGACCTCGACCTTCCACGGGGCCGGCATCCTGCTCTTCGCGGCGGCCGGCAACGACGGCAATGACGTGGACGGGGAATCCTGCGTCTGGTTCGTCTGCTGGGAGAACCATTGGGTCACCCCCTGCGAGAACGCCGGGGTGATCTGCGTCGGTGGCCTGGCCCGGAACAGCCTCGATCGTGCCTCGCACTCCAACTACGGGCACGAGAACGTGGACATCTTCGCGCCGTACACCGTCATCTCCGGCCCGACGCCGGCCAATACCGCGGTCCATCCGGTGAACGGAACCAGCTTCGCCAGCCCGTACGCGGCCGGGGTCGCCGCCCTGATCTGGGCGGCCGACCCGGGTCAGAGCAGCAACTCCGTCGAGTCGAAGCTGTTCAACGCGATGCGCACCAGCCCCGACGAGCAGGTCAAACGGCGGGTCATCAACGCGCTGGACGCGGTCCGCGATGCCCTCCCACCGGCCATCGACATCAAGACGCCGCTCACCGGGGCTCAACTCGGTGCCGGCACCCCCACCCAGTTCCGGGCGGTCACCTTCGACGACGGCCTGGGCACGCCGACCGTCACCTGGAAACGCGGCAGCACCGCCCTCGGCACCGGCAACCCGATCACCGCGTCGCTGCCGGCCGGCACGTACACGGTCACCGCGACCGCGGCGTTCCCGGGCGGGGCCACCGCGTCCGACTCGATCCAGGTGACCGTGACGAACCATGCCCCGGTCATGCACATCGTCACGCCCAGCGACGATTCCGCGGTGCCGGTGTTCACCCCGACCGAACCGATCACCTTCACCGGGACCAGCTGGGACCCGGACCTCGGCCCGCTCGCGAACAGCCAGGTGAGCTGGCGTCTCGACGGGTCGGCCACGTCGTTCGCGACCGGGCACACCGCGACGGCGGCGCTGAACACGAGCACCGGCCAGCACACGGTGACGTTCCGCGGCTGCGACTCGTTCGGGTCCTGCCAGACCGACACCGTGACGATCGCGATCCAGCCGGCCGGGCCGAACCTCCCGCCGACGGTGGCGATCACCAATCCGCTCGACGGGGCGAGCCTCTGGGTCAACGGCTCGGACGCCGACGGGATCTATCACCAGCTCACCCTGGGTAGCACCGCCAGCGACCCGGAAGGCGGCCCACTCACCCTGGTGTGGACCGACAGCCGGGCCGGCGCACCCGCCGTCCAGATCGGAACCGGGCCGAGCCCGACCGTGAAGCTGTACGGCGGATGCGAACAGATCAAGCACCGGATCACCCTCACCGCGACCGACAACGCCGGCAACGTCCGCCAGCAGACGGTCGAGGTGTGGGTCAAGCAGATCTGCTGACCTTTCGGATCAGTTGGCCCGGGCTATGCAGATGCGGGCGCTGAGGCGCGGGCCGGCCTCGTAGAACATGTACTGCACGCCGCCGTCGGTGCCGAACGACGGTGCCGCCGCCCGGCCGTTGTCCGAGGCCATGGGGGAGTGGAAAACGCCGAGGTGGGTCTCCCGGTCGAGGCCGGGGCCCACCTCGGTGATCCGCATCTTGCCGTCGTTGCCGTGGTACGCCACGTAGACCGTGCTGTTGCGGAACACCAGCGACGCTCCCGAGATGTCGGTGAGCCCGTCCGGTTCCGGGTTCACCAGCGGCGTCTGGGCGAACTGCCACTGGTCCCAGCCGTTCGGTGACCAGCCGTGATAGATGCGCCGCCGGCCGGCCAGCACTCCCATGTAGACCATCGCGTATTTGTTGCCCCGGCCCGGGATCACGTGCTCGAAGACCCGCGCATACGACGTCTCGGTGAGGCCGGGGACCAGACGCGTACTCAAAATCGGGGTCTCGTCGGTGAAGGCGAGCCCGTCGGAGGATCGGGCCACGCGCGTGGTGGTGTTTTCGCCGTGGAAATAGAGGAAGAACTGTTTGGTCGCCGCGTCCCAGGTCACGTGGGGTGAGGACACGTGCGAGACGGTGGTGCTGGGCAGCACGTTGTCGATGATCGGGTTGTTCGCATACTCCGAGAACGGGCCGTTGAGCGAATCGGCGCCGGCGACGCAGATGCCGCCCGGCTTCTCGTGCGGTGCGTAATAGAGGTAATAGCGGCTGCGGGCGCCGCTCACCTTGTCGTAGACGCCGCGAATGCAGGGAAAGATGAATTCCCCGGTCGGGTTGTAGCGCAGCGGCGTCTTGAGTGCGTCGCGCAGATAGGTGTAGGTGGGCATGCCGGCCGGGCCGGCGGCCTGCGCGGCGGCGGGCACGCCCACCCCGGCCAAGCCGCCTGCTCCGGCCGTTCCAGCTATTCCGGCTATTCCGCGCAGCAGCGAGCGTCGTTCCATGCGGCGACCTCCAGGACGATGCGGCGCCGTGGGGGCGGCCGGCGCCGGAGGGGACGCCTCGAAGTTTCGTCGTCGGTATTGACGGTGGTCAAGATGATAATACCTATTAGTAAAGGCAGTTCTTGTTATTGGGTATTAGCACCGGCGCAGATGTCGAGCATCTCCTGGCGGGGCACGACTTTGATCCGCTTGCGGCCGTGCGGCTCGCCGAGGGCGATCTCGTGCGCGTCCAGCTTCTGCCACTCGGCCCAGGTCGTGTAGCGCAGGCCGCGGTTGGCCAGATGCGCGAGGACGGCGTCCGGGTCGCGGTCCGTCGCGGCCTCGTTCGTGTCCGCGAGCAGGCTCGTGATCGTCTCGCCGGCGTCGCCCTTGGTGTGGCCGATCAGGCCGACCGGGCCGCGCTTGATCCAGCCGGTGACGTACATGCCCGGGATGTGGTCGCCGTCGAGGTCCAGAATGCGGCCGGCGGCGTGCGGGATGGTTCCGCTCCCGTTGTCGAACGGCAGTTCCGGCAGCGCCTGGCTGAGGTAGCCGACGGCTCGGTAGACCGCCTGCACCGGCCAGTCGGTGAACTCGCCGGTGCCACGCACCCAGCCGTCGCCGGTCAGCTCCTGGGTCTCGGTGCGCAGGCCCGTCACCCTGCCGTCGCCGAGGACGGCGACCGGGGACTGCAGGAAGTGCAGGTGCAGCCGGCGCGGGCGGTCCCGCGGGTCGCGGACGGCCCAGTTCTGCAGGATGTCGACGCACATCTTCACGTGCCGGGTCTCGCGCATGGCGGCGAGGCTGCCCTCGTCGAACTCGATGCCCTCCGGGTGCACGATCACCTCGACGTTGGGCGACGCGTCGAGTTCGCGCAGCTCCTGCGGGGTGAACTTCACCTGCGCCGGGCCGCGCCGGGAGAAGAGGTGTACGTCGGTGGCCGGGCTCGCCTTCAACGCCCGGTGGACGTTGTCCGGGATCTCGGTCACGAGCAGCTCGTCGGCGGTCTTCGCGAGGATCCGGGCCACGTCGACGGCCACGTTGCCGGCGCCGATCACGGCGATCTCGGTGGCCTCCAGCGGCCACTCGCGCGGCACGTCCGGATGCCCGTTGTACCAGGAGGCGAAGTCCGCGGCCCCGAAGCTGCCCGGCAGGTCGATGCCCGGGATGTCGAGCGGCCGGTCCTTCTCGGCGCCGGTGGCGATCACCGTGGCGTCGTAGAAACGCCGCAGCTCGTCCTGCTTGACGTCCACGCCGTACTCGACGTTGCCGATGAACCGGATGCGCGGGTTGTTCAACACCCGATAAAGGGCGTTGACCACCTCTTTGATCCGCGAGTGGTCCGGCGCCACGCCATAACGAATCAGGCCGTACGGCGTCGGCAGCCGATCGAAGATGTCGACCGTCACCGATTCGGAGGCCTTGATCAGGTGGTCGGCGGCGTAGACACCGGCCGGGCCGGTTCCGATGACGGCAACCCGCAGCGGGCGTTCCATGGTCGCGTTCCTCATTCGGTCGAAGACGTGGAACCACGATCATAGTTAGGCCACCCTTACCTAACTTATGGTCCTGATCACATACCTCCGCCGATAACCGGCCTGAGCTGCGTCTCCGCAGCCCAGGCCGGTGGTGCCGTCGTCAGGCGACGTCTTCCTCAGTGAGACGCCACAGCCGAACCGTGTTGTCCTTGCCCGCGGTGATCACCCGTTTGCCCTCGGGGGTGAACCGCAGCGACCAGACCGGCCCCTCGTGCCCGATCGACGGCTCGCCGACCGCGTCCCCGGTCTCGGCGTCCCACAGCCGCAGGGTCCCGTCGTCACTGCCGGTGGCCAGCAGCGTGCCGCTCAGGTTGAACCGCATCGCGCGGACCGGTCCGGTGTGCCCGGCGAGCGGCGCGGCGGCCGGCCGGCGGGTGGCGACATTCCACAGCCGTACGGTGTCGTCGCCGCCGGACGAGGTGGCCAGAAGCGTGCCGGCCAGGTTGAAGGTCAGCGCGTACACCGGCCCGGCGTTGCCGACGATCGGCCTGCCCGCGGGTGCGCCGGTGGTCGCGTTCCACAGCCGGACGACGTCACTGCCGTCGGAGGTGGCCAGGAGAGCGGCGTCCGGGGTGAAGCTCAACGCATAGACCGGGCCGGCGATCGCGGCCAGCGGCATACCGATCAACTGACCGGTGCCGACGTCCCACAGCCGGACGGTGTTGTCCGCGCCCGCGGTGGCAAGGCGCCGACCGTCCGGGCTGAACACGACCGACGTGACCGCGCCGACGTGCCCGGCCAGGGTGAACAGCAGCTGCCCCGTGCCGGAATTCCACAGCCGGGCCGTGCCGTCGTCACCGCCGGCGGCCACCAGCTGCCCGGTCGGGCTGAAGGTCGCCGCGCGAACCGCCCCGGCGTGCCCGGCCAGCGGCGCCCCGATCTGCTCGCCCGTAACGGCAGCCCACAGCGATACTCCGGTGTCGCTGCCGATGATCACCCGCTTCCCGTTCGGGCTGAACCCGACGGAATGGATGGCCCCGATCTGCTCGCCGAGCGCCGGCCCAGCCTGACGCCCGGTAGCGGCGTTCCACTGCCGAACCGCCCCGTTGCTCACCGTGGCGAACACTCTGCCGTCCGGCCGAACGGCAATGATGCCGTCCGTACCGGGCACGACCCTGCGGGCGAGGGCACCAGGGGCGTCAACGGCGGCAGCGCTGTGCGCGGGGGCCGGCTTGACGCCGGCGGCCGTGGTGGCGGCGAGTGCGAGCAACCCGATCAGGCCCACCACAACGGCCCGACCGGCGCGCATCCGACGTCCACCCACGAGAGAGTCACTGAAGGTCTCGTTACGATCGCTATCGGTAGTCACGCCCGAACGGTAGCGATCACGCGGCCTTCCTTTTCGAGCCATTCGCCAGAGTTCATCCGCCCGGGTTGCTCGACGGCTGCCATTTACAGCGCGTAGATCTGGCCGGTGTGGCCCCGTCCTCCCACGCACCACGCGACCGGCGCCTTCGTCGACTTCGCCGGCAAGATGATGCTCACATGACCGTTGTCAGCACACCGCCGTCGACCCGCACGGCCGATCCGTTGATCGCGGACGCGACCGGACTGGCGACGAAGGTCACCGCGTTCGCGATCTCGTCCGGCTCGATGAAGCGTTCCAGCAGGGTCGTCCGGTTGGTGCCGATGATCGCTGCCTTCATCTGCTCCTCGGGGATGGACCGCGCCTCGGCCAGCGACCTGACCGTGTCGGCGACGCCGTCGGAGTAGGTAGGCCCGCCCAGGACCGAGTTGACGGTCACCGCGGTGCCCTTCGTGAGCTTCGCCAGGCCGTTGCCCACCGCGAGCATCGCCGTCTTGGACGTGCCGTAATGGATCATGTCGGCCGGAACGTTGACGCCCGACTCGCTGCTGACGAACACGATCCGCCCCCACCCCCGATCGAGCATCCCCGGCATCAGCCGCCGAGCGAGCCGGACTCCGCTGAGCACGTTGACCTCGTGGTAGAGCCGCCAGTCGTCGTCCGAGATGAGCTCGAAGGGTTTGAGCTCGAACAGCCCGACGTTGTTGACCAGAATGTCGACGCCACGCATCTGGGCACACAGCCGATCGACGTCACCGGCAACCGCAAAGTCGGCGGGCAGCCCACTGACGGCCACACCGGGCACCGCGCGCCGCAACGCGTCGACGGCCTGAGCCAGCTTCACCGGATCACGACCGTTGAGAACCACATCGACGCCCTCACCGGCCAGCGCCTTCGCGATCGCGTACCCGATGCCACGGCTGGATCCGCTGACGAACGCCGTCTTGCCGCTGAGCTGCAGGTCCATGTGTCCTCCTCATAGGTGGCCGCCGCGCCGTGCAGCAGCGGCTGGTTACGAGGTTGCCGCCCCCCAATGAGCATCCGATGAGCAAAACGGCCGTGACCCCTTGGTCCAGAGGTCACGGCCTTGATCCTGTGGTGCGCCCGGGTCCCACCGACCCGGCCCGAACACCGCCGACTCCTGGTTGAAGACAAGCTCCCGGACACCGCCGAACTCGAGCGAGAACTCCCGCCCGCTCCGGTCCTCGACGAGCTCGAAAGGAAAGGCTCGGGACCGCCGCACACGTCAGGGCCGAGCACCGCAACATGGAGTCGTTGTACAGGTCAACGGCCGCTTCCGGCGTGCGGCATTCAATGACCTCGATCCCGACAGGCCACGGCTCAAGCCCCAGGAACTCAGGCACCTGCGTCACCGCAACTCCCTCCACCAATCAGATCGTTCTCCGCATGGTTGCTCGCGCTCGGCGTATACCGGTGGACAGACCACGCCCGGCAGGTTCCACCGCGGCCGGTGCGGGCGCGCCGCAGCAGCCTCCCCCGGCGGCGGTGGTGTCGTCGCCGTCGACGGGGTTGCTGTTGCAGACTCCGGTCGAGGCCGAGGCGGGTGACCGCGGCGACCCGCGCGGTGTAGCGGATGTGCGGTTTGAGCCGGTGATCACGGGGTGCCGCACGCGCAGCTCCCGCCCGCGCAGCCGGCGCGATGACGCCGCCGGCTCGCCCACCACCAGGCACCCGCGCTCAGGACGGCGAGCACGACGGCGATGCCGGGCATCCAGGCCCCGGCGGCGGTCCAGCCGGCACCGGAGAGCACGCCGGCGGCCAGCAGCGCCGGGATCAGGCAACACGCCGCGCACGCAGCCCCGGCCAGGCCGGTCAGGCCCGACGGCAGTGTGCGGCGGGCACGGTCAGCGAGCGTCGGCATCGGGAGCTCCTACGGCGATAGTGGCGAACGGGATCGGGCAGCACGGCTGACCAGCGCAGGCGACCAGGTCGTCGCAGCCGGCGTCAACAGCCGCCCGCAGAGTCCCCGCGATCACCTGCAGATCGTCGATCCTCCGCTCGACCTCGGCCAGCTTGGCCTGCGCGCGGGCACGCAGACCGGTGTCCGCCGGGCCGTGCCGGTGCCCGCCCGTTTCGAGCAGGTCGGCGACCTCGTCGAGGGTGAACCCGAGCCGTTGCGCCGCCTTGATCACCCGCAGCACGGTGACCGTCTCAGCCGGATAGAGCCGATGGCCACCCAGGGTGCGATCCGGCTCGGCGAGCAGGCCACGGCGCTCGTAGTAGCGCAAGGTCTGCAGGTTGACCCCGGCCGCGGCAGCGACCTGACTGCTGCGCAGCCCGGTCATCGCGGCAACCGCGCGGCAGCTCGGACGGCGAGGGCGGCGAGGACCGCCGCGTGCGCCGCCGGGACCTCGACGTCCACGCGCAAACTGTCGCCGTCCGGGGTGAAAGTAAAGGCGAAGAAGGAGCAGCATGCGGTTTCCCGGGCGGTCAGGTCCCGCGCGGTGGTCTCGGCGGCCGGGTCGAGGTGCCAGCGCAGCCGGGTCGGCGACAGGCGGTGCTGCTCGCGCAGCGCGGTGGCGAACAGGTCGTCGAACTCGGCCACCCGCAGCGGCCGGTCCACGGTCGGCAGGGTGCACGCCTCGGGCGCCCACACCAGGTCATCGGTGCTCATGCCTCGACGGTAAGCCCGTACCTGGGTATCAGATGCAAGCCCGAACACCGGCTCGACCCCGCCAATCTTCACAGCGCCCGGCGAACCGTGGAGAGGCGGTGATCTCGGCGTTAACGAGGACGTATCCATAGCGGTGTCGACATCAATCAGGCTGACACCCATCGTCCATTGAGGCCGGAAAGCAAGAAGGCCTGACCCGCGTTTCCGCAGTTCAGACCTTCTAAATCTTGTGCGCCCGAAGGGACTCGAACCCCTAACCTTCTGATCCGTAGGCTCGCGGGCCGCCGCTCACCGGGGTCAGTTCGGTGGTGGGGTCGTGTTCGCGGGCGGCGAGTCCGGCGCTGATGCGGGCGTCGTTGCCGCCGATGACGAGCGGACGCACGGGAGGGTGGCGTTTTCAGGCGACGGGGAGGGCGAGTTGGTCGAGCAGGGCGTGGACGCGGCGTTCGAGGTCGTCGCGGATCGGCCGGACGTCGGCGACCTCCAGGCCGGCGGGGTCGGGCAGGTCCCAGTTCTCGTAGCGGGTGCCGGGGAAGATCGGGCAGGCGTCGCCGCAGCCCATGGTGATGACCAGGTCGGCGGCGCGGACGATCTCGTCGGTCCACGGCTTGGGGTATTCGCCGGTGATGTCGATGCCGCGTTCGGCCATCGCGGCGATCGCGGCGGGGTTGATCTCGTGGCCGGGTTCGGACCCACCGGACCAGGCGACGGCCCGGTCGCCGGCGAGGTGGGTGAAGAAGCCGAGGGCCATTTGGGAGCGGCCGGCGTTGTGGGTGCACAGGAACAGCACGACGGGTTTGCCGTCGCGGTGGTGGCCTTCGACGCGAGCGAGGGCGTCGAGGCGTTGCCGGGCGAAGCGTTCGGCGAGCAGCGGCAGGAAGTTCGGGATGGTGCTGCTGGTGGCGAACTGGTCGTAGCTGCTGGCCAGGAACCGTTCAATGGTCTCGGGGCCGTAGATGTCGGCGAACTGGCGGCCCAGATTCGTCGCCGCGGTGCGTAACGCGATCTGCTGGTCGATGGACAAGTCCGGGTGTTCCCGGGGCGAGGCGAGGTCAGTCATCGGTGGCTCCTTGGGGGCGTAGTCGGCGGCACTTCCATTAGATAGCTCATGAACTACTGAGTCAATGTTTCTTGAGTATTGATGTGCCCCTGCCCGGTCCAGGCCCGATCTGATCGGGACCTTCGGCTCTGGGCGGCGGCCCGCGGCCTCGGTCACGATCACAGCGTGGACGCATCAAAAGTTTTTGAAACAACGGCGATTGAATCGGCGGCGGTTCTGGCCGCGGTCGCTGATCCGGTCCGCTGGCGGTTGATGACCCACCTGGCTGACGGGCGGACCCGGTGCGTCTGCGACCTGATCCCGATCGCCGCGGTCGCCCAGAATCTGCTGTCCTACCACCTGAAGGTGTTGCGCGAGGCCGGGCTGGTCACCACCGCCCGGCGGGGACGGTGGGTGGACTACACGATCGCCCCGGATGCCCTGTCCCGGCTGCGGGCCGCGCTGCCCGAGCCGCTCGACCCGCCCGCCGCCGGGCTGACAATGGCCGTCACCGCGGGTGGCCGGAACCTCGCCCTCGACCCGGCGGGTGGACCGCGATGAGCACGCACGCCACCGCCGGTGACGCCGCGACCCCGGTCGCCGGGAGCCCTCGTCCGGCAGCCGGCCGCTGGTGGCGGGTCGCCGTCCCCGTCGTGGTCGCCGCGGCCTGGCTGGCGGCGTACCTGGTCAACGAGCCGTTGTGGGACGCGGTCGTCTACCACCTGCTCGGGCTGCGGCCGCAGTCGCGGCTGGGCAGCGGCGTGCACTTCTTCCTCACCGACAGCGTCAAGATCGTGCTGCTGCTGGCCGGGATCATCTTCGTGGTCACGGTGCTGCGCTCGTACATGAGCGTGGAACGCACCCGGGCACTGCTGGGCGGCCGGCGAGAAGGGATCGGCAACGTGATGGCCGCCGGTCTGGGCGTGGTCACCCCGTTCTGTTCCTGCTCGGCGGTGCCGGCGTTCATCGGGTTCGTCGCCGCCGGCGTGCCGATCGGCGTGACCCTGTCGTTCCTGATCGCCTCCCCGCTGGTCAACGAGATCGCGGTGGGTCTGCTGGCCACCATGTTCGGCTGGAAGATCGCCGGTCTGTACATCGCCGCGGGCCTGACGATCGCCGTCAGCGCCGGCTGGGTGCTGGGCCGCCTGGGTGTCCAGCGCTGGGTCGAGCCGTTCGTGTTCGAGACCCGCCTCGGTGGGCAGGTCATCGACTCCACCGCCGGGCTGAGCCTGGCCGACCGGGTCCGGATGGGCCGCGAGGAAGTCGGCACGATCCTGCGCAAGATCTGGCCGTATCTGCTGGTCGGCATCGGCCTGGGCGCGGTGATCCACGGCTGGGCACCGCAGGACTTCTTCGCCCGCTACGCCGGGGCGGACAACCCCTTCGGGGTGCTGATCGCGGTCCTGGTCGGTGTCCCGCTGTACTCCAACGCCGCCGGGGTGATGCCGCTGGTGCAGGCCCTGCACGACAAGGGCCTGCCGATGGGCACCCTGCTGGCCTTCATGATGGCCGTGGTCGCCCTGTCCCTGCCGGAGATGATCCTGCTGCGCCGGGTCCTGCGCCCCCCGTTGATCGCCGTCTACCTGGGGGTGGTCGCCACCGGCATCACCGCGGTCGGCTACCTGTTCAACGCCATCCTCTAGCGACCGGGAACCGGCAGGATCCCGGCTCATTCCGGACCACCGTCCTCACTCACGCACCAGGAGAACGCCATGCACATCAAGATCCTCGGACCGGGCTGCGCCAACTGCCACGCCCTGGAACGCCGGACCCGTGAAGCCGTCGCTGATCTCGGCCTGACCGCCGAGATCAGCGCCGTCACCGACTACCCCACCATCGCCGGCTACGGGGTGATGAGCACCCCCGCCCTCGTCATCGACGAACAGGTCGTCGCCGCCGGGCACGTGCCCACCAAAGCCCAGATCACCGGCCTGCTTACCGCGGCGAACACCGGTCACTGACACGGGCCTTGCGCGTGGACACCGGCCGGCAGCACCTGTGGCAGGCGGGTCACCGGTTAGCTGCAGCCGTCAACTCGTCGATCAATGCCGGGACCGGGTGTCGATGTCGTCGATGTCCCACTCGCCCAACGCCTCCAGGACGTTCTCGTCGAGCCAGTCCGCTGCGCGTTCTGGGCCAGGATGTCGTACACATCCAGCAGCGGGAAGTCACCCAGCGACGAATCCGACATGGCGTCAGCGTTCGAGGAAGGAGGCGATGAAACGCTCGGCGTCCAGCGCCGCGGCACAGCCCGTGCCGGAGGCGGTGATGGCCTGGCGGTAGGTGTGGTCGACGAGGTCGCCGGCCGCGAACACACCTGCGATGTTGGTGCGCGTCGACGGGGAGTCGACCTTCACGTAGCCCTCGTCGTCGAGCTCGACCTGGCCCTTGAACAACTCGCTGCGCGGGTCGTGACCGATCGCCACGAACACCCCGGTCACGTCGAGGACCTTGGTCTCGCCGGTCTGCAGGTTCTTGATCCGGGCGCCGGCGACCTTGCCGTCGTCGCCGAGGACCTCTTCGACCGCGGAGTTCCACTCGACCTTGATCTTCGGGTTGGTCAACGCGCGTACCTGCATGACCTTGCTGGCCCGGAACGCGTCGCGGCGGTGCACGATGGTCACCGTCTCGGCGAACCGGGTGAGGAAGGTGGCCTCTTCCATCGCCGAGTCGCCGCCGCCCACCACGATGATGTGCTGGTTGCGGAAGAAGAAGCCGTCACAGGTGGCACAGGACGAGACGCCGTGGCCGAGCAGTTCCTGCTCGCCGGGGATGCCGATCGGGCGCCACGCCGAGCCGGTGGAGAGGATCACCGCGCGGGCGAAGTACTCCTTCTCGCCGACCCAGACCGTCTTGAGGCCCTCGGTGCCGGCCTCGGTGGGCCGGTCGCCGAGCTCGACGCGGGTCACGTCGTCGGTGAGGAACTCGGCGCCGAACTTCTCGGCCTGCGCGCGCATGTTGTCCATCAGCTCAGGGCCCATGATCCCGTCCCGGTGACCGGGGAAGTTCTCCACCTCGGTGGTGGTCATCAGCGCGCCACCGGACTGCACGCCCTCGATCACCAGCGGCTTCAGGTTCGCCCGGGCCGCGTACAGGGCCGCGGTGTATCCGGACGGTCCCGAACCGATGATTATCAGATCCCGTGCCGGGGTCACGGCTTGCCCGCCGGGAGCAGGTCGTCCAGCAGTGCCTCGATCCGGGTCTTGATCTCGTCACGGATCGGGCGGACGGCGTCGACGCCCTGGCCGGCCGGGTCGTCGAGTTTCCAGTCCT
This sequence comes from Paractinoplanes durhamensis, assembly GCF_016862175.1. GTDB lineage: Bacteria > Actinomycetota > Actinomycetes > Mycobacteriales > Micromonosporaceae > Actinoplanes > Actinoplanes durhamensis. The sequence goes on along the minus strand of NZ_BOML01000056.1, from coordinate 164,624 downwards.
CGTAGCGTTTGCCGGGGAAGATCGGGCAGGCATCGCCGCAGCCCATGGTGATGATGACGTCGGAGTCCTGCGCGGTCTCGTACTCGAGAAGCTTCGGGGTTTGGTCGGTGATGTCGATGCCGACCTCGGCCATCGCCTCGACCGCGGCCGGATTGATCGTCTTGCCGGGGGCGGACCCGGCGGAGCGGACTTCGATCTGGTCGCCGGCGAGGTGGCGTAGCCATCCGGCGGCCATCTGGGAGCGGCCCGCGTTGTGCACGCAGACGAACAGGACGCTGGGCTTGTCACTCATGAGGTGATCCCTTTTCGGTGAGGGTGGGAGTCGAAGGACGGTCGAGTTGGGTCAGCGTGTTCGGGTGGGTTTGTCGATGGTGGCGGCGTCGTGGTCGACGACGACCTGATCGGCGGTCGCCCCGACGTCGGGGTAGAGCGCTAGAAGCAGGCCGACGCCGGCGAGGAGCCCGACGAACTGGGCGACGACGAACCCGGGCACAGAGGCCGGGGCGATGCCGGCGAAGGTGTTCGTGAACGCGCGGCCGACGGTGACGGCCGGGTTGGCGAAGCTGGTGCTGCTGGTGAACCAGTACGCGGCGCCGATGTAGGCGCCGACCGCGGCGGGTGCGACGGCGGCGCGGCCGGAGCGGGCCAGCGCGAAGATCAGCAGGAGCAGGCCGGCGGTGGCGACGACCTCGCCGAGCCACAGGTGCCCTGCCGCGCGGTCCTTGGTGGAGAAAGTGACCGGGTGCAACGCGAACATCAGGTTCGCCAGGATCGACCCGGTGATCGCACCGAGCACCTGGGCGATCGTGTACGCGGCGACGTCGGTGCCGGTCAGGCCGGTGCCGGTGCGGCGGCCGAGGAACCAGTCGGCGGCCGACACGACCGGGTTGAAGTGGGCGCCGGAGACCGGGCCGAAGGTCAGGATCAGCGCACCGAGCGCGAACGCGGTGGCGACCGAGTTCTCCAGCAACTGCAGGCCCACGTCGTTCGGGGAGAGGGTGGTGGCCATGATGCCGGAACCGACGACCGCGGTCACGAGCAGCGCGGTGCCGACGGACTCGGCGAGCAGGCGGCGCCAGAGGGCGGGTGCGGGCATGACAGCAGGACTCCGGTCTGTGCGGCGAGGACGGGCGAGAACGGTCGCTGCGGTGTTGATTTCACCGCAGACCCGGCGTGCCGGGCGGGGCAACGGTCAGTTCCCTCCGGTCGCCTGGTGGACGATGGGCGCGATCCGGTCGATGCGGTCGGCGAGGTCGGTGTAGGCGGTCTCGAACGCGTCGTCGGTGTCGACCCGGACCGGGTCGGGCACCGACCAGTGCAGCGCGGGCCGAACCTGGCCGGTGAGGTCCTCGTGGGCGTTGTCGCAGACCGCGATGACCAGGTCTCCGTCGTGTACGACGTCGGCGACGCGCGCCGTACCGGTCGGGTCCAGCTGCAGGCCGTGGCGGTGGGCGACCTTCACGGCGCGGGGGTGCACCCGGGCGGCGGGTTTCGTGCCGGCGGAGGCGACCTGCCCGCCGACCCGGTCACGCCACAGCGCCGCGGCGAGCTGGGAGCGGGCCGAGTTGTGGGTGCACACGAACACCACCCGGTCGGCGTCGCGTAGCGGCGGCGGGGTCAGCGTGGCCAGCACGTCGGGTAGCAGCCGCAGGTAGGTGCGGCGGCGATCACCCTCGGAGCGGGTCCGTACGAGCAGCCCGGCGTCCTGTAGCACCTTCAGGTGGTGCGCGACCAGGTTGGTCGGCATGCCCAGGTCGTGGCCGATCTCGCCCGGCGAGGCGTCGCCCAGGGTCAGTGCGTCGACGATCGCGAGCCGCGCCGGGTCGCCCAGCGCGGCGTGGATCCGTGCCCTCGCCGGCAACGAGGAAGATTCGCCGTTCATTGACTCAATACTTACTGAGCCTCTTGGTGGAGTCAAGACGGCGCCGGTGGATCACCGCCCCGGGAAGCCAGGCTCGGTCAGGCTGGCACGGGGGCGTCGACGGCGAGCAGGGCGGAAAGCTGGCGCATCAGAACAGGACGGGCGCGGTAGTAGACCCAGCTGGCGCGGCGTTCGGCGTCGACCAGGCCGGCCTCGCGCAGCACTTTCAGGTGATGCGAGACGGTCGTCCCGGAGATCGTGAACGCCGGGGTCAGGTCGCAGACGCAGATCTCCCCGCCGGGCGCGGACGCGATCATCGACATCAGCTGTAGCCGGATCGGATCCCCGAGCGCCTTGAAGGCGTGCGCGAGGACGCCGGCCACCGGTGCGGGGATGCGCTCCTGGGCCAGGGGCGTGCAGCAGGGCGCCGGGCCGAGGTCGATGGGGGACGCCGTCGCTGGCTTTGACATGTGTCGAGTTTGACGGATGTCGCATCCGCGTGCAAGCTGGTTTTGACAGTCATCGGATTCGACTAGTCTCGAATCCGCGTACGGTGAGTCGGACCGATCCCGCCGGCCCGTCCCGCGTGACTACACGAGGAGTTCCGCCATGAGTAGCGATACGTCCCCCACCGACCCGGCCGCCGGGCAGGATCCGTGCTGCGGCACCGCCGAGGCAGCCACCGCGGCCGGCGCGTGTTGCGCGCCCGCTGCCAAGACCGAATCGATCGCCGACGACGCGGGCTGCTGCGGCCCGGCCGCAGAGTCCGGCGCGCTGGGGGCGAGCTGCTGCGGACCGGCCACCACAGTCAGCGCCGTCGAGTTCCTGCCCACCCCGGCCGCGCGCCCCGCACTCACCACCGACGGGCGGCCAGAGGACCTGCCGGTCGTGGTGATCGGCGCCGGCCCGGTCGGCCTGGCCGCCGCCGCGCACCTGCACGAACAAGGCGTACCGTTCCTCGTCCTGGAAGCCGGCGATCAGGTCGGCGCGTCGGTGCGGCAATGGTCGCATGTCGGGCTGTTCAGCCCGTGGCGCTACGACATCGACCCGGCCGCTCGCCGGCTGCTCGACGCCGCCGGCTGGGCCGCACCCCACGACGACGGCCTACCCACCGGCGGCCAACTCGTCGAGGACTACCTGCAGCCCCTGGCCAAGCTGCCCGCCATCGCCGCGCACCTGCGCTTCCACGCACCGGTGGCGGCGATCAGCCGGGTCGGTGCCGACCGGGTCCGCACCGCCGGCCGCGCCGACCTGCCCTTCGTGATCCGCCTCGCCGACGGCACCGAACTCACCGCCGCCGCGATCGTCGACGCCTCCGGCACCTGGCGCACCCCCAACCCGCTCGGTGCCAACGGCCTGCCCGCGCACGGCGAACCCGAGAACGCCGACCTGATCGACCACGCCCTGCCCGACGTCCTCGGCGGCGACCGCGACGCCCACGCCGGCAAACACACCATCGTGGTCGGCTCCGGGCACTCCGCCGCCAACACCCTGCTCGACCTCGCCCGGCTCGCCGAAACCGCCCCCGGCACCCGCATCACCTGGGCCGTCCGCGGCGAATCCGCCAGCCGCGCCTTCGGCGGCGAGGACGCCGACGAACTGCCCGCCCGCGGCGCCCTCGGCAGCGGCCTGCACACCCTCGTCGACACCGGCCAGGTCACCCTGGTGACCGGCTTCGGCGTGCACACCGTGCGCCGCTCCGCCGACGGCATCGAGCTGGTCGCCGCCGACGGGCGCACCCTGACCGGCGACCGGGTCGTCTCCGCCACCGGCTTCCGCCCTGACCACAGCATCGCCGGCGAACTGCGCCTGGACCTCGACCCGATCCTCGGCTGCACCCGTACCCTCGCCGACCTCATCGACCCCAACGAGCACTCCTGCGGCACCGTCGCCCCGCACGGCTATCGCGAACTCGGCCAGCCCGAACCGAACTACTACGCCGTGGGCATGAAGTCCTACGGCCGGGCACCCACCTTCCTGATGGCCACCGGCTACGAGCAGGTCCGCTCCATCGCCGCCGCCCTGGCCGGGGACTTCGACGCCGCCGACGACGTGCAGCTCGACCTGCCCGAAACCGGCGTGTGCAGCTCCAACCTCGTCGCCGAGAACGCCTCCCGGCAGATCGCCGCCCGTTTCGGCCTCACCCCCGATGTCCCGATCCTGCTCGCCACCACCACCATGGACCTGCTACCCACTGCGGCCAGTACCAGCGACGCCGTCCGCGCCGCCGCCGACAAGATCGGCCTGGACCAGCAGGTCGCGCTGCAGATCGCCGCCCTGACCGAGCAGCCCGGGGCACTGCCCAGCGTCGCCGGGCTGATCAGCCTCACCTCGTCGGCCGGCGGTAGCTGCTGCGCGTGAACCCACCCGCCACCGATGCCACGGTGCCCGCCGGTCCACGCACCGGCGGGCACCGGCGCGCAACACCACAGAGCAACCGGGCGATCGTGGCCGCGCCGGCGATCACCCAAACCGTCGGCTACGGCACCCTCTACTACGCCTTCGCCGTCTTCCTCGTCCCGGTCGCCGCCACCCTGCACACCTCCACCACCGCCGTGACCGGCACGTTCACCGCCTCCGTCCTCGCCTCCGCCGCGCTCGCCGTCCCGGTCGGCCGGTGGCTGGACCGCCGCGGCGGCCGGGCCCTCATGACCGGCGGGTCGCTGCTCGGCGCGCTGCTGCTGCTCGCCTGGTCCCAGGTGCACACCCTCGGCCAGCTGTACACGGTCCAGATCGGACTGGGCGTCGCGGGCGCCGCCAGCCTCTACGAGGCCGCCTTCGCGGTGATCATCGCCTGGCACAGCCCCGACCGGCGATCCTCAGCCCTGCTGACGCTTACCATCGTCGCCGGGTTCGCCAGCAGCATCTTCCTGCCGCTGACCGGCCGGCTCATCGACGCCTACGGCTGGCGCACCGCCCTGCTGATCCTCGCGGCAATCCAGGCCGTGCTCACCATCCCGCTGCACCTGCTCGTGGTGCGCGCCGCACCGCGCCGGGCCGACGCACGAACGTCCACGCCTCCGGTGCGGCTGCGCTCGGTGGTCACCGACTCTGGCTTCTGGCTCCTGGCCGTCAGCTTCACCGCCAACACCGCCGCGATCGCCGTCGTCACCGTGCACCTGGTCGCCGCCCTGATCAGCTGGGGCCACCCGGCCCCGTTCGCCGCCACCGTGGCCGGTCTGTTCGGCATCCTGTCGGTCACCGGCCGGCTCGCCACCACCGGCCTGCAACGCCGCTACCGCACCACCTCGATCGTCGCCGCCATCTTCGCCGTCCAAGCGGTCGCCGTCGCCGCACTGCCGGTCGCCGGACGAAACGCGGTAGCCGCGGTCGTGGCGGTAACCGGTTTCGGGCTCGGCTTCGGCGTCGCCGCCATCGCCAAACCTGTCCTGCTCGCCCACCGCTACGACACCCGCCGCTACGCCACCATCGCCGGCATCCTCGTCGTCCCGATGACCATCGCCAAAGCCACGGCACCCCTCGCAGCAGCCTGGCTACATACCACCACCCACGGATATGCCAGCGTGTTCGCCGCGACCGCGCTCATCTGCCTCATCGCCGCGGCCGCGCTGATCGCGGTCCCCGCCATGGGCACCCCCAGGCCGTCAACGACTCCGCTCTCGTGATGTCCTGCCCAAAGCTAGGAGGCAGCCGTCTGAGCCGATCCGTGATCCTCGCGAGGTTCAGGCCGGCACGCAGGCGGCCTGGACGACGTTTGGCGGAGACGACTGGACCGATCCGTAGCGCGGTCAGACGCGCTCGGCGCGGGTGGTGGTGGGGTTCTGCTCCGGCTCTGGGGCGGTGTCTCCGGCGCGGCCGTACGGCGCCCTCCACAGGTATGCGACGGCGGCGATGAAAATGATCAGCGATGTCCAGTCGTTGAGGCGCAGGCCGAGAATGTGGTTGGCGTGATCGACGCGTAGCGCCTCGATCCATCCCCGGCCGACCGTGTATGCGGCGACGTACAGGGCGAACAAGCGCCCGTTGGTCAGCCGGTACCGTCGCTGCGCCCAGACCAGCAGGCCGGCCACGGCTAGGTCCCACAGGCACTCGTACAGGAACGTCGGGTGGTACAAGGCGATCTCGGGGGTGTCGGCCGGGCGGTTCGCCGGGTCGATGTGCAGCGCCCATGGCAGGGTGGTGGGTCTGCCGAACAGTTCCTGGTTGAAGTAGTTGCCCCACCGGCCGATCGCTTGCGCGATCACGAGTCCGGGAGCGAGCGCGTCCGCGAACGCCGGCAGGGAGATGCCGCGCCGTCGGCAGCCGATCCATGCGCCGACCGCGCCGAGGGCCACCGCACCCCAGATCCCCAGGCCGCCGTCCCAGATGTACAGCGCGCGGATCGGTTCACGCCCGGCGGCGAAGTACAGCTCCGGGTCGGTGATCACGTGGTAGAGCCGGCCGCCGAGGATGCCGAACGGCACCGCCCACGTCACCACGTCCAGAACGTCGTCGACCCGGCCGCCCTGCGCGGCCCACCGGCGGCGGGTGATCACCGTGGCCACGATGATTCCGGCCACGATGCACAATGCGTACGCCCGGATCGGGAACACACCCAGGTGCCAGACACCCTGCGAAGGGCTCGGCAAATAGCTCAGCGCGACGACTCCTCCAACAACTGACCACCGGCCAGCCCGGCCGCTCATGAGGCGCGCTCGCCGCGCCAGTCGGCGATGCTACCCCGGCGGTCCGCGAAGAGACTCACCATGGACGGGTTGCCACCCAGGTGAGCGGGCCTGCGGGGATTGCTCACTCGGGGGCGCAGGTGGCACTCGCGCTTGACGACGTCGACCTGCCCGCTGACCTCGGCCCCGGCCCGTGGGTGACGGTGGCAAATGGGAATGCCCGTCCGACGGATCATCGGCGGATGCCGGTCGGCCTCGGCGGTATCCGGGCGAAGCCACGCCCATGAAGGGCTGGCAGGTCGGCTTGTCCGCGACCGCCCGGCCGTACCGTGGCGGCTCAACCGACCGTGACGGTGATCTCCGGCTGATGCTGCATCGTGTTGTGCACGGTGCAGTGGCTCGCGACGGCGGCGAGAGCCGCCGTCCGCTCGGCGGGGAAGCCCGCCGGCGGGTGTACGACGATGCGTATCGTCGCGACCCGTGCGGGCCGGTCGGTGGCCATCACGAAGTCGGACCGCACGCGCAGGCCGTCGCGGTCGAAGCCGTGGCGGGTCAGGTAGCGGCCCGCGTAGAACGCCACACACGCGGCGAGCGCGCCGACGAAGAGTTCCGTCGGGGTCGGCGCCTCGTCGGCGCCGCCGGATCCGGTGGGCTGGTCCACGCGTACGCGATGGCCGCGGACGGTGATCTCGTACTGCTCGCCGCTGAGGTAGTCGACGTCGAGATGATCCGCTGCGGTCGCGACATCGTCGTCTCTGACAACACCGGCCTCGCTGGCCATGTCCCACCTCATGTCCTTGAAGCGGCGGCGCGATCCGCACCGCCGCGGGTGCTCGTGGGGTCGACCACGACCGCCACCTGATACCCCCCACGGTATCCCGTTGACCAGCATGAAGTAGGGCCATTGGTCACGGCCGGGACGAACCCCGGACGCGCGTACACCGACCGATCCCGACGGCGGTTCCGCCTTGTCCGCGGCATCCGCCGCTGGATACAGTCGCTTATACCCCCTGGGGTATCCATGGCCGATCGGAGGGAACGCCGTCATGAAGTCGTCAACACCTGGAACCGGCCATCACGAGGTCGTCATCGTCGGTGGCGGCACCGCCGGCATCACCGTGGCCGCCCGGCTGCGGCGTGCCGGGGTCACCGACATCGCCGTGATCGAGCCGTCCGAGCAGCACTACTACCAGCCGCTGTGGACGCTGGTCGGTGCCGGACTCGCGAAGCAGGAACGCACGGCGCGGGCCGAGGCCCGCGTCATGCCGACGGGCGTGACCTGGATCAGGCAGGCGGCAGCCGCCGTCGATCCGCAGGCCGCCCGCGTCACCCTGACCGACGGGTCGACCCTGGCGTATGAGTTCCTGGTGTTGGCGCCGGGCCTGCAACTGAACTTCGACGCGGTGCCGGGCCTGGCCGATACCCTCGGCCGCGATGGGGTCTCCAGCAACTACCGCTACGACCTCGCGCCCGCGACCTGGCGGTTCATCCGGGAGACCCGATCGGGAACGGCGCTGTTCTCCATGCCGCCCGGCCCGGTCAAGTGCGCCGGGGCGCCGCAGAAGATCGCCTATCTCGCCGCCGACTGGTGGCGGCGGCAGGGGGTGCTCGGTGACATGCGGGTCATCCTGGCGCTGCCCACGGCGGCGATGTTCAGCCAGCCGGCCTGGGGTGAGGTCCTGCGGGGCATCGCCGCCGACTACGGCATCGAGGTGCGCCACGACACCCAACTGGTGGAGGTGGACGGACCCGGCCACCGGGCCGTTCTGCTGGACAACACCACCGGCACCAAGGAAGCCGTCGAGATCGCGATGATGCACGCCGTGCCACCGCAGAGCGCTCCGGACTGGGTCAAAGCCGGTCCGCTGGCGGACCCGGCCAGTCCGCGTTCTCCATCGCCTCTCCACACCAGACGCACACCGTGCCCATCCGCCGCCGCGACGCTGCAGGAAGGAAACGGACGAAGGAGCGATCATGAAGGTCACCACGAAGCGCCGGGCAGTGGTTCTGGTCACCGCGGGCGCGCTCGGTCTGGGTGGGCTCGCGGCGGCGAGCCCGGCCCTGGCCGGCACCGGCATCTTCCACACCGGCAAGGCCGCAGTCACCCAGCAGGGCGGCCCCGGCGGCAACGGCTATGGCGTCGGATCTCGGATGGGCGCGGGAATGGGCACCGGGATGCGCGACGGCACCTGCCTCAACCTCGACGTGACCGCCGCGCAGGGCACTCTGAGCGACCAGCAGAAGAGCACCCTGGCCGCGATGGCGCAGGAGGAGAAGCTCGCCCACGACGTCTATGCGGCGTTCGCCGGCAAATACCCGCTGCCGATCTTCGACCGCATCGCGACGGCCGAGACCCGGCACCTGGCCACGGTACGCACGCTGCTCGAACGCTACGCCGTGGGCGACCCCACCGCCGGCGTGGCCGCCGGCACGTTCAGCGACCCGGCGACGCAAGCCACCTACGATCGGCTGCTGGCCCGCGGCGCCATCAGCCAGAGTGCCGCACTGCAGGTCGGCCAGGAGGTGGAACGCACGGACATCGCCGATCTGCGGAAGGCACTCACCGGCCTGACCGCCCCCGACGCCACGCAGGCGTACCAGCACCTGCTGGCAGACTCCCAGCAACACCTGGCTGCCTTCACCACTTGGGCGACCCGGTAGCCACATCCCACCGCCTCCAGATACCCCCAGCGGTATCCTGGAGGCGATGGAACGACGGAGAGAGGCGATGATCGGCATGGCGTACGCGATGACGGTACGAGTGGCAGGGTCGTTCCCGGAGACGGTCGCCCGGGTCCGTGACGCGCTCAAGGACCAGGGATTCGGCGTCCTCACCGAGATCGACGTCCAGGCGACCCTGCGCGAGAAGCTCGGCGAGCAGATGGAGGACTACCTGATCCTCGGCGCCTGCAACCCGCCGCTGGCGCACCGGGCACTGGGCATCGACCGGGAGATCGGCCTGCTGCTGCCGTGCAACGTCGTGGTCCGCAGCGACGGCCCCGGCACGACCCTCGTGCAGGCCCTCGACCCGCAGACGATGGTCCAGATCACCGGCCGGCCGGAACTCAAAGAGGTGGCCGACGACGCCGCGGCCCGACTGCAGGCGGCGCTGGCCACGCTCGGCGGCTGAGACGCTGACGCGCGCCCGGTTGGGTCCCCGGGCCACCGGGCGCGCCGCTACGTCGTCAGGCCAGGGACAGGAAGAGCTTCTCCAGCTTCGCCACGTCGAGGCTCTGCTCCTCGCCGTTCTCCTCGGCCTTCACGCACTGCCGCAGCCCACTGGCGATGATCTTGAATCCGGCGCGGTCGAGGGCCTTGGACACGGCGGCGAGTTGGGTCACCACGTCGGCGCAGTCGCGGCCGTCCTCCAGCATTGCGATCACCCCGCGGATCTGCCCCTCGGCGCGTCGTAGCCGTTTGATGACGTCTCCGAGAGCGTCCTGGTCGATCTGCACGCTGTGCCTCCTGCACTCTTCGCCTACCCTGGAAAATATACCCCCACGGGTACGCCTGCCAGCTCGGACGATCAGGCGATCCCGGTCACGGCATGTGTCCCGGCAGTCGCCAGCGGCAGCCGTACGGTGATGACCGTTCCCTGGCCGGGGTAGCGGGCCGCGTTGGTGAGCAGGTTGGCGATGCTCTGGTGCAGACGGTCCGGGTCGGCGTGCACGATCAGCGCCTGCGGCAGGTCGGTGTCGATACGCAGGCCGGCGGCATCGAGGTGGGGACGCTGAGCGTCGAGGGCGGCGCGTGCGACCCCGGCCAGGTCGGTGTCGACCGGATGCAGCGACAGTGTGGCGGCTTCCGCGGCGGACAACGCCGCGAGATCGCCGACCACCCGGCCGAGGTGCAACGCCTGGTCGTGCAGAGCGGCCAGGCGTTCGGAATCCGCGGCCCGCAGTCCGTCGCGCAGCTCTTCCAGCCCGGCCTGCAGTGCGGCCAGCGGTGTGCGCAGTTCGTGGGCGACGTCGGCGGCCAGCCGGCGGCGCACCGCGTCCGCGCGGACCACCTCGTCGGCCATCGCGTCGAACGCCACGATCACCTCCCCCAACTCGCCCGGGGCGTCGGTGCCCCGGCGCAGGCCGTCGATCCGGTCTTCCACGGCGCTGCGGGCCGTCAGTACCACCACCGGCACCTGACGCCCGTCGCGGGCGGCGGCCAGCACGGTCAGCCCGTCGATGTCGGGCAGCCCGAGGTCGAGAACCATCGCCACCGGGTCGGCGGTGTCCAGTAGCCGCAGCGCCTCGGCGCCGGAGCCGGTGGTGTACACCGCGTGCCCGGCCCGTTCCAGGTAACGGCGCACCAGGTCACGCAACTCGCGGTCGTCCTCGACGACCAGCACCGCACCCGCCATCACCGCAGCCTCCTCCCGCGAACCGCCTGCCGGTCAGGGCCGGACGGGCCCACTTCAACGGTCGCCGTTGCTATCAGGCGACCGGGGCCTTCTCGCCGGCGAGTTCGGCGCGGACCTTGTTCATGTCCAGCGCGCGCACCCCGGTGATCACCTCTTCGAGCGCCGCGGACGGCAACGCCCCGGCCTGGGCGAAGACCAGCACGCCGTCGCGGAACACCGCCAGCGTCGGAATCGACGAGATCCCAAGGGCGCCGGCAAGCGACTGCTCAGCCTCGGTGTCCACCTTCGCGAACACGACGTCCGGGTACTGCTCGCTGGCCCGCTCGAAGACCGGGGCGAAGCGCTTGCAGGGCCCGCACCAGCCGGCCCAGAAATCGACCAGCACGATGCCGGTCCCGCTCACCGCAGCGGTGAAGCCGCTCCTGGTCAATGCCACGGTAGCCATGGTCGTGTCTCCGTCCGTCGTATCGCCATCTCCTGATATCCAGTTCAATATACCCCCCGGGGTATATATTCCGAGAGGTGCGGCACTCGGTCGGCGGGTTGACAGGCTTAGGGAAACGCCAGCTATCGTGGAATTCGGATACCCCCCTGGGTATATATTCTGGAGGCTCTTCGTGCGACCTGAAGTCGACCTGCCCACCTTCGCCGCCGCGCACCGCGACGGCGCTCTCGTCATCGACGTCCGCGAACCGTCCGAGTACGTCACCGGCCACGTCAGCGGTGCGGTGCCGATGCCGCTCGGGCAGGTCACCGCCCGCGTCGGTGAGCTGCCCCGCGGCGTACCGGTCTATGTGATCTGCGCCGGCGGCAACCGCAGCCTCACCGCCGCCGACCACCTGATCCGCGCCGGGGTCGACGCCCGGTCGGTGGCCGGCGGCACCGCCGCCTGGCTACGCGCCGGCCACCGCATCGTCCGCGGCGCTCGCACCACCGCCTGAGTACCTGCCCACACCTCAAGGAGCCCCGGCCATGCCGTCCATCCTGCCCATCGACACACCCTCGCTCGGCGACCGCAGCTACCTCGTGCACGACGGCCAGGTCGCGTTCGTCGTCGACCCGCAACGCGACATCGACCGCGTCCTCGACCTCGCCGCTACCCACGGCGTGCGGATCACCCACGTCTTCGAGACCCACATCCACAACGACTACGTCACCGGCGGGTACGCCCTCGCGCAGCGCACCGGCGCCGCCTACCACGTCAACGGCGACGACCCCGTCACCTTCGACCGCGTCGCAGTGTCCGACGGCGACGTCATCGCCGTCGGCGACACCATGACCGTGCAGGTGATGGCCACCCCCGGGCACACCTTCACCCACCTGTCCTACGCCCTGGCCGACGCCGGCCAGCCGGTCGCGGTCTTCTCCGGCGGGTCGCTGCTCTACGGCTCGGTCGGCCGCCCCGACCTGCTCGGCCCCGCGCACACCCACGACCTGGTCCGCCACCAGTACGCCTCCGCCCACCGGCTCGCCGCCCTGCCCGACACCGCCGAGGTCTTCCCCACCCACGGCTTCGGCAGCTTCTGCTCCGCCACCCAGAGCGACGCCACCGCGTCGACCATCGCCCAGGAGAAACGGGTCAACCCCGCGCTGACCCGCGACGAGCAGACGTTCGTCGACGAATTGCTGGCCGGCCTCGACGCCTGGCCCGCCTACTACGCCCACATGGCACCCGCCAACTCGGCCGGGCCCAGCGAACCCGACCTGACCACCCCGCAACACGCCGACGCCGAGCAGATCCGCAAGCGTCTCGCCGACGGCGAGTGGGTCGTGGATCTGCGCAACCGGGTCGCCTTCGCCGCCGGGCACGTGGCCGGCACCCTCAACTTCGGTCTCGACGGCAGCTTCGCCACCTACCTCGGCTGGCTGATCCCATGGGGCACCCCGCTCACCCTGCTCGCCGATACCCCTGAACAGATCGCCGAGGCCCAGCGCGAACTCGTCCGCATCGGCATCGACCGGCCCGCCACCCAGGCCGTCGGCAGCCCCGCCGACTGGAACGGCGACGGTGATCTCGCCAGCTATCCCCGGGCCACGTTCGCCGACCTGGCCCAGGTCCGCCACCATCGGCCCGTCGTCGTCCTCGACACCCGCCGCAACCTCGAGGTCGCCGAAGCGCGTATCGAGGCGGCGGTCCACATTCCGCTGCACGAGCTGCCGCAGCGTCTCGGCGAGATTCCCGACGGCGAGCTGTGGGTGCACTGCGCCGCCGGCTACCGCGCCTCCATCGCCGCCGCCCTGCTCGCCCGGGCCGGGCGCCACGTCGTGGCCGTCGACGACGAATTCAGCAAGGCCGCCGACGCTGGGCTACCCATCGTCCGCGGCGCCGGACGCTGATCCACCGCAGGCGCGACGCGGCCCGCAGCCCCGCGTTGGTCCGCGGCTCCAGCACCGCCGCCGTACCGGTGCGGGCTGAACCCTGCCCGGCCCATCCGATGAGGAGACATGACCAGTCCCCACCCGCACGGACCCGCCACCATCGACACCGCGGACCTGCGTGAGCAACTCACCACCGGCGCAGGCCCGCGCATCATCGACGTCCGCACCCCGGCCGAGTTCGAGACGGCCCACATCCCCGGCGCCTACAACGTCCCCCTCGACGTTCTCCGTGAACACCGCACCGAACTACGCGGCCACCTCGACGAGGACGTGATCCTGGTCTGCCGCTCCGGCGCCCGCGCAACCCAGGCCGGACAAACCCTCGCCGACGCCGGCCTGCCCCACGTCAAAGTCCTCACCGGCGGCATCCTCGCCTGGCAGGCCGCACACGCCCCCGTCAACCACGGCCGCCCCCGCTGGGACCTCGAACGCCAGGTCCGCCTCATCGCCGGCACCATCGTGCTGATCAGCATCCTGAGCTCAATCGCCGTACCCGCCCTGAAATGGATCGCCGCCCTGCTCGGCGCCGGCCTCGCCGGCGCCGCCCTGACCAACACCTGCGCCATGGGGATGCTGCTCGGCAAACTCCCCTACAACCGAGGCAGCAGCTGCGACTTCGACACCATCGTCGGACAGCTACGCGACACCGCCCCGGCCGGCAACCGGCCATGACTCCGGCCCGGAAAGGCGCATAGTGTCGAAGCCCCACCGCATACGACACGGATCCGCGGCGTCCGAGAACCACAGCATCGAGCGCCGATCCGGCGAAGGCCAGGTGGTCCGATCGCCGAACGGGTACCCGGCGACCAGGCAGGTGACCGCCTGGTCGCTTGTCGCCGGCCAACTGATACTGCTCGCCGGGATTCTGTGGCTGCCCGGTCCGCGGATCTGGACGCCGCCGACGTGGGCGGTTGTCACCGCCGTTGTCGTCGTCGCCATCGCCGCGCTGATCGCGGTCGCCGGGCTCGCCGGTCTCGGACGCGGCCTGACCGCCTCGCCGCTCCCGTCCCCTGCCGCCCGGCTGCGCACAAACGGCGTGTACGCCTGCATGCGGCACCCGATCTACAGCGCCCTGCTGCTCGGCGGCGCGGCCTTCGTGGTACTCGGCGGGCGGCTGAGCCGCATCTGGGTCTGGATCGCCCTGCTCGCCCTGCTGTTGATCAAAACCGGTGTCGAGGAGGCCGCGCTGACCGCCCGGTTCCCCGGCTACCGGACCTACGCCGAGGCCACCTCGCGGCTGGTACCCCGCCCGCTACGGTGTCTGACAGCGTGGCGACGCCACGCCTGGCACACCACCGCACCCAGGGGCGACAGCATGGACAGCAGCACCTGGGACGAGCGCTACGCGGCGACGACCTCGGTCTGGGGCGGCGAACCGAACCGGTTCGTCGCCGAGCAGTTCGCGACCGCCGAGCCGGGCCGCGCCCTCGACCTCGCAGCCGGCGAGGGTCGCAACGCGACCTGGCTCGCGACCCAGGGCTGGGAGGTCACCGCCGTCGACTTCTCCGCCGTCGCGGCCGAGCGGGGGCGGCAGGCAGCCGCCGATCGGGGACTGCAGGTGCACTGGATCGTGGCGGACCTCCGCGACTACCACCCGGACGCGGCGGCGTACGACGCGGTCATCGTCGCCTACCTGCACCTGGCACCTGCCGACCTCGCGGTCGTCCTGGCCCGCGCCGCCGCCGCGGTGGCACCGGGCGGACTGCTGATGGTGGTCGGCCACGACGTCACGAACCTGCGCGACGGGACCGGCGGCCCGCAGAACGCCGACATCCTCTACACCCCCGAGACCATCAGCGCCGCGCTGCCCGAGCTGCGGATCGTGCGAGCCGGGCGGGTCCGGCGGCCGGTGACCACTGACCACGGCACCGTCGAGGCCATCGACACCCTGGTCGTCGCGCACCGGCGTTAAGTCGCCCGGGACGCCGAGCGGTCCCGGGCGGCGCTGTCCGGCGCGGCCGCGGCGGGGTCAGATCAGTTGGCCGGGGCGGCCGCCTTTGGCCCGCAGCGGGTGTCCGGCGGCGATCCAGGCGTGCATGCCGCCGCGCAGGTTGTGGACCTGACGGCCGTTGCGGGCGAGTAGTGCGGCGGCCTGCCGCGACCGTGCCCCGGAGCGGCAGACAGTGACGACCGGACGGTCGGAGGACACCTCACCGAGCCGGTCGGCGAGCTGGGCGAGGGGGATGTGCCGCGCCTCGAGGGCGTGCCCGGCCCGCCATTCCGTCGCCTCCCGGACGTCGACGAGCACGCCGCCGGCGGCCAGGATCGCCGCGGCCTGCTGCGGGTCGACGGTGCGATACGGCTTACCGAACACCTTGGTGAAGAAACCGGCTGCGTTCATGAAGCTCCCCTGCTTGTCGTCGTGGAAGGTCTCGCGGTGACCAAGCCGAAGCGATCAGCTCCACCACACTACCTGATACCCCCCAGGGTATCTAAGTCTCACCATAGCCACGTACGCCGTCGAGTTGACCCCCGTAACGCCGATGACCTGAATCACCCACCGAACCCGGAATCTATACCCCCAGGGGTATGCTTGACTGGAGACGAGACCCGCGACGGCAGGAGGACCAGCATGGCCAGCACGGCCCTGAAGCAGGACAACTTCGAGAAGACGATCGGCGACGGCGGGATCGTGCTCGCGGACTTCTGGGCCGCCTGGTGCACCCCTTGCCGCAGCTTCGCGCCGGTCTTCGAGCGCGCCAGCGAGAAGCACCCGGACATCGTCTTCGGCAAGATCGACACAGAGGCCGAGACAGCACTGGCCGCAGCGGCCCGGATCACCTCGATCCCGACCTTGATGGCCTTCCGCGACGGCGTGCTGGTGTTCTCCCAGCCCGGCGCCCTCCCGGCCGCCACCCTGGAACAGATCATCCAGTCCGTACGCGACCTCGACATGGACCAGATCCGCGCCGCGCAGGCCGAACGCAACCAGCCCACGGCGGGCTGACCCCGGCCTTCAGCGTGCCGGCACGGCACCGGGGGTGTGCGAGCAACTGTCCGATCCACACCGATCAAACGGGGAGCAGCCACCAGATGATCCACAACGGCGGTACCGCGGGCCCGCACTCCCTCCCGCATAACGTCGCGCAGCCGCGATCGCACCGGTCCGCGACCGGCTGCCGGACATGATCGCCGCGATCGGTTTCGGCGCGATCATCGGCGTCCTGCTCGGGCTGCTCGGCGGCGGCGGATCCATCCTCGCCGTCCCCGCCCTCGTCTACGGCACCGGACTGCCGCTGGCCGCCGCCGTCCCGACATCACTGCTGGTCGTCGGGATCTCCTCGACCACCGCCGTGTTTCCCCGGCTGCGGGCCCGGCAGATCCAGTGGCGCCTCGCCGGCATCGTCGGCGGCGCCGGCGCCGTGGCCGCGTTCGCCGGTGCCGCCGTCAACCGCCTGCTCGACCCCCGCATCGTCCTGGTCGGGTTCGCCGTGCTCATGGTCGCCGCCGGGATCCGGATGCTGCGTGATCAGGACGAGGCCGGCGGTGACTGCGCGCTGCCCGGCGGCGGGATCAACTGGCGCGGCTGCCTACCCAAAGCCGTCGCCGTCGGGCTCGCCGTCGGGTTCCTCACCGGCCTGTTCGGCGTCGGCGGCGGCTTCCTGATCATCCCCGCCCTCGTGCTGCTCCTCGGCCTGCCCATGCCCCTGGCCGTCGGCACCTCCCTGGCCATCATCGTCATCAACTCCGCGGCCGGGTTCGCCGCCCACGCCGGCGACGCCCCCATCGACTACCGCATCGCCGCCGCCTTCACCGTCGCCGCCGTCGCCGGCTCCCTCGCCGCCGGCCGGCTCGCCGGCCGCCTGCCCGCCCGGCGACTGCAGCGAGCCTTCGCCTACCTCGTCTTCGCCGTCGCCGCGTTCGTGATCATCCAGGCGATCGTCAACCCGAACACCGGCTGACCACCCCCGTCGGCGGCCCTCAGCAGCAGAGACCGCGTCGGCCGGCTAGGTAGCCGGGGTCGTTCGGACGTTCATGCGTTCGCCTGGCCGGGCGAAGATGCTGAGGATCTCGGCGGGTTCGTCGCCGGCGCTGCCGAACCAGTGCGGCACCTGGGTGTCGAACTCGGCGACCTCGCCGGGCCCGAGCACCCAGTCCTGGTCACCGAGAACAAGACGCATGTGGCCGGACAGCACATAGATCCATTCGTGACCGTCATGTCCGCGCCGCTGCGGGTTGACCTTGCCGGTCGGGATGACGATCTTCCACACCTGCATGCCGTCGGGCTGGCGGGTCAGCGGGATGACCGCCCGGCCCTTGACCCGGCCGGGTTTGAGCCGGATCCGCGGGTCACCCACCTCGGGCGCGCCGACCAGATCGTCCAACGGCACCCGGTAGGCCTGCGACAGCGCGAGAAGCAGTTCCAGGGTCGGCCGCCGCTGCCCGGTCTCCAGCCGCGACAACGTGCTCTTCGAGATACCCGTGGTGTCGGCGAGGCCGG
This sequence comes from Paractinoplanes durhamensis, assembly GCF_016862175.1. Lineage (GTDB taxonomy): Bacteria > Actinomycetota > Actinomycetes > Mycobacteriales > Micromonosporaceae > Actinoplanes > Actinoplanes durhamensis. The sequence continues at coordinate 146,964 of NZ_BOML01000056.1, read as the reverse complement.
TGAGGGTGATCCGGCGTTGCGTACGGATCCGCTTGAGTCGGGGCCCGACCTGCTCGAGCGCGGCGGTGATCGCCGCCGACGTGTCATCCACGACGCTCATCCCACTCTGATTTCCCAGGAACAGCAACGTTCGTTGGCAAGCGCTCGGACGGGGTCCAGCGTGGTGGGCATGAGCAAGTACGACGTAGCAGTCATCGGTGGCGGCGCCGCCGGATTATCCGCGGCACTGGTCCTGTCCCGGGCCCGCCGCAAGGTCATCGTGGTCGACGCCGGGACACCGCGCAATGCCCCCGGCCAGCCACATGCACGGTTACCTGTCCCGCGACGGCCTCCCACCCGGCGAACTCCTCCTGTCGGGCCGCAAGGAGGTCCAACACTACGGCGGTGAATCCTCGATGGCACGGTCACCGACCTGGCCTCGGACGGCCGCGGCGGGTTCCGGGTCGCCCTCGCCGGCGGGCAGCGGATCTCGGCACGGCGGCTGCTGATCACGACCGGCCTGCGCGACGAACTGCCGGGCTTGCGGGAGCGGTGGGCCCGCGACGTCCTGCACTGCCCCTACTGCCACGGCTACGAAGTCCGCGATCGCCGGCTCGGCGTCCTCGGCGGGACCGCGGGCTCCGTACGGTACGCGCAGATTGTCCGCCAGTGGAGCGATGACCTCGTCTACTTCACCGCACCCGGCACCCTCACCGCCGTCGATCGGACCGGGCTGGCCGCCTGTGGCATCGGCGTCGTCGAAGGCGCCATCGACCAGTTGGTCATCGACGACGACCGGCTTCGCGGTGTCCAACTGCACGACGGTTGTGTCGTGGCCTGCGACGCGTTGTTCGTGCCGCCCCGCTTCATGCCGAACAACCGCCTCCTGGTCGGCCTCGGCTGCGACGTCGATGGCGACGGCTGGGTCACCGCCGACACCACCGGACGTACCAGCGTTCCTGGAGTCTGGGCCGCCGGCAACGTCATCGACCCGCGCGCCCAGGTCATCACCGCCGCCGGTGCCGGTTCCGCGGCGGCCATCGCGCTCAACACCGACCTCGTCGACGACGACGTGCGCACCGCTGTTCACGACGCCGACCACCACCAACTGCCCTGACCAGACCAGACCAGACCAGACCACCAACGCGTACCCGAAGGAGCCACCATGACCCACCCGACCTCGAATCCCCGCACCGCCCAGCCTGGACCTCCGAGCAAGCACCAACTGGCCCTGATGATCTGGCTGGCCGTCTTCCCGACACTCCTCGCCCTCAACTTCGCCCTCGGTGACTGGCTGAGCACGCTCACCCCGGTCGTGCGCACGTTCGTGCTCGCCACCATCGCGGTGCCGATCGTCATCTACGGCCTGATGCCGCAGCTACACCGACTCCGCCGCCGGCTCCTGACCCGCATCGCGAGCCGCTGAGACACCCACCAGAAAGGAGATCGTCTCGTGGACACCAGGAAGATCGCCACGCTGACCGGCTGGTTGATGGTCGTCACCTTCGTCACCTCGATCCCGGCGTACTTCATCCTCTACGCCCCGGTGCGGGACAACCCCGGCCTGATCACCGGAAGCGGCGCCGACCCCACCGCCGGCGTGGCCCTGGGCGCCGCCCTCGAACTCATCCTCATCATCGCCAACGTCGGCACCGCCGTCGTGCCGTACGCCTTGTTCAGGCGATACAGCGAAAGCCTCGCCCTGGGCTACGTCGCGGCCCGCCTCGTCGAGGGCACCTTCATCGCCATCGGCATCGTCAGCCTCCTCACGTTCGTCTTCATGCGGCAGCAAGGTACGGCCGGCACCGAACCGGCTCTCGGACAGGCGTTCGTCGCCATCTACGACCGGGCGTTCCTGGTCGGGCCCGGCATCCTCGCCGGCGTCGCGAACGGCATGATCCTCGGCTCCCTGATGTACCGGTCCGGGCTGCTGCCACGAGGCATGGCGATGCTGGGAATCATCGGAGGCCCCCTGGTCGCCGCCTCGGGAATCGCCGTCATGTTCAACGTCATCGAACGCGGGTCCGCACTACAGGGCATCGCGACTATCCCGGAGTTCATCTGGGAACTGTCGTTCGGCATCTACCTCATCGTCAAAGGCTTCAAGGCGTCCCCGATCCCAGCTCGGGCCGCGGGCGAACCGGTAGCACCCGAAACGGGCTCGTAGCCACGACGGGGCCGACCATCGGAGCGGCCATCGCCCGCCAGGCGTCGCGCCCCTCCCCGACCGCAACTCAGGCGATGACCAACACGGCGAGTGAGCAGGCCCGACTCCAGCCGAACAGCGTTCACGCCGAGCCCCGCCAGCGGATCGGTTTGCGGATGAGCCAGATGACACCTCACGGATCCTTTCCGGCGACCCGACCGAGCGGCCCACCCGTTCCGTCGGCTCCGGGAACCACCGGTCGACTCCGCGGCCCGGTGGCCGGCACCCGCAGCACATGCGCTCGCATCGACTCGCAGGTGCGCGGCTGATCACTACGCTTGCCATCACCCAGAGCGAGAGTTGAGATCGTTTCCGCCTGAGTGGGGAGTGCCCGCCGGGATCACCCCGGCGAGTGACTGCCTTCCGCCGAGCCGGAGGCGCACCGTGAAGCAAAGTCGGTGCCTCCAAGTCAGTGACCAGCAAGGTGGTGCGTCATGTCGGGTCCGGGTGTGATCTTCAAACGATGCGGATGCCGCGACGCCGACCGGCGGCGCCTCGAGCAGTCCTGCCCCCAGCTCGGCGAGCGCGGCCACGGCACCTGGTACTTCCACTGCTCGGCGACCAACCTGCTCGGCGGCCGGGAACGGGCCCGGCGCGGCGGCTACCCGTCGCAGGCCGCCGCCCGGCAGGCCCGCGACGAGTTCCTGTCCGCCGGCGCGGCGGACCGCACCGCGCAGGGCTGGACGGTCGAGCGGTGGCTGCGGCATTGGCTCGACTCCCGGACCAGCATCCGGGCGACGACCCGTTTCCACTACACCCGCGACGTCGACGCCGTCCTGATCCCGTATCTCGGCCGGTACCGGCTGGCCGACCTCGACGCCCAACTCCTGCGCACCGTGTTCGCCGCTATCGCCGATACCCGCAACACCAAAGGCCGACCGCAGTCCGCGGCGGCGATGAGCCACCTGCGGACCACCCTGCGCGCCGCGCTCAACCTGGCCGTCAAGGAAGGCGTGCTGGACTGCAATCCAGCCCGGCACATCGAGATCAAGGGCTATCAGCAGCCGCACGCGAAGGTGTGGACCGACGCCCGGGTCGAGTCCTGGGAGCAGACCGGGGTTCACCCGGCGGTGGCGGTGTGGACCGCGGACCAGCTTGCCGAGTTTCTCGGCAGCGTCAACGACGACCCGCTGTTCGCCCTCTGATGGCTCGCCGGCCTCCGCGGCCTGCGCCGCGGCGAACTGTGCGGGCTGCGCTGGTCCGACATCGACCTCGACCGAGGCGTACTCACCATCGAACGCAACCGCACGACCGTCGGCTACCAGGTCGTCGAGGGCGACCCGAAGACCCCGGCCGGACCCTGGGCGGTCGCCCTGGACAAACGCAGCGTGCAGATCCTGCGCGTACACCGCCGTTACGAACAGGACCGCAAGGCCGAGGCCTCCGAGAACGGCAAAACGTGGACCGACACCGGCTACGTATTCATCCGTCCGGACGGGCTGCCGATCAACCCGAACTACGCCACCACCCGGTTCAGGATCCTCGCCCGCCGCGCCGGCCTGCCCCCGGTCCGGCTCCACGACCTGCGCCATGGCGCCGCGTCGCTGGCGCATGAGGCCGGCGCGGACCTGAAGACACTGCAGGACCTGCTCGGGCACTCCAGCATCGTGGTCACCGCCGACACCTACACCAAGCGTCCTGCCCCAGATCCAGCGCCGCTGCGCCGACGCCACCGCCCAACTGGTCCTGACCGCCGCCCGCCGCACCCGCAAGAAGATCAAGACCAAGGCCCGCAAGAACCGCCCGGACCGCGGACCGAAAACAGCGGCTCCCGCCCCGGCGAAACCGAAAACAGGTGCTTCGGCCTCGGCCAAGCGGAAGCCGGCCGTAAAGCCGCAGGTCGCGACGCGGTCAGCCCGCGAAAACACCGTTTTGGAGGTGGCACCCCGGTCGCACCCACGTGACACCCACCGTCCGAATACGACAGACAGCGAGAAGGGTCCGGCCCGCATCACTGCAGTCCAGACCCCTGATGATGTTGTGCGCCCGAAGGGACTCGAACCCCTAACCTTCTGATCCGTAGTCAGATGCTCTATCCATTGAGCTACGGGCGCTCGTGCTGTGCCAGCATACACACCGGCGAAACACGCGGAGACTCCGGGATTCGAACCCGGGAGGGGCTATAAAACCCCAACCGCATTAGCAGTGCGGCGCCATAGACCAGACTAGGCGAAGTCTCCCCCGGCGGCCTCTGCAGGCCACCGACGGTTGAGGATACCGGACCCGGTCATGGCCGCACAAAGAGGTTGCCCACTTGCGCGCGGCGCGGGCGCCGCACCGGACTCCAGCAGGTGAAATGCGCTCGTTACGGCTAGGCTGCCACGGCATGGAGGAGAAGCCGCCCAGCGAGCGCCGGGGTGCGCCCCGTGCGCGGTCCGCCCCGCCCGCGTTCAGCGCGCCTGAGCAGGACAAGTCGGAGGAACAACCGGCCGCGCCGGCTCCACGCCGCGCCGCGAAGGCGGCTCCGGTGGTCACCTTCCGGCCGCCGAGTGCGGAGGATCACCCGGTCGAGGGTGCGGCATTTGCCCAACGATCAGGCCGTTCGTCCCAAAAGCCCGCTTCCCGTACGCCTTCCCGGCCGCCCGCCCAACCATCCGACGGGCCCGATCAGGCCGCCACCCAGCCTTCTGCGCAGCCGACGCCCCGAAAGGCACGCCCCGCCGCGCGGTCGCCCCACCCGGCCCCGCCCGCCGAGGCAATCGCAAAGCCGAAGCCTGCCGTGCCACCCACCACGCCTGCCACGCCCACAGCGCGGCCCGCCACCCAGGCCAGATCGACAACTCAGGCCACGACCCCGCCTCCGGATCGCGCCAAGCCGCCGGCCCAGGCCGCAACTGCGCCTCCCGCTCAGGCCACGCCGCCGGCCCAGGCCGCAACTGCGCCTCCCGCCCGGGACGAGCCGACGGCCCTGGCTGCAGGTCCGCCTTCCGCTCAGGAAGAATCGGCGCCGCAGGACGCAACTCCTCCTCGCGCTCGCGACGAGTCGACGGCCTCCGCGGTGGATCGGTCTCCCGCGAGGCGAGTTCCGGCGAAGAAGGCCGCGCCCGCCAAAAAGGCAGCTCCGGCTAAGCGCGCACCCCGCAAAGCGGCGGCAACCAACGCGACCGATTCCGCTGCGGCGCCCACGCCGGCTACGGCACCCGTGCCCATTGCCGCACCCGCTCCCGCCATCGCGCCTGCGGAACCCGGCGAAACGACCGCAAGCATCGAGACGGCCACAAACTCGCCTTCGCCCGACTCGCCGATCATTGCGACGGCCGAGCCCACCGCGGCCGAGCCCACCGCGGCCGAGCCCGAGCAGACGGTCCCCCAGTCGGCAGATTCCGAGGCGACTGCGCCGGAGGCATCGGCCGACAGGTTGGCAGCACCTGAACCCACAGCCCTCGAACCAGCAGCCCCGGAAGCCGCCCCGCAACCGCCGCCGGCGCCTCGACCGGTCGCGTCTCAGCCGACCGCGGCGCAGCCGAAGGAGCTGCCTCCGCCGTCTTTGGTCGAGGATGAGCATGAGCTCGCGACCGCTGTACCGGTGGCTGCGATGGCCGAGCGCGCCGAGCCCTGGGCCAAGCTGATTGCTGACCCGGGGCACGCGCCGGAACTGCTGGCGCTGGCGGCTGTTCAGACCTTTGGGCCTCGGGCCCGGGACTGGGCGGCTGAGATTCGTGGCTCCTATCCGGCGGCCTCCGATCGGGCGCTGGCGAGGCTGGCTAAGCAGCAGTTCACTCGGTTCGGCAGCTTGGGCAGCGTCGTCGGGGCGGTTGCCGGGTCGTTTGCTCCGATCACCCTGCTCGGCACGGCTGCGGTCACGCACACTGAGATCGTTCTGCACACGGCCGCCGCCTATGGTCTGGATCCGACGGAACCGGAGCGAGCGGTCGACCTGCTGGTGATCACTCGGGTGCATCCGACGCGGGCGGATGCGGAAGCTGCGCTCGCCGCCGCGCTCCGGCCTGCCTACGAGGATGGCGGCTTCAGCGACGCGGCCTGGCGTTTCGGCCGGATGGTCGCCGCCCGGACCGGCGGCTGGGCGGTGCTTCGGCTGGCCAACCGTGTCTTCCCGGGCACGAGTCTGCTCGCGGCGGCGCTGACCGGCACCGCTTCGGCCCAGAGTGTCGCCGCCCGGGCCGAGGCCTACTACAAGGCAGCTCGCACTCCGGCCTAGCGCGTTCCGCACATAATTGACATGACGCCCGCCAGGCGATAAATCCGATTCCGGCTAGGCGCGCGACACCACGCCGCAGCGCACACCAACTCCGAACCGACCTACAGCCAGGTCAGCCAGGATGCCGGCAGCAGCGTGTAGCCGACAAATGCCGCGATGTCCAAAATGCTGTGCGCCACGATCAGCGGCATCACCCGCTTGGAGCGGAAGAAGAACAGCGCGAACACCACGCCCATGACAGCGTTCCCGACGAAGGCGCCGAACCCCTGGTACAGGTGGTAGGAACCGCGGAGGACGGCCGACGCGACGACGATCCACACGTAGGGCACCGACATCGACCAGAGCCGGGTCATCAGATAGCCGACGACGATGACCTCTTCGAGGACGGCGTTCTGAATGGCGGACAGCACCAGCACCGGCACTGCCCACCACACCGACTGCAGCGCCGCGGGCACGATCTGCGCGTTAAGGCCGAGCAGCTTCGCGACGTACACAAGAGCAAGCCCGGGAATTCCGATGCAGGCGGCCAGCAACGTGCCCCAGCCGAAATCGAAGCCGGGTCGATCGGCCGTCAGGCCGAGGGTTTGCCGCACCGGGATGTGGTCGCGCATGAGCAGGTAGAGCACCAGCGCGACCGGGATCAGTGCGAATCCGATCTCGAGCAGCTGGTAGGTGAGGTCCAGGTAGGGGCGTGGTGAGCGGGACGCGTTGAGGACCGCGGCCTGCGACGACAACGGCTTGCCCGCGGTCAGCTTGGCGATCAGCGAGACCACCGCATAGACCGCCGATTGGCCGAGCGACAGGAACAGCACGATGACGATCTCGACGGTGAGCAGGCGCCGGCTGGGCGCAACTCGATCTAGAGCCACCCGGCAACCATAGGCGGCTAAGCACAAACGGACCTATCCGGGCAAGCGACGCGCCGCTTGTGCCGCACACACTGAGACGAGTCGCACTTTTCGTGCGTCGGGTTGGTGACTGACGTGACCACCCTGAATGCATGGGAGACCTCGCACGCTTGCTCAAAGAGAGCTGGACGCTCGTCGAGGAGCAGCAGGACAAGGTAGCCGGCTACTTCTACGCGCGGATCTTCCTTTCCCACCCGGACCTGCGCGAGCTGTTCCCGGTGCAGATGGATGTGCAGCGCTCCCGGCTGCTGAACGCGATCGTCACCGCGGTGCAGACCCTGGACGACCCGGAGAAGTTCGACGAGTACCTGAAAGCGCTCGGTCGTGATCACAAAAAGTTTCACGTGGAACCAGAACACTACGAGGTGGTGGGGGGCGCGTTGATCGAGTCGATGCGGGCGTACGCGGGTGAGCAGTGGGGTGTCGAGTACGACCAGGCCTGGGCGGACGCGTACGCGGTGATCGCCGCGCGCATGCTGGCCGGCGCGGACGCCGACACCAACCCGCCGTACTGGTACGGCGAGGTGGTCGCGCACGAGCGTCGCTCCCAGGACATCGCCGTCTTCACCGTGCAGCCGATGCAGCAGCTGGACTTCCGGGCCGGGCAGTATCTGAGCATCGAGTGCACCAAGTACCAGCCGCGGTTGTGGCGCACCTACTCGGTGGCGAACGCGCCCCGCCGGGACAACACGCTCGAGTTCCACGTGCGGGCGTTGGGGGCCGGCTGGGTGTCGAGCGCGCTGGTGCGGCGGCTGCAGGTCGGCGACATGATCAAGATGGCCGCCCCGATGGGGTCGATGAACCTGGACCGGCGGTCGACCCGGGATGCGGTGTTCGTGGCCGGCGGCACCGGCCTGGCGCCGGTGAAGTCGCTGCTGGAGGAGTTGACCCGGTACAACCGGACCCGCTGGGTGCACGTCTTCTTCGGCGCGAACAACCGGGAGGATCTCTACGACCTGGCCGAGCTGAACCGGCTCGCCGCCCGCTACCCGTGGCTGTCGGTGGTGACCGCCTGCAGCGACGACCCGACGTTCCCGGGCGAGCAGGGCAACATCTCGGACGTGGTGGCCCGTTACGGCCCGTGGAACAACCACGACTTCTTCGTGTCCGGCTCCGGGCTGATGGTGAAGTCGACCCTGAAGACCCTGGCCGAGATGCAGGTGCCGTCGGTCCGGGTGAAGTACGACAGCTTCACGGACGTCGGCTAGTAATTCCAGGGGCGGCCCGTCTGGTGATAGTTCGCCACCGGCACCAGGTTGGATTCCGCGTGCATCCGGTCCACGTAGAGGCGGCCCTCGAGGTGGTCGATCTCGTGCGCGACGAGCCGGGCCATCGCCCGGTCGAACGACGTGATCACCCGGGCGCCGTCGTAGCGGGCGTGTTCCACCTCGATCCGCAGCGGCCGGCGCACCAGCCCCCGGTAGTCGAAGAAGGACAGACACCCTTCGTACTGCTCGTCGCGGTCACCGGCTTCGCCGACGATCCGCGGGTTGAGCAGCACCACCGGGTCGGCGCCGCGGTCGGCCGGGCGCACCACCGCGGCCGCCACCGACCGGCCGATCTGCGGCGCGGCCAGCCCGACACCCTTGCTGAAGTCGTGCAGCTCCTCGAGCCGGCGCAGCGAAGTGAGCAGCGCGCTGACCGCCTCGCGGGCCTCGGTCGCCTCGCGCGGCAGCTGGAAGTGCCGGGCACGCTGGCGCAGCAGGTCGGAGCCGCGCTGCACGATGCCGATGCCGCGCATGGCCGAGGAGGCGCGCGGCTTTCCGTTCTGCTCACTGGGGGCGAACTCGGCGTACGACGGGGCGCCGCTGCCGCGGAACCGCCACTCCAGGCGGTAGCGCGCGTTGAGCAGCGGCGCGTCGTTGGTCCACTCGAAGATCGCCCGGTCGCCGTCGTTGTGCCGTTCGAGCGGGGTGCGCACCGGCACCTCGGCGGCCAGCGACGTCTCGACCCCCCACACCTGCGGGTCGAAGCCGGTCGGGAAGTTGAGCCGCACGGTGATCCGCCGGGTGGGCAGGCGCACGGCCCGCTGGAACCACTGGCCCCACTTCTCGCCGCCGACCGTGTACGCGTACTCGATCGTCGTCCGGTCGCCCGGGTAGAGGGGGAACTGCCCGCGCTCGTTCGCGAAGAGCAGCCACACCTCCTTGGCCGCGTCCCGGTCGAGCTTGACCCGCCACTGCATCGGCTCGACGGCGCCGCCCTCACCGGCGAGCGCCTCGATGCTCATCTCTTCGAAGGTGAGCGGGTTTTCCCGATGATGCCGGTTGGAACCGGCCGGGTCGTGCGGGTACCGGTCCACGGAGATCTTCACGAGGTACCGGGTGACCGGCTCGGAGCCGGCGTTGTAGAGGTTGCGGCGGACCCGGCAGCGGTAGACGCCGTCGGTGTAGGTCAGCTCGGCGACCTCCTGCTCGACGATGAGGCCGGTGCCGGGCGGCATCCACTGGACGGGCACCGGCGGGTCACGATGCAGAGCGGTACTGCCCCGCGCGTGGCGGAGTTCGTCGTACTCTCGGAAGCGTTGCCAGATCACCCCGCCGGCACCGAGGACCGCTTCCGCCCGCCGGGCGAAGTCCTCGGTGGGCTTATGTCGGCGGCCTTCGACGTGGCTGACGTAGGACGGGTCGAAACCCATGCGCGCAGCGAGCTGCTTCTTACTCATGCCGCGCTCGACCCGCCAGTGCGCCAGCGCCGTTACGAACTGATCAGCGGCCCGCTCGACGGGCGAGGTGGTCATCATCGATGTCCCCTTCGCGACGGGAAATTAAGTGTCGCCGCCGCTCGATGTCCACAAGGTGCTAGTAGCGCGTAGCCGACAGATACCTTGACGATTCCGGCAACGCGAAAACGCACAGTTAGGCAACCCTCGCCGAGGGTATTCGCCCGAAAGATCGGGTTGTGCGGGTTGGTTAGGCTAGCCTTAGAGGTGTACGGTGAGTCGTCTTGGGGATCCCCGAACACAGGGCTGTGTAACGAGGTATGACGAGGTGAGAGCGGTGACCAGGCAGATTTCGTCGCCGCGGAGTGGTAGCGATCAGTGACCACGACCACTACATCGCCGATCCTCGCGCCCCTCACCCCGGTCACCGCGACGCTGACCGCGATGTTCGGCACCAGCACCGAGATCGCCGGCCTCGCCCCCGACCTCCTGGTCCACCAGCCGGCCGGTTGGGCGCCCGCCACTGAACTCAGCGACACCAAGCTTGATCTCCTGCTGGAGACCGCCGGTCGTCGCTGGAACGCCCAGCCGCACGCCGCCGCCGCGCTCGCCTGGAAGGCCTACACCTACTGGGCGGCCCTGCCCGCCGTCCTCGGCTTCGCCTCGGCCCGCCGCGTCCCCCTGGTGAGCAGCGAAAACGTCCTGGTGCACTTCAACGACCCGCGCCCGCTGCTCACCCTCGGCCTGCGCGCCGACATCCCGGTCGCGGTCCTGCCGACCGATCCGCTTGCGCTGGTCGGCGACCCGCGGGTCCGGGTGGTGCCGGATGAGGAAGCGCTGCTCGCCGAGTTCCGCCGCGCGCTGCTCGACAACCACCTGACGCCGCTCCTCGACGCCATCCACGCCAAGGTCCGGCTGGGCAAGCGCACGCTGCTCGGCTCCCTCGCCTCCGGCGTCGCCTACGGCGTCCTCCGCTCGGCCGATGCCGTCCCCGGCCCCTCCGCCGAGACCGTCGACCGGCTGCAGCGCGCCCTCGGCGTCGAAGACCTGGTCGAGCTGGTCACCGACGCGAGCGGCAGGGTCGACGTCCAACGAAAGACCTGCTGCCTGGCATTCACGCTGCCCAAGCCCAAGGTCTGCAGCGGCTGTTGCATCAAATAGGAGTACGGGTCTGATAAGTCCCCGCTGCTTCGCCCGGCGCCGTCGCTGGTCACCCCCTCTGCCGCCGCTACCGGGCGGGCCTGGGTGGCTTTCAGTAACGCGTCCCCGCCGGAGTGGGCAACGCGTCCAACTCGGCCAAATCGGACTTTTTGAGAACGAGGCCCGCGGCTCCGGCGTTGTCGGCCAGGTACTTCGGCGTCTTGGTGCCCGGGATCGGAACCACGTAGCGGCCCTGGGCAAGCACCCAGGCCAGCGCCACCTGCGCCGGCGTGCCGCCCACCCGCTCGGCGATAACCCGCACCCGGTCGACGATCGCCTGGTTCACCGCGATCGTCTCCTCCTGGAACCGCGGCAACCGCCGCCGGAAATCATCGGCCGGCAGGTCGTCGATCGACGCGAACCGCCCGGCGAGAAAGCCGCGCCCGAGCGGCGAGAACGGCAGGAACGCGATGCCCTGCGCTTCGCAGTACGGCACCACCTCGGCCAGTGCGTCCCGGGTCCACAGCGACAGCTCCGACTGCACCGAGGCCACCGGGTGCACGGCCTGCGCCCGCTTGATCTCGTCGACGCTGACCTCGGACAGCCCGATCCGGGTCACCTTGCCGGCCGCCACCGCCTCGGCCATCGCCCCGAACGACTCCTCGATCGGCACCTCCTCGTCGACCCGGTGCAGCTGGTAGAGGTCGACGTGATCGGTCCGCAGCCGCCGCAGACTGTCATCGATCGACCGGCGGATGTATTCCGGTCGCCCGTTCTTGACCGCGCCCGGCGACGTCCTGCTCGGCTTGCCGCCGAGCGCGTCGACCAGCCCGACCTTGGTCGCCAGCACCGCCCGGTCCCGGTAGCCGCCGATGGCCAGCGCCCGGCCGACCAACTCCTCGTTGGTGTGCGGCCCGTAGACGTCGGCCGTGTCGATCAGCGTCATGCCGAGGTCGATCGCCTCGTGGATGACCGCGATCGAGGTGGCATCGTCCCGCTCGGCGCCCATGTCGTAGGCGTGCGTCATCCCCATGCAGCCCAGCCCGATGACGCCGACCTCGGGTCCGCCGCCACCCAGAGTGGTCCCGCGCATGCCCGTCCCCTTCCACCGTTGGATCGTCCGGTGAACAGCTAACCCCGTTCCGTACCGACGTGGGAGGGCAGGCCATTACCCCGTTGGCCGCGCGATATTTGCCTAGGGTCCCGGTATGGGCTTTGGTTGGCGGGAAAGTGCCGTGACGGTCTCGGGCCTACTGGTCCTGGCGAGCGCGGCGCTGCCCTGGTGGGCGGTGCGGGTGCGGGTCCGCGACGCGAACGGCGGCCGGATCGAGACGTACAGCGGCTCGGCCTGGCAGATCTCCACCCGCTGGACCGTCGCCGTGCTGATCGTCTTTGCCGCCGCGGCGATCTGGCTGACCTGGCGGTCGGTCCGTGGCCGCGTGGCGCGGCCGGTCTGGCTCCTGCTCCTGGCCGCCGTCGTGGTCGCCGTCTTCCTGACCCTGGACCAGCGCGACCGTTCCGAGCAGTGGCTTGCCGCCCCGACCCGAGGCGAGTCGACGATCCAGTTGACCGTCGGCCCCGATCCCGATCCGGTCGGCTCGCTGGCCGCGGCCTGGCTGCGCCGCGACGACCTGAACACCTACGCCAGCCCCGGCCTGAACACCGGCGTCGGCTGGGGTTTCTGGACCGGCTTCACCGCCATGCTGCTGACCGGCCTGTCCCTGGCCGTGGCCGGCCCGGACGGCACCCGCCCCGGCCGCCGCGCCTGATCCGTCAGTCGATGTCGGGGCCGGTCAGCACCGCGGTCGGGTCGTCGACCAGGTGCCGGACGTCCCAGATCCAGGCGCCGCCGGTCCAGGTGGGCGAGAAGCCCAGCAGGTCGGTCATCGCACGCAGCATCTCGGTGTCGTGGACCTGCGGGGTGAGCAGGACCACACCGGCCTTCCAGTAGCGGAGGTCGGCGAGGGTCATCTCGCGGCGGGTGTCGGTGATCTCCGGGATCGGGTTGCCCTGCCGGATCGACGCCATCAGGCCGTTCGTCGGCCGCCACGGCGGCGAGAAGATCGCGGTGCGGTCGGTCGGGTTCAGCGGGTTCTGGTTGGGCAGCAACGCGTACGCGCCGGCGATCCGCATGTCCTGCCCGGTCAGCGCGCTCCACCGGATCGGGTCCGGGTTGCCGGAGTCGGGCAGCGGCAGCGTCACCACGGTGTGGTTGTCGTCGACGTACTGCTTCCAGGTGCCGGAGGTGACGAACTCGGGCGTCGGCACCATCTGCTTGGTGGCCAGCGGGGTCGGCACCAGCGGCACCAGCGCCATCGCCACCGCCGTGATCATCGCCACCCGGACCGGGCCGCGGGCCGACGGTTGCGCCCGGACGAGGTCGGTGGCCCGCTGCACGCCGAGCGCGAGCAGGATGCCGACGGCCGGGGCGATCGCCATCGCCCAACGGGTGGGAACGGCCGAGTTGAGCACCGGAACGCTGTGCAGAACTGCCCAGATGCCCGGAACACCAGTGTTGATCCCATTCAGGAAAATTCGCGGTCCGAGTGACATCGCGGCGAAGAGAAGCGCGACCCCACCGAGCACCACGACGGCCGCAGTACGCCGCATCCAGACGATCAAGCCGAAGAACAGAATGACCAGTCCCCAGCCGAAGAATGCGTTCTCCTCCTGCGGATTCTGGGAGAGCCGCTCGGCCAGGACGGTGTTTCCGGCGACCGACCGACTCGAATAGGAGGTGAACGAAGCAAGATCCGCGCCGAAGTTGCGAACGAACTGCGGCAGGCCCTGATAGCTCTGCGGTCCGAAGAACTGAACCGACAGCGGATAGGCCAGCACGGCCACCGCGACGGCCGCGGCCACCAGCAGCCCGCGGACGAATCCGCGCACCTCACCGGGGTGGCGCTTGCGCCGGACGACCGCCATGACCGCGCAGAACACCCCGAGACCGACCGCGGTCATGAACAGGATCTCGAGGTTGATGAAGGCCTGCCAGATCAACAGCACGGCGAGGACGAGCCCGTTGCGAACGGCTCGGCCGGCCTCCCGCAACCGCAGTGTCCGCCAAATGATGAGCGGCACCAGGAATTGCGAAGCGATATTCGGATGACCGCCCGCGTGCGACACCATGCTCGGCGCGAATGTGCAGAACAACGCACCCACCCAGGCGGCGAGGCGAGAACTGACGAACTCACGCGAGAGGACCAAATACCATGAGATGCCGGTGAACGCCAAAGCCAGCGTCAAGAAAAGGTTGTACGACACATGTGCGCCGAACAGCAGAGTCACCGGAGCCAGTGGCAAGGAAACGGCCAACACCGAGGTGTTGGCCATCATGTTCACCCCATCGGGGTAATTCATACGATCCGAGAAGAACGGATAGACGCCGTCGGTGAACACTCGGGCGCCGTGCGCCAACATCCACTCAAAGAATGCCTGATCCTGTGGATCGTCCAGCGACTCATGATCAAGATTGAGCCAGAGCGGCGACGTGAGGTAGAGCGCTATCGCGATGAACGTGGCTATCGCCAGGACGTCCCGCCAGGTGAGCCAGCGTCGGCGCCGGCTGGGCTCAGCGGGCTCCCGCTCCTGCTCAGGGGCCGGTGCGACATCGGGAACGACGGAGACCGGTGCAACGGTCTCGACGTCCGTGTCCAGGGCGCGCAGCTCGGCGTCCAGGTCCTCGGTGTCGGTCACTTGGCGCGGCGGCAGAACGTTCCCGCCGGCCGACTGGCCAGTCGCGTCAATACCCGTAATCGTCATAGCATCGGCGAGCCTAACCGAGGTTGGTAACAGTGTTGTGTCGAGCGCCCCATGCGTGATCGACCCGATATGAAGGTTGTATTCCGGGCATCCGCAGCTTGCTGGACATGGAGTGCAACGATGCCCACTACCCGGCCTGGCTATGTCTCAATCAGGCAAATAATGAGCGGCCAAGGGTCGCTCAACTTTCGGTTCAGCGCGCTGGATGGTTAACTCGTTCGGTCCCGCTGTCAGCTTCGACCGGCAAGACGAGGGAACTCTACTTATGGCAGACATCACTGGAGACCAGCGGATCCAGTCCGAAGTGCTCGAAGGCCTCGCCACGGCCGTCAACCACCGTCGGTGGTTCGTCGAGCTCGCGCTCCCGTACCTGGGCGACAATCCGATCGAGATCGGCAGCGGTCTCGGCGACTACGCGATCGAGTGGGCTGAGCACCTTCCGCGGTTCACGGCGACCGAAGCCGACCCCGACCGGCTGGTGCTGCTCAAGGAGCGGATGGCCGAGCACGCCAACATCGAGGTCCGGCAGATGCTGCTCCCGTCGGCCGACGCCGCGGGGGAATACAGCGCCGCGGTGTCGTACAACGTGCTCGAGCACATCGAGGACCATGTCGGCGCGCTGCGCAGCATGGCCGAGCTGGTCCGCCCCGGCGGCCGCATCATCCTGATCGTCCCGGCCTTCATGTTCGCGATGAGCCAGGTCGACATCGCCACCGGTCACATCCGGCGGTACACCAAGAAGTCGATGCGGGCCGCGATGGACGAGGCCGGCCTGCAGATCGAGAAGCTGCACTACGCCAACGCGCTCGGCCTGATCGGCTACTACGGCGCGACCAGCATCTTCAAGCTGGCGCCGAAGGAAGGCCCGATGGTCAAGGTGTACGACTCGCTCGTGCTGCCGGTGACCAAGGCGGCCGAGTCGATCGTGAAGCCGCCGTTCGGCCAGTCGGTCTTCGTGGTGGCGCGTACGCCGGCCTGACCGCAGTAAGACGGGACACACGAAAGCCGCCGGGCAGCGCCCGGCGGCTTTGTGGTTTCCCGAGCGGGAAGTCAGCCGCGGACCTGGAAGGTCGGGCGGATGGTGGCCCGGGCCAGGGTGTGGAAGGCGAGGTTGAAGCCGACGTAGGCGGGCGACGCCGCCGGGCTCACCTCGAGCTTGTCGACGTCGATCGCGTGCACGGCGAAGACATAGCGGTGGGCGCGGTCGCCGGGCGGCGGCGCCGAGCCACCGTAGTTGTTCTCGCCGTAGTCGTTGCGGACGCAGAACGCGTCGCCGGGCAGCTGGTCGACGCCGCGCTCCAGCTCGGTCACCGACGACGGCAGGTTGACCAGCACCCAGTGCCAGAAGCCGCTGCCGGTCGGCGCATCCGGGTCGAAGCAGGTCACCACGAAGCCGCGCGTCTCCGCCGGGAAACCCGACCAGGCGAGCTGCGGTGACAGGTTCTTGCCGCCCACGCTGGTGTGTGCGAACAAATCGTCGAGCGGCTGCCCGTCCGTGACGTCCGTGCTGGTCACCGTGAAGGACGGGACCGGGGGCAGGATGTCGTACGGATCCGGGGCTACGGCGCGGTCGAGACTCATGGCGATGTCCTCCGGCGAGATGGCTCAAACCTTCTCTGTGTTCCCTACCCGATCGAGACTAACCGCCCGAGATGACGCCGAGCTTGCGGCCCCGTTGCGGCCCTCGGTCACTCGAACGGGGAAACGCACAGGTGGTGCGGGGCGGTAAGAGGGGATCGGGTCATGCTTCTGTCCGACATCCGATCGGGTGCGTGTGGCAGAGATCCCCGCGCCTGGCCGTGATCGGTCGCCGGAAGCGATCATCGGTGATCAGCAAGTCGGCACTCGCCCCACGGGGCGGGTGCCGACTGCTGTATCCGGAATGCATCGTGGCGTGCCGCCCGGAATGAGAATATTTGTGGATGAAAGCCCCTGTGCCCGTCGATGAGCCGGCCCGGCTGGCCGCGCTGCACGACGCCGGGGTCCTCGACACGGCCCCGGAGGAGGACTTCGACGACATCGCGCTGCTCGCGTCGGAGATCTGCGGCACCCCGATGGGCCTGGTCAGCCTGGTCGACAACGACCGCCAGTGGTTCAAGGCCAAGGTCGGCCTGGAGCTGACCCAGGTGCCCCGGGAGCTTTCCTTCTGCTCGCACGCGATCAACAGTCACGACCTGCTCGAGGTGCCCGACGCGACCCAGGACATCCGGTTCGCCGACAACCCGTACGTGCAGGGTGGGCTTCGTTTCTACGCCGGTGCGCCGGTCGTGCTGGACGGCACCTTCGCGGTCGGCACGGTCTGTGTGATCGACCACGAGCCGCGCGAGCTGACCGAGGCACAGCGGCGAGCCCTGCGCAGCCTGGCCCGGCACGCCGCGGTGCAGCTGGAGTTGCGCCGCTACGCCCGGCACGCCGGCGAGATCGCCGACCGGATGCGCCAGCTCGACCGGATGAAGGACTCGTTCCTGGCCACCGTCAGCCATGAGCTGCGTACGCCGCTGTCGACCATCCGCGGCTACTTGGAAATGCTGCTGGAGGGCGACTTCGACGGCGAGACGTCCCGCCGGTTCCTGTCCGTCATGCAGCGCAACTCCGACCGGCTGTTGCGGCTGATCGACGAGTTGCTGCTGGTGGCCCGGCTCACCGACGAGGCGATGGAGCTCGACATCACCGAGCTGGACCTCGCCGACATCGCCCATCAGGTCACCACCGGATGCCGGGCGCTGGCCGAGCACAAGAACGTCCAGGTGCGCGACCGCACCAAGGCGCCGGTGCCGGCCCGGGGCGACGCCAAGCGACTCACCCAGGCCCTGAACCACCTGGTCGTCAACGCCATCAAGTTCACCGGCGAGGGCGGCGAGATCATCGTCGACGCGACCGCGGACGGCGAGCCGGAGGTGACGATCACCGACAACGGGGTCGGCATCCCCAGCGAGGACCTGCCGCACGTGTTCGACCGGTTCTACCGTTGCGCGTCGGCCGACGTGATGGCCGTGCAGGGTCCGGGCCTGGGCCTCGCGATCGTCAAGTCGATCATCGAGGCCCACCACGGCAGCGTGCACCTGGCCAGCGTGCCGGGGGTCGGCACGACCGTGCGGCTGACGCTGTCTAACCGGTGAACATCTCCCGGCAGCCGGCCAGGCCCTCGATCTCGACCGGGATGCGGCGGGCCGCCAGCCAGGACTCCCGGTCCAGCCGGAGGCGGCGGCCGACGACGGGTACGCCGCGGATCACGTGCCGGGCGATGCCGTCGTCGGCGTAGCCGAGCCTGCGGGAGACCGCGTACGAGGCGTGGTTGTCGGCAAACGCCTCCGAGGTGGCGAACTGCGCGTCCAGACCGGTGAAGGCCAGCTCGAGCACGGCCGCGCGCATCTCGGTGCCGTAGCCCCGGCCGTGGTCATCGCGGCCGATCCAGGAGCCGGTGCCGACCTCGCGCCGCACCGCGAACCGGGTCGCGTCGACGCTCTGGGTGCCGACGACCCGGCCGTCGGCGGTCGCGACCAGGCCGAGCGACCAATTGTCCGGCTGCCACGACGCCCAGGTGCCCCACTGCCACTGGAGCACGCTGCGGGCGACCTTCGCCGGCGGCTGATCGGTCCATTCCGCGGCGAACGGCTGCACCGCCGGATCGTGCACACCGGCGGCAGCGATCTCGCCCAGCCGGGCGAGCCGGGCGAGATCTGGCAACCGCAATTCGAGGCGCGGGGTCCGCAGCACGAGACCGAACAGCGGCCAATTATCGACAATCATGAACGCGATTGTCACCGCTGGACCCGCCGCGGGCGAACCGATTTACAGACGCTCCACGCTCAGCCCTGAATAGAGCTTGCGATACACGACTCCGGTGCGGTGGTTGCCCGCATCGATCATCATCCCGTTGCCCATGTAGATACCCACATGACCGCGTCCGACCACCAGATCGCCGGCTCGGGCCTGACTCCGCGTGATGCGGCGGGCCCGGGCCGCCTGGGCGCCGGAGGAGTGCGGCAGGCTGATCCCGGCTCGGGCGTACGCCTGCTTGGTGAGCCCGGAGCAGTCGAAGCCGCTCCCGCCCTCACCGCCGCTGACGTAGCGCCGGCCGATCTGCGACTTGGCGTACGCGACCACCGCGGTCATGTTGCCCAGTCGCATCACCCGCTGCCGGCGCGGGGCCGACGCGTGCCGGGTGATGGCACGGGCCACCGGCCGGGTCCGGTTGACCCTGGTGGTGCGTACCCGGACGCTGCGGGTGACCCGGCGCGGCTCAGCCCGCTGCCGTTGGGCCTGCTCGGGTCGGCCCTGCTCGGGTCGGGCCTGACGCTCGGTGGTCCGCCGCTGCTCGGTGACCCGGGCAAGGCGGCCGGCCGGGCGAGCGGGACGGCGAGAGGCGGAGGTGACGCCGGGCCGGGCCCCCGTCGGGCGCAGAGCCGCCCGCCGGATGTCGGCGCGCGAGGCGCGCTCGGCCAGCACCGCCCGCGTGGCGAAAGCGGACTCTTGGTCGATACGGGCCGATTCGGGACGCGCCCGGTCTTCGCTGACCGGGGATGCCGCCGGTGCCGCCTGGACGGCGACAGCCTGTTCGACGGGTTCTAGGACCGGGGTGACCACGGCCAGCGCAAGAGCGCCGGCGGTCAGGGCCCGACTAGCGGACGGACGGTGCAGCGTTGCCTCCGATATCGGCCCGGGGCACTCACGCGAATCCCATCGGTACGGCCATAACGCCAGCCGTTCCGTAACCGCCCGGCGATGGACGGTAATTGGGAACCCGGACAACTCGTCATTTCCGTCGACCATGCCAGCACACAACCGGAATGCTTCGCGGGCGAATTCACACAATCACTGTCGCCCAATCGAGGAAAGGAATGGATTTTGAGCTGTCGATCGCCGTAGTTAGATTTCCGAGATTGCCCTCCGACCGGCGTGTCGGATCCGTCAGTTCAGTGCGATTCGCGCGCCTCGGCTATCCGCGGACTCGTGCACGAGCAGCGCGGACAGCCGGGTTCCGGCCGGCACGTCGAAGGGCAGCACGCCGCGCACCGTGGTGGCCGCCGGGATCTCGTCGAGCAGCGACGGCACCCGATCGTTGAGGAACGCCGCGGAGCGATCGTCGGTCGCATAGGCTCGGCCGTGGACGTCGACGGCACGCTGTGCGCTGCCGTCGAACAGTCGTGGTTCCTGGCCGGCGTTCTCGACCGCCACGTCGGCCAGGCAGAACTCGCCGCCGGCCCGTTGCCGCAGGTCGGCCGGCCCGATCGCGGCCACCCCGCAGCGCAGCCCGGCCACCGAGACGATCAGGGCACCGTCGGCACCGACCCGGGTGAGCCGGGTGCCGCCCTCGGCCCGCGCCGAGGCGGTCGCCGAGACAACCGCGACCGGAGCCGCACTGGCTCCGCTGCCGTCCCGGGAGACGGCGAAGGCAACCGAACCCAGCGCGACCACGCCGAGCGTCACAGCGGCCGGCCAGGGCCACCGGGCGGTGTTCAGCGACTTGGTCATGGGTGCTCCCGAACCGGACTCGGCGACAGGCACGCGACCTCAGACCCCGGCTCACGTTCCGGGTCGCGAGCCACCATGCTGAGCACCGCGGGCTGCTACCGGGTGTCGACTCGCCGCATAACGGACCTATCCGGTCATAAACTCCGACCAGATCCACTCAAAAGTGCTACCTTTCGCTACGGCAGCAGCAGGATCTTGCCCAGGTGGTCGCTCGACTCCATCAGGTCGTGCGCCTCCGCCGCGGCCGCGAGCGGCATCGTCGCGTGGATGATCGGCTTGATCGCGCCCGCCTCGACCAGCGGCCACACCTCGCGCCGCACGCCGGCCACGATGCGGGCCTTGTCGGCGGCCGGCCGGGCACGCAGCGACGTGGACGAGATCGAGCCGCGCTTGGCCATCAGCTGGGTCAGGTCGAGCTCGGCGGTGCGGCCGCCCTGGAAGCCGATCACGGTGATCCGGCCGTTCGGCGCGAGGGCCTCGATGTTGCGGGTCAGGTATTTCGCGCCCACGATGTCGAGCACCACGTCGGCGCCGGCGCCATCGGTGAAGTCCTTTGTGGCCGCCACGAAATCGTCGGTCGAGTAGTCGACGACCAGATCGGCGCCGAGCGCGCGCAACCTGTCGTGCTTGCCGGCCCGGGCGGTCGCGATCACGGTGGCGCCGAGCGCCTTGCCGAGCTGGATCGCGAACGTGCCGATGCCGCTGCCACCCCCGTGCACCAGCAGCGTCTCGCC
Source organism: Paractinoplanes durhamensis (assembly GCF_016862175.1). GTDB lineage: Bacteria > Actinomycetota > Actinomycetes > Mycobacteriales > Micromonosporaceae > Actinoplanes > Actinoplanes durhamensis. The sequence continues at coordinate 125,939 of NZ_BOML01000056.1, read as the reverse complement.
CTTGCGCAGGCGGTCGCGGTCGATCGAGTTGGACCACACCGTGCACGCGACCTCGGGCAGCGCCGCCGACTCCTGCAGCGACAGGCCGGTCGGCACCGGCAGCAGCTGACCGGCCGGGACCGCCACCTTTTCCGCGTAGCCGCCGCCGGCCAGCAGGGCGGACACCCGCTCACCCACGTGCCGGCCGGTGACGCCGGGGCCGACCGCGCTGATCACGCCGGCGCACTCGAGGCCGGGATAGGCGGAGGCGCCGGGTGGTGGTGGGTAGAAACCCTGCCGCTGGGAGATGTCGGCCCGGTTGACGCCGGCCGCGGTGACGTCGACGACCACCTCGCCGTCGCCGGGCACCGGATCGGGCACCTCGCGCAGGACCAGCTGCTTGTCTTCGATCACGATCGCTTGCATGGGCTTTAGCTTGCCCGAGGCGTACGACAAAAAACGAGAGAGGCCCGCGAGCAGCGCCCACCGCTGCTCGCGAGCCCCTCGCCCGTCGAAGATCAGCCCTTGTAAGCGCCGATGATCTTCGTGAACTGGTACGCCGACTGGGACACGCCACTGCACGTGTCGTCGTTCGGGTAGCCGCCGGAGCACTGCCGGTCGCGGTTCAGCGACCAGAAGGTGAGCCGGGCGATCGTGTGCTGCTGGGCGTACGCCGTGATGGTCTGCATGTCCGCGAGGGTGACCACCGCGTTCTCGTCGGTGATGCCGTTCATCGAGGAGATGCCGACGTGCTTGTAGGCCTCCGCGTCCGACCAGCCGTACGCCGTCTTGAGCCGGTTCTTGAGCCCGTCCGCCGCCTGGATGGTCAGCGCGCCCTGGTTGTTGCCGGTGCTGCCCCAGTCGAAGGTCATGATGCCCCAGCCGTCGACCACCAGGCCGGCCGCGGCCGCCCGGTTGATCAGCGAGGCGTCCGGCCCGGTCGTGTAGCTGCCCAGCGTGATGTAGGTGGTGATGCCGGGGTTGTTGGCCTTGATGGTCTTCAGCGCGTCGACCGTCTTCTGCTGGTCGGCCGCGGTGTCGTACGGCGTGCCCTCGATGTCGATGTCGATGGCCTTGAGCCCGTACGCGTTGATGACCTTCTGGTACGCCGCGGCCAGCGCCGACGCGCTCGAGCAGGTGTGCTCGAGCCACGGTCCGGCAGCACCGCCGAACGAGATGACGACGTCACCCCCGTTGGCCCGGATCGTGTTGATCGCGGTCTGGTCGGCCCCGCCGGTCAGCGCCCGGCTGCCGTCCCACTTGGGGTCGCAGTTGCCGCTGTTCAGCATGAACGCCATGGTGAACCACTTGACCCCGGTGGTCTGGGTGACCGTGGTGAGGTTCGGCGGGTTGCCCCAACCGGTGTAGTAGTAGGGCGCGACCGCCTTGATCCCCGGGCCGCCGGTGGACGGCGGAGTGGTGGTCGGGCTGGTGGTCGGGGGTGTCGTGCTTCCGCCGAATGTCCACTTCTGGTTCGACGTAGCCGTACACGACCAGATTTGAAGTTTTGCGCCGTTGGCGGTGTTCTTGTCCTTGACGTCGAGGCACTTGCCGGACGCCGTGTTGACCAGAGCGCCGTTGGACAGGGTCCACTTCTGGGACGCCACCGTGTCGTAGCAGTCCCAGAGGTGCACGACGCCGCCGTCCGCGGTCGAGTTGTTCGCCACGTCCAGGCATTTGCCCTTGCCCTGCACCGAACCGTTGTCAGCCAGCGTCCACTGCTGGTTGGCACTGCCGGCCACGCAGTCCCACAGCTGCGGCTGGTTGCCGTTGGCCGTCGAACCCTCGGTGACGTCGAGACACTTGCCGTTCAGCCCGCTGACCAGGGTGCCGGCACTGGCCGCCGACGCGGTCGTGATGCCGATAACGCCCATCGTGGCGACCACCGCGGCGCCGCCGAGGATTGCTAGGAGCCTTTTCATGCCGGAACCTGCCACTTCTGATTGGCGGCGCCGGTGCAGCTCCAGATCTGCAGTTTGGCCCCGTTGGCGGAGTTGTTGTCCTTGACGTCGAGGCACTTGCCGGACGCGGAGTTGATCAGCGTGCCGCCGGACGCGGTCCACTTCTGCGAAGCGACGGTCGAGTAGCAGTCCCAGAGGTGCACCGTGCCGCCGTCCGCAGTGGAGTTGTTCGCCACGTCGAGGCACTTGCCGAGGCCCTTGACCGAGCCGTCGGCGCCGACCGTCCACTGCTGGTTGGCGCTGCCGGCCACGCAGTCCCACAGCTGGGGCTGGTTGCCGTTGGTGGTCGAGCCGCCGGTGACGTCGAGGCACTTGCCACCGAGACCGGTGATCGCGCCCGTTCTGTCGGTTGGGGTGGTGGTGGCGCCACTCCACGTGAAGGTCGCCGACGTCTTGGTGGGCAACGAATACGTGAAGGACTGCCCACCCCAGTTCACCTTGATCGACTGGGCGCTGCCGCTGGTGTTGTACGCGATCAACGCCTTCGACCCGTCGCTGTTCCTGAACGCGACGTTGGGGACGGTCGAGTTGGCACTGGAGTCGATCCGCACCGCACCCGGCTTCACGAACTTGGTGAGGTGACCCATCGTGTAGTACTCGATGGTGTAGTCGACCTGGCCGCTGCGGCCGTCGTTGCGGTGCACGGTCACCAGGCCGGTGCACGTGCCGCAACCGCCGTTGTGCGGACCCATCGCCTCGTCGACGGCGAGCGACCACTTGGTCCAGCTACGACCCCAGTTGCGGAAGTAGTCGATCAGGTCACCCATGTCATCGGCGTGCTGGTTGCCGACCCAGGTGCCACCCGAGTGCTCGGTCATGTAGGCGTTGACCGACGGGTACTGGTTGTGGACGGTGGTCGCCGTCGACGGCGACCCGGCGTAGTCGTGCCACGCGATGCCACCGAAATTCGGGTGGTTGCGGATCGCGGTGTCCGCGAGCAGCGGCGCCACCCATGTGTCGTACGTGTCGAAGTTCCAGTCGCCGACCAGCAGCTTCGTGCTGAGCCCGGCACTGGCCAGCGCCGGCAGCAGGTTCGTCTTGGCGAAATACTGCAGCCCCGACGTGGTCCACTGCATCGACGGGTAGCCGGCGCAACAACCCGGCTCGTTCTGCTCGGTCACATACCGGATCGGCACGCCCTGCGCCTGATAGCCCTGGATGTACTTGACGAAATACTGGGCGTAGGCCGCGTAGTACTGCGACTGCAGATACCCCTGGCTGTACGCGCCGTTGTCCTTCATCCAGGTCGGTGCCGACCAGGGCGAACCCATCACGAACATCGACGGATTCAGTGCGTACGCCTGCTTCGTCAACGCCAGGATGTCGGCGTCCCGCGACAACGAGAAGTCGTTCACGTCGCAGCAGGTGGTGTCGTACGAGTAGCTGTTCTGCGCCAGGTCCGACGACCCGATGACGTTGCGCAGCGCACTGACGCCGATGCCGCCCGAGTTGCTGAACAGCTTGGTCAGGACGTCGCTCTGCGTTGCTGCGGAGAGCGCACCTGAGCCCTTCAGATCGAAAGCGGCGGTGTCGGTCATCGACGCGCCAGCACCTTCGAACGGTTGATAGGTGGTGCCCTCGTTGACGGTGATCGTCTGGTTGGCACTGCCGCTGCTGCTCGCGAACGAGATGGGGGTCTGTTGCTGCAGCCCGCGGGTGACGGTACGACCGCCACTGTCACTGGTAGTGGTGAGGTAGACGTTGACCGCTTCACCGGCCGCGAAGGCCTGCGGAGCCGCGACCACGACGGCCGAGCTGAGCAGGACCGCCGAGGCGGCAACGACCAGCGTCTTTCTTCTCCGGTTGGGGATGGACATGAGTTGGGGACTCCCTTGCCGAGGTGGGGGCCGTGGCCGGGATTGGTAAGGCAAGTGAACAATAAACACTCATGTCGATGCCTTGTCAACCGTGGAGCAACTCGGAAAATGCCGAGTTTCCCCAGCTCGGAAGCCTGTTAAGACTCTTAATACAAGTTTCGGTTAAGAGGTCCTGCCAAGCGACGTGACCGGGTCTGGCAAACTGGGAGCGCACACGGGAGGGCTCGCCTAGTGGCCGATGGCGCCGGTCTTGAAAACCGGTATGGGGAAACTCATCGTGGGTTCGAATCCCACGCCCTCCGCTTCAAGCCCAACGGGCCTAGATTGTCTCGGTGGATGTCGCGCAGAGCCGGCTCGGCTGGCTGACCACCGTTGCGCCGTATGTCCTGCTCGCGATTCTCGCCGCCGTCACCGCTGTCACCGGGCAGGACCGGCTCGATCTTGTGCTGTGTGCGCTCGCGGCGCTCTGGATTTTCGGGCTCTATACGGTGCATCCGCCCTGGCGGGATCGGCCGCTCGTGATGCGGGTCTTTCTGGCCGGGCTTCTGCTGATCACGCTGGTGCTGGTCGTTCGCAACCCGTGGTTCGGGTTCTACAGTGCCGCCTGCTACTTCTACGCCTTCCGGATCATCGGGTGGCCCGCCGAGCTGTACTTCATCGCCGGCGCGGGGCTCGTCGCCGGCACCGCTCAGGTGGCCGACCTTGATCTCGGCACCTGGCTGGGGGCGCTCGGCTGGGGAGCCACCGTGCTCGCCAACGCCGTGCCGATGTGTGGGTTGGCCTGGCTGATGCGGATCAGGGAAGCAGCGCAGGCCGAGACCAACGCCGCCAACCAGCGGCTGGCGGCCGCGCTGGCCGAGAACGCCGACCTGCAGGAGCAACTGCTCGATCAGGCGCGGGCGGCCGGCGTGCTGGACGAGCGGCAGCGGATGGCCCGGGAGCTCCACGACACCCTCGCCCAGGGTCTGATCGGGATCATCACCCAGCTGCAGGCGGCGCCGGGAGCTGAGTGGCAGCGGCACCACGATGCGGCGATCGCGCTGGCCCGGGAGAGCCTCACCGAAGCCCGGCGCTCAGTGCATGAGCTGCGTCCGAAGGAGCTGGAGACCGGGCGGCTCGACCAGGCTCTCGCCGAGGTCGCCGCCCGCTGGTCGGACCGGCACGGCGTCACCGCCGAGGTCACCACGACGGGAACGGCCCGTGCGATGCCGGCGGCTGCGGAAGCGGCTCTTCTGCGTACGGCGCAGGAAGCGCTCGCCAACGTTGCCCGGCACGCCGCGGCGACGCGGGTCGGGATCACCCTGTCCTACATGGACCGGGACGTGGCGCTCGACGTGCGCGACGACGGTCGCGGCTTCGATCCGGCCGCGCCGCCCGCGTCCGACAACGGTGGCGGGTTCGGTCTGGTCGGCATGCGCCAGCGGATCGAAGAGCTTGCCGGCACGCTGCGGATCGAGTCGGAACCCGGCGGCGGGACCGGCATCTCCGCCTACCTGCCGGCGGTCACCGCGGCGGGTTGACGATCATCTGCGGGCCGGCGCCGCGGGCCGCCAGGCGGTCGGCCGGGTTTATCAGGTTGCATCGCTGCAGGGAGAGGCAGCCGCAGCCGATGCAGCCGGTCAGCTGGTCGCGCAGCCGTTCCATGATGGCGATCCGCTCCTCCAGCCGGCCGCGCCAATGGGCCGACAGCTTCGCCCAGTCGGCCTTCGTGGGGGTGCGGTTCTCCGGCAGTTCGGCCAGCGCGTCGCGGATCTCGTCGAGGGACACCCCGACCTGCTGCGCGATCTTGATGAAGGCCACCCGCCGCAGCTCCGAGCGCAGGTATCGCCGCTGGTTGCCGCCGGTGCGGGTGGAGCTGATCAGGCCCTCGCGCTCGTAATACCGCAAGGCTGACGGCGCCACGCCGCTGCGGGCCGCGAAATCACCGATGGGGAGGGTCTCCACCACAATCCCTTGAGTTGAAGTGAACTTTAAGTTGCAGCCTATCGCCATGACAATCACCGCGCTGCCGCCCGACCCGCTCCGGCCGCTGATCCGCCGGCTGACCGGGGACGAGAAGCACGAACCCAGCTCGCACTCGACTCTCGACGTGCTCTGGGTGCTCTACGACAGGGTCCTGCGGGTCACCCCGGCCACCGTCGACGCGCCGGACCGCGACCGGTTCCTGCTCTCCAAAGGCCACGGACCGGCCGCCTACTACGCCGTACTCGCCGCAAAGGGTTTCTTCCCGGCCGAGTGGCTCGATGATCTGGGCGGCTGGGACAGCCCGCTCGGGCACCACCCGGACCGGCTGCGCATCCCGGGTGTCGAGGTCGGCACCGGATCGCTCGGTCACGGTCTGGGCCTCGCCGTCGGCACCGCTCTCGGCCTGCGCGCCCAGGGCTTCGCCGACGCCCGCACGTTCGTGCTGGTCGGCGACGCCGAGCTGGACGAGGGCAGCAACCACGAGGCGATCGCCTACGCCGGCGCGATCAAGCTGCCGCTCACCGCCGTCGTCATCGACAACCAGTCGGCGACGCACGGCTGGCCCGGTGGCATCGCCGCCCGCTTCCCCGGCTGGGACGCCGCGCACGTCGACGGCCGTGACCACGAACAGATCGAGAACGCCCTGACCCGCCGGCACGACCGGCCCAATCTGGTGGTGGCCGCCGTGGCACCGAAGTGGAGCGACCGATGATGCGGCAGACCTTCGTCGACACGACCACCGAGCTGCTGGCCTCGGACCCGCGGACCGCGGTCGTGCTCGCCGACATCTCGGCGGACGCGTTCCGCCCGGCGATGCGCCGGCACCCCGACCGGGTGCTCAACGTCGGCATCCGGGAGCAGCTGATGACCGGGGTGGCCGGCGGGCTCGCGCTGACCGGGTTGCGGCCGTACGTGCACTCCTACGCGCCGTTCCTGATCGACCGGGCCTACGAGCAGATCAAGCTCGACCTCGGCCACCAGGACGTCGGCGCCGTGCTGGTCAGCATCGGCGCGTCCTACGACGGCGCGGCCGAGGGCTACACCCACCAGTCGCCGGGCGACGTGGAGCTGCTGGACACGCTCGAGGGCTGGACCGTGCACGTGCCCGGTCACCCGGACGAGGTCGCGGCGCTGCTGCGAGCCGCGGCCCGGCACGACGACCGGGTCTATATCCGGCTCGCCGAGCAGGAGAACAGCCAGGCCTACCCGGACGGCGGCCGGCTGCGGGTGATCCGCCGGGGCGGCCCGCTGGTCGTCGCGGTCGGCCCGATGCTCGACCCGGTGCTGGAGGCGACCCGCGACCTGGACGTCACGGTGGCATACACGAACACCCCGCGCCCACTGGACGCCGAGGGCCTGCGGCAGCTGGCCGACACCGAGCTGGTCATGGTCGAGCCGTACCTGGCCGGCACGTCGGCCCGGCAGGTGGCCGAGGCGCTCGGCGGCCGGCCGCACCGGGTGCTGCACCTGGGTGTCGGCCGCGCCGAGATCCGGCGCTACGGCACGTGGCAGGACCACGCCCGGGCGCACGGCCTCGATCCGGCCGGCCTCCGCGCGAAGATCGCGGAGTTCCTGTGGTGAACCTCAGGCGACGGCGCGCGACGGCCGGAACACGTGCTCCAGCAGCGAATCGAAGCGCCACACCGCATCCGGCTCGGCGACCTTCAGCCGGAAACGCTCGCGGACCCCGTCCACCGCCGTCGCGGCCACCTCGACCACGGAGTGGGCCAGGTCGGGGTTCCACGAGACGTTGCTCAGGTGCCGGAGATTGGCGTTGAGATGCAGTCGCAGTCGATGGAAGACCTTGGTCTCCTGGATCACCACGAGCCGCCGGTGGGTCAGCAGCAACATGAAATCGCCGGACATCGGCGCTTCCGGGCGGGAACAGCGGCTGACCAGCACCGTCGTGTCGTCGGCTTCGAGGCATCGGCGGAAGATCGGCATGTGCCGGCTCACGGAGGGGATCGCCACGCCGGCTTCGGCGGCGGCGGGAAGGAACGTACGGTCAAACACGTCCATGTAGTTTTCAACTGACGCCCGGGTGATGAGGCAGCGGCCACCAGGCGATGAATGTCGAATTACAGGATTGCGACGATCGTTACGCGGTCATGCGACTGGAATAGTGGGCGCATGCAGTGGCGTATCAAACCGGTCCTGCCGGTCACCAAACTGATGGGTGCGGTCGCGGTCGTGGTGCTGGCGGCCGCGTTCGGCGGGCGGGACCCGATTCGCTGGGGGATCGCGGTGGTGGCCGCGGCGGCCCTGCTCGTCTGGGCGCTGCGCGATCTGCTCGCGCCGGTCCGCCTGGCGGCGGATCCGACCGGGGTGACGGTGGTGGCCGGGTTCGCCCGCCGCCGGCATCTGCCCTGGGCGGCGATCGAGCGGGTACGCGTGGATCAACGCACCCACCGCGGGCTGCGCAGCGAGATGCTCGAGTTGGACGCCGGCGACGCGATCTACGTCTTCAGCGCGAACGATCTGGGCGCACTCCCGGAAGAGGTGGCCGCCGTCCTGGCCGACCTGCGGGTCGCGTCCTAAGCCAGCAGCCCCTGCGTGCGCACCACGGCCGCGGCGATCAGCACCAGGAAAACTACGGCGCAACCGGCCGCCTGCAGTGGAGCCCGGCGCACGGCCGGAGCGTACGCAAGGACGAAGGCCACCGCGGCGCCCGCGAGCAAGCCGCCGAGGTGGCCGGCCACCGAGATGTTCGGCACGGTGAACGTGAAGAGCAGATTGATCACCAGCAGCGGGATCAGCGCGGTGACATCGAGCTTGAGCCGCCGGTTGACGATGAACATCGCCGCGACCAGGCCGAAGACCGCGGTGGACGCACCGGCGGCGGGCTGGTTCTGCGGGGTGAAGACATACGCCGCGACGTTGCCGCCCAGACCGGCGAGCACGTAGAGCGCGGTGAACCGGATCGGGCCGAGCTGCGCCTCGAGATAGCGGCCCAGCTGCCAGAGCAGCATCATGTTGAGCCCGAGGTGCAGGATGCCGTAGTGCAGGAACATGGCGGTGAACAGCCGCCACCACTCGCCGGCCGCGATGCCGTGCACCTCGCCGCCGAGCGTGTAGGGCGCGTAGCCGAGCACCTCGCCCCACTGCGTCACCGACGTCGAGGCGCCGAGCAGGCCGAACCAGCCGCCGGAACCGGCGATCGCCTTGGCGCCGCCGAGGAGCGCCGACAGGACGAGGACGCTGACATTCACCCCGATCAGGGCCCTTGTCGCGTAGCCCGCCCGGCCGACGCGGCTGCCGCCGAAAGCGGTCCGCGCCGGCCGCTGGGTTCGTTTGCCCTCGGCCACGCATTCCGGGCACTGGTGGCCGACCGACGCCTCGTGCATGCAATCGGGGCAGATCGGCCGGTCACAGCGGGTGCACCGGATGTTGGCTTCCCGCGACGGGTGGCGATAGCAGACCGGTGCCGTCGAGGGAGCCTCACTCATGCGTCAAAGGTACGTCAGGCAGTCACGCGCTCGATCTCTACCCGCTCGACCACGACGTCCTCGACCGGACGGTCGCCCGGGCCGGTCTTGGTGTTGGCGATCGAGTCGACGACCTTCGCGGACGCCTCGTCGGCAACCTGGCCGAAGATGGTGTGCCGGCGGTTCAGGTGCGGGGTCGGGCCGACCGTGATGAAGAACTGCGAGCCGTTGGTGCCCGGGCCCGCGTTCGCCATGGCCAGCAGGTACGGACGGTCGAACTGGAGCTCCGGGTGGAACTCGTCGGCGAACTTGTAGCCCGGGCCACCGCGGCCAGTGCCGGTCGGGTCGCCCAGCTGGACCATGAAGCCGGCGATGACCCGGTGCGAGATCGTGCCGTCGAAGTACGGGCGGCCGTTGCCCGCTTCGCCGGTGCGCGGGTCCGTGTACTCCTTGGTGCCCTCCGCGAGCTCCACGAAGTTGCGCACGGTCGCCGGAGCGTGATCCGGGAACAGCTGCAGCCGGATCGCACCGTGGTTGGTGTGCAGGGTGGCGTAAAGAGTCTCAGCCACGGGTACTCCTGTCGTTGTCGCGGTCGTCCCTTCGGTACCTCTAAGGGGCGATGGGACAGTTCTCTTGCCATTCGGATCCTCCCCCATGTGTCTGATCCGGCAGCGCCGGGGTACCCATAGAGGGCACCATGACGTGGGAGAGAACCACAGGGAGGTGGGCACTGGTGTTCGCAACGATGCGCCGCAAGCGCCGTAGCCGGCGGATGAAGAACGAGCTCGGCCAGAGTGTGGATCACTTCAAGCGTGCGGCCACGCTCGCGGCTCAGGAGACCAGCTCGACCGTTGGTCCGACCCTGGCCGCGGCCGTGGATCGGGTTCAGCCGGCCGCAGCCAAGGCCAAGGACGCGGCGTCGAGCGGCTGGGACAGCGCTGTTGCCACGATCACTCCGCTGGTCGCGGCCGCGACGGACAACGTCCGGTATGCCGGCAAGGTGAGCAAGAAGCAGGCCAAGAAGACCGCCAAGCAGAACAAGCGCAATGCGCAGAACCTGCAGAAGCGGGCGAACGCGGCGGTCGGTCGCAAGCAGGGCCGCAAGAAGTCGCGTCTGCTGGGATTCGCGCTGCTCGGCACCGCAGTCGGGGTCGGCGCGGCGTACGTGGCCAAGCGCCGCAAGGCCGCTCAGTGGGACGAATACGACCCGGCTTCCCCGACCGCACAGGTCGGCGGGGCCGACGATGCCGCCTTCGAGCCGGCCGAGCCCTCGGCCTACACCACGCCGAACGGCACGGTGTCGGACCCGGCGAAGCAAAGCCCCCGGTAACGAACGTTTGAATGACCCGGGCGGGCGCCGCAAGGCGACCCGCCCACGGTCATGTCTACTGCTTGGTCACTTCGCTCTCCCGGGCACGCGCCGGGTCGAGTGACGGACCGGTCGGCAGCAACGAGATCAGCACCGACGGGATCGGCTGCGCCTTGCTGCCGCCATAGCCCAGCTTCGTCATCAGCGTGCGGCTCGCCAGCGGGTAGTTGCGGCCGGTGTCGGTGATGATGCTGATCGTCCCGCTGCCGGCCGGTGCGGTCGGCGATGCGGCCACCTCGGCCAGGACGCCCTTGCCCCGGGCCACGTGCACGAAGTCGGCAAGCACCCGATTGGGTGGGGTGCCGGTCGGGTCGACCGCCTCGGCACCGGTCGGCAGGGTCGGGTCGATCCGCAGGCCGTCGATCGACTTCGCGTCACCCTTCTTCGCCTCCACCGGCAGCGTCATGCAGGCCACCCCCGGGGTGGCGGTGTGCAGCGTCGGCACCGCCGCGGGCAGGCCGTTCTGCTTGTTGGCGTCGCTCAGCTTGGTGCCCGACCGCGCCATGCCGAGGTAGTCGTCACCGATGTCGAGCGGGCTGCCCCGACCGGCCGCCTGCATCAGCTTGGCCTGCATCGGGGTCAGGTCGGCCGCGCCGTCCTTCAGGATGATCGAGACTTCCTTGGTCGGGCCGGTCACCAGCTGGCCGACCCGGAGGTCGCCGACCGGTGAGCCGGAGCCCACATCGGAGATGGCCGGCGGGAGCAGGTCGCCGCCGAGCGGCACCGCGTTGAGCCAGGCGGTCGAGACCGGCCACGGATCCTGCGCGCCCCAGCCGAAGATCCGGACCGTCGCGAGCAGCTTGTCGTTCGGGATCGGGAACCGGCGGTTCTCGTAGATCAGGTCGGTTTCCCACTCGTCCTTGACCAGGAGCGCCTCGCCGGTGCGGGTCGCGATCGAGCCGTCGGTGAGCTTGTCGCCGATCAGCAGCGTGCTGCGCGCGGTGCCCTGCTCGCCCTGGTTGTCGGTGCAGATCGTCCAGCGCTCGGTGATCAGCGCGTCGTCGGACGGCAGCGAGTCGGGGGCGTCCGGGATGCCGAGCGGAGCACCGAGCGCCACTCCGGCCAGTTTGTCGCTCGCGATGCTCTTCAGCTTCGGCGCTTCACCGCTGGCCAGCAGCAGGCCGGACGTGAAATTGAGCACCGGGTGCAGCTTGGCGTCGGACTCGAGGTAGACGTAGCGGGCGCCGGAGCCCTTCTCCTGGAACACCACCGTGGTGTCCTTCGGACTCACGCTGCTGTGTCCGGTGAGGATGCCGTAGATCGCCGAAGCGCCCACCGCGAGGCTGGCGATCAGCAGGCTGATCAGGGCCGTCGTGCCGGCCCGGCGCAGCGGCGACTTGGACGGGTCGGGGTCGTGCGTGACCAGCGCGGCCACCACCCGCTGAAGCGAGTACTGGTACGAATGCAGCTGATCCTGACGCGACGGCACCCCATCACTTTAGGGGCCTGCGTCGATGCGTAGGGGGCGGCCCCTTCAGAGCCAGTCGTTGCGGCGGAACGCGCGGTAGAGCAGAACCGAGACCAGCACGATGAGTGCCCACCACGCGGGGTAGCTGTAGGTCCACCGGAATTCCGGCATGTTGGGGAAATTCATCCCGTAGATGCCGGCCCCCGCGGCCCAGGCGGTGGCGATGCCGGCCCACGCGGCGATCTTGCGCATGTCGTTGTTCTGGTCGACGGTGACCTGCGCGAGCCGGGCCTGCAGGATCGAGTTGAGCAGATCGTCGTACGAGGACACCTGCTCGACCGTACGGGTCAGGTGGTCCTGGACGTCGCGGAAGTACTTGCCGATCCGCTTCGGCACGATCGCGACCACCGTGGCGAGCGGACGCTGCAGCGGCACCACCGCGCGGCGGAACTCCACGAGTTCCCGCTTCATCTGGTAGATCGCCTGGATCGGGCTGGCCGCACCCCGGGAGAAGACGCCCTCCTCGATGATGTCGAGGTCGGCCTCGACCTGGTCGGCCACCGCCACGTAGTGGTCGACCACCCGGTCGGTCACCGCGTACGCCACCGCCCACGGGCCCTGCTCCAGCAGCGCGGCCCGCTCGGTCTCCAGGTCGGTGCGGACCGAACCCAGCTCGGAGGCGTCGCCGTGCCGCACGGTGATCACGAACTGCTCGCCCACGAAGATCATCATCTGGCCGGTCTCGACCACCTGCGAGGTCTCGGTCAGCTCGCGGTGCGGCACATAGCGGGCCGTCCGCATGACCAGGAAGTGCACCGAGCCGAAGTTTTCCAGCTTGGGCCGCTGCTCGGCCTTGACCGCGTCCTCCACGGCCAGTTCGTGCAGGCCGTAGGTGTGCGCGACCGACGTCATCTCGTCCTCGCCGGGCTCGTGCAGGCCCAGCCAGACGAACGCGTCGTCGCGGGCGCAGGCCACCCGCAGCGCCTCGTCCGGGGTGAACTCACCGGGGAGGCGGACGCCGCCCGCGTAGACGCCGCAGTCGACCACCGAGTTGCCGGCCACCGGCTTCCCGGCACCGGCGGCGTGGCCGTCGGTCGTGCCCAGGAAACGGTTCATCGCCCGCACCGGAGCGGCGAAGGCTCGCGACAACGGCTTGCTCCGGCTCCATGCACCGGATTCACGCTCGTCGCTCATGACGACCTCCCCCACTCACCGCACGCTGGGCCCGCAGCAGGCTAGCTCACCGCGCGGCTGGCGCCGGGCGGGATCGGTTTCCCGCCCGGCGCGACCGAAACACTAGGCCCGGACCTCGTCGATCGCCTCGGCGAGACGGCGGACGCCCTCGTCGATCTGGTCGACGGTGACCGCCGAGAAGGCCAGGCGCACCGAGCTCTTGCCGCCTTCGAGCAGGAAGTCCGTGCCCTTGACGATAGCCACGCCCTTCTTCATCGCGGCCGGGAAGAGCTTGTCCACGTCCACGTCCGTGGGCAGGTCGACCCAGAGGAAGTAGCCACCGTCCGGCTCGGTGAAGACCGCGCCCGGGATGTGCTTGCGCAGCGAGTCGGCGAGCACCGAGGCCCGCTCGGCGAGCGCGGTGCTGACCGTCTGCACCGAGCGCTCGATGTCGCCGGACAGGCAGAACTGGTGCACGATCGCCTCGGAGACCATGCCGGGCGAGATGTAGAGGTTGGTGGCCTTCTTCGCGATCGCGTCGATCAGCGCGGCCGGGCCGACCAGGTAGCCGACGCGGACGCCGGGGCACACCGTCTTGGTGAAGCTGGAGGCGTGCACGACCACGTTGTCACTGTCGATGGAGAGCATCGACGGCAGCGCGTCGCCGCGGAACCGGATGTCGACGTACGGGTCGTCCTCGAAGATCGTGAAACCGAACTCGACGGCGAGCGCGACGAGGGTGCGCCGCTTCTCCTCGGACAGCGTGATGCCGGCCGGGTTCTGGTAGTTCGGGATGATGTGCGCGAGCTTCGGGCGGACCCCCGACTCGAGCAGCGCGCGCAGCTCGTCGGTGTCGATGCCGTCCTCGCGCAGCGTGACCTGGTGCACCTTCGCGCCCAGACCCTGCAGGCTGAGCAGGGTGCGGTCGTAGGTCGGCTTCTCCACGATCACCGTGTCGCCGGGCTGCACCAGGTGGTTGAAGAGGAAGGCGTCCGCCTGCAGCGAGCCGTTCGTCACGATGACCTGATCGGCCGAGACCCCGTGCTTGGCCGCGATCCACTTACGAAGCGGGACATAGCCGACGGACGTGCCGTAAGCGGTCATGCCGGCCGGGTCGGTTTCGAAGGCGCGCACCGCGGCGGCCTTCAGGCCCTCGACGTCGATGATGTCCAGCGACGGAGCGCCACGGGCAAAAGAGATCAGCTGCTCAGCGGTCATGGTTCTCAGCTTACGAGCAGCCTCTATAGGATTTTCCTCTGCCTCGTGCGGTCCGGACGATGGGACACCGACCGTTATCCTCGCGGGGTCACACGTGTGCCCCTCGACAGGAGAACCGGAACTCATGATCGGACTTGTACTCGCCGCGGGCGCTGGACGTCGGCTGCGCCCTTACACGGACACGCTGCCCAAGGCGCTCGTCCCGGTGGACGGCGACACCACGATCATGGATATTTCGTTACGCAATCTGGCCGCGGCCGGACTCACGGACGTAACGATCGTCGTCGGATACTGCGCCGGCGCTGTCGAGGAGCGGGTGCCCGCGTTCCAGGAGAAGTACGGCGTCAAGATCAGCCTCGTACACAACGACAAAGCTGAGGAATGGAACAACGCCTACTCTCTCTGGCTCGCCCGTGACCACTTCGCGCAGGGCGCGTTGATGGTCAATGGCGACACCGTGCATCCCGTGAGCGTCGAGCAGACCCTCCTTACGAGTCGTGGTCCGAGCATCCTGCTCGCCATCGACAATCTGAAGAAGCTGGCTGACGAGGAGATGAAGACAGTCTTCCGAGAAGATGGACAGCTCGCCAAAATCACGAAGCTGATGGATCCGGCCGACGCGTTCGGCGAGTACATCGGCGCCAACATCATCGAAGCCTCGGCCGCCGCCGATCTCGCCGACGCGCTCAAGACGACCTTCGAGCGGGACCCGAACCTCTACTACGAGGACGGCTTCCAGGAGTACGCGAACCGCGGCGGCGAGGTGCGTGCGGCCACGATCGGCCAGGTCAGCTGGGTCGAGGTCGACAACCACGAAGACTTGACCAAGGCGCGGGAGATCGCATGCCGCTACTAGCCCGCAGCATCCAGACGCCCCTGCACATCGACGTTCGTCGGGGTGCGGTGGCCGATCTCGGCCGCATCCTCGCCGACGGCCGCATCTCGGCGGGCGGCGACGTGGCGGTCGTGGTCGGACCGGGTCTGGGTGAACGGGTGGTTAACCTGATCCGGCCGACGCTGGGCTCGGCGGACGTCTACACCACCAGCGGCGGCACCCTGGACGCCGCGCTCGAGCTCTCCGGCAAGCTGCGGGCCCGCAGCTACGACGCGGTCGTCGGGATCGGCGGCGGCACCACGGTCGACACCGCGAAATATGCGGCGAACCGCTGGGGCCTGCCGATGATCTCGGTCGCCACCAGCCTCGCCAACGACGGCATCGCCTCCCCGGTGGCGAGCCTGGTCCACGACGGCATCAAGGGCTCGTACGGGGTGCACATCCCGTTCGGCGTGATCGTCGACCTGGACTTCGTGGAGAACGGGTCGGACCGGGTCAACCGCGGCGGCATCGGCGACGTGATCAGCAACATCAGCGCGCTCGCCGACTGGGAGCTGGCCCGCGAGGTGCGCGGCGAGCCGGTCGACGGGCTGGCCTCCTCGCTGGCCCGGATGGGCGCCGAGGCCATGCTGTCCATGCCCGGCGACATGACCGACGACGCGTTCGTCACCGTCCTCGCCGAGTCGTTGATCTCCAGCGGCCTGGCCATGGCGGTCTGCGGCAGCAGCCGGCCGGCCAGTGGCGGCTGCCACGAGATCATGCACGCCATCGACTCGCTCTTCCCCGGCACCGGCTCGCACGGCGAGCTGGCCGGGCTGGGCGCGCTGTTCTGCACCTTCCTGCGCGGCGACGAGCGTCGCTTCGCGCAGATGTCCGCGTGTCTGGGCCGGCATCAGCTGCCGCGCCTGCCGGCCGACGTCGATCTCGACGCCGACCAGTTCGTCGAGGCCGTCGCGTTCGCTCCACGCACCCGCCCCGACCGCTACACGATCCTGGAGCACCTGGCCATGAGCCCGGACGAGATACGTCGAAAGCTGGCCGAATATGTCGAAGCCGTCACAGACCGCTGATTCCATGTCCAAGCCTCCCGAATTTCCCGCGGCGCCCGGTGAGCCGGGCGCGGGCAAGGTTGCGGCCGCACCCACCGCGGCCGACTATTACGCGGTGAATCGCGGGGGCGGACTGTTCAGCGAGGCTGTCAGTCAGCACATCGGAGCCCGGATCGCGGTCGGCGCTAACAAGCGCGGCATCGCCCCGTCGGTGCTCACCGTCATGAATCTCGGCCTGGGCTGCCTGGTCTCGTTCGTGGTCATCGCGGCGGCCGGCCCGGTGGCCGACGGCCGGGTGTGGGCCTGGCCGATCGGCCTGATCGCGCTGGTCGGCTGGCAATTGGCGTACGCGTTCGACTGCTCCGACGGCCAGCTGGCCCGGGTCACCCACCGGACGAGTTCGGCCGGTGGCCGGCTCGACGTGCTCTGCGACGTGGCCGTCCAGATCTCGCTGGTCTCGGCGCTCGCCGCCACCGCCAAGGCGCAGGTGTCCGACACCCCGGCCTGGTTGCTGGCCGCGTTCGCCGGCACCTGGATGGTGAACCTCGTCACGTCGGTGATGCAGGGCGGCGAGCAGGCGGCAAGCATGGTGACCAGCCGTTCGATGCCGATCCGGCTGGTCAAGCTGGTCCGCGACTACGGCGCGGTGATCGCCCTGGCCGGGCTCGTGCTGATCGTGGCGCCACAGTGGACGATCTGGTTCATCGGCCTGTTCACCTGCGTCAACGCGGCTTTCCTGGCGGCCAGTGTGGTCTTCGCGGCCCGGGCCGCTCTGCGCGACTGACCTGATATATCCGACTCGTCCGGCGGGGCGGTATCCCGCCAGGGCGGTGACTATCGTGCTTTCCTGGTGATGATCAACGGGGGAGCAGGAAACGGATGAAGTCTCAACTGCGTTTGCTCGGCGCCGTCCTCCTGGCGGCCGGCCCGCTGGCCGGCGGACAGGCCTGTCCGGATCGCCGACGCCGCGGCGTCGGCACCGACGAGGTCCGGCCGCTGCGGGTCCCGCCCCGATCCAACCGGCCGATCGGCGGCCCGGCCTGCCGTTGACCGCGGGCTACCGGAGCGTGATCTCGCGGTAGATGTCGAGCAGCCGGGCGGTCAGCACATCGGGGTGGAATTCGCTCAGGTAGCGACTCCGGGCACTCTTCGCGAGACCGGCGGCCTCGTCGCGGGCCACCGGCAGGGCGGCGGCCAGCGCCGCCGGCTCCGGCGGGACCAGCCAGCCGGCGGTCTCGCCCGGCACTTCCCCGACGAGGTACGGGATGCCGCCGACCGCCGTGCCGAGAACCGGCCGGCCGTCGGCCATCGCCTCCAGGATCACCGTGGGCAGCGTGTCGTTCCAGGTCGGCACCGCGATCACCACGGCCGCCGAGCGGCGCTCCTCGGTCATCTGCTGCCGGTCGATGATGCCCAGATAGGTCACGTCGGAACGCTCGGCCGCGGCCCGCTCGGCCAGCGGCCGCAGCTCGCCGTCGCCGGCGATCCGCAGCGGGCCCAGCGACCCGTCCGGATGCTGCCGCCAGGCGTCCAGAAGCAGTTCGAGGCCCTTCTCCGGCGAGAGTCGACCGCCGTACAGAAAACCGGTGCCGAGCGGCTGCGGCTCACCCGGATCCGGGTACGCGTTCGGCTTCACCACGATCCGCTCGTCGGCGATGCCGTAATCGCGCAGGTGGGCGGCGATCCGGTCGGTGAGCGCGATGTACGTCTCCACCGACCGCCAGGTCGGCCGGTGCACGGCCAGGGTGGTCGCCATCAGCGCACTCTGCGCGGCCGAGCCGCGGTAACACTTGTGCTTCACGGCCGGCCAGCCGACCAGCTTGCCCCGGCAGTCCTGGCAGTTGTGCCCGTCCCGGAAATACAGCCCCGAGGAGCAGACCTGGCGGTAGTTGTGCACGGTCTGCAGCACCGGCACCCCGTGAGCGTGCGCAGTGCGAATAACCCAGGGCGACAGCAACGGGTACGGGTTGTGCAGGTGCAGCACGTCCGGACGCTCGTCGGCGAGCAGTTTCGCGAGGTCCCGCTGGGCCGGGCCGCCGTAGATCGGGGAGATCGGCAGCAGCGCCTTCTGCACGGCCGGCAGGTCGCCGATCGAGTCGGAACTGCGCTGGAACGGCAGCACTTCGACGCCGGCCGCCCGCAGCTGGGCGATCTCGGTGTCCACGATGACGTTCTCGCCGGAGGGAACAGCCTCGCGATAACGGTTGTGCGCAACCACGACCTTCACGGCTGGGAGCCTACTGGCCGCATCGCTCACCCCTTCTTCGCGGCGGAAACCGCTACCGTGGATGTCGTGCCGGAACTTCCCGAGGTCGAGGCCCTCGCCGCCTATCTGCGCGAGCGGGCCGTCGGCCACACCGTCGAGCGCCTCGAGGTGCCCTCGTTCAGCGCGCTGAAGACCTACGACCCGCCCGCCTCCGCCGTCGCCGGGATGACCGTGCGCGACGCCGGCCGGCACGGCAAATTTCTGGACATCGGGCTCGGCGACGACCTTCATCTGGTCGTCCACCTGGCCCGGGCCGGCTGGCTGCACTACCGCGACGCGTTCAAGTCGCCGGCGCCGCTCAAGCCGGGCAGCGGCCCGATCGCGCTGCGGATGCGGCTCGACGACGGCTCCGGGTTCGACCTGACCGAGGCCGGCACCCAGAAGTCGCTCGCCGCCTACCTGGTGCGCGACCCGGCCGCGGTGCCCGGCGTGGCCCGGCTCGGCCCGGACGCGCTGGCCCTCGCCGAGAGCGAGTTCGCCGAGCGCATCCGGTCGCGCAACGGCCAGATCAAGGGCGTGCTGGTCGACCAGGAGGTGCTGGCCGGCATCGGCAACGCGTACTCCGACGAGATCCTGCACGTCGCCAAGATGTCGCCGTTCGCGCTCACCGGGAAGATCACCGACGAGCAGATGGCCGAGCTCTACCGGGCGATGCGCGAGGTCGAGACGGATGCGGTGGCCCGCTCGGTCGGGCAGAAGGCGGCCACGCTCAAGGGCGAGAAGCGGGCCGGGATGCGGGTGCACGCGCGTACCGGTCTGCCCTGCCCGATCTGCGGGGATACGGTGCGTGAAGTTTCCTTCGCCGACAAGAGTCTGCAGTATTGCGCAACGTGTCAGACCGGCGGCAAACCGCTGGCCGACCGGCGCCTCTCCAAGCTGATTCGATAGCACCCACTCGTTACTCTGCGTACACAAGCAACTCGGCGCGGTACAGGCTGCGCGACGTGCACTCCGTTCTCCCGGTTCCATCGGTATAGTGGCCCGGTCCCAGGCAACCCAGACGGGGTCGACGGGTGACGGCCGCACTGGCCGAGACCCGAAAGCTCGTGGCGGTGCGTAATCTTTTCCGGATGCGGGAGGACGTAGGCGACGTGACGACAAGCCTGCGACGCCCGGTTACCGACAGCAGCCGGAGCAAACCCGTGCCGTACGACAGCTTCGAGTGGCAGCCGGACCAGCCGCCGAGCAACGGCGTGGCCCGGTCGGCCTGGAACCGGACGCACAAGCGCCTGTCCCGCTGGCACCGGCCGTACACGCTGGCCCTGGTTATTCTTGATCTTCTCGCGGTGTTGCTGGCCAGCTATCTCGCCTCCACCCTGCTGGAGAAGTCGAAGTCCGGTTTCGACCAGCGCAGCCTCTGGTTCCTGCACGGCGGCGAGCTGTTCTCGTTCTTCGCCTACCTCGTGCTGCCGCTCGGCTGGCTGATCCTGCTCTGGGCGAACGGCACCTACGACCGCCGCTATCTGGGCCTGGGCAGCGAGGAGTTCAAGCGGATCGTCCGCACGTCGGTCACCGTGGTGGCCTGCGTGTCGCTGCTCGCGTTCGCCACCAAGACCGGCCTGTCCCGCGGCACGGTCGCGATGGTCTCGGTGAGCGCTCTCTTCTTCCTCATCTTCGACCGGGTCGCCGCGCGGCAGGTGCTGCACCTGGCCCGCCGGCGGTACGGCCACGGCGCGCACCGGATGATCCTGGTCGGCACGCTGCCGGAGGCCCTCGAGGTCTACACGGCGGTCACCCGCTCCCCGGCGGCCGGCCTGATCCCGGTCGCCATCCACCTGACCGACGGCTACGCGGCGGCCCGCGGCATCGAGACCCCGGTCCCGGTCTACGCGACCCGTGACCTGCTGTCCCTGGTGCGCGAGGTCGGTGCGGACACGATCGCGGTGTGCGGCTCGGCCAGCGCCGAGCCG
This sequence comes from Paractinoplanes durhamensis, assembly GCF_016862175.1. Lineage (GTDB taxonomy): Bacteria > Actinomycetota > Actinomycetes > Mycobacteriales > Micromonosporaceae > Actinoplanes > Actinoplanes durhamensis. The sequence continues at coordinate 105,564 of NZ_BOML01000056.1, read as the reverse complement.
GGCGAGCTGCGCCGGCTGGCCTGGCAGCTGGAGGGCACCGGCGTCGACCTGGTGGTCGCGCCGCAGCTCACCGACATCGCCGGCCCGCGCGTGCACATCCGCCCGATCGAGGGTCTGCCGCTGCTGCACGTCGAGGAGCCGACCCTCTCCGGCCCCGGCTGGCTGACCAAAAACCTGCTCGACCGGGTCGCGGCCGGCCTCGGCCTGCTGCTGCTCAGCCCGTTCCTGGCGGTCATCGCGCTCGGCATCCGGCTCTCCGACCCCGGCCCGGTGTTCTTCCGGCAGCCCCGGGTCGGCCACGAGGGCCGCACCTTCCGGGTGTGGAAGTTCCGGACGATGTATGTGGATGCCGAGGAGCGCAAGGCCACGCTCGAGGAGCTCAACGAGTCCGACGGCATGATGTTCAAGATGAAGGAGGATCCGCGGATCTTCTCCTTCGGGCAGAAGCTGCGGGCCACCTCGATGGACGAGCTGCCCCAGCTGATCAACGTGCTGAAGGGCGAGATGTCGCTGGTCGGCCCGCGCCCGCTGCCCGCCGAGGACGGCGACTACCTGGGTGACGTGCGCCGCCGCCTGCTGGTCCGCCCGGGCATGACCGGCCTGTGGCAGGTCTCCGGCCGCTCCGACCTGTCCTGGGACGAGGCGGTCCGGCTCGACCTCTACTACGTCGACAACTGGTCACTCACCTACGACCTGGGCATCCTCTGGCGCACGATCTGGGTCGTCCTGAAGCGCAAGGGCGCCTACTGACCCGGGGTGGATCCGAACGATCTGCTGATGTCCCTCGACGGGATCACGTTGATCGCCGCCGAGGAACACCAGCGTGAACTTGCCTCTCGCCTGCTCGATCTGCTGACCGACGGCCTACGCCGCTAGATCAGCTGTAGTTGCAGGTGCTCTTGTAGGACGAGATGGTGGTGTCGGTCGGGTTCGGGCACAGGAACTGGTCGTAGCGGGTGTCGTCGTCGATGAACCGCTTGAACCAGGAGATGCTGTACTTCGCGATCGTCGTGTTCGCCGACGTCGGGGCGCTGTGCCCGGCGCCCTTCAGCTCCATGTAGGCCTTGTCGATGGAGGTCGACAGGCTGTTGTAGAACGCCAGGCCGTGCGACGCCGGCGGCGCGGTGGTGTCGCTCTGGCCGGTGACGATCAGGGTCGGCGTCTTGACCGTCGTCCAGGTCTTGGTGCTGTGGTAAGGCGCCATCGGCACGCTGGCCTTGATCGACGTCCGGGTCTTGGTGGCCGACAGGGCGCCACCGCCACCCATCGAGTAACCCATCACGCCGAGCCGGGTCGCGTCGACGCGGCTCTTCACCGTGCTGGTGTTGGTCAGGTAGTCGAGCGCCGCGAGCAGCTGCGTGCCACGGGAGTCGGGCGAGTCGTAGACGCTGTTCGTGTCGATGATGAACACGACGAAGCCCTGCGACGCGACGCGCGGGCCGAGCCAGGCCACGGCCGACTGCACGTTGGTGAAGCCGGGCACGAGGGCGATGGCGCCGAACGTGCCGGACGTGGTGCTGGTCGGGTAGTAGATGGTGCCGCCGCCGAAGCCGGAGACGCTCGACTTGGCGACCGTGACCTTGGCGGTGGCGAAGTAGCCGGTGGTGGCTTCGATGCTCGCCTTGGTCGGGGCCGGGCCACGCTCGTACGGATTCGCGGCCAGAGCGGGTGCGGTGGGAGCCGCCACGAACGCAAGGATCATGGCGAACACGGCGATCAGGGCATTACGGACGGTGCCCCTATTTCGCCGGGTCGGTGTGGACATCTAGCTCTCCCCAGGGTGTGGGTACTGCTGCGAGGAGATCCATCGAGGCTTCTGACCTCGCTGAATCGAGATGTCTCGATGCTGTTAAAAATTGTTACCACCTGGTAATCCCAATTGGCTCCCTGCCAACAAGTTATGGCCGTGTTTCGTGGCCATAACATCTCCAGCGTGGCCGGACAGCTGGGGAGCGCTCTCGCGGTGGTCGCGGTGATCGCCGCTCTGGCCGCCGCGGTGGTCGCCGTCGTCCGGCTGCGGGCCCGGCGCGGCATCGCCACCGCCATGCAGCGGGCCACCTACGACGTGCTGCACACCGCCGCCCTCGCCGCCGAGCCGTTGCGCGGCGGCCTGACCGCGGCCAGCGCCGGCAAAGCGGCCCGGCACCTGCGGGCCCTGGTCGGCGCGGTCGGCCTGACCATCGACGACGGCGAGCGCAGCCTGGCCTTCGACGGGCGCGGCAGTCACCACGGCGAGCAGTTCACGGCCGCCGCCAAGCGCGCCCTGAGCACCCACCGCTCGGTCGTGCTCGCCGCCGCCGACCTGCCCTGTGACCGGGTCGACTGCGTGGTCCGCGGGGCCGTGGTGGCGCCGCTGGCCGGCCCGGACGGCCGGGCCACCGCCGCCCTGGTCGCGGTGGCCGACGACCATCCGGTCCCCGGCCTGGTGCAGGCCACCCTGGAGGCGGCGCGCTGGGCCGCGTCGCAGATCGCGCTGGCCGAGCTCGACTCGTCCCGGGAGCGGCTGGCCCGGGCCGAGGTGCGGGCGCTGCGGGCGCAGATCAGCCCGCACTTCATCTACAACGCGCTCACCGCGATCGCCTCGTTCGTGCGCACCGACCCGGAGCGCGCCCGCGAGCTGATCCTGGAGTTCGCCGAGTTCACCCGCTACTCGTTCCGGGCGCACGGCGACTTCACCACGCTCGCCGAGGAGCTCCGCTCGATCGACCGCTATCTCACCATCGAGCGGGCCCGCTTCGGCGACCGCCTGCAGGTCCGGTTGCAGATCGCGCCCGAGGTACTGCCGGTCAGCCTGCCCTTTCTCTGCCTGCAGCCGCTGGTGGAGAACGCGGTCCGGCACGGCCTGTCCCGAAAGCCGGGCGTCGGTATGGTGAGCATCGAAGCTCGGGACGCGGGCGCCGAGTGCCACATCACGGTCGAGGACGACGGCGTCGGGATGGATCCGGCGGTGTTCGCGTCCGGCAGTGCGGAGTCCGACGACGGGCAGCACGTCGGACTCACCAATGTGGACGAACGCCTGCGCTCGGTCTTCGGCGATCGCTTCGGTCTGGTGGTGGAGACCGCGCCCGGCGCGGGGACGAAGGTGAGCATGCGAGTGCCGAAATTCCATCCGGGGGTCAGAGCATGACCGCCTGCACCGAGCGGCACCCAGCCGCACCGAACGACGGCGTCGAAGGCGAGGGCCAGAAGGGCATGCCAAAGGTAGGCACAGCATGACCGCCTGCACCGAGCGGCACCCAGCCGCACCGAACGACGGCGTCGAAGGCGAGGTAGGCACAGCGTGACGCTGGTCGTTCTCGCGGTCGATGACGAGCCGCCGGCCCTTGACGAGCTCGCCTATCTGCTCAACGCCGACGGGCGGGTGGCGTACGTGCACCGGGCCGGCGATGCCACCGAGGCGCTGCGGGTGCTGCGCGACACCGAGGTGGACGCGGTCTTCCTGGACATCCGGATGCCCGGCCTGGACGGCATGGAGCTGGCCCGCATCCTGCGCCGGTTCGCCCGCCCGCCGGCGATCGTCTTCGTGACGGCGTACGACGACGGCGCGGTGGACGCCTTCGACCTCGGGGTGACCGACTACGTCCGCAAGCCGGTGCGCGCCGAGCGGCTGGGCGAGTCGCTGCGCCGGGTGGCCGGCTCGCGCCTCACCCCGGCCCCGGCGCCGGCCGGCCCGACGGACGAGCCGGCCATCCCGGTCGAGCTGGCCGGCACCACCCGGATGCTGCCCCGATCGTCGGTGCGCTGGGTGGAGGCCCAGGGCGACTACGCCCGGCTGCACACCTCGGACGCCTCCCACCTGGTGCGGGTCTCGCTGGCGACGCTGGCCGACCGCTGGGCGGACGCCGGTTTCGTCCGCATCCACCGCTCCTACCTGGTGCAGATCCGGCTCATCTCCGAGCTGCGCCTGACCGGCTCCGGCTATGTGGTGGCGGTCGACGGCATCGAGTTGCCGGTGAGCCGCCGGCACACCCGAGAGCTGAAGGACAAGCTGATCAGGGCCGCAAAACACGACTGGACCAGGTAATCCACCGCCAATCCACACAGTTGTCCACAGCCCCACCGGGTTTTCCACAGAGTTATCCACAGGCACGGCATCTCCACAGGTTGTTCACAAACTCACCGCCGTGCCTGCACGGGTGATCAATAAGCTCCTCGTCGCAAGCCCGGCCGGTCGGGGACGGGGGCTGACCGGCCCGGCTTGCGCATACTCGGTTAGATCGCAAGCAGGCTGGAGGTGGCATCGGTGGAGAAGAAGGTGCTCGTCGTCGAGGACGAGCGGACCATCGCCGACGCCGTCGCGGCCCGGCTGCGGGCCGAGGGCTTCGCGGTCGAGGTCGCCGGGGACGGGCCGAGCGCGGTGACCGCCGCGCGCCGCAACCCGCCCGACGCGATCGTGCTCGACATCATGCTGCCCGGCTTCGACGGCCTCGAGGTGTGCCGCCGCATCCAGGCCGAACGACCGGTGCCGATCCTCATGCTCACCGCCCGCGACGACGAGACCGACCTGCTGGTGGGGCTCGCGGTCGGGGCCGACGACTACATGGTCAAGCCGTTCTCGATGCGCGAGCTGGCCGCCCGGGTGCACGCGCTGCTGCGCCGGGCCGCCAAGGGCGCCGCGGTCCCGGCCGGGCCGCCGACCCTGCGCTTCGGCGACCTGGAGATCAACCAGGCCGAGCGGCGGGTGCTGCGGGCCGGGGTCGAGGCGCATCTGACGCCGACCGAGTTCGACCTGCTCGTGCACCTGGCGACGCACCCGCGCACGGTGCTGCCCCGGGAGCGGCTGCTGGCCGACGTGTGGGGCTGGGCCGACGCATCCGGCACCCGCACCGTCGACAGCCACATCAAGGGGCTGCGTCGCAAGCTGGGCTCCGACCTGATCCGTACCGTCCATGGGGTCGGTTATGCCCTTGAGGTCGAACGGTGAGGAGCCTCCCGCGGCCGCTCGACCCGGTCCGATCCATCAAGATCAAGATCGGGATGAACCTGATCGGCGCCGGTGCGGCCGGCATGACCTGGTTCTGGCTGTGGCTCGGCTGGTTCCCGTTCTGGACGTCGGTCACCGCGATCATCGTCGCGCTGACCACGCTGCAGTTCCTCGCGCACGGCATGACGTCGCCGCTGCGGGAGATGACCGCCGCGGCGCGGCGGATGGCGCAGGGCGACTACACCCGGCGGGTCCGGGCCACCTCCCGCGACGAGGTGGGTCAGCTGGCCGAGGCGTTCAACCAGATGGCCGCCGACCTGGCGGCCGCCGATCGGCAGCGGCGAGATCTGATCGCGAATGTCTCGCATGAATTGCGTACGCCGATCACCGCGCTCCACGGCCTCCTCGAGAACATCGTCGACGGGGTCGCCGAGGCCGAACCGGCGATGATGCAGACCGCCCTGGCCCAGACCGAACGACTCGGCCGCCTGGTCGCCGAGCTGCTCGATCTCTCCCGGGTGGAGGCGGGCGTGATCCCCCTCGACCGCGCCCCGATCAACGTGCCCGACTTCCTCGACGACGTGGTCGCGGAGGCCCGGGTGAACGCGGCCGGCGCCGGCCGCGACGTCCGTTTCAAGATCGCCGCCCCGCACGTGGTCGTGCCCGGCGACCGCGAGCGGCTGCACCAGGTCTTCGCCAACCTGCTCGACAACGCGGTCCGGCACAGCCCGCCCGGCGGCACCGTGCTGGTCCGGGCCGAACGCCGCGACGACCACCTGCTGGTCGCGGTGGCCGACGAGGGCGAAGGCATCCCGCCGGCCGAACGCGACCGGGTCTTCGAGCGCTTCACCCGCGGCGAGCGGCCGGCCGGCGGCGGGACCGGCTTGGGCCTCGCCATCGCTCGCTGGGTGGTCCAGATGCACCAGGGCACCATCGCCGTGGTCGACCCGGAACCTGATCTCCGCGGCTGCCACATCCACGTGACACTCCCGCTGCAAGCCGCCTGACCCAACCCTCTTTCGCCAGGCCCGGGCTCCCCGGGCCATCCGATGCTGCCCACCGGAGGTTCCGCCATGCCCGAAAACCCCCAGCCGCCCGAAAAGTCCCAGCCGCCCGAGGGCCCCCGACCGCCCGGCAACTCCCAGCCGCCGGTAGGTCCGCGTCCGCCCGGAAACTCCCAGCCGCCGGTGGGCCCGCGACCGCCCGAGAAGCACCCGGCCGACCCGACCTGGTTCAACGCACCTCAGCCGCCCCCGCCGGGCAGCACCCCACCCGGCCGTCCTGCCCCGGGTAGTCCGGCGCGGGCCGGGACGGTCATGGCCGCGCCGCCCGCCGGCCGGCACTCCGGCCAGTTGCTCGCGCCGCACGGCCCCTGGCCGTCGATCTCGCCGTGGGCGCGGCAGTGGCCGGGCGCCGCGCGGCCGGCCACCACCGCCACCGTTGCCGCGGTGCTGCTCGGGGCCGTAGTGGCCGCGGCGAGCCTGCCGCTCGACCGGGCCGGCATCGGCTGGCTGGTCGCGATCGTCGCCGGGATCGTGGCGCTGGGCGTGAGCGCGATCGTCCCGGACCGGCCGAGCGGCGCGCCCGCAGCCCTGGTCACCCGCCCGACGTCGAAGCGGCGGTTGGACCGCTACGCCTGGGCGGCCGCGACCGTGGCCCTGATCGCCGTCGGCACCTTCCGCTCGGCCGGCTGGCTGTTCGCGTTGTGCCTGGTCACCGCCGTCCTGACCGGCGCGCTCGCGCTGGCCGGCGGCGAGTCGTTGCGCAGCATCGCGGCCGGCGCCACCATGCCGCCGCTGGCCGCGTTCCGCTCGGTGCGCTGGCTCGGCCAGGGCGCGGCCCGGCTGCGCGGTAAGGCCGAGGAGGCCGCGAACGTCCGGGTCGCCGCCACCGTCGCGGTCTCGATCGCGCTGCTCACCGTGTTCGGCGCGCTGTTCGCCTCGGCTGACGCCGCGTTCGCCGGGGCGCTGTCCCACCTGTCCCCGGACGTGAGCGCCCCGACCGTGGTCCGCTGGGTGTTCGTCTTCGTGATCGCCGGTCTCGCCCTCGGCGGTGCCGCGTTCCTGCGCGCCGCGCCGCCCGACCTGCGCACGCTGGACGGCACCGAGGGCCGCAAGGTCGCCCGGTTCGAGTGGGCGGTGCCGCTCGGCCTGCTGGTCCTGCTCTTCGCCGGGTTCGTCACGGTGCAGCTCACCGTCCTGTTCGGCGGCAACCGGCACGTGCTGGAGACCGACGGGTTGACCTACGCGCAGTACGCCCGCGGCGGCTTCTGGCAGCTCTGTGTGGTCACCGGCCTCACCCTGGTGGTGCTGGCCGGCGCGGCCCGCTGGGCGCCGCGGGAGAAGCCGGCCGACCGCCTGCTGCTGCGGATCGTGCTCGGCACGCTGTCCGTGCTCACCCTGGTCATCGTCGGTTCCTCGCTGCACCGGATGAACCTGTACGCGGACACGTACGGCCTCACCCGGCTGCGGCTGCTGGTCGCCCTCTGCGAGGCCTGGTTCGGCCTGGTCCTGCTGCTGGTGCTGGTGGCCGGCCTGCGCATCCGGGCGCCCTGGCTGCCGCGGGTCGCGATCGCCGCCGGGGTGCTGGCCCTGCTCGGCCTGGCCGCCGCCAACCCCGACCGGGTCATCGCCGAACACAACATCCGGCAGGACCGCACGGTCGACCTCGTCTACCTGGGTCAGCTGTCCCCCGACGCGGTCCCGGGCCTGGCCGATCTCGACCCGGCCCGCCGGGAATGCGTGCTCGGCCAGCTCCGGAACACGATGGACCGGAACCCGGACGACTGGCGCGGCTGGAACCTCGGCCGCGCCCAGGCCCGCAAGATCATTGCCCGCGATCTATCCGGCCTGCCCTACACCTGCCCTTGACATCGCCGCCCGGATCGCGAGACTCCGGGGATGGACGGGGATCAGGGGCAACGGCGTACCCGCGTGGTGCTGGGTGAGGTCGCCGCCCGGCGCCGCCCCACCGACCGCTCCCACGCCGACCTCGCGGAGCAGACCCCGGTGGGTGAGGCGCTGGTGAAAGGCCTGGTCCGCGCCCAGCTCGCGCTCGCCCTGCGCCTGGCGCTGGTGGTGGTGACCGGGCTGGGCGCGCTGCCGCTGCTGTTCGCGGCCGCGCCCGGCCTCGGCACGGTCAAGGTGCTCGGGGTCAACCTGCCGTGGCTGCTGCTCGGGGTGCTGTCGTTCCCGTTCCTGGTCGGCGTGGGCTGGGCCTACGTGCGCTGGGCGGAACGCAACGAGCAGGACTTCATGGCACTGATCCGAAAGCCGGACCAGTGAATCCGTACCTGATCCCGGGTCTGATCGTGGTGATCCTGGTGACCGTCGGCATCGGCGTCTACGGCCTGCGGTTCGCCCGCACCACCTCGGATTTCCTCGTCGCGTCCCGCTCGGTGAGCCCGTCCTGGAACGCGGCCGCGATCAGCGGCGAATATCTCTCCGCGGCGTCGTTCCTCGGGGTGGCCGGGCTGATCCTGCGCTACGGGGTCGACGTGCTCTGGTACCCGGTCGGTTTCGCGGCCGGCTATCTCGCGTTGCTGCTGTTCGTGGCGGCGCCGCTGCGCCGGTCGGGGGCCTTCACCCTGCCCGACTTCTGCGAGGTGCGGCTGCGGTCGAGGTTGCTGCGGCGGCTGGCCACCGTGTTCGTGGTGTTCATCGGCTGTCTCTACCTGGTTCCGCAGTTGCAGGGGGCCGGGCTGACCTTCACGACCGTGACCGGCGGTTCCTACGTTTGGGGCGCGCTGCTGGTCGGGGTGGTGGTGACCGCGAACGTGGCGCTGGGCGGCATGCGGGCGATCACCTTCGTGCAGGCATTTCAGTACTGGTTGAAGCTCACCGCCCTCGCCGTACCGGTAATTTTCCTGATTTTGCAGTGGCAGTCGGATGGCCGGCCGCCGATCACCCCGCCGGCCGGAGCCACCTTTCCGGTCGCGACCTCGGTGGTCGTCTCCGAGGATGCGGTGATCGACGGGCAGGCCGTCCACAAGGGAGACGAGCTGCACTTCGACGCGGGCGCGGCGGTGCCGGCGGTCAGCACGGTCGACGCGACGTTCGGGCCGGACTGGCTGCTGCCCGGCGGCGGCGACAACACGCTCTTCGCCACCTATTCGCTGATATTGGCGACATTTCTTGGAACCATGGGGTTACCGCACGTCCTGGTCCGCTTCTATACCAATCCCGACGGCGCCTCGGCCCGGCGGACAACGCTCGTCGTGCTGGCGCTCGTCGGGCTGTTCTACCTGCTCCCGACGCTGTACGGGGTGCTCGGGCGGGTCTACACACCGCAGTTGCTGATGACCGGGCGCACGGATGCGGTGGTGCTGACCCTGCCGGAGGCGGCGCTCGGCGGCGGACATCTCGGGCGGCTGCTCGGCGCCCTGGTCACCGCGGGCGCGCTGGCCGCGTTTCTCTCCACCTCGTCCGGGCTGCTCACCAGCGTGGCCGGGGTGGTCTTCACGGACGTGCTGCGCGCCGGGCGGACCGGATCGGTGCGCGATTTCCGGGTGGCGACGCTGCTGGCGGCGATCGTACCCGTCGTTTTGTCGCTCTATGTCTCTAATATGGATGTCTCGCGGGTGGTCGGATTGGCGTTCGCGGTCGCGGCCTCCAGCTTCTGCCCGCTCCTGGTCCTGGGCATCTGGTGGCGCGGCCTGACCGATCTCGGCGCGGCCGCCGGCATCGTGGTCGGCGGCGGCGCGGCGGTGGCGGCCGTGCTGATCACCGTGCTCGGGCCGCCGCTGAGCGGATGGCCCGCCCAGCTGATCGGCCAGCCGGCCGCCTGGACCGTCCCGCTCGCCTTCCTCGTGATGATCATCGGCTCGCTCGTGACCAGCCGCCGCGTCCCGGCCGACGTGGGCGCGACCATGCTCCGGCTGCACGCTCCGGAGTCGCTCCGCATTTAAGGATGTTTAAGGTAAGGCCCCCATCCCTCGCTCGGGGCAGCCGCGTAGTTCAGGGCAGCCACCGAGCAAAGGAGCAGGTCGATGAAGCGGTACCGGCGGAATTCTCGGATCGGACGCACCCGGAAGCTGATCATCGGCGGGGTCGCCATCGCGATCGCCGGCGGAGCGTTCGCGATCAGCACCGGGGTGAGCAGCGCGGGCGAGAACTGCGTCGGCCTCGACCAGGCGCTCCGGCAGAACCTTCAGTTCATCGCCGCCCAGCGGTCGGCGCCGGATGCGCTCTCCGACGCCCGGATCGCCAACCGGCAGGCCGTCGTCGACCTGATCAACCAGCGCCGGGCGGTCGCGGGCTGCACCGCGAACGTGGCAGTTCCCGGGGCCGCGGCGACCACCGCTCCCGCCACCAAGCCGCCGGCCACTCGGGCTCCCGCCACCAAGCCGCCCGTCACCACCGCTCCCGCCGCTCCGCCCGCGGCCGGGACGGGCACCGGCGAGGTCGTCTGCAAGGGCTCCACGGTCACGCTCTCCGGCGAGGGCGGCGCGCCGTTCGCCTCCAGCGGCACCTTCCCGCTCGGCACGGTTCTCAAGGTGACGAACCTCGACAACAACAAGAGCATCACCGTCAAGGTCGAGACGACATCCGGCAGCTGCGTACTGCTCAACAACGCGGCCTTCGATCAGGTCCGCGAGCCCGGCAAGTTCCTCATCCGGCGAGCCGTGATCGAACGGGTGAAGTAATCGGATAAGCCCGGATCATCCCTGCCCAATGGGGGTGGTCCGGGCTGGCTGCCTACCGATACCTTCGGGGCATGACGGTGCCGAGGCAACGCACGGATGAGCAGGTCGCGGCCATGTCGCTGCACGGCTTGGTCAAGCATTTCGATACCAAGCTCGCCGTCGCCGGCGTCAGCCTCGAAGTCCCCGCCGGGTCCTTCTACGGCCTCCTCGGCCCCAACGGGGCCGGCAAGACCACGACGTTGTCCATGGCCGTCGGCCTCCTGCGCCCGGATCAGGGTCACGCTTTCCTTCTTGGGTACGACGTCTGGGCCGACCCCGCGACCGCGAAAGCCCGGCTCGGGGTGTTGCCCGACGGCGTACGCCTCTTCGACCGCCTCACCGGTCCGGAACTCCTCGCCTACCACGGTCTGCTGCGCGGCATGGACGCCGCCACCGTCAACCAGCGCGCCCGTGAGCTGCTCGAAGTCCTCGAGCTCGGGTCGGGAAACCGCACCCTGGTGGTGGACTACTCGGCCGGCATGAAGAAGAAGATCGGCCTGGCCTGCGCCCTCCTGCACGCCCCGCGACTGCTGGTCCTCGACGAACCGTTCGAGGCCGTCGACCCGGTCTCGGCCGCGCTGATCCGCGACATCCTGCAGCGCTTCGTGGCCGGCGGCGGCACCGTCGTCTTCTCCAGCCACGTGATGGAGGTCGTCGAACGCCTCTGCGACCACGTCGCGATCATGTCGTCCGGCGTCCTGCGCATGCACGGCACGCTCGCCCAGGTGAAGGGCGACCGCTCGCTCGAAGAGGTCTTCGTCCAGGTGGTCGGCGGCCGGGTGGCCACCGGTTCCGAGCTGGCGTGGCTGTGACCACGAAGGCCGTCGGCGTCTGGCCGTTCGTCCGCCTGAAGCTGCGCCTGACCGCGAACGGCCTGCGCGGCCGCCCGACCAGGATCGTCCTGTTCGTGCTGGGCGTCCTGCTGGCCGGCTTCTTCGCGATCGTCGGCTACGCCTCGTTCGCCGTCCCCGGCGTGATCGACGACCCGCACGTGGCCGGCATGCTGCTCCCGCTCGGCGGCACCGCCGTGATCCTGGGCTGGCTGTTCTTTCCGCTGATCTTCTTCGGCGTCGACGAGTCCCTGGACCCGGCCCGCTTCGCCCTGCTGCCGCTGCCCCGCCGCACCCTGATCACCGGCTTGTTCGCCGCCGCTCTGACCGGCCTCCCGGCCTTGGCCACGCTGGCGGCCACGGCCGGCATGGTCGACTCCGCGGCCCGCCTGGGCGGCCCGGTCGCGGCCACGGCCCAGGCCGCCGGGGTGCTGCTGGGCCTGTTCCTGTGCGTGGCCGTGAGCCGCGCGGTGACCAGCGCTTTCGCCACGGCGTTGCGGTCCCGCCGCTCCCGCGACCTGGCCGCCATCACGCTGGCCCTGCTGGCCGCCGCGATCGGCCCCCTGCAGTTGGCCGCGCTGGCCGGCGCCCAGCGCGCCGACTGGGACACGGTCGGTTCGGTGGCTCGGGTGGTCGCATGGACACCGGTAGGCGCCCCGTACTCCATCGGCCTGGACGTCGCCGAGGGCCGCACCTGGCAGATCCCGCTGAAGCTGCTGATCGCCCTGGCCACCATCGTCGCCCTGCTGTGGTGGTGGAGCACCACGGTGGAGTCGGCCATGGTGGGTGCCACCGCAGGCCCGCGTCGCAAGACCACCGCCGACACCACCCGCCCCCCGGTCGACCTGCTGCTGTTCCGCCGGGCCCCACGCACCCGCTTCGGCGCCCTGGTGTCCCGCGAGATCCGCTATTGGTGGCGCGAGACAAGACGCCGGGCAAGCCTGGTCACTTTTTCCATGGCCGCGCTGTTCCTGCCGGTGTCCCTGACCTTGGGCGCCGGCTCACCGGGAAGCATGACCATCTTCGTCGGAGCCCTGGCCTCCCTGGCGCTGGCCAACCAGTTCGGCTTCGACGGCACGGCCTACGCCACCAACATCACCACCGGAGTCCCCGGCCGAGTAGAGATCAACTCAAGGGCGACCGCACACGCGATCTTCACGATCCCGCTCCTGATAGCGGTGGCCGCCGTGATCGGCGCCCTGTCCGCCAACCCCGCTCGGATCCCCAGCACGTTCGGCCTGCTGATCGCGGCCTACGGGGTAGGCCTGGGCTTGGTCCTCCCGCTCTCGGTCCGAGCGGCGTACGCCCTACCCGAGTCGACAAACCCGTTCGCGATGTCCTCAGGCGGCGGCCCGGCAAAGGGCTTGCTGGCCATGGGCGTCTTGATAGCCGCCGTGATCATCAGCCTGCCGCTACAGCTGATAGCCCTGTTCATCGGCCCGATCTGGCTGTGGATAGGCCTGCCGGTAGGCATCGCCTACGGCGCAGCCGGCTACTTGATCGGCTCCGGAGTAGCCGCCGACCAGCTCGACAAACGAATGCCCGAACTCTTGGCCACCATCACCCCCAACCGCTCGTAACCCGCGGTCGGCAGATCATTCGATCGAAACGACGGCGCCCGGCTCACCGAAGCATTGCTGGTTTCCGCGCGCTGAGCACCTGAGATGCACGAAGGCCCCGCACGATGGCGGGGCCTAAGGCGGGTTCGGAAGCCACTGACTTCCTGCTCGTCAGCCTACTCCGAGTGACGCGTTGGCCCACCTTGCTCGAACCCGTCAGGCCAGCGCCTCGGCGATTGTCTGCATAGATGTGACCGTGTGGTCCGCGGCACGGAAGGCGTCGACCTTCCAAGGCCGATTGGCGTAGCCGATGATGCCGACGCCAGCCGCCCGGGCCGCCTCGATGTCCGACAGCGAGTCGCCGACCAGGACGCACTCCTGCGGCGCCACCCCGAGAATCCGCGCGGCAGTGAGGATCGGCTCCGGGTTCGGTTTCATCCGGGCCGGGTCGGCATAGGCACGCCCGATGACCGGCGAAACGTGGCAGGTCAGCCCATGCACATCGAGGTAGGCCTCGACCGCCACCGCGGAGTTGTTGCTGACCACGCCCACCGCATTGCCCCGCCGAACGGCATTGAGAATGACTTGATGCCCGAACGGCGTCGGCTCGGCAGTGCCCACCGCCGCCAGCTCCGCCGCACAGAACGCATCCTCCACCGCCACCACGACCCGCCGCTCCGCGTGATCCCCGACCCACCGCAGGACAGCCATCGGATCCCGTTCCCGTCGAACCCGATCGGGAACAGCAACCCGGACCTGGTCAAGAAGGCCAACAAGCTCCGCAGCAATCCGCGAAGCCGGATAACCGGAGAACACCGAGCAAACCGGCCCGTCAAAGTCCAGAAGCAGAGGCCCGGCCCCGAACCGGTACGCGGTCACGCCACCGCTCGTTGTGCGTTCTCGTAGGACAGCGCCCAGCGCACGTCGGCGACCTCGAGCTGATGGATCTTGGCGCTGGTCTCTACGTCCTCGCCGGCGTCGACGTGCTCCCAGATCACCCCGGTGCTGATGCCCATGATGGACGGCTTGCCGAACCGGACGTCCGGATCGATCCGCACCGGTGACCGCGGGTGGGGATCGGGTCGGTAGGAGACGGCGACGTCGCCGTCCCACTCGACGCGCTGGACGAATGCCTCGCCGGGCTGCGTCAACATGGTCTGATCATTGATGACCGACACGAGGTAGAACTCGACCCCGGGCGCGTGCCCTTGGTCAGGTCGAGGATGCAGATCGGGTTGCCGAACGGGTCTTCGAGGATGGCGCACTGGCCTACCGCTATCTCGAAAGGTGGCATTCGGGTGCGGCCGGGCCAGTCGGCCACCGCCTGCGCCACGTCGTCCACCAGGTAGTGGACGGTGCAGTCCGGTGGCAGGTGCATGGTGTGCAGGACCAGCTCGGCGTCGGTTTCCGGGAAGCCCATTCCTACCGACGTGTCGTCTCGCCACAGCTCGGTCAAGCCCAGCGCATCGGTGTAGAAGGCGGCGGCGGTGGTCAGGTCGTCCACTCGCAGCATTACGCAGTCGATTTTTCGGAGCACGCTGTTCTTCTTACCCGGGCCGCCGGAAGCGGGGAACGGCCCGGTGTTGCAGGTGGCCGTTCCCTGCGGCGGGGACTGGGCTGGTGCGGTTGGGGAAGTGGCGGATGCGTACCCAAAAAGGGTTATTGCTTTTTTCGGAGACCTTCTCGCCGCACGAAGATGACCCGGCGCTCGATCGCGTCGCCGGCCGGGCCGAGGACGTAGCCGTCTATCCACAGCCAGCCGTCGTAGGTGTTGCGCGGGTCCACTCGGATCACCCGGAAGGTCAGCGAACGGGCGCCCTGGAACTGGACGCTGGCGGCGCCGCCTACGAAGAGGACGTCGCCCGGCTGCGGCAACGCCTCGGTCATCCGGATTGACTCCCCATGTCGCCCAGTACGTACCCCCCCCCGACGGAGGGGATTAGATTACACAAACAGTGTAAAAAGTTGTAACCGAAAGTGTCCGTACGAGAATGAACCGGTGACCAGTGACCTGCCGGGCGGCCGGATTCATATGAGCGACCCCTTCGCCACGCCGGAGGAGGAGAAGTCGCCGGTGCGCAGGCTGCGCGGGCGGCTCGCCGCGCCGGTCACGCTGTGGACGGCGCCGGGGCCGGCCGGACTCACCGTGTCGTCGATGCTCGTTGCAGACGGTGAACCGGGGCGGGTGCTGGGCCTTCTTGACGAGGAGAGTGATCTCTGGGAGGCGATCGCCGAGAAGGAGGTCTTCACGGTGGCGCCGCTCGGGCCGGGGGATCGGCAGCTGGCCGACCGATTTGCCGGGTTGATGCCGGCGGCGGGCGGGCTGTTCGCCGGTGGATCTTGGACGGAGACGGCCTACGGGCCGGTCGGTAGGGCGCTGTGGGCCGGATGCCGGCTGGTCAGCAGCCGGCCCTGTGGCTGGGCCGTGCTGGTCGAAGGGGTGATCGAGACGATCACCGTCGATACGGTCGAGCCGCCGTTGATCCACTACCGCGGTCGATACCGCGAGCTGCCCTGAGCCCCCCACTCGGCGCAGTCAGACCACCACTCGGCGCAGGGTCCGACCGGGCTCTGCCGCAACCCTCAAGGTCTTCGTACGTTCCCGGAAAAGTCCGCCCCCACGAAGGTGGTGAATCCCGGTGACGACAGAAGAAGTGCCCGCCTCGTCCTCCACCGAGAGATATCGGGCCGTCCAGCAGTCCGAGGATTTCCAGCGCCTGCGCCGCAAATTGCGGAACTTCATCTTCCCGATGACCGTTGCGTTCTTCCTCTGGTACCTGCTGTACGTCCTGCTCTCCGCATACGCCCGCGGTTTCATGAGCGCCAAGATCGTCGGCAACATCAATGTCGCTCTGATCTTCGGCCTGTTGCAGTTCGCGTCGACGTTCCTGATCGCCTGGTACTACTCCCGGTACGCCAACCGGGAGCTGGACCCGATCGCCGACAGCATCCGCAACAAGCTGAACGAAGAGGGTGACAAGTGATGCAGAGTCACACCTTCGCCGCCGAGGCCTCGACCTCCGGCTCCCGCGGGCTGACGATCACGCTGTTCCTGGTCTTCGTCGCGATCACGCTGGCGATCACCATCTGGGCCAGCCGGCAGACCAAGACGGCCACCGACTTCTACGCCGGCGGCCGGCAGTTCTCCGGTTTCCAGAACGGCATGGCGATCGGCGGCGACTACATGTCGGCCGCGTCCTTCCTCGGCATCGCCGGCATCATCGCCCTGTACGGCTACGACGGCTTCCTCTACTCGATCGGCTTCCTGGTGGCGTGGCTGGTGGCGTTGCTGCTGGTCGCCGAGTTCCTGCGGAACTCGGGCCGCTTCACGATGGCCGACGTGCTGGCGTTCCGGATGCGGCAGCGGCCGGTGCGGACCGCGGCCAGCGTCTCCACCATCGTGGTGTCGATCTTCTACCTGATCGCCCAGATGGTCGGCGCGGGCGCGCTGGTCTCGCTGCTGCTCGGGATCAAGCCCGGCACCACGTTCCTGGGCATGGACGCCGACACCGCCAAGGTCGCCACGATCATTCTGGTCGGCGCCCTGATGATCGTCTATGTCGTGGTCGGCGGCATGAAGGGCACCACGTACGTGCAGATCGTCAAGGCGATCATGCTGATGACCGGCGCCCTGCTGATGACGATCCTGGTGCTGGCGCACTACAAGTTCAACCTGTCGTCGCTGCTCGGTGACGCCGCCGCGCAGTCCGGCAAGGGCGCGAAGTTCCTCGAACCGGGTCTGCGCTACGGCGTGGAGACGGCCGGGGATGCGACGAAGACGTTCTACAGCAAGATGGACCTGGTCTCGCTGGGTATCGCGCTGGTGCTCGGCACGGCCGGTCTGCCGCACATCCTGACCCGCTTCTACACGGTGCCAACCAGCCGGATTGCCCGTAAGAGCGTGCTCTGGGCGATCGGCATCATCGGCACCTTCTACCTGTTCACCCTGGCCCTCGGCTTCGGTGCGGCGGCGATGGTCGGCGGTAAGGCGATCACCGCGCAGGACAAGGCCGGTAACACGGCCGCGCCGCAGCTGGCCCAGGCGCTCGGCATCAAGTATTTCGGCGGGGACACCGGCGGTTCGATCCTGCTGGCGGTGATCGCGGCGGTCGCGTTCGCCACGATTCTCGCCGTGGTCGCCGGCCTCACGCTGGCGTCGTCGTCGAGCGTGGCGCACGACTTCTACGCCAGCGTGATCAAGAAGGGTGCCGCCTCCGAGCGGGACGAGGTCCGGGTCGCCCGGATCGCCGCCCTGGTCATCGGCGCCGTCGCCATCGCTCTGTCGATCTACGCGCAGAGCCTGAACGTGGCGTTCCTGGTGGCGCTGGCGTTCGCGGTGGCCGCGTCCGGCAACCTGCCGGCGATCATCTACAGCCTGTTCTGGCGGCGGTTCAACACGTCCGGGGCGCTGTGGGCGATCTACGGCGGCCTGATCAGCGCCGTCGTTCTGGTCTTCTTCTCGCCGGTCGTCTCCGGCACGGCGACGGCCATGTTCCCGAACGACGACTGGCACTGGTTCCCGCTGAACAACCCGGGCATCATCTCGATCCCGATCGGGTTCCTGTGCGGCTGGATCGGCACGGTGATCTCGAAGGAGGACGACTCCGACAAGTTCGCCGAGCTCGAGGTCCGGGCGCTGACCGGACACGGCGCGCACTGATCGTCCGGTGACAGGGGGGAGTCGAACCATGACTCCCCCCTTTGTGCCGTTGGGGTGTCGATGATCGGGCGGAACGCGAGTGGGTACGTAATCTGGGTCCCATGTCGCAGACCACCGGTAGAGCTGCCGTTCCACCCAGGGAGCCGAGGGCGTACCCCGGTGGTCCCCAGCAAATGCCGCCGCGCGGCAACCCGTACAGCGGGAAGAAGAAGCTCCGGCCCCGCTGGGGCCGCATCGCCCTGCTGGGCGGCCTCGCCGTCCTGATCATCGCGGTCATCGCCGGCATCTCGCTGTACGGCTACGCGAACAGCCTCGACGACGACCTCAAGCGCACCGACGCGTTCTCCAAGCTCACCGGCGACCGCCCGGCCAAGGCGGTGAAGGGTGCGCAGAACATCCTGCTGGTCGGCAGCGACTCGCGCGATCCGGACACCAAGGACGACGAGGCGAATGCCTGGCGCGCCGACACGCTGATGCTCATGCACGTGCCGGCCGACCACAAGTCCGCCCAGCTCATCTCGATCCCCCGGGACCTGTGGGTGGTCGTGCCCAAGAGCAACAGCGCGGAGTGCAGCGACGGCAGCCGGGCCAAGATCAACGCTTCGTTCGCGTTCGGTGGCCTGCCCCGCGCGGTGCACACCGTCGAGTGCCTCACCGACGTGCACATCGACAGCGTCATGGCGATCGACTTCGGCGGCTTCAAGGAGGTCACCGACGCGGTCGGCGGCGTCGACCTGAAGGTGGACAAGACCATCACGTCGATCCACAAGCCGCACCGGGTGTTCACCAAGGGCATGATGCACATGAACGGTGAGCAGGCCCTCGACTGGGTGCGCCAGCGCTACCAGTTCCCCCGCGGCGACTTCGACCGCCAGCGCCACCAGCAGGAGTTCCTCAAGGCCCTGATGGAGAAGGCGACGACCAGCGGCACGATCACCAACCCGGCCAAGCTGAACGCCTTCCTCAAGGCGGTCACCGCGGCCGTCACCGTCGACAACGACTTCTCGCTGACCGACGCCGCGGTCGAGTTCCGGGACATCCGCGGCGACAACCTCACCTTCATCACCAGCCCCAACAAGGGCAGCGAGACCATCTCCGGCCAGTCGGTCGTGGTCTCCGACCGGGAGAAGGCACTCGCTCTCTATCAGGCGGTTGCCGGCGACAAGATGACCGAGTGGATGTCAGCGAACGTGAAGAAGTAGCGGACCCCGTAGGCTGATTGCCGTGTTCGGACCACAAGTACCCAGCGTGACGCCGGCCGAGGTGCCCGTCGACGCTTACCTGCTCGACGTTCGCGAGCCCGAGGAGTGGGCGGCCGGCCACGCGCCGGGCGCCCACCACCTGCCGATGATGGAGATCCCGCCGCGGATGGCCGAGGTGCCCACCGACGTCGAGGTCGTGGTCGTCTGCCGTTCCGGCGGGCGCTCCGGCCAGGTCGTCTCCTACCTGATGAACAACGGGTGGGACAACGTCCGCAACCTCGATGGCGGCATGCAGATGTGGGCGGCCGGCGGGCGCGAGGTGGTCAGCGAGAACGGGCAACCGGCCCACGTTCTATGACCAGACCACTCGTCTTCGCGCACCGAGGGGGCGCGGATGCTCTTCCCGAGCACACACTCGGGGCGTACATGCGCGCCCTCGAAGAGGGAGCCGACGGCCTCGAATGCGATGTCCGGCTCACCCGTGACGGCCATCTGGTGTGCGTGCACGACCGCAACCTCAAGCGCACCAGCAACGGTCGTGGCCTGGTCAGCACCAAGACGCTGGCCGAGCTCGAACCGCTGAACTTCGGCTCCTGGCACCCCGGTTACCCGGGTGACGACGACCTGCCCGAGTTCAGCAAGCTGCTCACCCTCGACCGGCTGCTGACCGCGGTGCGTGACTACGGCCGCCCGGTGCGCCTACTCATCGAGACCAAGCATCCGTCACGCTACGGCGCCGAGGTGGAGCGCAAGCTCGTCGAGCTGCTCCGCCGGCACGGTCTCGCCGACAACCGGCCGGACAATCCGGTCCAGGTGACGGTGATGTCGTTCGCGGCGCTGGCGCTGCGCCGGGTCCGTGCGCTCGCGCCGGCCATCCCCACGGTCTACCTGCTGGAGATCCTGCCGCCCGGCGTCGGGCGCGGGCGGCTGCCGTTCGGCGCGCGGATCGCCGGGCCGGGCGTCGGCCTGGTGCGCTCGAAACCCAGCTTGGTGCCGGCTCTGCGGGAGGCCGGCCACCAGGTGTACGTGTGGACCGTGAACGAGCCCGACCAACTGGATCTGGTGCTGGAACACCAGGTGGACGGGGTCATCACCGACCGCCCGAAGTTCGTGCAGGACAGGCTGGCCCAGGTGTGACGTCCGCCACGGTACGGTGATTCCGAGCAAGATCCGCGTCTACCCATCTGCCCAAAACTCAGGAAGCGAGGCAGACTCGCAGACATGCCGGAGCGTCCCGACTACGCCGCGCTGACCCAGGGTCAGCTCGCGGTCCTCGATCGGCTCAATGCCGGCGAGACGGGTCTGCCCGTGGTGCAGCGGATCGTCCGGCTCGCCGAGGAGGTGCTGGGCGGCCTCGGTGCCGGCTTCGTCGAGTACGCGACCGGCCACGGCCGGGTGGTGGCCGCCAGCGGTGCCTGCACCCCGGCGATCGGCCGGCGGATCGATCGCGAGCACCTGCCGCTCAACGAGCTCAACGAGGTCTTCGGCGACCCCCGCCGGGTGCTCGGCGTCCGCTGCGAGGCGGGCGACGCCAGCGTCGGGTCGCTGCACGTCTCCTTCGGCCCGCAGAGCGCCGATCCGGGCCCGGAGCACCACCGCGTCCTCGAACTGCTCGGCGGCTTCCTGTGCCGGCTCTACGCGGCCCAGCGCAACGGCGACGGCGACCAGTCCCGCCGCCAGGAAAACCGCGACCTGTGGGTGGCGGTGACCAGTCACGAGCTGCGCACCCCGGTGACCGTCATCAAGGGCTACGCGGACACCCTCACCAACCACTGGGACACCCTCGGCGAGCAGGGCCGCCAGGAGGCGGTCCGGGTGGTCGGCGCCCGGGCCGGCGAGCTGGCCCGGCTGGTCGACCGGCTGCTCTCGGCGATCAGTGACGACGGCGAGATCGGCGTCGCGGCGGCCGGCCCGTTCGACCTGCCGGAGACACTGCGCGCCGCCGTCGAGGAGCTTCCGGAAGACCTTCGCCGCCGGATCCAGGTGACTTCCCTGCCGGCCGAGCTGCCGAAGGCGTACGGGGACCGCGACTCGATCGCCACCATCCTCACCGAGCTGGCCACCAACGCCGAGAAGAACTCACCGCCGGACAGCCCGATCGAGCTGTGCGCGGCCGCCGACGAGGAGACCCTGCGCTTCCGGATCACCGACCGGGGCGCCGGCATCCGCCTCGAGAACGTCGAGCGGGCGTTCGAGCGCTACTGGCAGGCCGAGGGCGGCGAGCAGCGCCGGCACCCGGGCGCCGGGCTCGGCCTCTACCTGGTGCGCCGGCTCGTCGAGCGGCAGCAGGGCTGGGTGTCGCTGCGCCCACGCGAGGGCGGCGGCACCACCGCCGAGGTCCGTCTGCCGCGCGCCTGAATTTCTCTTTGCGGGCGTAACGCCTAGGCTGTCTCGCCGTGAGCAAGCGTCGCAACCAACGCCAAACCGCACCCAAGCGCGAGAAGGTGCGCGACATCTTCGTCGCCCGGCCGTTCGAGGGCCTCGCCGACGAGCCGGAGTGGATCGCCCTGCGCGAGCTGGTCCCGGCCGCCTCGGCGCCGCTGACCCTCAAGCCCGAGATCATCGAGGAGTACGGCGACCGCCCGGTCACGCTGTCGACCGTGCTGCCGATGGCCTGGCCCGCGATGACCCGCAGCGACGGGCGGGTGTTCATCGGCCTGCAGCGGCACGTGCAGTCCGGCGACGTCTCCCGCGACCTGACGGTGGCGATCCTGGCCGCGCTGCGCACCGAGCCCGGCGGCACGGTGTCCGTGCCGGCGCTGCCCGGCCAGGGCCCGCGCCTGGAGGACATCCTGGTCGACGGCCCGCTCGAGATCACCATGCACGACGGTTTCGAGTACTGGCTGGACGCCGAGCAGGCCGAGGACCCGAACGTGAAGGCCTCGCTGGAGCGGGCCAACGCCTCGATCTACCCGACCGTGCGGCTGGCCGCCGGGCGGGCGGCCTACTGGTGCCGGGTCGCGCCGGACAAGGGGCACGTCCGGTGGGTGCTGCCCGAGCCGGAGGACCAGGCACTGGACGCCCTGGCCCGGCTGTCCGCCTCGGGTGACCTGCTGCTCGGCGAGAAGACCAAGTTCGCCGGCATGTTCCGGGCGCACGGTCTCCTCGTCCCGGTCTGGGACATTCCCGGCGAGCCGGAGTCGACCGAGTGGGAGACCCCGCTCGCCGACTTCGCGAAGCGCTACGCCGACATCCTCGCCGAGACCGGCCCGCTGAACGCCGACGCCCGTCGCGCCAAGCAGGGCCTGATCGGCCGCCAGCTCACGCTGCGCTAGCCGCCATGTTGACGGAGCGGTTCGAGGGCAACGAGCTGGACCGCTCCGTGTGGGTTCCGTGGTATCTGCCACATTGGAGCTCGCGGGCGCAGTCCGCCGCCACCTATCAGGTCGGCGGCGGTGAGCTTCGGCTGAGCATCCCGGCCGACCAGCCGCTGTGGGCCGAGGGCGTGCACGAGACGCCGCTGCGGGTGTCCGGCATCCAGAGTGCCAACTTCTCCGGGCCGGTCGGCAGCACGATCGGCGGCCAGCCGTTCCTCGACGGCCAGCGGGTGCGCGAGGAGCAACCGGAGTTCTGGGGCTGCACGCCGCTCCATGGCACCATCTCGATCCGGATGCGCGGCGTGATCACTCCGCGGTCGATGGTGGCGTTCTGGCTCTCCGGCGTCGAGGACGACCCGTCGCGGTCCGGCGAGATCTGCGTGATGGAGGTCTTCGGCACCGCCCCGCAGAGCGTCGGCATGGGGTTGCACCGCTTCCGCGACCCGAGCCTGACCGAGGACTGGTCGGTGGTCGATCTTCCGATCGACGTTTCCGCCTTCCATGTGTACGCCGTGGAATGGCGGCCCGGTTCGCTGAACTTCTCGGTCGACGGCGACGTGGTGAAGCACGTCGACCAGGCGCCTTCGTACCCCGTACAGCTGGAACTCGCGGTCTTTGATTTTCCGGACAAAGCGGACCTGGTGGACGGCGTGCCGGTGCCCGAGTTGATCGTCTCCGAGGTCTCGGTCAGCTGATCAGGGGTGCCCTTTCGACCGGGCAGCTCATGCACCGTGGCCCGCCGCGGCCGCTGCCGAGCTCCGATCCGCTGATCCGGACCACCTCGATCCCGGCCCGTTCGAGCTGGGCGTTGGTCTCGATGTTGCGCTCGTAGGCGACGCACAGCCGCGGCGCGATGGCGAGGGTGTTGTTCCCGTCGTCCCACTGTTCGCGCTCGGCGGTGACCGGGTCCAGACCGGTATCGATCACCCGCAGCCGCTCGATGCCCATCGCCTCGGCGGCGGCCTCGAGGAACGGGCGGGGGGCCAGGGCGCGCGGTTCGCCACCGGCATCCGGCTTGACGGTGTACGCCCGGAGCGAGTGGGCGACGTTCGGGTACATCACGACCGCATCGACGTCGACCATCGTGCAGACGGTGTCGAGATGCATCGTGGCCCGCTCCTGGGCGATCGGCACCACCAGGATGGTGCTCGCCAGCCCGGCCGCGAAGACCCGCCGGGCCAGCCGCTCGGCCCCGGCCGGTGTGGTCCGCTCGCCGACCCCGATGGCCAGCACGTCCGGCGCGAGCACCAGGACGTCCCCGCCCTCGACGTGCTCGAGCGCCGGGTCGTAGAGCAGCTGCACCCCGGCGAAGCGCGGGTGATAGCGGTAGATCGCCCTGGTCAGCGTGGTCTCCCGAGCCCGGGCCGGCATCGCCAGGCTGGTCACCGCCACCTGGTCGCGCACCCACACCGAGGAGTCCCGGGTGAACAGCAGGTTGGGCAGCGGATCGATGATGAAGTCGTGATCGTCCATCAGCTCGTAGACCAGGCCGGCCGGCCCCGGCTTGAGCTCCTTGTGGGCGAGCCCGGCCATCAGCACGTCGGCGAGCCGGCGCGGATCCTGGTCGGCGAGATAGCGGCCGACCGAGTCGCGCAGGGTGTCGCCGAGCCGGCGGTCGTCGAGCACCGCCCTGGTCAGCTCGTCACGCGCCTCCGCCACGGCCAGCGTCTCGGCCAGCAGCTCGGCCAGGTAGAGCACCTCGACGCCGCGCTCACGCAGCGCCCCGGCGAAGCGATCGTGCTCCTCCTGGGCCCGGCCGACCCAGGGGATCCCGTCGAAGAGGAGCGAGTCGTTGTTCCGCGGCGTCAGGCGGGCCAGCTCGGCGCCCGGCCGGTGGAGCAGGACCGTACGGAGTGGGCTGACTTCACTGTCGACGTAGTTCACCCGAGCACTCCTCGCGTTCGAACCATGACGTTCTGACTAGATCATGAGACATCGGTGCGCGGGAGCGAAGGCGAGGCTAACTTTGTGCTTGAAGCTGCCGAACCGGGGGAGAGAACGCCGCGATGCACTATCCGCAAGAAAAACTTGTGCGTGAATGCGGCATTCATCCCCACTCACTCGCCCCTCTTTTGCCGCGATGTCTTGCCTCCGTGTGGGGTCGTACACGTACGGTAGTGAAAAGAGAGCCCGAAGAGACCTTTTGCCGGAGGTCGTTGTGACTGTCTTCCCGCGCCCTGCCCTGCCTGTTCATGCTAAGGCGCTACCCACCCTCGATCGTCCCGTCGCCCCACCCTCACCGCTCGACCCGCCAGCTCGCCCGTCGCCCGCCGAGTGGGCCCGTCGCCGTCGCGCCGACCGTGACGCGCGTCGCCTCGAAGCCGCCGGGACACGGGCGCTGACCCGACTCGATCGGCTCGGCCCCAACTGGCACATCGTGGACTGGCCACGCACCGACGCCCTGGGCGAGCCCGACCTCGCCGACGACCGCGCCGGATTCCTCGCGATCGGCCCCGGCGGCGTCTACGCCGTGACCGTGGCTGATCACGGTCGGGCCCGCGTGCTGATCGCGGGCGACGTCGTGCAGATCAACGGCAAGCGCCCGGCCTACATCGCCGAGGCCCGCCGGGAGGCACGCCGCGCCAGCAAGGCCCTTTCCGCCGCGGTCGGCCTGTCCGTGCCGGTCACTCCGGTGCTGACGTTCGTCGGTTCCGGCGTGATCAGCGTGCACGGTTTGCCGAAGGAGGTCCTCGTCTCGACGGACAAGGAACTCGACCGGCTCCTCATCGCGGGTGGCGCGCGCATTTCGCCGGCCACCGCCAGCAAGCTCTCAGCCGTCGCACATCACCCCGGGACCTGGGCAAACGCGCCCTATCGCCCGGCTGGGGACTACCGGTGGCACCCTGACGGACAAACGGCCGCTGACAAGCGTCCGGCACGCCGGTAACGTTCCTTCCGTTCAACGGCGGGTTGACGCCGCGGCCGCTTGATTGCGGCCGTGGTGTCTGCCCCCCATCCGCCGGAGCGAGGAGGACGGGGTGGGTCACATCGAGCTCTCCCTCTCGGGAGCGTTCGTGCCCCAGGCGCGGACACCGGCCGAAGCTGAGTTCGTCCCGAGCGTCGACCGCTGGACATCGACGGTGGCCGCGGCCGCCGAACCATGCCTGGTGATCGACACCGCCACCAAGATTTTGGCGCTCTCGGCCTCGTGCAGCGAGCTGTTCGGGCTGGGCAAGCCGATCGAGGCGATCGATCAACCGCTCGGCGCGGTCCTGCGCCTGATCGACTTCACCGCCGGTGCCGGTGAGCTCGACGAGTCCGACGCGGACAAGATTCCGCCGTTGCTGGCCATCCGCAGCGAGCGGCTGGCCCGCGGCCTTCTCCGCGTGGTGCCCACGCCGGGTGACCCGCCGCTGACCGTCGACGCGATCTCGACGCCGCTGCTGCACAACGACCGGGTGGCCGGTTCGTTGACGTTCTTCTCTCCGGTG
Organism: Paractinoplanes durhamensis; assembly: GCF_016862175.1. Taxonomy (GTDB): domain Bacteria; phylum Actinomycetota; class Actinomycetes; order Mycobacteriales; family Micromonosporaceae; genus Actinoplanes; species Actinoplanes durhamensis. Next base: position 79,958 of record NZ_BOML01000056.1, on the reverse strand, counting down.
CGCTGAAAAACCCTGGTGTGGCGTTTGCCGCACCGACAGGGGTTGGGCAAGGACTGATCCGGAAACGTAGTCTGCCCTCATGCTGGATCTAGATCTGCTACCGGAGGAGTACGCGGTGTGTCGGCTGCCGGCCGGCTCGCCGATCCCGGCTTCGCTGGCCGCGGGTCCGGATGACAAGAGCGTCATCTCGCTCAGCTGGGCGCCCGACGAGCTGTCGATCATCTGCCCGGCCGACCGGGTGCCGGACGGCGCGGTGGCCGACACGGCCTGGCGATGTCTGCGCATTGTCGGACCGCTCGACCTGGCCCTGACCGGGGTGCTGGCCTCGCTGATCGGCCCGCTGGCCGACGCCCGCGTCAATATCGTGACCTTCTCGACATTCACCACGGATTACCTGCTTGTGCCGACGGTCCGGCTGACCGAGGCGGTGGACACCCTCACTGCCGTCGGGCACCGCATCGCCTCCTGAGGCAGTTCGGCCTAACATGTCCGGCGTGTCCCCCCGCACACGCCTGATCCCCCTCGGCGCCGTTCTCCTCGGCGCCCTACTACCGCTGGGCGCCTGTGGCACGCCGCCCAAGCCGCCGTCGACGTCCCCACCTCGGTATGTCAGCCCGAGCGCGGCCCCCATCACGCTCTCGCCGTCCCTGTTCCCCGGCCAGCCGCAGCAGCCGCTGCCGACGCTGCCGGGCAACGCGACGACCCAGGCCTACCCGACCTACGCCTATCCGACGACCCGGGCCACCACCCTGGCGCCGAACACCGTCTCGCCGACGCCGACCCCGTCGCACGCGGCCCGCTGCACCGGCTCACCCACGAATGCCCAGCTCCTCGCCCTGATCAGGGGGAAGCCCGGCATTCCGAACAAGACGCTGCTGGTGAACGACGGGCCGTACTGCTCCGGCATCTGGTCGTTCAGCACGGTCGAGGTGTCCGGCGAGTCCGCCGACCAGCTCGAACCGCTGATGGTCGTGACCACCGGCAAGGACACCACGCTCGCGCTGGTCGCGGCCGGCTCCGACGTGTGCATCGACCGGGTGCAGACCGAGGCGCCACCGGGCATCCGCGTGCTGGCCTGCGGCTTCTGACCATCCCGCGGCACGTCCTAGACTCACGGCATGCCCGGAACGCCGCCTGCTCGCTACGTCTACCTCGGTCCGGAGGGCACCTTCACCGAGGCCGCCCTGCGCACCCTGCCCGCCGCCGAGCGCGGGGTGCGTACGCCGGCCCGCAGCGTGCCCGAGGCGCTGGAAGCGGTGCGCGCCGGTGACGCCGACGCCGCCCTGGTCCCGCTGGAGAACTCGGTGGGTGGCGCCATCCCGGTCACCCTCGACGAGCTGGTCACCGGCAGCCCGCTGGTGATCACGCGGGAGGTCGTCCTGCCGGTCGAGTTCGTGCTCGCGGCCCGCCGGCCGACCCCGCTCGACCAGGTCCGCACGGTGGCCGCGCATCCGCAGGCGTCCGCCCAGTGCCGCAACTGGCTGCTCGCCCACCTGCCCGACGCCGTGGTGGTGGACGTGCTCTCCAACGCGGCCGCCGCGATCGCCGCGGCCGCCGGCGAGTTCGACGCGGCGCTGTGCGCCCCGATCGGGGTGCCGCGCAACCGGCTGACCGTGCTGGCCGACAAGGTCGCCGACCACGCCGACGCGGTGACCCGCTTCGCGCTGCTCACCCGGCCCGGCCCGGCCACCGAGCCGACCGGCGACGACGTGACCTCGCTGGCCGTCTCGATCCGCCACGACCAGGTCGGGGCGCTGCTCGCGGTGCTGACCGAGCTGTCCGTCCGCGGGGTCAACCTGTCCCGCATCGAGTCCCGGCCGACCGGCGAGCAGCTCGGCACCTACTTCTTCTTCCTCGACTGCACCGGGCACGTCGCCGAGGCCCGGATGGGCGAGGCCCTGCAGGGGCTGCACCGCATCTGCGCCGAGGTGCGCTTCCTCGGCAGTTACCCCCGGCACCGGCTCACCCGCGAGGACCCGGTCCCGTCCCCGCCCGGCCTGTCCGACGCCGACTTCGCCGATTCGGAGGCGTGGCTGGCACGCCTCCGATCCGGCTCGCTGTAGGTCCCCCGCTTTAGTTCCCCAGCAGGTTGCCGAGGAGGCCGCCCTGGCCCTGCTGGCCGCCGCTTCCGGTGCCGGCCAGGCCAGCCGGGGGCTCCTCAGAGGGCTGCACGACCACGAAGCCCTGGCCCGCGAAGCTCATCGTGAACCGCTCGCCGGTGGTGCGGCCCAGCAGCGTGCCGAGGCCCAGCTGCTCGGCGCGGTGGTAGCCGGTCTGCAGGTTGGCCGACCAGCAGATCGCGGCCTGCGGGTCGACGTAGGTGGGCTGGTCGACGCTGAGCACCACCGGGGTGCCCTTGGTGGTGACCGCGATCCGGCCGTGGCCGGAGAAGACGCAGTTGAACAGGCCCGCGTTGGACATCATGCCGGCGCCGCCGACCATCTTGATGTCGTAGTTGAGGGTCGAGTCGAACGCCAGCACGTTCGTCCCGTTGATGGAGAGGGCGTCGCCCGGCTCCAGGTCGATGAGGTGAACGTCGGCGGCCTTGTCAGCAAGGAAGACGTCGCCCGTGCCGCGGACCTTCATCAGCGGCACGCCCTCGCCGGTGAGCTTCGACTTGATGAACTTGCCGATCCCGCCGGAACCGAGCGCCTCGAACTGAACATTCCCCTGGTACGCCACCATCGAGCCCTGACGAGCCATGAACTCGCCGTTCAGCTCGGCCTTGAGCAGCTTGGAATTCTGCAGACGCAACCCGGGCTGGGCGGATTCCTTCTCCAGGTTTTCCGCCGAAAAGAGCTCGCTGCGCATGAACGTCCTCCTGTGTGCGATGTGGCACCAGGGTAGGTGCCGTCAACAAGCGGGGGACCAGCTTTTAGGCCGGATTCAGCCCCAGCCGAGTTCATGCAGACGATGATCATCGATGCCGAAATGGTGGGCGATCTCGTGCACCACGGTGATCGCGACCTCGTCGATCACGTCGGTCTCGCTGTCGCAGACCCGCAGTGTCGGCAGCCGGTAGATGGTGATCCGGTCGGGCAGCACGCCGGCGTAATCCCAGCCCCGATCGGTCAGCGCCGTTCCCTCATACAGCCCGAGCAGGTCGTCGTTGCCGTCCGGCGGCGCGTCCTCGACCATGAAGACCACGTTGTTCATCATCGTCAGCAGCTCGACGGGCACCTCGTCGAGCGCCTCACCGACGAGTTCCTCGAAGCGTTGGCGACTCATCTCGACCGGCACAGTGACCATTGTGCGCCAGAGTCGCGCGCACACCGATGCCGCCGATGCGGTCAGGGATCCGACAACAACCCCTGCCCGCATCGGCGGGTCGGCCGGGTCGATCAGGTTCGGCCGGGTCGATCAGGCGAGCTTCGCGGAGAGCATGATCTCGGTGCCCGGGGCGAGCAGCCGGGAGATCGGGCAGCCCTCCTTGGCGGCCTGCGCGACCTTCTGGAACTCGGAGTCGTCGATGCCGGGCACGGTGCCGACCGTCTCGAGGTCGATCCGGGTGACGCTGAAGCCGGCGTCGGTCTTGTCGAAGTGAAGCTTGGCGACGGTCTCCACCGACGTGCCGGTGTAACCGGCGTCGGCGAGCGCCTTGGAGAAGGCCATCGAGAAGCAGCCGGAGTGCGCGGCGGCGATCAGCTCCTCCGGGTTCGTCCCCTCGCCCTCCTCGAAGCGCGACTTGAAGGAGTAGTTCCCCTGGTAACCGCCCTTGCCGGTTTTGATGGTGCCGGAACCTTCGGTGAGGTTCCCATCCCAGTGGGCCGTAGCAGTGCGAATAGGCATGTCGGAAACGCTAGTCCATCGGACGGCCGGTAGCCGGGCGACCGGGCACGGGCCATCATTGGTCACATGCCTCCCGAGCATCAGTCCATCGATCTCGACCCATCGCCGCCCGAGTCGGTGGTCGAGTTCGGCGCGGAGACGGCGCCGCGCCGGCGCCGCTGGAACGCGTCCGGCCTCGGCCACAGCCTGGTCGGCGACCGGCGGCTGGTCCCGCTGACCGCGGCGCTGGCCGCGGTCGCCCTGCTCGCGTCGCTCGTCTCCGAGTGGCAGGTCACCACCGTCGACGCGGCCGTCTTCGGCGGCGACGGTGACTTCGGCGACCACGCGGTGCCGACCGACCTCAACGATCTCGGCGCGTTCGGCACGGCATTCCTGGTCGGCCTGTTCCCGCTGGTCGCCGCGGTGGTGCTGACCATGTTCGGCCCGCCGGCCGCCCGCCGGTGGGTGCGGCTCACCGGGCTCAGCGTGGGCGGCACCCTGCTCGCGCTGCACTTCGCGCTGACCGTCTCGATCGGCGAGCAGAGCCGGGTGGTGCCCAACCTCTACACCATCTCGCTGGAGCCGGATCAGGTCGACATCGCCTACGGCCGGGGCCTGTGGTGTGCGCTGGCCGGGTTGGTCCTCGCGATGATCGCGCTCTACCTGACCGACCGGCACGGCCCGGCGGACGCCTGGACCTGGCGGCGGCCGCCCGCCGTCCCCGAGTCCACGGCTCATGAGGAGCCGCTCGACCTCACCGTCGGTCCGGCCAAACCGTTCACCTTGCTGGGCGGCGACCGCGACAAGCCCAGCTGATCGGGACGAGAGGGGATATCCGGGTGCTGACCGGACTGGGCCGCCGGTAGGCTCGTCAATCGTGATTGACCTGCGCCTGCTCCGCGAGGACCCCGAGCTGATCCGTGCCAGCCAGCGACTGCGCGGCGAATCCACCGAGCTGGTGGACGACCTGCTGCGCGCCGACGAGGAGCGCCGGGCCGCCACGCAGCGGTTCGAGGCGATCCGGGCCGAGCAGAAATCGCTGAGCAAGCAGGTGCCGAAGGCCTCCGGCGACGAGAAGACGGCGCTGCTGGCCCGCACCAAGGACCTGGCCGCCGAGGTCAAGACGACCGAGGCCGCGGTGAAGACCGCCGACGAGACGCTGCGCCTGGCCCAGCTCGCGTTGCCGAATGTCGTGCAGGACGGCGTCCCGCCGGGCGGTGAGGACGACTTCATCGTGCTGCGTGAGGTCGGCGACCGGCCGGCCATCGACAACCCGAAGGACCACCTCGAGATCGGTGAGGCCCTCCGGGCGATCGACACCGAGCGCGGCGCCAAGGTGTCGGGCTCGCGGTTCTACTTCCTCACCGGCGTCGGCGCGCTCCTCCAGCTCGGCCTGCTGCAGATGGCGATCGCCCAGGCGGTGGAGCACGGCTTCACCCCGTCGATCACGCCGAGCCTGGTCAAGCCGGAATCGATGGAGGGCACCGGCTTCCTCGGCGCCCATGCCAGCGAGATCTACCGGCTCGAGGCCGACGATCTCTACCTGGTCGGCACCTCGGAGGTCGCGCTCGCGGCGTACCACTCGAACGAGATCCTGGATCTCGAAGCCGGGCCGAGCCGCTTCGCCGGCTGGTCGTCGTGCTACCGGCGGGAGGCCGGGTCGTACGGCAAGGACGTTCGCGGCATCCTGCGGGTGCACCAGTTCGACAAGGTGGAGATGTTCTCCTTCTGCAAGCCGGAGCAGGCCGCCGACGAGCACCGGCGGCTGCTGGCGATGGAGGAGGAGATGCTGGCCAAGGTCGAGATCCCGTACCGGGTGATCGACGTGGCCGGCGGCGACCTCGGTTCGAGCGCGGCGCGCAAGTTCGACTGTGAGGCGTGGGTGCCGTCGCAGGGCCGCTATCGCGAGGTCACCTCGACATCGAACTGCACGACGTTCCAGGCGCGGCGGCTCAACATCCGCTACCGCGATGCGGACGGCAAGCCGCAGACCGCGGCCACGCTGAACGGGACGCTCGCCACCACCCGCTGGCTGATTCCGATCCTGGAAAACCACCAGCAGCCGGACGGTTCGGTGCGGGTGCCGAAGGCCCTCCAGCCGTACCTCGGCGGACGGGACATCCTCGAACCCGCGCGCTAACGGGTTGGCCATCCGTCCGTCACCAGAAGTCATAGCCGCAGCTAGCTGGGCAGGTGTAACGTTTTCCTTCCGCCCTCCGCGGGGGTCCGCCCACCCTCGGAGGTGACCGATGGTCAAGCCTGGACTCCCCAAGCTGATCGCGACGGATCTCGACGGCACATTGGTGCGCAGCGATGACACCGTGTCCGCCTACACCCACGAGGTTCTCGAACGCGTCCGCGCCGCCGGCATCCGGATCGTGGGCGCCACCGGCCGTGGGCCGCGCCTGATGTCACTCACCCGCAACGACATCCGGGTGGCCGACTTCCTGGTGCTGGCCCAGGGCGGCTGGGTCCTCGACCAGGCCGAGTCGGCCTACCTGCTGCGGTCCCGGCTTGCCGGCTCGACCCTGTCGACGGTGCTGGCCGATCTCGAGGCCGAGGTCGGCCGGTTGTCGGTGATGGTCGAGGCGCTCGAGCACGACGATTCCCCGCTGTGGGGCGACTACGACCCCACCTGGCGCTACCCGGTGGTGGTCGAGCGGCGGGAGCGCGCCGCGTGCCTCACCGGCGACGTGATCAAGGCGTTCGCCCGGTCCTTCGACTACCAGGTCGACGACCTGCTCGAGGTGGCCCGGCGGATCGTGCCGCCGCACGTGGCCTCGGTCACCCAGGCCGGCCTCGACTACGTGGAGATCTGCCCGGCGAACGTGGACAAGGGCACCGGCCTGTCGGTGGTCGCCGAGGCGGTCGGGGTCGATCCGCAGGACGTCCTGGTCTTCGGCGACATGCCCAACGACCTGCCGATGTTTGCCTGGGCCGGGTGGAGCCGGGTGGCGGTCGCCAACGCACATCCGTCCCTGCTGGCAGTGGCCGACGAGGTGGCTCTGTCCAACGATGAGGATGGGGTGGCGGTCTATCTCGACAAGTTACTGTCGAGGTGATGCATCCCTTTCGGCTTGTCGCCTCTGACATCGACGGCACCCTGATCCACCACGACGGCACGCTGAGCAAGCGCACCATCGACGTGATCCATGCCCTCCCCGTCCCCTTCGTGCTGGTGACCGGCCGCCCGGTCCGCTGGCTCCGGCAGCTCTACGACCAGATGCCGGAGCCGGTGCCGGCGATCTGCGCCAACGGTGCCGTCATCTACGACCCGGACACCGACAAGGTGTTGCGCTGCGAGAATCTCTCGGCCGACCTGCTGCTCGACGTCGCCAAGAAGCTGCGGGCGGCCATTCCGGACATCGCCATGGCCGTCGAGGTCGAGGAGGGGCGGCGTTTCTGGTACGAGGAGGCCTGGCCACTCCGCTGGGACCCGGAGCACGAGGAGGTCCGAGTGCTCACCACCACCGAGGAGCTGGTCTCGGCACCGGCCGTCAAACTGCTGGCCCGCTCGGCCAACCACGGCGCCGACGAATTCGCGGAGCTGGTCAGTGGCCTGCTCGGCGAGATCGCCACGGTGACCCACTCGTCGAGGAGCGCGCTCGTGGAGATCTCGGCGGCCGGGGTGACCAAGGCGGCCGGCCTGGCCTGGCTGTGCGCGCAGGAGGGCTTCGAGGCGCAGGATGTGCTGGCCTTCGGCGACATGCCCAACGACATCCCGATGCTGACCTGGGCCGGTCACTCGGTGGCGATGGGCAATGCCCACCCCGCCGTCCGCGCGGTGGCCGACGAGGTGGGTCTCACGAACGACGAGGACGGGGTGGCGCGCTACCTCCGCGACGCCTTCGACCTCTAGAGGTACTGGCCGGTGCGGCCTTCGCCGCCCGGGCCGGGCTGCTGGCCGGGCATGCCCGGGATCGCGCCGGTGCCCATCGGCAGGGCCGGGCGGCCGGCACCGCCGCCCCGCATCTGCTCCAGCTGCAGCCGGGCCGCCATCTGCTGGGCGACCAGCGCGGCCTGAATGCCGTGGAAGAGGCCCTCGAGCCAGCCCACCAGCTGGGCCTGGGCGATGCGCAGCTCGCTCTCGCTCGGCGGGGTGTCACCCTCGAACGGCAGCGACAGCCGCTCCAGCTCGTCCCGCAGCTCGGGGGCGAGGCCGTCCTCGAGCTCGGTGATCGACCGCTGGTGGATCTCACGGAGCCGGCCGCGCGACGCCTCGTCGAGCGGTGCGGCCCGCACCTCCTCGAGGAGCTGCTTGATCATGCTGCCGATCCGCATGACCTTGGCCGGCTGCTCGATCAGGTTGCCCGGCTCCTCCGGGGTGAGGGTGCCGTCGGGCTCGACCGTGCCCATCGGACGCCCATCGGGGCCCACCACGATGACGGAGCCGTCTTCCTGCTTCTCCGCGGTGCGGTTGTCGTCGGTCATGTGTTCCATCTTCCCGCACCGCTTCCAGTGACTCGTCACCGGCGTAGCTCGGCCACCGCACACTTCACGCTGCCGCCGCCGCGCTTGAGCTCGGTCAGCTCGACGTGCACCGGGTGATAACCGGCCGCCCGCACCTTCTCGGCCATCGCGATCGCCTCGGTGTTGAGCACCACGTGCCGGCCGTCACTGACCAGATTGAGCCCGAACGCCTCGGCGTCGGCCCGGTCGGCGAGCACCGCGTCCGGGAAGAGCTGGGCGAGAACCCGCTGCGCGGACGCCGAGAACGCCGCCGGGTAGTAGGTGACGTTGTGGTCGTCGAGTGCGGCCAGGGCCGTGTCCAGGTGGTAGAAGGCGGGGTCGACCAGGCGGAGCGAGACGACCGGGCGGCCGAGCATCTCCTGGGCCTCGGCGTGAGCGGCCGGCTCGGTGCGGAAGCCGTAGCCGGCCAGGATCACGCCGCCGTGCGCGCCGGGCAGGTAGGCGAAGTCGCCCTCGCCCTCGTTGACGTGCTCCGGATCGGCGAAGCGCCAGGCCGGGTCCTGATAGAACGCGCGGTGGGCGACGGCCTCGTCGGCGCGCTGCGGGTAGCGGAAGCGAGCGCCGTAGACGGTGCCGTCCACCGAGAACGCGCCGTTGGCCGCGTAGACCATGTCGGGCAGGCCGGCGACCGGGTCGAGCACGTGCACGGTGTGGCCGAGATCGACAAGGGTGGTGCGCAGCAGGTCCCACTGCTCGACGGCCAGCGCGGCATCGACCGGGGCGGTGGTGTCCATCCACGGGTTGATGGCGTACTCGACCGTGAAATGCTGCGGCGGACACATGAGATATGTCCTGGTTCGCGGCAAGCGCTCCGTCTGGCTCATGAGGTAAAGCGTAGGTAGGCTCGGGCTTACGAAACAGCGATAAATCTTGTGTGCTGGAGGCGAATCGTTGCAGATGGACCCGGTTGATCAGCGAATCATTGCGTTGCTGGTCGCCGATGCACGCGCGTCGTACGCGGAGATAGGGTCTAAGGTCGCTCTTTCCGCCCCGGCCGTGAAGCGCCGGGTGGACCGGCTCCGCGCCACCGGGGTGATCAAGGGCTTCACCGCGGTCATCGACCCGGCCGCGGTCGGCTGGACCACCGAGGCGTTCGTCGAGCTGTTCTGCACCGGGCGCACCACCCCCGCGCAGATCACCGTGGCCACCCGGCGGCACCCCGAGGTGATCGGCGCCTACACGGTGTCCGGCCAGGCCGACGCGCTCGTGCATCTGCGGGCCGCCGACATCGGACACCTCGAACAGGCCCTCGAACGGCTGCGGGCCGAACCGTTCATCACCTCGACCCGGAGCATGATCGTGCTGTCCCGGCTGGTCGAGACCCCGACCGTGGTGCCCGCCCCGGAATAGCCCTTCCCGGAACCGACCGTCAGAGGGCGGCGTCCAAGCGCACATGCGCCGTCGAATCCTGCTCTGTGCCGTCGCCGCCCTCGCCCTCGCCGGCTGCACCGAGCGGCCGCCCACCAAGATCCTCGAGTCGCCGGTCACGGTGCCGGCGGCCAAACTCGGTCTCGTCTCCTTCGAGTCCTGTGACCGGCTGCTGACCGAGTTACGGGCGGCCACCCGGCGAAGCATCAGCCCGTACGGCCTGTCCGGGGCCGTGCCCGCCAACGCGTCGATCGCCGGGAGCCGGGCCGACGCCGGCATGGCCGCCCCCGCCACCGCCTACTCCGGCACCAACGTGCACGAGGTCGGTGCCGACGAGCCCGACATCATCAAGACCGACGGCCGGCGGATCGTCACCGTCGACCGCGGCGTTCTCCGGGTCATCGACCCTGCCACCCGCACCCAGACCGGGCAGCTCGAGCTGGGCACTCCCGCCGACGGTCAGCTGCTGCTCGCCGGCGATCACGCGCTCGTGCTCTCGTCCTCGTATCCGCAGTTGTACGGGCGCATGGCCTCGTTCCGGCCATCGGGCGGCGACGCCGACCTCATCCTGGTCGACCTGAGTGGCCCGCCCCGCATCATCAGCCGCTACCAGGGCATCGGCCGGGTGGTGGACGCCCGGCAGACCGGCAACATCGCCCGCGTGGTTCTCAGCTCCACCCCGCGGATCGACTTCCCGTCCGCCGCGACCGACACCGACGACCTGCTGCGCGACAACCGGCAGGCGGTCACCGCGGCGCCGCTCGACGCCTGGCTGCCGTCCTGGCAGGTCACCACCGGCACGTCCGTCTCCTCGGGGCGCCTGGACTGCGGTGCGGTGAGCCGGCCCCAATCGTTCTCCGGGGCCGGGATGCTCACCGTGCTCACCTTCGATGTGACCGCGCCGGCGCTGACCGATGGCGATCCGGTCGCGGTGGTCAGCGACGGCGACATCGTCTACGGCACGCCGAGCAGCCTCTACGTCGCCAACGACCAGCAGTGGCGGCTCAACGCCATGACCGGTGCCGGCGACCTCAGCACCGAGATCTTCCAGTTCGCCCTGACCAGCGCCGGCAAACCGGTGCTGACCGCCTCCGGGAACGTGCCCGGGACGCTTCTCAACCAGTACTCGATGTCCGAATGGGACGGTCGGTTGCGGGTCGCGACCACCACCACCGCTTCGTCTTCGTCGTCGGCCGTGCGGGTGCTGAGCGCCACCGGCGGGAAACTCGTGCAGACCGGGGTGGTCGACGGGCTCGGGAAGGGCGAGCGGATCTACTCCGTACGGTTCCTCGGGTCGCGCGGTTATGTGGTGACCTTCCGGCAGACCGATCCGCTCTACAGCCTCGACCTCAGCGATCCGGCCGCCCCGCGGGTCACCGGCGAGCTGAAGATCACCGGCTACTCGGCACACCTGCAACAGGTCGGCGACGACCTTCTGGTCGGCGTCGGACAGGAGGCCAGCACCAGGGGCGTACGGCAAGGGCTGCAGGTTTCGCTCTTTGATGTTGCTGACCCTGCTCGGCCGAGCCGGCTCGATCAACGGGTGCTCGCGGACGCTGTGTCGAACGCCGAGTTCGATCCGCACGCGCTGCTGTGGTGGCCGGCGACCAAGCTCCTCGTCGTACCCGTGAAGGGCGCCTTCGACGGCGCGCTCGCCTTCCGGGTCGACGCCGGCGGCCTCAAGGCCGCCGGGCGCATCAACGGCTACGTGAACCGATCGTTGGTGATCGGCGACGACCTGTGGACCCTGGGCGAGAACGGCATGAACGTCGCCGCGCTGTCCACCCTGGAGCCGATCGGGTCGGTGGCTTTCTAGAGATACATGCCCGGGCGGTGGTCGTCGGTGGGCTGCTTCGCGGGCGCGGGCTTGTCGCCCTCGACGAAGAAGCGCTTGCCGCCGAACTCGCCGTGCAGCCGGTCGTCCAGCTCGTCGGCCAGGCCGGTCATCACCTGCACGGCCAGCATGAGGTGGGTGGCCTGGAAGTTGCGGCCGAAGACCGGGATCGACGCCCACACCGTGTCCTGCGCGCAGTAGAGGCGGCCGATCGGCATGCGGTTGGTCAGCTCGGACAGCTTGACGTAGAGCTCCTCGGTCGGCTCCACCTCGGTCAGGATCGGCGAGAAGACATCCACCAGGGGCGGATTGTCGCGAACCCGGACGAAGACCATCGCCGAGCCGGCCCGGATGCCGATGTCACCGTCCGTGTCGACCTGCAGCTGGTCGATCGTCGTCTTGGACATCGTGGCGACCACCGTGCGCACCCGCTCCTCGAGCGGCACCACCTCGTCGGCCGCGCTCGCCAGCGCCGCCGACAACTCGCCGTCCTCGTCGAGGTCATCCAGGTCGAGCACCTTGCCGATGCCCGGCTCGTGCCGGGCGGTGGCCAGCGGGGCGGTCTCGATCGGCTCGTCGTCCTCGTCGTGCACCAGGTAGACCAGGAAGGCCGGGTGCGGCGCGCCGTAGACGTCACGCAGCGTGCGGCTGACGATCGCGGCCAGGCTGCTCGACTTGTCGACGGACGAGCGCAGACCGAACGAATCGCCCGAGCCCGGCAGCACACCCGGCGGCGACCAGCCGAGCGCGACCAGGTCGGCGACCGCGGCCCGATCCATCCGGAAACCCTCGGGCAGTTCGGCGTTGCCGACCGCGAGCGCCTCCACGACGCCGTCGGGCAGCACGCGGATGCTCACCGAATAGACCGCCAGGCCGGTGCCCGAGGCGGTCGGGTCGAGCGTGACATCGATATGCCCGCCCGGGGCGAGCGTCGGCAACAGCGCGGCCAGCGCGCCGGCGAACTCCCGCCAGGCCTCAGTCACCTTGGCCCGCAGGTCAGCCGTGGTCGGCTCGTCGAGCAGGATGTTGTCGTTCGACTCGCCTGCGGCGCTGTCTACCGTCATGATCGGCACCTCCGTCTCCGCCACCCTATCGAGAGACTTCAGGCGGTGGGTTTCGACCACGAGAGCGCGAGCTGACTGAGTCGTCCGGCCACGTCCGCGGGGTCCGCTCCGCGGCCTACCGCGACACCCATGAGGTATGCCGAGACGGGCGCTCCCGGGCGTACGACACCGTGCGCGACGTCCTTCGCCAGGTCGAGAACCGCCGTGACCGGCACGTCAGCCGGGTCCAGGCCGAGCTCCCGCCCGGCCGCCTCGACCCAGGCCGCGAGGTCGCTCATCGGGCCCGCTCCTCGGCCGTGCACAGGTCGCTCATCGGGCCCGCTCCTCGGCCGTGCACAGGTCGCTCATCGGGCCCATTCCTCGGCCGTGCGCAGGTCGTCGTCGGTGTCGCAGTCGAACCATGGCGGCGGGCCCGGGCGTCGCCAGGACACCTCGGCCACGCGCAGGTATTCCATCAGCTCGCGGACGGACGCACCGTGCAGATCGCCACGCGCTTCCCGGAGCCGCTCCACCGCCTCGCGCAGCGCCGCGGTCCGCCACACCCCGCACAGCAGTTGCCGGCGGCCTTCGGCGTCGCGGTAGACGGCGCCCTGCATCGGCGCCGATTCCGCGGTCAGCCGCAGCACATCGATGGCTTCGCCGGTCAGCAGCGGCAGGTCGGCGGCGAGCAACGCGGTGAACGTGACGCCCTCCGGCACCAGCGCGAGACCGGCCGCGGTGGCCGCGACCGGACCGCCACCAGGCGGTTGCTCCCGGGTGGAATGCACGGGAACCGGCAGGTCGGGCGGCACCGGGCCGACCACGATCCTGGGGTCGGCATCATGCACCGCGGCCAGGACACGAGTCAGCATGGATTGACCGCCGACTGGCAGAGTCGGCTTATCCGCGCCGCCCATCCGCCGTGCCGCGCCACCGGCCAGAACCACCGCCGCAAACCCTCCCACGTACGTACCGTATCCCGAGCGCGTGTCGAGCGTGACCGCGCGCTCACTTCGCGGTCGTAGATCACTATCGGTTGACCGCTCGCCGATCCACCCTTCGGCGGTTGCGGCCTACGCTCGGGACATGGCGCGCACGTCGATCCGACGACCGGTCCTGAAGATCAACCTGGACTCGGCCGGCGATCCGCGGCGCGGTCCCGACGAGCTAGCTGCCGAGGAGCCGCTGGAGATCCGGCTGCGCAAGCAGCCGCTCGCGGTCACCATGCGCACTCCCGGCCAGGACATCGACCTGGCCATCGGGTTCCTGCTCACCGAGGGAATCATCCGCGCGGCCGACGACGTGGTGACCGCCCAGCTGTGCGCGGGCACCGACACCCCGAACACGTACAACGTGGTCGACGTGGTCCTCGGCGCTGATGTGCCACCGCCGGTCACCGACCTGAGCCGGAACTTCTACACCACCAGCTCCTGCGGTGTGTGCGGAAAGGCGAGCATCGACGCGGTGCGCACCAGGTCCCGCTTCGACGTGGCCGGCGACCCGATGACGGTGCCGGCCGCCACGCTGGCCGAGCTGCCCGACCGGCTGCGGGCGGCGCAGCGAACCTTCGAGCGCACCGGCGGCCTGCACGCGGCCGGACTGTTCACGGCGGCCGGCGAGTTGCTGGTGCTGCGCGAAGATGTCGGCCGGCACAACGCGGTCGACAAGGTGATCGGCTGGGCCGCGCGCGAGGGCCGGCTGCCGCTCGCCGGCCACCTGTTGCTGGTGTCCGGCCGGGCCAGCTTCGAGCTGACCCAGAAGGCGTGGATGGCCGGCATCCCGTTGCTCGCGGCCGTTTCGGCACCCAGCACGCTGGCCGCCGAGCTGGCCGACGAGGCCGGCATGACGCTTGTCGGATTTCTTCGTGGCGCCACCATGAACGTCTACTCTTCGGCACACCGCGTAACCGTCTGAACACGTGAGCTTCCGCGGCCCGTAAGCCTCGCCGCGATCTACGGCCATCTATGGTCGCGAGGCTGCCCGCATGGCTCTCACGAGACGCACCCTGCTGCTCAGCTCCGCGGCCGTCGGCGCCGCCGGTGCGGCCACCACCCTGCCGCTGTCCGCCGCCGCGACTGCCTACCGTGGGCCGCTGCGCTCGGACCCGTTCACGCTCGGTGTCGCGTCCGGCGACCCGGAGCCGGACGGATTCGTGCTCTGGACCCGGCTCGCACCGACCCCGCTCGCCGAGGACGGACTCGGCGGCATGCCGTCGCGCGACGTCCCGGTCGAGTGGGAGATCGCCGCCGACGAACGCTTCCGCCGCGTGGTGCGCCGGGGCGTCACGATCGCCCGGGCCGCCGCCGCGCACACGGTCCACGTCGAGCTCACCCACCTGCTCGCCGGGCGCGAATACTTCTACCGCTTCCGGGCCGAGCGCTATGTCTCCCGGGTCGGCCGCACCCGCACCGCACCCGCGCGCTGGGCCCGGTGCGACAGCCTGGCCATGTCCTTCGTCTCCTGCTCGCAGTACGAGCATGGCTACTTCACCGCCTACCGTCGGGTGGCCGAGGACGAGCCGGAGCTGATCCTGCACCTGGGCGATTACCAGTACGAATACAAGGCCGGCGACTACGTCATCCCCGGCGGGAACCCGCGTGACCACCTCGGGCCGGAGACCGTGACGCTGGCCAATTACCGCCAGCGCCACGCCCAGTACAAGGCCGACCCGGACCTGCAGGCCGCGCACGCCGTCGCGCCATGGGCGGTGGTCTTCGACGACCACGAGGTCGAGAACAACTGGGCGGACGAGACGCCCGAGCGACCCGACCCCGATTTCCTGGCCCGGCGGGCCGCGGCCTTCCAGGCCTACTACGAGAACATGCCGCTGCGCCGGACCTCGATCCCGCGCGGCATCGACATGCAGTTGTACCGCCGGATCCAGTGGGGACGGCTGGCCACCTTCCACATGCTCGACACTCGGCAGTTCCGCGACGACCAGGCCTGCGGCGACGGCCACAAGGAATGCGCCGACGCCTACGCCCCGGGTCGCTCGATCACCGGCGCCGAGCAGGAGCGGTGGCTGCTCGACGGTTTCCGCCGGTCGACCGCCCAGTGGGACATCCTCGGCCAGCAGGTTTTCTTCGGCCAGCGGGACAACAACGCCGGCCCGGCCGTGGTGACCAGCATGGACTCCTGGGACGGCTACGTGGCGTCGCGCGAGCGGATCACCCGCGGCTGGGTGGACGCCGGGGTGCGCAACCCGGTCGTGCTGACCGGTGACGTGCACGCGCACTGGGCCGACGAGTTGAAGCTCGACTATCGGGACCCGACCACCCGCACGGTCGGCACCGAGCTGGTCTGCTCGTCGATCACCTCCGGCGGTAACGGTGCCGACAGCGCGCCGGCGACGCACCCGTGGGCGGCCTGGAACCCCCACCTGCGCTTCTACAGCAACCAGCGGGGTTACGTCCGCACCCGGATCACGCCGAGCGCGATGACCGCGGACTTCCGGGTGCTGCCCTTCGTCACCACGCCCGGCGCCGCGGCCCACACCCGGGCCACCTTCGTCGTCGAGGACCGGGTGCCCGGCCTGCAGCAGACCGCGGACACCCCGACCCCGACCCCAGCTCCGGCTCCGGCTCTCCGCTCGACGGCCGGGGACGGCTCGGACACCGTGCGTCAGGAGACGGAACGTCCCTGACCGGTGCCCAGCCGCGGTCACAGCGACCGGCGGCGGGTGCCGCGACGTATCCGCCGCCCGCCGTCGGTCCCCCGCCGCCGATGCCCCGCCGCTGTCGGTGGAGTCAGTGCCACCAGCGCATGCGGGCCGATCCCCGCGCTCAGCACCCGGTCGAGCACCCCCGCCGTCCGGTGCCCCGGGTTTGACCTCAGCGCACGGTCGAGCGCCACCCGGGCGAGCGCCCCGTCGCCGGACCGCCATGCCGCGAACCCCAGCAGGCACGCCGGCCCCGGTGCGAAGAGGGGCTCGACCAGGCGCAGCACCTCGGTCCACAGCCGCAGGCGCCACTCGTCCGGCCCCCAGCGATCCAGCGCGTAGTCGAGCACCACCGGCTCGAGGAGCAGCACACCCAGCCACGCGATCTCGTCGTGCGACGGCACCCCGCCGGCCCGCGCGACCCGCTCCGCCTCCCGGATCGCCTGCCGGCCGGCCTTGCGCACCCACCGGCCGCCACGCGCGGCCACGACATCCTCCGCGGAGAGGTCGGTGAATCGGGCGCGAGCCCGCTCGGTGGCGGCCACCATCTCCCGCCGAACCGCGCCCTCGGCCGGAGCCACCTTGGCGACCAGGGCCTTACGGTCGGGCAGCGCCACCATGCCGCGGAAGACCGCCTCGGCGGCCAGGTCGGGGCGGCACAGCGTGCCCTCGGCCGGGCAGCACGCCGCGTCGGAACAGGTGTAGGACCACCAGCGCCCGTCGAAGACCCGCAGCGCGTCCTGCACCCGGACACCCGCCGACCTGAGCGCCCCCACCAGGCCGAGCACCGCCGGGGTGACCAGGCCGGGTGGCCCGTAGCCGAGCACCATCACCTCGGGCACCCCCTGCTGGGCGATCAGCTCCGCCACATCCTCGTAGGCGGCGACCGGGGGCGGCAGGTCGTAGCGCATGCCGACGAGAACCAGCTTCCCGGCCAGGCCGAGCACGACCAGGCTTTCGGTCGGGTGGAAGCCGAGCACGTAGGGCGTGTAGGCGACGGCTTCGGCCGGGGAACGGACGGTGATCGTGCAATCCGGGGTCATGCCGCAGAGCTTGGCGGGGCGGGCCGACCGGGGAAGTGCCAAAAGCTGAGCCTGTGGACAACCGCTCGTTATCCACAGGCTCGAAGAAAGTTGCGCAGCCTACGAGCGGAACTGCATATCGTGCAGTTCAAGCCCCTCCTGGTGCCGCTCATGCGCATTGCGGCCCAGGTCGAGCGTCAACTCAATAGAGGTAAGAACGTCGTAGCCGGCAGCGTGCAGGCTGCGGATGGCGTCCACGTTCCGCGAGTCCGGCGAGATCGTCAGAGCGGTCATGTTCCGCCTCTTGGCCTCGCTCGCAACGTGTCGCAGCAGCTTGCGCCCCACGCCCTTGTGCCGGTGAGAGATCGTGACGACGATCGGCTCCACCACGCCGGCCCGGCCCCTCATGATGATGCCGACCAGCCCGATCACCCCGTCGTCCGCGTGGTCGGCCACCCAGAGCCCGCTCAGATCGAGCCGGGTCAGATATTCCTCGAACCCTTCGCCCCCGTCGTCGGTCGGCTCTCCGTACATCCGGTTGTGCTGGTTGGTCAGCTCGGACCACAGTCGTCGACCTGCGGCGTGGTCACCTGGACGGTACGAACGCACAGTGACAGGGCTCATGCCGACATTTTGACTCCGATTCCGGGCGTCCGTAAGCCGAAGTGGAAGATAACCCCGTGGACCAGGCGTACTTGCGCGCGCACCCCGAGCATCTCCCGACATTTCTCACCCACCAGCGCATCCGGGAGACGCCGGTGGGCGGCGGCAGCGTCTCCACCGCGAGCCGCCTGACCTTGGACGACGGCACTTCGCTGTTCGCCAAGACCTGGTCGGCCGGCGACCCACCGCCGGGATTCTTCGAGGCCGAGGCGAGCGGCCTGCGCTGGCTGGCCGAGGCCGGCATCCCCACCCCCGAGCTGCTGGTGGCGCTCCCCCAGATCCTCGCGCTGGAATGGATCGACACCGGCCCGGCGACTCCGCAGGCCGCCGAGCGTCTCGGCCGGGCCCTGGCCGCCCTCCACGACACCCCCGCCGACACCTTCGGCGCACCGTGGCCCGGCTTCATCGGCCCCCTGCCGCTGGACAACACGCCGCACCGCGGCCCGTGGCCGGCCTGGTTCGCCGAGCGTCGCCTACTGCCCTACCTGAAGGCGTCGACCGACAACGGCGCCCTGACCCCACCGGACGCCGTCCACGTCGGCCGCGTTCTCGACAGACTCGCCCACGCCACCGACGACGAGCCGCCCTGCCGCACCCACGGCGACCTGTGGCCCGGCAACATCCTGTGGTCCGACGACGGCCGGCCCTACCTGATCGACCCCGCGGCCCACGGCGCCCACCGCGAAACCGACCTGGCCAACCTCCACCTCTTCGGCGGCGCGCCCCACCTCGACAGCATCTTGGCGGCCTATCAAGAGGTGCATCCGCTCGCCGACGGCTGGCGCGCGCGGATCCCCCTGCACCAGCTCCACCTGTTGCTGGTGCACACGGCGGCCTTCGGCGCCTCCTACCGGACCGCGGTGGTCACGGCCGCGACGAACGCCCTGCAAGCGCTCTGACCGACGAGGCGGCGCCGAGTTGGCTCGCTATCGACGGGATGGGCGTTGGGCCTCGATCAAGAAGCGCTGGGAGTGCGCCACGAAGGGGCCGTGGTTGCCGATGTGCGCGTGCATGGCCTGCAGGTGGTCGTAGTAGGCGCGGACCGTGAAGCTCGGGACGGTCCAGATGACCTTGCGGAGGAAGACGATGACCGCCGCGACGTCGAAGAACTCCATTCGCAGTGCCTCGGAGCGCAGCTCTTGGACGGTCAGGCCGGCGGCGGTGGCGGCACTGCGGGCACGCTCAGGGTCTCGGACCTGGCTGATGGGCTGCGGGCCCATGATGAAGTCGGTCAGCTCGTGAACGGAGCCGGCGCCTACCTGCTGAGAGAAGTAGGTGCCGCCGGGGGCGAGCACCCGGGCCACCTCGTCCCATCGGATCGTGACCGGGTGGCGGCTGACCACCAGGTCGAACGAGCCGTCGTCGAAGGGCAGGTCGTCGCTCTCGCCGACCTCGACCACCTGGCCGCCCAGCGGGGCGAGTCGGGTGCGGGCCAGGGCCGCGTTCGGTGGCCAGCCCTCGGTGGCCATCAGCACCGGCGGGGCCTTGGGGATGCCGGCCAGCACCTCGCCGCCGCCGGTCTGCAGGTCGAGGGCTCGTTCCGCCTGCGCCATCCGGTCGCCCATCAGCCGGGCGTATCTCCACGACGGACGCTGCTCGGTGGCCCGTCCGGCGAACCACGAGAAGTCCCATCCCTCCACCGGGACGGACTCACCCTCGGCCACCAACTCCTCGAACGACGCCATCCGCCGACCTTTGCAGCCGGCCCCGGACTCGATCAACCGGATTCCCTCATCGCGCGGGAGGTCACCCGCAAGCTACGGCGCATCGGGGCGCCGGCGCACGCGAGACCGGTCGGGCCGGGGAGCCCAGCGCGAGTGCGTTGTCCACAGCCCGAAATCCACCAGGGCAACTGTCACGATCAGCAGCTAGGGTCGGTACATGAGCGAGCCTAGAAGATCCGTGGCGGTAGGTGTCGCCCGTGATTGAGCTCGCTGATCGGTTCGGGCGGGTGGCCACTGATCTTCGGGTGTCGCTGACCGACCGGTGCAACCTTCGGTGCACCTACTGCATGCCTGAAGAAGGGCTGGCCTGGCTTCCCCGGGAGGAGCAGCTCACCGATGACGAGGTGGGGCGGCTCGTTCGGATCGGGGTGACCCAGCTGGGCATCACCGAGGTGCGGTTCACGGGCGGCGAACCGCTTCTGCGGCGCGGGCTGCTCGGCATCGTGCGGGCGGCGGCTGCTCTTTCGCCGCGTCCCCGGCTGATGCTGACCACCAATGGGATCGGTCTCGAGCGACTGGCCGCGCCGCTGCGTGACGCCGGGCTCGATCGGGTCAACGTCTCGCTGGACACGCTGGATCCGGAGCGGTTCCGGGCGCTGAGCCGTCGCGACCGGCTTCCCGACGTGCTGCGTGGGCTCGCGGCCTCGGCTGCCGCGGGGCTGACTCCGGTGAAGATCAATACAGTGCTGATGCGGGGGATCAACGACGACGAGGCGCCGGCTCTGTTGCGTTTTGCGCTGGCGCACGGCTATCAGTTGCGGATCATCGAGCAGATGCCGCTGGACGCGCAGCATCGGTGGGATCGGCACTCGATGGTTACCGCCGAGGAGATCCTCGCGACGCTGGAGCCGTTCAACCTGCAGGCAGATCCGGTTTCACGTGGAACAGCGCCGGCCGAGACCTGGCTCGTTCCCGGTCATCTGGATGCGGCCGGCGAGCCCGCCCGGGTTGGCGTGATCGGCAGCGTGACCAGGCCGTTCTGCGGTGACTGCGACCGCACCCGCCTGACCGCGGACGGCCAGATCCGCAACTGCCTGTTCGCCACCGACGAGAGCGATCTACGCAAGCTGCTCCGCACCGGCGCGCCCGACCAGGAGATCGCCGAGGCCTGGCAGATCGCCATGCGCGGCAAGCGGGCCGGCCACGGCATCGACGATCCCAGCTTCCTGCAGCCCGCCCGCCCGATGTCCGCGATCGGAGGGTGATCGTGCCCGCCCGCCTGACCGTCCGGTTTTTCGCCGGTGCCCGCGCCGCGGCCGGCGGTGTCTCCGCCGAGCCCGCCGAGGCCACGTCGCTCGAAGAGCTCACCCAGCACCTGACCGACCGCCACGGCGAACGGCTCGGCCTGGTCCTGAAGTCGGCCAGCTTCCTGGTGGACGGCCTGTCCTGCCATGACCGCCGTGCTCCGCTCCCGGCGGGCGCAACGATCGACGTCCTCCCACCCTTCGCCGGCGGCTGACCCGTCCGCTGCGCCTCCAACTGCAGCCGGAGGCACGTCTTCTCGGCCGATCCCAGCCGAGCAGGAAGGACCCGCCGCCTCGAGCGGCGCGGCTGCAAGCTTCCGCATGTCAGCTGGAAGTGCCGGAAGCCAGCTAAGGCCGGACGGCAGCCAACCGGGCAATGGTCGGCCTCGGCTGCGGCGGTATCCGGCGGCCTCGTCGCCGGATGGGGCGTGCGCTCGGGAGGGCCGGATCTTGCGGTGGGCGGCGCGGCGTGTGGTCGGGGCGGGCAGACCGGGTGGGGCCGTGCGCTCGGGAGGGCCGGATCTTGCGGTGGGCGGCGCGGCGTGTGGTTGGGGCGGGGAGACTTAGCGTCTCGGTGGTGGCTAGGAGGACGTTTTGATCGTTTTTGTCGGTTTGGTCTTTATCGTCATTGGGCTGATCCATTTTTATCTCTGGAAGCGGCTCCTCAAAGATCCGATCCGGTCGCGGTGGGGGCGGCGGGCGGCTGCCGTGGTGGCACCGACGCTTGCGCTGCTTGTCCCGGCGACGCTGATCGGGACCCGGACCGGTCACGCTGAGTGGTTGGCCTGGCCGGGATATCTCTGGCTGGCGTTGATGTTCTATCTGCTCGTCACGCTCATTTTGTTGGAGATTCCGCGAGCTGTCGTTTTGCGTTGGTGGAAGCTGCGGTCGCGTACGCAAGAAAACGCTCGGAATGAGACCGACGGTGACCGAGCGGCTACGCAAAGCGATATGCGCGACTCCGTCGCGCTGAAAGCCGGGATTTCGGGCCACCGAGAAGGCTTTGGGAATGCGGCCGAAATGGCCGGCGCGACCGCGGAGAGCAACCCGGTCGGGGTGCAGGACCGGCCTGCGGATCAACCGGGCAATGCGGACGGCGAACAGCGCGCCGACGGAGTGGATCGGCGGCTGGTTCTGGCTCGGGGGATGGCGATCTTTGCGGGGCTCACGGCCGCGGGGATCACGGGATATGGCGTCAAGACCGCGCTGGGGGCGCCTCAGCTTGATCGGTTCTCGTTGCCGCTGGCGAAGCTGCCCCGCGGCATGGACCAGACGCGCCTCGCCGTGGTGTCCGACATCCACCTCGGGCCGCTCACCGGGACCCGGCATCTGGAGCGGATCGTCGACCTGATCAATTCGGTACAGGCGGACATCGTGTGCGTCGTCGGTGATCTGGTTGACGGCAGCGTTGCGGAACTGGGGCGGTTCGCGGCGCCGCTCGCCGACATCGAGTCGCGGCACGGGGCGTACTTCGTGACCGGGAACCACGAGTACTACTCGGGGTACGAGCCGTGGGTGGAGGAGGTGTCGCGGCTGGGTGTGCGGCCGCTGCGCAACGAGCGGGTTGAGATCAACGGGCTGGATCTGGCCGGGGTCAACGACCTTGGCGGTACGCAATACGGGGACGGGCCGGACTTCGCGAAGGCGCTCGGCGACCGGGACTCGGCGCGGCCGGTGGTGCTGATGGCGCACCAGCCCGTGGTCGCCCACGATGCCGCCCCATTTGGGGTTGATCTTCAAGTTTCCGGGCACACGCACGGCGGCCAGATGGCACCCTTCAACCTGCTGGTCAAGCTGCAACAGCCCGTCGTGTCCGGTTTCGGGACGGTGGACGGGGTGCCGGTGTACGTCACCAACGGCGCCGGCTTCTGGGGACCACCGGTCCGGGTGGGCGCGCCGCCGCAGGTCACGGTCATCGAATTGCGGACCGTCTGACGAAAATTCCAAGTATCAAGATCCGTAAGTTTGTAGCGCGTGGCGATTGGTGAGGGAACCGGAGGGCGTGACAGGATGCAGCGCGTGCCCTCGGACAACGCAGGGTCCTCGGTCGCCGCGGACGCATACGTCGCGGATCTGCACATCCACTCGCGGTACTCACGCGCCTGCTCGCGCGATCTGACCCTGCCGAACCTGGCCTGGTGGGCCCGCCGCAAGGGCATCGCCCTGCTCGGCACCGGCGACTTCACCCACCCGGCATGGTTCGACCACCTGCGCGAAAGCCTCGTCGAGGCCGGCGACGCGAACGGGCTCTTCCGGCTCAACGAAACCGACGAGACCGAAGTCGTCAAACGGCTGCCGGGCTCGCTGCAGGCCACCAAAGCCGCGAAGTTCATGCTCAGCGTCGAGATCTCGACGATCTACAAGCGGGACGACCGGACCCGCAAGGTGCACCACCTGATCTACATGCCGGATTTCGCGGCCGCGGCGAAGTTCAACACCGCGCTCGGCCGGATCGGCAACCTCACCGCCGACGGCCGGCCGATCCTCGGTCTCGACTCCCGCAACCTGCTGGAGATCACCCTCGATGCGGGCGGCTACCTGATCCCGGCGCACATCTGGACGCCGTGGTTCTCCGCGCTGGGCTCCAAATCCGGCTTCGACGCGATCGCCGACTGCTACGCCGATCTGGCCGACCACGTCACCGCGGTGGAGACCGGTCTTTCCTCCGACCCGGAGATGAACTGGCGAGTGTCCAGCTTGGACCGTTATCGCCTGGTCTCGAACTCGGATGCGCATTCGCCGGCCGCCCTGGCCCGCGAGGCGACACTGTTCACCGGTGAGCCGGATTTCGAGGCGGTCAAACACGGCCGCGGCCTCGCCGGCACCCTGGAGTTCTTCCCGGAGGAGGGCAAATACCACGCCGACGGCCACCGGACCTGCGGCGTCAACTGGGAGCCGCAGCGCACCCGCGACGCCGGCGGCCGCTGCCCGGAATGCGGCAAACCCTTGACCGTGGGCGTGCTCAGCCGGATCGAAGATCTAGCCGACCGGCCGGAGGACTTCAAAAAGCAGGGCCAGCACGTCGAGCACCTGATCCAGCTGCACGAGGTGCTCGGCGAGGTGAACGGCGTCGGCCCGAAGTCGAAGACCGTCGAGGCCCAGCTCAACCACCTGGTCGCCACCCTCGGCGCCGAGCTGGACATCCTGCGCCGGGTGCCGCTCGACGACATCGGGCAGGCCGGCGGGGACGATCTACGCGAGGCGATCACCCGGCTGCGCCGCGGCACGGTCCGGCGGGTGCCGGGTTACGACGGCGAGTACGGCGTGATCACCCTGTTCGAGCCGGGCGAGCTGCGGAACAAATCGACGGCACCGCAGGTCGAGACCCTGTTCGACATCCCGGCGTTCGACGTGCCGCAGCAGCGCAAGCCGGAGAAGGCGGCACCCCCGAAGCCCAAGCCGGTCAAATCAGCCAAAGAGCCCAGAAAGCCAGAACCTCCGCTCGCGACCCCGGTCAGCCCGCACGAACCGTTCGAGCCGATGCTGGCCGGCATGGAAGAGGTCGGCACCGGCCTGCTCGACCGTCTCGACGCCATGCAGCGGGTGGCGGCCAGCGCCCCCGGCGGCCCGCTGCTGATCGTCGCGGGCCCGGGCACCGGCAAGACCCGCACGCTGACCCACCGGATCGCCTACCTCTGCGCCGAGCTGGGCGTCTTCCCGCACCGCTGCCTGGCGATCACCTTCACCCGGAGGGCCGCGGCCGAGCTGCGCGAGCGCCTGGACGCCCTGCTGGGCGACGGCGCCGAGGACATCACGGTCGGCACGTTCCACTCGATCGGCCTGACCATCCTGAAGGAGAACGCCAAGGCGGCCGGGCTCGGCGCCAACTGGCGGATCGCCGACGACCGCGAGGTGGCCGAGGCCCGCGAGCAGGCCGGCGACGACGACCTGGCCTACAAGAAGCTGCTCCGCCAGCAGGATCTGGTCGATCTCGACGACCTGATCGAGCTGCCGGTCAAGACGCTGCGCGACGAGCCGGCCCTGGTCGAGAAGTACCGCAAGCAGTACCCGTGGATCTTCGTGGACGAGTACCAGGACGTCGACGAGGTCCAGTACGAGTTGTTGCGCCTGCTCAGCCCGGCCGACGGCAACCTGTGCGCGATCGGCGACCCGGACCAGGCGATCTACTCGTTCCGCGGCGCCGACGTGAAGTACTTCCTGCGCTTCAACGAGGACTTCGTCGACGCCCGCCTGGTCCGCCTGACCCGCAACTACCGGTCGAGCGCCCCGATCCTGGCCGCCGCGGTGCAGGCCATCGCCCCGAGTTCGCTGGTCAGCGGCCGGCGGCTGGACCCGGCCCGGCTCGACCCGGAAGCCCCGCTGGTCGGCCGCTATCCGGCGGCGAGCGTCGCCGACGAGGCCGACTTCGTGGTCCGCACCGTCGACGAGCTGGTCGGCGGCCTGTCGCACCGCTCGCTGGACTCGGGCCGGATCGACTCCCGCTCGGTGATCGCCGGCAACCTGTCCTTCTCGGACATCGCGGTCCTCTACCGCACCGACGCCCAGTCCGGCCCGATCGTCGAGGCGCTGTCCCGGGCCGGCGTGCCGGTGCAGAAGCGGTCGCACAACCGGCTGCGCGACCGGGCCGGCGTGCAGGTCATCGCCCGCGAGCTGCGGCACGCCCGCGGCCTGGACGGAACGCTCGCCGCCCGGGTGAAGCTGACCGCGCAGGTGCTGGCCCAGCGCTACGCGGCCCCGACGCTGGACGCCGAGCAGCTGGCCCCCGAGGACATCTGGGCGGCCGCCGACCTGCTGCAGCCGCTGGCTCAGCGGGTTGGTGAGGACCTCCAAACACTGCTCCAGGAGATCGAGATCGGCGCCGAGGTCGACGCGCTGGACCCGCGGGCCGAAGCGGTCAACCTGCTCACCCTGCACGCGGCCAAGGGCCTCGAGTTCCCGGTGGTCTTCCTGGTCGGCTGCGAGGACGGCCTGCTGCCGCTGCGCTGGCCGGGCAGCACGCCGAGCGACGACGAGATCGCCGAGGAACGGCGCCTCTTCTTCGTCGGCCTGACCCGCGCGCAGGATCGCCTCTTCGTGAGCTACGCGGCCCGCCGCTTCCGGCACGGCAGCGAGCGCGAGCAGAGCCCGACGCCGTTCCTCGACGCGATCGATTCCGGCCTGTTCGAGCGGCTCGGCGACACGGTCCCGTCCCGCCCGAAGGACCGCCAGCTACGCCTGCTGTAGCGCCAGGCCGAGCACCGCTCCGACCAGAAGCGCCGGCCCGAACGCAATCGGTCCGCGGCGCCCGGCACGACGTGTGACCAGCATGAACAAGGCGATCGGCCCGTTGATCAGGTGCGGCGCGAGCACGCCGAGAAACACCGCCGGCCAGCCGGCAAACCCCAGGATCAGGGCGAGCACGGCGGCCAGCTTCACGTCACCGAGCCCGAGGCCACCGAAGAAGGCCAGGATTACGTACGCCGTGAGCACCGCGACCGCCGCCACGAGCGAGGCACCGACCCGCCCCGGATGCAGCACCGCGAGCGGCCCCGCCGCCGTGATCGCGAGCGCCCCGACCAGCGGATCCGGCAATCGCAGGCAGTGCATGTCGATCATCGCGAGCAACAGCCCCGGCACGGCCGCGAGCAGGTAGGCCGGCAACTCCGGGGACGGCCCGACGGCAACCGCCAGGACCGCCGCCACCGTCGCGCCGGCGATCACCGGGACGGCGTACCCACCGGAGCAGGAGCACGCCGCTCCCACCCGTACCCAACCGGAATGCCCGGGCGGAAACGGCCGTAGGCAATCCGCACAGACCGGACGAGGCGTGTCGGCGTAGCCGACCGCGAGCCGATGAGCGAGCCGCGGCAGGAAGGCCGCGGAGGCCGCGCCGAACGCGGTTGCGATGATCACAAACAGTGGCGACACGACCGTGGACCGTATCGGCACGGAGTAGTCTCCGGCGGTCGTGTTGCCGACAGCAGCGGCGATTCCGTACGGGTTCGGATGACCCCCGCACGCTACGGTGGCATGCAGCGCTGGACCGCATCCGGAGGAATCCCCCATGTCGCAGAACGGACCGCACTCCGGCCCGCCGTGGTCACACGGGAGCTCCGACGAGCCGTATGCGGAGCCCGCCGACCCGTGGGGTGAGCAGAGTGCCCCTGAGCAGTCGTGGGGTGCGCATCCGCCGTCGATCCCGATCCCGCAGCAGCCGGTCTCGTCGTCTTATCAGCACTCGCCGCCGCCGTTCGACAGCGGCGCCCCGATGTGGGGCCAGCCTCCGCCGCCCCCGCCGACCAAGCGGAACACCCCGATCATCGCCCTGGTGGTGACGCTCGGCGTGCTGATCTGCATCGGCCTGGGCACGACCGCCTGGCTGCTGAAGGTGCGCAACGACAACAAGCCGCAGGCCGGCGCGTCGCCGTCGACCGCCGCCACCAATGTCGGCGCGGTGCCGCACGGCAGCGAGGACGCCCGCTTCAACGTGAAGAAGGGTGATTGCGTCGTCAACGAGGGCACCGACGAGCTGCCGGAGATGAAGGCGACCCAGTGCACCTCGGGCACGTACGAGGTGCTGGAGCGGATCAACGGCAAGACGACGGGGGAGAAGGACGCCGAGTCGAAGTGCTCGAAGGTCACCGGCTACACGAAGTGGTACTTCTACGACAGCCCCCTCGATGACCTCGACTTCGTGCTCTGTCTGAAGGAACATAAGGCGATCTAGCCCAGTCTCGGAAAAATGCAAGAAAGCTCTAGATCAGCCACGACACCTTTCCCTAGCCATGTCTAGCGTTTTGGCTAGATGACCCGATACGGTGCTATCCGTGGATCCGGTGAGGAATCCGTACGCACCCGGCGCCGGCCAGCGCCCGCCTGAGCTGGCCGGTCGCGGCCGCGAGCTGGACGCGTTCGACGTCGTGCTCGAGCGGGTCGCCCGCGGCCGCCCCGAGCGCAGCCTGGTGCTCACCGGCCTGCGCGGCGTCGGCAAGACGGTCCTGCTCAACACGCTGCGCTCGGCCGCGATCGGCCGCCTCTGGGGCACCGGCAAGATCGAGGCCCGCCCCGACCAGTCGCTGCGCCGCCCGGTCTCGGCCGCCCTGCACATGGCCATCCGGGAGATCGCGCCGCATCACCGCGACCCCGACCGGGTCGACGAGGTGCTCAGCGTGCTCAAGGCGTTCGCGCTGCGGGTCAACGACCCGAACGGCAAGATCCGCGACCGCTGGTCACCCGGCATCGACGTGCCGCCCGCCCGCGGCCGGGCCGACTCCGGCGACATCGAGATCGACCTGGTCGAGCTGTTCACCGACGTCGCCTCGCTCGCCACCGACGTGGGCACCGGCATCGCCCTGTTCATCGACGAGATGCAGGACCTGGGCCCGGCCGACGTGTCCGCGCTCTGCGCCGCCTGCCACGAGTTGTCGCAGCTCGGCGCGCCGTTGATCGTGGTCGGGGCCGGCCTGCCGCACCTGCCGGCCGTGCTGTCCGCGGCCAAGTCCTACTCCGAGCGCCTGTTCCGCTACCAGCGGATCGACCGGCTCGACCGGGTCGCCGCCGACCTCGCGCTCTGCGCGCCGGCCGCCCGCGAGGAGGTGGAATACGAAGCGAAGGCGCTGGACCTGCTCTACGAGAAGTCCGGCGGCTATCCCTACTTCGTGCAGGCCTACGGCAAGGCCACCTGGGATCACGCGCCGCAGTCCCCGGTGACCGACGCCGACGTGCGGGTGGCCGCCCCCGAGGCCGAGGCCGAGCTGGCCGTCGGCTTCTTCGGGTCCCGCTTCGAGCGGGCCACCCCGGCCGAACGGGAGTACATGCGGGCGATGGCCGTCCTGTCCGGCGACCCGGGCAACGACATGGACGCCGCCGTGCCGACCTCGGAGATCGCCACCGCGCTCGGCCGCCGCCCGGCCAGCCTCTCCCCGGCCCGCGACGCCTTGATCAAGAAGGGCCTGATCTACTCCGGCGAGCGGGGCACGGTGGCCTTCACCGTGCCGCACTTCGGCCGGTACCTGCGCACCCAGCCGGTCTAGCGCCCCGATAAGGGGTATAACCAGATTCATGAAGCCGGTACGCACCGCCGCCCGCGCCATGCTCGCCTCGGTCTTCGTGGTCAGCGGGGTCCGCATCCTGATCAACCCCGGTGACGCCCGGGTCGAGGCCGCCAAGCGGGTCACCGACCACGTCGGCCCGCTGCTGGAGAAGGTCGATCCACGCATCCCCAGCGACGCCCGGAGCCTGATGCGGATCAAGGCCGCCTCCGACGTGGTGGCCGGCCTGGCACTGGCCACCGGGCATCTGACCCGCCCGGCCGCCGCCGTGCTCGCGGCCGGTCTGGTGCCGACCACCATCGCCGGTCACCCGTTCTGGAGCGCCGGCAAGCCGGAGCGCGACGCCCACCAGACCCAGTTCCTGAAGAATCTGGCGCTGCTCGGCGGTCTGCTGCTCGCCGCGGTGGACACCGAGGGGCGGCCCGGCCTGCGCTATCGCACCACCCACGCGGCCCAGCGGTCGCGCCGGGAGGCGAAGCGCGCGTTCAAGACCGCCAAGCGGGAGGCCAAGATCGCCGCGCTGTCGGCGGCGGCCGCGCGCAAACTGCCGGGATGACAACCTTGTCGCGCTCCCCGCGTTAAGCGGAGGAGGGCCTCTTAAGCTCGCTTTCGCTCGCCCGCGGCATCAGCCACGGGCGGGCTCGGGCCGCGCCGTGCCCCGGGGACGAGAGCGACGGGGGTCGCGGCATGCGCAGGTCCGCTGTGGTCACGCTGGGGTGCTTCGGCGCCTGCTTGCTGATCGCCTGGCTTTTCCTTCGGTACGGGCTGAGCACCGCCGCCGTCGACCGGGCGGCCGTCCGCGACTGGTTGTCCGGCGGCACCCTCTACCCGGGCCGGGTCGGCACCGTTCTCCCGCCGCCGGCCGCGGTCCTGTTCTCCCCCGCCGCCTTCCTGCCGCTGAAGGCGGTCGGCTGGCTGCTCGCCCTGGTCGGCCTGACCGCCCTGGTCCTGGCCCTGATCGCGCTGGTCGGCCCGGTCGCCCGGCGCTACGGCAAGCCGCGCGGCCCGGCGGTGGCGACGGCCGTGGCGTTGGCCCTGCTGACCGAGCCGGTGCGGGCCACCCTCGGCCTCGGCTGCCTCGACCTCATCGTGTTCGGCCTGATCACCGCGGATGTGGTGGCGCTACGCCGGTCGGCCTGGGCGCGCAGCCGGGCCGCCTGGTGGCCGGGACCGCCCGCCTCCCAGCAGCCGCGGGCCCGCTCCGGGGTGCTGCGGCGGTTCTGGGCGACCGGGGCGTGGGCCGGGGTGGGCGTCGGGGTGGCGACCGCGCTGACCGTCAGCCCGGTGCTGTTCATCGTCTATCTGGTC
Source organism: Paractinoplanes durhamensis (assembly GCF_016862175.1). Lineage (GTDB taxonomy): Bacteria > Actinomycetota > Actinomycetes > Mycobacteriales > Micromonosporaceae > Actinoplanes > Actinoplanes durhamensis. The sequence goes on along the minus strand of NZ_BOML01000056.1, from coordinate 49,865 downwards.
GTCAGCCGGCAGTGGCGGGCCGCGTTGACGGCCATGGCCACCACCGGGTCGATGCTGGTGGGGGCGCTGCTGCTCGCGCCGGGGGCGACCTACGGCTGGTTCTCCTCGGTGCTGCCGAAGGTGGACCGGGCCGGGCCGCTGGACGACGTCGCGAACCAGTCGCTGGCCGGGGTGCTCGCCCGGCTGTACGACTCGGCGACCACGCCCGTACTCATCTGGTTGTCCTTCGCCGGGCTGCTGGTGGCGGTCGGCCTGATCCGGGCCCGGTCGGCGCACATCGACGGCGACGAGATCGCGGCGTTCACCCTGGTCGGGCTGACCAGCGCCGCGGTCGGGCCGGTCAGCCGGATCCACGAGCTGGTGTGGGTGCTGCCGGCCGTGCTGCTCCTGGTGGATGCGGCCGCCCGGCGTCGGGTGGCGGTCCGGCGGTTCCGCCCGCAACGCTTCCCGGGGGCCCGGTTCGCGATCTCGGCCGCGGCCGTCTACCTGCTGTTCGTGCTCGATCCACGGTGGACGGCCGCCTGGGACTCGTATGCCATCGCGGTAATTCTGCTGCTCAACGCCGTGCCGTGGCGTCCCGGGGTGGCGCCGGCCGTGCCGGTTCGGCGGCAGCCGCAACCGGTGACCCGCCGCACGCCCGCCATCCCCGGCCCTAGGGGCAGTTGACCCATTCCTCGGTGCCGTCGGTGAAGACCTGCCGCTTCCAGATGGGCAGCCGCGCCTTCACCTCGTCGACGGTGCGGGCACAGGCCGCGAACGCCGCCGCCCGATGGGCGGTGCTCACCGCCACGACCAGCGCGACGTCGCCGATCGCCAGGGTGCCGATGCGATGCGAGACCGCCACCGCGTAGACGTCCGGGTCGGCCGCGATCTCGGCCGCGACCTCCCTGATGATCCCCTCGGCGCTGGGGTGGCCCTCGTATTCGAGCAGCGTCACCCCGCGGCCGTCGTCGTGATCACGCACCACGCCCTGGAAGGTGACCACCGCACCGGCCCGCCGATCGCTGACCGCCTTCTCGTGCGCGGCGAGGTCGAGCGGCTCGTCCCGCACCTCGGCAATCACCACGGCCCCGGTCACGGCCGCTCTCCCGGGACCAGCGGCAGCTGCAGGAAGGAGGCCGACTCACCGGCGGTGACCCGGGTGCCCGGGCGCACCACCACGAATCCTTGGGCGTTGGACAGGCCGCGCAGCATCGCCGATCCGACGTGCCCGACCGGGGTCGCCGACCGTCCACTTCGGTCGAGATGGGCCAGCACCAGATGGGTGAAATCGCCGCGACCCGGAATGTCGGTGGCCGCCTCGACCTGCGGCATCGTTGGCGCCGGGCGGCCCTGCAGGCCGGCCAGCAGCGGCGCGACCAGGGTGACCAGCGCGATGATCGCCGACTGCGGGTTGCCCGGCAGGCCGGCCAGGAACCGCGGGCGGCCGTCGGCACCCGGGATGCGGGCCAGCAGCATCGGGAAGCCGGGGCGCACCGCGACGGTGTTCACGATGTACTCCGCGCCGAGCTCGGCGAGCGCCGGATGCAGGTGGTCGACCGGGCCGTGCATGGTGCCGCCGGTGGTGCAGACCAGGTCGGCGGTCGTCAGGGCGCCGCGCAGCGCGGCGAGATGCGCTTCCAGAGTGTCCTGCACCGGGCCGGTCACCGCGGCCGGGTCGACGACCGCGCCGCCGCGGCGCAGCCAGCCCGGCACCTGCGGGCCGAGCGAGTCGCGTACCCGGCCGGCGCCCGGCGGGCCCGCCGTGAGCAGCTCGTCGCCGAAGACCAGCACCGCGGCCCGCGGCCGGGCAAACACGTTCAGCACCTCGTAACCGCAGGTGGCGGCCACGCCGATCACGGCCGGGTCGACCGCCGTGCCGGCCGGCAGCAACTCCTCGTCCTTGTGCGCCTCCTCGCCGGGCAGCCGCCACTCGGCCGCCGCGCGCGGTGTGCCGGTGACCAGGCCGGCGGTGTCGCGGGTGGATTCCTCGATCCGCAGCAGCGCCTCGGCGCCGGCCGGGACCATCGCGCCGGTGGCGATCTCGACGCAGGTGCCGTCCGCCGCCAGCGGGGGCGCGACGCCACCGGCCAGCACCCGGCCGACCGGGCGCCACGGCTGCGGGCCGCGCACCGCCCAGCCGTCGATGCTCGAGGTGGCGAACGCGGGCAGGTCGGTGAGCGCCCGCAGCGGCTCGGCGAGGGTGCGGCCGTCGGCGGCCGGCAGCGAGACCGGCTCGGCCGGGCCCGCGGCCGCCCGACCGGCCTGGTAGGCGAGGGTCCGGGCCTGTTCCCAGTCGACCGGCATGGTGTCAGCACTCACGACCCTCAGCCTATCCGTGGTCACCGCCGTTGATCTGATCGACGGTGTGTTTCAGCAGCGGGCCGAGCACGGCCAGGCCGTCCTTCGCACCGCCGGTCGAGCCGGGCAGGTTGACGATCAGGGTGCGACCGGCCACTCCGGCCAGGCCGCGGGAGAGTGCGGCGGCCGGCACCCGGTCCCGGCTGTAGGCGCGGATCGCCTCGGCGATGCCGGGAATCTCGAAGTCGAGGAGGCCGCGGGTCGCCTCCGGGGTGCGGTCGGTCGGGGTGACACCGGTGCCGCCGCTGGTCAGGACCACGTCGACACCGTCGGCGACGGCCGCGCGCAGGGCCTCGGCGACGGGTTCGCCGTCCGGCACCACGACCGGGTCCGCGTCCACGTCGCAGCCGAGGTCGCGCAGTCCGGCCACCAGGCGGGGGCCGCTGGTGTCGGCGTAGACGCCCGCGGCCGCGCGGTTGCTGGCGACGATCACCCGGGCCTTCATGGACGGTCCTCCGGTCGTACCCAATCGCCGGTCTTTCCGCCTTCTTTTCGCAGCACCCGGACGCCCTCGATGCTCGCGGCCGGATCCACCGCCTTGATCATGTCGATCATCGCCAGGCCGGCGACGGCGACGGCGGTGAGCGCCTCCATCTCGACGCCGGTGCGGTCGGCGGTCTTGGTGGTCGCGGTGATCTCGATGGCCGCGTCGGCGACGGTCAGATCGACCTTGACCCCGTGCAGGCCGATCGGGTGGCAGAGCGGAATGAGATCGGGAGTGCGCTTGGCGCCCATGATTCCGGCGAGCCGGGCGACGGCCAGCGCATCACCCTTAGGCACGCCTTCTCCGCGCAGCAATGCGATCACTTCGGCGGTGGTGACGACGCGGCCGGCGGCGATCGCGCGGCGGGCGGTGATCGTTTTCTCGGAAACGTCGACCATGCGCGCTGCGCCCGTCTGGTCGACGTGAGTAAGCAGGGATTCCTCGGGCATACCGGGAGTTTATAGAAGGTTCCCTGAAACTCCGGTTAGGTCACTCGCCAAGCGGGCATCACAATGAATTTTCTACTTCAAATGTTCATGATCTATGCGCAGCTCAGCGTGGGTGCCGCATTATTGATAAGGCAATCGGTCTATCAATCCGGAGGGTTATTGAAACTGTACGGAGTGCTACGCACGGAGTCCTAGCCTCGTGTTTTTTCGAAGTAGCGGAGAGTTTGGTCTCCAGGACGCCCTGTAACGGTGTTCCGACCATTTCTCGCTTTCTGCGCATACCGACATAAAACGGTTCCCAACGTCTTCAAGCGTGCATAACGTCTCTCCCGTCGCGACGAACGAAAAGATCCGCGAGGCCTTCGTTTTCTTTTCGGCCTCACAACGCGAGGAGAGACAATGCGAAGCCACACCTGGGAGTGAGGTAGTGCGCGGACAGGCGCGCATGAATACGCTTGAGCCCGGGATCGAACCCGTAGAGCTCGGCGACAGGACTACTCCGTTGCACACGCGAAGCTCCAACGACGACGCGACCGATCGGCAGCTGAAGCTGCTAATCGGTCTCGTCGTCGTTCTGGCGGTAGGTGTGACCACATTGGGTGTCCTGCATGCGGTCGCCACACGAGCAGCCATACCCAATCCACTCGTGCTGATCCTGATCTACGCGATCTCGGTGATCTCGTTCCGGATCAAGATCGTGATCCGGGTCGGCTCCAACCAAAGCGGCTACACCTGGGTCGACGTTCCGGTCATGGTTGGCCTCGTCCTGGTGCCGGTGCCGTGGGTCATTCTTTGCGTCGGCGCCGGCATGGCCACTGTGCGCATCCTCAACCGTGCCGATCCGCTCCGAGCCGCCTTCGTCGTCGCCAAGGAAGTCCTGGTGATCGGCGCGGCCGGGGCCACCATGCTGCTGCTCGGCGCCCAGCCCAGCGTCGATCACCCGCAGGCGTCCATCACCGCGATCGTCGTCGCATACCTCGTGTCGTGGCTCGTTGACGACCTTGTGTTCTACCCCGTCATCGCGGTCGCCTCCCGGCAGACCATCCGCAAGCTCTACCGCAATGACCTCGGCGAGCAGGTCATCTTCCGCGCTGCCACCCTGGCCACCGTCGTCTACATCATCGAGGTGCTCGTCCTCGGGGCCAGCCTCGTCATGCTGGCCTTCGTGCCGATCCTGGTGGGCTGCCTTTATCTATGGCGGCTGCGCCGGCTGCGCACCCAGCAGGAACGCGACTCGTGGCGGCAACTCGCCGACACCACCGACGAGCTCAGCTCCGTCGACCTCAACCAGGTGCTGCACATCGGCGCAGCGCAGGGCGCCAAGCTCTTCTCGGCCGCCGAGGTGGAGATCGATCTGACCGCGTCCGGTGTGGACCGAGTGGTTCGGGCCGGCACCGATGGCGTGCTCTACGACGGGCCCGGGCCCCGCAAGTTCGACAGCGACCTGTCGATCACCACCGAGCTGGAGACCCGCGACCGCAGTTATCAGGCCGGCGCGCTGGTCCTCGACTTCGACGGCAAGGTCAAGCTGACCGAGTTCGAGCAGTACAAATTGAAGACCTTCGCGTCGGCTCTCTGCACCGCGATCCGCAATGCCGCGGCGTACGCCGAGCTGCAGCGGATCAGCGAGCAGAATGCGTACGACGCCGCGCACGACCCGCTCACCGGCCTGGCCAACCGCCGCGAACTGTACGAACGGGCCGAGGAATACTTCGCCGGCCGCACCGAGGACGGTGTCGTCGCACTGTTGCTGATCGACCTCAACCACTTCAAAGAGGTCAACGACACGCTCGGGCACGCGGCCGGCGACGCGGTGCTGCGCGAGGTGGCCCACCGGCTCGACGACGCGGCCGCCCCCGGTGACCTGGTCGCCCGGCTCGGCGGTGACGAGTTCGCCGTCCTGCTCGTCAACCTCATCACCCCGGCGCTGGCCACCCACCGCGCCGAGCAGATGCTCAGCTCGCTCGAGACCACCCTCGAGGTCGAGGGCATGCAGATCACCGTCGAGGCGGCCGGCGGCATCGCGCTCGCCCCCGGCAGCGGCGGCATCAACGAGCTGATGCGGCGCGCCGACATCGCGATGTACCAGGCGAAGCGGGCCGGCCAGCCGACCGCGACCTACGCCCACGCCCAGGACACCGCCGACGTCGAGCGGCTCATGCTCGGCGGCGAGTTGCAGCGGGCGGTCGCCGAGCGCGAGTTCGTGGTCGACTTCCAGCCGATCGTCGACCTCGGCAGCGGCGAGGTGATCTCGGCCGAGGCGCTGGCCCGCTGGCAGCACCCGGAGTACGGCTACCTCACCCCGATGCAGTTCCTGGAGACGGTGGAACGCTCCGGCCAGCTGCCCGCGTTCGCCGACGCCGTGCTCGACCAGGCACTGGCCGCGTCCGGGGTCTGGCGGGAGGCCGGCTTCGACCTGCCGATCGCGGTCAACGTGTCACCGCGCAGCCTGCTCGACTCGCGCTTCCCGGCCACCGTGCTGACCCGGCTGGCCAGCCACGCCGTCCCGCCCGACCGGCTCGTCCTGGAGCTGTCCGAGACCCTGACGATCAGTCAGCTCGACACCGTCGGCCGCGCCCTCGACGAGTTGCGCGAGGCCGGCGTACGCCTCGCCCTCGACGATTTCGGCACCGGCGTCTCCCCGCTCTCCGTCCTCTCGCACATCCCGGTCAACCAGCTGAAGATCGACCGAGGGTTCATCACCGCGACCGAGACCTCCTCCGAGGCCGCCGCGGTGATCCGCTCCACCGTCGACCTGGCCCGCAGCCTGCACCTTGCGGTGATCGCGGTCGGCGTGGAGAGCGAACCGCAGCGGCATGCGCTGTGGGAGCTGGGCTGCGTGGCCGGCCAGGGTCACCTCTTCGCCCGCCCGATGTCCTCGATCCGGCTGCTCGGCGCGCTGCAGCGCGGCTCCGGCGGCCGGCCGGGCGCCCTCGCGGCGGCATTGCACGACGAGGGCTCGGTGGTGCGGATGCCGCGGCGGCGGGCCTCCGGTTCCGGCCGCACGACCGGCTGATACCCCGGTTCTGACACACTTGCCGGCGTGACCAACCCCGCCATTCGCCTGCTCACGCGCATCGATCAGGCTCGCGGGGGCCGGGCGTCCGACTTTTTTCTGTACGCCCTGTCGGCCGCCTTCGCCTTGGTCACGGCACTCACCTCCACCCTCCTGCCGCACCGGGCCTGGGGCTGGATCGCCTTCTTCGGGTACGCCGCGGCGGCCGTCGCCGCCTTTCTGATGCGCCGCCTCCTGCTCGCCTGGCTCGCCTGGGTCGCGGTGGCCCTGCTGCCCCTGGTCGTCGAGGCCGTCCAGCGGGCCGGCGGGCGCACCGACCGGGCCCAGGAGGAGGTGCTGGTCGTCGAGCGGATGGGCGAGCGCCTGCTGCACGACGGCACGCCCTACCTGGGCCGGGACGCGATCGCGGCGCTGCCCGTCGACGACCGGCTGATGGGTTATAGCCCCTACCAGCCCGGGATGGCGATCTTCGGGCTGCCCCGGGCCGTCTTCGGCGACTTCTGGTGGACCGACGCGCGGGTGTGGTTCGCGGTGGTGACCGCGGCCGCCCTGGTGCTCGCCGTCCGCCTGCTCGGCTCCTCGCCGGCCATCGTGCGCGCGGTGCAGGCCGCCACCGTCTTCCCGATCTGCGCGCTGACCCTGGCCACCGGCGGCGACGACATCCCGGTCATGGCGCTCTGCCTGCTGGCCCTGGCCCTGGTGGCCGCCGACCGCTACGGCTGGGCCGGGGTGGCCGTCGGCGCGGCCGCGGCCTGCAAACTGTTCGCCTTCCCGATCGTCGCCGTCCTCATCGTGCTGGCCATCGCCAACCGCCGGTGGCGGGCGTTACTGCCCGGCGCGGTCGGGCTACCGGTCCTCGTGCTGATCCCGCCGTTCCTGGTCGACGCCGACGCGTTCGTCGAGAACGTGCTGCGCTTCCCGCTCGGCCACGGCGTGGTGACCAGCCCGGCTCAATCACCGCTCCCCGGCTACCTGATCGCGCAGAACCTGCCCGCCGGCCGGATCATCGCGGCGGTCCTGCTGGCGGCGGTGGCGGTGCTCATCGGTCTGTACCTGCTGCGCCGGCCGCCGCGGACCGCCGCGGCCGCCGCCCTGATCAGCGGCTGGGGTCTGCTGGCGGCGATCCTGCTGATGCCCACCACCCGCTTCGGCTACCTGCTCTATCCCGTCGCGTTCCTGGTGTGGGCGCCTGCTCTGACCTTTCCGGCCGCCGTGCACACACAGCAAGCACACAGCCGGACGCCGCCCGGAAGGTGACACAGCCTTGTACCGTCTGTGAGATGCAGATGACCTGTCCGAAGTGTCACGGCGAGATGCGGGTTTACGAGCGCAGCGGCGTCACGGTCGATCAGTGCACCGAGTGCCGCGGCATCTTCCTCGATCGCGGTGAGCTCGAAAAACTCTTCGAGGCCGAGTCGAGCTGGAATAGCCGGCAGGCCCCTCCGGCCCGGCCCGCCGCCCCGGCCGCACCGATGGCACCGCCGCCGGGCGCCTACACTCCGCCGCCCCCGCCGGTCCACGGCGGTTACGGGGCGCCGCCGCCCGCCTACGGCCAGCCGGTCGCGCACGGCTACCCGGCCGCCGCGCCGGCATATGGACATCACGGCCACTACCGGCAGCACGGTCACCATGGCCACTACCGCAACAAGCGCCGCAAGGGTTTCCTGGGCGAGCTCTTCGACTGATCGCCGCGCTTTGGGAGTCGGCGCCGGCTTCCGTTTCGGGGCCGCGGTTGCCCTGGCCCGCGTTTCGCGGGTCGGGGCTGTGTCGGCTCATGGCCATGAACCGTCGTCGCGCAGGCGGCCGGCCGGGCCGTCGCCGGTCAGCAGGCCGGTCACGGCCTCGTCCAGGGTTTCGCCGACGAACCAGTCGCCGGCCTGGTCGAGCGCGAAGACCCGGCCTCGCTCGTCGATCACCAGCAGAGCGTCGCCGCCCTCGACCGCCAGCGGGAAGACCGGGGTGGCGATCACGTCGGCGAACTCGGTCAAGGCCCGGTGCTGGCGGGCCGCCGGTAGCGGGTCGAACGTCAGCAGGCGGATCGCGCGGCGACGGCCCGGGCCGCGGCGACCGCATCGCACCCCGGCGAATTCGGCCAGGGCCCGCCTCGCCGCGGGGAACGCCGGTCGGCCACTCACCTGCTCGGCCCCCTCGATCGCCGCGGTGAGCGGCAACTCGACGCCCAGCCAGCCGCCGCCGGCCAGCACGCGGGACACCTCGGGCGGGAAACGGCCGGCCGGGCCGTCGAAGCCGTGGTGCCACCCGGCCGCGAACGCCAGCTCCGACGGCGGGAGCACCCCCAGACCCACCAGCACCGTCAGACAGGTCTCGCAGGGGCGGATGGGTGCGCCTGCGTCCGGGTCGCCCTGGTCGCGTACGAGAAAAGCGCTGAGCCGGCCGCCTTTTGAAGCTTGTGCCTGTTCGTGCAGCGCGTCGGAGACCGCGATCAGCTCGGCGTGGCGCTCGGCGCCGCGCACCCGCGCGGCCGCCGGAATCGCGCCCAGCCCGGCCGCCACCAGCGGGTGGTGGTTGATCTCCTGATCGCCCTTGGCGCCCTGCGCGCGGAACAGCCGACCGGCCACGATCAACTCGGCGACGGTGGTGGGGCTGGGCCGCCGGCGCGACGCCCGGCGCAGGGTCCGCCACGGGTCGACCGTCGCGGACGGTTTCGGGCGGCGCTGCCGGTAAAGCTCGGCGATCTCGTCGGCCGGGATCGCCGGCCACGTCGACAGCGTGCCCGTCTCCCGGTCGATCACCGTGCGGGCCCCGTCGCCGGGCAGCGGCAGCACGTCGGGCGCCGGCCGTGTCCAGATCACCCAGCCGAGATCGAACTCGGCGAGCGCGGGCTCACACCCGTACCCCCGCTGCTCGGCCTCGCCACGCGCCCAGCGCGCGGCGATCTCCTCGGCCTCGATCCGAGTGATCATCGTGAATTCCTTCCTTGTGCGGAATGAAGTTACCGGATCGCGCAACGTGACCAAGCCCGGTAAAGTCACCACGTTCGATGGGCGGCCGAACGGGAGTGGCGACCGTGGCAAAAACTACGGACCGCGACGCCTACCAGGCGTTTCGTGGCCAACCGGCAGGGGTTTGCGGGCGAAATGCCCCGCTCGATTCTGATCTGGACGATCGTCGGCGCCGCCTCGCCGCCGCACCGATTTCGGTCCACCGACGCGTCTCACCGTCCCTCGATCGGCACATCTATCGGGCATCCGACAGTGGGCGGCGCGCGGCCTCTCTCGCGGCCCCTCTTGTCGGCTCGGCCGCTCGTTTGATCGCCGCTCGTTTGATCGCCGCTCGTTTGATCGCCGCTCGTTTGATCGCCGCCCGCTTGGCCGCCGCCCGCTTGGCCGCCGCCCGCTTGGCCGCCGCCCGCTTGGCCGCCGCTCGCTTGATCGCCGCCCGCTTGATCGCCACCGCCGAGGCCGGTCCGCGATGACCGACGACGACATCGAGTTCGATCCGGCGTGGCAGGGTGCGCGTCTGCTCAGCGCTGCCGGGCGTGAATTAGGTGCGCAGCGTCATGACGTCGGCGCCGCCGGGACGCCCTGGGGAGCGGATGAGGCGGGCCGGGCGTTCGAGCGGCGGTACCGCGAGGTGGAGACGCAGGTCCTGACCGCATGGGAGCAGCTCGCGGCGTATGTGGAGAGCCTCGGCGACGTCGCCGCCCGCGCCGCACAGGACAATCTGGACAGTTTGGATACCGCGGCAGCCGCACACGGTCGCCGGGAGCGACCGTGACCGTATTACCCAGCCCGATCCCGCACCCGCTCGACCACCGCCCGTTCGACGTCCCGCGATGGGCCGACGAAGTGATCGGCTGGGTGGTCGCCGACTGGCCGTCCGGCGACGAGGCCGCCACCTGGGCGGTCGCCGACCATTGGTTCGCGGTGGCGGCCGGCCTGGCGGCGCCGCACGAGGCCGCCTTCGCCGGAGCAGCGCAGATCATGAGCGGCTACGGCGGTGCCGGCTTCAACGACGCCTGGCAGCGCCTGGCCGGCGTAGCCGACGCCCCCCTCAATTCGCTGATCGAGATCGCGCACGAGCTGGGCGGGGTGGTCGAGGAGTGCGGCCGCGACCTGGAGGCGGCCAAGCTGGCGGCCTGGATCGAGATCGGCCGGCTCCTGGTCGAGCTCATCGGCATGGCGATCATGACGGCTCTCACGCTGGGCGCCTCCGCCCCCGCGGCCGGCGGCCTGGTCGTGGCCACCCGCATCACCGTCCAGCGGATCTTCGAGCGCCTGACCGGCCAGCTCGGAGCCGAGGCCGTGGCCGGAACGGTCGCCCATGGCGGTGGCCGTCCGGCGCCCCCGGACTCGCCGCCCAACGAGACCGCAACGCGCCGGCTCTTCCCACCCACATCCGCAACATTCGAGTCCGCCAACTCGGCGCCGAGCACCTGGGCCGCCGACACCCCGGCCCCGGACTCCCGGGCTGCCGAAACCGCCTCGAAGTCCCGAGCCACCGGCGCGCCCTCGTCAAACGTCCGCGACACCTCCCGCGCTGCTGACGTCTCCGCTTCGAACGCCCGGGCCGGCGACATCCGCGGTGCAAGCACCCGTGCTGCAGACCTCACTGCCTCGAACGCCCAGATTGCCGATGCTGCCGCTGCCGACACCCGGCCCGCCGGGTTCTCCGCTCCGAACTCCTCAGCCGCTGACGGGCCGCCGGGGCGGCCGTCGAGGCCACCGGGTGGAACGTCGGAGTCGGGCGGGTCCGATGCCGGCAATACGACGCGGCGGATCGAGGTGCCCGACGCTGGGCAATCTCGGCAACGCGGGATCAGCTCAGCGGGTGTGTTGCGGCGCTCCTACGGGTCGGCCGCCGGCGGACCGGCCAGCGGCGGACCGGGCGGCGGACCGGGCGGCGGCGCATCGGCCGGCGGACCGGGCGCCGGCGGACCGGCCAGCGAAGCATCGGGCGGCGGACCGGCCAGCGGCGCATCGGCCGGCAGCGGACCAGCAGGCGGGAGCCCTTCGGCCGCCGGGGCGGTCACGAGGCGGATTCCACGGTCCGAGTTGGAGCGGATTTCCGGTGCACTCAAGGCCGGGCGAGGCCGGGTCGCGTCCACCGAACCCGGTTCGCGAACCACCGCGATCGTGCCGCCCACCAGCCGGGATCGCTCCGGCGCAGCCGACCCGTCAGGCATAACCAACCTGTCCGGCTTGACCAACCTGCATGGTCCAGCGAGCTGGCACGGCACGGCGAACCCAGCCGGCCACGACAACCCGACCACCCTGGCCCGTTCGCCCGGTCCAGGTCATCCAGCCGGTCCAGGTCAGCCGGCCGGTCCAGGTCAGCCGGCCAGCCAGGCCAGGCCGGGGTTCACGGCTCATCCGGCCCGGCCTGCCAATCCGGCTGGTCAAGCCCTTCTGTCCGGCTCGGCCTTCCGGTCCGACCTGGCCACCCCCGGGGCCGGCGGGCCGCCGGCGGACGCGTTCCCGTTCTCTGGCGCGTCGGGAACGGTCAGTGCCGGGACGAGTTCCTCACGCAATCAGCCTCTAGAACATTTCGGATATGCCGCCGATGTCCAGCGATATGAATATCGCGGCTTCCTCGCTGCCGTCGCGAACGACACCAGGTCGCGCATTCGCGAGTTGGGGCGGCTGGCTGACCAGGAGACTCTCACCGGCTCGACCCGGCGCGGCGAGGAGCTGCGAAACCGAGCGACCGAGCTTCGCACCGTCCTTGCCCGGATCGAGGCGACCGAAGCCGACGTCGCGTCCGGCGAGCTCGACCCCGCCGTCGTCGCGGCCCCGGCCGATCCGCCGGCCGGCCGTGAAGGGCCCGGTGGCGAACACTCGGCCGGGCCCGGCGACGCCGGTAACGACGAGTGGTTCGCGCCGGCCGAGGACGACGGGTCGCTGCCGATCGACCGGACCCGGCTCTACGACACGTACGGGGGTTTGCGGGCGCCCCTCGCCGTACATCAGAAAGCTCTGGAAGACGCCGTGCCGCGAGACGGCGACGGCCGCACGTCGCGGCTGGCCGATCCGCGGTCGGGCTGGTTTCGGCTGGTGAACGACGGCGGCCCGAAGGCCGACCCTACGCGCGGCTTGAACTGCGTCGACGGGGTGTTGTCGCTGTTCAGTACCTATCTGCACGGGCGGCCGCGGGTAGCGGCACCGCGAACGTTCGATGCCTACGCCGCCGGCGACCCGAACCGCCCGGTAGGCGGCGAATGGCACGGTTTACGAAGGATAGAGCTGGCGACGGGTACGACGTTCCAGAACCTGTGCCCCTTCCTCGGCGGCGCCGCCCCCGACGTGGCCCGGTCCGCCGTCGACGCCGCGATGCGGAATCTCGCCAACCACCTGCACAATTCGGGCCACGGCGCGTTCGCCTTCATCCTGACCGACCTGGAGGGCGGTGGCTGCCACGCCTGGGCGGCCGCCAACCACGACGGCACGATCCTCTTCCTGGACCCGCAGGTAGGCCGGATCAGCGAGGAGATCCCGCTCTACCGCCACCACGGCGCTCCGTCCACGGCCAACGTCGTCTCGATGGACGCCCTGGTCGTCGACGGCCAGGGCGAACCGGCCCCCTTGCCCTACCACGGCCCGGGCCAGTGGAGCACCGCCTCGGTGCTGCCCCTCGGCTCGACAAGCCCGGAAGAGGCAGCCCCAGGCCACTCCTAGGCGGTCAGACGATCGCCATGTCGACGAAGCGGGACAGGTGCAGCTGCGCCGCCACCGTGATCGTGTCGGTCGGGCCGTTCCGGTGCTTGGCCACGATGAAGTCGGCCTCGCCCGCCCGCGGTGACTCCTTGTCGTAGTAGTCGTCACGGTGCAGCAGGATCACGACGTCGGCGTCCTGCTCGATCGAGCCGGACTCACGCAGGTCGGACAGCTGCGGGCGCTTGTCGGTCCGCTGCTCGGGACCACGGTTCAGCTGGGACACCGCGATCACCGGGCACTCGATCTCCTTGGCCAGCAGCTTGAGACCACGGGACAGCTCGGAGACCTCTTGCTGGCGGCTCTCGGTCTTCTTCGGCGACGACATCAGCTGGAGATAGTCGATGACCAGCATCTTGAGGTTGTGCCGCTGTTTGAGCCGGCGGGCCTTGGCCCGGATCTCCATGAGGTTCATGTTCGGGGTGTCGTCGACGAAGATCGGAGCCTCGCTGATCTCGCCCATCCGGCGGGCCAGCTTGCTCCAGTCGTCATCGGTGAGCTGGCCCGACCGCAGCACGTGCAGCGGCACTCTGGCCTCGGCCGAGAGCAGCCGCATCACCATCTCGATCTTGCTCATTTCGAGCGAGAAGATGGCGCTGGCACAGTTGTGCCGAATCGCCGCATTGCGGGCGAAGTCCATGCTCGCGGTCGACTTACCGAGACCGGGACGGCCCGCCACGATGATCAGCTGACCGGGGTGGAGGCCGTTGAGCAATCTGTCCAAATCGGAGAAACCGGTCGGCACGCCGCTCATCCCGCCGCCCGCCGCGCCCACCGCCTCGATCTCGTCGAGGGTGGGCTGCAGCATATCGCCGAGGGCCGCGAAGTCTTCGCTGACCCGTTTCTCGGTGACGTCGTAGATCGCCTGCTGGGCCAGGTCGACGATGTCGTCGACATCGCGGCCGCCGTTGCCGCCGGCGCCGTAGCCGAGCTGGACGATCTTCGTGCCCGCCTCGACCACGCGGCGCAGGATCGCCCGTTCGGAGACGATGCGCGCGTAATAGGCGGCATTCGCCGCGGTGGGCACGCTCTCGATCAGCGTGTGCAGGTAGGGCACGCCGCCGATGCGCTGCAGGTCGCCCGAGTCGGAGAGGGCCGCGGCCACGGTGAGCGCGTCGGCCGGCTCACCCCGCCCGTACAGCTCGAGGATGACGTCGAAAATCGTGGCGTGCACCGGCCGATAGAAGTCGTGCACCTTGAGAATCTCGACCACGTCGGCGATCGCGTCCTTGGACAGCAGCATGCCACCGAGCACGCCCTGCTCGGCCGCGACATCCTGCGGAGGCGTCTTGTCGAACCCGCCGCTGTGACCGCCACCACTGTGACCGCCGCCACTCGGGCCATCACCATTCTGGCCGCTTCCGCGCGGCGGACCGCCGGTCGCCGGCTGTGCCGGTGGCCGTGACTCCGGCCGTGCGTCGTCAGTGATCGACACCCCGGACCCTCCTCCACTCGGCGTTGCTCATGTGATCAAACAGCCGGGGTATGACACTTTTGGCTGAACCCGTCCTTGATCAGGAAAAAATTGCTCGATCAAGGCGGCCCCACTCTACGAACACTGCCGCCACCTGCCCAACTACGCCGGTGGACGAGCCTTGGGACAACCTGTGGACATCCCGCCCCAGCCTGTGGGCAGGCCTGTGTACAGCCTGGGGACAACTATTGGCACGCCACGACATGTGCCTTATCCAGCAGCAATAACGTCGTCCCCACCTGTGGAGATGGAAAAAGAAGCCCCGCGTGAGCAAGCCATCGCCCGGAGGCGTTGCGGTTCGGACACTTGCACGTCACGCTTTCTGGGTGGACCAACGGGAATGGGACTACGGCGCTCGCATGCCGCGCGATCGCCGCGCGGCGCAGCCGTGGCCCGCCCAGAGTCCGGAACGCACCGATATTTCCGATCCTGAGCCGAAATGGGCATCACTGACCGACACCGGCAGCATGGAGCCCAGCGCCGAGGCTCTCGCCTGGCAGCGCCGCGCCGACGCGTGGGCGCAGCAGACCGAGTCCGATCAGTCGCAGGCGGTCGAGCCGACCGGCCGCTGGTCCGACGTGGCCAAGGGCCGCCCCGCCTTCCCGGCCGACGGGGTGGGCTGGCGCAGCGAGACCGCCGAGTGGCGCGCCGCGGGCGCACGCTGGCGGCAGACCACCGAGTGGCGGTCCACCACCGGCTCGCACGGCTGGCGTTCGACCACGGAGGCCTGGCAGACCGGCGGCGAGAGCTCCTACCAGCCACCCGTCGAGACCCCGGCCGCCCAGCCGGCCATCTCGAACACGCCGTGGTCGGCCCCCGAGGAGGCCGAGCCGCGCCCAGCGTGGCAGCAGTTCACGTCGCCGACCACCGACAATTCCTGGCAGCAGACGCCGTCCCGGCAGCAGCCCGCGCCGCGGCCGCCCGCCGAGAGCTCCCCCTCCTGGCAGCAGCTCGTCGATCCGAAACCCGAGCAGCCGACCTGGAACGGCGGTCGTCGCCAGCCCTGGCAGCGGGACGCGATCGAGGGCACCGCGACCTGGAATGATCAGGCCGACAACCGCGCCGCGTCGACCGGCGCTGCGCCCGACTCGGAGTCCATCTCCGACTGGCTGCGGATGGATGATCCGGTCACCGAGAAACCGAGCTGGCAGACCCCACGCGACGACGGACGCCACCTGGTGCGCGAGGACGACCGCGCCGCCTGGCGGCGAGACGCGGATCCGGGTGCCGGGTCACCGCCGGTCGGGCGCCGCCGGGCCCCCGAGGGTGGTTCAGGCCCTTCCGGGGGTACGGGTTGGGCCACGCGCTCCGATTCCGACAATTGGGCCGGTCACACCGACACGGGCAACATCCCGCTGTTCGCCGACCCGGCGTCCACCACCACGCCGCCCTGGTCCACCGGCACTCGCACCGGCACCGGCCGGCATGACGGATCGACCGGTCGCCGTTCCCTGCCCTCGACGCCGGACGAGCAGGCCGGCCATCGCGCCGGCGCCTACGACGAGCCCGGTCGCCGTTCCCGCCGCGACGAACCAAGTTCCCGCAGCGTCTCGGTGCCGATGCCGCTCAGCTACGACGACCGCCCAGGTGGCCACGCCGCCGAGGCGCCCCCCGCCCCGCGCCGAAGCCGCTACGCCGACGAGCCGTCCGCAGCCGAGCCGCCACGCGGTTACGCTGCCGAGCCGCCCGCCGCGCCACCACGCGGCTACGTCGCCGACCCACCGGCGTCCGCCCCCACCACCGGCTTCGGCCGCGGCGCCTACCCAGCTGACCCGCCGGCCGCCGCGCCGACCACGGGCTTCGGCCGTGGGGCATACCCGGCCGACCCGCCGCCGGCCGCTCCGACCACCGGCTACGGCCGAGGCGCCTACCCGGCTGACGCGCCACCGGCCTCCTCGCCGACGACCGGTTTCGGCCGCGGCGCGAGCTATCCCACCGAGCCTCCGCCCGCCGCTCCGACCACCGGCTTCGGCCGCGGCGCCGCGGCCGGCTACCCGGTCGAGCCGCCCGCCTCCGCCCCCACCTCGAGCTTCGGCCGCGGTTCCCGGCCCGCTGACCAGCCCGGCCGAGGCGCCCGCCCGGCCGATCAGCCCGGCTACGGCCGCGGCACCGACCAGACCGGCTACGGCCGGGACGGCGCGGCAGACCAGGCGGCCTTCAACCGAGGCGCCGGCCCGGCCGACCAGGGCGGCTTCAGCCGAGGCGCCGGCCCCGCAGACCAAGCAGGCTTCAACCGAGGCGCAGCCCCCGCCGACCAGGGCGGCTTCAGCCGCACCAGTGGCCCGGCTGACCAGGCAGGCTTCAGCCGTGGCGCGGCCCCGGCTGATCAACCCGGCTTCGGCCGCGGCGCAGGTCCGGCCGACCAAACCGGCTTCAGCCGCGGTGCCGGCCCCGCGGACCAGGCAGGTTACGACCGTGCCGGCGGCCCCGCAGACCAGGGCGGCTTCGGCCGCGGCGCAGCTCCCGCGGACCAACCAGGCTTCGGCCGAGGTGCCGGTTCGGCGGACCAGGGCAACTTCGGCCGCGGCGCCGGGCCGGCAGACACTGGCGGCTTCGCCCGCGGCGCCGGCCCAGCGGACCAGGGCGGCCTAGGCCGCGGTGGCAGCCCGGCCGACCAGGGCGGCTTCGGCCGCGGTGGTGGCCCCGCCGACCAGGGCGGCTTCAACCGAGGCGGAAACCCCGCTGACCAGGCCGGCTTCGGCCGCGGTGCCCGCCCGGCCGACCAGAACGGCTTCGACGGTGGTGCCCGCCCGGCCGACCAGGGCGGCTTCGGCCGCGGTGGTGGCCCCGCTGACCAAGGCGGCTTCGGTCGCAGCGGAGCACCGGCTGATCAACCCGGCTTCGGCCGTGGCGGCGGGCCCGCGGACCAGACCGGAATCGGTCGTGGTGTCGGTCCGGCCGACCAGGGCGGCTTCGGCCGTGGCGCGGCGCCGACTGATCAGCCTGGCTTCGGCCGTAGTGGCGGCCCGGCCGACCAACCCAGCGGTGGCTTCGGCCGCGGCGCGGCCGGCTATCCGGCCGACGCCGCCGTGTCGTCCACCGGCGTCGGCCGCCGGCGCAGCCGGGCCGAGGTCGACCCGGCCGAGTCCGGACGCTTCGCCGACGACGACCGCGGTGGCGCCGACGCTCGCAGTGGCCCGGCCGGCCCGGGCGGTCGTCGTGGCCGCCCGGATGGACCGCGTCCGCCCGCAGGTGGTCCGCGTCCGCCCGCGGATGGTCCGCGTTCCGCCGACGGCACCAAGGCCCGTTACAACTCGGTGCGGGACGACTGGCGCGAGCACACCGGTTCATGGGCCGCCGAGCCCGACACCAGCAGCTGGACCCGCGACCCCGACACCGGCCAGTGGAGCCGCTCCGACGACGACCCGCGCGTGCAGGCGTGGCGCCAGGAAGCCTCCCGCCGCGAGTCGACGAACCACGGCAACCCGCCGCGCCTCGCCCTCCCGGCCGGACCGTCCGCTTCGGACGACGGTGGACGCGGAAACCGCCGCGACCAGGACCAGGACGACGACTGGCGCACTCCGCCCGGCCGGGACGGCGGCCCGTCCAGTGCACCGCGCAGCGCCATGCCTTCAAGCTCTCCGCGCAGCGCGATGCCATCCAGTGCCCCACGCAGCGCGATGCCATCCAGCGCGCCGCGCAGCGCGATGCCCTACGGCTCCCCGCCGCCCGGCGGCGAGCCCGGCTACCAGGACCGGGACGAACGCGGCTACCGGGGCCGAGAAGATCGCGGCTACCCCGGCGGTGCGGAACGCGGCTACCCCGGCGGCGAGCCCGGTTACCCCGATCGCGGCGAGCCCGGCTATCCCGGGCGCGACGAGCCCGACTACCCGGAGCGCGGCCGAGGCCGTGGCTCGGACGCCCCGGCCAACGCGCCGCGCAGCGGCACCGCCTACGGCAGTCCGCGCCGGGCGCTGCCCAGCGCCGCCGATTACGGCAACGCCCCGACCAGCGGTCCCAGCTACGGCGGGTCAGGTTCGGCTTACGGCGGCGAAGCGGGCTCGACCTACGGCGGTGGAGCCGGCTCCACCTATGGCAGCAGTGCCGCAGCCGGCGGACCGACCTACGGCGGCGCCGCCCCGACGAGTGGCACCGCTTACGGTTCCCCGCGTCGCGAGCTCCCGAGCGGCCGCTCCCGCCCCGACGACGCCACCGCGTTCGGCGGCCCCCCGGCCGGCGGCCCGACCTACGGCGGTGCGGCCGCGCCCGCGAGCGGTCCGACCTACGGCACCGCCCGCCGTGAACTGCCCAGCGGTCGCGCCTATGTGGACGAGACGAGCGCCGCTCCGAGCAGCGCGGTTGCCTTCGACGCACCCGGTAACGCACCGCGCAGCGGCGTCGCCTACGGCGCGCCCGGCAATGCCCCGCGCAGCGGCGTCCCCTACGGCACCCGCCGCAGACCCGAGGAAGCCGCGCCCCCCGACGACTGGCGACGCGACTTGGACCCCGAGGCCGCCGGCCGCCGACGGGTCGAGGAACCGGCCGGTGCCGACGATTGGCGCCGCGACCTGGATCCGGACGGGGCCGGCCGCCGACGGGCCGAGGAACCGCCGGGTGCGAACGACTGGCGCCGCGACCTCGACCCCGAGAGCAGCCGGCAGAGCCGGGGATTCGACGCGGCCGCCGAGGCTCCGTCCTGGACTCTGGGTGAGCCGGCCAACAAGGACCTCAGTTCCTGGCGGCTGACCGACGACCCCGAATCCGGTCGCGGCTCAGCCGGTTATCGGGAGGGCGGCGCCGACGACTGGCGCCGAGATCTCGCCGATCAAAGCAATCTCGCCGACGGTGAGTCCCGGCGCTACGGCACCTCGGATTACGTGCCCTTTCGGTCGAGCGGCTCAGCCGCCGTCGCGCAATCCTCAAACTTATCCTCCACGTCGACCTCGCTGATCTCGCCGGTTCCGCGCGAGCAGCGGGACGGCCGGCCGCAGTGGTCCGGCGGCTTCCAGAGCAGCTCCACCGGCTCGTACGAACGACGGCCGGTGACCGGCAGCTTCCCGACGATCCGGAAGAGCGACCTGCTCGACCCGGACGACGAGGAGGATGACCAGGACTCGGGTGGCCCGCTCGCCGCGGTCGGCTACACGGTGATCTGGTACGGCGTACCGATCGTCCTGTTCATCATCTACATGCTGGTGGTCGACACCGGCTCGAAGTCGCACGCGCTCGACACGCTGTCGGGTGCCGCCCCGCAGTTCCTCACCTCGCTGGTGCTCAGCGTGCTGGTGGCGGTCGGCCTGCGAAAGTTCAGCACCTCGTGGAAGGCGATCAGCGTGGGCCTGGCGGCCGCGGTCGTCGGCGGCGGCCTGGCCACGGTGCTGGCCTCGGCCATCACCGGCAACAGCCTCAGCTGAAAGACCGGCCAAAAGGACCGGCCGCAGCGGATCAGCTGGGAAAGCGATCGGCGCGCCGGGCCGAAGCCCGACGCGCCGTCGACGCGATGAATCGCGGAACTACTTGGCGGCCACCACGTTCACGGGGAACGTCGCGGTCACCTCGGGGTGCAGCTTGACCTGCACGTTGTACGAGCCGGTGGTCTTGATGTGACCCGGCAGCTCGAGGCGACGACGGTCCAGCGACGGCCCGCCGGCGGCCTTGACCGCGTCGGCGATCTCGGCCGGGGTGATCGAGCCGAACAGGCGTCCGCCGTTGCCGGAACGCGCGCTCAGCGTGACCTTGAGGCCGGAGAGCTGCTCCTTGACCTCGTTGGCCTGGCCCAGGTCGCGAATCTCGCGGGCGTCACGCGCCCGCTTGATGACGACGACCTGCTTCTCGGCACCCTTGGTCCACTGGATCGCGAAACCCTGGGGCAGCAGGTAGTTACGGCCGTAGCCGTTCTTGACCTCGACGATGTCGCCGGGAGTGCCGAGACCGGACACTTCCTGGGTGAGGATGATCTTCATGTCCCGGACCCTCCTCAGCGCGCCGTCGCCGTGTACGGCAAGAGCGCCATCTCGCGGGCGTTCTTAACCGCTCGGGCGATCTGCCGCTGCTGCTGGGAGGTCACTCCGGTGACCCGGCGGGCACGGATCTTGCCCCGGTCGGAGATGAACTTCCGCAGCAGAGCGGTGTCCTTGTAGTCGATGTAGGTGATCCCGTCCTTGTCGAGCGGGTTCACCTTCTTCTTCGGCTTGCGAAGCGCCGCAGCCTTAGCCATTGCTTACTCCTGAACTCGTTGCAGCCCGTTACGGGCTAGAAGGGAGGCTCGTCGTCGAACGAGGAGCTGCCACCGCCGGAGCGGCCGCCCTGGGCCGGAGCTGCCGTCGCCCACGGGTCGTCGAAGTTTCCTCCGCCGCCACCGCTGCTGCTGCCGCTACCGCCGCTGCTGGGCTGCCGGGTGGTGCCGGCCCCACCGCCACCGCCACCGCCGCCGTTGGAGGCGCCGAAGCCGCCACCCCCAGCGCCGCCGGTACGGTTCATCCGCTGCACCTTCGCCGTGGCGTATCGCAGGGACGGGCCGATCTCGTCGACCTCGAGTTCGTAGACGGTGCGCTTCTCTCCCTCGCGGGTCTCGTAAGACCGCTGGCGCAGCCGGCCCTGCACGATCACCCGTGAGCCGCGTTGCAGCGACTCGGCGACGTGCTCGGCAGCGTCACGCCAGATGTTGCACGCAAGGAACAGTGGCTCGCCGTCTTTCCACTCGCCTGACTGACGGTCCAGGGTCCGCGGCGTGGACGCGATGCGGAACTTGGCAACCGCCGCACCCGACGGGGTGAAGCGCAGCTCGGGATCGTCGGTGAGGTTCCCGACGATCGTGATAACGGTTTCTCCTGCCATGATCTACTCCTCGCCGCTGTTCTCGTTCGTAGGAGGTTCTCAGAACCCCCTGACAAAAACGAGGCTCAGCGGGTCTCGGGCCGGATGACCTTGGTACGCAGGATGTTCTCGTTGAGCCGCAGCTGACGGTCCAGCTCGGCGACGGCCTCGGGGGTCGCCTGAAGGTCGACGACGGCGTAGATGCCCTCTGCCTTCTTGTTGATCTCGAACGAGAGCCGGCGACGGCCCCAGACGTCGAGCTTCTCCACCGAGCCACCCGCGTTCGTGATCACCTTGAGGTACTGATCAAGCGACGGGGCGATCGTGCGCTCTTCGAGCGACGGGTCGAGGATCACCATGAGTTCGTAATGACGCAAGACGTTCTCACCTCCTGTGGGCTTTGCGGCCACGGTCTCTCCGTGGCAGGAGGTCTTGTGTCGCTCGCAATGCTCCGTCGAACCCCACAAAAGGGCCGTGGGACCAAAACTGCCCACGGCGAAGGCACTGCGAACCGAGCAAGCATACCCAGGCGGGCCGACCTGCCCAAATCGCACGTACACGAAAGGACCCCGTCCGCCGACGGGGTCCTTTTCCGTTCAGCCGCGGGGCGCCCGATCCGCTTTCGCTGGGTGGGACCTGGGGAGGAACGACCACACCGATGAGGTTGGACGCGGCCGCCCCGCGGAGCTTGTTGATGACAACGTTACGCCATATTTGCCCGGTTTGCACGCTGCGACACGATTGCCCGAATTGCTGCCGCACCGACCCCCATCACGCACACCGCCGCGATCAACCCGAGCAGTCCGATCGGCGTGGACTGCCGCATCGGCACCGTCGCTGCCACCGGCTCCGCCGCCGCGATCTCGGTGGACGGCGGGCTCACTGCCGCCGGCACGGCCTGCTGCGTCACCGGCTCCAGATCAAGCTGGGGTACGTCGGTGACAAGCGTCTTCTGGTCGCCGGGCGGCATACCGGCGAACGCGGGGTCCGGGCTTCCCGGCGTACCCGCCACGGTCTTGGTCTTGATCCGTGCGGTGCCGCCGCCATGTGGCATGCCCTGCGCCGCCGGGGTGACCGCCGACGTCCGCTGCCCCGGCCTCCGCACCCCGCGATGACCCGATTTCGTGGACCCGCCGGGCCGCGCCGCCGTCGAGGCCGGATCGGACAGGGTGCTGTTGGTGACCGCCCCGGACGACGCGTCCGACGAGTCCGACGACGCGGCGGCCGGGGCGCTCGAGTCGCCGCCGGACGGCACCGGGGTCGGGTCCGGCATCGCCGCCGACGCCGACGGCGAGGCCGTGACCATCAGCGGCGAGACGTCCTCGCCGAGCGGGCAGTTCGGCTTGAGCGTGACGGCCGTGGTTCCCCGGCGGAACACCACGTCGGTCGCGGCGTCGTCCGGCAGCGTGCCCTTCGTGTCCCCACTCAGCTGCAGCTGCGCGCTGTAGCCGGTCCGGTTGACCACCCGCACCATGCTGTCGGGCGGCACCACCATCGACTCGACGTCGGGATGCGAACGACAGTTGAGAGCAACGAACCCGCCGCCACCGAAGGTCACCTGCCGGCCACCCTCGTCCAGCTGTTCGGCACTCGCCGTCCCGTTCATCATCAGCGGCGCCCCGAAGATCAGCGCCCCCAGTGCCAACGCTGTGACCCGGTATCGGAACTGCCGCGACATGACCATCTCCCAGTTCGGCCGGCAAGGTCTCGATGAGGGCTAACGAGGTCCGCGGCGGCGCGGTGACGCGCGCCGGGCCGGACTGTCGTACCGGGGCCGTAGTCTCTTCCCATGCGCATCGGAGCTCATGTTGATCCCACCGATCCCCTGGAGGCGGCCGCCGCCCGCGGTGCCGACGCCATCCAGTTCTTCCTGACCGACCCGCAGGGTTACAAATCCCCCAAACCGCGAGAAGACGCCGCGGCCCTGCGCGAGTCCGAGGTGGACATCTACATCCACGCGCCCTACATCGTGAACGTCGCGTCGCCCAACAACCGGATCCGCATCCCGAGCCGCAAGCTGCTCATGGCCCATGCCCGGGCCGCGGCCGAGCTCGGCGCGAAGGGCCTGATCGTGCACGGCGGCCACGTCGGCAAGGACGCCGATCTGGCGGCCGGCTTCGACAATTGGCGCAAGGCCTTCGAGTATGCGGAGAAGGACGGCGGCCTTCCGCTCCCGATCCTGATCGAGAACACCGCCGGCGGCGACAACGCGTGTGCCCGCCGCTTCGACGACCTGGCCCGCCTGTGGGATGCGGTGGCCGGCTTCGGCGCCGGTTTCTGCCTCGACACCTGCCACGCGTTCGCCGGCGGCGAAGACCTCGTCGGCATCGTCGACCGGGTCAAGGCGATCACCGGCCGGATCGACCTGATCCATGCCAACGATTCGAAGGGCGGATTCGACTCCGGTCAGGACAGGCACGACAACCTCGGTAATGGCAAGATCGACCCGGAGCTGGTGGTGGCCGCGATCCGGGCCTCCGGAGCGCCCGCCGTCGTCGAGACGCCGGGCGGGGCCGAGGGGCAGACCGCCGACATCGCCCTCCTGCGGGAGCGGGCGAGCCGCTGACGCGCCTGGTTAACGGGGAGGACCATGACCACCGACCAGCCGAAGCAGCCCACGGCCCCCAGCCCGCCCGCACCCCGCGCTCCCGAGAAAGCCCCAGAGAAGGCGTCGGAGAAGGCGTCGGAGAAGGCGTCGGAGAAAAGCGCCGAGAACACTGCTGAGAAACCGGCGGCGACGCGGCAGGGTGACCTGTCGCCGCCGGCAAAGCCGTTGGCAACCCCACCGGCGAAGCTGCCGGATGGCTCCGCGCGTCCGATGTCCGAGGCCGCTCGGGCCGCCCTGGTCGACAAGGCGGCCGCGGACGTCCCGGCCACCTCGCAGACGCTGACCCAGCCGGCCGTGACCGATTCCGGTCGGACGGGCCGGCGACGCTTCCTGGTCTTCGGCAAGCGGCCGGCACCGGCTCCCGCCGCTCCCAAGATCCCGGCACAGGCCGCGCCACCCCCGGTCGGTGCCCTGGCGGCCGCCGCGAAGAGCGCGGCCGGTCCGTCGTCCGATGTGGCCACTCCGGGCGTCAAGCTCAAGGAACCGCTGCCCAGCGATCGTCCGGCGCACGCCCCACCGGACCCGTGGACGGCGTTCGCCACCGCCGCCGAGCGTGGCCCCGGCCGGTTGCGCCGGGCCCTGCGCGCCGTCGGCCGGGCCCTCATCCACGAGTACGCCGTGGTCACCTACATCGCCCTGGCCGTCGCCGTGGCGCTGACCTGGCCGACCCTGCAGTACCCGCTGCACACCCTCCCGCAGGATCTCGGCGATCCGGCCCGGCAGGCCTGGCAGATCGCCTGGAGCGGGCACATCCTGCTCACCGACCCGGTCAAGCTGTGGCAGTCCAACGCGTTCTTCGGCCAGGTCAACAGCTTCGCCTTCGGCGACAGCCTGCTCGGCTACGCCCCGGCCGGCATGATCGGCGAGGGCCCGCTTGCCGCCGCGCTGCGCTACAACATCCTTTTCGTGCTGGCCCACGCGCTGCTGCTGATCGGCGCCTACGCCCTGGTCCGCCAGCTGGGTGCCGGCCGCACCGGCGCCGCGGTGGCCGCGGTCGCCTTCGCGTACGCGCCGTGGCGGCTCGCCCAGGAGGGCCACCTCGACATCATCTCGGCCGGCGGCATCCCGCTCGCCCTCGCGATGCTGGCCCGCGGGCACGGCTGGTCGATGCGGCGCGGCTTCCGGCCGACCCACCGCAGCGCCGGTTGGGCGGCGGCCGGCTGGCTGATCGCGGCCTGGCAGGTCAGCCTCGGCTTCTCGCTCGGCCTGCCGTTCCTCGGCGTGCTCGGCCTGATCCTTCTCGTTTTGCTCGTCCGGGTGCCGATCCGCTGGTGGCGGCGGCCGGTCGAGCGCCCGGTGCTGGGCTGGCGGCTACTGATCACCGACACCCTCGGCCCGCTGATCGTGGCCGGCATCGCCGCGGTGATCGCCCTGCCCTACTTCAAGACCGGCGGCACGGCGACCGCCACCGCCGAGATCAGGTTCTTCTCGCCGCCGCTGCGCAGTCTGCTGATCGGCCCGGCCGAGTCGCGCGTCTGGGGCGGCGCCCACGCCGTGCCGCGATCGTCGCTGAGCTGGCCGGCCGAGATGTCGCTGCTGCCGGGCTTCGTGCTCTACGCCCTGGCGCTGGCCGGCCTGGCCTTCTCCATCTGGACGCTCTGGCAGCGGCTGTTCCTGCTGGCCGGTCTGGCCGGCACGATCATCCTGGCGCTGGGCACCAACTTCTTCGAGGGTCGCTGGACCTATCTGCCGCTCTTCGGTCACCTGCCGGCGTCGCTCGGCACCCGGATCCCCGGCCGCCTGATGCTCTGGGCGACCCTGCTGCTGGCGGTGCTGGCGGCCGGTGCGGTGGCCGAGTTCGTCCGCCGTGCCGATCACTGGGCCGAGCTGCGCATCCCGCCGTGGCCGGGCCCATGGCTGCGGACAGCCACCCTGATCCCGCTGGTGCTGGTGCTGGTCGAGGGCTGGAATTCCACCACCCATCCGATCGTCCCCGACCAGCCGGCCGCGATGCGTACGGTCACCGGCCCGATGCTGGTCCTGCCGACCGCCGAGCTCACCGATCAGATGGTGATGCTCTGGTCCACGACCCGCTTCCAGCAGATCGCCAACGGCGCCGGCGGTTTCGCCGCCGGCCGCCAGGCCGACCTGCGCCGCATCGCCACCACGTTCCCTGACCAGGCGAGCGTCGACTACCTGCGCTCCGAGGGCATCACCACGGTCCTGCTGCTGCGCGACTACGTGACCGGCACGCCGTGGGAACGGGCAGGCGACATCCCGGTCGACTCGCTCGGCATCACCCGGGAGGACCTGGACGACGCCGTCCTGTTCCGCCTGACCCAGCCGGCAACGGACCAGAACAGCACCCAACAGCCCGGCACCCAACAGCCCGGCACGCAGCAGCCCGGCACGCAGCAGCCCGGCGGCACCACCCAGCCCGGTCAGGAAGTCTTCCCGACCCAGCCGGGCACCATCCAGCCCACCCAGCCGGGCGGCGACCTCTTCCCGACCCAGCCCGGCCAGCGCGCTCTCGCGGCCCAGCCAGGCTGAGCCGGCACGCACAAACGAAAAGGGCAGCCGACCCCGGTCGGCTGCCCTTCGTGAAGGCGGGAACGGCTAGGACGTGACTTCGGCCGGCAGCGGCTCGGCCGGCGGTGCTGCCTCGGCGTCCGCCTTCGACTTGCGGCCGACACCGAGCGAACGCCGCAGCTTGCCGACCCAGTCGGCATCCGGCTCGTTGAGCGGCCCGCCGTCCGGGTCGTCGGCATAGGTCTGTCGCACCACGTCCAGTTCGGGCCGCCAGATCTCGCGGATCACCAGGCCACAAAGGACCGCGACGGTGATGATGCGCAGGGTCGCGGCCAGCACGAACGTGCCCTCCGGGATGACCGCCTTACCGCCCGCCCCGAGGAGCTCGGCGTAGAACGCGGTGAAGTAGCCGAACTCGGCCACCGTCCAGGCGATGATCGCTCCCCAGCGCGGGCGGGCCAGCACGATCAGCGGCAGCAGCCACAGAACGTACTGCTGGGACCAGACCTTGCTGAAGATCAGGAAGGCGGCGACGACCAGGAAGGAGAGCTGGGCCAGGCGCGGGCGGCGGGGTGCGGCGAGGGCCAGGACCGCGATCCCGACGCAGGCCAGCCCGAACAGCCCGTACGTCACGTAGTTGAGCGTCGGCACGTGGTTGCTCAGCCATTGGAACGGACCCTGGTCACCCTCGGCGCCGTTGTGCCACTTGCCGTCGAGATAACGCCCGACATACCAGAACGTGCCCCAGTCGATCGGCCGCTCGCTGTTGAGCCGGAAGAACCGCAGCCAGCTGTCGTGCCACAGGTACCAGACCGGGAAGTTGACCACGATCCAGGTCAGGACGGTGGACAGGGCGACCCAGACCCATTTCTGGATGGTTTTCGACCGTAGCGCCAAGATCAAGATGGGGCCGAGGATGAACAGCGGCCACAGCTTCGCCGCCGCACCCAGCCCTAAGAACACACCGGCCCAGACCGGCCGCCGTTTGGCCCACAGATAGAGGCCGATCGCGGCCAGGCCGATAGCGAGGAAGTCCCAGTTGACCGTGGCGGTGAAGAAGATGATCGGCGACAGCGCGAAGATCGCCGCGTCCCAGGGTCGTCGCCGGCGCAGCGCGAGGATCACCGCCGCGGTCGCCACCGCCAGCGCCGAGAGCACCAGCGCATTCGCGTTGTAGAACCACTGACCCTGGTTGATCGCCGGGTGCTTCACCCCGTACGCATGCACCGGCAGCCCGAGCGCCCCCATGAAGTAACCGGTGACCACCGGGTACTCCACTTGGTGGTCCTTGTACGGCACCTTGCCGTCGTTGAGACCCTCCGCGTAGTACAGCGCGAGCACGTCGGTGTAGCAGAACCGTGTGTACTGGATGTTCTTCTGCCAGTCGCCGGTCTGGCAGGGCGACTTCTGCACCCAGGAGAACGCCAGGGTGATGCACGTCAGCGCCAGGATGATCCGCGCCGCCGTCCAGAACCGCCCGCGCCGTGCTTCCGGCTGCACGGCATGTGAACCGAGCGGCCCGCCGATCGCCTCGGACAACCCGCGGACGAATCCGTCGCCGGTCGCCGCAGCGCTCGGAGCATCGGGTCGGTCAATGTCCTCGGGCGGATGCGTGCTCATGACAACGCATCATGCCTTAAGAACCTCAGAGGACGTGCGCCCGATCACCTTCGGGTCGCCACGTGTCGATGGGCCTCGTCGGCGACCTGCGGAAACGGAACCGGCGCGCGCTCCGAGGAGCGCGCGCCGGACAGACTACTGGCGGGAATCCGGCTAAGTGCCGTCGGTTGTTGCCCCGGCAGTCGGGAACGTCACGGTGCCACCGGTATCGGTCCCGGTGTTGCCGTTCCCGTTCCCGTTGCCATTCCCGTTGTTGTTGCCGTTGTTGTTGCCGTTGTTGTTGCCGTTGTTGTTGTTCTGGCCGTCGGTCGGGCAGCCGAGGCCGATCAGCGCGAGGGCGCAGTCGTTGGTGGGCTGTTCCGGCGGCTTCTCGCCGTTGCCGAACTTGGACGCGTCACCGGTCTTGACCCGAGTCGGGAAGTCTTCGACCTTCGGATCCATCGCCTTGTTCGCCGCGTCGAGGAACATCTTCCAGATCCTCGACGGGGTGCCGGCGCCGAACATGTCCTTGCCGGTGGTTTCCTTCAACTCGACCTTCTTGGTCGCACCACCGACCCAGACCGTCGCCGCCAGTTGCGGTGTGCCGCCGACGAACCAGCAGTCACCGCTGCCCTCGTTGTACTCCCAGGTGCCGGACTTGGCGATGGCCTCGCGGCCGCCCTTCAGGTCCCGGTCGTCGACCTCGACGATCTTCTTCATGACCGCCGACAGGTTGGACATCTCATCGGCGCCGAAGACCCGGTTACCACCGGACTTCTCCTGGCCGACGATCGCCGTCTTGCCGGTCTCCGGGTCGATCCGCTTCACCTGGCGGATGAAGTGCGCCGCGTGGTGCACACCCTGGTTGACGATGGTGGCGACGCCCTCGGCGTGCTCGAGCGGAACCACACGGTACTGACCGAAGGCGACCTCGTTGTCGAAGTAGCCGGACTTCTCCCAAGTCGACTTGTCGGTCTTGGTGAGGTCGACGATCTCGCCGTTCGGGAAGCCGGGCTTCACGTCGGTGATCAGGTGCTTCACGCCGGCGGCCTTGGCCGCGGCGATGACCTTGGTGCGACCGATCGTGTCGGCGATCCAGTAGAACGGGAAGTTGTAGGACTTGATCGTCGCGGTTTCGAGATCGCAATACTTGATCTTGCCGCCACAGACCTTGCCAGGGTCGGCACCGGCGTTGCTGATCTCGGTGCCGTTTCTCCGCTTCAGCTCGCCGTTCCAGATGCTGTCGAACGAGACGCCCTCTTGCAGGCCGGCCGCAAGCGTGTAGATCTTCATGGTCGAGCCGGGCGACTGGCCACCGTTGATCTTGGAGCCGTCGGACTCCATGTAGCCGCCGTAGTCCAAGCCGGCGGGTTTGTCACCGCCGTAGTAGGCGAGCACCCGCCCGTTGTTGGGGTCGATGCCGATGACCGCCGCCTGATAGCTGGCCGGCCGGCCGTGCATCGGCGAGTCCGCGCTGTTGCGCGAGCCCGCCTCCTCGGCCGCCTTCTGCGCACCGGGGTCGATCGTGGTGGTGATCGTCAGACCACCCTGCTCGTACGCGGCATCGTCGATGCCGTAGGAGGTCAGCTCGTTGATGACGTGCCGGATGATCATGCCGACCGGCTTGTCCTGCGCGCAGGTGGTACAGGTCTTCGCACTACGCGGCTTGACCTTGGGGTAGACCCGCTTGTTGTACACGTCCTGAGAGATCCAGCCCATGTCGAGCATGTTCTTCATCGTGTACTCCCAACGTTCCAAGGCCGGACCGCCGACCTTGCCGTTGGTGATGTTGTCGTTCGGGTCGTACCCGGGGTGGGTGCCGGTCTTGTAGGGCTGCTTGATGATCGAGGCAAGAACCGCGGCCTCGTACGGCGTGACGGCGTTCTTCTGCCCGGCCGCCGTGGTCACCGACTTGCCGAAGTAACCCTGGGCCGCGGCCTCGATGCCGTACCGACCCTCGCCGAAGTCGGCGTAGTTCAGGTACATGCCCATGATCTGCTGCTTGTTGTACTGCGACTCGAGCTTGCGCGCGATGACCGCCTCACGCAGCTTGCGGTTGATGCTGATGGCCTTCAGGTCGGCCGCGTGCCGCGCGTACTGCTGGGTGATCGTCGACGCGCCCTGGGTGGCGCCACCGGTGAAGTTGTTCCACGCGGCGCGGACGATGCCCTTCATGTCGATGCCGTGGTGGTTGTAGAAGTTCTTGTCCTCGGCGCCGGCGACGGCGTACTCGACGACCTCGTTGATCTTCTCTTCCGGCACCACGGTGCGGTTCTGCTCGCCGATCTTGGCGATCACGGTGCCCTTGGTGTCGAGGATCACGTTCGACGACTTCTCGGTGACCGGCGGCGGAAGCGCCACGTCGTCGAAGAAGTAGGTGCCGCCGACGACGCCGGCACCGAGCATGATGACCACCACGGCCGCGGCGGCCGTGAGGATGTTGGTGCGCCGGCGGCGCTTGGCCGCCTTCGACTTGTCCTTGCCGCCGCCGGTCGGGGGCGTGCCACCGGGACCACCCGGACCGCCTGGACCACCAGGACCGCCCGGCGAGCCGGGGCCCGGCCGGACCGCGGCGCGGGCCACCGAGGCCCGGCCACCGACCGAGCCGGTGCCGGCCCCGACCGACGCACGCGCGCCGACCCGGGCCGAGCCGGTGACGTTACCGACGGCGGCACTGCCCACCGAGGCGCTGCCGACGGAGGCGCTGCCCACCGAGGCACGCCCGGGAGATGCCGAGCCCACCGAAGCGGAGCCGACAGAGGCACGACCGCCGGTCCCGCCGCGTCGGTACGCGTCGGGAGATGAACGGCCGGAGGATTGGTCGTCGTCTGGCGCGGAGACACCCGACCCGGGCACGCTGGCCCGAGCGCGCGGGGACTGCGGGTCGCCGTACGAGTTCATGCGGTCACACCTCGGTCGCCGGGGCGCACATCGGGAGAGCCCTGGAGGGGCCCCCGCCGACAACGACGCCACGCGCGGACGATTTGGGCTGCATCCCGGCAGCCGCCCTGTCGAATGTGATGAATGACCGAATGCGGCGCTGGATGCCCGGGTCGGTCGGGGTTGTCTTCACGGTAGCGAGATCGAGCCACGTCATCCGCGGCCCTCCCATCGATGTGACGACGACCCAAAATCGCGGTGGCGGCCCGCGGCGGACGAGGCTACAGCCTCGCCACGATCAAGCTCGTCGGCGTTCAGCGCGTCCCGGCCGAGCATGTACTGCTGGGTCAGGTGATTCCACGCGCAGGAGCGGCACACTTCGACGACGAAGACCTGGAACTCACGCAGAGTCATCGCCAGGACTGGGAGCTCGGCCAGCTTGCGGGCCTGCCCGGCGGACTGTTTGAGCTCATCGCCGTAGATGTAATGCACGAGGGTGAGATTGTCTCGGCGGCAGACCGGGCAACGCTCTTCCGTCGGCTCGCCATGGAAGTGGGCAGCGCTTTTCAGGTACGGCGAGGCATCGCACACCTCTAGCGTCCCGACCCGCCCGTTGTGCACGTCACGCAGCACTGCTCGCTTCTGTAGCGAGTAGTCGACGACCTGCCGCTGCGTGCGCATGGCGAAGAGAGTACGCGGTCCACGCCGGACCGGCGACAGCCATCACACAGCGTGGCGCGCCGGTCGCGTAACCGGCAACACTTTCCGTTTTCCTTGCGTCCATCCAACAGCCGATCTACGGTAGCGATGTATCGGGCCGATACATCGGGACACAGAGAGGGGCTGCCAGATGCTGGACATGGCGATCCTCGGTCTGCTCCAGGAAAACCCGATGCACGGTTACGAGCTCCGTAAGGAACTAGCCACCAAGCTGGGCACGATCCGAGCGGCGATCAGTTACGGCACGCTCTACCCGACGCTCAAGCGTCTGCAGGCGGCCGGCTGGATCACCGAATCCGAGTCGGATCCGTCGATGATCCCCCCGATGACCAGTAAACGGGGCCGGGTTGTCTACAAGATCACTGCCGAGGGCAAGGAGCGCTTCGCCGACCTGATCGCACAGGCCGGCCCGGAGACGTACGACGACGCCGGCTTCGGAGTGCACTTCGCCTTCTTCGCCCGCACCGACCAGGCCACCCGCCTGCGCATCCTCGAGGGCCGCCGCCGGCGGATCGAGGAACGCCGCGAGGGCCTGCGCGACGTGCTCTCCCGAGCCGGTGAACGGTTCGACGCGTACACCCTCGAACTTCAACGTCATGGCCTCGACGCCTGCGAGCGCGAGGTCCGATGGCTGGAGGAGCTCATCACCAATGAGCGCTCCGGCCGAGCACCGGCAACACCCGGCACGCTCGACACCCCCGAAACCCCGCGTCCGCACGAGGACCGGCCGTGATGAACAAGGAGGCAAACGCGATGGGCTCCGTCCGCGTCGCCATCGTCGGTGTGGGTAACTGCGCCTCGTCCCTGATCCAGGGCGTGGAGTACTACAAGAACGCCGACCCGAACGACCGTGTTCCGGGTCTCATGCACGTGACCTTCGGCGATTACCACGTCTCCGACGTGCAGTTCGTCGCGGCGTTCGATGTGGACGCCAAGAAGGTCGGCATGGACCTCGCCGAAGCGATCGTTGCCAGCGAGAACAACACGATCAAGCTGACCGACGTGCCGCCGACCGGCATCACGGTCCAGCGTGGACCGACCTTCGACGGTCTCGGTCAGTACTACCGCGAGATCATCGAGGAGTCGTCGGCCGAGTCGGTCGACGTGGCGCAGGCTCTGCGTGACGCGCAGGTCGACATCGTCGTCTCCTACCTGCCGGTCGGCTCCGAGCAGGCCGACAAGTTCTACGCCCAGGCCGCGATCGACGCCGGCTGCGGCTTCGTCAACGCGCTCCCGGTCTTCATCGCCTCGAACCCGGAGTGGGCGCAGAAGTTCGTCGACGCCGGTCTGCCGATCGTCGGTGACGACATCAAGAGCCAGGTCGGTGCGACGATCGTGCACCGCGCGCTCGCCAAGCTGTTCGAGGACCGCGGGGTCGAACTGCTGCGCACGTACCAGCTCAACTTCGGCGGCAACATGGACTTCATGAACATGCTGGAGCGCAACCGCCTGGTCTCCAAGAAGATCTCGAAGACCCAGTCGGTCACCAGCCAGATCCCGCACGAGATGATCAAGAGCGACGTGCACATCGGCCCGTCGGACCACGT
The DNA here is from genome assembly GCF_016862175.1 of Paractinoplanes durhamensis. GTDB lineage: Bacteria > Actinomycetota > Actinomycetes > Mycobacteriales > Micromonosporaceae > Actinoplanes > Actinoplanes durhamensis. Next base: position 16,852 of record NZ_BOML01000056.1, on the reverse strand, counting down.
GCCGTGGCTCGACGACCGCAAGTGGGCGTACATCCGCCTCGAGGGCCGTTCGTTCGGTGACACCCCGCTGAACGCCGAGCTCAAGCTCGAGGTGTGGGACTCGCCGAACTCGGCCGGCGTCATCATCGACGCGGTCCGCGCGGCGAAGATCGCCATGGACCGCGGCGTCGGTGGCCCGATCCTCTCCGCGTCGTCCTACTTCATGAAGTCCCCGCCGGTTCAGTACAACGACCACGACGCGAAGGAGGCCGTCGAGGCCTTCATCCGCGGCGAGGTCGAGAGCTGACCACACCGCGCGAGTAAGACAGCGCAGTAAGTAAGGAAGAGCCCTGCCGGCCTCCGGCGGGGCTCTTTCTCATCCCCAGGCGCGGGTCAGGGCGACCCGGGCCTCCAGCTCGAGCAACTTGCGCTTGCGGTCGAGGCCGCCGCCGAAGCCGACCATCTTGCCGCCGGCGCCGACCACCCGATGGCAGGGGACGATCACCGGGACCGGATTGTGGTTGCACGCCGTGCCGACCGCGCGGGCCGCGCCGGGATCGCCCAGCGCGGTGGCGATCGCCCCGTAGGTGACCATCTCGCCATACGGAATCTTGGCGATCTCGCCCCACACCGCCCGCTCGAACTCCGAGCCGCCGTGCATCTCCACCGGCACGGTGAAGTCGGTGAGCTCGCCGCTGAAGTAGGCCGCCAACTGATCGGCGGCCGGGTGCGAATCGGCCGGCCCGGCCTCGACCCGGGCGCCGAAGTGCACCCCGATCACGGTCTCGCCGCTGACGGTGACGCCGAGCGGCCCGATCGGTGAGTCGATGACGAACATGCCCACGATTCTGCTCCGGGGGTACGACAAGACAAACTTTCCGCCGGCGTGCAAGCCTTTCCGCTCGATCGGCGTCTATCCGGGCGGAGGTGACGGGTGGATCAGTCGTTGGAGACGGAGTTCACCGCGTTCGTCGCGGAACGCGGGCAGGCGCTGCTGCGCATCGCCCATGCCCTGACCGGGGATCGTGGACGGGCCGAGGACCTGGTGCAGGGTGCGCTGGCCAAGGCGTACGCGAAATGGCCGCGCATTCACGGCGACGCCGAGGCGTACGTCCGGCGGGTGATCTACAACGACCGGGTCTCGGTCTGGCGCCGGGCGTCGCGCCGTCCGGAGGTGCTCGCCGCCGAGGTCCCCGAGCGCCCGGGCCACGACCTGGATGTCGCGGAACGGATCGCCGTACGCGAAGCACTTCTTTCCCTACCGGCGCGGCAGCGTGCCGTGCTGGTTCTCCGCTATCTCGAGGACCTGTCGGTCGAGGAGACCGCCGAAGCTCTCGGCTGCCGGCCGGGAACCGTGGCCAGCCAGACCTCGCGCGCGCTGGCGAAGCTGCGCGAGACGGTCGGCTCGGACGAACACACGTGGTCGATGGGAGGAACCCGATGAACCACATCGAGGACACGCTGCGCGATGCCGTCCGCGAGCTCGCCGACGACGCCCCGCGCACCTACGGCCTGGCCGACGTCGCCCGGCAGCGCGGCCGCCGGCTGCGGCGACGCCGCCGAGTGGCCCTGGTGACCGGGGCAGCCGCGCTGGTGGCGGCCACGATCACGCCGTACGCCGTGGTGCACCGGGCCGCCCCGCCGGCCCCGGTCGCCCCGAGCCCACCGGTACCGACCGTGTCGGCGATCCCCGGGCAGTGGTGGACCAGCCCGTATCGCCTGCCCGGCGGGGCGGTGGTGACCGCGCTCAGCAAGGTCGACGTCGGCCTGGTCGACGCGCCGGTGCGCAAGACGGTGCAGGACGGCAACGTGCTGCTCGACCCGGCCACCGGCCACTACGTGGTGCTGCCCTCCGCCTACTACACGGTGTACGGCTCGCCGCGCGGCGGCCACGCCCTCGCTCTGAACGGCGAGGGCGGCAGCGGCGTGGTCGACGCGGTGGGTGGCCGCGGGATCTGGATGGACCTCTCGCCGATGGGCCCCCAGTGGTCCAGCGACGGCACGAAGATCCTGCTGACCGGCTTGACCGGCTTCTCGATCATGGACGCCGCCACCGGGAAGATCACCGACCACCCGATCGGCGACTTCGCCTGCCCGGACGAGTGCTTCTTCACCTGGCTGCCCGGCGAGCGGGAGGTGGCCATCGCCCGCCGTGACCCGGGCGTGGCGCACGACGAGGCCAAGCGCGATCCGGTCAAGGACATCGCGGTCTTCTCGGTGTCCACCGGAAAGCCGACGCGCACGGTGCCGGTCGCCGGCGCGCCGATCGGCCCGGACGCGTGGTCCGCCGATGGCCGGTTGGTGCTGACCTACGACCCGGCCGCCCACTCGAAGCCGATCCGGATCGCCGACGTCGGCACCGGCCGGATCCTCGGCCAGATCCCCGGCACGCCGCACTTCCTCCCGGACGGCCGCATCCTGTCCCTCTCCGAGGGCAAGGCCACGCTCTACGACCGGAACGGGAAGGCGCTGGAGGCCCAGACCCTGCCCGCCGACTTCAAAAACCGAGAGATCAGCTTGGGTACGAGCTAGCGCCTCTCAAAAACGCTAGGAGATGTGGCCCTGGTCGCGGGCCCACTTGTACAGCTCGGCCTCGGCCTCGTCGCGGTCGAGCGGCCCGCGATCGAGCCGCATCTCCTTCAGATAGCGCCACGCCTGCCCGACGATCGGCCCCGGCGGCACCCCGAGCAGCTCCATGATCGCGTTGCCGTCGAGGTCGGGCCGGACCCGTGCGAGGTCCTCCTCGGCCTGCAGGCGGGAGATCCGATCCTCGAGCGCGTCGTAGTCTGCGGCGAGATTGGCCGCTTTGCGCCGGTTCCGGGTGGTGACGTCGGAACGGGTGAGTTTGTGCAGCCGGGCGAGCAGCGGTCCGGCATCGGTGACATACCGCCGCACCGCCGAATCGGTCCACTCTCCCCGCCCGTACCCATAAAAGCGCAGGTGCAGGCCGACCAGCTCGACCACCTCGGTGGTGATGTCCTTGGGGTATTTCATGGCCTTCATGCGCTGCTTGGTGAGGCGGGCGCCGACGATCTCGTGGTGGTGGAAGCTGACCCGGCCGTCCCGGCCGACGGCCTTGGTGGCCGGCTTGCCGACGTCGTGCATGAGCGCGGCCATCCGCAGCACGAAGTCGGGGCCCTCGTCGCCCTCGAGCCGGATCGCGTTGGTGACCACGATCAGGGTGTGCTCGTAGACGTCCTTGTGCTGGGCGTGTTCGTCGATCTCCAGCTTGAGCCCGGAGATCTCGGGCAGGAAGCGGTCGGCGAGGCCGGTGTCGACGAGCAGCCGCAGCCCGGCGATCGGGTCGGCACCGCACATCAGCTTGGTGAACTCGTCCCGGATCCGTTCCGCGGTGATCCGGTCGAGATCAGCCGACATATCAGTCATGGCGGAAATGACGGCGTCGTCCACAGTGAAGCGCAACTTCGCCGCGAACCGCGCGGCCCGCAGCATCCGAAGTGGATCATCGCCGAACGACTGCGCCGGGGTGGCCGGCGTGCGGATCAGCTTCGCCGCCAGGTCGGCCAGCCCGCCGTACGGATCGGTGAAATCGTGCCCCGGCAGCGACACCGCCATCGCATTGATGGTGAAGTCACGCCGTTCGAGGTCTTCGAGCAGCGACTTCCCGTATCGCACGATCGGGTTACGGGTGACCCCGTCGTAGGCCTCCGCCCGGAATGTGGTGATCTCCAGCCGCAGGCCATTCTTCTGAATGCCGATCGTGCCGAACTCGCGCCCGGTCTCCCAGATCGCGTCGGCCCATCCCTGCACCAGGACCAGGGTCTGTTCGGGCGTGGCGTCGGTGCAGAAGTCGAGATCGTCGCCCAGCCGGCCGAGCAGCGCGTCCCGCACCGACCCGCCGACAAGGTGCAGCTCGTGACCGGCGGCGCCGAAGCGGCGCCCCAGTTCATCCGCCAGCGGGGAGACCCGGAGCAGCTCGGCGACCGCCTTCTGCTGGGCGGCATTCAAGAGAGACATGGGATGACCAGCGTATAGAACGTGGCAGGGCCGGACGTCAGCGGGCAGGATGGACAACGTGCCCGTTTCCGAGGCGCTGCTCCGCCTTGCCGACACCCCCGGGTTCTGGACAAGCGACGCCGCCATCCCCGCCGATCTAGCCGCTCTCGAGCTCCGCACCTCTTTCCCGGTGACCGGTGGCTACGCGCTCGTCCTCGATCTCGATCTGGCCACCGGCGAGCGCACGCTCGGCCTGCGCATCCCGGCCCACTCCGAGCCGGTGCAGCTGGGCCGGGCTCCGGCCGAGGGTCCCTACCCGGCCGCTTTGCGCTGGTGGGAGCTCGATCTGTGTGCCCGGGTGATCGCCCTGGAAGATCCGACGCTGCCGCATCCGGGCCTGGTGGTGGCCCTGCTGGCGCCGTTCGCGCCGCCGATGCCGGACGACGACGAGGCCACGATCGCGGCGATCCGCACGGCCGCGTACCGCTCGCTGCGCCGGGACGTTCCGGCCGTCGTGCCCAGCGGGCCCGAGCAGGCGCCGCTGCCGCTCTTCGCGAGCGACGACTGGTGGCCGTCTCTCCCCGCGGCTTCGCCGCAGGTCCTCGACGACGAGACGATCACGGAGCTGCTGCGTCCGGCCGATCGGCTGCTCGAGGTCCGGTCCGGGGCGCGCTTCCCCCGAGAAGACCTAACTGATTTGGTACGCCGATCAGCACTGCTCCTGGCCGACCTGCCGCGCAGTTCCTGGTATGCGGAGACCCGCCCGCTGGCCCGCCGCATCCTGGACTCCGGTGACCTCGCACCCATTCCCGCCCTGCTGGGTGCGTTGACCGAGGCCGGCTGCGATCATCCGACCGTGCTCGACGCGCTGAGTGAGCCGCTGGTGCCGGTAGAGGCGTACTGGATGGTGGAGACGCTGGCCGGCGCCGAGCCGGGCACCCTCCTGCGGCGCCGGGCGTGACGCACCCCTTTATGGTGACTGCATTGTCGGGACAAGTCGGGAGGCTCGGGTGAACGGCGGCCTGTACCGCAGCGCGCATTCCGCGCCGGACGGAGAGCCCCCGCAGACCGAAGAGGGCGTCACCCTGATCTCGGTGGACACCGCGATCTCGGGGTATGAGCAGGCCATCGCCCCGGAGCCGGTGCCCGAGGGGGACACCAGCACGGCCGGCAACAGCGCGGTCATGGCGATCGGCAGCCTGGTCAGCCGGGTGATCGGCTTCGCCCGGAACGCCCTGATCGGGATGGCCCTGGGATCGGGCGTCGGCGACGCGTACACCAGCGCCCAGTTCCTCCCCGGCCAGATCTACGAGCTGCTGCTCGGCGGCATCCTGTCCAGCGTGCTGGTCCCGCTGCTGGTCCGCCGGCGCAAGGCCGACCCGGACGAAGGACTCGATTTCACCCGGAAGCTGCTGACCTTCGCGATCGTGTCGCTCGGCATCGCGACCGTCCTGATGGTGATCGCGGCGCCGCTGATCACCTGGATCCAGTCCGGCAGCGACACCCCGCCGGCCTACCGGAGCCTGGTCACCCACTTCGCGTTCCTGATCCTGCCGATCATCTTCTTCACCGGCCTGTCCGCGCTGATCGGCGCGGTGCTCAACGTGCGCGGCCACTTCGCCGCGCCGATGTGGGCGCCGATCCTGAACAACTTCGTGGTCATCGCGACCTGCGGGGTGTTCATCCTGTTCTTCTCCAGCGACGACCTGTCGGTGGACAACATCAGCGGCGGCGCGATCCTGCTGATGGGCCTGGGCACCCTGCTCGGCATGGTGGTGCAGGCGCTCGGTCTGCTGCCGGCGCTGCGCAAGGTCGGGTTCAGCTGGAAGTGGCGCTGGGACCCGCGGTCGCTGGGCCTCGGCGAGATCGGCCGGCTGGCCGGCTGGATGCTCTGCTACGTCGCGGCCAACCAGATCGCGGTCTTCGTCGTGGTCCGAATCCTCAACTCGGTGGCCGGCGAGGGCAGCGCCAGCACGCTGGCCTTCAACAACGTCTTCCTGCTGACCATGATGGCGCACGGCATCGTCGGCGTGTCGGTGATGACCGCGCTGCTGCCGAAGATGAGCGCGGCCGCCGCCGACGGCCGGTACGCCGAGGTGAGCGCGGACCTGAGCCGCGGCATCCGGCTTACCTCAGCGGCGCTGGCCCCGATCGCGGTGATCTACGGCGTGCTGAGCGCCCCGATCGCGGTGATGCTCTTCCAGGGCGGCAAGTTCACCAACTCGGACGCCCTGGCCACCGGCGACGTGCTGGTCGTGGCCGCGTTCGCGGTCCTGCCCCTGTCGATCAGCTACCTCTGCACGTACGCCTTCTATTCACTGCAGGGCAACAAGACCGCCGCGCTGATCAACCTGCCGGTGGTCGCCGTGCGCATCACGGCATACTTCGCACTCGCCGCAATCCTCGACAAGTCGCTCTCGGCCGCGGGCATGACCGCCGGCAACGCCATCTCGTACGTTGTCTCGGCGTTGATCTCGCTTGCCGTGCTGCGCCGCAAGATCGGCCGGCTCAATCTCGGCTCGGTCGCGGCGTCCCTGGTCAAGGTCCTGGTGTCGGCCGCGATCGCGGCGGCGCTCGGTCTGCTCGTCGTCCGGCTGATGCCCGGCGCGGGCGCGCCGGACGGCCGCGGCGAGGCATTCCTGCAGCTACTGGCGGGTGGCGCGGTGATCCTGGTGGCCTATCTGATCGCCGCCACGGTGTTGCGAGTTCGCGAAGTCAGCGACGTGGTGGGCATGGTCCGCCGCAAGCTGGGCCGCTGACCAGGGGATTTTCGCCCTTTACGACATTTCGGGCAGCCGGTCGGCCGGTCGGGTCGCGCTGCCGCGCCGGGGGGACGACCTGCCACGAGGTGGCCAGGGGCGGGTATGGTCGGTGTCGGCATGTGCTCCTCGCACGTCCCTGTTACAGCACTGCCATATGCACCAGCGCGGGCAACCGCGCGCGGAGCACCGAGGGAGGACGGGTGACCCAGGTCGGCGAAGGCCACGAGACCGCGGCCGATGCGGACGGGCCGGTCATGACCTTCGGTGCACCCACCGTCGGTGAGATCCTGGCCGAGCGCTACCAGCTCGAGGAGCACGTCAACGACGACAGCGCGGGCCGTCAGGTCTGGCGCGGCGTCGATGTGGTGCTGCGCCGCCCGGTGGCGGTGGTGCTGCGTTACCCCGGTGGTGATTCGGCCACCGAGATGCTGCAGGCCGCCGTCGATGCGAGCCGAGTGATCCACCCCAACCTGGTCGGCGTCTACGACGCGATCGACGAGGGCGCCCGCGCCTACGTGGTGCGCGAGTGGGTCGACGGCGAGTCGCTGCGTGAGCTGGTCGCCGAGGAGGGTCCGCTCGACCCGGCCCGGGCCACCGCGATCGCACACGCCATCGCCGACGCGCTGGCCGCCGTGCACGCGACCGGCATGATCCACGGCAACGTGCACCCCGGCACGACCCTGATCGGCGACGACGGCCGGGTGGTGCTGGCCGACGCGCGCGCCGACTCGGCCGACAACGCCGAGGACGACATGCGTGCGGTCGGTGGCCTCATCTACTTCGCGCTGACCGCGCACTGGCCGCACACCGAGGTGGGTCGCTCCAAGCTGCCCGACGCCAACCGCGACGGAGCCGGCAACCCGGCCGCGCCGCGGCAGATCCGGGCCGGCGTCCCCGCCTACCTCGACGACCTGACGATGGACCTGCTCGACAAGCGGGTGCAGGCCCCCGAGGCCGACGCGCTCACCGCCGAGCTGGCCCGGCTGGACGCCGCCGACGACGACTACGAAGACGTCGGCCCGCTGCGGTTCACCCAGGGCAACGCCACCGCCGAGCCGGCGCGGAACAACAAGAAGATCATCATCGGGGTCGGCGCACTGGCCGTCATCGCGCTGATCGGTCTGGTCTTCGGCATCCGCGCGATCACCAGCTCGGGCAGCCCGGCGACGACCTCGACCACCGAGGCGAACGCAGGCAACAACACGTCCGGCGACTCCGAGGCCCCGGCCCCGACGCCGCAGCAGATCAAGCTCACTGCCGACATGGTGCGCATCGTCGACCCGCCGCCGGGTGACCGCAGCGACGCCGACGAGGCGAAGAACGTGATCGACGGCAACCCGGACACCGCGTGGGAGACGCACCGGTTCAACACGGCGAAGTTCGGCAACCTCAAGCCGGGCATGGGCGTGCTGATCAACCTGGGCACCCCGCGCAACCTGGCCGACATCCGGGTCGAGACCTCGTCGCCCGGCGTCGGCATGGAGATCCGCACCGGCGCCGCCGACCCGGGTAACGACAGCACCGGCGACGGCAAGGTCGCGACCACCTTCAAGAAGCTCGGCGAGCCCGACGCGGACAGCAAGGGCGACGGCACCAACCGGATCTTCAACGTCTTCGACGCCAACACCAAGTACCAATACGTGCTGGTGTGGATCACCGAGCTGCCGCAGGCCGACAACGGCGACCGCTTTCAGGTCAGCGTCAATGAGATCTCGGTGTGGGGCTACTAGGCCCTGCCTGGGTTGGCCCGGATAGATTGCTCGGATGAGTTCCGGGGACGGTGCGCTGAGCGACGCCGACCTCCTGCGCGCCCATCTCGAGGGTGACACGGAGGCGTTCGGCGAGATCGTCCGGCGGCATCGCGACCGGCTCTGGGCGGTCGCGATGCGCACCGTCGGCGACCGCGAGGAAGCCGCCGACGCGGTCCAGGACGCGCTGCTCAACGCGCATCGCAACGCCGCCAAGTTCCGCGGCGACTCGGCCGTCACGACCTGGCTGCACCGCATCGTGGTCAACGCCTGCCTCGACCGGATCCGCCGCCGCCAGGCCCACCCGACCGTGCCGCTGCCCGACGGCAACCGCGCCGACGACGACCGGCCCACCGGGCCCGAGCCGGCCGCACCCGCCGAGGACCACGACACCGCCCTGGTGGTGCGGCAGGCGCTGGCCGACCTGCCGGCCGAGCAGCGCGCCGCGATCGTCCTGGTCGACGTGCAGGGCTACCCGGTCGCCGAGGCGGCCGAGATCCTCGGGGTGGCCGAGGGCACGATCAAGAGCCGCTGCGCGCGCGGCCGGGCCCGGATGGCGCTGGCCCTGGGCCACCTGCGCACCGGGGGAGACCAGAGTCACGGGAACCGGAATGCGGCGCAGACCGTCCCATCCGGACCACAGGCGAACGAGCGGAGGGAGCAGAGGTGACCGGGGCCGAGTTCCGCGAGGTCGACATCGACCTGCTGGCGGACTACATCGGCGGTGCTCTGTCCGGCACGCCGGACGAGTCCGTCGTGGCCACCCTGATCGCCGATGACCCCGCCTGGCAGGCCGCCTACGAGTCGCTGAGCGGCGGGATGGCCGCGGTGAGCGCCGAGCTGGGCCGCTTCGAGCCGGAGCCGATGCCCGCCGACGTCATCGCCCGGCTGGATGCGGCGCTGGCCTCCTCGATCGCCGCACCGACCCCGATCTCCGCCGAGCCGGCCGCACCCCCGGCGCCCCACCTGACCCTGGTCCGCGATGACCCTGGCCACGGCGTACCGCAAGAAAAGCAAACCGAGCGGAAGCGCGGCAGCAAGGCCGGCCCGTCGCGGAGATTGCGCTGGGCCACCCCGATCGCCATCGCCGCCGGCGTGATCGCCTTCGTCGGCTTCGGCCTCGACTACCTGGCCGGCCGCGAGTCGTCGAACGACAGCGCCACGAGCAGCGCCGCCGGCGAGGCCAGGACCCAGAAGGACGCCGCCGCGATGCCCGCCGGCCCGCAGCTGCTCTCCTCCGGCACCGACTACTCCGCCGACAACCTGGTCGTCGCTCCGCCGGGGTCATATTCGGCGTCCGGCGCCCTGGAGTCGCAGAATTCGCCCCTGGCCGCTCCCGGTCTGGACAGCGGCGGAAGCTCGGTCGCCGAGCGGGACGTGTTGAGCCGTCTGCGGGAGCCGACCGCGCTGCAGGAGTGCCTCGACGCGATCGCCGCGGAAAACTCCGGCGGCGCCATTTACGCCCAGTCGGTGGACTTCGCCCGGTTCAACGGCTCCCCGGCGGTCGTGGTCCGGTTCAGCGCCGAGAACGGCAGCTGGGCGTGGGCGTCCGGTTCGAAGTGCGGCACCGGCGGCGACGCGGACACCCTGGGCAAGTCACCGGTACGCTGAGCGACACCCCCGGTGAGGTCGGCCACGACCCGCGCGGGCGGGAATGCCTTGTGCCTAGCATGGCGTTTCAGCGTGCAGTGTCGCCGAGACCACCCGGCGAATACAGACGACAGGAGTCGGCAGTGGACGAGGTCCGCAATCTGATCATCATCGGTTCGGGGCCGTCCGGCTACACCGCGGCGCTGTACGCGGCCCGGGCCAATCTCAAGCCCCTGGTGATCGAGGGCGTGCAGTCCGGTGGCGCGCTGATGACCACCACCGAGGTGGAAAACTTCCCCGGTCACCGGGACGGGATCATGGGTCCCGAGCTGATGGACAACATGCGTGCGCAGGCCGAGAAGTTCGGCGCCGAGTTCATCACCGACGACGTGACCCGCGTCGAGCTGGGCGACAAGCCCACCGAGGCCGGCACCGAGGGCCTCAAGACGGTCTGGGTCGGCGACAAGGAATACTTCGCGCGGGCCGTGATCCTCGCCACCGGTTCGGCCTGGCGGCCGATCGGCATCCCCGGCGAGCAGGAGCTGCTCGGCCACGGCGTCTCGTCGTGTGCGACCTGTGACGGCTTCTTCTTCCGCAACCAGCACATCATCGTGGTGGGCGGCGGCGACTCGGCGATGGAGGAGGCGACCTTCCTCACCCGCTTCGCCGAGTCGGTCACCATCGTGCACCGGCGCGACTCGTTCCGGGCCAGCAAGGTCATGCAGGTGCGCGCGCTGAGCAACGAGAAGATCAAGGTCGAGTGGGACTCCGCGGTCGAGGAGATCCTCGGCGACGACGGCAAGGTCGTCGGCGCCCGGGTGAAAAACCTGAAGACCGGCGAGACCAAGGTCCTCGACGTGACCGGCGTGTTCGTGGCGATCGGGCACGACCCGCGCAGCGAGCTCTTCAAGGGCCAGGTCGAGCTGGACGACGAGGGCTACGTCAAGGTCGACTCGCCGTCGACTCGCACCAACGTGCCCGGCGTGTTCGCGGCCGGCGACCTCGTCGACCACACCTATCGTCAGGCCATCACGGCCTCCGGCACCGGTTGTGCCGCGGCGCTCGACGCCGAGCGTTTCATCGCCTCATTCGTAGAGCTGTAGGAGGGTCCCAGTGGGAGCAGGCAAGGCGGTCACCGACGCCTCATTCGTGAGCGACGTGCTGCAGTCCGACAAGCCGGTGTTGGTGGATTTCTGGGCGGACTGGTGCATGCCCTGCAAGAAGGTCGACCCGCTGCTCAACGAGATCGCCAAGGAAATGGGCGACCAGGTCCAGATCGTCAGCGTCAACATCGACGAGAACCCGGAGACCACGCGCGCCTACCGGGTGATGTCGGTGCCCACGCTGACCATCTTCAAGGGCGGCGAGCCGGTCAACTCGGTGACCGGTGCCAAGCCCAAGAGTGCCCTCGTCAACTTCATCGAATCGGCTCTCTGAGCCCGTCGTCGTAACGCCCCGCATCCCTGAGGGTGCGGGGCGTTGCCGTCCCCCGCGCGGGATTCGCCGACGGGTGCGGGCGGCAGCCGCAGAGTACGCTCCGAAGTCGTTCTGCCTTTCCTCTTCAGGGAGTTGCGCGTGCGTTCCATCCGACGTGGAGACAACGGCCCCGCCGTTGCCGAGATCCGATCCATCCTGGTCGGACTGGAACTCCTCGATACCGCGTCCGACGTCTTCGACGAAGATATGGATACGGCGGTGCGCGCCTTCCAGCAGAGCCGCGGCATCGGCATCGACGGCCTGGTCGGCGACGAGACGTGGGGCGCGCTCGACGCGGCCCGCTGGCGGCTCGGTGCCCGCACGCTGTTCCACTCGGTGCCCAACGCGCTGGTCGGCGAGGACGTGCGAACGCTGCAGGAGCGGATGCTGGAGATGGGGTATGACGCCGGTCGCGCCGACTCGATCTACGGCCCGCGCACCGCTCGCGCGGTCGCCCAGTTCCAGCGCGAGGTGGGGCTCAGCCCGGACGGCTCGTGCGGCCCGCAGACCATGAAGGCACTGGGCCGGCTCGGCCGCAAGGTCGTCGGCGGCCGCCCGCAGTGGCTTCGCGAGAGCGAGGCCTTCCGGCAGGCCGGCACCAACCTGATGGGCAAGACCATCGTGATCGACCCGGGCCACGGCGGCGCGGACCTCGGCGTCGTGGTGCCCGACGGCCCGCTGCGCTGGACCGAAGCCGACCTGGTGTTCGACCTGGCCTCCCGGCTGGAGGGCCGGCTCGCCGCGGCCGGCATGCGGGTGCACCTGACCCGCGGTCCGCAGCCGGCCGCCCCGCTGTCCGGCGCCGAGCGCGCCGGCCTGGCCAACAGCCTCGGCGCCGATCTGCTGATCTCGCTGCACCTCGACGGCCACGAGAACGAGGCGGCGCACGGTGTCGCGACCTACCACTACGGCACCGGCAGCGGCCTGAGCTCGACGGTCGGTGAGCGGCTGGCCAACCTGGTGCAGCGCGAGATCGTGGTGCGCACCGGCATGCGGGACTGCCGCATCCACGCCAAGACGTGGGAGCTGCTGCGCCTGACCAAGATGCCGGCCGTGCGGGTCGACCTGGGCTACCTGACCTCGCCGACCGACCGCGACCGGCTGATCAACCCGCTGTTCCGCGAGCAGATCGTCGAGGCGATCCTGGCCGCCGTGCAGCGAATGTATTACCCGGTCGAGATCGACGTGCCCACCGGCTCGATCGACGTGCGCCAGCTGCGGGTGGCACTGGCCAACAAGGCCTGATCAGTTCTCCACGCTGCGCGTTGCGGCGGCCGGGCGGACCGGCCGCAGCAACGTCTCCGGGCTCATCGAGCCGAGGAGCTTCTCCAGCGCGTACTCGACGTCGGACTTCCACGACAGCGCCGTGCGCAACTCGAGCCGCATCCGCGGGAAGCGGGGATGCGGGCGGACCGTCTTGAAGCCGACCGAGAGGAAGAAGTCGACCGGCGCGACACAGCCGGTCTTCTGCTCCTCGTCGGCCTCGCCGAACTTCGCGTCGCCGAACGCCTCGATCGCCTTCACGCCACGCTTGGTCAGATCGCGGGCCACGCCCTGCACCAGCATCCGGCCGAGGCCGCCGCCGGCGAACGCGGCCACCACGTGCGCGGTCATCAGGAGCGCCGCGTCGGCGCTCACCGGGGACGTGGGGAAGGCCATCGAGCGGGGCACGTAGGCGGGCGGCGCATACATCACGAAGCCCGCCGGCATGCCGTCGACGTACGCCAGCTTGCCGCAGGATCCCCACTCCAGCAGGGTCTGCGACACCCAGGCCTCCTTCTCGAGGCCGGGGTCGCCGGAGGCACATGCGCGCTCTGCGGAGACCGGGTCGAGCTCCCAGAAAACACACTGCCGGCACGGCCTCGGAAGATCTTCGAGGGTGTCCAGCGTGAGGTTGACCAGGCGACGCGACACGGAATCCCCCCACGGCAGGCGACCAGTCCCGGGCGACGGTCCTGTCCTCGTGCCTAGCCCGTGCCCCGCGGAGGATCCTACGCCGCAAAATCCATGAACGGACCCAGGTCGGGCATCCCCCACCATCCACCCTGTGGATAACTTGAGGCCCCCTTCGACCTCCCCGACTACGATCGACCTACTTCCGACTTTGCTTTGGGTGAGGTGAGAGCCGCATGACCGGCACAACCCAGGACGACTACACCGACGTCTACGCACGTCGCGTGCGCGGCATGACCACCTCGGAGATCCGAGCTCTCTTCGCCGTCGCAAGTCGTCCCGAGGTCGTGTCGCTGGCCGGTGGCGCGCCCTACATCGCCGCCCTCCCGCTCGACGCGGTCGGCGAGATGCTCGGCCGCCTCGGCTCCGAGCACGGCGCGGTCAGTTTGCAATACAGCATCGGCCAGGGCAACGTCGACCTGCGCGAACGCATCTGCGAGGTGATGGCGCTCTCCGGCATCCACGGCGCCTCCCCCGACGACGTGGTGGTCACCGTCGGCGGCCAGCAGGCACTCGACCTCCTGGCCCGGCTCTTCCTCGACCCGGGCGACGTGGTCCTCGCCGAGGGTCCCAGCTACGTCGGCGCTCTCGGTGTCTTCCAGGCCGCCCAGGCCCAGGTCCACCACGTGCCGATGGACGACGACGGCATGATCCCGGCGGCCCTCGAGGAGGCGATCGCCGCGATCGCCCGCTCCGGCCGGCGCGCCAAGTTCCTCTACACGATCCCGACCTTCCAAAATCCGGCCGGTGTCACCCTCTCGGAGGAACGCCGCGAGCAGGTTCTCGACATCTGCGAACGGGCCGGCCTGCTGGTGGTGGAGGACGATCCGTACGGCCTGTTGTCCTTCGAGGGCGACGCCCCGCTCCCGCTGCGGGCCCGCCGCCGCGAGGGCGTCTTCTACGTGAGCACGTTCTCCAAGACCTTCGCCCCCGGCCTGCGCGTCGGCTGGATCCTCGCGCCGCACGCCGTCCGGGAAAAGCTGGTCATGATGAGCGAGGCCAACGTGCTCTGCCCGAGCGCCTTCGCCCAGGCCGCGGTAACGCAATACCTGACCACCATGCCGTGGCGCGAGCAGGTCAAGTCGTATCGCGAGATCTACCGGGAGCGCCGCGACGCCCTCCTGTCGGCCCTGCACGACCTGATGCCCGCCGGCACCACCTGGACCCACCCGACCGGCGGCCTGTTCGTCTGGGCCACCCTGCCCGAGGGCCTCGACTCGAAAGCGATGATGCCGCGCGCCATCGCCGCCCGGGTGGCCTACGTTCCCGGCACCGGCTTCTACGCCGATGGCACCGGCACCGGCAACATGCGCCTCAACTTCTCGTTCTCCAGCCCCGAGCGTCTCCGCGAGGGCGTCCGCCGCCTGGCCGGGGTCATGGAGCAGGAGTTGGCGATGCGCGCCGTCTTCGGTGCCGCCGGCCAGGCCCACCACCGCCGACGCGGCAATGCCGCCGCCGACGCGCCCGGCCCCGACTTGGCATGATCCTTCCCATGGCTAGTGGTGACGATGTGCGAGTAATGGTTCTGGCCGGTGGCCTCTCCTATGAGCGGGACGTGTCCCTGCGCTCCGGCCGCCGCGTCCTCGACGCGTTGAAAGCCGTCGGCGTGCACGCCGAGATGCGCGACGCCGACGTCTCCCTGCTGCCGACCCTGCAGGAGGATCCGCCCGACGCGGTCGTCATCGCCCTGCACGGCGCCACCGGCGAGGACGGCTCGCTGCGCGGCGTCCTCGACCTGTGCGGCATCCCCTACGTCGGCTGCGACGCGCGAGCTTCCCGCCTGGCGTGGGACAAGCCGTCGGCGAAGTCGATGCTCCGCGAGGCCGGCATCCCCACCCCCGACTGGGTGGCCCTGCCGCACGACCGCTTCTCCGAGCTCGGCGCGGTGGCGGTCCTCGACCGCATCGTCGACCGCCTCGGCCTGCCGCTGATGGTCAAGCCCGCCCAGGGTGGCTCCGGCCTCGGTGCCGCGGTGGTCCGGGAAGACACCGACCTCCCGCCGGCGATGGTCGGCTGCTTCGCCTACGACTCCACCGCCCTGGTCGAGAAGTTCGTCCCCGGCAAGGATGTGGCAGTCTCCATAGTCGACCTGGGCAACGGCCCCGAGGCGCTGCCGATCGTGGAGATCGTCCCCCGCGACGGCGTCTACGACTACGCGGCCCGCTACACGGCCGGCCTGACCACCTGGCACGCTCCCGCCCGCCTCGACGCGGAGGTGGCGGCGCGCGTCGCCGAGACGGCCCTGGCCGCGCACAAGGCCCTCGGCCTGCGCGACCTGTCCCGGGTCGACCTGATCGTCGCCGACGACGGATCCCCCCAGGTGCTGGGCATCAACGTCTCACCCGGCATGACCGAGACCTCGCTGCTGCCGCTGGCGGTCCAAGCAGCCGGCCTCGACCTGGGCAACATCCTGGCGACGCTGGTCACCCGAGCGGTGGCACGGGCTTAGGTCCTCGCCTCCCTCCCATGTGATCCGCAGGCCAGGACCGATAACCGCAGCGGCGACTGCCCGCGGCTGCCCTGCCCCAGCGTCTGATCGAGGGGACACGATGACCGGCGATCTGATCGAGCACTACGGCACCGACCTCATCGAGGACACGAGGCTGCACCGCTCCCCGCACGGCCGGCTGGAGTTCCTGCGCACCCAGGAGCTGATCCGACGCCACCTGCCCGCCGCGCCGCTGCGCATCCTCGACGTGGGCGGCGCCACCGGGGTGCACGCCGCATGGCTGGCCGCCGACGGCCACGACGTCCAGGTGATCGACCCGGTGCCGGCCCACGTGGAAGCCTCCGCCCAGTTGCCCGGCGTCACCGCGCAGCTGGGCGACGCCCGCGCTCTGGACGCCCCCGACCGGACCGCCGACGTGGTGATGTTGCTGGGCCCGCTCTACCACCTGACCGAGTCCGCCGACCGCGCACGATCCTTGGCCGAGGCGGTCCGCGTGCTGCGCCCCGGCGGCCTGCTGGTGGCGGCCGGCATCAGCCGCTACCTGACCTTGCTGGAGATGGGCAGCGACGGCAACCTGACCGCCGACGCGGAGCCTTCGCTGCGGGCGGTGATGACGACCGGCTCCTACGACGGTCACGTCGGTTTCCTGCCGTCCCACTTCCACACCGCCGACGAGTTGGTGGCCGAGGTCCGCACGGCCGGCGTCAACGACGTGATCGTCTACGGCGTCGAGGGCCCGACGTGGGCGGCGCTGGACACCGCCGGCATGGCCGCGTTCGACGGCCTGGTCGAGGCGGCCATCCGCGGAGCCCGCTTGACCGAGCAGGACCCGCACCTGATCAACGCAAGCGCCCATTTCTTGGCCGTAGCCCAAACCCCGGTCCACTGACCGCTCTTCGGCGCGACAGCACCGCCGGTCGTCGTCGCGCCGTTCAGCC
>NZ_BOML01000055.1 GCF_016862175.1 Paractinoplanes durhamensis | reverse complement strand
TGCCGGGCGTCGTCGCGCCATTCAGCTGCCGGGCGTCGTCGCGCCATTCAGCTGCCGGGCGTCGTCGCTTCGTTCAGCCGACGCGCTCGGCCAGCGAGACGATGATCCCCTCCGGCCCCCGGATGTAGGCCATCCGCCAAGCACCCTCGTACTCACCGACGCCACCGACCAGCCCGTAGCCCTCGTTCGCGGCCCAGTCGACAGCGCCCTGCAGATCGTCGACCTCGAACGACACGTTGCGCAGTCCCAGCTCGTTGGCCATCGCGGCCGGCGAGCCCGGCACCGAGTCGGGCCGCACGAACCGCGCGAGCTCGAGGCGGGCACCACCGTCGGGCGACTTCAGCATGACGATCTCGGTGCGCGAGTCAGGAATGCCGCAGACCGTCTCCAGGAACTCGCCCTCGACGAACGCCCGCCCTTCGACCTCCAGCCCGAGCGCCACGAAGAAGGCGGTCACGACATCGAGATCCGCGACCGTGATGCCGATGTGGTCGAAGCGCCGTACGTACGTCATGGGCCGTGCTCCCGTCGTCGTGCCGAACATGCATCTGCCACCGCAGGCGGCGTTCACAGTATCGAGGCGGCCCCGCGCGAACGTCCCGCAGCGGCCCTTCACGGCCGGGCGGGGTGGCGCCAGAAATGGGCACTGGCGCGATAACTGCGATTGCACCGGAGCCGAGGAGGAGCGCCGCTCGTTAACCACCACTCAGCCCAGGGTCTCCCCGGTTGGGTTGCGTGGGTCGCGCAGGATGCATGGCCATGACGATCGTCTTGTCCGTGCCGGGCGAAGGATCCGCCTTGGTGCTGCGGCCGTGGCGGTTCGACGACCTGCCTGCGCTGGTCGCGGCGCACCGAGATCCGGAGCTGCGCCGCTGGCTGTCCACTTCGCTCGCCGACGAGCCCCAGGCCCAGCAGTGACTGTAGCTACAGGCCGCCGGTTGGGCCGCCAAGACAAGGTTCAGTTTCGCCGTGGTCGCCGACGCGGATGACCGTGCGCCGTGCGGCCTGGTGGCGGTGACGATCGGGACCGCCGCCGGCGCGGCGGAGGTCGGCTACTGGACTGCGACCCAAGCACGAAAGCAGGGCGTCGCCGCCCGCGCGCTGGAGACCGTGTCGCGATGGGCGCTGGGGACACAGAACATGGTTCCGCTGACCCGCTTGGACCTGTTCCACACGACCACCAATCAGGCGTCTTGCCGGGTGGCAGTCATGTCCGGCTACCCGCTACGCGATCTACTCCCGGCCACACCGCCCGCTTTCCCGTCCAGGCCGCTTGCCACTCCCGGCCGCTTGCCACTCCCGGCCGGGCCGGATCGTGTTGATCGGCGAGACGCGGCGCGGGTGGAGTGGGGGGTGGGGTGGGGCGCTTGGTCGGTGGGAAGGATTGCTTACAGACGGCTGGCGGGCGAGAACGCCGAGAGATCACCGCGACGCGCGGTGCTGCCAGTCTTATGGGTGGCGGTCTTTCTGGCTGCTGTCACTCGTCCCGGACCGGTTTTGGCGTTCCCGCCCCCGGGGCTCAATCGGCTTGGTGGCGGCCAGGAGTCGGGCCGGCATCGCGCGCGGTGAGCTTGCCGTGGTGCTCGCTTGGCTTGAGCAGCTGGGGGCGGGGATCGTGCGTTTGTGGACGGTGACTCGCGTACGTTCCGCTTGGTCTTAGGTTGTTGCCTGTGGCTGCGCCGTGGGTTTGTCGATGGCGCCGCTCTCCGCAGCGATCGTCGGGGGCGGCGTTGAGTCGGTCTTTGCCGATTCGATGTCGCCCAGCGTTGCCGGTCGCTGGTCTTCCTCTTCGGGGGTGCTGGGCGAGGGCTCGTTGCTGTTCGCGGCCGGCGAGTAGGTGATCGTGGACGGGGCTTCCCACTGGATGTGCGGGGGCTCGGCGATGGCCTCGCCGCCGAAGCCGGCCAGCCATGCGGCGACCAGGGCGAGGTTTTCGCGCCACTGCTGCTCCGGGATCACCGGGAGGATGTCGTCCCAGAGGGAGAGGAACGTGCCGCGGAGTTGGAGGCGGCCGTAGGGGCGCGCGAGGAACCACAGGTGCAGGTGAGCGGAGCCGTCACCCCAGCGGTTGACGTGCACGCGGGCGACGCCGTCGAGGGAGCGGATCGCGCGCTCGAGGCGGACCGTCATGACGCCGAGCTCGGCGGCCAGGAGGTTGGGGAGGTCGCCGAGGTCGAGGTGGGAGCGGCACTCGAGGATCAGGACCATCGGCAGGCCGGTGGGGCGATCCATGGCCCGGACGCGCCAGCGTTCGCTGATCCAGATGTACGCATCGTCGGGAGTGGCGCAGGCGACGCAGTCACTTGCGTCCTCACCGCTGCGCGGCGGCTCGACCTCCACTGGAGCGGCCAGCGGTTTGACCCGCATGTCGCCCTCGAAGGGGAATGAGGGCCAACGCGTGAAGTCGGGCAGCGGCGCGGAGTTGTCGGGCACGAGGGGACTTTAGCCCAGGCCAGGGCGGCTGTCCTGGGTCAATTTCTGGCCTGTGGAGTAACACCCCGTAAGTCCTCCGAACTACGAGATCAACGTCGATGCTCATCACAGTATGTGGGCACAGGAGTACTCCAGTAGTTATCCACAGAAGTTATCCACAGGCCGCGCCGTTTCACGTGAAACGCGACGTCGCAGGCTTGCACTGCCTGTGGATGAAGCGGTGGATGAGGCGATCGGGATCGGCCGCGTTTCACGTGAAACAGAGATTGTTGGTTTCTCAACAGGAGTTACGCACAGGGTGTGGATAGTGGTCTGGACTTATATGAGGCGGGTTTGGGGGCGCTTGAGCCGGGCCGATGGAACGCGAGTGAATCTCAGTCGTGTTTCTGTAGGTGGGCC
Source organism: Paractinoplanes durhamensis (assembly GCF_016862175.1). GTDB lineage: Bacteria > Actinomycetota > Actinomycetes > Mycobacteriales > Micromonosporaceae > Actinoplanes > Actinoplanes durhamensis. Next base: position 3,481 of record NZ_BOML01000055.1, on the reverse strand, counting down.
TACCTGGCCATTGGCAGCGGGGCCATCGACCTGGTCGGCCCTGGGAGCTCCGGGGTTCCGCTGAGGTCGCGGGCTTGGCTTCGTTCAGATGGGCCGGCTGCTCAGAGAGAACGATTGCTGTCTGTCGCTGGTGGCGCTGGATGCCACGCCCGCCGGTGATCGGCCCGCTTCGTCGGGCCGCCCGCCTTCGCGCCGCCCGCCTTCGCGCCGCCCGCCTCCCACGCTGCCCGCCTCCCAAGCCGCCGCTTCACCAAGCCGCTGCTTCACCAAGCCAACCGCTTTCCGGGCTTACCTAACCGGGCCGAGTTAGCCCGGGAGGTCCGACTCGGGAAGCGCCGGCTCAGCCCCGTAATCGACACGGTCGATCGGCGCGGACGATTGCTCCCGGCGTTCGACACTTGACCAACGGCCTGGCCGCTCTTTGCACCGGCCATCGTCAGGGCCGGCCTCGGTTGCTAGGCCATGGATTCTTCACGGGCGAGATCGATTTGATCGCGTGCCCCTGCGGGTCAGTTGGAGCGATCGGATGCCTCGGCGACGAGCGGCATCGGCGGCGTTCGCGCTCCAGTGGGATTGCCCGTTCCGCCAATGCCGATGGCGCCAGCTTTCATCCGCGAAGGCCCTTGGGCAGAAGCCCTCGAGCGGAGTCGTCAGCCCGACATCGGCCGTGGCACCCACCCGGCTCTCCGATGCGCACCGGGACCATAAGCCAACGGCCTGCGCTCGGGGATCGGAGGTAGCGGGAAGCCGTGCTTCCTCCCGCGTTGGCGAGCCGTACCCCTCGGTTGCTGTTCGCTGGACCCGCCTCATAGCGCCCAGTGGTACGCCGTGTGGGCCAGCCGACGTCGATGACGTGTTCCGCCCGCCACCGTCGGGCGGGCACGAAAGTCGAGCACCCTGGTGTGGGACTCGGAAGGTCCTGTCGGTGCCGAGCTGTTCCCGAGTGGCTCACTCCCTGTCGGAGGCCTTCACTCGTTGACGGCATCGAGTCTCGGTCCAGAGATCCTGTGGTCCATGCCGCCCGACCTAGCGTCCCGAGACGACACAGTTGGAGATGCGCGGCCACCGCTACAGCCAAGTTCGTTCTCACCGCCAAGTCTTTGGTCGTCGACCGCGGGCGGATATTCCGCACCGGCCTCCGTGGGCTTGCTTTGATTCCGCGTAGGTCTCCACTCGAGATTGGTGGGCGTAGCTCGGCATTGGTGGGCGTAGCTCGGCTCGCGCGTTGGCGTAGCTCGGCTCAGTTGAAGCTGCAACGACGCCAAACACCCTCCTTGGTGGATTCTTCAAATGCTGACTGCCGCCTTCATCCTTCGAGCGATCAGCGGGGATCCGCTCGGTTAACGGCCAGGCGCTGACATCGGCTCCAAGCCCGGAGAGCGTCGACTCAACATGCCTGCCGGCGATCCGCTCCTCGAGGACGTCCGTCCGACGTTCGCCGGGCAGTCACAGGATCCGGAGATTCTGTCGGCCCTCTCGACTTCGCCGTGCGCGAGCGGCTCACTCGGCCGTGCGCGAGCGGCTCGCTTGATCGCGCGTCGACGGCAGTCCTGCGGCGTCTTCCGTGCGTCGCCAGAGAGGTCGTCGTCCGGCGCTGGCCACACGCTCGTTCGGCGAGATTCCGATCCCCGGCAGCCCAAGTCAGCGCCCGCGTCCCAGGAGGCATCTCGCGTTCAAGTGGCCGCCGGAACCGGAGGTCGGGCCGTGACGGGCCGGAGGGCGGTGCCGGGCAGCTAGCTCGCCTCCGTCGCCCTCCCATGCCCCAGCAGCCGCATGATCTCCGACGCGTTCGAGCTGTCCTCCTCGGCGGACCTAGTGGGGTTGATCCGGTCGACGTGCACTGAGTCGTGAGGCCAGTCGATGCTGACGCGGCGGCCGGCCGGTTGTCCGCCGGCGCTGGTATGGCCAGGCTGATAACCGCCGGGCCGGATGACTCGTGGATCATCGTGTCGTACCGGTCGTGCATGACCATCCGAGTCGCTTCGGTCCACGCCTCAGTGACGGCGCTGTGCCCGCGGATTCCACACCGAACTCCGCGACCATCCATGCTCAACTCAGTCGGCGGGTTACATCGCCTGGTAGGCAACCGATGCCTCCGCTCCTCGCGTCGAGGGCTCGCCGACGTTCAGGAGGGGCCAGGCCGTTCGGGGGCAGCCCTCGCGCTCGGCGCTGCACCACCCATTCTCGACTCCGTCATTTCGGCGACTGCGCCGCGGCTTCTCCCATTCGATCTCCTGGCCCACTCCTGGGTCAGTCCGGATAGTCGCGACAAGAATCGGGATTGGCCCTGCCGCATGCGACCACGCCTTCCGTGACGTCCGGAAGGAGATCACGCCCTGATCGCCTTCGTTCCCTCGCCAACGCCTTCCTCGAGCGCGGGCCGTGGATCGCGAAGGCCACCACATGTCGGCGGCCTCTTCGACGCCAACGGATGCCTCTTCGTCGTGCTCGCTGAGGCAGAAGAAAGTCGACGCCATGGGTCGGCAAGCCGGCCTCCGTCGCCATTGCCCGGACCGTCTTGTTCCCGATCGCCCTTCTGCGGGCCATCGGCTCTCTGCGCCGCGAGGAGTGTGCGGCGATGACACGGGCCTGGCTCCCGGGGCTGTCGGTGGCTTCGTCAGCCGGCGAGTCGGCTCCTCGTATTGCTTGATGCGTGGCCGAGCAGACTGTCCAGAATGCTGGCGGGTCTGCAGCAGGCACCTCGGATGCCTGCCGATGCTGACTGGCGCCGACACGTAGTTGGCTCTGGTGCGAGGAGGCGATCAGCCAAGGCGCTCGCTTCCGCTGGGCCAGGCGAACTCTCGACTGCTGAACTGCCGCTGACGGCAACCCTGGCCAAATCCTGCTGACCGGTCCCAATTCCTGTAGCCGATGTCGACCCAGTGAGCAGAGGCAGCCGCGCGCTTGGTCGCTGGTCGAACGCTCGGCCAGCCGTCGTCATCTCAGCGACCAAGTCACCCATCCTCTGTCGTAGACGAACGAGATGGCCGACGCTCGAAGGCTGCTCGGCGAGCGGGCCCTCGGAGCCTCGACGACGCCTGTTTCTCGCCGTTGGATCCGCTCGCGCGTTCTCGGAAACAGTTGCCCCTCGGCCGGAACAGCGACGGTTAGCGCATGCCCGAAGGATCGAGATAACGCCGGCCGGGCACCGCGACAGTCAGGTCGGTTCTGCTTGGGAACATCGCCGTCGGATTCTCGCCCCGGAACTCAAGCGAGGACCACCGCCCATTCCTTTCTTGCGGCAGTGCGACGAGACGGGTTCGACTCGACGGTCTCCGGTGGCAGCTCAACGTCTCACGATCCCTTCCCCAGTCAGGTCGGTGGTGAGCTCGCGATCGTCCCCCAGAGAGTGGCGCGTGATCGCTTCTTCAATAGAGGAGGCCTCAGGAACGCCGGCTCCCGGCTCCCGGCTCCCGGCTCCCGGCTCCCGGCTCCCGGCTCCCGGCTCCCGGCTCCCGGCTCCCGGCTCCCGGCTCCCGGC
>NZ_BOML01000054.1 GCF_016862175.1 Paractinoplanes durhamensis | reverse complement strand
GCTCCCGGCTCCCGGCTCCCGGCTCCCGGCTCCCGGCTCCCGGCTCCCGGCTCCCGGCTCCCGGCTCCCGGCTCCCGGCTCCCGGCGAATTATGGCGGCCGTTTCACGTGAAACAAGCGGTACTCGCACGCCGGCGCCAAAACTCCCTATGGCCGACCATCGACCTCCGCAGGTCATCGGCGGGCTCGCACACACGGCAGCCCTCATCGGGAACTCGGCGGGAACGCTTCTGCAGAACGGCCGCTTGTTGCCCAGCCGTCGGCCGGTCGGTCTGGGCGGTGCGGACTTAGGAGGCGGTGCGCTGTGAGCCTAGGTGCGGCGCAGCATCGCCTCAGTTTCTGCGGCGAAGATTCGGTGCTCGACATTAGGAATCTCGTGCAGCATGTGTCCGAGCGGCTTCGCGCGTAAGCGGTCACGCCGTTCCCGAGCGTTGGCGGTAGCGGTAGGCGCTAGATCGGGCCCAGCCTCATCCGCGGCACTGGCGATTCAATCGGCTCGTGCACATGCGGCTTGGCCTTCAGCAGAGGTCCGTGATGGCGACTCTCGGCGCGGGCCTCGGCGTCGCTGTCGTGGCGACGAACATTCCTTCAGATTCGGCGCCTGGGGGTGGCAAATTCGGATGCCTCGTTTCACGTGAAACGGACCCACTCCACGGCCGCTCCGGGTCCGGCTCCGGGTCCGGCTCCGGCTCCGGGTCCGGCTCCGGCTCCGGCTCCGGGTCCGGCTCCGGCTCCGGCTCCGGCTCCGGCTCCGGCTCCGGCTCCGGCTCCCGCGACCCTAAGCACGGGCAAAAGGGAGGCTGCGGAGTCCGGCGATGAAGCTCGGCGACAGAGTCGGCGTCGCAGGCGAACCACGGATATCCCGCTTCAGCTGAGGCAGCTCGGGCCGACGCCGGCATTCCGGCTCCAGTAGCGGTACCAGCGCTCGCCACCACGGAGTGCCTCTCCACCGACCATGGGGCATTGTCCCGGGCCAGCACGGGACGCGAGGCTGGCTGTTATGGGATGGATCGTGCTCGAGCATCAGCATGGTCTAGAGACGGTTCGCGGTTTCAGAGGCTCGAAGCCACCATTTGGCGGACTGGCGACCGGCAGGCAGCACGCGGCGGGCGGCGGGCGGCGGGCGGCGGGCAGCGGGCAGCGGGCAGCGGGCAGCGGGCAGCGGGCAGCGGGCAGCGGGCAGCGGGCAGCGGGCAGCGGGCAGCGGGCGGCGGGCAGCGGG
>NZ_BOML01000053.1 GCF_016862175.1 Paractinoplanes durhamensis | reverse complement strand
GGCGACCGGCGACCGGCGACCGGCGACCGGCGACCGGCGACCGGCGACCGGCGACCGGCGACCGGCGACCGGCGACCGGCGACGAGATGATCTGCCATGTCTGGTGGCTCGGAACGCGGGCGACTTGGTGACTGGCCTCCCTGTCTTTGGGTAGTGCCCGTGTCGGCCACGGGCCCGGGCGCGGGTGGGCTCGGCTCGTGACGGCTGGGGATCCTGTTTCACGTGAAACGGCCGAGGCTTGAATGACAGGCCGAACGCGTTACCCGGACAGTCGTTGCACCTCCGAAACTCGTCGCTTCACGAGAAGGCGCCGTTCCGCTCCAGCGCATCCATCTGAGGGCAAACCCTGGAACGGCGGCTTGGAGCCAGGCCGACCGGATCGGGAGCGCCAGAGAAAGCACAGGAGAGGAAGGCCGCGCGGGAGAGCGGCGGACGAAAGGCAGCGCGATGGGAATGCCGCCAGCCACACGGTCGGAGCGCCACACGGTCGGAGCGCCGCCAGGGCCGCCGGGAGGAAAGCCACACAGCGGTAGGTGGCCCAGGAAGAGGTCGCCCGCGATGGTCTAGCGGGCTGTCCGGGATTGCAGCACGACCAGAGCGACCGCTCGGCGAATTATGACGACGCGCCAGGCCTCGTCTTCAGTGAGCCGGCCGGCTCCGCCTTCGCGGTCCTGAGGAGCCGATTACGATCGCGCTCCTTCCCGCCGCCAGTCTGACTGTGCTGACCAAAGACGACCACGGGCGGCTGCACTCAAACCGGTCAGCACCACGGCTCATGCCGAGCCCTCCGTCTGCTCGCCGGCCGGCACCGACTGCGGCACGGGATCCTCGACGAGAACGGCGCCTGGGTAGCACTCGGGTACCCGCTGGGGCGGACCGAAGGATGCGCCAGACGGCTACGTCGTTCTCGGATCGAGCACCGCTGCTTGTGACTGATTCTTGTGCAAGGGGCCGAGTGGAAGCCGTTTCGCAGCCTCCGATCCCTGAGAGGGGCCGACCATCGACACTCGGCCCAGAGAGCCGACCGGCAGTGGAATCCAGCGTCGTCGTCTACCGAAGTCGAGTCGTAGGCCTGAACGCCGCGCCCGCCCCCTCGTTGAGGTCGACCACCACGTGTCCCGATCCCACGGGCGCTTCATCGGCCAGCTATCGAGTCGCGGTCCTGCGCATAAGTCTCGTGCTGGCCAAACGAGAGACCTAGTGAACGAAGGTCGGCCGACTGCCCCCTGGCGGTGCTCCCGCCAGGAGGCAAGGGGACGCCGGGCCGCGACCGACCCCTGGATTTCAGGCGGGCCCACCCGACCAGTCGGGCCGGAACAGGACCCGGACCACACCACAAGGATCACGCCGTTTCACGTGAAACATTGCCACTGAATGCCCTGGGCTTGCCCCAAGCCAGCGCCGCCAACAAGGACCCAAGCCAGCGCCGCCAACAAGGAAGCGCGGCACAACCCATGCCCGGAGGATGCGCTGTCGACCCGTGCGGGCCCGGCGAGGGACCCCGCACAGCGGCCCGGGAAGAGGAATTCTGGCCACTCAAGTCGGCCTCGACACGACCCGAGGCCACCACAACGAAGGGTCCGAAGCAGCCGGCCGGGTCAGGCTCCGACCTCGCCGTCGATTCCCTCTCGTAGGAAGTCGGCGTGGCCGTTGTGGCGGGCGTACTCGTGGATCATGTGGAGCATCACGAAGCGGAGGGACACGTCCTCACCCCAGCGGGGCTGATGACCCATAACGTCGAGCGAAGGCGCGCCGGCCTCGATCTCCCGCGCCCGGGCCACCTCGGCCTGCCAAGCCTCGAATGCCTCCGAGCGCGTCGACGAAGCCGCGTCGTACGCCGCTTGGAAGTCGCCGGACGCCGACCAAACCAGCGGCACGTCCTCGCCGCCGATCACGCGGCGGAACCACGTCCGTTCGACCTCGGCCATGTGCCGGACCAAACCGAGCAGTGTGAGCGTCGACGGCGGCATCGATCGTGACCGCAGTTCCTCATCGGAGAGCCCATCGCATTTCATCGTGAGCGTCGCCCGATGGAAGTCGAGGAACACTCGAAGCGTCTCTCGCTCGCCACCATCTCGGGGCGGATCCGGCCTCTCGACAACCATCCGTTACTCCTTAACAACGTCTCAACATACTTACGGCACACATGCGACTTCGATGAAGATCATCACCAAACAGGGACTGGCACCCGTTTAGGTTCTGTCAGAGCCATTCTCCTGGGGTTTTCGGAGGGCCGAGATTTGGGTCTTGGACCAACCAAAAAGGCCAACGAACCGCCGCGAAAGCTCGAAAACGGAGAAAAGCGAGAAAACATCTCCAAACAGCAAGAAAGGCACGTGACGAGTCACGTGCCTTTACTCAGTGCCGAAAAGTGAGATCACTCCTCCGCGGCGCCCGAACCTTCTTCCTCGACCCCGATCATCCCGACTATCCGCTCAAGATCATCGACGGTCGCAAACTCTATGGTGATCTTCCCTTTGTTCCGGCCGATGTCGACCTTCACTCGGGTGTCGAACCGATCGGACAGCCGCTCCGCCAACTCGTTCAGCGCCGGTGCGTGCACCTTGGCCCGCCGAGTCGGCGACGCCTTCTTGACCGGTCCGTCCGCCAGCGCGAGCGAAACGAGCTCTTCGGTAGCGCGTACCGAAAGTCCCTCCGCCACGATCCGAAGCGCAAGCTTCTCCTGGGCGTCGCCGTCGTCGAGGCCGAGCAGCGCCCGGGCGTGCCCGGCCGACAACACACCGGCAGCGACCCGACGCTGCACCGGAGCCGGCAGGTTCAGCAACCGGATGGTGTTCGAGATCTGCGGCCGGCTGCGACCGATCCGCCGAGCCAGCTCCTCGTGCGTCGCCCCGAACTCCTCGAGCAACTGCTGATAGGCGGCGGCTTCTTCAAGCGGATTCAGGTTGGCGCGGTGGATGTTCTCCAGCAGCGCGTCCCGCAGCATGGCGTCGTCGCGCGTGTCCCGCACGATGGCCGGGATCGTCTCCCGACCGATCGCCTGCGCAGCCCGCCACCGACGCTCACCCATGACGAGCTCGTAGCGACCTTCGCCGAGATCCCGCACCACGATCGGCTGCAGGAAGCCGACCTCGGTGATCGAGGTCTTGAGCTCCTCGAGCGCCTCCTCGTCGAAGACGTGCCGGGGCTGCTTGGAGTTCGGCTCGATCGCGGTGACCGACAGCTCAGCGAAACGAGCGCCGGGAACCGGCGCCAGCTCATTGGCGGAGCCTGAAGACGACGGCGCGGCGACAACGTTGTCCTCGAACGGGGACGCCGTCGGCGGCGGGATCGGCCCCGGTGAGGGCGCGACCGGCGACGAAGACGGTTCGACGGCCGGAGCCGGAGCCGTCGGGATCAACGCGCCCAGGCCGCGGCCCAGCCCGCCCCGTGGACGGTTCTTCATGCCGTGCCTCCTGTGCTGACGCCACGCATCGCGATCTCCAGAGCGGCCTCGAAGTAGCTGGTCGCGCCCCTTGATCCGGGATCGTAGGTCATCACGGATTGGCCGTAACTCGGAGCCTCCGACACGCGGACGTTCCGGGGGATCACGGCGTTCAGCACCTTGGTGCCGAAGTGATTGCGCACATCCTGCTCGACGGCGTCGGCCAGACGGGTCCGCCGGTCGTACATGGTCAGCAGGATCGTGGAGACATCCAGCGTCGGGTTCAGGTGCTGCCGGACCAGGTTGATGTTGTTGATCAGCTGGTTCAGACCCTCCAGCGCGTAGTACTCGCACTGGATCGGGATCAACACCTCCTGCGCCGCGCAGAGCGCGTTGACCGTCAGCAGACCGAGCGACGGCGGGCAGTCGATGAAGACGTAGTCGAACTTCTCCGGGTGCGCGGCGATCGCCCGGGCCAGCCGGGATTCACGCGCCACCACCGACACCAACTCGATCTCCGCACCCGCCAGGTCGATCGTGGCCGGCACGCAGTAGAGGTTCGGGATGCCCTCCACCGGCTGAGCGACCTCGGACAGCGGCACGTTGTCGATCAGGCAGTCGTAGACGTCCGGGATGCCTGCGTGGTGGGGCACGTTGAGACCGGTCGAGGCGTTGCCCTGCGGGTCGAGGTCGACGACGAGCACGCGGTTGCCGTGCAGCGCCAGGGCGACCGCGAGGTTCACGGTCGTGGTCGTCTTTCCGACGCCGCCCTTCTGGTTCGCGACGCAGAGCACCCTCGGGTGGTCCGGACGCGGCATAGTGATTTCGCCGCTCGGGTTGAGGATCTGCACAGCTCGCAACGCTTCCATGGCTAGCGGCGGATCGTCTTCATCCTGGCCCGGCGTTTCACGTGAAACATGCTCGTCAGCGTCGAGGGCGACGCTCGACGGACCGAATGTGGGACCGGCCGGCGCCACCGGGCCGCCGGAGGTGGGCGCGGAAGGTCCGGCCGCCGCGGCAGGCGCGGCCGACACCGGAATCGGCGCTGACGAAACAGCCGGCGGCGCCGATCGCGGCGCTGGGGCGGGGGATCGGCGAGGTTCTTCCGGACCGGGCTGTGACGCCGGCGTCCCGTAGACCTGCCCCGCAGAGGATTGCGGCAAATATCCGCTTCCTACCCGCGGCGACGGCACGCCCTGATCGTGCGGGTAGGCACCACCAGGCCCGTCAAAACCCACTCCGGAGGACCAACGAGGGCCGATAGGCGACTCGGTTTCACGTGAAACACCGAACTCATGCACCGTTTTATCCCTGTTAGTGAGGAACGGGTCAGTAGGCGACACGTGCGTTCCAGCGGAAGAAGACCGGTCCACACTATCGACGCCCGGCCAGCCTACGGCCGTCGGGCGAGCCCCGCCACGGCCGTCCGCCTGATGAGGCGAGTGCAACGTAGACAGATCATCCACCGGGGGCGTCGCAAAGACCATCATGCCCGGCACCAGCCGCAACGCAGCAGCCTCGCCAGCCGCGTCCACCTCATCCGTTTCCCCGCCAAAGCCCCCCAAAACCCGCGGGCTTCCCTCTATCGACGGCACGTCCGGCACGGAGGCCTTCTCAGATGTACGCGTCGGCACCGTCACATTCCCCACCCCGGCCGACCCCGCCTGCTCAACCCCCAGGCGAGCCGCCGGCCCAGATACCACCCCAGGAGAGGACGACTCCCCACGGACCGGCACCGGCAAGTCCCAAGCCGCGGGCCCGCTGGCCGGTCGCCGAACCGAAGCCGGCCCAGACGAGCCCGTCCGCGACGCATTGCCATGTTCCGGCGCCCGGCTACCGGGGACGGATTCACGCCGTTCAGCGAGCACGCCGGGAGCCCTTACCCGGCCGTCCACCGCCGCCCCAGGGACGGCAGACGGAGACGGCGCACCGGCGGCAAGGTCGCCGTCGTGCCTGGCCTCATCGGGACGTCGGTTCTTGACGTTTCTCTTCCGCGCGCCCCGCTTGGCCATCTATCCCCTCCGTGATCTCCCTCGCCCAGAACCGCGCCCACCGGTCCTCGAACCGGCACCGCGCCCCGGACCTTCCGCCCGGCTGGACGGCTTAGGTCGTACCGGCACCACGTCTCGCTCCTTGACGATCTCCACGACCGTCGCGGGTGGGTCGATGAGACCCGTCCCGCAAAGCCGCAGTACCGGCTCCCCACCGCCCAACTCGGCGATGACGGCCCGGTGCTCGTCGGCCTCGTCGGCGGCCGACGAACCCTTGAGCGCCAGCAACCGGCCACCGACCCGAGCCAGCGGCAGGCACCAGCCGGCCAACCGGTCGAGCGGTGCGACCGCCCGTGCGGTGACGACATCGGCACCGGCAGCGGGCCCGCCGACGACCTCGTCCGCGCGGCCGCGGACGACCGTGACGGCCGCCTCGAGGCCGAGAGCAGTCACCGCTTCGGTGAGGAACGCGGTGCGTCGTGCCAGCGGCTCGACCAGGGTGATGGTGAGGTCCGGTCGAGCCACTGCCAGCACGATACCGGGCAAACCGGCACCTGAACCGACATCCAGAACAGAAGCTCCGTTAGGGATCATTTCGCTCATAACAGCGCAATTCACCAGGTGGCGCTCCCAGATCCGCGGAGCCTCGCGCGGACCGATCAGCCCGCGCACCACCCCGTCGGTGACAAGGAGCCGCGCGTACTCCGAAGCCAGCGCCAGCCGGTCCCCGAAAACTTGCGCGGCCACCGCAGCAAACTCCTCCGGAGGCACGACCCCGTCCGGCACAACCACCGGCGAGGACGGAGGCGAAGGCAACGGAGAGGAAGACCGCCCCGGAAAGGCGATAGGGCGACGAGAACGGCGACCCGGGAAAGACGACGGCCCGGGCGACGACTCGCCCGGGCCGAGGTCTCCCGCGCCGTAGCGGGGTTCAGTCATCGTCAGTCGGCCGCACGAACCACGATCCGGCGGCTGGGCTCCACGCCCTCCGACTCGCTCTGCACGCCGCTGATCGCGTTGACCACGTCGTGCACGCACTTGCGCTCGAACGCCGACATCGGCTCGAGGCGCACGGGGTCGCCGTGCTCCTTGACCTTCTCGACGGCGTTACGGGCGACGGCGGCCAGCTCCTTGCGGCGGGACGCGCGGTACCCGCCGATGTCGAGGAGCAGCCGGCTCGGCGTACCGGTCGCCCGGAAGATCGCCAGGCGGGTGAGTTCCTGCAGAGCCTCCAGCGTGGCTCCGCGCTGGCCGACGAGCGGCTGCAGCCGGCCACCGACCACCTCGACCATCGGCCGGCCACCCGATATCAGCTCGTCGATGTCACCGTCGTAGTCGAGGATGTCCAGCAGGCCTTCGATGTAGTCGGCGGCGATCTCGCTCTGCTTGAACAGGTCACTCTCGGAGGTGACGATCTCCGACTTCTTGGTCTCCGCGGTGTCGTCCTCCGAGGCCGCGGCCGAAGCCGCGGAGGACGTCACTTCGGAGACCGAAGATTCGGGAGTGCTGGTGTCGGTCACGGTCTCATCTCCGTACTCAATCGGGCCGGACCCGCTCGGTCCGCTGTTTCCCGCGGCGGCACCCGCGGGCAAGTCTGTGCAAGGGGTGCGCTCGGGCGCCGATCAGCGCCCGAGCCGCGATCATCCCTTGGGTTTACTCGCTGGTCGGGCGCCCTTCTTCGGATTCACCGGTTTGGCACCGGGCCGCGGGGCGAGCGCCTTGGTGTCGACGACCGGGGTCTCCGGCTCGGCCTGCGCCTTGTTGCGACCGAACAGGCCACCGCTGCGGCCGGCCGGCTGCACCGGGCTCTTCGTGGCGGTCGAGGAAGACGACTTGGCCGGGGCACCGGTGCTCTTGGCGGCGCTGCCGGTCTTGCCGGCCATCGGCGGCGGCGGGAACTTGCGGAGCACCCACTGCTGCTGCGCCAGGGTGAAGAGGTTGTTCGTGACCCAGTAGATGATCACACCGATCGGGAACAGCGAACCGGAGACGAGCAGCGACAGCGGGATGCCGTAGAGCATCAGGCGCTGGATCATCTTCTGCTGCGGGTCCTCGGCCCAGCCGGTCTTGAGGATCATCTGGCGGCTGGTCGCGTAGGTCGTGCCCATCATGATCAGGACCAGGATGCCGGCGATGACCTTCACGGTGGTGCTGTTGGCCTGCAGCGCGGTGAGCTCTTCCGCGGTCGAGCCGAACTTGGAGGCCAGCGGCGCGTTGAACAGCGACGCGTGGGTGGCGTCCCGGAACTGCTCGGTGGTCCAGCCGTACAGCGTGGTCTGGCTGTTCGACGGGTTGAGCCGGCGCAGCGTGTGGAAGAGACCCAGGAAGACGGGGATCTGCAAGAACATCGGAAGGCAGCCCATGAGCGGGTTGGCCTTCTCGGTCTTGTAGAGCTCCATCATTTCTTTCTGGAGCGTCTCCCGGTCACCCTTGTGCTTCTCCTGGAGGGCCTTGACCTTGGGCTGCAGAGCCTGCATCGCGCGCTGGCTCTTGATCTGCTTGACGAAGACCGGGAAAAGGATGACGCGAACCGTCACCACGAGGAAGACGATCGCCAGAACCCAGGACCAGTTGGTCCCGATGAACTTGTCGTCCGGGATCCCGATGGAGTCCCACAGGGCGTGCCAGCGCAGAAGGATCCACGAAATGGCGTAGTAGATCCAGTCGAGGCTCAATTCAAGCTCCAGTCACATCGGCAGGACGGTGACGGATCGGGTCAGGCACCGGGTCGTACCCACCAGGGTGGAAGGGGTGGCAGCGCATGAGCCGCCAGACCGTCAGCCCTGTCCCTCTGATCGCACCGTGCTTGGCCAGCGCCTCCAGGCCGTACGCGCTGCACGAGGGATAGAACCGACAGCGGGCCGGCAACGCCGGACTCACATAACGACGGTACGCGACGACCATCGCGGTCAGCACTCGGGCAAGAACGCTCATCGCGGCCGCCGTGGTTTCTGGGCCGCCGCCAGCGCGGACTCGAGATCGGTGCCCAGGGTGTCGAACGACGCCTCGGCCGCTTTGGGCAGTGCCCGGACCACCAGCGACGACCCTTCAGGCAGTGAAGCCAGCAGTGGGCGGACCAGATGGCGGAGCCGCCGGCGGACCTTGTTACGGACCACGGCGTTGCCCACTGCTTTGGATACGACGAAGCCGGCACAAGCCGTGGAGGCTCGCACCGGCTCCTCGAGAAGCAGATGAACCACAACCGTGCCCCGGCCGACTCGACGGCCACCGCGAATCGTCGCGGCGAAGTCCGTGCTGCGCCGCATACGCTGCGCGGCGGCCAGCATGACTACCTGGGCATTCCGGGCCCGACAGCCGCCGGCTCAGGCCGACAGCGTGCCGCGGCCCTTGTTGCGGCGGGCGGAAAGGATGGCACGACCGGCACGGGTGCGCATCCGCAGCCGGAAGCCGTGGGTCTTGGCGCGCCGGCGATTGTTCGGCTGGTAGGTGCGCTTGCTCACGTGAGAACTCCGTCTTCGTGCTTACGTTCAGGGGGCATCTGGCTGCAAGACGCCACTTTATCAGAACGCGGCGGAGCAACCGCTCGACCCTACGCAGGGCGGCAATGCCGGTCAACCATATCGTGTCCCGGCACGCCGACGAACGAGACCTCACCACCCGGTAGCTCGTCTTTCTGCGCGCCCAGTGAATCTTTTCCCGCCAACGGGCGCTTGTCCGGCGGTGCGACAGTTGTAGCTTCGGCAACCTCGCTGTTAGCGTGCCCGTTTGCTGGTCATCAGCGCTCTGTGCATACCACGACGTACCGGAGCAAAACCGGACAAGCAGGTGAATCGTTCGGCACGGTGAGCCTGTTTCATCCGTGCCGTTCCAGGCTCCGGGAAGTCTTACCGACCGTCCGGCCGGGGTGCGACCGCCAACGAGTGCACAGGTTGTGGATAACCTGTGGACAACCGGTGGCGCCGAGCGTGCTCAGCACGTTAAATGTGGTGCTGGATTGGGGGGAACCGTCGAGCGCCCGAATGGGGCGACGGCGGAGTAAAGGCGGTAAGCCGGACAAGGTCCACCGGGGGTCGGTGGCGATGGGGGTGGCGCGGCGGTGGCCGATCAGGCTGACCTGAGCGGTGTGTGGAAGGCGACGCTCGACGAGCTGGCCGACGAGATCTCGTCGCCCCAGCAGCGCGCCTACCTGCAGCTGACCAAGCTGCGCGCCATCGTCGAGGACACCGCGCTGCTGGCCGTTCCGGACGCCTTCACCCGCGACGTGATCGAGTCCCGGCTGCGCCCCGCGATCACCGAGGCGCTGAGCCGCCGGCTCAACCGGCCGATACAGGTCGCCGTCACCGTGAAGCCCCCGGAGGACGGCACCGGTCTGCCCGGCACCGTCTACGGCACCCCGGTCGAGCAGCCCACCGAGGAGCCGCAGCCCCGGCACTACGCCGAGCCCCAGCAGCGCCAGCCGGAGCAGATCCCGGCATACGGCCACGACCCGTACGCCGACAACCAGCGACCCGGTCCCCCCGGCTACCGCAACGTGCCCGCCGCCCGCGGTGGCCAGGAAGCGCTCTTCGCCGACCCGGGCCCGCCGCCGCAGCAACAGCAACTCCATCACTCGGCGCCGATGCAGGCGATGCCGCCGACGGAGCAGATGCAGCCGGCGCCCCAGGGCCGCGGTCCCGCACCGGACAACGATCAGAACCAGACCGCGCCCCACCATCGGATGACATCCGACTCGCAGATGCGCGACAACTCGCGCCGCCCGGACGATCGGCCGACCCTGGTCGACGACGCGCTGCCGATGCGCGGCGACAACGGACCCGGCCGGGTCCCGCACGACATCCGGCCGTCCAGCAATCCGCGCGGCACGAACGATGGAAATCGGCTCAACCCGAAGTACATGTTCGAGACGTTCGTCATCGGCTCGTCCAACCGGTTCGCGCACGCCGCCGCGGTCGCCGTCGCCGAATCCCCGGCGAAGGCCTACAACCCGCTGTTCATCTACGGCAGCTCCGGTCTGGGCAAAACGCACCTGCTGCACGCGATCGGTCACTACGCGACGACCCTCGGGCACGCGCGATCAGTCCGATACGTGTCCACTGAGGAATTCACCAACGACTTCATCAACAGCCTGCGCGACGACAAGACCCAGGCGTTCCAGCGGCGCTACCGCGACGTCGACATCCTGCTGATCGACGACATCCAGTTCCTGGAAAACCGCGAGCGCACCCAGGAAGAGTTCTTCCACACCTTCAACACGCTGCACAACGCCAACAAGCAGATCGTCATCAGTTCCGACCGCAGCCCGCGGCAACTGGCCACGTTGGAAGATCGCATGCGGACCCGTTTCGAATGGGGTCTGCTCGCCGACATCCAGCCGCCCGACCTGGAGACGCGCATCGCGATCCTCCAGAAGAAGGCCGCCCAGGAACGGATGTACGCCCCCGACGACGTCCTCGAATTCATCGCGAGCCGGGTCTCCAACTCGATCCGCGAGCTCGAGGGCGCCCTCATTCGGGTGACAGCTTTCGCCAGCCTGACCCGATCGCCGGTCCAGCTTTCACTGGCCGAAGAGGTCCTGCGCGACTTCATGCCGGACGGTGCCGGCCCCGAGATCACCGCCGACCAGATCATGGTCTCCACCGCCGACTATTTCGGCGTGAGCCTGGAGGACCTGCGCGGCCATTCCCGCAGCCGGGTTCTGGTCAATGCCCGGCAGGTCGCGATGTACCTCTGCCGCGAGCTGACCGATCTCTCGCTGCCCCGGATCGGCCAGGCCTTCGGCGGCCGCGACCACACCACCGTCATGCACGCGGACCGCAAGATCCGCCAGCACATGGCCGAGCGGCGCTCGCTCTACAACCAGATCGCCGAGCTGACCAACCGCATCAAACAGAACACCTAAACCCTCTTAGGGGTACGCGCCGGCCGGTCCACAACCGCACCGTCGCGGCACCCGCCTGCGCACATCGGGCCAGGCGTCGCCGCATGCCCCGGTGCAGCCGCTCCGGGCGGTGCGGGCCGGCACGCTGCTGTCGCTCCCCGGTCGACCGACACGAGCCCAGTCCGGGCCGACGGTCCACACCCGGGAGCATCGGCCGACGAGGCCGCTTCCCGACGCGTACGGAAATAGATCGGGCCAATCGTGTCGCGAAAGTTACCCACAGGGCCCGTCACCCGAAGGTGTCCGGTTTTGGGGTTTTCCATACCTTTTCCCACAGCCTGTGTATAACTCTCGGCCCGCCCCGCGAGTGCCTCCTCGGAACGCCGGCCGACCCAAATCCACGCTCAGCGCCGGATGTCAACGTCGGGACGCAACCGTGTCGTGCCAACGTTATCCACACTAATTCACAGAGTTCACAGCCCTTTATCCCCAGCGGTGGACAACTCTCGGCGGCGTTCCGCACAGCTGTGGATAAGACCTGGGGAAATCGATGTGGACAGACACGGACAGTTGTCGGGCTACCCACACCCTGTGGACGAGTGTGGATTTCCTGTTGAAGGTTCTGGGGACGACGAGCCGGTAGCGTCCCAACGTTGTCCACAGTCCGGGGGACAAACCCGGTGGATAACCGGTGGATAGCCGGTGGACAACGGTGGACAACCGGAGTCGGCTCGACGACTGTGGACGAAGACCGGGCTTTGTACCCTGGTTTCCCACATGTGAATCACCGGTGGATAACCCGCTGACCAGCACGGACGTGAGTTCTCCACACTGTGCACAGGCCCTATGACTACGACTAGAAGTTTTTTCTAAGAGAACAAAAATCAATCAACGGCGTTGGGGAAGTTGTGGATGAGCCGCTGGCGGCTTGTCGCAAACCGCACCGGCAGGCCCGGGGAGGCACCGGCTTGCCACGCGCCCTAAAGTTCGTGGGGGTCCACGCCCCCGACATAAGAAAGCGACGCGGAGGACAAGCATGAAGTTCCGGGTGGAGCGAGACGCACTCGCCGACGCCGTGGCCTGGACGGCTAAGAGCCTGCCCAGTCGTCCCTCGGTGCCCGTCCTCGCCGGCGTCATGCTGCGAGTCACCGACGGCCGACTGCAGGTGTCCGGCTTCGACTACGAAGTTTCCAGCCAGGTCAGTGTGGAAGTGCAGGCCGACGCCGACGGCGCCGCCCTGGTCTCCGGCCGACTGCTCGCCGAGATCACCAAGGCACTGCCGGCCAAGCCGGTCGACATCGCCGCGGTCGGTGCGCATCTCGAGCTGGTGTGCGGCAGCGCGCGGTTCACGCTGCCGACGATGCCGGTGGAGGATTACCCGTCGCTGCCGGAGATGCCGTCCAGTGCCGGCACGGTCGACGCCGCCGGCTTCGCGGCCGCCGTCGCTCAGGTGGCCATCGCCGCCGGCCGGGACGAGACGCTGCCGATGATGACCGGTGTCCGGATCGAGCTGAACGGCTCGTCGATGGCGATGCTCGCCACCGACCGCTACCGCCTGGCCATGCGCGAGATGGAGTGGAACCCCGACGACCCGGACATCAGCCTCAACTCGCTGGTTCCGGCGAAGACGCTGAACGACACGGCCAAGACGCTCGGCCCGCTCGGCGGCTCGGTCACGCTCGCCCTCTCGCAGGGCAACGCCGGGGAAGGCATGATCGGCTTCGCCGGCGGCACCCGGCGCACCACCAGTCGCCTGCTCGACGGCGCCAATTACCCGCCGGTCCGCTCGCTGTTCCCGGCGAGCCACAATGCCGAGGCCAGGGTCGGTGTCGCCGCCCTCGTCGAGGTGGTCCGCCGGGTCGCCCTGGTGGCCGAGCGCACCACCCCGGTCCTGCTGAGTTTCAGCGAGGACGGTCTGGTCGTCGAGGCCGGTGGGACGGAGGAGGCGCGGGCCAGCGAGGCGATGGAGGCCAACTTCACCGGTGAGGCGCTGACCATCGGCTTCAACCCGCAGTACCTGATCGACGGACTGCAGAACCTCGGCGCCCCCAATGCGCTGCTGTCGTTCGTCGATGCGTTCAAGCCCGCTGTGATTTCGCCCGCAACCGAAAACGGCGAAATCGTGCCCGGTTACCGCTATCTGATCATGCCGATCCGGGTAACTCGCTGATACTGAGGCTGAGGGAAACGCACATCTAGGGGGAACACCATGCAGCTTGGCCTTATCGGTCTCGGCCGGATGGGCGGCAACATGGCCGACCGTATCCGCGCTGCGGGGCACGAGGTGGTCGGATTCGACCACCACCCGGACAAGCGGGACGTCAGCTCTCTTGCCGAGCTCGTCGAGAAGCTCGCCGCTCCGCGAGTGGTCTGGACCATGGTCCCGGCCGGCGATATCACCGAAAGCACCATCGACCAGCTCAGCGAGCTCCTCGCCGAGGGCGACCTGATCATCGACGGCGGAAACTCCAAGTTCACCGACGACCGCCCGCGGTCCGAGCGCCTGGCTGCCAAGGGCATCGGGTACCTGGACTGCGGTGTCTCCGGCGGCGTCTGGGGCAGCCAGAACGGCTACGCCCTGATGGTCGGCGGCACCGAGGCGGACGTCGCCAAGGCGATGCCGATCTTCGAGGCGCTGAAGCCGGCCGGCGAGTTCGGCTTCGTGCACGCCGGCCCGGTCGGCGCCGGTCACTACAC
Organism: Paractinoplanes durhamensis; assembly: GCF_016862175.1. Taxonomy (GTDB): domain Bacteria; phylum Actinomycetota; class Actinomycetes; order Mycobacteriales; family Micromonosporaceae; genus Actinoplanes; species Actinoplanes durhamensis. Next base: position 80,885 of record NZ_BOML01000053.1, on the reverse strand, counting down.
CAAGATGGTCCACAACGGCATCGAGTACGGCATGATGCAGGCCTTCGCCGAGGGCTGGGAGCTGCTCGAGGCATCCGAGTACGTGGACAACGTGCCCGGCGCGTTCAAGAGCTGGCGGGAGGGCAGTGTGGTCAAGTCCTGGCTGCTCGACCTCTTCGACCGGGCCCTCGACGGCGACCCCGAGCTGGGCAAGCTCAAGGGCTACGCCGAGGACACCGGCGAGGGCCGGTGGACCGTCGACGAGGCCGTCCGCCTGGCGGTGCCGCTGCACGTCATCGCCGCGTCGCTGTTCACCCGTTTCGAGTCGCGTCAGCCCGACTCGCCGGCCATGAAGGCTGTTGCCGCACTGCGCCAGCAGTTCGGCGGACACGCCGTCGTCAGCTGAAGTAGACGTGTACGTTCGCCGGGTCGAGTTGACCGACTTCCGTTCCTACGAGCGGGTGGCGGTCGATCTCGACCCGGGCGTGTCGGTGCTGGTCGGCCAGAACGGCATGGGCAAGACCAACCTGATCGAGGCACTCGGTTACGTGGCCACTCTGGACAGTCATCGGGTGGCCACCGATGCGCCGCTGGTCCGGGCCGGTGCCACCTCGGCCGTGATCAGGTGCGCGGTCGTCCACGAAGGACGGGAGCTGCTCGTCGAGTTGGAGATCGTTCCCGGCAAGGCGAACCGCGCCCGGCTCAACCGCTCGCCGGTGCGCCGGCCCCGTGAGGTGCTCGGCGCCCTGCGGATGGTTCTCTTCGCTCCCGAGGATCTGGAGCTGGTCCGCGGCGATCCGTCCGCCCGCCGGCGCTACCTCGACGACCTGCTGGTCGCCCGGCAACCCCGCTTCGCCGGGGTGCGTGCCGACTACGACCGGGTGATCAAACAACGCAACGCCCTTCTGCGTACGGCGTACCTGACCCGCAAGGTCGGCGGCACCCGTGGCCAGGACCTCTCCACCCTGGAGGTCTGGGATCAGCACCTCGCCCATCATGGCGCCGAGCTGCTGGCCGGCCGGCTGGAGCTGGTCGCCGCCCTCGGCCCGCACCTGACCAAGGCCTACGACGCGGTGGCGGCGAGCCGCTCGGCCGCCTCGATCGCGTACGCGTCCGGCCTGGGCGACACGCTCGTGCCGGACCGCCCGGCCCTGCAGGAAGCGCTGCTCGCCGCCCTGCTGGAGAAGCGGACCGCGGAGACCGAGCGTGGCGTGACCCTGGTCGGCCCGCACCGCGACGACCTCACCCTGGCGCTGGGCGACCTGCCCGCCAAGGGCTACGCGAGCCACGGCGAGTCCTGGTCGTTCGCGCTGGCGCTGCGCCTGGCCGCGTACGACCTGCTGCGCTCGGACGGCATCGAGCCGGTGCTGGTGCTCGACGACGTCTTCGCCGAGCTCGACGGCGGCCGCCGGGACCGGCTGGCCGCCCTGGTCGCGGACGCCGGGCAGCTGCTGGTGACCTGCGCGGTTCCGGAGGACGTGCCGGCCGCGCTGCGCGGTGCCCGGTTCGACGTGACCACCGGGACGGTGACCAGTGCCGCGTGACGACGACGACCGCTACGACCCGACGGCCGAGCGGTTCTTCCCGCAGGGCGACTTTCCACAGGCTCATCCACACGACTTCCCGGACGAGGGCCCGATGGTCGAGAAGCGCCCGGCCCAGCGACGTGGATCTCCTGGCTCCGCTGCGACGTCGGCGGGGCCGGAGGCAGGTTCCTCCCCCAAGGAGGCCGGTTCCGGGCCGCAGGAGGCCGCTGAGGGTGCTTCCGGGCCGGATCTGGCGCGGGCGGTGCTCGACGCGGCGCTGGCCAAGCGGCGGGCGGCGGCCGCGGCCCCGCGCCGGCGCGGGGCGGGTTCCGGCGACGGGCGACGCCTGCGCGGCTATTCCGGCCCCGGTCCGGACCCTCGTGACCCGCAGCCGTTCGGCGCGATGCTGGAGCGGCTGATGAAGGCGCGCGGCTGGGAGAAGCCGAAGGCTGAGGCGACCGTGTTCGGCGCGTGGGAGAAGGTCGTCGGCGCCGACATCGCCAAGCACAGCCGGCCGGTGAAGCTGGACGCCGGCGTGCTGACGGTGGAGGCCGAGTCGACGGCGTGGGCGACCCAGCTGCGGATGCTGGCCGCGAAGCTGCTGCGCAGCATCGCGCAGGAGGTCGGCCACAACGTGGTCACCAAGCTGAACATCCACGGCCCGGCGGCGCCGTCGTGGAGCAAGGGCCCGCGCCGGGTGCAGGGGCGGGGGCCCCGCGATACGTACGGGTGACCGACCGGTCGCCCGGTTTGGGCGTTTGCTCAGTAATCGGCGAAAACGGCAAAACCCCGATCGGCGCACCGGCGGTAGAAGCCGGCCAGGATCGCCAGCTCGGATCGGGCGAAGCTCCAGTGCGGCGCGTTACCGGCGTCGTCGCGCAGCGCCGCGAGCCTGTTTTCCAGCCAGCGCAGCTGCTGCTCGGCCAGCCGGCCCTGGGTGATCGCCATCCGCATCACCTCGGCCACGCTGTCGAAGGTGACCAGATCGCCGAACTTCTCGTGCCCCTCGACGAACCGCTCCAGGCCGCCGGCGATCCACGCGCAGCCGTCCGGATCGATCACCGGGTCCTCGTCCTCGGCGGCCGCGTCGGTCGCGTAGAGCACCCCGTCCAGGCCCAGGAGCAGGTCGACCAGCTCGGTGTACGCGGTTGCCCGCACCGTGCCGGTCTTGGCGATGTGCAGCGCCAACGCGCCGGTCGGCGCGGCGATCTCGGGGGCGTCGGCGACAGCCCCGAAGTCGACGAATTCGGCAGGCGCCACCGGGTCGTAGTACTGGTTCGTCCGGGGCCAGTGCACCGCGACGTTATCCAGCCCCTTGTCATGCGCCATGGGGGCCATCCCTCCTCGACCTGCCTCGCGGCTGTCCGGCCACGCACCGTCCCCGACACGGGGACCCGCGCGGGCGAGATTACGACACCAACGCCCGGTGTTGTGAGGCAGTGTCGCAGCGCGTTGCTGCTCTTGCTCGCAGGCGCGCGGTGGTGATCCGCAGCCGGATCAGTTGCCGTTGCGGTGGGCCCCTCTTCCGTGTAGGGGGAGACGTAGGTAGCGGCTCCGATCGCGCTACGGCAATCTGAGGCACCCGGACGGGGTGCCGGACCCTCATGAACTCGCTTCAGCGGAGTAGAATCGCCCGGGACCGGGAAAACTCGCACGGGCGATGCACGTCGTCACGCTACGCGGTTTTTCCAGCCGATCACGATCCGCGGGCCAGCCGCGGCGACCGGCGAGCACGGTTCCACCGGTGGTCCGCTTCTCCTCGCGGTTCTCATCTGTGGTCCACCCTGCCCGCCGGCCGTCCGTCGCTTACCCGCCAACCCCGTTGCGGGGCCCTCACGGGGCTCGGCGCGAGAAAGTGGCCGAGGGTGGCAGAGAACAAGCAGGAATACGGTGCCGATTCAATCACCGTGCTCGAAGGCCTCGAAGCAGTCCGCAAGCGTCCTGGTATGTACATCGGTTCCACCGGTGAGCGCGGTCTCCACCACCTGGTGTGGGAGGTTGTGGACAACGCCGTGGACGAGGCGCTGGCCGGTTACTGCGACACCATCGATGTGGTCCTGCTCGCCGACGGTGGCGTCTCGGTCACCGACAACGGCCGCGGTTTCCCGGTCGACCTCCACCCCAAGCTGAAGAAGCCCGGCGTCGAGGTGGCACTGACCGTGCTGCACGCCGGCGGCAAGTTCGACGGCAAGGCGTACGCGGTCTCCGGCGGCCTGCACGGCGTCGGTGTCTCCGTGGTCAACGCCCTCTCCACCCGGATGGCCGTCGAGATCCACAAGTCCGGCAACGTCTACCGGCAGAAGTACAACGCCTCCAAGCCCGGGCCGCTGGAGAAGGGCGAGCCGACCGACAAGACCGGCTCCACCGTGCAGTTCTGGCCGGACCCGACGATCTTCGAGACGGTCGTCTTCGACTGGCAGACGATCTACCGCCGCATCCAGGAGATGGCCTTCCTCAACAAGAGGCTGACCATCCACCTGCGCGACGAGCGTCCCGACCAGGTCGACGACGAGGGCAAGCCGCGCGCGGTCACGTTCATGTATGAGAACGGCATCGCCGACTTCGTCCGGCACCTCAACAACACGAAGACCCCGATCCACAAGACGGTGATCGGCTTCGAGTCGGAGTCGCCGGAGGAGGGCATGGCCCTCGAGATCGCGATGCAGTGGAACGAGTCGTACGGCGAGTCGGTCTACACCTTCGCCAACACGATCAACACGCACGAGGGTGGCACCCACGAGGAGGGCTTCCGCGCCGCGCTGACCGGCATCGTCAACCGGTACGGCGCCGAGAAGAAGTTCCTCAAGAGCGACGAGAAGCTCTCCGGCGAGGACATCCGGGAGGGTCTCGCCGCGATCATCTCGGTGAAGCTGGCCAACCCGCAGTTCGAGGGCCAGACCAAGACGAAGCTCGGCAACACCGACATGAAGAGCTTCGTGCAGAAGATCGCCAACGAGCAGATCGCCGACTGGTTCGACCGCAACCCGGCCGACGCCAAGATGATCATCACGAAGGCGTCGCAGGCGGCCCGGGCCCGGATCGCCGCGCAGCAGGCCCGCAAGCTGGCCCGCCGCAAGTCGCTGCTGGAGTCCGGCTCGATGCCGGGCAAGCTGGCCGACTGCCAGTCCACCGACCCGCGCGAGTCGGAGCTGTTCATCGTCGAGGGTGACTCGGCCGGCGGCTCGGCCAAGCAGGGCCGCAACAGCCGGATCCAGGCGATCCTGCCGATCCGCGGCAAGATCCTCAACGTGGAGAAGGCCCGGATCGACCGGGTCCTGAAAAACAACGAGGTCCAGTCGCTGATCACCGCGCTGGGGACCGGCATCCACGAGGACTTCGATGTCGCCAAGCTGCGCTATCACAAGATCGTGCTGATGGCCGACGCCGACGTCGACGGCCAGCACATCCAGACGCTGCTGCTCACCCTGCTGTTCCGCTTCATGCGGCCGCTGGTCGAGCTGGGCCACGTCTACCTGGCCGCGCCGCCGCTCTACAAGATCAAGTGGAACAAGCGGGGTGACGACGCGCAGTACGCCTACTCCGACCGGGAGCGGGATGGGCTGATCGCGCTGCGCCAGCAGAAGAAGGCGAACGCCAAGCCCGACGACATCCAGCGGTTCAAGGGTCTCGGCGAGATGAACTTCCACGAGCTGTGGGACACGACGATGGACCCGGCGACGCGCACGCTGCGTCAGGTGACGCTCGACGACGCTGCCACGGCGGACGAGTTGTTCAGCGTCTTGATGGGTGAGGACGTCGAAGCGCGGCGTTCGTTCATCCAGCGCAACGCCAAGGACGTCCGCTTCCTGGACATCTGACGGAGGTGCGACGGACAGCGGAGGTGTCCGTTGTCCGTCGCACTATCCACAGCGTCCACCCACTTTCCACAGTGTTATCCACAGCAAGATGCGTACTTTCGTAGTGCTTGTCTGGTTTCACCTTGAGTAAGGGTTAACAGTGACTGACACTCCCGAACCGCCCGCCGGCGACGAATCTCCCCAGGAGACCGGCGGTGGCGTGACCGAGCGAGTCGAGCCCGTCGGCCTCGAAGTCGAGATGCAGCGGTCGTACCTCGACTACGCGATGAGCGTGATCGTGGGCCGAGCGCTGCCCGACGTCCGGGACGGCCTGAAGCCGGTTCACCGCAAGATTCTTTATGCGATGTACGACTCCGGCTTCCGTCCCGACCGGGGGTACGTGAAGTGCGCTCGCGTGGTCGGCGACGTGATGGGCAACTACCACCCGCACGGCGACTCGTCGATCTACGACGCTCTCGTCCGGATGGGTCAGCCCTGGTCGCTGCGCTACCCGCTGATCGACGGCAACGGCAACTTCGGTTCGCCGGGTAACGACCCGCCGGCCGCCATGCGGTACACGGAGTCGAAGCTGTCGCCGCTGGCGATGGAGATGCTGCGGGACATCGACGAAGACACCGTCGACATGCAGGACAACTACGACGGGCGTACGCAAGAGCCGACGATCCTGCCGGCCCGCTTCCCCAACCTGCTGGTCAACGGCTCCGAGGGCATCGCCGTCGGCATGGCCACCAAGATCCCGCCGCACAACCTGCGCGAGGTCGCCGGGGCAGTGCAGTGGTATCTGGATCACCCCGAGGCGGACGAGGCCACCACGCTCGAAGCGGCGCTGGAGATCGTCAAGGGCCCCGACTTCCCGACTCGCGGCCTGATCGTCGGTCAGCAGGCGATCCAGGACGCCTACCGCACCGGTCGTGGTTCGATCCGGATGCGCGCGGTCGTCGAGGTCGAGGAGGATGCCCGCGGCCGGCCGTGCCTGGTCGTCACCGAACTGCCCTACCAGGTCAACCCGGACAACCTGGCCGAGCGGGTGGCCGAGCTGGTCAAGGAAGGCAAGCTCACCGGCATCGCGGACATCCGGGACGAGTCCTCCGGTCGTACCGGAATGCGCTTGATCCTGGTCTTGAAGCGCGACGCCGTCGCGAAGGTCGTGCTGAACAACCTGTACAAGCACACCCAGCTGCAGGAGACGTTCGGCGCCAACATGCTGGCGCTGGTCGACGGCGTGCCCCGCACGCTCAACCTGGCGCAGTTCATCCGGCACTACGTCGACCACCAGATCGACGTCATCCGCCGGCGCACCGCCTACCGCCTGCGTAAGGCCGAGGAGCGGGCGCACATCCTGCGCGGCCTGGTCAAGGCCCTCGACATGCTCGACGAGGTGATCGCCCTGATCCGGCGCTCGCCCACCGTCGAGGACTCGCGGCAGGGCCTCATGCAGCTGCTCGACGTCGACGAGATCCAGGCCGGCGCGATCCTCGACATGCAGCTGCGGCGCCTCGCGGCCCTCGAGCGGCAGAAGATCATCGATGAGCTCGCGAAGATCGAGATCGAGATCGCCGACCTCAAGGACATCCTGGCCAAGCCGGAGCGGCAGCGCGCGATCATCTCCGAGGAACTCGCCGAGATCGTGACGAAGTTCGGCGATGACCGGAAAACGCAGATCATCCCGTTTGACGGCGAGGTCTCCATGGAGGACCTCATCGCGCGGGAAGACGTTGTGGTGACCATCACACGTACCGGTTACGCGAAGCGCACGAAGGTCGATCTCTACCGGTCGCAGAAGCGCGGCGGCAAGGGCGTCAGCGGCGCCACGCTGCGGCAGGACGACATCGTCTCGCACTTCTTCGTCATCTCGACCCACGACTGGATGCTGTTCTTCACCAACAAGGGCCGGGTCTACCGGGCGAAAGCCTACGAACTTCCCGAGGCCGCCCGAGTAGCCAAGGGCCAGCACGTCGCCAACCTGCTGGCCTTCCAGCCGGACGAGCACATTGCCCAGGTCATTCAGATCCCCGATTACGGCGTGGCACCGTACCTTGTGCTCGCCACCAAGAATGGGCTCGTGAAGAAGACCCGGCTCGAGGAATTTGACTCCAACCGCAGCGGTGGCATCATCGCCATCAACCTGCGGGAGGATGACGAGTTGGTGGGCGCGGCGCTGGCGGCATCGGAGAACGATCTTCTGCTCGTCTCCAAGAAAGCCCAGGCCATCCGCTTCAACGCGACCGACGAGGCGCTGCGGCCGATGGGCCGGGCCACCTCCGGCGTGATCGGCATGCGGTTCGGTGACAACGATGAGCTTCTTGCGATGGAAGTTGTTCGTGAGGGCATGGATGTGTTGGTCGCCACCGACGGTGGGTATGCAAAGCGCACGCCGATCGAGGAGTATCCGGTGCAGGGCCGGGGCGGCAAGGGCGTCCTGACCGCGAAGATCACCGAGCGTCGGGGTGGTTTAGTGGGCGCTCTGGTGATCAGCCCGGAGGATGAACTATTTGCCATCACCAGCAATGGTGGTGTCATCCGGACTCCCGTGAAGCCTGTACGGCGCACACGGGATCGGAACACAATGGGGGTCAAGCTGATGGACCTCCCTGAAGGTGTAACCATCGTGGCGCTTGCTCGCAATGCCGACGAGCCTGACGAACAGGACTAGTTGATGCCGGAGACACAGGCGAAGTCGGGGGGCTCGGGGGGCTCAGCGACGCCGGACGGGGCGGCCAAGAAAGACGGCGCCGCCGCGAACGGGCGCGATGCCGCGGGGCGCACCGCGGTCCCCGCCGAAGCGTCGTCCCCGCCGAAGTTCACTCGGGCGCCGGGCATGACCCCGCCCCCGAGCGAGCCGCCGGCCGACGGTGACGGAACGTCCGACGGGAAGCGCCCCGGCGGCCCCTCCGTGGCCAAGGGCTCCGCGACCGTGCCCGTCGTCACCAAGGGCAAGGGCACCCTGCCGGGCGCGGCGCCACAGGCGCGTCCGGCCGCGGCACCGCCGACGGCGCCACAGCGCCCGGCCGGCCCGCCGCAGGGGGCGCCCAACCAGCCCGGCAGCAGCACCGGCGCGACCAAACGGCCCGGCGGTCCCGGCTCCACCACCGGCAGCGCAGCTGTCGGTGCGGCCCGGGTCACCGAAGCCGTCCGGTCCGCCCGGTCCACGGTCACCGGAGCGGCCGCGCGCGGCCCGCGCCGGGCCCGGCTGAACCTCAAGCGGATCGACCCCTGGTCCGTCATGAAGTTCTCGTTCGCCGTCTCCGTGGTGCTGTTCATCGTCGTGGTCGTCGCCACCTCGGTGCTCTACCTGGCCCTCGACGCCATGGGCGTCTGGACCGAGGTGAACAACAGCCTCAAGGAGCTGGTCAGCGCCAGCGGCGGCACCGACGGAGCGGCCAGCGGCGGCTTCCGGATCACCGCCTGGGGCGTGATCGGCACGTCGATGCTGATCGGCGCGGTCAACGTGGTCCTGTTCACCGCGCTCGCCACGCTCGGAGCGTTCATCTACAACGTGTGTGCCGACCTCGTCGGCGGGGTCGAGTTGACCCTCGCGGAGCGGGACTGACAAGACGCGTCGGCTGTAGGCCACCCCGTTTTGGTGGCCTACAGCAAGTGCGGTAATCTTCTCGGGTCGCACGGGGCTATAGCTCAGTCGGTTAGAGCGCAGAGCTGATAACTCTGAGGTCGATGGTTCGATTCCATCTAGCCCCACGGCTGACGGGGTCCCCTGCCCGCGGAAAGCGCGGGCGGGGGTCACCCGTCATATCTTTTCCGGGGGCCGAGCCCCCGGAAGCCCCGCGGTGCGGTGGTTGCTCTGGGCGGGTCTGGTTCCGGTTGGTTTGTTGCTTCCGGTTTCTTCCGCCCTTGTGTACGCCCTCCGTGGCACACGATCAGCAACACTGCCGTTGTCTGTTTGGGGAGTCAGCATGCTTAAGAAGCTTCTGATTGTTGCTGGGATCGTGGGGGCCGCTGCCCTCGTCATCAAGAAGGTCAAGGCGTCCAGCGATGAGCGTGCCCTTTGGCACGAGGCGACCACGGCGCCTGACCTGCGATAATTTTGGTTCGGCAAGCGGGGCCTTAGCTCAACTGGCAGAGCACCGCCTTTGCAAGGCGGGGGTTAGGGGTTCAAGTCCCCTAGGCTCCACATTTCATACGAAACAGCCCCAGGCCGCTGCCTGGGGCTGTTTTTGGTTCTAGCTCTTGGCTTTTAGCTCCAGCGGAGTAGGGCTGTTCCCATGGACATGCCGCCTCCGAAGCCGGCCAGCAGGACCAGGTCGCCTCGCTTCAGGGCTCCGCTGGCGTTTGCGGCGTCCAGCGTCACTGGGACTGAGGCGCTTCCCACGTTGCCGTACTGCTGCAGGGTCAAGTGGGTCTGGGCGTTTTCGAAGCCTGCTGCTGCCACCAAGTCCTGGAGCATGATGCCGTTTGCCTGGTGGGGGACGAAGTGGTCTACGTCCGACGCCTTTACCTCGGCCCGGGTCAGCAGGGCCTCCAGGGCCGGCGGGACCTCGGCGGCTACGAAGTCGCGTACGCCTCGGCCGTTCATTCGGAAGTAGTGGTCGCCGTCTGCGACCGTGTCTGCCGTTGCTGGGAGGCGGCTTCCGCCTGCTTTTACGTAGATCAGGTCGCTTGACTCGCCCTGGGACGCCAGGTCCAGGGCCAGGATGCCATCGCCCTCGGGGACGGCTCCTACTACTGCTGCGCCGGCTCCGTCGCCGAACAGCACTGCTGTCCGGCGGTCGGAGAAGTCCAGGATTCGCGAGTAGATGTCGGAGGCGATTACCAGGACGAGTGCGCCTGGGTTTGTGGCCACCAAACCGTTTGCGACGCTCAGGGCGAATACGAAGCCGGAGCAGACTGCGTTTACGTCCATGCAGGCTGCTCGGTCGGCGCCTATCAGGTTTTGGACCAAGTTTGAGGTTGGGGGCTGGGGGGAGTCGCCGGTCGAAGTGGAGACGACGATGAAGTCGATCTCGGCGGCTGCCACGCCTGCCTTTTTCAACGCTGCCTTGGCCGCCTGGGCCGCCAGGTCTGAGGTTGCCTGGTGGGGAGCGGCGAAACGGCGGGCCTCGATCAAGGTCTTCCGGGCCACCCACTCGGGGTCGGCATCCGGCACCAGGGCGTTGAGGTCCACATTGGTTACTACTCGATCCGGTACGTATGAGCCGGTTCCGAGGATTCCTACCGCCACCTGTGCCCCCACCTTTGTTCCGTCCCGAGCCTTGTTCCGTCGCGGGAACGCGAAGCTTCGCACATAAGCTACGGACAGTTATGGGACCGGGGGCGGGGCCGAGCGGGCCGAGTCCGTGCCGGTTCGGTCGGGAAAAGGTCGGACCGACCGAGGGTGAAGCGACTACCGGACGCTTTGGGGTCGACTGGACGGCTGATTCGGTCCAGCGGACTCCTGGGTGTCACAAACGAGTGGGACGCTCGCCGGCCCTCGGGCGGGGCTCGCCGGTTGTCAGGTGGGCAGGACCACGATCAAGGGTGGGATCGGGACGCCGTGGGAGGACTCGGTCGGGAGCTCGGGGGCCGGGAGCCAGTCGAGGCCCAAGGGCTCGGGGCCGATGCCGTCGTCGGGGCCGGGGCGGGGCTCACCGTCGACCACCGTGACCGAGTAGACCGAGGTCATGCCGGACGGGTACGGCATTTCCAGGACATAACGGGCCTTGCTGACGATAAGGCCGGTTTCCTCGAAGACCTCGCGACGCAAGGCCTCCTCGGTGGTCTCACCCGGCTCCACCCCACCACCCGGCAGGGTCCACCACTCACCGCCGCCGGATCTTCGGCTTCGCTCGTGCACCATCAGGACTCGGCCGTCACGCACGATCACGGCGGCGGCCCGTTTTCGTTCGCTCACGAGTCGCAGGCTAACCGGATGAAAGCTTTGCCGCTCAAGGGCTGTGGATAACTTCCGGAGCTATCGGGTGCTAAGCGGCAACTCACCGACCGAAATGGACACTCGGGGATGAGCCGTGATGCCCCATCGGGGCAGGTGACGGGGCACCACGGCGGTTCGGGTCAGGCCGCGAAACCCGCGCGTGTGGCGGGCATCTCACTGTCGCCGTTGCGGTGTGTCTTCACGGCCAGCACCTGATTGATCCCGATATGGCCGCGCTCGAACGCCAGCGCCGAGGCGGCCATGTAGAGCCGCCACACCCGTGCCCGGCCGGGGCTGGTCAGGCGGACCGCGGTGGACCAGTCCGACTCGAGGTTCGCCACCCACGCACGCAGCGTCGTCGCGTAGTGCTCACGGAGCGCGTGCACGTCGCGTACCTCGAAACCGGCCTCCTCCAGCAGCGTGACCGTCGTACCCACCGGGGCCAGCTCGCCGTCCGGGAAGACGTACGCGTCGATGAAGGAACGCTGCTGATGGGCCGCCTTCGGCGGCAGATGCAGCCGGGAGATCTGGTGGTTGAGCAGGCGGCCGCCCGGCTTGAGCTGGGCGTGCAGGATCTCCGCGTACGCCCGGTAGGGCCCGGTGCCGACGTGCTCGGCCATCCCGACACTGGAGATCGCGTCGAACGGGCCGTCGTCCAGGTCGCGGTAGTCCTGGATGCGGATCTCCACCTGGTCGGTGAGGCCGGCCTCGGCCACCTGCTTGCGGGCGTACTCGGCCTGTTCGGTGGAGAGCGTGATGCCCAGCACCTGCACGCCGTAGTTGCGGGCGGCGTGCACCGCGAGGCTCCCCCAGCCGCACCCGACGTCGAGCAGGCGCATGCCGGGTTTGAGATCAAGCTTGCGGCAGATCAGGTCGAGCTTGTCCCGCTGCGCGTCGGCGAGGCGGTAACCCGGCGCGTCGGCGAGGCGGTAGCCGGGCTCGTCGGACGCCCAGTAGGCGCAGGAGTAGACCATGCTCTCGCCGAGCACGATCCGGTAGAAGTCGTTGCCCACGTCGTAGTGCTGGCTGACCGCCTGCCGGTCGCGGAGTTTGCTGTGCCGCGAGCCGGTGACCTGCATCTCCTCCGGCGGCGGCTTGGGCTGGGTGCCGAGCACGCCGAGCCGCAGCAGGTCGCCGGCGACGGTGTGGAACGGCAGATCCTTGATGTCGGGCGACTTCCACAGCAGGCCGGCGAGGCGGTTGAGGGCGTCGTAGAGGTCGCCCTCCAGATCGATCTCGCCGGCTATGAACGCGCGGGCCAGGCCCAGCTCGTTCGGCTGCCACAGGATGCGGCGCATGGCCCGCTTGGTGCGGATGATCAAGGTGGGTGCGTCGGCGGGGCCGGCTGTGGAGCCGTCCCAGGCCCGGATCCGCACTGGTATCGGCACCTGCAGCACGGCCTCGAGAAGCTCGGCCAGCTTGGTCGCGGTGGTGCGGTGGGGGGTGATGATGGTCAATGGAACCTCCCGGGGGCGCAGCCAGTCGTCGCTGCGACTTCGCGAGATCGCAGAGGCGGCGGCCGGGGTTGAACGGATCCACTATCTGCCCGCGACGGCGAGTTCCATAAGGTGCTTTTATAAATTTGTGATCGACGACTCACACTGCGCGCAGGACGCGTTCCAGCTTCTCCGGCGGCATCGGCCGGGCCTGGTCCTGCCGGCTCTCGGCCAGGGCGGTGAGCACCGTGCGACGCTCCACCTCGGACAGGATGCCGGTGAACGGGGACGTGTTGCGGAGGTCGACCGCGTACTCGGAAGAGGAGGTCAGCGCGTCCAGCACCGCCTCGTGGCCGCTCTCCAGGACCACCTGCCAGCGGTCCAGCCACTCCCAGGCGCGGCCCTCCGGGTGCAAGCGGCGCAGTCGGCGCAGGTTGATCGTGGCCGCGGCCAGCAGCGCATCCGGGTTCGACACGAACTTGCCGGCGATCGCCTGGTGCAGCCAGAGTTGCTCGAGTTGCTGGCGGGAGAGCGCGGGCCGGATCAGCGCCTCCACGTCGGCTCGCCGCACACGATGCTGCGTGCCGAGGGTCACGTAGGGCAACAGGCCCCGCGAGCACAGGTCGACGACGTGTTGCCGCGAGGATCGCAGCAGGATCGCGGCCTCGCCGATGCTCAGCAGCTCGGAAGTGCGCATCGTCACGGGTGAATGTTGGCGGCACGGGTGGTGCCGCTGCAACAACCGAACGGCTATTGATTCTTTCGTGACCCGGGCCGGACGCGAGTGAGCAGGTAGGTGCGCGTGATCAGCAGCAACTTGGTCATCTCCTCGCCGGTGAGTCGCTCGGCCAGCGCGAACGCCGCCGCCATCGAAGTGTCCGCGTCGATCCCGGGCGCGAAGCCGGCCGCCGCCATCTCGGTGGTCACCGTGGCCGGCGCGATCGGGTCGAAGTCCAGCACCACCGCACCGTCGGACACCTGCAGAAACCGGCCGTGCCCGTCGGCGCCGCGCTGATGCGCGATCACCGTGGTGCCGGCCGACAGCGGCCGCACGATCTCGTCGGTGACGCCGAGGTCGCCGTTGTCCTCGACGATCAGCGACCAGTCGTCGACCCGGGCGATGCCCACAAAATACTGGAACGACGGTGGCTGCTGGCCGTCACCCGACCCGACCAGCTGCTCCCAGCTGATCCGCTCCAGCTCCTTGCCGTCCAGCCGCTTGATCACCTGCTGCGGGACGAGACCGCGCACCCAGGTGAAGCAGTAGCCCTCGCCGAAGTCGGGCGCCATCGTGAACCACCGGTAGTCGTCGGCGACCGCGTTCCGCGCGGTGGCGGCGACGGCCGGCCTGCCGGTGCTGCGCGAGGTGCAGGCACCGAGCGCACCGGTCGCGAGGAGGAGGGCGAAAGATCGACGGCGCACGGCGACAGTAGATCAAACGTCGACAAGCTCAAGCAGCGTGATGCGCCGGGACGGACTCCGGCTGCGGCTCCGCGGGGTGCGGCAGCGGAGTGACCGCGGCGGCGGTGCGGGGCAGGGCGGCGATCGCCCGCCTGCGCTCGGTGACGAAATAAACACAGCTTCCGGCGTACGCCGCGGCAAGCACCCCGCCGACCGCGCGCACCGGCACCGGCCCGGCCTCGAGAATCGTCAGGATCAGCGCGGCCTCCGCCCAGCACCCGAGCAGGATCGCGTTGATCGTGTCGGTGCGGGCCCACTGCCGGGTCATCCGGCGGGCCTGGCGACGGATCTCGACCAGCAGCGAGTGACCCATGCCGATGGCGAGCAGGCCGAGAAGGACCGTCGCGAAGACCGAATGTGCACCGCCGGCCACGGCCGCGACCGCGGTGCCCCCGGCCAGCAGCGCGAGACCGCTCACGGTCCCGATGCGCGCACTACGACGTTCCTCCACAACCTCTGAATGTCGGCAAGATCGGGCCGGGGCTGAGGATCCCGGGTGATCGAAACCACGTCACGATCCGGCTGCGCCGATCGTCCGATTGGCATGAGCGAGAACATGACGGTGCTGGTCACCGGAGCGAGCGGCACGCTGGGGTCGGCGGTGGTCCCGCGGCTGCAGAAGCAGGGGTACGCGGTGCGGCCGATGACCCGGTCGGCGCGGACCGGTTGGGTGACGGCCGACCTGCGGACCGGGGACGGGCTGGAGGAGGCGGTGCGCGGGGTGGCCGTGATCGTGCACCTGGCGTCGTCGCCGGGCCGGCCGCAGCAGACCGACGTCGAGGGCACTCGGCGGCTGGTGGCGGCGGCCCGGACGGCCGGGGTCGAGCACTTCCTGTATGTCTCGATCAACGGCATCGATCGGGTCCCGTACCGCTACTACCAGGCGAAGCTGGACACCGAGGCGGTCGTGAAGGCGAGCGGGATCCCCTGCACGATCCTGCGGGCCGCCCAGTTCCACGATTTCGCCGAGATGCTGCTGTCCGGGCTGAGCAGGCTGGGCCCGGTGCTCATCGACGGGAAGTGGCAGCTGCAGACGGTGGCGATCGAGGACGTGGCCGACCGCATCGCCGAGTTGATCGCCCGACCGGCGACCGGCGAGACCACCGAGTACGCCGGACCGCAGGTGCTGACCTTCGAGGAGCTGGCCCGTTCCTGGCTCGCGGCGAAGGGCAGCAAGCGGCCGGTCTGGCAGGTCCGCCTGCCCGGAAGAATGGCCCGGGCGATCCGGGACGGAGCCCAGACCACGGCGGCGATCCCGGCCGGAACCCGCACGTGGCGGGACTACCTGGCCGCCAAGTATTGAGCGAGGATGGCGGGCGTGATGGGAACCCTGCAGCTCGAGCCCGCCCAGTCCCGCCCCGACCTGCTCGCCCCGCCGGTGGCCAAGGCCGTCGCGGTGTGGCCGGTCGAGGCGCCGATCGACGGCGACCATGTGCTGGTCGCCCCGATCGATGCCGGCCTGGCCGACACCGCCGCGTTCTGCGAGGCGTACGGGGTGGGCCTGGACGTCTCGGCGAACTGCGTGATCGTGGCCGGCAAGCGCGACGGCGAGACCAGGTACGCGGCCTGCATCGTCCTCGCCACCACCCGGGCCGACGTGAACGGCGCGGTTCGCCGCCACCTCGACGTGCGCAAGTGCAGCTTCGCCCCGATGGACGAGGCGGTCCGCCTGACCGGCATGGAGTACGGCGGCATCACCCCGATCGGCCTGCCCGCCGAGTGGCCGATCCTGGTCGACAGCCGGGTCGTCGCGACCCCGCACGTGATCGTCGGTTCCGGCGTGCGGCACAGCAAGATCGCCGTGGCCGGCCCGGCGCTCGGCGCCCTGCCCGGCGCGGTTGTCATCGAGGGCCTCGCCAAACCCGTCTAAGGTCGTCGATGATGTTCCACGTGAAACCTCATTGACCGATGTCGACGGCTTCCCGTCGGGCGACCTCCTCCAGGGCGGTGCGCAGGGTGGCCGCTTCCTGGGCGCCCTGCACCGCGTACTTCCCGTCGATCACGAAGGTCGGGACGCTGGTGATGCCGAGCTCGCGAGCCTCGGCAAGGTCGGTCTGCACCGCGCCGGTGCCGGCCTCGGACTCGAGGTAGGTCAGGGCGGCCGCGCCGTCCAGGCCGATCGAGGCGGCGACCCCGGCGAGCGCGGACCTCGAACCCAGGTCGACACCGTCGGCGAAGTGCGCCCGCTGCAACGCGTCGAGCATGGCGGCCTGCCGGTCCTGGCCGGCCGCCCAGGCGATCAGCCGGTGGCTGTCGAACGTGTTGGCCGCGATCGCCCGGTCGAAGTCGAGCCGCAGGCCGTCGCCGGCCGCGACCGAGGTGACGTGCGCGAACATCTCCTCGGCCCGCTCCCAACCGCCGAGCTTGGCGGCGAGCGCGTGCTTGATCGGCATCGGCTGCGGCACCGCCGTCGGGTCCAGCTGGTACGCGCGGAACGTCACGGTCACGTCGCCGGGGAATTCGGCGATGGCCGTCTCCAGCCGCTTCTTGCCGAGGTAGCACCACGGGCAGATGACGTCGGACCAGACCTGAATATCCACGACGACCCCCTAGGCAGACTGCGCGGCGACCTGGCGCTTGAGCCGGGCGAGGATCGCCGACCCGCCGCGGATGCGCAGCGGGCTGATCGCCTGGGCCAGGCCCATCCGGGCATAGAGATCATCCGGAACCGCGATGATCTCGGCCGCCGTCGCGCCCGCCAGGCCCTCGGCCAGGATGCCGGCGAAGGCCCGGGTGGTGGGCGCCTCCGGCGGGCAGTCGAACCAGACCTCCACCGTCTCGTCCGGCCGGACCGTCGCCTTCAGGAAGAACTGGGTCTGGCACTCCGGCACCTGTTCCATGCCGTCGTGCCCGGCCAGATCGGCGGGCAGCGGCGGCATGGCGTCGGCGAACTCGAGAAGCATCTCCAGCACGAGCTCGCGGGGTGCCGAGGCGAACTCGTCGACGATCTCGGCCAGCTTCGGGGGCATGTCGCTCACCCCGTCGACGATACCCAGCCGTTTCAGGCGGGGGTCGCGGTCGGCAGGAGGGCGACGTCACTCAGGCTGATGATGCCGACGACGTTGCGGTCGGAGTCGCAGACCAGCAGGCGGCGGACCCCGCGCTCGCGCATGGCCTGCACCGCCTCCTCCACAGTGGCCGACTGCTCCACCATGATCAGCTCGTGCGAGGTGATCGAGCCGAGCGTCGTCTGCGTCGGGATCCGGTTTTCGGCGATCGCCCGGATCACGATGTCGCGGTCGGTGACCAGACCCACCATGGTCGGCCCGCTCGTCACCACCACATCGCCGATGCCCTGGTCGCGCATCGCCTGCGCGGCCTCGTCGAGCGTCGTAGCCTCCGGCAGGTAGACCACCTGCCGGGTCATCACATCAGCGACCGAGACCTTCGCCATGGTGCACCTCCCGTGTGGATTGAGTTACCCGAGTGCATCCGTGATTACACGCTGAATGTCCGCGATCGGCACGTCGCCGCGCTCGCCGGTACGCCGGTTGCGGAATTCCACCATCCCCTCGCCCAGCCGGCGGCCCACCACGACCGCGCGGGCGATACCGATCAGCTCGGCATCGGTGAACTTCACCCCGGCGGACAGCTGCGGCCGGTCGTCGACCAGCACTCGCAGACCGGCCTCGACCAGCGTCCGGGCCAGCTCCAGGGCGGCCTCGACCTGGCCGTCCTTGCCGGCCGCGACGATGTGCACGTCGGCCGGGGCGACCTCGTCCGGCCAGAGCAGACCACGGTCGTCGTGGTGCTGCTCGGCGATCGCCGCGACCGCGCGGGAGACCCCGATCCCGTACGAGCCCATGGTCGGGCGGACCGGCTTTCCGTCCGCACCCAGCACGTCGACCTTGAACGCGTCGGTGTAACGGCGGCCCAGCTGGAAGATGTGCCCGATCTCGATGCCGCGCCGGATGGTCAGGCTGCCGGCGCCGCAGGACGGGCACGGGTCGCCGGCGCGCACCTCGGCCGCCTCGATCGTGCCGTCCGGGGTGAAGTCGCGCCCGGCCACCACGTCGACCGCGTGCCGGCCGGGCTCGTTCGCGCCGGTCAGCCAGGCCGTGCCGGGGGCGACCCGAGGGTCGGCCAGGTAGCGCACCTTGATGTCCTGCGGGCCGATGTAGCCCTTGACCAGGTCGGGCCGGGAATCGAAGTCGTCGAAGAGGGCAGCGGTGGCCGGGGCGAGCGCGGCGTCGAGGCGCTTCAGGTCCACCTCGCGGTCGCCGGGCACGCCGATCACCAGCAGCTCGTCGTCCCGGCCCGGGTGCCGGACGGTGACCACCACGTTCTTCAGCGTGTCGGCGGCCGTCCAGTCGGTGCGCCCGCCGAGCTGCCGGGTGTTGGCCAGGTCGACCAGCGAGGCGATGGTCGGGGTCTCCGGGGTGTCGTGCACCGACAGCGACCCGGCCGGGATCGCCCTGGCGGCCGGGGCCGGGGTGGTCACGGCTTCCGTGTTGGCCGCGTACGAGCAGGTCGTGCACCCGACGAAGGTGTCCTCGCCCACCTCGGCCTCGGCCAGGAACTCCTCCGAGGCGGAGCCGCCCATCGCCCCCGACATCGCCGAGACGATCGTGTGGGACAGCCCGATCCGGTCGAAGACACGCTGGTAGGCCGCGCGGACCTCGGCGTACACCTCGGTCAGGCCCTCGTCGGTGAGGGTGAACGAATACGCGTCCTTCATCAGGAACTCGCGGCCGCGCAGCAGGCCGGCCCGTGGCCGTGCCTCGTCCCGGAACTTCGTCTGCACCTGGAAGAGCACCAGCGGGAAATCGCGGTAGGAGCTGGTCATGTCCTGCACGAGCAGGGTGAACATCTCCTCGTGGGTGGGCGCGAGAAGGTAGTCGGCACCGCGCCGGTCCTGCAGCGTGAAGATGTCGTCGCCGTACTCCGTCCAGCGGTTGCTCACCTCGTACGGTTCGCGGGGCAGCAGTGCCGGGAACGCGACCTCCTGGCCGCCGATGCCGGTCATCTCCTCCCGGACCACCGCGGTGATCCGGTCGAGGACGAGCTTGCCGAGCGGGAGCCACGTGTAACCGCCGGGGGCCGCACGGCGGACATAACCGGCGCGCAGCAGCAGCCGATGACTCGGCACCTCCGCCTCGGCCGGCTCCTCACGCAGGGTCTTCAGAAGCAACGTGGACATTCGCAGGAGCATGCGGAGCAGCGTAGAGAGCGAGTGCGACATAAGCACCCAATATTCGGAGTGTCGCCATCGTCACTCTGGGATTGGTGCCTGCTAAGTGGAAAACTGTCCCCGCAACAAGAGCTGAAGGTACGTTAAGGAGGCGGCCAAATGCCCTGGCGCAGCTTCGCAGCAATGGGGGACAGCTTCACGGAGGGTATGAGCGACGCATACCCCAACGGCACGTTCCGCGGATGGGCCGACCTGGTCGCCGCGCGTCTGGCGGTCGATTCAGGCCCCGACTTCGGGTATGCCAATCTCGCGATCCGCGGCAAACTCCTCACCCAGATCATCGACGAGCAGCTCGATCCGACCCTGGCCATGGCGCCCGGGCTGGTCAGCATCGCGGGCGGCGGCAATGATGCCCTGCGCCCCCGGGTCGACGCGCATGCGCTGGTCGCCCGGCTCGACAAGGCGGTCGAACGGATCCGCGCCACCGGTGCCGACGTGATCCTCTTCCGCTTCGCCGACGTCACCGCGCACCTGCCGGGCCAGCGCATCGTCGGACCGCGCGCCGCGGTGCTCAACGACGGTGCCACCATGATCGGCGAGAAGCATGGGGCTTTCGTCATCGACCTGTTCGGCGACGAGGCCTTCCGGCACCCGCACCTGTGGGCGCCGGACCGGCTGCATCTCTCCGCCCGCGGTCACCGCCGGGTCGCCGCGCACGTGCTCAGCGCCCTCGGCGTCGGCGTCGACGACGAGTGGCTGCTGGTGCCGCCGGTGCCGGAGCCGACCCCGTGGCTGATGGCCCGCGGCGCCGACCTGCGCTGGGCGCGCGAGCACCTGATGCCCTGGGTGAGCCGGCACCTGCTCGGCCACTCCAGCGGCGATCTCATCACCGCGAAGCGGCCGGATTTGGCCCCGATCGAATAGTCATGAAGGTCTAGCGTGGCAACTATGTCCGTTGCGAACGATCCAGCGTCCGCCCTGCAGGCGTACGCGCACCCCGATCGGCTGGTCACGACCGAGTGGCTGGCCGCCAACCTCGACACGCCCGGCCTGGTGGTGGTCGAGTCGGACGAGGACGTGCTGCTCTACGACACCGGGCACATCCCGGGTGCGGTCAAGGTCGACTGGCACCTCGAGCTGAACGATCAGGTCACCCGCGATTACCTCGACCCGGCCGCGTTCGCGGCGATGTGCGAGGCCAAGGGCATCGGCCGGGACGACACGATCGTCTTCTACGGCGACAATTTCAACTGGTGGGCGGCGTACGCACTCTGGGTCTTCAGTCTCTTCGGGCACCGTGACGTCCGCCTGCTGGATGGCGGCCGGCAGAAGTGGGTGGCCGAAGGCCGCTCGGTGACCAGGGACAAGACGTCGCGCGCCAAGGCCGACTACCCGGTGCCGGTGCGCAACGACGCCGCGATCCGGGCCTTCCGTGATCAGGTCATGGGGCACATCGCCAGCGGCCGGCCACTGGTCGACGTGCGCTCCCCGCAGGAATACACCGGCGAGCTGACCCACATGGCGGCGTACCCGCAGGAGGGTGCGCTGCGTGGCGGGCACATCCCGGGCGCGGTGAGCAAGCCGTGGAAGTCGGCGGCGAACGAGGACGGCACGTTCAAGCCGGCCGACGAGCTCACCAAGATCTACCAGGATGAGCTGGGGCTGGAGTCGGGCGACGACATCATCGCCTACTGCCGCATCGGCGAGCGGTCGAGTCACACCTGGTTCGTCCTGCACCACCTGTTGGGATACCCGCAGGTCCGGAACTACGACGGCTCCTGGACCGAATGGGGCAATCTGGTTCGCGCCCCGATTGCCCGCGGCGCGGAGCCGGGCGGACTGAGCTAACCGAGTTCGGGAACGGGCGAGGCGAGTTTGGGAACGGGCGAGAAATCTGTCAGGGGGACCCGGTAGCTTTCTCGCCCGTGAGCAACACCTTCCAGGTCGATCTACGGGGCATCGTCGACCTGCTGAGTCACCACCTTTACGCGAGCCCCCGCGTCTACGTCCGTGAGCTGCTGCAGAACGCGGTGGATGCGATCACCGCGACCGGATCGGAAGACGGCCGCGTCGAGATCACCACCGGCGCGGACGCGCTGCGCATCACCGACAACGGCATCGGCCTGACCGAGGCGCAGGTGCACGAGCTGCTGGCCACGATCGGCCGCAGCTCGAAGCGGGACGAGCTGGGCTTCGCGCGGCACGAGTTCCTCGGCCAGTTCGGCATCGGCCTGCTCTCCTGTTTCCTGGTGGCCGACGAGATCCGGGTGCACACCAAACGGGCCGGCGCTCCCCCGGTGCTGTGGACGGGTTACTCCGACGGTCGCTACGAGGTGAAACCGGGCGCGGAGCGCGAGCCGGGCACCACGGTCACCCTGCTGCCGCGGCGCGGCGTCGAGACCCTGTTGAGCGGTACGACGGTGACGGAACTCGCCGAGCTCTACGGTTCCCTGCTGCCGGTCACCGTGGAGGTCGACGGCGTCCGGGTGACCAGCGGCGAGCTGCCCTGGAAGGCGGACCGCGAGGACTACTGCCGGCGCGTCTTCGGGTTCACCCCGTTCGACGTGATCGAGCTGAACGTGCCCGAGGCCGGCCTGACCGGTGCCGCGTTCGTGCTGCCCACCGCGGTCAACCCGGCCGCCCGCGGCGGCCACCGGGTCTACCTGAAGCGGATGCTGCTGGCCGAGAGCATCGAGGGCCTGCTGCCCGAGTGGGCGTTCTTCGCCCGCTGCGTGGTCGACAGCACCGAGCTGCGCCCGACGGCGAGCCGCGAGGCCCTCTACGAGGACGGCCTGCTCGACGACGTCCGGGACGCGATCGCCGACCAGTTGCGCGGCTGGCTGGTTCGGCTCGCCGCCACCGACCCGCGCCGGCTCGCCCGTTTCCTCGGCGTGCACCACCTCGGCGTGAAGGCGCTGGCCCTGCACGACGACGAGATGCTGCGCCTGGTCGAGCAGTGGTGGCCGATGGAGACCAACATGGGCCGGGTGACGCTCGCCGAGTTCCGCGAGCGGCACGGCGTCATTCGCTATGCGGCCACCACCGACGAGTTCCATCAGCTGTCCGCGGTGGCGGCGGCGCAGGATGTCGGCCTGATCAACGGCGGTTACGTCTACGACGCCGACATCATCGAGCGGCTGGCCACAGTGGATCAGGAGGCGCGCGCCGAGCGGCTCGAGCCGACCGACCTGACCACCCGCTTCACCGGCCTCGACGCCGACACCGAGCTGCGCCTGCGCCCGTTCCTGGCGGCCGCCCAGCGCCGGCTCGACAAGCTCGGCTGCGAGGTGGTGATCCGGGCGTTCGACCCGGTCACCATGCCGGCTCTTTACCTGATCAGCCGCGCGGCGGCGTTCCACGACGAGTTCACCGAGAGCCGCGACAAGGCCGACGACATCTGGGGTGGCGTGCTCGACGCGCTGGCCAAGGTCGCCCCGCCGGAGCGGCCGCAGCTGGTGCTCAACCACCGCAACCCGCTGATCCGCCGGGTGCTCGCACTCGGCGACCCCGACCTGGCCGGCCTCGCCGTCGAGTCGCTCTACGGCCAGGCGCTGATGCTCGGTCACCACCCGATCCGGCCGGCCGACGCCGCGCTGCTCACCACGTCATTCATCGGCCTGCTCGACCGGGCCGTCCCGGAGGAGCGATGAAAACCGCCGACGAGTTGTGGGAGCTTCTGCAGCAGGCCGTCCACCTGCCGTACGGGCAGGCCCGGATCGCGCTGCTCGAGCAGATCCTGCGTCAGGTCGACCAGGCCGGTGACGCCGACCTGGCATTCACCACCCGGCTGATGGCCACCACCTCTTATGTCCACGGCGGGGAGAACGTCAAGTCGTTCGTCACCTTCTCCTGGTGCGTGAGCGATTTCGACCGCAACCCGAACCCGTACCACGAGCGCCACATGCACACCCTGTTGTGGCAGTTCAAATACATGGTCAACGGGCTGAAGCAGTTCCCCGAGATCCCGCTCGCGCGCACGTTCGCGGTGCTCGACGACATGGAGCGCCGCTACCGCGAGGGCGGCCACAGCATGCAGGTCGTCCACAAACACCGGTACATCGTGGCCAACCATCTCGGCCACGCCGACGAGGCCGACGAGTGGTATGCGCGATGGCAGTCGACCCCGCGGGACAGCCTCTCCGACTGCATCGGCTGCGACCCGGACGACACCGCCGACTACCTCAATTCACGCGGCCGTTACGCCGAGGTGATCGAGCTCGCCGAGCCGGTGCTGGCCGGCGAGCTGACCTGTACCGAGCAGCCGCAGGGCATCCTTCGCCAGCTGACCCAGGCCTACCTGCACACCGGTGAGCTGGAGAAGGCGGCCGACGCGCACCGCCGGTCGTACCGGCTGGAGCGGGACAACATCGCCAACCTGTGGAACATCGGCTCGCACATCGCGTTCTGCGCCCGCACCGGCAACGAGCACCGCGGGCTGGAGCTGCTGCAGCGGCACATCGACTGGCTCGCGAAGGCACCGTCGCCGTCCGCCGAGATGCACTTCGCGGCCGACTCGGCGATGCTGCTGCGCCGGCTCACCGAGCTCGGCCACGGCGAGCTGACCGTGCGCCGCCAGGGCCAGGACGAGATCTCGGTCGCCGAGCTGGCCACCGAGATGGCCGACCGGGCCGCCGCGATCGCGGCCCGGTTCGACGCACGGAACGGCAACGACTATCAGAGCCGGCTGATTGCCGAGGTGATCGCCGAGGAGCCGTACGGGATCGACATCCCGCTTTCCCCAACTGCCCGCAAGGCCCGGCCGGAAAAGGCCACCCCGGAGCCGGTCGCCGAAGTCCCGGCCATCGCGAGCCCGGCCGAGCTGCTCGAAATCGCCGACGAGCAGTTCCACCAGGAGCAGGAAGCGGCGATGGCCGCGACCCTGGACGCGATCGCGGAGCGTTTCGGCGAGTTGTCCGATCCGCTGCTCGCGGCGAGGTTCGCCGCGCTGACCGGCACCCGGCTCAGCGCCCCCGACGACGACGCCGGTGCCCGGAAGTGGGACGAGGCGGCCGCCCTGTTCGAGGCGGCCGGCGCCGCTGGTGAGGCGAGCGTGCAGCGGGCCCGGGCCGCGCTGGATCGCGCGCACGACGGCGACGTCGACCCGGGGCCGATCCGCGCGGACGTGGATCACCAGGAGAAGCACGGCGGCGCGGCCGAGCGGGCGAACGCCTGGTCCCGTCTCTCCGTTCTG
Source organism: Paractinoplanes durhamensis (assembly GCF_016862175.1). GTDB lineage: Bacteria > Actinomycetota > Actinomycetes > Mycobacteriales > Micromonosporaceae > Actinoplanes > Actinoplanes durhamensis. The sequence continues at coordinate 56,477 of NZ_BOML01000053.1, read as the reverse complement.
CTCACCCTGCAGGACGAGCCGGCCGAGGCGGTCGAGGCCCGGAACCGCGCCGACGATTACGCGGCGCAGACCGGCGACCCCCGGATTATCGCCCGGCACTCTGCCCTGCGCGCCCGCATCCTGGCCAACGCCGAGGACAACGAGGGTGCGCTGGCCGCGGCCCGGGTCGCCTGGGATTTCTACCGGGCGCACGGCCCGGCCGACCGGCTCGCCGACGTCGCCAATCTGTTCGGGCACCTCGCGGATGACCTTCTCGAGAGGGTCGCGGCGTTCACCACGGCGATCGGCACCGGCGTGGCCGAGGAGCAGCTGCCGGCCCGGATCGGCCGGGGCAACGTGTTCAAGCGGCTGGACCGGGCCGGCGATGCGATCGACGACCTGGTCGAGGCGGTCGCGCTCTGCGCCGAGCAGGATCTGACCCAGGGCGGCGCCTACGCGCGATGGGAGCTGGCCGGGGCGTACGCGATGGCCGGCCGCCCGATCGAGGCGGCCGAGGTGGCCGAGGAAGCCCTGATCGTCTTCGACGAGCTGGGCGACGGCGAGATGGCGGACAACGCCCGCTTCATGCTCGCCAAGCAGTACCGCGAGATCGGTGACACGGCCGGCGCGGTGAACCGTTACCGCGAGCTGATCGAGCGCCTGGCCGGCAACCCGGCCGGTCGCGGTCAGATCGGCGAGGAGGCGGGTGACCTGCTCTTCGACCTCGATCGGGACGCCGAGGCGGCCGAGGCCTTCGCGGCCGCCGGTGCGGCGCTGCACGAGGCCGGTGACCTGATCGGTGAGCTGCGCACGCTGCGCCGCCGGGTCTCGGCGCTGCATTACGCGGACGAGCCGGAGGCCGCGACCGAGGCGTTCGGGCTGGCGGTGGAGCGGTTCGCCGCGTTGCCGGCCGAGCTCGCCGCCGAACCGAACGCGATCTGGCAGCACAACCTGACCAGGTTCGAGCAGTCCCGGGTCCTGATGTCCCGCGGGCGGTATGCCGAGGCGCTGCCGATCGTGCGGGATGCGCCGGCCCGGCTGCGCGCGATCGGCGCCACCGACGACGCCGATCACCTGGACGGCATGCTCGGCGAGGCCCTGCTGCGCTCGGGTGATCCGGCCGCGGCCGAGGCCCACCTGCGTGACCTGCTGGCCGGCATGGCATCCGACGCCCGGGGCTGGGAATTGGCCGAAAAGATCTACCAGGAAGCCCAGGAGGCGGCTCGGCCTGAAAAATCCTGAACGGCCGTTAAGGCATTGGCTTGACAGCGGGTTAAAGTTGCCTCGTGACGACGGTTGATCAGCAACAGCGGTCCGGGCCGCCGGCCCCGCGGCGGCGGTCGCGCCGCGACGAGATCCTCGAGATCGCGGTGGGGCTCTTCGCGGCCCGCGGATATCACGGCGTGTCGATGGATGACATCGGTTCGGCCGCCGGTGTCACCGGCCCGGCGCTCTATCACCACTTCGCCGGCAAGGAGGCGATGCTGGTGGCTGCGCTGATCCCGGTCAGCGAAGGCCTGCTGCACGGCGGCAAGGCCCGGGTCGCCCAGCATCCCGACGACGCCAGTGCCGCCCTCGGCGACCTGATCGACTTCCATGTCGAGTTCGCCCTGGCCAACCCGGCCGTCATTGCCCTGCACCTGCACGAGCTCGACCGCTTGCCGGACGAGCCGCGCCGCCAGATCCGCCGGCTCCAGCGCCTCTACGTGGAGGAGTGGGTCGGCGTGCTGGCCACGCTGCGGCCCGAGCTGGAGGCGGCGGAGGCCCGGGTGCTCGCCCACTCGGCGTTCGGCCTGATGAACTCGACGCCGTTCCTCGGCGGCGAGGTGGATCGCCGGCGCCGGGCCGCCCTGCTGCGCGAGGCGACCATCCACGCCCTCACCGGCAAGTAAAAGAATAAAAGGCGGACGCCGGCCACAAGCCTGGCTACGCCATTGCCCGGGCCACCGCCCATGGCTGACAGAGAGGTCTCCATGATCGAGTCGCTGCTCGTCGCGAACCGGGGCGAGATCGCCCGCCGGATCATTCGCACCGCCAACCGCCTGGGGATCCGCACGATCGCGGTCCACTCCGAGGCGGACGCCGACCTGCCGTTCGTGCTTGAAGCTGACGAGGCGGTCTGCGTCGGCCCGGCCAACCCGGCGCAGAGTTACCGGAACACCGAGGCCATCCTGGCCGCCGCGAAGTCGACCGGCGCCCAGGCGATCCACCCCGGCTACGGATTCCTCAGCGAGAACGCCGACTTCGCGCGCGCGGTCGAGGCGAACGGCCTGATCTGGGTCGGCCCGCCGGCCGACGCGATCACCGCGATGGGCGACAAGATCAATGCACGGAACCTGATGGCCGCGGCGGGTGTGCCGGTCGCGCCGGGCACTCACGAGCCGGCCGCGACCGTCGAGGCCGCGATCGAGGCGGCCACCACGATCGGCTATCCGGTGATGGTGAAGGCAGCCGCGGGCGGCGGCGGGATGGGCATGGCGGTCGCCGCCGACGAAGAGGGCCTCACCAAGGAGTACGACAAGGTCCGCGCGTTCGCCGAGCGGATGTTCGGCGACGGCTCGGTGCTGATCGAGCGCTACTTCCCCCGGGTCCGGCACGTGGAGGTGCAGATCCTCGGCCTGGCCGACGGCCGGGTGATCGCCCTGAGCGAGCGCGAGTGCTCGGTCCAGCGCCGCAACCAGAAGCTGGTGGAGGAGGCGCCGTCCCCGGCGGTCACCCCCGAGCTGCGCGAACGCCTGCTGGCCGCGGCGGTGCTGGCCGGTGAGGCGGTCGGCTATCGCAACGCCGGCACGGTGGAGTGCCTGCTCGACCCGGCCACCGGCGAGTTCTTCTTCCTGGAGATGAACACCCGCTTGCAGGTCGAGCACCCGATCACCGAGCTGATCCACGGCATCGACCTGGTCGAGGAGCAGCTCCGGATCGCCTCCGGCGAAGTGACCGAGGTGGCGCGAGCGACCAGCGGCCACGCGATCGAGCTGCGGATCAACGCCGAGGACCCGAAGCGCTTCCTGCCCGGCCCCGGCAAGATCACCACCTGGGTGGAGCCGTCCGGCGACGGCACCCGGGTCGACTCCGGCTACGCCGACGGCAACACGGTCACCCCGTTCTACGACTCGCTGATGGCCAAGCTGATCGTCTTCGGCACCGACCGGGATGACGCGCTCGCCAAGCTGCGCACCGCCGTGGCCGGGTTCCAGATCGCCGGCCCCAAGAACAACCTGCCGTTCTTCGCCGAGCTGCTGGAGAACGACGAGTTCCTCTCCGGCGACTACGACACCGGCATCGTCGGCCGGATGCGGTGAGCACCATGACCGAGGTGAGCAGCAGTAAAAAAGGGGTGAGCATTCGCGAGGTGGCTCCGCGGGACGGCCTGCAGAACGAGGAGCCGATTCCGACCGAGTCCAAGGTCCGGCTGATCGACGCGTTGAGCCGGACCGGAGTGGGTCGCATCGAGGCGGTCTCGTTCGTACACCCGAAAGCCATCCCGCAGATGGCCGACGCCGACGAGGTCTGGCGGCAGGTCCGGAAGAATCCGGACGTCCGCTACTCCGCGCTCATTCCCAACACGAAAGGCGCGCAGCGCGCGATCGCCGCCGGCTTCCGGGAGATAGAGGTGGTGGTCTCGGCGAGCGACACGCACAACCGGCGCAACCTCAATCGGTCCACAGAGGAGTCGCTGGACGACATCGCCGGGCTGATCCCGCTGGTCCACGACGCGGGCGCGACCCTCGAGGTGATCGTCGCGACGAGTTTCGGCTGTCCGTTCGAGGGCGACGTCGACCCGGACCGGGTGGCCGGCATCGTGGCCCGGGTCCGTGCCGACGGCGCGGACCGCATCGCCTTCGGCGACACGACCGGCATGGCGACTCCCCGGCGGGTGCGTGATCTTCTTTCGGCCGTACGCCCCGATCTGCTGCACTTCCACAACACCAGGGGTACGGGTCTGGCCAACATCCTGACCGCTCTCGACCTCGGGATCACCGAGTTCGACGCGAGCGTCGGCGGGATCGGCGGCTGCCCGTACGCCCCGGGTGCCTCCGGAAACGTGGCCACCGAGGAGGTCGTCCACATGCTCCATGACATGGGGATCGACACCGGAATCGACCTGGACCGACTGATCGAAACCGCGGAGATGGCGGAGAAACTGCTTGGTCGCACACTTCCGTCGGGTGTCCTGCGCGCGGGGCCGCGTACGCGATTGGTGTGATTTCTTCCGCATCCTCGCTGCGATCATTTTTCCTATTTGTCCGCGTGACCCTCGCTCGGCCGCTTCGTTACCAATATCGAGTGGCCGGATATCGCCGAAACGGCGGATCCGCCACCCGGTCGAAAGTCTGACGACGAGGGGCGGAACCGATGACGGGACTGGGAGTCGAGCGCCTATCGCGCACGGCGGACCTGTCGCCGTCCGTGTCGCTCACCGCAGCCTCCACGCCCTTGCCGCCTCACATCCAGGGGGCGGAGCGGCGCCGGAGCCGGTGGGGTCTGCGCCTGCTCGTGGTCGGCGGTCTGGCCGGAGCAGCCTGGCTGCTCAGTGGCGCCGCCGCGCACGCCGCGGACCGGGCCGACGAGCCATCCGGCTCGTTGCTCGGCGCGATCGTCGGCGGCGACGTCACCGCGCCGGTTTCCGGTCTCCTGACAGCGGCCGCCCAGCCGCTGGAGACGGTTCCGGCCCACAAGCACCACGTCGTGGCCGACGTTCTCGAGGTTCCGCAGCGGGTGCTCACGCTCCCGGCGGAAGCCGTTGACGAGGTCGCCCACGGCGGCACCGGGACCACTGTGGATTCCGCCCTCGGCGGGGTCGGCACGGTCCTCCGGGCGGTCACCGAACCACTCCGTCTCACCGGCGGATCGGCGCCCGACCAGCAGCGGCTCATCGCCGCGGTGCCCGACTCGGTCGATACCGAGGAAGACGGGCCGCTGCTCGCACCGGTGACAGCGCATGCTGTTCCGGTCCCGGTCGCACAACCGCACCGCGCACGTACCACCAAGACCTTGCGAACCCCGGCCGTCGCCCTCCGGTCCGGCGCCGCGGTTCGGCACATCAAGGTCACCTCCGCACCGATCGCCCACCGGCACCACCAAGCCGCCGCGCACGCGGTGGCCGGCGGACCGGAGACGGTGCGCGAGGGCACACCCGGGGGTGACGGACCAGCAGCACCACCGCAGCTGCACCTCGGGGACGTCAGCGGCACCTCGACCAGCGGGTCGGGTACACCGACGGAAGGCGGCTCCGCGGCCTTCCTCCCGGCGGCGATCGCGAACAGCACGACGGCTTACCAGTTGCTGCCGATCGCATCCGATGTCGAGGTCCGGCGGCACGACGCCGAGGCCCCGACCGTCTCGCCTGACTGAGTGATGGCGTCCGGCGATCTGCCCGATCGCCGGCAAGACCGGCCGGCACCGCTTCGGTGTCCGCGTTCCGGCCAGATTCCCCAACCGCTTGCGAACAAGCGGCGAATCGCTGACGCCTGAAAACACGCAACCGCACCGAAGCGCCTAGATGGGTGCGCGTCGACAAGCGGAGTCAGGGCAGATCCACAAATGGAGCCAAGGCACCGCTGCGCCCGAAATGCAGTTCCGGAACGTCCCTAATTGAATAAGTCCCCCAAACTGCCGAAAACATTTTCCGAAAGGCATTTCTTCGCATGAAGACTTGGGTTCGCAAGACTCTGAGCGTCGGTGTCCTGGCCGCCGGCGCCCTGCTGTTCGCCCCGGGCGCTGCCAACGCCGACACGCGCCAGGTCACCGGTGCCAACAACGGCATCCTCAACGGCACCCAGATCGCGGTGCCGGTCCGGGTCCCGGTCAACATCGTCGGAAACTCGCTGGGCATCCTCGGTGTCGCCGACTCGCGTGCGGTCGGCGTCAACCAGACCGAGAGCGCCCGGACCGGCCACGGCGGCCAGGTCACCGGGGTCAACAACGGGATCCTCAACGGCACCCAGGCGTACCTGCCGGTCAGCGTGCCGGTGAACATCGCGGGCAACTCGGCCGCGGTGCTCGGTGCGGCCAACTCGAACGCCGTCGCGGTCAACGGTCGCAAGGCCGAGAGCGCGCGGACCACCGAGGGCCTCTTCCCGGGTGGCGGCCAGTTCACCGGTTCCAACAACGGCATCCTGAACGGCACGCAGATCTACGCCCCGGTCGACGTGCCGATCAACGTCTGCGGCAACTCGCTCGCGATCCTGGGCGGCGCCTACTCCCAGGCGCTGTGCGCGAACAACGTCTCGGCGCGCAAGGGTTCCTTCAAGAGGGAGTCCGGCAAGGTCACCGAGGGCGCGTGGCAGGCCACCGGTGCCAACAACGGCATCCTCAACGGCACCCAGCTGCTGGCCCCGATCAGCCTGCCGGTGAACCTGTCCGGCAACGCGCTCGGCGTTCTCGGCTCGGCGAACTCCCGCGCGGTCTCGGTCAACGAGTCGGCGCAGGACGGCCCGTTCGGCCAGTTCACCGGGGTCAACAACGGGATCGGTAACGGCACCCAGATCGGCGTTCCGATCAACGTGCCGATCAACGTCTGCGGCAACTCGCTCGGCATCCTCGGTGCGGCCAGCTCGACCGCGGGCTGCGTCAACGGCGGCGGGTTCGGCGGCGGCTTCGGTGGCGGGTTCGGTGGCGACGGCTTCGGCGGCGACCTGGGCGACGACTGGGGCTGGGACGGCAACCACGGCCACGTGCACGGCCACGACCACGGCGACAACCTTGGTGACAACGGCGACGACCCCGACGACGACGGCAGCTACCTCGGCGACAACGGCGCCGAGGACCCGGCCGACAACGGCTACGGCGGCGAGAAGCCGGCCGGCAACGGGTACGGCGACGAGAAGCCGGCCGTGGCCGACGACAACGCCGACGACACCTACGGCGGCGAGAAGCCGGCAGCGGCCGGCTCGAACAGCGGCAGCAAGGGTGGCCGCGGCAAGAAGACCGAGGCTTCCCCGGTCGCCGGTCTGACCGAGGCGGTCAGCGGTGTCTCCGACAGCTCCGGGCTCGCGGGCCTGGGCCTGCTCAACACGCTGCGCTGATCGTTAAGCGCAGCGGTATATACCGGGTAGCGCCGTCCCGGGCGCGACCTGGCGACGCCGAGTGGCGTCGAGCAATACCCGGTGCCCCTCCACGGCACCGGTAGCAGTGAAGCGAAAGGGAGTCTCCGCAGCCCGCGGAGGCTCCCTTCCGTCGTTGCCGTTCCTTCCCCGGATGCGCTAACCTAACGATCGTTCAGGTTCGAACGATCGTTAAGGACGCGAACAATCCCAGGGGGAACGACTTGACCATCGACGAGGAGTCGCTCGCGCAGGTCCGCAAGCGCGTCATGGCCGGCGGCGCCGAGCGCTACCACGCGGCCAATGCGGGCAAGGGCAAGCTCTTCGCGCGCGAACGCATCGCCCTGCTGGTCGACGAGGGCTCCTTCGTCGAGGACGGTCTCTATGCCAACAGTCTCGCCGAGGGACTGCCCGCCGATGGCGTGATCACCGGAACCGCCCGGATCGCCGGCCGCGACATCTGCCTGATGGCCAACGACTCCACGGTGAAGGCCGGTTCGTGGGGTGCGCGCACGGTCGAAAAGATCATCCGCATCATCGAGCGTGCCTACGAATACTCGGTGCCGATGGTCTACCTGGTCGACTCGGCCGGCGCGCGGATCACCGATCAGGTCGACCTGTTCCCCGGCCGCCGCGGCGCCGGCAAGATCTTCCACACGCAGGTCCGGGCCTCCGGAGCGATCCCGCAGGTCTGCGCGCTGTTCGGCCCGTCCGCGGCCGGTGGCGCCTACATCCCGGCGTTCTGCGACGTCGTGATCATGGTCGAGGGCAACGCCAGTATGTATCTGGGCTCCGACCGCATGGTCGAGATGGTCACCGGTGAGAAGACGACGCTGGAGGCGATGGGCGGTGCCCGGGTGCACTGCGCCGAGTCCGGCGTCGGCCACTTCCTCTGCAAGACCGAGCCCGAGGCTCTCGACACGGTCAAGCGCTACCTCTCCTACCTGCCGGCCAACTGGCAGCAGAAACCGCCGGCGGCGCCGGCGGCGGAATCGTCGGGAGCGGACCTGGGCGCTTTGGTTCCGGCGAGCGAGCGCCAGGCTTTCGACATGCGGCGGTACGTCAAGGGCCTGGTCGACGCCGACTCGTTCTTCGAGATCCATGCCCTGTGGGCCAGAGAGCTCACGGTCGGGTTCGCCCGGCTGAACGGCGAGGTCGTCGGGCTTCTCGGCAACAACTCGATGTTCAAGGGCGGCGTGCTCTTCGTCGACTCGGCCGACAAGGCGGCCCGCTTCGTCCAGCTCTGCGACGCCTTCAACGTGCCGCTGATCTTCCTCTCCGACGTGCCCGGCTTCATGGTCGGCTCGGCGGTGGAGAAGCAGGGCATCATCCGGCACGGCGCCAAGATGATCACCGCGATCTCCGAGGCCACCGTGCCGAAGATCTGCGTGGTGGTCCGCAAGGCGTACGGCGCCGGGCTCTACGCGATGGCCGGCCCCGGCTTCGATCCGGACGCCACGATCGCCCTGCCCACCGCCAAGATCGCGGTGATGGGCGCGGAGGCCGCGGTCAACGCGGTCTACGCCAACAAGATCGCCGCGCTGCCGACCGACGAGGAGCGGGCCGCGTTCGTGCGCGACCGCCGCGCCGAGTACGAGCAGGACATCGACATCATGCGCCTGGCCAGCGAGTTGGTCGTGGATGCGGTTGTCGAGCCCGCTCAACTCCGTACCGAAATAGGCCGGCGCATCGCCGCCGCCCGCAACAAGGACCGCAGTTTTTCCCGGCGCCGGCACGGCGTCACGCCCGTCTGACAGGAGTAGGACATGGTCGACTTCCGGCTCGGCGAAGAGCAGGAGGCGCTGCGCACCAGCGTGCGTGACTTCGCTCAGGAGCAGGTCGCGCCGGTGATCGGCGAGCACTACGAACACAAGACTTTCCCTTATGACCTGGTTCGCCAGATGGGCAAGATGGGTCTTTTCGGCCTGCCGTTCCCGGAAGAGGTCGGCGGCATGGGCGGTGACTACTTCGCGCTCTGCATCGCCCTCGAGGAACTGGCCAGAGTGGACAGCTCGATCGCCGTCACGCTCGAGGCCGGGGTGTCGCTGGGCATCATGCCGATCTACCGGTTCGGCTCGCCGGAGCAGAAGGACCGGTGGCTCCCGCAGCTCACCAGCGGTGAAGGGCTGGCCGCGTTCGGCCTGACCGAGCCGGGCTCGGGCTCCGACGCCGCCGCGATCACCACCCGCGCCGTGCTCGACGAGTCGACCGGCGAGTGGGTGATCAACGGTGCCAAGGCCTTCATCACCAACTCCGGCACCGACATCACCCGCCTGGTCACCGTGATGGCGGCGACCGGCACCAACCCCGACGGTTCCAAGGAGCTGTCCACCATCATCGTCCCGGCCGGCACGCCGGGCTTCTCGGTCGCGCCCGGTTATTCCAAGGTCGGCTGGTGTGCATCCGACACGCACGAGCTTTCCTTCGATGACGTACGCGTCCCGGCGGCCAACCTTCTCGGCGCGCGAGGTCGCGGCTTCGCCCAGTTCCTGCGGATCCTCGACGAGGGTCGGATCGCGATCGCGGCGCTCTCGGTCGGCCTGGCCCAGGGGTGCGTCGACGAATCGGTGAAGTACGCCGGTGAGCGCGTCGCGTTCGGCCGGCCGATCGGCAACTACCAGGCGATCCAGTTCATGATCGCGGACATGGAGCTGCGCGCGCACACGGCCCGGCTCGGCTATTACGACGCCGCGGCCCGGATGCTGGCCGGCGAGGACTTCAAGCGGTACGCCGCGATCGCCAAGCTCAACGCCAGCAACGCGGCGATGGAAAACAGTCGGTGGGCGACCCAGGTGCACGGCGGCTACGGCTTCATGAACGAGTCGCCGGTCGGCCGCTTCTACCGGGACGCCAAGATCCTCGAGGTCGGCGAGGGCACCTCCGAGGTGCAGCGCATGCTGATCGCTCGCGGCCTGGGGTTGTAGGGCCGTTTCCCCAGCACTGTGGATAGACCGGGCAAATGAGGACCAGAGTTCCGTCTCCTTTCCGACAGGGTTGGATGTCTGCTCGCTCGTACGCGCATACGTGCATAAGTTCAGACCATGGCGGCAGATGGGGGTGCGGGCCAGGGCGGCGGCAGCTTTGCCGTCGTGCTGCGCCGGCACCGTCTGCGGTCCAAGCTGACCCAGGAAGAGCTGGCCGCGCGGGCCGCGATCGGTGTCCGCACGGTTCGTGACCTGGAGCGCGGCCGGGCCTCCCGCCCGCAGCGCACCACCGTCGAGCTGCTGGCCGCCGCCCTCGGACTGGCCGGCCCCGAGCGGGACACCTTCCTCGCCGCCGCCCGCGGCCACGCCGAGGAAGCGCTGCCGCCGACCCCTTTCCTGCAGATGCCTCCCACGATCGAGCTGATCGGTCGGGACGACGACGCCGCCGAGCTGGTTGCCCGGCTCTCCGATTCGGACGGTCCGCGCGGCGTCACCCTGGTCGGCATCGCCGGCGTCGGCAAGACCAGCCTGGGCCTGGTCGTCTCGCACCGGGCGGCCACGGCGTACCCGGGCGGGGTGGCCGGGATAGTGATCACCGAGGGCCTGTCGGTCGGCGAGATGCTCAGCGGCATCGCGGCCGTGTTCGGGGTCGGCCGCGCCGACGATCTGACCGGCCATTTCGCCGGCCGGGCCGCGCTGCTCTTCGTGGACGGGGTGGAGCGCGCGCCCGAGACCGGCGCCGAGGCGCTGAGCCGGTTGCTCGACCAGCTCCCGGCGATGCGGTTCCTGGCCACCGGCCGGCACCCGGTCGGCCTGCCCGCCGAGCGGGTCTGGCCGCTCGCCCCGCTGGTCGCGCCGCCCCCGGAGACGGCGAACACGATCGCGGCGATCTCGGCGTACCCCGCCGTCGGTCTCTTTCTCGACCGGCTCGGCCGGGTGCGCCACACCGAGCTCGAGCCGGACGAGATCGAGCCGCTCGCCACCCTGGTCCGCCGGCTCGGCGGCATCCCGCTCGCGATCGAGCTGGCCGCGGCCCGCGGCCGCGTGCTCACCATCCCCGAGATCCTCGAGCGGTACGGTGACCGCGTCCTCGACCTGGACCGCCCGGCCGGCGCACCCGACGGCGTGGTCTCGCTGCGGGATGCGGTGGCGGCCAGCTACCGGCTGCTCAACGCCGGTGAGCAGCACGCACTGCGCCGCCTCGCGATGTTCCGTTACCGCTGGTCGCTGGCGCTGGCCGAGCAGATCACCGAGGGCACCCAGACCGACGGCGCCGACGTCGTGCACCTGCTCGACCGCCTGCTCGAGCTCGGCCTGCTCAACGTGCGCGGCCGGCGCACCTTCCGGTTCCGGCTGCTCGACGTGGTGCGCGACTACTCGGCCGAGCGGGCCGCCGCGGCCGATGAGCTGACCGACGCCCGGCGCCGGCACGCCCTGGTCTTCGCCGACCTGGCCCAGCAGATCGCCCCCGACCTGATCGGCACCGGCCTGACCGACGCCGCGACCCGCCTCGACGACGTGGTCGGCGACCTCGGCACCGCTCTCGCGTTCGCCGCCGCCGAGGATCCGCAGACCGCCCTGCGTATCGCGGCGGCGTTGCCGCGCTGGTGGCGGTTCCGCGGGCGGGATGTCAGCGGCCGGCAGTGGCTGCGCCGCCTGCTCGACGACCCGCGCACGGCCGACGCCGACCCGGCCACCCGGGCCTGGGCCAAGGTCGGTCTGGCCCAGCTGGCGCTCGAGCACGGGGCCGGCGCCGAGGAGATCGGTTCGGCGACCGCCGCGGTCGCCGAGTTCGAGCGGCTCGGCTCGGGGGCCGGGCAGCTCGCCGCGCACACCCAGCTCGCCTCGCTGTGGATGACCATCGGCGGCCACGACCAGGCCCGCCGGCACGGTGCGGCGGCCCTGGCCCTGGCCCGCGAGAGCGGCAGGATCCGCGACATGGCCGTCGCCGAGAACAACCTGACCTGGCACGAGATCCGCGAGGGGGACCTGCCGGCCGCGCGACGGCGCCTCGCCGCGGTCGACGAGTTGGCCGGCCGGTGCGGCGAGGAGCGGCTGCGGGCGGTGGCGCTGACCAACCTGGCCGAGGTGGCGCGGCTCGACGGCCGGCCGGAGGAGGCCGAGCGGCTGGGCCGCAGCGCGATGCCCGAGCTCGATCGGGTCGGCGACCCCAACCACCGGCGGCGACTGCTCGTCACGATCGGCCTGGCGCTGGCCGAGTCGGGCCGGATCGTCGAGGCGCAGGAGATCCTGGAGCGGCTGCGGCTGCCGGAGGACCAGGCGCCGGACGGGCCGGCGGCGGTGGTCGAGGCGGCGGTGGCCCTGCAGTTGGGTGAGCAGAAGCGCGCGGCCGAGTGCTTCGCGCGGGCCGCGGAGGCCTACGAGGGAGCGCATGACCTGCGGGATGTGGTCGAGGCCCTGGCCGGCTTCATCGTGAGCACACCGAATCAGGAAGACCGGGCGGCGGCGGTGCTGAGGATGGCCGACCTCTGCCGGTCGGGTGGCATCACATTGTTGCCGCGGGAGCGGGACCGGCTCGGCCCGGCGATCACCGCCCAGGTGGTGGGGTGACCCGCCGACCGGTCCTTCGGCGCGCTGACGGCCGGCGATCGTGCCCCCCACGCGCCGGCCGTCGCCACGCCCCACCAGTAACGCGGCGAGAACGAAGCTCCCCCGTCAGCCCCGTACGTCGCCTCGGTCGCGCCGCATCCCCCTTGCGCTGATCACAGTAGCCACGGGAGTCTGACCGACCCGGAAGATATGTCCGTTTAGACCAACGCGCGGCGCGGTTCTGCCGGTATTTCTGCCGGTTGCGAGTTGAGGGGCTGTCCTGCCGATTACGCGGGGCTGCGGCGTGGCCCAGCCGCCGTCTGGCCGCACGGCGCCAACACCCAGATACAACACCGGTATCCGGGCGCCCGCGCCGCGCACCCAGACGACACAGAGAGGACCTCGCCTCGCTCCCACGTAATCGGCAGGACAGCCCCTAAGCAGCTTCGGCGGGAGTAGCGTCGTCGCTACCGGCCGTGGCGCACGGGTTCACGGCATCCCGGATCGTTCGCAGCGAGTCGAGCATGCCGGCCAGCTGCGCCGGCGACAGCTGTCCGATGAACCACTGCTGGACGAGGGCCAGATGGCCGGGGAGAACCTCGTCGAGCCGGACGCGACCGGCGTCGGTGATCACCGCGTAGGAGCTGCGGCGATCGCTGGGGCAGGCCTCGCGGCACACCAGGCCGTCCCGATCCATCCGGTCGACCACGCGGGTCACGCCGCTGGTGGACAGCGAGGTCTGGCCGGCGAGATCGGTCATCCGCAGGCGATTGCCGGGCGAACGGGCGAGGCGCATCAGCACCTCGAACTCGACGGCGGAGAGGCGGTGCTCCTCGAACTGTGCAGCGTAACGAGCGGTCAGCCCTGTGTACGCCTCAGCGAACAGGCCGGCCGCGGTGAAGCGGGGGTCATCCAGGTCGGTACTCACAGACGCCATCCTACCTCCGTCACTTGACAAGCGGAATATTGCCGCCGCTATAGTTGCTGTGTCACGCAATCATCCCCGCAGTGCTTCGAAAGAAGGAAACCAGTCATGACCGACGTCGTCAGCACCCGCCCGTTCGAGGGTCTGCAGATCCCGGTGGCCGGCACCTACGACCTGGACCAGGCGCACAAGCGGGTCGGCTTCGTGGCGCGACACCTCATGGTCAGCAAGGTGCGCGGTCAGTTCGCCGAGGCCACCGCGACCATCACGATCGGCGAGGACCCGCTGCAGTCCGGCGTGACCGCCTCGATCAACACGGCCAGCATCGAGACCGGCCAGGTCGACCGGGACAATCACCTGCGCAGTGGCGACTTCTTCGAGTCGGAGAAGTACCCGACGATCGAGTTCCGCAGCACCGGCATCAAGTCGCACGCCGGCGCCGAGTTCGTCCTCGACGGTGAGCTCACCATCAAGGGCGTGACCAAGCCGGTCGAGCTGGTCGTCGAGTTCGAGGGTGCCACCACCAGCCCGTACGGCAAGGGTGTCTTCGGCTTCAGCGCGCACACCGAGATCGACCGCGAGGACTGGGGCCTGACCTGGAACATGGCCCTCGAGTCCGGTGGCGTCATGGTCGGCAAGAAGATCAAGATCGAGATCGAGGGCGAGGCCGTCCGCCAGGACTGACCCCCCGGACCATTTGTCCACATGCGAGCCGCCGTCCGGATTCTGGACGGCGGCTCGTTGTTGTCTGGCGGACGCCCGTCCGGGATGGCAAGGTGGACCGAGCGCACACGTTCGCTCACAGGGTGGTGATCGAGTCCGTTTGGTGCCTGCCGGTGCCTGGAGGGTAAGTGGGCAAAGAACTCGCAACCATCGCCTTTGCGCCCGAGGACCGGGTCAACTACCGGCACAAGGTGCGGAGCTGCATGGATGCGCTCGCGCAGATGCTCGACGCCGACGCGTTCGATGAGCGGGAGGGGATGACCGGGCTCGAGATCGAGCTCAACCTGGTCGAGGACGACGGCCGGCCGGCGATGCGTAACGCCGAGGTGCTCGGCCACCTGGCCGATCCGGCTTTCCAGACCGAGTTGGGGCTGTTCAACCTCGAGCTGAACGAGCCGCCACGGCCGGTCGGCGAGCTCGGCGCCTACCGGCGCGACATTCTGGACAGACTTCGCAAGGCGTCCGAACGGGCCGCGAAAGCCGACACCGGCCTCGTGATGATCGGGATGCTGCCCACCCTCACCGCCGACGACCTGGTGCTGGCCAACCTGTCCGCCAACGAGCGCTATCGGCTGCTCAACGACGAGATGGCCGGGGCCCGCGGCGAGCAGTTCCACCTCGACATCCGCGGTGAGGAGCGACTGCGCAGCTCCAGCGACTCGATCGTGCCCGAGGCGGCCTGCACCAGCGTGCAGTTCCACCTGCAGGTGGCGCCCGGCCGCTTCGCCCCCTACTGGAATGCGGCCCAGGCCATCGCCGGCCCGCAGGTCGCGGTCGGGGCCAACTCTCCCTGGTTCCATGGTCGCCGGCTCTGGGCCGAGACCCGGATCGCCGTCTTCGACCAGGCCACCGATGTGCGACCCGACGAGCTGAAGGCCCAGGGGGTCCGCCCGCGGGTCTGGTTCGGCGAAAGCTGGATCACCTCGGTGTTCGACCTTTTCGAGGAGAACGTCCGCTATTTTCCGCCGCTGCTCCCGATCATGGACGACGAGGACCCGCTCAAGGTGCTCAACGCCGGCGGCATCCCGCACCTCGGTGAGCTGCGGCTGCACAACGGCACGGTCTACCGGTGGAACCGCCCGGTCTACGACGTCATGGAGGGCCGGCCGCACCTGCGGGTGGAAAACCGGGTGCTGCCCTCCGGTCCGACCGTCGCCGACCTGATGGCCAACGCCGCCTTCTATCTGGGCCTGACCCGCCAGCTCGCCGACGAGGAACGACCGATCTGGTCACAGCTGCCGTTCGCGGACGCCGCGGACAACTTTCACCGTGGTGCGCGCGACGGCTTCGACGCGGTGATGCGCTGGCCGCGGATCGGCGAGATCGCGGTGACCGACCTGGTCCGCTCGGTGCTGTTACCCAAGGCCCACCAGGGCCTCGATCGTTTCGGCGTCGACCCGGCCGACCGCGATGCGCTGCTCGGCATCATCGACGAGCGGTGCCGCACCGGCCAGAACGGCGCGACCTGGCAGACGGCCACGGTTCGGAACGCCGAACGCCGCGGTCTCAGCCGGCAGGCGGCTCTGCACGAGATGCTCCGGCTCTACCGCCTCCACCAGGACACCGACGAACCGGTGCACACCTGGCCGGTCGCCTGAGCCGGCCGCTTTGCCGGCAGGTCAGTCGTCGGCCGTCGGCTTCGGGTTGATCCGGGCGACCGTCGGTGCGTCGGGCGGCGGCGTGACCGTCGACCGCACCTCCTTGGGGGCCGGGGCCTTGGCCGGCTGGGTGGCCTTCCGGCCTCGGAGCCGGCCGGGCCGGGCCGCGGCGGCGATCTCCGGGTCGTTGACGGCGGTCGGCGCCTTCGGCGGCTCGTTGAGCGGGGTCGGCGTCTTGGCCGCGGCGACCGGCGTCGGGTTGGGCCGGGAATCGCGCTTGGCCGAGTCGTCCGCCTTCGGTGACGGTGTTGCCGGCTTCGGCGCGGGGTCGGCCGGCTTGGCCTGGGCGGGCAGCTTGGCGCGCCCGGTCGGCGTGGATGCGGCGGCCGCGGCGGCAGCAGCAGCGGCCAGGGCCGGCTGGGGTACGGCCGGGGACGACGTGGCGGCGATCGGCGACGGGCGGCGAGGCGATCCAGCCGCGAATGCGGGATCGTCGGCCGGCTCCTCTTCACCGACGGCGACCGGCGATGCCGAGCCGCGGCGGTTGGCCAGGGCCTTGGCGGCCGAGACGGTCAGGGCCGAGCCGGCCAGGCCGGCCAGCACCGCGTACGGGGCGATCAGGTAGGCGGACTCGAGCGGGCCCAGGTCGCCGGTCAGGCGCGGGGCCAGGACCAGGAACGATGCGGCCACCAGCAGGGGGCCGACGGCGCCGGAGGTGGCGGTGCCCAGGCCCAGGTTGCCGCGCCCGGCGGCGGGAGCGGCGGCGATGATGCCGATCAAGAAGGCCGCGCCCAGCGTGAGCAGGGCGCTCGGCCAGTAAATAGTGCCGTAGCGGCCGCCGGACGTGGCCTCGGCGAACTGCCAGCTGGTCAGATAGGTCGCGGAGGCGCGATGCAGGGACAGCTCCATCACGATCGACGTGATGGCCAGCGCCCACAGCCAGGCCGCGGTGGCGATCAGGTTGGCGCCCACCGGGCGGGAACGCACCGCCCAATACGCCACCAGGACGCCGAGCGCGATGCCGATCAACGCGTACGCGGCTGCTATCGACTGCGGGGAGCGCGCCTCCAGGCGTACCGAATCTCGGGCTGGAAGCGCGATCAGCGCGACGGCCACCAGGGCCCCGACCCCCGCGCAGAGTGCGATGGCGGCCGCCAGAGGCCCGCGTGACCGCTCAGCCTGCGCCTCGGCGGGCCGGCTTGCGATGATCGCGCCGAAGACCGTGGCGCTCGCGGTGATCCAGGTGGCCCAGCCGAGACTGCCGAGCCAGACGCTCGGGTCGGTGGTCGTGGCCACCGGCCAGACGACCACGCCCAAGCCGTAGCCCAGACCCAGTTGTGCGGCACCGGTGCCGGCGGCGACTCCGGCCGCCGTGGCGAAACGTCCTGTCCAGCCCTTGTCGGCCATGCGGGGCACTGTAGCGGTCACTTCCTATGCCTGCGAATCCATCAGTGGTGGTCAGTGCGGGGCTTCGGCCCGCCTGAGTAACACATGTGCACCAAGATTGAGTACCTTGACCCGTGCGGGTGACGGACGCGGAGGAGCGACATGTCCGACGAGAGCGACGAGACGCGGAGCTTCTCGCCCTTCGACGAGACCGAGGCCGGCGCCTCGGGTGGCAAGCCAAAATCACCGGAGCCGGATGCGACCGTCGCGGACGGTGACATTCTCCCGTCCGATGCTGACGCGACTCGGCTCGATCAGGGCGCGATCCGGGACGAGGCGACCAGGGTCACGCCGCGGGCGGATGCCACCTCGGTGATGCCGCCGGCCGAGGACGACTGGGCGGCGAGCCGAGCCAAGCCGGTGTGGTCGGGGCGGGCCGAGGTGCGGGCGCCGCAGCCGGGTCGCTCGTCCTACGACACCGACTGGCAGGCCGGGCCGCCGCCGGGTGCGGTCCAGAAGGATCGCTGGTGGATGCCGATCGTGGTGGGCATCGTGGTGCTGATCCTGCTGGCCCTGCTGGGCTGGGGCATCTACCTGATCGTGCAGAACTCCGGCAACGACACCAAGCCGGCCACCACCCCCACGACCACGGCCGCGACCAGCGCAGCGCCGAGTGCCTCGGCGACCACGCCGTCGAGCCAGCCGACGACGCCGAGCGCGTCCCCGACCACCACCGAGCCGACGCAGTCCGAAGTGCTCGTGCCGGCGCTGCTGGGGCTGGCCCTGGACGATGCGCGGGACGCGCTCAACCAGACCGGCCTGCGCTACCGCGTGCTCTATCGGGACAGCACCGCACCGGCGGGGACCGTGATCGACAGTGATCCGGCGGAGGGGCAGGAGGTCCCACCGGACACCAGGGTCACGATCGTGGTCGCCGGAACGGGCGCGTCGACCGCGCCCAGCAGTGCCGTGTCGGCGAGCGCCGGCTCGAACTGACCAGCGTTCAGGGGTTGCCGGCGCTCAGCGGTTGGTGCGGACGCTCCGAGCCTGGATCGTGCCGGACACCACGCCGGGCTGCCGGCCGTTGCGCATCCGCGGGTCGGGCGCCTTGCCGACCGCACGCAGACCGCTGGCCTGCACAAAGATTGAGCGGCGTTCCACCGCGTCGCCGGTGGCGTTGAGTTCGTAGCCGTCCAGCCAGATCCAGCCCTCATATGTCGGCCAGTCGTGGACCCGGATGACCCGGAAGAGCATCGGCGCCGCAAATTGGACGCTCGCTGCCTTCGTCACGTGTATGACATCACCGGACCGAGGAAGCACCGTCATCTCCTGCCCTGAAACTTTGGTCGCGGGGTGAACCTTGACACGGAAGCACTTAGTGTGCCCGCCCTAAACACCATTGCAAGCATCCGACAATGCCAATCGCCAAAGCGTTGCAGAAAGTCACCGCCGCCGTTGTCAACCCCCGCCCTGAAGTGGATCTGTCCACGTAGGATGGAGAGTTACTCGGGCCCCCCGTAAACGGCGCCATTTCGGTGCTCCGGGCCGGACCGGACCGCATCACTCGAAGGTGCAGCGTGATGCGGGCCATACCCAGAAGATTGCACCACGAGTGGGGTCGATGCAAGTTGCATGTCAGCCTTCCGTGATTGTTGGTCTTCGTCACGGTCGTCTTGAACGATTAAATGATCGACAGAGAGACTGGGTCTGTGAATCAGCACCGGAGTCCCACAATTCGCCGCCGGCGCCTCGGGGTCGAACTACGCCGCCATCGCGAGGAGGCGGGCGTGACGATCGACGTCGTGGCCGAGCGACTCGGCTGCTCGACGTCCAAAGTGTCCAGAATTGAGACGGGACACACCAGTGCATCGCCCAGCGATGTTCAGCTCATTCTGGACATTTACGGCGTAGGCGACTCCGTCAAGACGGAATTAGTCCAAATAGCCAGGGAGGCTCGGCAGAAAGGGTGGTGGCACCCCTATTCCACCGTCCTGACCGGCGCATATGTCGGCCTGGAGACTGCCGCAAGATCTATTTGGGCGTACGAGCAACAGGTGGTACCCGGTCTGCTGCAGAGTGAAGAGTACGCAATTGCCCTTATTCGGGGGGCTCGACTGGATAACACCGAACAGGAAATAGAGCAGCGAGTCCGTGTCCGGATGCAACGTCAAGCGTTATTGATTCAGGACGATCCGATTGATCTTCGGGTGGTGCTGGATGAAGCGGTACTGAGTAGGCCGGTCGGCGGTGATGCGGTCATGCGTGGTCAGCTGACCAAATTGATCGAGGTAGCGCGCCTGCCGAACGTCACTCTGCAGATCTTGCCGTTCGCGGTCGGCGCCCACGCCGCGATGGACGGCACGTTCGTGATCCTGGAGTTCGAGGAGGAAGGAGACGCCGATGTGGTGTTCATCGACAACGCGACCGGCGGGCTCTTCCTCGAGAAGTCCGAGGAGCTTCGCAAGTACATCTCGATCTTCGACATCGTCCGGGCGGCCGCTCTCACCGCGGACGCGTCCATCGAGTGGATTGAAATGTTGGTAGAGGAGCCATTGTGGAAATCGAAGCGAAGGGTTACCGGCTAGATCTGAGCCGGGCACAGTGGTTCAAGAGCACGCGAAGCGGACCTAACTCTGACAACTGCGTCGAGGTGGCCTTCGTCGACGAGGCCATCGCGGTCCGGGACTCGAAGAACCCACAGGGAGCGGCGCTGATCTTCACAGCTGCCGAGTGGGACGCCTTCGTCGGTGGTGCGAAGGACGGCGAGTTCGACCTCTGACCTCGCCGTATGTCCAACTCCGGCCGGTTTGCCCGCTGTCGGCGGGTCGACCGGCCGTAGTCATTTTCCGGCTCGCCTCGTTGAACGGCACAAGCGCGGACCGGTCCGCGCCGACGGCCGGGTCATCACCGAGCGAGGCAAGGCAGACAAATGACGATAGGTTCGGAAAATCTCAGCAACGGCAACGGTACAGCCCAGGATCGCTTCAGCGGAGGGGTGAGCGCGTACCGGCAGAATCGGCGTGAGTCCCCGCTGACCTCCGAGAGCGGCGACACCGAACTGATGTCCCGGGCCGGCAACTCCGGCCTGCCCACCCGGTCGCCCGGCCGGTCGCACAGCATCGAGCCGACGAGCGCCCTGGACCGGGCGGCGAAGCTGCCGTCGCTGGATCTTCAGGGCCTGACCGAGCCGGTGTTCCCGTCGTCGGGCTGGCCGGACTCGAGCTCCGGTGGTTCCCAGTCGATGGCCGACCACCCGCTGCTGCGTGGCCTGCTCCTGGAGCTGCCCGCCCGCGGGACGCTGCCGCCGTCCGACTGGCTGGACCGCTGGTTCGAGGCAGCCCGCTCGATCCTGGAACTCCTCTACGTCCAGGAAGCCAGGAAGAACTGACGGTCAGCGCGAGTTGACCGGAACCCGCGGACGGCTGCGGCCGATCGGCGCCAGCGCCAGCAGGCTGAGGCGGCTGTGCCGCACCGCCGCGCGCACCCCGATCGCCACCACCGCGGCCCCCACCACGGTGATCGCGTAACCGGCCACATCGGACGCCGGCACCTCGACGAGGCGCGCCGCGATCGGCACCCCCACCAGCGCCGCCAGCCCGGTCACCTGCATCGGCACCAGAATCAGCGGGTGCGCCGCGGCGGCTCGCAGCCCCGGCGGCAAGGGCGTCTGCGGCGCGGTGGCAAAAGCCCCCGCACCGCGCCGCACCTGCCCGAGCCGCCGTACCCCCACGGTCAGCACGACCAGCCCCGGAATGGTTGCCAGCAGCGCCGCGGCCGGCGCGACCGACTCACCTGGCAACAGCCACGTGACCGCCGGGACCGCCACGAACACCGCCGCCCCGATCATCACCAGCGCGCTGAGCCATCCAGCACGCCGGCGCAGCTCCGCCGCCGAACGGGCATTTTGCAGCCCATCCGCGACCAGCCCGGCCGCGACCCAGGTCACGGCGAGCGCCCCCACAAGCACGAGATCAGTGACGATGTCCACATCGACAGCCTTCACCGGTGGCCGACCGTCCGAAACCGGGTTAACACCCCACCGATCCCGTAGGGGATGGTGGCAAGCGCGCACCCGACCCCTAGGTGACTGTCCCTTTTAGGTGGATTGCCGGAGGGGGATCAAACCGCGAACGTCTCCACCGGCTCGGTGGCCGGCGCGGGCGGCGTCGCCTTCCAGAGACCCAGCTTCTGGGCCAGGAGGCGGGACACGTAGGCCGGGTTGAGCAGGATGTAGCGCTTCCAGAGCCGCTTGGGCTCCAGCCCGAGCCGCCACAGCCACTCCAGCGCGTACTTCTGCATCCACGCGGGCGGGTTCTTCAACAGCCCTGCGTGATAGTCGAAGGCGGCACCCACCGCGAGCAGCGGCATGTCCAGCAGCGGCCGCATCGCATAGGTGAACACTTCCTGCCGGGGGCACCCAAGACCGACAAGAACGATCCGGGCCCCCGAGGCCTTGATCCGTTCAGCGATCTCGACGGCTTCCCCCGGCCCCGACTTACGGAACTTGGAAGCTTCGACCCCCGCGATCTTCAGCGCGGGAAACATCTCTTCGAGCGCCGGCACCAACTTGGCAAGAGTCGGCTCGGTTGACCCGTACAGATAGATCGGAAGCCCCTCAGCCGCGGCCTGCTCAACGACCTTGAGCGTGAGCGTGGGCCCATAGACCCGATCGGTCAGCCCAGCAGAGTGCAGAAGGTTGAGAGCCATCCGAACCGGCTGCCCATCAGGCGTAACAAGATCAAAGGAGTTCAGCCGCCCGTTGTGCGCCCGGTCCTGAACCCCGGTCATGACGCCGTGAACAGCAAGAGCGGTAACCGCGAACCCTTGACGATCGCGAGCGGCCTGCATGATCCGAGAGACGGCATCGGCATAGTCGGTCACATCGACCAGGACACCGAGAACGTTCCGTTTCCCCTGGCCAACACCGGTCCGAGCAACGGTCACGACACGACTCTCCAGGATCCGACAGCAGGAAGCCAGCTGCGAGCTTACCTCGCGACCGGAATTTCACCCGTTAGACGACGTCCGGCCATACCCCAAGAACACGAAACCAAATCGTGATCAAGGCCGAATCCCCCATGAACCAGACCGAGTCGAGATCAAAGCGCAACCAAACCAGGATCTGCAACCACGGTGAACAACATCACGCAAGGTAACTGCCCAGTGTGAGGTAGACCGCGACCAAGCGCGACGTGCGACGCGCGAAGCGCGGAGGGTTTGACCGCGACCGACGCGCCCGGCGCAACCATCGCAACGCGGGGTTTCCGGGGGCTCGGCCCCCGGAGAAGATATGACGAGGGGCCCCGGTTCGCGCTTTTTGCGAACACAGGGCCCCGCCGCTCGTGGGGATGGGGGGAGTTGAACCCCCACGTCCTTTCGGACACACGGACCTGAACCGTGCGCGTCTGCCATTCCGCCACATCCCCGTGGCAAGTTGGCTTGTCGGGCCAACTTCTTGTTACTGCCTGCGACCGACTACGCTGTCGCAGGTTACTAAAGCAGGCCTAGTACCAAGCGAGTTGATATCGCCCGCGGCGCCAGGGAAGACTAGCACGGCGTCGACGGGGGTCATACGAGGGTCAGAAGTGCCGGGTGCTCTTTCGCTACAGCTGCGGAAGCGGCGGCCGGATACCATCATGTCCTCGGAAGCCGAGGAGGAGCCGGTGAGCGTGCTGCAGCGCTTTGAGAAGCGATTGGAAGGCCTGGTCGAGGGGGCCTTCGCGAAGGTGTTCAAGGGTGTCGTGCACCCGGTGGAGATTCTGAATGCGATGCAGCGGGAGGCCGAGGCACACAAGGCGATCCTCGCTGGTGGCCGTACCCTCGTGCCGAACCGCTACGTGATCGACCTCTCACCTTATGACCACAGCCGGCTCGCGCCGTACGCTGCCGCACTCGCCCAGGAGTTGGCGCAGTCGCAGGCAGAGTTCATCGGCGAGCAGGCGTGGACGGTTTACGGCGACGTGATCGTCGAGATCGAGCGCGGCGAGGGTCTGGACACGGGCATGTTCCGGGTGACCGCGGAGGTCTACACCGGTGGCGAGGTCGCCCCGGTGCAGCAGCCTGCGTATGACGCCGGCCCGCAGTACCCGCCGTACGACCAGCATCAGGGTGGTTATCAGCAGCACGGCGGCCCGAACGGCCGCAGTGTGGGTCTGGTGTCCGGTGACGGGCGCACCTACCCGTTGCAGATGGGTTCGACCGTGATCGGCCGGGGTGACCAGGCCAACCTGCGTCTTCCGGACGTCGGCATCTCGCGTCGGCACGCCCGTCTCGACTACGACGGCAACCAGGTCGTGTTGACCGACCTGGGGTCGACCAACGGCACGATGGTGAACGGCCAGCGGGTTTCCGCCGTGGCGCTCAACCCGGGCGACATGATTCAGCTGGGCACCACCACGCTGACC
This sequence comes from Paractinoplanes durhamensis, assembly GCF_016862175.1. GTDB lineage: Bacteria > Actinomycetota > Actinomycetes > Mycobacteriales > Micromonosporaceae > Actinoplanes > Actinoplanes durhamensis. The sequence goes on along the minus strand of NZ_BOML01000053.1, from coordinate 32,942 downwards.
TTCCGAGTGGACGGCTAGGCACCTTGCCCGAATTCGTCCTTACCGTCGCCCGGTTCGGTTTCCTCATCCTTCTGTGGATCTTCGTATTCACCGTGGTGGGGGTGATCCGGCGGGATCTCTTCGCTGGGGTCCGGTCCAAGAGCATTGTCGCCAGCCCTCGGGGGGTGGGTGGCGCGATGCCGGCGGGCCGGCCGGCAAAGGTGAAGCGCGGTAAGGCCGCTCGGCAACTCGTGGTGACGGCCGGGCAACTGGCCGGAACCCGTATCACGCTGGGTGATCTGCCGATCACCATTGGCCGGGCGGAGGACTCGACGCTCGTCATCACCGACGATTTCGCCTCGGCCCGGCATGCTCGGATCGTCCCGCGGGATGGGCAGTGGTTCGTTGAGGATCTTGGCTCGACGAACGGCACCTACCTAGACCGCGGTAAGGTCTCCGGACCTACTCCCGTCCCCCTTGGCGTACCGATTCGCATCGGTCGCACATCTCTTGAGTTACGGCCATGACCCTGACCCTGCGCTATGCCGCTCAGAGCGACCGCGGTCTGATCCGAGACCTGAACCAGGACTCCGTCTACGCCGGGCCGCGGCTTCTTGCTGTCGCCGACGGGATGGGCGGCATGGCCGCCGGCGACGTGGCCTCCAACATTGTCATCGCCGCGATGGCGCCGCTCGACGAGGACGTGCCGGGCGATGCCCTGGTCGACGCCCTGCGTCATTCGGTCGGCATCGCCAACCAGCACCTGCGGGACACCGTCGACGCCAACCCTCAGCTCGAGGGCATGGGCACGACGCTGACCGCGGTGCTCTTCTCCGGCAGTAAGTTCGGCATGGTTCACATCGGTGACAGCCGGGCCTACCTGTTGCGGAAGGGCGAGTTCGCCCAGATCACCAAGGACGACACCTACGTCCAGATGCTGGTGGACGAGGGCCGGGTCAGTCCGGAGGAGGCGAGCAGCCACCCACAGCGGTCGCTGCTCACCCGCGCTCTGGACGGCCGCGACATCGACCCGGAGTATTCGGTTCGTCAGGTGCTCGCCGGTGACCGCTACATGATCTGCAGCGACGGCCTGTCCGGCGTGGTCAGTGCGGAGACGATCGGTCAGACCATGCGGGAGATCGTCGACCCGCAGGCCTGTGTCGAGCGGCTGGTGCAGCTGGCCCTGCGCGGCGGCGGCCCGGACAACATCACCGTGGTGATCGCCGACGCCACCGACAAGGACATCGTCGAGCAGACTCCGATCGTGGGCGGCGCGGCCTCCGTCGACCGGGGCAACACCACGGTGGCGGACGCGTCGACGTCGGCGGCCCGGGCGGCGGCGCTCAAGCCTCCGCGCCCGGCGCAGCCGCAGCCGGCCGAGACCGAGAACTTCGACCGCGACCTCGAGCCGAAGCGGCACCCGGTTCGCACCGGTCTGCTCGTGGTGGTGCTGCTCGCGGTGCTGGGCGGCGGCCTGTGGCTGGGCTACCGCTACACCCAGGATCAGTATTACGTGGGCGCGACCGAGGCCGGTCAGCTCGCGATCTTCCAGGGTGTGCCGGGCCAGATCGCCGGGCTCGACCTGTCCAGCGTGAACGAGACCAGCCCGGCCCGCCTCGACGACCTCACCTCGGTCGCGCAGGAGCGGGTCAAGCAGGGCATTCACGCGCAGAACCGGACGGATGCCGTCGAGACGCTCGCCGAGCTGACCGACGACAACCCGACCAACCCCAATCTGAAGCCGCTCTGCTCCACCACCGGCACGGCGCCGACCACCGCGGCCACCACGGCGCCGGCGGCACCTCCGGCGGGTACGGGGCAGTCCTCGGCGCCCGTCGCGACCACGGCGGCGCCCACCGTCGCGGCCACCACGCCGTCTGTCCAGGTCACCGAGAGCGTCCCGCCGGTCGACGATCCGGTCGGGTGCCGGACCGTTAACTGACTGACCATCCGCTCGACACGTCTGGGGAAGTCTTGACCGCGCCCGCCGTACCGGCTCCTTCGCCCGCTTCCACGGGTGAGATGTCGCGTATCCCGGGGATGAAGACCCACCGCAACGCGGAACTCGGTCTGCTCGCCTTCGTGATGGTCCTGGTGGCGGCGTACGGCGCCACCGTCGAGGCCAACCGGATCGGCGAGATCACCCCGACGTTCTGGGTGCCGGCGGCTCTGCTCAGCGTGCTCTTCCTGGGCCTGCACGTCGTCGTCCGGTTCACCGCGCCGTATGCGGATCCGGTGCTCATCCCGGCCGTCGCCCTGATCAACGGGCTGGGCGTGGGGTTCCTGCGCCGACTCGACATCGGTGACGCGCTCTCCGAGAAACTGCCGGTCCCGGGGATCTTCGCGGGTATCGGCGGACGTCAGCTGGCCTGGACGCTCGGCTCGCTCGTGCTCGCCGCGGTCCTGCTGCTGGTGGTTCGCGACCACAAGGTGGTCTCGCGATACGCGTACACCCTCGGGCTCGTGGGCATCGTGCTGGTGATGATCCCGGCGGTGCTGCCGAGCAGCCTGTCCGAGGTCAACGGCGCCAAGCTGTGGATCAAGCTGGGCGGGTTCTCGATCCAGCCCGGTGAGTTCGCGAAGCTCGCGCTGGTGTCGTTCTTCGCCTACTACCTGGTCCGCAAGCGCGAGGTGCTCTCGCTGGCCAGCAAGCGGTTCGTCGGCATCGACTTCCCGCGCGGCCGCGACCTCGGTCCGGTCGTCACGGTCTGGCTGCTCAGTCTCCTGGTCCTCGTCTTCGAGAAGGACCTGGGCACCGCGCTGCTCTACTTCGGGCTGTTCGTGGTGACGCTCTACGTCGCCACCGAGCGGGCCAGCTGGCTGATCATCGGTCTGCTGCTCTTCTTCGGCGGCGTCTACCTGGCCTACCTCCTGGGCGCATCGGTGGGCGGCCCGTTCGCCAACTTCTACGACCGCGCCCAGGTCTGGCTCGACCCGTTCGCCCTCTCCAACTACGAGCGCAACGGCGGCAGTTATCAGCTGGTGCAGAGCTTGCTGTCGCTGGGCACCGGCGGGCTGTTCGGTTCCGGGCCGGGGGCCGGCTCACCGCGGTTCGTGCCCGAGGTGCAGACCGACTTCATCTTCGCCGGCATGGGCGAGGAGATCGGCCTGTTCGGCCTGGCCGCGCTGCTCGTGGTCTACCTGCTGATCGTCGAGCGGGGGCTGCGGGCCGGCCTGGGGGTGCGGGACTCGTTCGGCAAGCTGGTCGCCGGTGGCCTCGCGTTCACCCTGGGCTTGCAGGTCTTCGTCATCCTGGGTGGTATCACCGGACTCATTCCGCTCACCGGCCAGACCACCCCGTTCCTGTCCGCGGGTGGTTCGTCGCTGATGGCGAACTGGCTGCTCATCGCGATGCTGCTGCGGATCTCGAACGCGGCCCGCGGCCCGGCGAACAGCGGCGGCGGCTCCGACCGCCCGGGTCCCGGACCCAAGAAAGCACCCACTCAACTGCACGGCGCCATGACGGAGGTGATCCAGCCGTGAACGCTCCCCTGCGACGAGCGGGCGTGGTCATCCTCGTCCTGTTCGGCCTGCTGTTCGCGAACCTGAACTGGGTTCAGGCCTACAAAGCCGACGAATACCGTACCAATGACTTCAACCGCCGGGTCGTCGTCGCGCAGTACGAACGGCCGCGTGGCGTGATCGAGGCGGGTGGCAAGGGCCTGGCGCAGAACCAGGTGACCGAGGACGCCCTGAAATACCTGCGGGTCTACCCGAAGAAGGAGATCTACGCTCCGGTCCTCGGCTACCGGCCGGTCAGCCTGGCCGCGACCGGGATCGAGGCCAGCGAGAACGACTTCCTCTCCGGGGAGAGCGACAAGCTCTTCGCCGACCGGGTGAAGGACATGTTCACCGGCAACAACACCGGCGGCGGCAACATCGTCCTCTCGCTGAACACCAAGGCGCAGGAGACTGCGTACAAGGAACTGCTCAACAACGAGCGGAACGTGAAGAAGGGTGCCGCGGTCGCGATCGATCCGCGGACCGGCGCGGTCCAGGCGATGGTGTCGATCCCCAGCTACGACCCGAACCCGCTGGTCAGCCACAACGAGAAGTCGGCCGCGGCGGCATACAACAAGCTGCTCAAGGACGACGACCAGCCGCTGCTCAACCGGGCTACCCAGGAGACGCTGCCGCCCGGCTCGACGATGAAGGTGATCATCTCGGCGGCGGCGCTCAGCAGCGGGCAGTACACCCAGCAGACCGAGATCCCGGCCGGCAGCAGCTACTCGGAGAGCGGCGCGGTCATCCGCAACGCCGAGGACGAGGTCTGCCCGGGCAGCCAGATCTCGCTGAAGGAAGCGCTGACCGAGAGCTGCAACACCGGTTTCGCGAAGCTGGGCGTCAAGCTCGGCCGGGACAAGGTCGTCGAGATGGCGAAGGCGTTCGGCTTCGAGGACGACAAGCTGACCGTCGGCAACCTGACCGGCAGCGGCCTGCCGGTGGCGGCCAGCCACACCGGTGACATCGCCAACCCGGACGGCAGCGTCGACAAGGGCGCGCTGGCCCAGTCGTCGATCGGCCAGCGGGATGTGCGGATGACCGCCATCCAGGGCGCGATGATCGCCGCCACGGTGGCGAACGGCGGCAAGCAGATGCGGCCCTACCTGGTGGAGAAGGAACTCAGCCCGGACCGCCGGACCATCTACACGGCCAGCCCGAAGGTCGCGCGCACGCCGATCAGCGACACCGTCGCCGGCGACCTCAAGGACATGATGGTCAGCGTCGTGGAGAACGGCACCGGCAAGAAGGCCAAGATCAGCGGCTACACGGTCGGCGGCAAGACCGGCACGGCGCAGAACGCGGTCGGTGCCGACCCGCACGGCTGGTTCATCGGCTTCGCCTACAACGACAAGGGTGAGCCGATCTCGGCGGTCTGCGTCATGCTGGAGAACGTGTCCGGTGGCCATGCCAGTGCCGAGGCTGCCCGAATCTCCGGTCTCATCATGAAGGCTGTTGCCGGCGGGGGAGGGGACTGAATGATCAGCCCTGGGGTGACCCTCGGCGGCCGCTACCGCCTCGACGAGCGCATCGCCGGCGGTGGGATGGGCGACGTGTGGCGCGGCACCGACGAGGTGCTGGGCCGGACGGTTGCGGTCAAGATCCTGCTCCCGGCCCTGCTGGACGAGCCCGGCTTCGCCGAGCGGTTCCGCGGCGAGGCCCGCACCATGGCCACGATCAACCACCCCGGGGTCGTCGACGTCTACGACTACGGCAGTGACCAGCAGCTCGCGTTCCTGGTCATGGAGTACGTCGAGGGCGACGCTCTGTCCCGCACGCTGAGCCGGGTCGGCCGGCTCACCCCGGCCCGCACGATGGCCCTGGTCGCCCAGGCCGCCGACGCTCTGCAGGCCGCGCACGCGAACGGCATCGTGCACCGCGACGTGAAGCCGGGCAACCTGCTGGTCCGCCCGAACGGCACGCTGGTGCTCACCGACTTCGGCATCGCCCGGTCGGCCCTGGTCGGCCAGTTGACCGTGGCCGGCTCGGTGCTCGGCACCGCGTCGTACATCTCGCCGGAGCAGGCCTCCGGCGAGGGCGCCACGCCGGCGTCCGATGTCTACGCGCTGGGCGTGGTCGCCTATCAGTGCCTCTCCGGGCACCGTCCGTTCGACGGCGCCACGCCGATCGAGATCGCGATGAAGCACGTCCGGGAGACGCCCCGGCCGCTGCCCGCCGACATCCCGCCGTCGGTGCGCGCCATCGTGGACCGTGCGCTGGCCAAGGACCCGTCGACCCGCTGGCCGTCCGCCTCGGCGATGGCCGCGGTGGCCCGGCAGGCCGCCTCGGCGCTGGCCACCAACTCGCACCAGTCGGCCGGCCAGCCCGCTCGCGCGGCCGCACCGGCCAGCCCCGCGGGCCCGCCGATCTCGAGTTCCCCGATCTCCGGCAGCGCCCGCCCGCCGTACCCTCCGGTGCCGCGACCCACGTCGGGCGCCCGCGGCGCCGCTTCCGTGCCGTCCGGTCCGCCGATCCAGCAGCCGCAAGCGCAGCCGCAGGCGTACCGCCCGCCGTATGCCCCGGCTCGGCCCGCCCCGGCGCAACCGGCTCAGTCGCAGCCGATGTCGGTGGGAAAGCCGGAGAGTTCGGCCGGCCGTCAGGTGCTGATCGTCCTGGCCGTCGTTCTCGCGCTGTTGGTGCTGCTCTGTGCGGGTGTCATCTCGTTCCTCTACAAGCAGAGCAAGCAGAATGGCACCAGTAGCGCACTGACTGATCGGCCCGCCGCGGTGGTCGTCGCTCAGATGGGCACCGCCGACAGTGAACCGTGGGCGGCGCCGTACCGTCTAACCAGACAGGCGGGAGCCAAACCCGGCTGGAACCGAGCTAACGAAGGACGACAGACGCTATGACGGCGCAGGCCCGCCTGCTCGGTGGCAGGTACCAGGTCGGCGAGCTGCTGGGCTACGGCGGTATGGCCGAGGTGCACCGGGGACGCGATCTCCGGCTTGGCCGCGACGTGGCCATCAAGAGCCTGCGCTCCGACCTGGCACGCGACCCGACCTTCCAGGAACGCTTCCGGCGTGAGGCGCAGAATTCCGCGGCGCTGAACCACCCGGCGATCGTCGCCGTCTACGACACCGGCGAGGAGCTCTCCTCGACCGGCGAGAAGCTGCCGTTCATCGTGATGGAGTTCGTCAACGGACGGACCCTCAAGGAAGTTCTCGCCCAGGAGCAGCGGCTGCAGACGCGCCGGGCGCTCGAGATCATCGCGGACATCTGCGCGGCCCTCGAGTTCAGCCACCGGCACGGGATCATCCACCGGGACATTAAGCCCGGCAACGTGATGATCACGCAGAACGGCCAGGTCAAGGTGATGGACTTCGGCATCGCCCGGGCCCTGGCCAGCGGTGCGACCACCATGACGCAGACCAGTGCGGTGATCGGCACGGCTCAATATCTTTCGCCCGAGCAGGCTCGCGGCGAGTCGGTCGACGCCCGCTCCGATGTGTACGCGGCGGGCTGTGTCCTCTTCGAGCTGCTCGTCGGGCACCCGCCGTTCGTCGGCGACAGCCCGGTGAGCGTGGCCTACCAGCACGTCCGGGAAGACCCGCGGGCGCCCAGCGACGTCGTCCCCGAGGTTCCGCGGGACGTCGACGCGATCGTCCTGAAGGCCCTCGCGAAAAACCCGATGAACCGGTACCAGAGTGCACAGGAGATGCGCGCCGACGCGTTGCGCGCCGTCTCCGGTCGCCCGGTGCTGGCCACGCCGGTGATGAGCGAGGCCGAAACGATGGCCATGCAGGGTCAGCAGACCCGGCAGTGGCAGCCGCAGGCCGCCACCACCATGCAGCGCCCGGTCGGCGGCATGCCGCCGCGCGAGCCGGAGCGCCGCAACTCGTCCTGGGTGATGGCCGCGCTGGCCGCCCTCGGCGTGCTGGTGGTGGTCGTGCTCGGCGTCGCGCTGGCGATGTCGCGCAATGACGACAAGAACGGCGACAAGGGCAATCAGCAGGCGGCCACCGTTCCGGTGCCCAGCCTGATCGGCAAGACCGACCAGCAGGCTCGGGCTCTGCTCACGGCGAAGGGCCTCAACAACGTCTCGCCGGGGACGCCGACCACCGGCGCGGACTGCGACGGCAAGATCCAGAGCCAGGATCCCCAGCCGAACGCGAACGTCACCACGGACCAGACGATCAGCTACGTGATCTGCAACAAGCCCGACGAGGTCCCGGTGCCGACCAACCTGGTCGGCGGCACCAAGCAGAACGCCGAGTCCACCCTGACCGGCCTCGGCCTCAAGGTGGAGTTCAAGCCGGTCAGCAGTTCCGCCCCGCTCGACCAGGTGGTCGCGGTGGAGAAGCAGGGCGAGAAGGTCGACCCGGGCACCGAGATCACGGTCAGCATCTCCAAGGCCAACCAGCTCAAGATGCCGAAGGTGACCGATCTGTCGGAGGGGGAGGCCAAGGCCGTCCTCGCCCAGGTCGGCGGCGGGTCGCTGAACGTCGGCACCAAAGAGGTCACCTCGAACGACCCGAACGCGGTGGTCGGCACGGTCGTCGCGCAGGACCCGAAGCCGGATGCCAAGATCGCGAAGGGTGACAACGTCACGCTCACGGTGATCGGTGAAGTCACCACCGACCCGAGCGGCGACCCGTCGCCCGGCGACACCTCGACGCCCGGCACCGGAGGTAACGGTGCCGGCGAGGTGGTCGGGCAGACCCTGGCCGTGGTCCGGCAGGACGACTGACAGCCGGACCCAACGGGTCAGGCTGAGGCGAAAGCCGCTCGCCGCCGGGTCTCGACCTCGGCGGCCAGCGGCGGGGCCTTCTCCAGCGCCGACGGCAGGCCGCAGGAGGCCAGCCAGTTCGCCAGCATGGTGTGGCCGCCCTCGGTGAGCACCGACTCCGGGTGGAACTGCACGCCCTCGATCGGCAGGGTGCGGTGGCGCATGGCCATCACGATGCCGGACTCGGTGCGGCCGGTCACCTCGATCTCGTCCGGCAGCGTCTCCGGCACGACCGCCAGCGAGTGGTAGCGGGTCGCGGTGAAGGGCTCGGGCAGGCCGGCCAGCACGCCCGCACCGGTGTGGTGCACTTCGGACGTCTTGCCGTGCAGCAGCTCCGGGGCGCGGGTCACGGTGGCACCGAAGGCCGCGCCGAACGCCTGATGGCCGAGACAAACCCCGAACATCGGGACCTTCCCGGCGTACGCCCGAATGGTGTCCATCATGATGCCGGCGCGTTCCGGCGTGCCCGGGCCCGGTGAAAGCAGAATGCCGGCGGCGCCGAAGGTGCCGACGTCGGCGACCGAGATCTCGTCGTTGCGCCGCACCTCGCACTCGGCACCGAGCTGGCCGAGGTATTGCACCAGGTTGAAGACGAATGAGTCGTAGTTGTCGATAACGAGGATGCGCACGTCAATCACCTGGGAGAGCGGTCTTCGACTTGGACGGGGAGGCACTGCCCGACGGGTGCGGGGCGTTGGATTCGGTGCTGTAGGGGATCTCGTCGGGGCCGTCGACACTTGTCGACGAGATGACGTTCGGGTCTTCCTGGGCCGGGCCCTGCTGCTCGGTGCCCGAGCCCACCTGCACGTCGTCGAACGGCAACAGCGGGGTCGCCCAGGGGAAGACGACGTACCAGAGCAGGGCGCCGGTCGCGGCGATCAGGCCGAGCGACCCGAGCAGCTTGCCCGGGGTGCCGAACGGAAGTTTGCGCCAGATCCAGGCGTACATCGCCCTACGCCTTCATCTCGGCCGGCATGCCGGCGTCGGCCAGGGACTGGTTGCGCGGCACCTTCGAAGCCAGCTCGGCGTGCACGATGAGCCGCTGGTAGTTGTTGAACTTCGGGTTGCACGTGGTCAGCGTGAGCAGCGACTTGGTCGGCTTCAGGCCCGGCTTGTCGGGGACCGCGGCGACGACCTCGACGGCGCTCGGCTTGACGACCTCGTGGCCGTAGACCTTGTAGACGTACCAGTAGTCCTTGGTCTCGACGCCGATCACGTCACCCGGCTTCAGCTCGTCGAGCCGCCAGAAGATCTTCCGGATCCGGTGGCCGGCCACCGAGAAGTTGCCGACCTGGCCGGGGAGCGCGGTGTCCGGGTAGTGGCCGGGCGCGTACTTGATGTCCTGCGGGCGGACACCGTTGACGACCACCCACTCCTTGTCGAGCTTCGGGATGTAGAGGCGGCCGACCAGGCCGTTCCCGGGCGCGGCCGGCGCCTTCGCGGCCGACGTGGTGGTCGGCGCCACGGTCGGGTCGCTCCACTGCTGGTCGAGCTCGCTGGCCAGGGTGTCCTGCTCGTCCTGCACCTTGGCCGAATTGCCGAACACCTCGTAGCCCGCGAACAGCAGGATGATCAGACCGAAGGTGATCATCAGCTCGCCGGAGAACCGGACGCCGGCCCGGATCCGGGAGCCCACCGTCGGCCGGGTCAGCTCGGAATACACGCTCTTGTATCCCTCGCCGGTCTGCTCGGGCCGCAGCTTGACCACCCGCTCACCGCGTTTCGGCTTCACGTCCTCGCTCTCGTCGAACGGTTCCGGGTTTCGCGCCGGGCCGCCCGGTCGTACCGGTGGGGCCTGGGCCGCGCCGACCGCGGCGGCGGGGTCGGCGCCGGCCTTCGCGGCCTTCGCCGCGAGCCCGGGCACCGCGGACATGAGAGCGGTGGGTTCGCGCACTGCCGACAGCGGGTGGGCTTCCCTGGGTTTCACTGCGGGGAGTACGCCGGTCGGCATGTCCCCGCCGATGACGGTGGTCTCGCTGGGATCCAGCGAAAGGCCGCCGAAGCCGGGTTGAGGGCGGGCGGGCACCGGGCTTCGGGGGAATCCGCTCCCGGCGGAAGCAGGTGCGGGAGAGGCGGGGAAGGCGCCCGCTCCGGCGGAAGAGGCCGGGAAAGCGCTGGGCCGGCCGGCTTGGGCGGCGGCGCCGTGACCCTGCGCGGTGGCATGGGCCTGCATGGCGGCGGCGTGAGCCTGTGCGGCGGCGGTATTGGCCTGGGCGCGAGGGGCCTCGCGGCGGGCAACCTCCGGCGTGGAGGCGGCGGCCTGCTGGGATCGCTCGGCGGGCGGGCTCGCGGGGGCGTTTGCGGCGGCGTTTGCGGGGCCGCTCGCGGGGCCGCTCGCGGCGGCGAAGAAGTCGAACGCGTTGTCGCCGGCCGGCGCGGCCTGGGGCGGCTCCGGGGTGCGGCGGCGTGCCGCCAGCGCGGCGGCGTGCACGTCATCGGCTGCTCCCGCTTTTGCGCCGGTCGGGCTCGGGGCGGGGGAGCCAGGGGTCGCGACGACCGTCTCGGACGCCGGGTGGGCCGCCAGCGGGTGCTGGGCCGCGGAAATCGGCGGAGCGGTCGGGCGGGACTGTCCGGCGGGGACGGTCGGGCCCTCGAAGGCTGGGGAGGCGGGCCGGGTGAAATCGGCGCGGGCGGCCGCGATGCGACGCTCGGCGGCCGAGTCGGTGCCGATCACGGCGGTCTCCGCCGCCGAGGGAACACCGGGCCGGGCCGGCGGAACCGGCGGCTGGGCCGGCGCGGCCGTCGGCTGAGCAATCGCCGGTGGCGCGGGCTTCGGTGCGACGTTCGGCGGTGCCGGCGGGCCGGATGGCGGCGGGCCGGATGGCGGCGCGGTGGGCGCGGGTGGGACGGGCGCGCTGCCGAGGCCGACCGGGGGCGTCAATGGACCGCCCGGGACGCCGTCGGCGGATGCGTCGGTGATTCTCGGGATGTACGCCGTGTGGGCGTCGGCATCCGGGGCACGGTGGCGTCCCGAGTTAGGGGATGGGTGGTTCTCCGAAGCCATTACTCGGCCACCCGCGCGGATCGGAGGTCACTCGACCCGTCGTACGCCCGCACAGTCACGTTCCTCTCGACGGTTTCCGTGTAGCCGAGGCCGAAATCGGCCACCGCGTCCCGGAATTGTTGGACTCCCTCCGCGGATTCCAACGCTCGACGCATTGCTGTGGGTTCGCCGATCGCTGTGATCTTGAATGGTGGAGAGAAGACCTGGCCGTGTAGTAGCAGCGTGTTGCCGACACAGCGTACCGCGCTGGTGGAGATGACGCGGACATCCATGATCGACATTGCCTCGGCCCCACCTGCCCACATGGCGTTCACGACCGCTTGAACATCACCCTGGTGGACGACAAGGTCGTCATTGTCGGGGGCGTTCGTGCCGAGATCCGTACCGCGTCGGGGTGAGTCGTTGAGGGTGACGGTGAGGCCGGGCCCGGCGAGAGCGGTGAAGCCGGCCTGGGCGCGCAGTGCGTCGGCCCGCTCCCGGGCCTCCTTGACCGGCAGGTCGGTCTCGGCGAGCCGGGCCGAGTCGGCCTCGACCCCGGCGCGGAGGGTGGCGGCGACCTTCTCCCGGTCTTGCAGGCGTTCCCGCTTGTCGGCGATCACCTGGGCGAGCTGCGGACGCCGGTCGTCGCGGAGCTGGGTACCGTCGGCGGTGCGCGCCGAGGTGGTGAAGAGCAGGCCGGCCGCGAGGGCGATCAGCGGGACGACGACCGACCACCCGCGGGTGCGCTGGGTGCGCCGGCGAGGTCGCAGGCCGCCCACAGCCCGCCGCAGCACGAGTCGCCACGACGGCGCGCCGGTCGTGTATTCCACGTCCTCATCCCTTCGGAATTTAAGGCAACAGCCTCCCGAAATGCCTCGCCCGGCATTTTCCTTGCCTGGCGGTTGCCTGTCTGCGCGCCGCCTTGACTACGCTAGCTGTCGAACAGTATTCGCCACGGGCAGCATTCGGGCACATCCCGAGCCGCTCAGCGGTGGGTTGTTCACCACTTGTTGCCCTTCAGGAGAGCACCGTGCCGAAGTCTCAGGTTCGCAAGAAGAAGGTCTACACCCCGCCGACGGACATTCGTCCAGCGGCGGCTGCAGCGGCTTCCAAGAAGCCGAGCCCGGTCTGGCTGCCGATGACGGCGGTCGCGTTGATCGTGATCGGCATCGCGTGGCTGGTCGTCTACTACCTGTCCTCGCAGAAGTGGCCGGTGGAGTCGTGGTCGTACTGGAACCTCGCGGTCGGCTTCGGATGCATGGTCGCGTCGCTGGGCATCCTGTCCCGCTGGCGTTAGCCCTCGGTGCCCGCTTCGCGCGGGTAGTGTGATCTTCGTCCGAATTGAGCGCATCCCGCGCAAAGTGCGGGGTGCGCTTTTCGGCTACCGGTGTGCGCCCTGTGGCGTTACCCGGCGCCACTTGACCAGCCGCGTGCGGCCGTCTATTACTCGTGGGTAACATTGGCCGACAATGCTGACTGCCGACGCGACGTCCTCCGGGCGGTGCGGCGAACCCGCGCAGGGGCATGGCCGTTCGAGGAGGGCACGACGTGGGGATAGCGCAGATCATCGCTACCGTCCTGGCGGGCGCCGTCACGATCACGGCCTTGGTGCTCGCGGCGCGAGCAGTCTTGACCATCACCGCGGTCATCCGGCAGGGCCAACCGGCTCCGGAGCGCTTCACCGACAAGGGCACCCGGACCAAGCGGATGCTGACCGAGACGCTCGGTCACACCCGGATGCTGAAGTGGAGCGCGATCGGCGCCGCCCACTGGCTGGTGATGGTCTCCTTCATGATCCTGTTCCTGCTGGTCGTGGAGGCGTACTTCGAGGTCGTCGACCCCGAGGGCGGGCTGCCGATCGTCGGGCACTGGCTGGTCTACGGGTTCGTCACCGAGTGGATCGGCATCCTCGGCCTGGCCGGCATCCTCTACCTGATCTTCGTGCGGCAGAAGGCGATCCGGGCCAAGCGCAGCCGGTTCACCGGTTCGACGATGTGGCAGGCGTACGTCGTCGAGGCGGTCATCCTCGGCGTGCTGGTCTGCGGCTTCCTGATCCGCGGCTTCAAGGTCGCGAATGACACGTTCGAGTACCCGAGTTGGGCCACCCCGCTCAGCCACGGCGTCGGCGCGCTGCTCCCGGCCGCGCACGACGGGCCGACCTGGGTGGCGCTGACCAAGCTGTTCATCTCGATGGGCTGGCTGATCACGATCGGCCTCAACCCGACGATGGGCGTGGCCTGGCACCGCTTCCTGGCGTTCTTCAACATCTTCTTCAAGCGCAGCCCGGAGAAGCCGGCCGGTTCCGGCCTGGGCGCGCTCAAGCCGATGATGAGTGGGGGCAAGCCGCTCGACTTCGAGGAGGCCGACCCGGAGAAGGACCAGTTCGGGGTCGCCCAGGTCGAGCAGTTCGCCTGGAAGGGCCTGCTCGACTTCTCCACCTGCACCGAGTGCGGCCGCTGCCAGTCGCAGTGCCCGGCGTGGAACACGGCCAAGCCGCTGTCGCCGAAGCTTCTGGTGCTGTCGTTGCGCGACCACGCGTACGCAAAAGCTCCTTATCTTCTCGGTGGTGGCGGTAAAGACCTGACCGGCGAGGAGAAGGCGACCGAGGCGCAGCTCGCGCACATGGACGTCCTCGCCCTCGCCGAGGGCAACCGGCCGCTCATCGGTACCGAAGAGGAGCAGGGCGTCATCGACCCGGACGTGCTGTGGTCGTGCACCACCTGCGGCGCCTGCGTCGAGCAGTGCCCGGTCGACATCGAGCACATCGACCACATCGTCGACATGCGGCGCTATCAGGTGCTGATCGAGTCGAGCTTCCCGTCCGAGGCCGGCGTCATGCTCCGCAACCTGGAGAACAAGGGCAACCCGTGGGGCGCGCCGCAGAACACCCGGGAGGACTGGACCAAGGGTCTGGACTTCGAGGTGCCGCGGGTCGGCGAGAAGGAAGACTTCGAGTACCTGTTCTGGGTCGGCTGCGCCGGTGCGTTCGAGGACCGGGCCAAGAAGACCACCCGCGCGGTGGCGAAGCTGCTGCACGAAGCCGGCGTCGACTACGCGATCCTCGGCGAGGGCGAGACCTGCACCGGTGACCCGGCCCGGCGGATCGGCAACGAGTTCGTCTTCCAGATGCTCGCCCAGCAGAACGTCGAGACGCTGCAGGAAGCGAACGTCAAGAAGATCGTGGCGACCTGCCCGCACTGCTTCAACACGCTCGGCAACGAGTACGAGCAGCTCGGCCTCAAGGTCGAGGTGGTGCACCACACCCAGCTGCTCGCCCACCTGGTCGCCACCGGCAAGCTGACGCCGGTGCAACCGATCGAGGGGGGCGTCACCTACCACGACCCCTGCTACCTGGGCCGGCACAACCGGGTGTTCGACGCACCCCGCGAGGTCCTGACGACAGCGATCGCGGGCGACATCAAAGAGATGCCGCGCAACCAGGAACGCTCCTTCTGCTGCGGCGCCGGCGGTGCCCGCATGTGGATGGAGGAGCGGATCGGCAAGCGGATCAACATCGAGCGCACCGAGGAGGCCCTCTCCACCGGTGCCAAGACGATCGCGGTCGGCTGCCCGTTCTGCTACACGATGGTCGGCGATGGCGTGACCGCCAAGGGCGAGCAGGAGAACGTCGAGGTCGTCGACGTGGCCACCGTGCTGCTCCGCTCGCTGAAGCAGGAGGTCTAGGCGCTCGAGCCGGCGGTTGCCGCGGTGGTCGAGGCGATGATCGCGACCATCACGGCGGCCTGGATCTCCTCGATCGTCTTGCGGACCGCCTCGGCCGCCCAGGAGCCCTCGCCGATCTCCTTGAGCCGGGCGGTCACCCGCTTACGGTCCAGGTCGCGGAGCACCTTGCGGTCGAGCTCGGTCGCGGCGACCAGGGCACAGAGCGCGGCCGTGCGCGGCTCGACCGGGCCGGTGCCGAGGACGGCGGCGCGGATCCGCTCGCGGGCCGCGGCCTCGACGGCCGGCAGCTCGCCGGTGGCCGGCGGGTAGAGGGTGCGCGGGAACACCCACAGCACCTTGTCCTTCTCCACGGTGAGCACACCCTCGGTGACCAGCTTCTCGAGCACCCGGGGGCGGGCCTGCTTGGCGAGCTTCGAGATCCAGTGCCCGGCTTTGCGGGGTTTCTCCGCCTCGATCGCGGCCAGCGCCTGGTCGGTCAGCGGATCGCCGGTCGGCGCGGTGGAAAGCACCACGACCCGCTTGTCCTCGACGTCGACCCGCCCGGCGAGCGCCAGCTCGAGCAGGAGAGCACCACCGAGCCCGTTGTCCAGGTGCGTGCCGTCGGTCAGCGGTGCGCCGCTCTCGTCGTACGCCAGAAGCAGGAACTCTTCCGCAAGGCTCATGCCACGACGGTAGCCGCCCGGGGCCGCCGAGGGCCCACCGCAGGCGATTCGGGGAGTCGAGCGGGACCGTGTTAACGCATGTGCATGAGCGGTCCGGCACAATAAGGACCGAGGTGAAACCGATCATGGACGGCGTGCTCCTGACCGCGGTGCTCCCGTTGGCGGCGTTCGCGCTGCTCACGGCGGCTAACGCGTTCTTCGTGGCAGCCGAGTTCGGGCTTGTCACGGTCGACCGGGCCGAGATCGACAAGCGTGCCCGCGAGGGTGACCGGCGGGCCCGGACGGTCCAGAAGGTGCTGCACGGGCTCTCGTTCCAGCTGTCCGGCACCCAGCTCGGCATCACCTTGGCCACGATTCTCACCGGCTATCTGGCCGAGCCGGCCCTCTCCAAGCTCTTCGACCCGCTGGTCGAGCCGATCGCCGGCGACGCCACCGAGGGGATCACGCACGCGCTCGCCCTGATCGTGGCGACCCTGCTCTCGATGCTCTTCGGCGAGCTGGTGCCGAAGAACGCGGCGCTGGCCCGGCCGATGCGGGTCGCGCTGGCCACCGCCGCACCGCTGCGCACGTTCTCCAAGGTCTTCCGCTGGCTGATCGCCGGCCTGAACGGCTCGGCCAACTGGCTCGTCCGCCGGATCGGCATCGAGCCGCAGGAGGAGCTGGCCAGCGCCCGCTCGCCCGAGGAACTGGGGCTGCTCGCCGCGATCAGTGCCCGGGCCGGGGCGCTGCCGACCGAGACGGCCACCCTGATGCGCCGCACGATCCGCTTCGGCGAGAAACGCGCCGCCAAGGCGATGACCCCCCGGGTCGACGTGGTCGGGCTCAAGACCACCGCGAGCGTGGCCGACCTCATCGCGGTGGCGCGGGAGTCCGGGCACACCCGCTTCCCGGTCTACGAGAACACCATCGACGTGGTCACCGGGGTGGCCGGGGTGCCGGACGCACTCGGGGTGCCACTCGAGCGGCGTGCCGCGACCCCGGTCGCGACGATTTCCAAGGAGCCGGTGTACGTGCCGGAGAGCCTGAGCCTCGACAAGGTGCTGTCCGCCCTGCGCGCCGCCGACGCCGACCTCGCGATCGTGGTCGACGAGTACGGCGGCACCGACGGCGTGGTGACCGTCGAGGACCTGATCGAGGAACTGGTCGGCGAGATCACCGACGAGTACGACACCGAGGTCGCCGAGGCCGCCATGCAGGACCTGACGGCGCCGGGCGGGGGCCGGACCTTCCTGGTCGACGGGCTGCTGCGCGAGGACGAGCTGATGGAGCAGACCGGGTTCGCGCTGCCCGAGGGGCCGTACGAGACGCTTGCCGGTTTTCTGCTCGCCCGGCTCGGCCACATCCCGGTGGTCGGCGAATCGCTGCTGGACAACGGCTGGGAGTTCACCGTGATGGAGGTCGACCGGCACCGGGTCGAGCAGGTCCGGGTCGTCTCGCCGCCGGAGCCCGCCGATGATTAAGATCCTGGTCACGATCCTGCTGCTGCTCGGCAACGGCCTTTTCGTGGGTGGCGAGTTCTCGCTGATCGCCTCGCGGCGGACGGCGTTGGAGCCGCTCGCCGCCACCTCCCGGCGGGCCCAGTGGGCGCTCTCGGCGATGAACCAGATCCCGCTGATGATCGCCGGCGCTCAGCTCGGCATCACCATCTGCTCGCTCGGCCTCGGCGCCCTCGCCGAGCCGGCCCTCGCGCACCTGCTGGAGGGTCCGTTCGAGTCGGTCGGCCTGCCGGAAAACATGATCCACCCGGTCGCCTTCGTGCTGGCCCTGGTCGTGGTGGTCTTCCTGCACACGGTCGTCGGCGAGATGGTGCCGAAAAACATCACGCTGGCCGGCCCGGAACGCTCGGCGCTGATCCTCGGCCCGTTCATGCTGGCCTTCTGCATCGCCACCAAGCCGGTCCTCAATGCGATGCGCTGGGCGTCCCGCACGGTGCTGAAGCTGTGGAAGATCGAGGCGACCGACGCGGTGAAGACGGTCTTCACCGCCGAGGAGCTGGCCGGCATGGTCACCCAGGCGCGCAGCGAGGGCCTGCTCGGCTCCGAGCAGTACGCCCGGATCCACGCGGCCCTCGGCCTCAGCGAACGCTCCGCCGCCGACACGCTGCGCCCCTGGTCGGGGGTGACGACGGTGGCCGACGACGTATCGCCGGCGACGATCGAGGCGGTGGCCACCCGCACCGGCCGGTCCCGCTTCCCGGTGCTGCAGCGGGAAACCCGGCGGGTGCTGGGCTTCGTGCACGTCAAGGACATTCTTGGGTACGCGGCGGGGCAGCGCAGCCTGCCCATCCCGGCCGAGATCATCCGGCCGTTGGCCACCGTCCCGCCGGACCGCACGCTCGCCGACCTGCTGCTCACCATGCGCCGCGACCGCCTGCACATCGTGCTGGTGAGCGACGGCCGGCGGCCGCTCGGCGTGATCACATTGGACGATGTGATCCACGCCGTGGTCGGCGAGCCGGCCCACCCGCTGCCGGCCGCCGCGTCCTAGCGGGCGGCGGCGCCTTTGGCCTCCTGGATGCGGGCGTAGACGTGCGAGCGCAGCTCGACGAAGCGGGCCTCGGACCGGGTCTTGAGCTGGTCGCGCTCGGCGGACAGGTCGATGTCCAGGCTTTCCAGCACGTGGGTCGGTGACGAGGAGAGCATCACCACCCGTTCGCCCAGGTAGACCGCCTCGTCGATGTCGTGCGTGACGAACAGCATGGTCATCCCGAACCGCTGCCACACCGTACGGACCAGGTCTTCCAGGTCGGCCCGGGTCTGCGCGTCGACGGCCGCGAACGGCTCGTCCATGAGCATGACCTTGGGCTGGAAGGCGATCGCCCGGGCGATCGCGACGCGCTGCTGCATGCCGCCGGAGAGCTGCCACGGGTAGGCCTTGCCGGCGTCGCCGAGACCGACCGCGCTCAGCGACTCGCTGACGAGCTTCCGGCGTTCGGCCCTGCCGACCCCCTTCGACTTCAGCGGGAGCTCGATGTTCTCGGCGACCCGCAGCCAGGGGAACAGGCTCCGCCCGTACTCCTGGAAGACGATCGCCAGGCCGTCCGGCGGCCCGGTGACCGTCTGCCCGGCGACCTTGACCTCGCCCGAGGTCGGCGCGAGCAGGCCGCCGAGGCAGCGCAGCAGCGTGGTCTTGCCGCAGCCGGACGGTCCGACGACGCAGACGAACTGGCCGTCCTCGACCGTCAGCGTGATGTCGCCGAGCGCCTCGACCTGGCGGCCGTGACCGCCGTAGACCTTGCGGAGTGCATTGATCTCCAGCATCGCAAACCCCTTAGTGACCGCTGCGCTCGGCGGCGCGTGCGCCGTGGTACCAACTCAGGACTCGTCGCTCGACGAGGGTGAAGGCCAGGGACAGCAGGACGCCGAGCAGGCCCAGGACGAACACGCCGCTCCACATCTCGGGGATCTGGAAGCCGCGCTGGAACTCGACGACGGTGTAGCCGAGGCCGTTGGTGGCCCCGAGCAACTCGCCGATCACCATCATGATGATGCTGATCGAGAGCGCCTGGCGAGCGCCGACCACGATCTGCGGACTTGCCGCCCGCAGGATGAACGTGCGCAGCCGGAGCCAGCCGCCGATGCGGTAGCTGCGGCAGGTGTCGGCGAGGACCTCGTCGACGCCGCGCACCCCCTCCACCGTGTTCAGCAGGACCGGCCAGATGCCGCCGATCACGATGACCAGCACCTTGGTCGGGTTGCCGATGCCGGCGATGAGAATCAGGATCGGCACCAGGACCGGTGGCGGGATCGCCCGGAGGAACTCGAGGAGCGGCTCGACCAGGGCGCGCAGCCGGCGGTTCGCGCCGATCAGCACGCCGAGGGCGATGCCCAGGGCAACGGCCAGGCCGTACCCGATGAAGAGCCGGATCAGGCTGGGGAACACGTCGCTCTTGAAGCGCGCGCCGGTCCAGGTGTCCGGGAAGACCTTGACGATGGTCTCCAGCGGCGGCTGGTAGAAGCTCTTGCTGCCGGCGCTCGCGAACCACCAGGTGACCAGCAGGACGACGGGCAGGCCGAGCAGCAGGCCGGCACGGCCGAGAACGCGGGTCATAGTGGTAGCTCCCTTCGCACCGAGGGGTGCCACGCGAGCACCATGCGCTCGGCTCGGCGGGTGGCCAGGTTGGCGACCAGGCCGATCAGACCGGAGACGACGATCAGGGCATACATCGACGGCACCGCGATGCTGCTCTGCGCCACCGCGATCTGCTCGCCGATCCCCTTGGTGCCGCCGATCAGGAGCTCACCGGTGATGGTGAGGACCAGGGCGACCGAGGCGGCGAGGCGGATGCCGGTCATCGCATAGGGCAGGGTGGTCGGCCAGACCAGGTAGCGCGCCTGGCGCCAGCGGTTGAGCCGGTAGGAGGCCGCGGTCTCCCGGGCCACCGGGTCGACGTCGGTGACGCCGTGCAGAACCTGGATCAGCACCTGCCAGAAGGACGCGTAGACGACCAGCAGCAGGATCGATCGGATCGGGGCACTGAACAGCACGACCGCGAGCGGGAGCAGTGCCACCGACGGGATCGGGCGGAGGAACTCGATGGTGGACGCGGTGGCGAGCCGCAGCACCGGCACCGATCCGATGAGGATGCCGAGCACGATGCCGGCCAGGACCGCGATCGCGAGACCGATCAGCCAGGTCGAGACCGTACCGACCACTGCCTGCCAGAAGTCGCCGCGGCCGAACTCGTCGATCAGCGCGGCAATGATCTTGCTGGTGGGCGGAAAGTACTCCGATGGGAGAACGCCCACCCGCGGGAGGACCTCCAGCAGTGCGCCGAAGGCGAGGATCCCGGCGAGCCCGAGCAGGGCCGGATTGTCTCCGGCCCTGCGCAGAGTGTTTGGTGACGTCGTCACTGGACCAGCTTTGCCGTATCGGCCGGGGCCGTGAGCAGGCCTTCCTGGACCAGGATGGTGCTCAGCGTGTCGAGCGACGCCTTGTCGATCTCGCTGGCGTACCCCGGGAGGGTCATCGCCGCGGCGGCCTCCGCCTTGATCGTCGTGTAGGTCGTGACGATCTGCCGCACCTCGTCGGGGTGGGCGGCGGCGTAGGTCAGCGACTCCTTCATCGCGGCGGTGAACCGCTTGGCCAGGTCGGCCTTCTCGCCCAGCAGCTGGGTCGAGGTGAAGTACGCCGAGACCTGCAGGTTCGGGCTGACGCCGGCGAACGAGCCGATCGTCTTCCAGCCCTTGGCCTTGGCCGCGGCCAGGAACGGCTCGACCACGAAGATCGCCTGCACCCGGTTGGCGTCGAGAGCCGCCGCCATGTCAGGGAAGGGGATCTCCACGAACTTGACCTTCGACGGGTCGCCGCCGTCCTTGCGGACGAGGTCCTTCACCGAGGTGTCCACGATGTTCTTCAGGGTGTTGCTGGCGACCGTCTTGCCCTCGAGGTCCTTCGGGCGGGTGATCGCCGGGTCCTTTACGACCAGGCCGCTGAAGTCCTTGGCCGGGTCGGCGGTGGCGTTGTTGCCGTTGGCGACGGCCTTGATCGGCACGTTCTTGGACTGGCCGAGCATCAGCGACACCACGTTGCTGAAGCCGAACTGGTATTGCCCGCTGACCACGGCGGGCACGATCGCGGCGCCACCCTGAGCCTGCTCCAGGGAGAGGTCGATGTTCTGCTTCGTGAAGAAGCCCTTGGCTTTACCGAGGTAGATCGGTGCCACGTCAACGATCGGGATGACTCCGACCTTGACCTTGTCCGGACCGCTTGCCGCGGTGCCGTTGTCGGAAGAATCGTCGGAGCCGCCGCAGCCGGCCGCGCTCGCGACCAGGGCAGTGACGGCAAACAACGCGATGAGTCGTGTTCTCAGCATGGTTCTCAGCAACCTCTACGTCATTGGAACCGGACCGGATGTTTCCGTTGGTCGGAATTGACTGGTACTGCACGCGAGGGCGAAGGATCTACAGTTACGTAGACCAATGTCCCGTCCCGAAGGCGCAGTGTGTCCCGAGCCACTTGCAGGAACGCTAGAGCCTCGGTTACAGGATTGTCAACGATTTTGCCTGGCGTTGACCGAGCTGATGCTAAGCGCCAGATGGCAGGCGGCAGCGACCCATAAAATGATTGTTAACAATCATGACAACACTGCTTCGAGGCAGGTCTACGCGAGGTCGGTGAGCCAGTCTCGGCTGGCCCTCGTGACCCGGGGCGGGACGCCGAGATCGTCGAGGAGGCGCTCGGCCGCCGCCATCTCGTGGATCCGCCGCACGGCATGCGTCTTCGAGCCGGTGAGCAGACGTTCCAGCGTCGCCGCATCCGCCTTGACCAGCTCTTCGGTGATGTTTCCGCGGAGCCAGTCGGCCAGGCCGGCGGCCTCGGCCGCGGCGGTCGCCTCCAGCACGGCGGCCGCGAGTCCCTTGTAGAACACACTGCGCAGCAGCTTGTGGGTGGCGGCCGAGCCGACCGGCCCGTCCAGCACGGTCACCGTCGCACCGAACGGCGAGATCGCTTCGGCGTACGCCGTGGCGGCCGGGCCGCTCGCGGTCATCGGGACACGCAGGCCGTGACCCGGCACCGGCGACATCATCGCCACGTCGACGAGCCGGACCCGGCCCGCCGCGGCCTGCTCGAGCGCCTGCTTCTCGCCGGGCGACGCGGTGTTCAGATCGGCCCAGAGGATCCCGGGCGCACAGCCGGGCAGGCCCTCGGCCAGCGCATCCGGGGCATCGGCCGCACTGTTGAGGCTGAGCACCAGGTCGGCACCGGTGCAGGCCTCGGCCGCACTCCCGGTGTCGTGCACTCCCGCCGGCGGGCCGACCCGGGGGTCGTAGCCGTGCACGTCCGCACCGGCCGCCGCCAGATCGGCGGAGATCAGGCCGCCGGCCTCGCCGAGGCCGAGCACCGCGATCCTCATCGCACCTCTCCCGCGTCCATGTCCCGGAGCGCCTCGATCACGCTGGCGATGTGGGCGCGCATCGCGTCCTCGGCCGCCTTCGGATCGCGCTCCCGGATGGCCTCGATGATCCGCTCGTGCTGGGGTAGCGAGATCGCCGGGCGCCCGGGGTGCAGCGACAGCATGAACTGGTGCCGGACCAGCTGGCCGCGCAGCGTCTCGATGATCCCGTCGGCGGTGCTGTGCCCGGCGACGTCCCGGATCAGGCTGTGCAGCCGCTGGTTCAGGTCGCTGTAGCGGCGGAACTCGCCGGCACTGACCGCGCGGCGCATCAGCAGCCCGATCTCGTCGAGCTCGCTGGCCTGCGCGTCGGTCACCTTGGCCGCGGCCCGCGCCGCGACCAGGCCCTCGAGCACCATGCGGACCTCGGTGATCTCGACGGCCTCGTCGATCGACACCTTCCGGACGTGGGCGCCCTTGTTGCGCTCGACCTTCACCAGGCCGTCGGCGGCGAGCTCCTGGATGGCCGCCCGCACGTTGAAGCGGCTCACCCCGAGCCGCTCGCACAGCTGGGCCTCGACCAGGCGCTCGCCCGGCAGGTATTCACCGCGCAGGATCGCGGTGCGCAACCCCTCGCGGGCTTTGTCGAGCGCGGCGTCGGCAGACATGTCTCCCCTAATTTCCCAGGCGCGGGTAGACCCGGCGGGCGTTTCCCTCGAAGACCCGGGCGCGATCGGGATCCGTCAGGCCCAACGCCTCGACATAGCGGCGGGTGTCGTCGAAGTAGTGGCCGGTGGTCGGGTCGATGCCGCGCACCGCGCCGACCATCTCCGAGCCGAACATCAGGTTGTCCAGGTCGATCACCTCGAACAGCAGGTTGATCCCGGGCTGGTGGTAGACGCAGGTGTCGAAGAAGACGTTGCGCATGACGCTTTCGGCCAGGGGTGGCCGGTCCAGCATGTCGGCCAGCCCGCGGAAGCGACCCCAGTGATAGGGCACCGCGCCGCCGCCGTGCGGGATGATCATCCGCAGGTCGGGGAAGTCCTTGAACAGGTCGGACTGCATGAACTGCATGAACGCGGTGGTGTCGGCGTTCAGGTAGGCCGAGCCGGTGGCGTGGAAGTTCGGGTTGGTCACCGCCGACACGTGCACCATGGCCGGCACGTCCAGCTCGACCATCGCCTCGTAGAACGGGTACCAGCTGCGGTCGGTCAGTGGCGCCGACGTCCAGTGCCCGCCGCTCGGGTCCGGGTTGAGGTTGCAGCCGACGAAGCCGAGCTCCTCGACGCAGCGGCGCAGCTCGCCGATCGAGTTGGCGATCGGCACCCCGGGCGACTGCGGCAGCTGGCACACCCCGGCGAAGTTGTCCGGGTAGAGCCGGGTGACCCGATGGATCAGGTCGTTGCAGGCCTCGGCCCACTGCCGGCTGATCTCCTCGGTGCCCTCGTGGTGGGCCATCGCCGAGGCGCGCGGCGAGAAGATCGTCAGGTCGACGCCGCGCTCGCGCATCAGGCGAAGCTGGCTGCCCTCGATCGACTCGCGGATCTCGTCGTCCGAAATATTCGGATAAGCCGGGGTGGACTCGCTGGACAGCTGCGCCTTGCGCCAGTCCGTGTGCGCCTGCGGCACGGTCGTGTAGTGCCCGTGGCAGTCGATGATCACAGGTGCGCCCCTTCGACGGGTGGAGTGCCATGGGTGTGGAACGAGTCGATGGTTTTGAGGCCCCACGCCTGACCGCGAGCCCGCTCGGCCTCGGTCCAGTTGACCGGCTGCCAGTCGGGGGCGATCACCAGGCGGGCACCGGCGTTGCACAACTCGATGCGGTTGCCGCCGGGCTCGTAGACGTACAGGAAGAAGGTTTGTTGAATGGCGTGTTTGTGCGGGCCGGTCTCGATGAAGACGCCCTGTTCGAGGGCGATGTCGGCGGCCTTGAGGATGTCCTCGCGGGTGTCCGTGGCGAACGCGATGTGATGGAGCCGGCCGTTGGTGCCGGTGCGGTCGCGGGTGTAGACGGCGTCGTAACCCTTGTTGGTGAAGGTGGTCCAGCTGCCCGCGATGCTGCCGTCGTCGAGCACGATCTGCTCGGTGACCAGCGCGCCGAGGGTGTCGCGCAGGTAGTCGCGGTTGGCCTCGACGTCGACACCCAGGTAGTTGATGTGGTCGAGCCGGCGCACGCTGACGCCCCGCGCCGGATAGGCCTGGGCCTGGTTCTTCAGGGCCGGCTTCAACTCGGCGGACGGCTTGAACCACGCGCTCTCGTAGTAGAGGCCGAACTCGTGACCGTCCGGGTCGGTGAAGACGTAGGTCGGGCCGTAGCCGGGATCGCCGTCCTGCCAGCCGATCCCCCGGCCGGTCGCCTCGATCTCCTTGACCCGCTTGTCCAGCGCGTCCGGGCCGGCCGCACGCAGGTAGGTGCGGCCCACGCCCGAGGTCGCGTGGGCGGTCAGCTTGATCGTGATGTTCTCGTAGTCGTCCCACGCGCGCAGAAAGACCGAGTCGCCGTCCTCGCCGTTCGGGGTCAGGCCGAGATAGTTCGTGAAGAACGCGACGCTCTCGTCGAGGACGGGCGTGCGGATCTCGATGTGCGCGAGGTGCGCGATCTCATGCAGCACGATTTCTCCATTCAGGCGCGGGGGAACGCGGTGCCGTCGAAGAGCTTGCGAGCGGTGCGCACCACGCCGGAGCGGACCACCGCGCCGTCGCTGACCATGACATCCACCAGCAGGTGACCGGTCGGATGCTCGACGTCGATCCGGGAGGCCGGCCAGCCGGCGGTGAGCTCGTGCCCGACCGCGCCGGGCAGCAGCATCCCGGTGACCACGCTGATCGCGGCCAGCACGCCGATCGACGTGTGTGGCTGCACCGGGATGAACGACCGGGTGGACAGCTGACCGCCGTCGCGCGGCGGGGCGAGCAGGACGGTCTTGGGCACCGAGGTGCCGGCCGGGTCGCCGAGCCCCATCAACCGGCCGGCCTTGCGGCGGAACGCGTCGACCCGATCCAGCAGCGCCTGATCCTTCTGCAATGCCGAGTGCGACTCGTAGCCGGTCAGGCCGAACGACTCGGCCGTCGCGAGGACCACCGGCATGCCGTTGTCGACGCAGGTCACGTCGATGCCGTCGATCGAGTCGCGGACCTGGCCGGTCGGCAGCAGGCGGCCGGTGGCCGACCCTTCGGTCTCGGTGAAGCCGAGAACGACCGGGGATGCGGTGCCGGGCACGCCGGAGATGGCGACATCGCCGCGGTACTCCACGCGGCCGCCGGGGGTGGCGAAGGTGGCGACGGCGACACTGTCCGAATTGACCATTCGGATGCGTACGCTCGTCTCCTCCCCGCCGGGCGGCACCAGGCCGCGCTCCACCGCGAACGGACCGACCCCGGCCAGGATGTTTCCGCAGTTCTGCCGGTCGCTGACCGTTGCCTCGTCCACGCCGAGCTGCAGGAAGAGGTAATCGATGTCGGCTTTTTCCGCAGCCGAGCGGGAGATCACCGCGACTTTGCTGGTCAGCGACGTCGAACCGCCCAAACCGTCGATCTGCCGCGGGTCGGGTGTGCCCATCAGACGCAGCAGCAGGTCGTCGCGCTCGGCCGGGTCGGCGGGCAGATCGGCGGCTTCGAAGTAGAGACCGCGGGAGGTGCCGCCGCGCAGCATCATGCATCGAACGCCGATGCTGTCGTAATCAGTCACCTTTGACGTACTCCTCGTAGGAGACGTACTCGATGCCCAGCTCGGGCAGGCGCTTACGCAGGCCGTAGCGGTCGAGACCGAGCTCGCCGGCGGCGAACGCGGCGCGGGTGGCGGCCTCCTTGTCGAGGCGGGCCTTCGCCGTGGTCAGCGCGCGCGGCACGTCACCGCGGGGCACGAGGGTGACGCCGTCGTCGTCGCCGAGGATCACGTCGCCGGGGTGAATGGTCTGGCCGCCCAGCGCGATCGGCACGTTCACCGCGCCGGCGGTCGCCTTGACCGAACCCTGCGCGCTGATCGCCCGGGACCAGACCGGGAACTGCATTTCCCGAAGATCAGCCACATCGCGTACGCCACTGGCCAGCACCGCGCCCCGGACGCCGCGTTGCCGCAGCGCGCCGGCGAAGAGCTCGCCGAAGAGGCCGTCGGTGGACGGCGAGTTGGTCGCCACCACCAGCACGTCGCCGGGCCGGCACTGCTCGACCGCCACGTGGATCATCAGGTTGTCGCCGGGCCAGCAGACCACGGTCACCGCGGTGCCGCCCATCTTGGCGCCGGGCCACGCCGGGCGGAACTCGGGGCCGAGATAGCCGACCCGGCCGAGGGCCTCGTGCACCGTGGCCACGCCGTGTTCGCCCAGGGTGGCGGCGGCCTCGATGTCCGCTCGCGGTGGATCGGTGACTACGACGGTCCTCATGTCGGCCTCCCCTTGGCTTCAGCCCGCGGTCCTCAGCCTATGGCGGTGCAGCAGATTGTCAACAATCGAGGCGACAGGATTCTGGAGTCGTTCCATTTGGCCGGGGCGTTGACTTGCTGATTGTTGACAATCTTGGCGGCCATCTTGTTTCCAAGATGTGTCGCAACCTAGGGTGGCGCCATCCACCTCGGCCGATGGCAGGGAGTAGCCACATGCTGAGAGTTCTCGCCGTGGCGGCGGTCGCCGCCCTCACGCTCCAACCCGTCCCCGCATCCGCGTCGCCCTCGCGAGTCATCACCCCGGTCATGGACTGCGCCGACGTCACCTCGATCCACCTCGACGGTGTCGTCCTCAAGTCGGCCACCGTCAGCAGCGCGGGCGCACCGGCCCCGTACTGCGCGGTGGTCGGCACCATCGCCCCCAACGACACCATCGTCATGCGGCTGCCGATCAACGGCTGGACCCAGCGCTACCTGCAGACCGGCTGCGGTGGGCTCTGCGGCAGCTCCACCATCAACTACACCCAGGCCGCGACCTGCCGGCCGATCGTCGACGGCACCATCGCGAGCGCCACCACCGACATGGGCCACCAGGGGCTGAACGACGGCTCGTGGGCCGCCGGGAACCCGCAGGCCCAGATCGACTTCGCCTACCGCGGCGTGCACGTCACCGCGGTCACCGCGAAAGAGATCATCAAGCGCTTCTACGGGAAGTCGCCGAAGTACAGCTACTTCGACGGCTGCTCGGACGGCGGGCGCGAGGCGGTGATGGAGGCGCAGCGCTACCCGGACGACTTCGACGGGATCGCGGCCGGGGCGCCGGCCAGCAATATCGTCGTGCAGAACACCTTCCACCACGCCTGGAACGTGCTGGCCAACAAGGACGCGCAGGGCCACTACATCCTGCTCGCCGACAGGCTGCCGTTGATCCACAACGCCGTGCTCGCCGCCTGTGATCGGTGGGACGGGGTGGTCGACGGCGTCCTCGACGACCCGCGTAATTGCCACTTCGACCCGTACACCCTGGTGTGTTCTGATCTTTCGAAGTGTTTGACCACGGCGCAGGCCGCGGTGGTGCGCAAGCTGCACGACGGGGCCACCGACGTCGACGGGAACCGGCTCGAGCAGCCGATCTCGCACGAGTGGGGGTCCGAGTTGGACTGGACGCTCTTCGTGCCGGCGGCGCAGGGGCAGGTGACGTTCAGCGAGAACATCGCGCTGTCGTTCCTGCGCTACCTGGCGTATTTCAACGTCGCGGCTCCGTCGTATCAATTGACCGACCTGACGTTCACGGTCTCGTCGTTCTGGAAGACCGTGCAGACGTCGTCCTACCTGTCGGCCACCGATCCGGATCTCAGTCGGTTCCGGCGCTCGGGCGGCAAGTTGATCCTCTGGCACGGGTGGTCCGACCAGCACATCTCGCCGCAGGCCACGCTCAATTACTACGCGGCGATGCGGGACACCATGGGGTCGGTCGACTCGTTCGCCCGGCTCTATCTCTTCCCCGGCATGGCGCACTGCGGTGGCGGGCTCGGGCCCAGCACGTTCGACGTGCTCACGCCGGTGATGAACTGGGTCGAGCACGGTGTCGCCCCGTTCAAGATCGTGGCGTCCAAGGTGGATGCCGGAGTGGTTACCCGAACCCGGCCGGTCTATCCGTACCCGGTGGTGGCTCGCTACGACGGGTCGGGGAGCACGGACGACGCGGCGAACTTCGGGCCGTACACGCCGCGGACCTCGTCGCCGGTCGGCTACCGGTGGGTCGGGGCGCCGCTCTACACGCACGGCTATCAGGCGACCTGCAAGGTCGTGAACGGGAAGCTGGTGTGCACGCCGGATCGGTTGATCTTCGACCCACGGCGACGCAGCTGATCTCGGGTCCCCGGCGGGTCCAGATCCGCCGAGGACCACCCGTCCGGGTGTTTTGTGCCTCCCTGGGGGTGCGGATTCGGCGTCTGCGTCGACAATCCGGACAATAAACGCATGTCTCGCATCAGGTGGTGGCTGGCTCTGCCGGGCGTGCTGCTCATGGTCGTCGGTCTGGTTCTCGCCCATCGCGACGCGACGGCCGCCCGGTCGGCCGCTCTCCGCGTCCCGCCGCCGGCCGCCGGAGTGCTCCCGTCGGTCACCGAGCTCCCTGACCTCGCCGATCCTTCGGATCTCGCGGATCAGGCCACCTCGCGCCGGGTCGGCGTGGCCGACGGGCCGGTCAGCCTCCGCTACACCTTCGACGGCGGCATCCACCAGCCGATCACCGACGTGAGCGGTGAGCACGAGTTGCGCCCGCTCGGCCAGAACGGGGGAGCGCTCCGACTCGTACCCCAAGGGGTGGGGTTGGCGGTCGCCTACCCGGACCGATGCACCCTGGAACGAGAAAGCGATTGCCCCAGGGCAATCCTCGAGGGACTTCGGGACGACAGCCTCAATCCGGGTACGCGGCCAATGGAGTACGGCGCCTCGGTGCTGATGACCCGCGGTGACGTGGCCGACGGGGCGAACGTGCTGCAGAAGGGGTACTCGGTCGGCGGGGTCAGCCAGTACAAACTGCAGGTGGACCACCGGCTGGGCCACCCGAGCTGCGTGCTGGTCGGCCGGCTGGGCGGCATCTACCGGGCCGAGCCGTGGCTGAGCGTGGCCGACGGCCGCTGGCACGACCTGAAATGCGTGCGGGTCGGCGACCGCCTGACGCTGCACGTGGACGGCGCGGAGCGGGCGTGGGTGCGGGTTCCGCCGAGGCTGTCGATCGCGAACGCGGAGCCCCTGCGGGTCGGCGGAAAGGGCCCGGCGCGGGGAAACGACCAGTTTGCCGGCGAGATCGACAACGTCTTCATCAGCATCGGCGGCGTCGACGGGTAGGTTTAGTCTGTTGCGATGCCAGCGTGCTGTACCCGAGCACGTTGCGGGACCTGCTTATCCGGATCGCCCAATCAGGCTGGGGCCTCGGCACCTACAACGCCGGCGTCATCGCCATCATGGATGACCAGCGTTTCGCCACCAGGCTCACCTGCACCGACCACCAGTGGTCCACCGGCTTCGGTGGCGGCGTCTTCTGGCCGGGCTGGCTGCGCTGACCTTAAGCGCCTCCCCTGTGCCCGGAGGGCTCTGCCCTCCGGGCACGTCAGATCTGGCTGATCCGGACCATGTTGCCGGCGGGGTCGCGGAAGGCGCAGTCGCGTACGCCGTACGGCTGGTCCATCGGCTCCTGCACCACCTCGGCGCCGCTCTCCTGGATCCGGTCGAACGTGCCGGACAGGTCTTCGGTCGCCAGCACGATCCCGGCGTAGCTGCCCTTGGCCATCATCTCGGCGATCGTGCGGCGCTCCTCGTCGGTGATGCCCGGGTCGGCGGCCGGCGGGTTCAGCACGATCGAGGTCTGCGGCTGGTCCTTCGGGCCGATCGTGATCCAGCGCATGTCGCCGTAGCCGACATCGTTGCGGACCTCGAAGCCGAGCGCGTCCCGATAGAAGACGAGGGACTTCTCCGGGTCATCGGTGGGCAGGAACGTCTGGTGGATGAAGAGGCTCATGCCGGTCACGTTAGGTGGCGCGGTCACGGGCCGCTTCTCGAATCCTGATCGGCCTGGTGATCTGCTTGGCGATGCAGGCCGGGATGCCCGCGGTGTCCTCGGCGGCCCGCCGCCGGTAGACGCTGGGCGACATGCCGACGAGCTCGGAAAATCGCGTACTGAACGTGCCGAGCGAAGAACAACCGACCGTGAAGCAGACGTCGGTGACCGAAAGGTCACCCCGCCGGAGCAGGGCCATCGCCCGCTCGATCCGGCGGGTCATGAGATAGCTGTACGGCGACTCACCGTAAGCGGCCCGGAACTCCCGGCTGAGATGACCGGCCGACATGTGAACGCCACGGGCGAGCGCCTCGACATCGAGCGGCTGCGCGTACTCCCGGTCGATCCGGTCCCGCACCCGGCGCAACAGCCTCAGGTCCCGAAGCCGCGCCTCGTCTCTCCCAGTCACACCAGACAGGGTGCCCTCTCGGCGACCCGGTTGCCTAGCTTTATCGCCCCTGGCCTAGATCGCAGGGTTACGGTTAGCATCGCATTCGTGACGATCAGTATGCGGCCCGGCGCTCCGCCCTTGATCGTGTTCATCGCCGCGCTGGGCGACGGCGGCGACGTGTGGAAGCCCGTGATCAGCCAGCTGCCCGGCGCCGCCGTGTTCACGTACGACCGCCCGGGTTGCGGCGACGCTCCCGCAAGACCGGCCCCCAACCCGCCGTTGCCGTTCAGCGCATTCGCCGACGAACTGGCCACCCTGCTGGACGAGCGCGGCGTGGCGGAGCCGTTCGTGCTGGTAGGCCATTCGATCGGCGGCTCGATAGCCCGAGCTTTCGCCGACCGCCACCCACACCGGGTGGCCGGCCTGGTCTTCGTGGACGCGTCCCTGTCCCAGAGCCTGACCTGGCCCCAGACGGACTTCTTCGTAGACGGCGACGGCCCCGGCGCAACAACGGTAGACGTGATAACCGGCCACGTGGAGCTACTGCAAACAACCCCACTGAACGTCCCCGCAGTGGTCCTGACCCGCCGCCGCCACTGGTGGATCCCCAACTTCGAGGCCATCCCACACCCCGCCTTGGACGACCTGTGGCACGTAAGCCAGCAGATCCTGGCCAGGGACTGGCACGCACCGCTGATAGTGGCCGAGAATTCCGGCCACTACGTCCCCTTGGACGCCCCCGACCTGGTGGCACAGGCAATAGACGGAGTGGCCAGGGCAATCCGAAACAGCACCCCTGTAACCCTGGACGCACGACAAATAGCAAAGGCGAGCGGCACAATCCGCCCATAGTGGACAATCTTCAGGTGAGTCCACAAAGCACTTACCATGTGACGCCGTGACAACAGCGGACGACGCCGACACCGGCCGTAGGGCAGCGCAGCGCCTGGCCGAGCTGGGAACGATCGAGATCCACTCGGGCCTGACCGAGGTGGAGTTGACTCAAGTCGAGCACCGCTTCGGTTTCGAGTTCACCGCCGGCCACCGCGCCTTCCTGGCCGCCGGCCTCCCGCTCCGAACGACAACCAACAGCGATCCGGACGACGGCGCCTGGTCCTGGCCAAATTGGCGAGACCTCGACAGCGAGTCGCTACACGCCCAGGTGAATTGGCCAAGGACCTGCATCCTCGAGTACGTGGCCAACGGCAACTGGCCATCAGGCTGGGGAAAGCACCCTTACACCCAGGAGTCGTCAATGGCCAAGGCTCACCGAAAGCTGGCCACCGTCCCACCGCTGATCCCGCTGTACTCCCACCGCTATGTACCAGCAGGCCGCGAGACCCCGGCCGCTCCGATCCTGTCGATCCACCACTTGACCGACATGGTCATCTACGGCCAGGACTTGAACGACTACATCCGCCACGAGTTCCAAAAACCACCCACTCCACCACAATTCTGGCGAAACTACGTGGAGAGTTGATAAAAGATCACTTACGGTGGGCCCGCAGGGCGGCGACTTGGCCTTGCAAACATAGGCGCCGGCCGCGGGCCGATGGTGGTATCACTCTGGTATCAGAGTGTTATGGTTGGCTCATGGCGATGACACTGCGGCTACCCGATGACCTTGACGCCGACCTCAAGAAGCAGGCGGAGTATGAGGGCGTGTCTCAGCAGGCCCTCATCGTGAAGGCTACGCGTGAGTATGTGGAGCGGTACTCGAAGCAGCGGGCCGTCACCGAGGCCGTGGACCGGATCAAGACGCAGTACGCCGAGGCTCTGCGGAGATTGGGCGAATGATCTACCTCGATGAGGCTGATCTGTACGCCATCGCGGAGCAGGTCCTGGGCGCCCCGCCAACTGTGCGCGACTGGGGTCTGCTCTCCGCGTCCGCTGCTCGTCCTCGGACGTTGGCGTTCGGGTTCGAGCCTTACCCCACGGTCGCCGAGAAGGCGGCATCGCTGTTGGTCTCGCTCGCGCTCAACCATGCTCTACTCGACGGCAACAAGCGCCTGGCCCTCACGGCCGGCCTGACATTCTGCGCCATCAATCTAGGTCACGTGCCGCAGATGACAAACGATGCCGCATACGACATGGTCATCGCCGTTTGCGAACACCGTATAGACGTCCCCGAGGTGGCCGACTTGCTACGCAAGGCCGGAGCCACCGACCCCGAGTAACACCCCACAGCCAGCCCACCCCCAACGAGCCGCCAAATGCGGTTTGCATGGCCCCCGT
>NZ_BOML01000052.1 GCF_016862175.1 Paractinoplanes durhamensis | reverse complement strand
TCCCAACGACCGCCACTACACCCGCCCGCCCGCGGTCACGAACCCACGCCACAGCTGGCGGCGGCCACAGTTGGCGGCGGTCTTGATCGGCAGCGGGCGGCGCTGGTGGGCGATCCGCGGAGAACCCGTGCTGAAAGCCTTTGAGATGGCTTTCTCTGGGCCGACGCCCTCACCCGCGCCGAAGGGCCATGTCTGGTCGCGGCCCGCGGGTAATCAAACGGACGGTCATGTGCCCACGCCCACTCCCGCCCGATGCCGGTGTCGGCGGGAATGGCGGTGGTTAGATGTGGCCCGTGAGCAACCCATGGGATGAGGACTTCGCCCCGTCGACCAGCGCTCAGAACACCCTACGCTGGGCGCAGGGCATGGGAGCGGAGACGTTGGGCGAGGCCTACGACCTGCTGGACCAACTGGAACTGAGCAACGACATTCCCGAGGTGCTGGGCCACGACGACACGGTCGACGACATGCGGGAGGAACTCGAACTCGGCCTCGATACCGCGGGCCCGGACACGCTGCTGACGACCCTGCTGTAACTACGGATCGACCAGCGCGGTAGCCCCCAACCCGGAAATCCGGCACGCATCGAGCCACCTCACGTGATTCCACGTGGCCGGCACAGCGTTGATTGGCGTTGCTCCGGGCGGCGTGGCGTTGGTTGGCGTGGCACTGGTCGACGTAGCTCCGATCGCCGCAGGGTTGGCGGTTCGAAGGCGGAGAACGGCTCGGCGGTCTGGACGAGGTGGAGGCTGCGCTCCTCGGACGTTGTGGCGCCGGGGCTTGTCCGGCAGGTTGTCTGGCAGGTGGAAGGCCCTGCTCCGCTTGGTAACTCGGTTTTCGTGGGTGGTTCACGTCGGTAAAGTCCGCGGTATGTCGGGAACCGGCTGCTACCGACGCCGCTCGGCTCGCGTGATCTTGCTGGACAGCAGTCAGCGAGTGCTTCTTCTCAAGTTCTTCTTCGACTCTGCGGACATTCAGCAAGGGCATGGCTGGGTGACGCCGGGCGGCGGTGTCACGGAGAACGAGCCGCTGCCGGACGCCGCTGCTCGTGAACTCCATGAGGAGATCGGCCTCCGTGTTCGACCGGACGCTCTCGGGCGGCCGATCGCGTACACCACCGGCTACGCCGATCTCGGCTGGGCCAACGGGCGGTTTCGCGACGACTTCTTTCTCCACCGGGTGAGCGCCCACCATGTCGACACAGCCGGCATGGAAGCCCTCGAACGCAGCCACCACGCCGGTCATCGGTGGTGGAGCCTCGACGAGCTGACCGGCACCTCCGACATCGTCTATCCGTTCGGGTTGGCGCCGCTTCTCCAACAGGTCGTGACGGCCGGCATCCCGCCACAGCCCGTGCAGCTTCCCTGGCATCACTGACCGGCCGGCACCAGCTCAATCACCCCCGTGACGGCCCCGGCCGCGGGTGACCGGCGGCCGGCGAACAGCAGCGGGCGGGTCCGCGGCCTGGGTCCGCAAACTTGTCGTACCCAGGCCGTAAATTGTCGGCATGACGGAAGCAGCCCTCACCGAAGCCGACTTCGCCGCCGCGGTCGACCAGGCGCAGAGCGCCGCCAAGTCGTATTACGACACCGGTGACGTGCTGATGACCGACGCCGACTACGACGCGCTGCTAGACCGCATCACCGCGGCCAAGAAGGCCCACCCCGACTGGGATGACCGTGGCGTCCTGACCCGGGTCGCGGCGGGCGTGTCCAGCGGCGGCGACGTGCGGCATCCGGTGCCGATGATGTCGCTCGACAAAGTCACCGGGGAAGACGACGTGCGCACCTTCGTCGCAAGTCTCGGCGGCGACCCGTGTCTGGTCGAGGTGAAGCTCGACGGGCTCGCGATCCGGGTGGAATACAAGTCGGGGCGCCTCGCGCTGGCCGCCCTGCGTGGCGACGGCAGCACCGGGGAGAATGTCACCGCCCAGGTCCTGCGGGGTATCGCCGGTCTGCCCGCCCGGCTCGGCACCGCGTGGACGGGCGAGGTTCGCGGCGAGGTCTACATGACGGTCGGCGACTTCGAGGCCGCCAGTGCCAACCGGGTCGCCGCCGGCAGCAAGGCGTTCATCAACTCGCGTGGCGCGGTCGCCGGGTCGATCCGGAGCATCGACCGCACCTACGAGACGCCGATGACCTTCGCGGCGTACGACATCTCCGGCGACTTTCCGGCCCACCGCGAGCGGATGGCCCACGCGGTCGAGCTTGGCTTCCCGGTGGCCGGGCAGCTCGCCACCGGCGAGATCCAGGTTGCCGGCGACGCGGAGGCCGCGCTCGCCGCCATCGCGCGGATCGGTGAGCTGCGCCGCGACCTGGAGTTCCCGATCGACGGCGCGGTGCTGACCGCCGACCTGGAGTCGACGCGCCGGCGGCTCGGTTCCGCCAGTCGCACGCCCTATTGGGCGGCCGCCTTCAAATACCCGGCCGACACCGGCTCCACGGTGCTTCGTGACATCGAGGTGCGGGTCGGCCGCACCGGGCGCATCACACTGCGGGCCGTGCTCGACCCGGTCTTCGTCGACGGCACCACCATCACCTACGCGACGCTGCACAACCCCAGCTTCGTCGAGGAGCAGGGCCTCGCCATCGGCCAGACCGTCGCCGTGTGGCGGGCCGGTGACGTCATCCCGCGGGTCACCGCGCCCATCGGCGAGCAGCCGCACGGCCTCACCCCGTGGACACCGCCCGAGGCCTGCCCGCAGTGCGGCGAGCCGTGGGACAAATCGAGCCTGCTCTGGCGCTGCCACACCGCGTCGTGCAGCGCCACCAACGCCCTGGAATATTGGTGCAGCCGCGACGCCCTGGATGTCGAGGGTGCCGGTGAGGCACTGTGCGTCGCTCTGGTCAACGCCGGCTTGGCCAACGACGTGGCCGACCTCTACGTGCTGACCGAGGAGCAGTTGGCCGAGCTGCCGGTCGGCAACACCAAGGCCGGCGGCGTCGTCCTGCTCGGCAAGCTCAACGCCGCCAAGGTCATCGCGTCGCTCGAACACAGCAAGACCCAGCCGTTCAACCGCGTCATCACCGGCCTCGGCATCCGGATGACCGGCCGTAGCGTCGGCCGCTGGCTGGCCGCCCGCTTCAAGACCATGGACGCGCTGCGCGCCGCCACCGTCGAGGAGATCGCCGAGATCGACAAGATGGGCCTGATCAAGGCCCAGCACGTTATCGACGGCCTCGCCTCGATGTCCGGCGTCATCGACCGCCTGGCCGCCGCCGGCGTCACGATGAGCGTGCCCGAGACCGAGGGCGACAAGCCCTTGGAGGGCAAGACCTACGTGGTCAGTGGCAGCGTCCCCGGCTACACCCGCACCACGGTGAGCGAGCGGATCGAGCAGCTGGGCGGCCGAGCCAGCGGCAGCGTCTCGGCCACCACCACCGCCCTGGTCACCTCCGAGACCACCACCGCAAAGGCGACAAAAGCCGCCAAGCTCGGCATCCCCATCATCGACCCAGCCGAGTTCGCCAACCTACTCGCCGACTGACCCCAAGCCGCCCGCCGATCGGCTACCGCAGATCGCCCGCCGATCGGCCCGCGGGTTGCCTGCCGTCTGGCCACCGCAGGTTGCTCGCCGGCTGACCACGTTGGCCTTCCGGCCAGCTGGCAGGCGCTCGGTCGGCTGGCTCGGTCGGCTGGCTCGGTCGGCTGGCTCGGTCCGCGCCAGGTCGGCTCTCGGCGCGCTGCCTGGCGCGGCTCTCGGCTTGCCGTCTTGGCGGGCGGCCTACTGGTTTGGGGCCGGCTTGCTGGCTTGAGAGCTGGTCGTTGGGTTGACTCTCGACTCGGTTGAGGGCCGAGGCTTTGGGGGTCATGGCCGGTGAGCTGGGAGGTTGTCTGATGGTGGAGCTGGAACTGTTGCGGCCGATTCTGCGGGACGGGTGGGGACCGGATACCTGCGATCCGCACGACCTGCCGGATTGGCACCCGGATAACCCGTCGCGCGGTCAGTGTGGGGTGACTGCGCTGATCGTCCACGATCTTCTCGGCGGTGAGTTGATCCTTGGCGAGGTCTTCGTCGGGGATACCAGGGTCGGATATCACTACTGGAATCGGCTGCCTGACGGCCGTGATGTCGATCTGACCGCCGAGCAGTTCTATCCGCAGGAAATGGTTGTCGGTGGCGAGGTGCAGCAACGCCCGCCGGGGCCGGTCCGGCGATGCCGTCAGCAGTACGAGATCCTCCGGCAGCGCGTCCTGGCCGCCCTGAACGAAACGGCTGATCGCGGATCGCGGATCGCAGGGCGGTGATCGCGGGGTGTGGGGTGTGGGGTTGTGGGACGCTGACGCCGGGCGTGGGGCGTGGGGGTGCTGATCGCGCTGTGCTTGGCGTGGGGTGCTCGGCCGCGGGCGCGGGGCGTGGGGCGTGGGGGTGCTGATCGCGCTGTGCTTGGCGTGGGGTGCTCGGCCCCGGGCACTGATTGCGGGCGTGGGGCGGGGCGGTGGGCGGTGGTGGGCCTTTGGGGCTGGCAAGCTGGTGGGATGGAGTCGGTTTGGGACTATCCGCGGCCGCCTCGGGTGGAGCGGTCGGCGGATCGGGTCACCGTTGTGCATTTGGGGCGGGTGATTGTTGACAGTGGGCGCTGCTGGCGGGTTCTGGAGACCTCGCATCCGCCGGTTTACTACGTGCCTGTCGAGGACATCGCTGACGGTGTGCTGGTGCCTGGTGATGGGCGTTCGCATTGCGAGTTCAAGGGTGTTGCCGGCTACTGGGACCTTGTCTTGGGGGATGTTCTTGTGCGGCGCGTTGGCTGGTCCTATGCGCGGCCCACGGCGGGGTATGCGGAGATCGCCGGCGCCGTCGCCTTCTATCCCAGTCGGGTTGACGAATGTCGGGTTGGCGGCGAGCTTGTCCGGGCTCAGGACGGGGACTTCTACGGTGGCTGGATCACCTCCGGCATCGCCGGGCCGTTCAAGGGTGGGCCCGGGACCATGGGCTGGTGACGGGGCCGGCACCGGCGGCCAGGGCTGGGTGGGCCGTCGCCGCCGGTGTTCCTGGCTGGTCAGTGGGGCAGCCTGGTGATGTACAGGTCGGTCAGGCCGTTGGTGTCGTTGGCGGTCAAGTTTGTGGCGTCTGAGCCGTACGCGATGAATTTGCCGTTGGGGGTGATCTTTGGGTTGATGCTGCTGTTGTTGGCCTGGGTGCCGGTCGTGCGGCGGCTCACCAGCGTTGTGGTGCCGGTCTGGAGGTCCTTGCGGAACACGTCCTCCACGCCGTTGGTGTCGCCGGGTGCCAGGTTTGTCGCGGCGCTGTGGAAGACCACGTACCGGCCGTTCGCGGTGATGCTCGGGCCGCCGCTGTAGTTGTCGGCCGGTGCGCCGTCGGTGGCCGTGCTGACCAGGCTGGTGGTGCCGGCTGCCAGGTCTCGGACGAAGACGTCGGCGGCGCCGTTGTCGTCGCCGGGGACCAAGGTGCTGTCGTCGGACCAGAAGGTCACTCGGCCGTTGTTGCTCACCTCGCCGCCTCGGCTGTCGCCGGCGATCTCCTGGCCGTTGTCGGCCACGCTGGCGCGTACCGTCGTGCCGGCCACCACGTCGCGGACGTAGACGTCGCCCACGCCGTTGGTGTCGCCGGGGGTCAAGGTGGCGGACCAGGAGACGAAGGCCACGTAGCGGCCGTTGTCGCTGATCGACGGGGCGGCGCCGCCCGCCTCGGTGGCTGTTCCGTCGGCTGCCACGCTTACCGGGCTCAGTTGGGCGGTCGTCCGGTCGTAGAGCAGGACGTTGCCGCCTGCTACGCCGGGGATCAGGTTGGCGGCGTAGGTCTGGAAGGTCACGTATCGGCCGTCGGCGCTGATCGACGGGTTGTAGCTGTCGCCGTCGCCGGGCCGGCCGTCGGGGCTCTCGGTGATCCGGGTCAGCGTTCCGGTCCGGCGGTCGAGCAGGTAGACGTCGTAGCCGATGTCTGCTCGCTGCGGGCCGGGCACCAGGTTTGCCGCGTACGAGATGAACGTTACGTAGCGGCCGTCCGCGCTGATCTGGGCGGAGCCGCTCGAGCCGTCGGCCTGCTCGCCGGTCGCGGAGACGCTGAGGCGGGTCGTGACGTTCGTCCGGCAGTCGCGCAGGAAGACGTCCTCGTTGTCGTTCGTGTCGCCGGGGACCAGCGTGGACGAGAACGAGTCGAAGACCACGTAACGGCCGTCGGCGCTCAGGTCGCCGGAGATTGCCGGGGCGTCGCCCTGTGCTCCGGCGGTCGAGACGCTTACCCGCTCGGTCCGCAGCGACGGCGCTGCGGCGGCGGCCGGACCGGCTACCTGCACGGCCGCGGTCAGGCCCGCTACGACCACGGTGGTTCGGCGTGCTGAAGTTCCGAAATTCATACATTCCCCCATGTCGATTACCTTGCGGCGGTAATAGTTACATGTGGGGACACATCCATGCTGCCCTTGGCGGTTGGCGGGCTACCTACCTCGCCACTCGGTGGAGACGCAGGCCTCTTCGAAATCCCAGGTGCCGTCGGATCGGCCGGACCGCAGTCGGCTGAGGATCGCGCGGAGGTCGGCGTCCGGCGGAATGTCCAGGGCGATGATCCGGTACGCCGGGGCTGCGCTCTCGCCGCGAACCCCGAGATCGGCGAACGCGTCGAGCACGGCAGCGGGGTCGAGCACGACAGCGGGGTCGAGCGGGTCGCGGTGCGTCACCCGCACGGTCAGGTGGCCCGACCAGTGGGCTTTTCGCGTGATCCAGCGGGTGCCCTCGTGCTCGACGGCCTCGACTATGTCCTGGTTGGACAGGTTCTCCGCGAACCATGGGGTGTTCTCGAGGCGATAGCGGCCGTCACCCAGCGGGCCGGCCCACAGGCCTTCGCTGTCCACCGGGTGCGGCCAACCGCTGTCCGGCGCCCGGCTGTCCGGGTCCCGCGTCAGGCCGAAACGCACCATCACCAGCCCCTGCCCTGCTGGTGGGGGATGATCCGCCGCGGACGTCACGTCCGAAGCCTAGGCCTCGGCGGGTTTGAGGGTGACCCGCCGCCCCTCGCGAAGGTGGCGCAACGGCCCGGTGTTTCTCGCGGCTTGCTGCTGAGCAGGGCGGGGCTTGGCACGTTCGTACCTGTATGGGGCTTTGGGGGAAGCGGGGCCGTCGCTCAGGGCGACGGCCCCGGTGAGGCTAGGAAGCGTATGTCTCGAATTCGGTGATTTTGGGGGTGGTGGAGGCGGTCAGGATTTCGAAGGTGATCTTCTTCAGCGACGTGCTGGTGAAGCTGATGGTGCCGGGGGTGCCGGTGCCGGTCTTCAGGACTGCGCCGGTGTCGGCGTTCTTGACCTGCCAGGTCGAGACGCCGGAGCCGTCGCGGATGATGATGCGGGAGACCGACTTGGCGGCGCTCCACTTGACCGAGACGTAGCCGGTGGTGCCGCTGGGGGACCAGTACGTCGACGTGCTTGCGTCGATCACGTTGCCGTAGCTGGTGCCGCTCGCCTTGCTGGAGCCGTCAGCGCCGGCGCCGATGCTGAGGTTGGTGCCGCTCGGGGCTGAGGTCGTCGGGGCAGTCGTCGGAGCGGTCGTCGGAGCGGTCGTCGGGGTGGTGGTCGGTGACGTCGTGGGGGACGTTGTCGGGGTCTGCGACGAGCAGCTGCCGTTCGACGTCTTGATGCCGGTGTTGGCGCCCGCGGTTGCGGCGACCAGGGCGGGGACGCAGGCCGCGTTGTCCAGGGAGTACGAGTACGGGATGCTCACCGTCGTGTTCGACGGCATGCTCGGGCCGGCCGGGTTGGTCTCGCTGTCGGCGGCCGACCAGGTCACGTTGTCCAGGATGTTGCCGCTGGCCTGCCAGTAGCCGGCCGCGTCCGTGTAGAACGTGCCGAGGACGTTCATCGAGTTCTTGAAGTAGTTGTTCTCCACCTTGGCCTTCGCGCCGGCCCTGGAGTTGATGCCGGACTCGTTCAGGCTCACGTAGGAGTTGTTGTAGATGTGCGCGATGCCGCCGCGGAGCAACGGCGTGCGGGAATCGATGTTGGTGTACAGGTTGTGGTGGAACGTGACGTAGCCGTTGGTGGTGTCGGTCTCGCTCGAACCGATCAGGCCGCCACGGCCCGAGTTGCTCAGCTTGGCGTAGGACAACGTGACGTACTGGGTGTTGTCCTTCATGTCGAACAGCCCGTCGTAGCCCGCGTCCTCGCCGCCCGACGCCTCCAGGTTGACGTGGTCGACCCAGACGTTGCGGACCGTGCTCTCCATGCCGATGGCGTCGCCGCCGTTGGACGTGGGGGAGCCGGACTTCTTGACGTTCCGGACGGTCACGTTCTGGATGATGATGTTGCTGGAATCGCGGATGTGGATGCCCAGCTGGTCGAAGATCGCGCCGCTGCCGACACCGATGATCGTGACGTTGCTGATTTCCTTCAGCTCGATCTTGTCGGCGGCGGTGTTGCAGCTGTCGCCGGACACCTTCGTGGTGTTGCCATGGTTGATGGTGCCCTCGACCTCGATGGTGATCGGGGTGCTGCCGCTGGCGCGGGTGCACAGGGCGGTGTGGATCGCGGTGCCGGTGGTGGCGCGGACCGTCGTCCCGCCGTTTCCGCCGGTGGTACCGCCGTTCTGACTGGCGTAACCGGTGGCGCTGCCGACGGCGGCGGCAGAAGCCTGGAGCGACGGTGCGGCGAGGGCGACCGCACCGGCGAGGGCTGCGGTGCCACCCGCAACCAGCAGCCGCGTAGCGACTGATCGTTTCATTTCGTCCCACTCTCCTAGTTGGGGATGCGCGTCCGGTCGCGCACAGGAAAGCGCTTTCCACTGGGAGAATAGGAAGCCGTCTATGCCGCTGGCAAGGTTCCGCCCGGATTACGGTGTTATGAACCGGGGATTTCAAAGATGACGGCCCACATCGACGATGCGGGCCGCCTGTGTCACCGGGGGTCAGGCCGAGCGGAGCTCCCGGGCGTGCGCCGCGCGCATCAGGGGCAGGGCGTTCAGTGGCGTCAGGTACGGCTGCAGGCGGCGGATGTAGCCGGCCTGGGCTCGCAGGGTGGCCCGCAACTCGGTCAGCGTGCGGGCGCCGCAGGCGACCAGTCGTGGATTGCCCAGGGCCGCGCCGAGCACCAGGGCGGGCAGTTCCGCGGTCAGCCGGAACTCGCCCACCTCGCGGGTGACGCTCGTGGTCACCGACTTGGTGGCCGGGTCGAAGGTGATCGTGTAGATGACATCGGGGCCCGCGTAGGAGAGCTGGAACGGGTCCGGCCCGGCCGGGCCGGTCAGCCCGTACTCCGCTACTAGGAAGTGGAAGGTCCTGGTTACCTCAGGCTCGAACGACACAATGACCCCCGATCCGGCGGAAGCCTCCCGGCGGCCGCCATCCGCCGGATTAGATCGACAAAAGCAGATGTGCGGCCGGTACGCAATGGGTGTTCCACGCGCAGGGCGGCCGGGCGGCACGGTAGAAAGTACGCATGGGCGAGATTGTGCTGATCAGGCACGGGCAGACCGAGTGGAGCGCGGTGGGGCGGCATACGTCGTATACCGATCTCGAACTCACCGACGAGGGTGAGCGGCAGGCGCGGGCGGCCGGCGAGCGGCTTTCCGGGCGTACGTTCGCGGCGGTCTTCTCCAGTCCGCGGAAGCGGGCCCTGCGGACCGCCGAGCTGGCCGGGCTGACGATCACCGAAACCACCGATGACCTGGCCGAATGGAATTACGGAGAGTACGAGGGGATCACCACCACGGACATCCGCAAGACCGCCCCGGCGTGGTCGCTGTGGACCGACGGGGCGCCCGGCGGCGAGTCGCCCGAGCAGGTCGGCGCGCGGCTCGACCGGGTTCTCGCCCGCGCCCTTCACCTGGTGGACGGCGGGGACGTGGCGCTGGTCGCGCACGGGCACTCGCTGCGGGTCGCCGGGGCGCGCTGGATCGGGCTGCCGGCGAGCGGCGGCGGGCTGCTCAAGCTCGGCACCGCGACCATCTCCACGCTGGGCTTCGAACATGAGAACCAGGTGATCGATTCCTGGAATGCCTGATCGCGGGCAGTATTGACGGCTGTGGAACGACGAAACCTGTTGCGCGCGGCGGTGGCCGTGCCGGTCCTCGGCGGGTTGCCCGCGGCCGAGGCGTCCGCGGGCGGGTTCGACCCGCACGATCCGCGCTTCGCGATCGCGGTGCTGCCGGACACCCAGTACCTGTTCGATGCGGACAGCTCCGACCCGGCGCCGCTCCGGGAGAGCCTCGGCTACCTGCTCGAACACCGGGCGGCCGACAACATCGCGTTCCTGGCCCAGCTCGGCGACCTCACCGAACACGGCGTCGAGGCGGAGTTCGACCTGGTGGGGGCGGAGTTCCGGCGGATCGACGGGCGGCTGCCGTACAGCGTGCTCGCCGGCAACCACGACGTCGTCATGGCCACCGACGATCAGCGGGGGCCGACCGCCTTCCTGGCCGCGTTCGGGCCGGCGCGGTTCGCCGGTTCGCCGACCTATCTGGGGGCCAGCGATGACGGCTACAACAGCGCCCATCTGATCACTGCGGGTGGGCGGGCGTGGCTGATTCTGGCGCTCGACTGGCGGATCTCCGACGGCGGGCTGGGCTGGGCCCGGGGGATATTGGCGAAATATCCGACCGTGCCGGCCATCGTCACCACCCACGACCTGGTCCTCGCCCACGACGACGGCGAGGCGTTTCTGTCCAGAAATGGTCATCGGTTGTGGGATCAGTTGATCAACGACAGCGACCAGATCTTCCTCACCCTCAACGGGCACTTCTGGCCGCCGGGCCGGGCCGTGCTCACCAATGCGGCCGGGCACGACGTTCACGTCCACATCACCAACTACCAGGATCGCTACTACGGCGGCGCGGCGATGATCCGGCTCTACCGCTTTGACCTGGGGCGGAACCGGATCGACGTGGAGACGTTGGCGCCCTGGCTACTGGCCCGCGACCCGGAGCGGCGCACTCCGCTCGAAGCGGAGACGATCGAGCTCACCTCCGACGTCGACCGGTTCAGCCTGGAGATCGACTTCGCGGCGCGGTTCGCCGGCTTCGCGCCGCCGCCGCTTCCGGCTCCGCGACCTGCGGAAACGGTCATCAACCGGGACACCGTGGCCTACTGGCGATTTGACGGCGCCGGCCAGTCGGTGGCTGACGGCGCGACCGTTCCGGATCGTACGGGTAAAGGAAATGATCTTTCGGTACGGCGTCTCGCCCACAGTGGTCCCGAGACGCTCATGTTCAGTGGCGACCACCATGCCGCCGCTCCGGGGCAGGCCAGCCTCCGCTTCGACGGCGGCCGGGACCCGGACCGGGGTGCGATCCTGCAGACCGGGCCGCGCGCGCCGATCAACGGCCTGACATTCCTGGACGGCTACACCATCGAGGTGTTCCTCAAACTGCCCGAGCCGTTCGACGGCGACCATGCCTGGATGGGCGTGCTGAGCTGGGAGGGGCGCAGCGGCGACGCCGGCAAACGCAGCGGCTGGTCCCCGCTCGAGCCGACGTGCAGCCTCAACGTCACTTCCGAACGATTTCTTCAGTACGTCGTGTACAGCGCGGACGGCGACCACAACCCGACCTCCTGGAGTCACGCCCTCCCCACCGGTGTCTGGCAGCACGTTGCGATCGTCAACGACGGGCGGCGCAGCATCGTCTGGGTCAACGGCTCCGAGATCGCCCGGAACTCGACCCGGCCGGCTCATGGCATCGCGACCGTCGGCCGGCCGTTCACGCTCGGGGCCACCTCCTTCGACCTCGCGTACGGGCAGGGGTTCTACGGCTGGCTCGGGGACGTCCGGATCACCGGGCGGCCGCTGAGGCCGGCCCAGTTCCTCCCGGCCGGCCACTACCGGCCGTGATCCGCGCGGGATGGCCGTTCGCCACCACCGCCGGTCCGGTGATCGAGGCAGCGAACTGCCGGCCGGCCACCGGCGACCG
This sequence comes from Paractinoplanes durhamensis, assembly GCF_016862175.1. Taxonomy (GTDB): domain Bacteria; phylum Actinomycetota; class Actinomycetes; order Mycobacteriales; family Micromonosporaceae; genus Actinoplanes; species Actinoplanes durhamensis. Next base: position 169,409 of record NZ_BOML01000052.1, on the reverse strand, counting down.
GCTGACCTCCTCAGACGCCGAGGTAGGCGGCGCGGACGGCGGGGTCGGCGAGCAGTTGCTCGCTGGTACCGGTGAGCGACACCGTGCCGGTCTCGATGACGTAGCCGCGGTCGGCCACCTTCAGGGCCCGGGCCAGGTTCTGCTCGACCAGCAGGATGGTGAGGCCGTCCGCGTGCAAGCGGCGCACGGCGGCGAACATCTGGCCGACCACGAGCGGCGCCAGGCCCAGGCTCGGCTCGTCCATCATGAGCAGCCGGGGGCGGCTCATCAGGGCGCGGCCGATGGCGACCATCTGCTGCTCGCCGCCGGACATGCTGCCGGCGAGCTGGCCGGCCCGGTCCTTCAGCTTGGGGAACAGGTCGTAGACGTGCGCGAAGGACTCGGCGGCCCGGGCCCGGGCCGCTCGGTCGTACGCGCCCAGCTCCAGGTTCTCCCGCACGGTCAGCTGCGGCCAGAGCTCGCGCCCCTCCGGGACCAGCGCGATGCCGAGGCCGGGCCGGCGGTGGGCCGGGACCCGGCGCAGCGGCTCGCCCTCGAACAGCAGGTCGCCCCGGGCCACCGGGCGGATCCCGGCGACCGCGCGCAGGATGGTGGTCTTGCCGGCTCCGTTCGCGCCGACCAGGGTCACCAGCTCACCCTCGGCAACGGTGAAGCCGACCCCGTAGAGAGCCTGGGCGTCGCCGTAGAAGACGTCGATGTCGCGGACCTCAAGCATCGGTGTCCTCCTGGTCGTCGCGCCCGAGGTAGGCCTCGATGACGAGCGGGTCGTTCGCCACCTCGGCGGGCAGGCCCTCGGCGATCTTGCGGCCGTGGTCGAGCACGACGACCCGGTCGGAGAGGCTCATCAGGGCGTGCATCACGTGTTCGATCATGATGATGGCGGTGCCACGATCGCGGATCTGCCGGATCAGCTCGACGAAGCGGGTCGCCTCGACCGGGTTGAGGCCGGCGACCACCTCGTCGAGCAGGAGCACGCGCGGGCCGGTCGCCAGGGCCCGGGCGACCTCGAGCCGTTTGCGGCCGGCCAGGGTCAGCTGGCCGGGCAGCCGGTCGGCCCGGTCGGCCAGGCCGATGAACTCGAGGATCTCCATGGCCGCGGCCCGCGGGTCGCGCCGGACGCCGCCGGGCCGGCCGTAGTGGTGGCCGACCAGGACGTTCTCCAGCACGGTGAGCCGGGCGAACGGCCGGACGATCTGGTGGGTGCGGCAGACGCCGAGATGGACCGAGCGATGGGCGCGTCTGCCGCTGACCGGTTTTCCGTCGAGCAGCACCCGGCCGGCGGTGGGCCGGATCGAGCCGGCCGCGACCGAGAACAGGGTGGTCTTGCCGGCGCCGTTCGGCCCGATCAGGCCGAGGATCTCACCCTCGTCGAGGTGGAAGTCGATCTCGTCGACGGCGCGCAGGCCGCCGAAGTGCCGGCTCACCGACTCACCGACCAGCAGGGTACTCATGTGGCCCGCCGAACCGGGATCGCCAACCGGTGCAGTCGCCGGACGAGCCCGGTCAGCCCGAGCGGCTCGAACAGGATGATCAGGATCAGCAGGGCGCCGTACAGGCCGAGGTAGAGCTCGGAGTAGTTGGCCAGCAGGAACTCCTGGATGATCACGAAGACGATCGCGCCCCAGACCGGGCCCAGGACGGTGCCGATGCCGCCGATCACCGCCATCAGGATCAGGCCGATCGACCGGTCGAAGCTGAACATGTCCTGCGGGTCGATGAACGCCTGGTAGGAGGCGTAGAAGCCGCCGCAGACGCCGACCATCGTGCCGGACAGGAACAGCACGATGTCCTGGTAGAGGGTCGGGTTCACGCCGAGGTCGCCGGCCGCCTCGACGTCCTCCTTGATGGCGGACAGACCCAGCCCGATCCTCGACCGGGCCAGCCCGTACGAGATCAGCACCGCGCCGCCGAGCAGGTAGAGGCCGTACCAGTAGAGCTGGTATTTGGTGGGGTTGCCGGCCAGCGGCAGGGACAGCCCGGAGGAGCCGCCGGTGAAGTCGGACCAGTAGGTGGCGACCAGACGGGTGGCCTCGCCCACGCCGATCGTCGCGATGGAGAAGTACGGGCCGCGCAGCCGCAGCGTCGGATGCCCCCAGAGCAGCCCGAACAACCCGGCGGCCAGCCCGCCGAGCAGCCACGCGACGCTGAACGGCAGCCCGGACGACAGCATGATCCGGGCGGCCACGAAGCCGCCGACGCCGAACATGGCCGCGTGCCCGAAGCTGATCTGGCCGACGTAGCCGCCGAGCCAATTCCAGGCCAGGGCGGCGGCCATGAACATGAAGGTGAGCCCGACGATGTTGTGGGTGTAGTCGCCGATCGGCAGGACCAACGGTGCTACCCACAGCGCGGCCAGCGCGGCCGCGAAGGCGAGCAGGAACCGCACCCGGCTCACCGCAGCACCCGCTGCCCGAACAGGCCACCCGGGCGCAGCACCAGCACGACGACCAGCAGCACGAAGCCGACCGCGGTGGTCAGGTATGGCGGCACCGCGTAGACCGCGAACACCTCGGCGAACGCGAGCACCAGGGCACCCAGTGCGATGCCGACGATGCTGCCCAGCCCGCCGAGCACGATGATCACGAAGCTCTTCAGCAGCTCGCTCGCGCCGAACGACGGGTTGAACGCGAACAGCGTCGACGCGAGCGTGCCGGCCAGCCCGGCGAGCGCGGTGCCGAGTCCGAACGTGAACACGTAGATCCGCTCCACATTGATCCCGGCCAGGGTGCAGCTGTCCGGGTTCTGCGCCACCGCCCGGATCGCCTTGCCCAGGTAGGTGCGGGTGAGCAGGAGATGCAGCGTGAACAGGGCGACCGTCGCCACCGCGAAGACGGCCAACCGGGTGGCCGAGAAGCTGCCGCCGAGGATCCGCACCGACGAGGTCGCGTAACCGGTGTGGATGACCTGCTCGTTGCCGGTGAACAGCAGGTAGGCCACGTTGCGGATGACCAGCCAGACGCCGAACAGCAGCAGCAGCGACTGCACCGCGCCGGCCGGCCCGCGCGGCAGGAACCGCACCAGGCCGAGATAGATGCCCACGCCGATGGCGAAGAACACCACCAGGACGATCGGGATGGCCAGGAACGGATCGATCGCGAAGCGGTCGAAGAGCTGCCAGGTGACGTACGCCGAGGCCATGATGATGCCGCCGTGCGCGAGATTGACGATGCGCAGAACCCCATAGATCAGACCGAGGCCGTACGCCATGGCGGCGTAGAACCCGGCGAGCAGCACCGCCGAGACGGCGAGGACGACGACCTCTCCCATGGCCGGATCAGCCCTTGCAGGCCGGGTTCGGCGCGACGCCCTTGCCGTTGGCCACGTCAGCCGGATAGATGATCGGCGAGGTGCCGTCCGGCAGGTTCTGCTGCACCACGAACGGGTAGTCGGCCTGCCCGCCCTTGTCGGCCGGGTAGCTGAGCTTGCCGCCGGGCAGGATGGAATCCATGGTCAGCGCGGACAGTTTCGCCCGGACCTGCTCCTTGTCGACCGTCCCGGCCTGGGCGATCGCGGTGAACAGCGACCGGGCCGCCTCGTAGCCGAGCGCCTGGTACCACTCGGGGTCGGTGCCGTACTTGGCCTTGAACTTGTCGACGAACTCCTTGTTGAGGCCGGCGTTGCCCAGCTGCTTGTTCCACCACACCGCGGACAGGATGTAGTTGACGCCCTCGGCACCGAGGGCGGTGCGGGCGTCCGACTCGGTGCCCCGGGCGCCGTAGGTGAGCACCTTGGTGCACATCGCCGAGCTGAGGTACTGCCGCTGCATGGTGATGAAGTCGGGCAGGTGGGCGTCGATCATCAGCAGGTCGGCCTTGGCACCGCGGACCTTGCTGAGGATGGCCGAGAAGTCCTTGCCGTCCAGCGCGAACGACTCGTCGGTGACGACCTGATAGCCGGAGCTGTGCGCGGCCGTGAAGTCCTGGACACCCTTGCGGAAGTCCTTGCCGTGCGAGGTGTTCTCCCAGACGATCGCGACCCGGGCCGGCTTGGGCAGGGCGCCGGCCGCCTGCTGCTGGTCGATCCACTGCATCTCGGTGTTCGCCAGGTTGGCGACCGGGGCCAGGGTGCCGAACACCCACTTGAATCCCTTGGCGTAGATCGAGGTCGCGGCGCCACCGCCGTTGACGTACGGGATCTGATTCTGCTCGGCGACCGTGCTCTGGGCCTCGACCACGGCCGTCGAGTACGTACCCAGAAAGAAGTTGACCTTGTCCTGGGTGATCAGGCGTTGCGCGAGGTTGACCGCCTTGGCCTGATCGGTGGTGTCGTCCAGCAGGTTCAGCTGGACCGGCACCTTCTTGCCGCCGAGGTCGATGCCCCCGTCGGCGTTCTCCACCTCGACGGCGAGCTCGTAGCCCTGCTTGAACCGGCCGCCGGTCTTGGACTCGGTGCCGGTCAGCGGCAGGGTCGATCCGATCACGATCTTGTCCGGTATCGCGGTGTTCGCGGAGTCGTCATCGGTGTCCTTGCTCGGCACGCAGCCGGTCAGCAGCAGGACGGTCACGCCGACGAAAACGGTTGAGCGGTTCACGGCAGATCCTTTCCGGAGCTATCGCCGGTAACCCCGTCGGCGATGCCGTGCACCAGCCCGGCGCGGACGAGGTCCTGAGGGCGCAGTCGCAGCTGCGCGGCAAGATCGGGCGCGTCGCCGGGGTCGAGCTTGAGAATCGCCCGGATAGCCCGGCCGGTCCAGCGGGTCGACCGCCACCGCCCCCGCCGCTGAGTGGCATAGTGGTCTATTGGCTAGCCCACTTTGGCAATCAACGATGGTCAATGTCAAGGTGATGTGATTCCCGGAGGCACCGTGTCCGACGCCCTACGCCCGATCGGACGGCAGCGCCTGTACGAGCAGGTCATCGAGCAGCTGCGCGCCTACGCCACGGCTCACGACCTGAAGGCCGGCGATCGGCTGCCGGCCGAACGCGTACTCGCCGACCGACTCGAGGTCAGCCGGGTCTCGATCAAGCAGGCCATCGTCGCCCTCGAGGTGCAGGGCCTGCTCGAGGTCCGCCACGGCGGGGGCACCTACCTGCGGCGGGACAGCCTCGACGTCGAACCGTTCGAGGTGCTGGCCGACCGCAAGCGCCGGCTGCCCGACGTCCTCGACGCCCGCGAGGCCCTCGAGACCAAACTCGCCGAGCTTGCGGCCCGCCGCCGCACCGAGGAGGACCTGGCCGAGATCGACCGGGCGCTGGAGTACATGCGCGCCGAGATCGATGCGGGCGAGCTCGGGATCGAGGGGGATCGGCGGTTCCATGCCGCGGTCACCGCGGCGGCGCACAGCGCGCTGATGGCGCAGTTCATGCAGTCGATGGCGGAGCGGATCGGGGAGAGCCGCCATGAGTCGCTGCGGCAGCCCGGCCGGCCGGCCCGCTCGTTCGCCCAGCATCAGCGGATCGCGGAGGCCATCCGCGCCGGCCACGGGCCGGCCGCCGCGGCCGCGATGCGTCGTCACGTGCACTCGGTCAGCCGGGTGCGGCTCCTCGACTGGGAGCCGGAGGCCGACCCGGCCGGATGACGGCCGGTCGCCGTGGTTGTTGACCCGGATGTGGCCGGGGGCGAACCACTGGGCGGCGTGCCTGGTCGTTCCGCCATGATCTACGGCATGACGAGGAGTGCGCGCTGGCTGGCGCTGCTGGTGGCGGGCGCGTACTTCATGGAGTTCCTGGACGCCACGGTGATCGCGCCGGCCGCGCCGCACATCGCCGCCGACCTCGGCATCGCGCCGGTCACCGTGAACGTGGCGATCACCGCCTACGTGCTGACCATCGCCGTGCTCATCCCGATCAGCGGGTGGCTCACCGAACGGTTCGGCGCCCGGCGCGTCTTCGCCCTCGCGATCGCGATCTTCACGCTCGCCTCGGCCGGTTGCGCCGCCGCCGTCGACCTGCCGATGCTGGTCGCCACCCGGGTCCTGCAGGGCGTCGGCGGGGCGATGATGGTGCCGGTCGGCCGGCTCGTGGTGATCCGCACGACCGAGAAGACCGACCTGGTCCGGGCGGTCGCCTACCTCACCTGGCCGGCCCTGGTCGCGCCGCTGCTGGCCCCGGCGCTCGGCGGCTTCCTCAGCGAGTACGCCTCCTGGCGCTGGATCTTCCTGATCAACCTGCCGCTCGGCGTGGTCGCGTTGCTGCTGTCCTTCCGGCTCGTCCCGGACGTGCGCTCCGACGACCCGGGGCCGCTCGACTGGCGGGGCTTCCTGCTCGTGGCGGGCGGCATCGCGGCGCTCGTCTTCGGCCTCGAAGGGGTGGCCTCCGCGCACCCCCGGTGGGCCCTCGTGATCGGCGCGCTGCTGGTGGCGGCGGCCGCGCTCACCGCCACCGTCGTGCATCTTCTCCGCTATCGGCGCCCGCTCGTCGATCTCCGGATCCTTCGGGTACGCACGTATCGGGTCACCGCTCTCGGCGGCTCGGTGTTCCGGGCCGTGATCACCGCTATTCCGTTCCTGCTGCCGCTGTTCTTCCAGCTCGGCTTCGGGTGGACGGCGGCGCAGGCCGGGCTTGTGGTGATCGCACTGTTCGCCGGGAACGTCGGGATCAAGCCGGCGACCACGCCGCTGATGCGCCGCTTCGGGATCCGGACGGTCATGCTCGTGTCGGTGCTTATGTCGGCGGCCTGCCTGGTCGGGATCGCTTTTCTGCAGCCGTCCACGCCTCTGGTGCTGCTGCTGGTGCTGCTCACGCTGAGCGGGATCTTCCGGTCGGTCGGGTTCACCACCTACAACTCGGTGGCGTTCGCCGACGTGCCGGCCGAGCGGATGACCGGCGCCAACACGCTCATGTCCACGGTGCAGGAGCTGGGCGGCGGGCTCGGGGTGGCGGTGGGGGCGCTGCTGGTGCGGCTCGGCGCCGGCGTGAACTCCGCAGCCGGCTCCTCCGTGGATGACGCCTACCGCTTCGCGTTCGTGCTCCTGGCCGTGCTTCTGGTCGTGCCGGCGGCCGACGCGTTCCGCCTGCCGCGCGAGGCGGGCAACGTGGTGACCGGCCGCGCCGCGGCCTGATCGGAATGTGTCCTAACCGGACAGTCCTTCTCGCACACACGAATGATCAACAAGTCTCCCCATCGGCCGGTCCGGAGCGCCGGGTCGGCCGAGAGCCCACGCCCGTCACCAGCACTATTTTCATGATCGTTGCGTGGTGCGAGGGGGAGACGTGGGGCTGCTCAGCCGACTGTTCCGGCGGTGCTTCCGCCGCCGGCCCGCGCCGCCGGGGCCGGTCGGGGGCGGGGTGCTGGCACAGACCCGGGCCTGGGAACTCGAACAGCCGATCCACGACAGCGAGGTGCCGGGTGCAACGGGAGTCCACGCCGAGCGACGGGCCGCCGAGGAGATCGAACGCCCGCGACCGTGCGACGGGCGGCGTCGGTCGGAGGATGAGTAGCCGGTGCGGCCATGCCTGATGCCGGGCTCGGATGCTTGAATGCCTGGATGAGTGGCCGGGACTGGCTTCAGTGGCATGAGGCTTACGAGGTATCAGGTTCGTCCCAGGCGCGCCGGCTCGTCGTCGTGCAGCGCTATCTCACGACGGCTCTGGACGGCAGGCCGGGGCGATTGGTCAGCCTCTGTGCGGGTGACGGCCGGGACGTGCTTCCGGCATTGGCGGCGCATCCGGGCGGCCGAGACGTGCGTGCGGTGCTGGTGGAGCTCGACCCGGCGCTGTCCGGGCGGGCTCGGCTCGCGGCGGAGGCGCTCGGCCTGCCGAGCGTCGAGGTGCGCACCGCCGACGCCGGAGATCCGGTTGCGTACCGCGACGTCGTGCCGGTCGACGTGCTGCTGGCCTGCGGCGTCTTCGGTAACATCAGCCCCGGGGACATGCGGCGCACGGTCGCCGCGTTCCCGTCCTTCCTGGCGCCGGGCGGTGTCGTGATCTGGACCCGGGGCCGGGGAGATGTCGCCGCCGACCCGAGCGCCGAGGTCCGGGCGTGCTTTGTCGCCGAGGGCTTCGAGGAACTGGCTTTCACCGCGCCGGACGACGCAGGATTCCGAGTCGGCATGTCGCGCTTGGCCACCGCCACCGCCACCGCCACCGCCACCGCCGGAGCGGCGACGGCGACCGGGCGTCTGTTCGCCTTCCGTTGAGCCGCGCAGCTTCGCGCGCGGCGGCTCGGCCGCCGCTGTCCCGGCGCCGTGCGACGCCGGGACCGGCCGGTCAGGACACGGTTGCGCGGATGTCGCCCAAGCCTCTGGCCACCAGGAACTCGCCGCCGTCGGCCAGGCGGGACCACGATCCCGAGTTGGTGTCCCACCGGCGCCACAAGCGGCTGTCCGTCTGGACGACCACCCTCGCCGACTCCCCGGGTGCGACGTTCACGGCGGTCCAACCCACGAGGCGGATCGGCTCGTCGGGCTCGACCGGGCGCAGGTAGACCTGGACTATCTCGCGGCTCGGGTGCGCGCCGACGTTGGTCACCGTTGCGGTTACGGCGGGGGCGTCGCCGGTGATCAGGCGTACGTCGGTGTACTCCCACTTGCCGTAACCCAGGCCGTGGCCCAGCCAGAACGCCGGCTCGGCGGCCCGTCCGGCGAAGTGGCCCCGGTAGCCGATGAACGTGCCCTCGGTGTAGGGCAGCTTGCCGTCCACCGGCGTCACCGACCATGCCGGTGTCGCCGCGTCGGCGGCCGGGAACGTCGTCACCAGGCGGCCGGCCGGTTCGATGGTGCCGAGCAGGGCCGCGGCGATCGCGTGGCCGCCCTCCTGGCCGGGCAGGCCGGCCCACAGCACCGCGTCGACCCTCGACAGCCACGGCATGATGACCGGGGTGGCCGCGTTGACCACCACGATCGTGCGGCGGGCGGCGCCGGCCACCGCCTCCACCAGGGCGTCCTGGGCGCCGGGCAGGTGCAGTGTGGACTTGTCGACCGACTCGGTCTCCTGCTCCTCGGTCAGGCCGACGACCACCACGGCCACGTCGGCGCCGGCCGCGGCGCGCACCGCCTCGTCGATCACGTCCACCGTTTCGCGGGAGGCGGCGCGGCCGATCAGACCGAAAAGGCCCATCGGCGTGGTCAGCGTGACGGTCGCGGTGAACAGGTCGCCGGCCGCCACCGTGAAGCGGTCGGTGCGCAGTGGGGGAGTCAGGACCTCCTCGCCGAAGCCGCTGCCGCTGGCCTCCAGCGAATAGGACAAAGCGGCGGAAGCGGAGGCGACGGCGACCTTCCAGTCGCCGACGCCGAGCACCCCGAGCTCCACCTCGCCGGATACGGCGATATTTCCGGACAGGACGGCGGTCGTCGCCGACTCGGGGAAATCGTCGTCCATGCCGACCATCGTCCTGGCCTGGGCACAGAACCGCTGCTCCAGCTCCTGGCCGGCGGCGTCGTAGAGGACGACCCTGATGCCGGGATCGCCGGTGGCCGGGTCGGTCAGGAAACCGTCGCGGGCGGGCACCGGGCGGGTCCGGACCTCGACCCCGTCCACCACCGTGAGGTCGCCCAGCAGCTCACCGAGGCCGGTGGCCACGCTCACCTGGTACGGCGGGTTGACCTGCGCCGAACCGCCGCCCATGTCGATCGTCTCGACCGCGTGCCGGCCGATCAGCGCCACCGACGACGTGGGCGACAACGGCAGCACGTCGGCGTCGTTCTTCAGGACCGTGATGCCGGTGGCGGCGAGGCGGGTGAGCTGGTCACGGCGTACGCCCGAATCCGGCGCCGGAAGCGACGACGGCCAGGACCTCTCCGCGCCCAGCGCGCCCACCCGTTTGGCCAGGAGCAGCAGGCGGTCCAGGTGATCGTCGATCACGGCCTCGTCGACCTCACCGGACTGCACCGCCGCCACCAGGGCGTCGCCCCACGGGCCGGCGGGGCCGGGCATGACCAGGTCGAGGCCGCCGTTCGCCGCCGGCGCGGCGGTCTTGGTGGCGAACCAGTCGGACATCACCAGGCCGCGGTAGCCCCACGTGTCCTTGACGATCTCGTTGATCACGTGGTGCTGCTCGGTGGCGGCGACGCCGTTGACGTCGTTGTAGGCGGCCATCATCGTCCACGCGTCGAGGGCCATCTCGAACGGCAGCAGGTAGAGCTCGCGCAGCGTCTTCTCGTCGACCACGCTGTCCACCGTGTTGCGGTCGGTCTCCGACTCGTTCGCGACCAGGTGCTTCAGGCACGCGGCGATCCCGGACTCCTGCAAACCCCGCACGTAGGCGGCGGCCAGGCGGCCGGTCAGCAACGGATCTTCCGAGTACGCCTCGAAGAGCCGGCCACCCAGCGGACTGCGATGCAGGTTGATCGTCGGGCCGAGCACCACGTGGATCTGCTGGGCCATCGCCTCCTCGGCGAGCAGCCGGCCGACCTCGTAGGCGGTGTCCTCGTCCCACGCCGAGGCGAGCAGGGTGGCGTTGGGGAACAGCGACACGACCCGGCCGCCGGAGAACTTGAGGCCGCGCACGCCGGTCGGGCCGTCCGAGAAACGCAGCTCGCCGAGGCCGATGGACTCCTCGGGGGCGAGCGTGAAGGCGGTGGCGCCGGTGAGCAGCCGCACCTTGGCGGGCAGATCCAGCGACTTGACGAACGGGGCGATGTCGTCGGTGGGCATGGCCCCATGGTTACACGTGTAAGTAAGGTTGTCATCATGGCCGAACGCACCGCCCAGCGGGTCACCAGCGCCGACGTCGCGCGGGTGGCCGGCGTCTCCCGGGCCACCGTCAGCTACGTCCTGAACGACACGCCGGGGCAGACCATCTCGCCGACCACCCGCACCCGGGTTCTCGACGCCGCCGCCCGCCTCGGCTATGCGCCCAGCGCCGCCGCCCGCGCGCTGCGTACCGGCCGTTCCGACGTGGTGCTCTGCCTGCTGCCGGACTGGCCGATCGGGCCCGAGGTCGGCTCGATGCTGGGCAACCTGTCCACCGCGCTGGCCCGGCACGGCTTCACCTTCGTCGTGCACCCGGGCAACCGGGAGGACCGGCCGATCAGCGAGATCTGGAAGGCGATCACGCCGGCCGCGGTGATCGCCTTCGCCGACTTCTCGCCGGGGGAGATCACCGCGATGCGCGCGGCCGGGGTCGCGCTGGTGGTCGCGCTGCTCGGCCGGGGGCCGCAGGACCGGCGCGAGCTGGAGATGCCGCAACAGCTGATCGGGCGGCGGCAGGCCGGGCACCTGATCGCCGCCGGGCATCGGAAGATCGGTTACGCCTGGCCCGACGACGAGCGGGTGCGGATCTTCGCGGAGCCGCGGCTGGCCGGCGTCCGCGCCGAATGCCGGGAGAGCCGGGTGGGTGGTCCGGCGAGCGAGACGGTCGCGCTGGATGCGGAGCAGGCAACTATTGCGGTACGCCGTTGGCACGCGGCCGGGGTCACCGCGGTGTGCGCCTACAACGACGAGGTAGCGCTCGCGGTGCTGGCCGGCGTACGGCTGCTGGGAATTGACGGTCCTGCCGTGATCGGCGTGGATGACATCCCGGCCGCGCGCCTGGCCGTGCCCGCGCTGACCACCGTCACCACCGACCAGGCCGCGGTCGCCGCCTACCTGTCCGCGACGGTGGTCGCCGCGATCAACGAGCACCCGGCGCCGACCCTGCCCGCGGAGGCCCTGGTCCATGTCATCAAGCGCGAGAGTGCTTGATCACCGACTTCTTTTACTTTGATTTTGGCGTACATGAAACGCACAGGCGCGGCACATCGGTGCCCCAGCTCACCGGCGAATGGTGAAGGTACCCGAGAAACACCGCCCACCAGGGGGTCCGCCATGCTTGTGCAGCTCAACCGCCACACCGAAGCCCGTGACTTCAGCGCCACCGCGACCGACCTCCCGCTCAACCCGGCCAGCCTGCCCACCGCGGGCCCGCGCCCGGTGGTAGCGGTGCTCGGGGCGCCCGGCCGGGTCAACGGCCTCGCCCAGCACCTCCCGGCCGGCTGGTCGGTGCGGTTCTCCCGCGACCTCGACGATGTCACCGCGGACGAGCTGGTGCTGTTCGCCGGCGCCACGGTCCGCGACGTCGTCCTGGCCCGCCGGCTGCTGCCGAGCCGGACCCAGGTGATCGCGCTGGTCGACGACGCCGCCCCGGCCGAGACGGTGGCCGGCGTGCTCACCGCCGGTGCCGACGCCTGCGTGCGTGGCGGTCAGCCGGCGATACTCGCCAGCCACCTGGTGGCCTGCCGCCGACGGCTGATGGCCGGCCGCTGGGCCCAGCTCAACGAACAGGACCGGCACTGACCGTGAACCCGGGCCGCTCGCGGCCGGGGGCCACGTCGCGAACGACCCGGAAATCAGGCCGCGTCGCCGATGCCGTTACGGGGGATACGGCACCGGCGACGCGGAGATCACCGCCCGTTCAGGCGGTCGGGGTGGCGCTGGCCTGCGGCTGCAGCACCTTGCAGGTCTCGATCGCCTTCTTGACGGTGGCGTCCGAGGTGTCGAGGTCGCCGGCGCTCGCGGTGACGCCGTGCTCCTTCAAGCAGTTCTGATAAGCGGCGTTACGGCCGTTGCCACCGCCGCCGTTGCGCCCGGCACCGAACGAGGGCCGGACCGAGGCACACGCCTCCTGCGCCTTCTGCCAGGTCGCGTCGTCCACGTTGTCGGGCTTCTGGAAGCCGCCCATGCCGCCGCCCGGGAAGCCACCACCACCGGGGCCGCCGCTGCCCGAGGGCCGGGGCATCGCGGACGGGTTGCCGGACGGGCCGCCACCGGGGAAGCCGCCCTCGCCGGGACCGCCCGACGCGCCGTTGCGCGCACCACGCGACGGCATCGTGATGGTGACGCCGTTCTTCGCCAGGCACTCCTGGTAGGCGGCGAACGCGGTGTTGCCGTTGCCGTTGCCGTTCCCGCTGTTCGAGGAATCGTCCGAACTGCCGCCGCCACATGCGGCGACCAGGAGCACGGCTGCGGACGCGACGAACAGCGCCGCCGCCCGGCGGGGCGCCTTCGAACTGACCTTGCGCACGATGCCTTCTTTCCTCGGCACGGATGTCGGGGGCCCACCCAACCCGGACAACCTGCACAGAATGTCGGGAGATCCTCGGAGTTCGCTCGGAGAGGCTGTGTCAGAGCTGTGCCCGGCGATCTTGGCTCCGAGCCAACTCCGAGCCAGGACCGAGCAATCGGCGAGGACGACCGGGAACACTTCCCCGCCATGGGTGAAGCTCTGGCCGGTCGACGGCGCTGGATCTGGGTCGCTGCGGCTGTCGTCGTGCTCGCACTGATCGTGTACGGGGTGGTGCACGCGTTGACCGCGGACGCCACCGAGAAGCCGAAGGCGGCCGCCACCGTGGCGGTCGACCGCGGCGACGTGACCACCGAGGTGGCCACCACGGGCACGTTGCAGCCGGCGCAGACGCGAAGTCTGTCGTTCGCGGTGGCGTCCGAGGTGGAGAGCGTCTCCGTCCGGGCCGGCACCACCGTCACCGCCGGTCAGACGCTGGCGAAGGTCGACGACACGGATGCGGCCGAGGCCGTCGACGACGCGCAGACCTCCCTCGACGACGCCGAGGACGCCCTGGCCACCGCCAAGGCGAACGCGTCGAAGACGTCCACCACCGCCAGCACGTGCGGGACGAACGTGGCCGCGGCCTATCGGGGCGGCACCACTACCCCGACCACGTCGCCGACCCCGACGGCAACCGCTTCGCCGACGGCCACCGCGACCACGTCGCCCACCGCGACCGCCACGGCGACCGCGACCAGGACGGCGACCGTCGCACCGACCACGACCAAGGGCAGCGGCGGAAAGACCGGCACCGGGAGTGGCACGGGGAGTGGGAGCGGCAGCTGCTCCGGCACCACCTCCGGCGGCAGCAGCAGCGGTGGCGGCCAGCAGGGCGGGCAGAGCAGCAGCACCGACTCGATCCTCAGCGCCCAGCAGCGGGTGACGCAGGCCAACACCACCCTGGAAGAGGCCGAGGAGGCGCTCGAGGGCGCCACCATCACGGCGCCGATCGCCGGCCGGATCATCAGCGTCAGCGGCAAGGTCGGCAGCCAGGTCAGCGCCGGTTCCACGTTCATCACCCTCGCCGACGTGTACGACATGCAGATCAGCGCCGCCTTCCCGGAGGCCGACGCGGACCGTCTCGCGGTGAAGCAGAAGGGTGTGGTCACCCTGGCCGACCGGGCGGGCAAGGAGTTCAAGTCGACCGTCGTGCAGGTCGACCCGACCGGCACCAGCGACGGCACCATGGTCACCTACGGCGTGCTGCTCTCCTTCGACGAGGCGCCGGAGGACCTGCTGGTCGGCCAGAGCGCATCGGTGAAGATCACCACCGGCTCGAAGACCGGCGTGCTCCGGGTGCCCAGCACCGCGGTGCACAATGTCCAGGGCGACAAGGGGACGGTGCTCAAGAACGGCACCCAGACCGAGGTCGGGGTCGGCCTGCGCGGCGACCAGTACACCGAGATCACCACCGGTCTCACCGAGGGTGATGAAGTGACCCGATCTTGGTGACAGCGGGTGTACAGCTCGCTCTCGCACGATTCATAGGGAATTCCTAGGTAGCGTTGATACTCATTCCGGGTGCTATCTGATTCCCGTTCCTCAGTCGCGCTCGGCGAACCGCCCGCGCGGACCGCCCGGGTCCTGGTCGTCGACGACGAGCCGAACATCTCGGCCCTGCTCAGCGCCACGCTCCGGTTGGTCGAGTTCGATGTCCGGGTGGTCGACTCCGGCCACCGTGCCCTGGTGGCGGTGGAGGAGTTCGAGCCCGACCTGGTCGTGCTCGACGTGATGCTGCCCGACCTGGACGGCTTCGACGTCGCCAAGCGGCTGCGCGCCACCGGCAGCCGGGTGCCGGTGCTCTTCCTGACCGCCCGCGACGCCGTCGAGGACCGGATCTCCGGCCTCTCGGCCGGCGCCGACGACTACGTCACCAAGCCGTTCAGCCTGGAGGAGGTCGTGCTCCGGATCCGGGCGATCCTGCGGCGCAGCCAGCCCGAGCTGGAGGCGCCGGCCGCGGACACCGGGGTGCTGCGCTACGCCGACCTGGAGCTCGACGAGGACGCGCACGAGGTGCGCCGGGCCGGTCGCCTGATCGACCTGTCGCCGACCGAGTTCAACCTGCTCCGCTACCTGATGATCAACGCGGGCCGGGTGGTCAGCAAGGCGCAGATCCTGGACCGGGTCTGGAAGTACGACTTCGGCGGCGACGGCCGCATCGTCGAGTCGTACGTCTACTACCTCCGCCGCAAGATCGACAAGACCGACCCGCCGCTCATCCACACCGTCCGCGGTGTCGGCTACGCGCTGCGGTTGCCGCGCGGCGGCGAGGAGTGACCTCCCGGCTCCGCTGGCGGCCGCGGCAGTGGAGCCACTGGACCCTGCGGTCCCGCCTCGTCCTGGTGGTGGCCGCGCTCGCCGCGGTCGCGCTGCTCGTCGCCAACATCGCCGGGCTGGTGCTGATCCGCACCTACCTGCTCGGCCGGATCGACGACCAGCTCAGCGGGATGGCCCGGCCGTTCGCCGAGGACCGCCCGATCGGCACCAACTACTTCCCCCGGGGCCGCTTCCAGCGGATCGGCCCCGACCAGCTGGTGTACGTCTACAACGCGGACGGCTCGCTGAACGCGACGCGCAGCTACACCAGCACCACCAGCGACAAGCCGCTCCCGAACGCCGAGGAGTTCGCCGAGGTCAAGGCCCGGGCCGCCACCGCCAAGCCGTACACGTTGAACGGCACCGGCGCCGCCGCCGACTTCCGGGTGATCGCCGTGCCGGTGCCGGACACGGCCGGCGGCGGCTACGCGGTCATCGGCGTCTCGCTCTCCGAGGTGCAGCAGACCACCGACCAGCTCCTGCTCATCGACGCCGGCGTGTCCGCGCTGGTGCTGGCCCTGCTGGCCGGGGGAGCGTGGTTCGTGGTGCGGCTCGGCCTGCGCCCGCTCACCGAGATGGAACGGCTCGCCACCGACATCTCGGCCGGCAACCTCTCCGGCCGGGTCGCCGGCACCGACTCGCACACCGAGCCGGGCAAGCTCGGCGTCGCGCTCAACTCGATGCTCACCCGGATCGAGGCCGAGGTCGACGCCCGCACCGCCAGCGAGCAGCGGCTCCGCCAGTTCGTCGCGGACGCCTCGCACGAGCTGCGCACCCCGCTCACCTCGATCCGCGGCTTCGCCGAGCTGTACCGGCGGGGCGGCGCACCCCCGGGGGCGGCGCTGGACGAGACGATGAGCCGGATCGAGGGCGAGGCCGGCCGGATGGGTGTCCTGGTCGAGGACCTGCTGATGCTGGCCCGCCTCGACCGGCAACGGCCGCCCGCACTGCGCCCGGTCGACCTGCTGGAGATCGCCGCCGACACCATCCGGGACGCGCACGCCCGGGTCCCCGGCCGGCCGGTCAAGCTGGCCGGCCTGGAGGACGACACCGACACGTTCGAGCCGGCCACCGTGCTCGGCGACGAGCACGGGCTGCGGCAGGTGGCCACCAATCTGGTCGCCAACGCCCTGCAGCACACCCCGGCCCGCTCCCAGGTCACCGTCCGGGTCGGCCGTCTCGCGGCCCGGCCGCCGCACGCCACCACCGTGCTGTCCGGCCCGGCCACCGTGCGTCCGGGCCTGCCGCTGGCCGTCTTCGAGGTCACCGACGACGGGCCCGGTGTGCCGCCGTCGCATGCGCCGCGGGTCTTCGAACGGCTCTACCGGGCGGACTCCAGCCGCACCCGCGGCAAGGGCGGCGGATCGGGTCTCGGGCTGTCCATCGTCGCGGCGATCGTTCACGGTCACGGAGGGTGGGTGGAACTCGACGCGCCACGCGGGGGAGGGTCGACTTTCCGGGTGCTGCTGCCCACTTCCGGTGACGCGCCGTGAGATTCCGAGCTGGCTCCGAGCTTCCGACGAAGATCCTCCCAGGCCGCCCCACCACAGTGTCCCGCATGCCAGCGCGCCTTAACCTGCGACGTCCCACAGTGGCGGTCAACGCCGCCCTCGGAGTCGCCCTCGTCGCCGGGGCCTTCTGGGCGTACGAGACCCTGTCAGGACCGGACACCACGACGGCCGCCAACGCCTCGGTCCGCTCGGTGGCGGTCCAGACGGGCACGGTCACCAAGACCGTGACCGCCGACGGAACCGTCGAGAGCGCGAGCACGGCGTCCGCCAGTTTCGTGACCGGCGGAACGGTCACCGCGATCAACGTCAAGGTCGGATCGGTGGTGAAGAAGGGGCAGGTGCTCGCGAAGGTCGATCCGGCCGACGCGCAGCGCACCCTGGACGCCGCCGAGGCCGACCTGGACGCCGCGAACGACTCGCTCGACCGGGCCGAGACCGCCGGGTCGGACACCTCCAGCGCCGAGAACGAGGTCGAACAGGCCCAGCTCGCGGTCGACTCGGCCGAGGCCGGGGTCGAGGGCTGTGTGCTCAAGGCCCCGATGGCCGGCACCGTCACCGCGGTCAGCGGCACGCTCGGCAGCTCGTCCTCCGGCACCGGCTCCTCGTCCAGCGGCAGCAGCAGTGGCGGCGGCAGCCAGGGCGGCGGCAGCTCGTCCTCGAGCAGTTCGTCGTCCTCCTCGTCCGGCTTCGTCGAGATCGCCGACCTGACCAAGATGCAGGTCACCGCGGCCTTCGCCGAGGCCGACGCGACCAAGCTCAAGGAGAAGCAGGTCGCCCAGGTCACCTGGAACGCGCTGTCCGGCACCGCCGCGGCCGCCAAGGTCACCGCGATCGACCCGTCCGCGACCACCAGCAACAGCGTGGTCACCTACGGGGTCACGCTGACCCTGGACAAGGTGCCGACCGGCGCCAAGGTCGGCCAGACCGTGTCGGTTTCGGTCACCACCGGCAGCGTGGAGAACGCGACCTTCGTCAACTCGGCCGCCGTCACCACGGTCGGCACCCGGCACTCGGTGACCGTGGTCGCCAACGGCGCCCAGGAGACCCGGCAGGTCGAGATCGGGCTCGAGGGCGACGAGGCCACCCAGATCACCTCCGGGGTCACCGCCGGCGAGCAGGTCGTCCTGAAGACCACGACGACCAGCACCAACAGCAATCAGGGCGGCTTCGGGAACTTCGGTGGCGGCGGCGCCCCCGGCGGCGGCACCGGCAACTTCGGTGGCGGCACCGGCGGTGGACCGCGATGAGCCGGCCGGTCCTCGAGGTCCACGACCTCAGAAAGATCTACGGCGAGGGCGAGGCGACGGTACGCGCCCTGGACGGGGTGTCGCTCGTCGTCGAGCGGGGCGACTACGTGGCCATCATGGGCTCGTCCGGCTCCGGCAAGTCGACCCTGATGAACATCCTCGGTGCGCTCGACGTGCCGTCGTCCGGCACCTACCACCTGGACGGCGTGGACGTGAGCAAGCTGGCCGACCGGCAGCTGGCCCTGGCCCGTAACCGGCTCATCGGCTTCATCTTCCAGGCGTTCAACCTCATCCCGCGGACCTCCGCGGTGGCGAACGTCGAGCTTCCCCTCGCGTACGCCGGGGTGAAGCCGAAGGAACGCCGCCGCCGGGCCCTCGCCGCTCTCGGGGTGGTCGGCCTCGCCGACCGTGCCCGGCACGAGCCCAACCAGCTCTCCGGTGGTCAGCAGCAGCGCGTCGCGGTGGCCCGGGCACTGGTCACCGAGCCGGCCCTGCTGCTCGCCGACGAGCCGACCGGTAACCTCGACAGCCACTCCACCGAGGACGTTCTCAACGTCTTCGACCAGCTCAGCACGGCCGGCCGCACCATCGTGATCATCACGCACGAGCCGGAGGTCGGCGCCCGCGCCAAGCGGCTGATCCGCCTGGTCGACGGAAAGATCGTCGAGGACAACCGGCAGTCGCCGCTCCACCAGCCGCCGGTGGGCGCCTTCGCAGGACGGCACGCCCAATGAGCTTCCAAGAGGTAGTGCGCTTCGCACTTCGCGGTCTCAGCGCCAACAAGCTGCGGTCTTCGCTCACCATGCTCGGCATCCTGATCGGTGTCGCGGCGGTGATTCTGCTGGTCGCGGTCGGCAACGGGTCGGCCAAGGCGATCAGCGACCGGATCGAGGCGCTCGGCACCAACACCATCACGGTGATGAGCGCCGGCCGCGGCGGGTCGACCAACACCGCGCTCACCACCGAGATGGCCGACGCGCTCACCGACGAGTCGATGGCCCCCGACGTGAAGTCGGTGTCGCCGGTGGTCAGCTCGTCCGCGACGATCACCTACGAGGGCACCGACCACGACGTCAACTCGTTCGTCGGCACCACCCCCGGCTGGTTCACCGCGTCGAACACCCCGGTCGGCGAGGGCGCGGCGTTCACCGCCGACGACGAGGCCCAGGCCCGGCGGGTCGTGGTGCTCGGCCAGACCGTGGTCGAGGAACTCTTCCCCGGCGTCGACCCGATCGACAAGCAGGTCACCGTGGGCGGCGCGCTGTTCACCGTGGTCGGCGTGCTGGACGAGAAGAGCTCCACCGGCCAGAACGACGCCAACGACACCGCGGTGGCGCCGATGAGCGCGGTCCGTCAGGTGCTCACCGGCTACGGCGCCCTCAGCTCGATTTTGGTCGAGGCCAAGGACCCGGACAAGGTCGACCTGGTGCAGTCGGAGGTCTCCACGATCCTCGACCAGCGGATGACCGCCACGTCCTCCTCGACCAGCACGACCAGCACGCCCTACCGGATCCAGAACGCGTCCCAGCTGCTGGAGACGCAGACCGCGACGGCCGACACGTTCACCACGCTGCTCGGCGCGGTCGCCGCGATCAGCCTGCTGGTCGGCGGCATCGGCATCACCAACATCATGCTGGTCACGGTCACCGAGCGAACGCGGGAGATCGGCATCCGCAAGGCGCTCGGCGCCCCCAGGCGGGTGATCCTCACCCAGTTCCTGATCGAGGCGACCCTGTTGAGTGTGATCGGCGGCGCCCTGGGCGTCGCGGCCGCACTGATCGGCAGCAGCTTCGAGATCGTCGGGGTCAAACCGGTGATCGTGCCCAGCTCGGTCGGGCTCGCCCTGGGCGTGTCCATCGCCATCGGACTGTTCTTCGGCGGCCTGCCCGCCAGCCGCGCCGCCCGCCTGCGTCCCATCGACGCGCTGCGTTACGAGTGAGGACCCGCTGTGACTCCTTTGAATGACGACACCGCCGTTATCTCCACCGTCCCGGATTACGACGAGCCCCGGGCGAACGACGACCTGGCGGTGGAACTCGCCAAGGCCGCGCCGAAGAAGTGGTGGAACAAGGCCACCATCGTGCTCACCGCGGTCGTGCTGCTGGTCGGCGGCTTCGTCGGCGGCCTGCAGGCGCAGAAGCAGTGGGGCACCTCGTCGACCACCACCGCCGGCGGCCGCACCGGCACCGGCAACTTCCCCGGTGGCGGCACCGGGGCGGGCCGCTACGGCGCCGGGGCCGGTGCCTACGGCGGCGGCTTCCCGGGCGGCGGCACCGGCACCGGCCAGCAGGGTGCGGGCACGGGCCAGCAGGGTGCGGCCAACGGCGGCACGGCCACCACCGCGGCGGCCGGCACCACCGGCACGGTGAAGCTGGTCGACGGGACGACGATCTACGTGCAGACCGAGAGCGGCGACGTGGTGACCGTCAAGACCGACGGCAAGACCACGGTGTCGACCGCGAGCAAGGGCAAGGTCTCCGACGTCAAGGCCGGTCAGTCGATCACCGTGCAGGGCGCGACCGGTACCGACGGCACGGTCACCGCGACCTCGGTGACCGCGGGTGCTAAATAGATCGATCTCTTGCATGTGACAAGGTCAATATGTTGTCACATGTGAAGGCATTGATGCATGCCCCTTAGGTTCCTACGCTGAATCCACAGCTCGGACCTAGGGGGTGACCCGCGTGCAGGCCGACGCGACGCTCCTCCGTGGCCGTGGCGCGCTCCTCGCCGCCGTCGAAAGCCGACTCGCGGCCGGCGGCGGTGTCGCGCTGCACGGCCCGGCCGGGATCGGCCGGACCGCGATCCTCGACGCGGTCGCGTCGACCGCGTCCGCGCGCGGCGAGCTGGTGCTCCGGTTGCGGCCGGTGCGCACCGAGCGCTCCCTGCCGTACGCCGGAATCGCCGACCTCGTCTCGCAGCTGCCGGAGGATGCCGCCGCCGCCCTGCCGCCCGCCCAGCGTGCCGCGCTGGCCGCGCTGCGGCAGGGCCTGCCGCCCCGGGGCGGGACCGCCGCGCTGGTCCGCCGGCTCGTGCTGCCGCTGCTGCTGGCGCACTGCGCCCGCCGCCGCGCCGTGCTGCTGGTCCTCGACGACGCGCAGTGGCTCGACGCCGAGTCGGCCGAGATGATCGGCTTCGCCATGCGTCGCCGGCCCGGCCCCCGCGTCCGGGTGGTCGCCGCGCAGCGCCGCCCCGACCCGGCCGGCAAGCGCCGGGCCGCCCGGCTGTGCCCCGCGCCGGTCCTCGAGCTGGCCGTGCCGCCGCTGGACGCCGACGACCTGACCGCCCTGCTCGAGGCCCGCGGCCTGCCCTGCCGCACCGCCAGCCGGATGCACGAGGCCAGCGCCGGCAACCCGTTCCTCGCCCTCGCGTTCGGCGGCGCGGTCGCCCCCGGCCCGGCCTGGCGCCCCGCCCCGATCCCGGAGGCGGCCCGCGAGCTGCTGCGCGACCGGCTGCTCGCGCTGCCGGCCGACGTGCAGGGCACCCTGCTGGTGGCGGCGCTGGCCACCGAACCGACGATCACCGTTCTGCTGCGGGCCGGCCGCGACGACGCCGCCCGCGACCTGCGGCTCGCCGCCGCCGGCGGGGCGGTCGAGCTGGCCGGCGACGCGATCCGGTTCACCCCGCCGCTGCTCGCCCAGGTGCTCGCCGAGGACTCCACCGCCGCCGAACGCTCGGCCGTGCACACGGCCCTGGCGGCCGGCGCGATCGACCCCCTCGAAGCGCTGCGGCACCGGGCGCTGCGCACCGCCCGGCCGGACGCCGCGGTCGCCCGGTCGCTGGGGGCGGCCGCCGACCGCTGCGCCGACCGTGGGGCCGGCCGCACCGCCGCCGAGCTCTACCTGCTCGCCGCCGACCGCTGCCCGCACACGCTCACCGCGCAACGGCTCGACTGGCTGGTCGTCGCCGCCCGCACCGCGCTCACCGGCGGCGCGTCCGCGCTGGCCGGCCGGGCCGCCGAGGCGGTGATCGCCGCGGACGCCCCGGCCGGGCACCGGGTCCGGGCCCGGCTGGTGCTGCTCGACCTGGCCGGGCAGGCCCTGGCCGAGATGGGCGAGACGTTCGCGGCCGCCCTCGCCGAGGCCGGTGACGACCCGGCGCTGCTCGCCCCGGTCCGGCTGCGGCTCACCTGGGCGGCGTTCCTCACCGGCGACCCCGACCGGGCCGCCACCGAGGCCGCGCGCACGGTTGCCGCCGCCCGGCAGGCCGGCGACCCGACCACCGAGGCGATGGCGCTCAGCCTGATCGCCCAGGTGCAGCGGCTGCGCGGCGAGGCGCACTGGACCGAGACGCTGGGCCAGGCCCTGGAGTTGCCGGCCACCCCCGCGCCGGACTGGCTGCACTACGGCCCGCGCTACATGGCGGCCCGGTTCGCCATGATGGACGACCGGCTCGACGAGGCCCGCGAGGAGCTGCTCAAACTGCTGGTGGTCGCCGAGCACGACCGGATCGGTGAGGCCCGGGTCGAGGTGCTGCGCAGCCTGTCCGAGGTGGCCACCCGGGCCGGCCGCTGCCGCGACGCCCTGCAGTATGCGCACCGTGCCGTCGAGGCCGCCCAGTTCGCCGGCCTCAGCCCCGGCCCCACCTGGTATACGGCGGCCGTGGCCGAGCTGGCCGGCGGCAGCCTCGCCGCCGCGGCCGGGTTCGCCCGCCGCGGGGTGCGCGCCTCCGAACAGGAGGGGGACAGCCTCTACCTGCGCCGCAACCTGCACGCGCTGGGCCAGGCCGAGCTGCGCGCGGGGGACACCCGGGGCGGGGTGGCGGCGCTGCGCCGGCTGCGCGACCTGGAGGCCGACTCCGGTGGCGCCGACCCGATGATCGTGCGCTGGCACGGCGACCTGGCCGGCGGGCTGGCCTCGCTCGGCGAGCACGCCGAGGCGGCGGCCACCCTGGCCGAGGCACGGGCCGCCGCGCACCGGCTCGGCAACACCCCCGGCACCCTCGGCTACCTCGACCGGGCCACCGCGGTGGTGCTCTCCGAGAGCGGCCAGGCCGACTCGGCGGTGGTGCTGTCGGCCGCCGCCGCCCAGCACTTCGAGCAGCTGCACCAGCCGATCGAGCAGGCCCACGCGCTGCTCGTGCAGGGCGGGGCCGAGCGGCGCCGCCGCCGGTACGCGGCGGCCCGGATGGCGATCAGCGCGGCGCTGACCATCTTCCTGGCCGCCGACGCGAAACCGTGGGCCGAGCAGACCGAGCGCGCGCTGGCCCGCACCGAGGGCACCTCGGCCCCGGCCGACCTCGGTCTCACCTCGACCGAGCTGCGCATCGCCGGGCTGGTCCGGGACGGCGCCAGCAACCGGGAGATCGCCACCCAGCTCTACCTCAGCGTCAAGACCGTCGAGGCGACGCTGACCCGGGTCTACCGCAAGCTCGGCGTCCGCTCCCGCACCCAGTTGCTGTCCCGTCTGCAGGGCGTCGAGAACCCGCCCCAGGTGTCCGAAGTCACGACGAGCGCCTGACCAGCCAATTGTCGACGGAGAGTGACCCCGGCGACATCCAGCGCGTGGTGGCCGTCACTTTTGGATCGGGAGTTTTACCTGCTCGATTTGGGGATGAAGCGGCAGGAGAGGATGGTTGTAGGTGAAGGCGACGAAGCCTCTCGCCACTACTATCCGTAAGGGGACCCGCAACCATGCAGCTCTCCAGGAGACTCCGCGACGCACGTACCAGCCTGGCCAACCGCCGGACCATGCGTGTCGCCCACCGCCGGCTCGCCGATGAGCTCGCGTCGTTCCGCACCGTCGCCGAGCGCGCCGAGCTCGACGAGCTCCTCAGCCGCCACAGCAGCGAGGAGACCCGGGAGATCCGGGCCATCCTCTACCGTCAGGACCTCGAGCGTCAGCAGACCAGCGCCCGGCAGACCGCCGGCCTCGGTGGCTACCTCGGCTGAGCCTGGTCGTCGCTGACCACCGGCGTACTGCTACTGGCCCGGACGCTGCCCGCATGGGCCTTCGCGTCCGGGTCTTTTCGCACCTTCATCAGGCTGGCCACCGTGGTGACGACCAGGACGACCACGATCACGACGAGGGAGATGCCGGTGCTGACCTCGGGCACCGAGTTGCTGATGTCCTTGTGCGCCCAGTGCAGCACCAGCTTCGCGCCGATGAAGGCCAGGATGATCGCCAGCCCGGTGGACAGGTAGACCAGCCGGTCGAGCAGGCCCTTCACCAGGAAGAACAGGGCACGCAGGCCGAGCAGGGCGAAGGCGTTGGCGATGAAGACGATGTACGCCTCGTCGGTCACGCCGAACACGGCCGGGATCGAGTCGAGCGCGAACAGGATGTCCGAGCTGCCGATCGCGATCAGCACCAGGAAGAGCGGCGTGAACATCCGCCGGCCGTCGATCTTGGTGATCATCTTGCCGCCGACGTAGTCGTCGGTCATCGGCAGGAACCGGCGGCCGGCCTTGACCAGCGCGTTGTCCTCGATGTCCGGGTCCTCGTCGCGGTGCCGGAACAGCTGCACCGCGGTGAAGATCAGCAGCAGGCCGAACAGCAGGAACATGAAGGAGAACAGGCTGAGCAGGGTCGCGCCGAGCGCGATGAAGATGACCCGCAGCACCAGCGCGATGATGATGCCGAAGGTCAGCACTTCCTGCTGATACTTCTCCGGCACCGCGAACGTCGTCATGATGATCACGAAGACGAACAGATTGTCGACCGAGAGACTCTTCTCGACGATGTAACCGGCAAAATACTGGGCTCCGAAATCCCAGCCCGAGACCATGCCGAAGACGACGCCGAACGCGATCGCCACCGCGATGTAGAAGGTGGACCAGGCGGCCGCCTCACGGAAACCGACGGCGTGCGGACGCAGCACGCCGAGGGTCAGGTCGAGGGCGAGCAGGGCGACGATGACGCCGATCGTCAGCGTCCAGCCGAGCGCGGTGACCTCAAGCATCAGGGAAGAACCTCCGGGCTATGAAGCGGGGTGATTCCTAAGAATTGTCCCCGCTTCCCCTGGGAAGTACCTGACAAACGGCTACGCGACCTGGAACGACCTCTTGGCCAGGCCCATCCAGAAGCCGTCGATCGGCTGCTCCGGCGCCCGCTCCGGGTCGTCGGCCGCGCCCAGGGTGAGGAACATCGGCGCGAAGTGCTCGATCGTCGGGTGCGCGAACGGCATGCCCGGCGCCCGGTCGCGGAACTCGGCCAGCTCGTCGACGGCGCCGCGGGCCAGCGTCTCGGCCGCCCAGGCGTCGAACTCGCGGGACCAGCCGGGCGCCGCCGCCTGCGGCCGCCAGTCGCGCAGGAACGGCAGGCCGTGGGTGGTGAAGCCGGAGCCGACGATCAGGACGCCCTCGTCGCGCAGCGGCGCGAGCCGGCGGCCCAGGTCGAGGAGCCGGTCCGGTTCGAGGGTGGGCAGCGACATCTGCAGCACCGGGATGTCGGCGTCGGGGTACATGACGGTCAGCGGCACGTATGCCCCGTGGTCGAGGCCGCGGTCGGTGCGGGCGACCCGCTCGCTGTCCGGCATCAGCTTCTCGATCCGGGCGGCCAGCTCGGGGGCGCCGGGGGCGGCGTACTTCGTCTCGTAGAAGCGGCGCTCGAAGCCGCCGAAGTCGTAGACCAGCGGCACCGTCTCGGTCGCGCCGAGCATCAGCGGCGCCGACTCCCAGTGCGCGGAGGCCATCAGGATCGCCTTCGGCCGGGGGAGGCCGGCCGTGAGCTCCTGCAGCTGGGCAACCCAGCGTTCGTCGTCGACCAGGGGCGGGGCGCCGTGGCTCAGGAACAGGGCGGGCATGCGGCTCACGGGAAACCTCCGTTGAAGCTTCAACTAACTGAAGGCAAGAGTACGCCGACTTATTTGCGCCGTCAACTAACTGCCGGTCAACACTACGCTGAGTATATGTCGGCGATCATCAATACTGTCCGTTATGGTTCGATTGCTGCCGGATCAAGCCATCGGGGTCGATCGACATGATCGCCACGCAGTAACTCGGACGTGGGTTAAATTCGTTTTACAAGCAGTCGCCACTCTTTTAAGCGCTGCTGGTCAGAGGCTTTGCCAGAAATGCATTTTCGATCCGGCCATGGTGGATCCGAAGTTGCTCCGCATAGGACGTTGCAACTTGCACCTCGCGCTGGCATGCTACGCGATGTTGCGCTGGGGGGCGCGCACGGTTACTAATAGCGACAATCGATGGAAACTACCGTCGGTAATCGCTACCGGAAGACACCGCACCACATAAGGAGGGCCCCGGAGTGGCGTCGTCGCCGCAACTCCCCCTCGCCGATGATCTGTTCTTGACCGCGCACGACACGGTCAAAGGCAAGTCCCTGCTGACGCCGGCCACCCTTGGTCTCGGGCTCGCAGCGGCACTCATCGGCGAACTCGTTTTCTGGCGGCGGCTGGATCTGATCGACGGGAAGCTCGCGCTTATCGACGATCGGCCGACCGGCGATCCGGCCACCACCGCGGTTCTGGACCAGCTGTTGCGCGAGGGGCATCACCGCGCGGTCCGCGACTGGATCTCATTCCTGGCCACCGGCATAGCCACCGACCTGGTGGAACGCCGTCTCTCCCGGGCCGGGCTGCTGCTGCGGCAGGAGAAGCGCGGCCTGCTCGGCACCAAGGTGTCGTTCGTCCCGGCCGACTCGATGGTGGCCGGCTGGCCCGCCACCCGGATCCGCACCTTCATCGGGCGCGGCGAGCTGCTGGACGTCCCCGATCTGGTCCTCGGCGGTCTGATCATGGCCACCGGTCTCGACCAGCACGTCTTCCTCACCCTTGACGCCCGTGGCCGCGGGCAGCTGTTCGATCAGTTCCGGCGCCGCCTTCCGGCCATGCTGCAGGATCTCGTCGCGCACTGTGAGGCCTCGGTCGGCGACGCCGTCATGGCCCGGCGCGCCTGATCCACCCCCCACCACCCCCTCGAAACCCCCTCAACCCCCTCCTGGAGACCCGCGTGTCCACCACCGCTTCACCGCCGCAGAGTCAGCTCTCATCAGCTTTGGCTCGCGACCGCCTCGGCGTCGCCGCGGTGGTCTTCTTCGTCATGTCCGCGGCCGCGCCGCTGACCGTGGTCGCGGGCGTCGTGCCCACCGGCCTCGCGGTCACCGGCCTGACCGGCATCTCCATCGCGTTCGCGGCATTGGCCGTCGTTCTCGCCCTGTTCGCCGTCGGCTATGTGGCAATGGCCCGGCACATCGCGAACGCCGGCGCGTTCTACGCCTACATCTCGCAGGGCATCGGCCGGCCGGTCGGCGTCGGCGCGTCCTGGCTGGCCCTCGCGGCCTACAACTGCTTCCAGATCGCCGCGTACGGCGGCTTCGGCGCGATCGCGTCCCCGCTGTTCAAGGACTGGTTCGGCCTCGACATCCAGTGGTGGATCCTGGCCCTGGTCTGCTGGGCGATCACCGCCGTTCTCGGCGTGCGCGACGTCGCGGTCAACGGCAAGGTGCTCGCCACCCTGCTGGTCGCCGAGATCATCCTGGTCGTGGTGTTCAGCTTCGCCGACCTGTTCTCGCCGAACTTCCACGCCTCGTCGGCCCCGGTCGACCCGGGCAGCCTGGTCGGTGCCGGCTCCGGCGCCCTGCTGGCCATGGCGATCACCGGCTTCGTCGGCTTCGAGCAGTCCGTGGTGTTCTCCGAGGAGTCCCGCGACCCGCGCCGCACCGTCTCCCGCGCCACCTACATCGCCATCTCGCTGATCGCCGTGCTCTACGGCTTCGCCGCCTGGACGATGATCTCCGCCGCCGGTGACGACGTGGTCGCCCGGGCCGGCAACGAGGGCCCCGACCTGTTCTTCAACGTGGCGTCCGACCAGCTCGGCAGCACCGCCGTGCACCTCGGCCACGCGCTGTTCCTGACCTCGCTGATCGCCGCGATGATCTCGTTCCACAACATCATCTCGCGGTACACCTTCTCGCTCGGCCGCGAAGGCGTGCTGCCGCGCGCCTTCGGCAAGACGGTGCCCGGCACCGGCGCCCCCAAGAACGGCTCGCTCGCCCAGTCGGCGCTCGGCCTGGCCGTCATCGTGCTCTACGCCGTGATGGGCTGGGACCCGCTGGTCCAGATGTTCTTCTGGGGCGGTTCGGCCGGCGGCATCGGCGTCCTGCTGCTGATCACCGTCACCTCGATCGCGGTCATCGGCTACTTCGCCAAGCACCCGGAGGGTGAGGACTTCTGGCACCGCATCGGCGCCCCGGTCCTCGGCACCATCCTGCTGCTGGTGATGAGCTACCTGACGCTCGCCAACATCGCCACCCTGTTCGGCGTCGAGCCGGGCAGCGGCCCGACCTGGGTCGTCCCGCTGACCTTCGGCGTCGTCGTGATCGCCGGCGTGCTCTGGGCGCTGGTGCTGCGCAGCAGCCGCCCGGACGTCTACTCCGGCATCGGCCTCGGTGCCCGCAGCTCGCAGTCGGGCAGCGGCGGCGGCGGATTCGCCGCGGCGCTCGCCGGCGACCAGGGGCAGCACCAGTGACGGAGAAGTTCGAGATCCGGCCGGCGCGCGAGGACGAGCTCGCCACGGTCGGTGCCCTGATCAGCCAGTCCTTCTTCCACCTCGGCGCCTGCGTCTATCTGGTGCCGCCGGTGGAGGACAGGTTGAAGGTGCACAACGACTACTTCACCCTGCTCACCGAGCACGCGCACAACTACGGCCGGGTCGACGTGATCGACGACCCGTCCGGTGACGGCCTCGCCGCCACCGCGGTCTGGTTCGACTACACCCGCGAGGCGCCCGACCCGCCGAACTACGACGAGCGGCTGCAGGGCCTGGCGGGGGAGTACCTCGACCGGTTCCAGGCGCTCGACGAGCTCTTCGCCGCGCACCACCCGCACGACCCGCACTGGCACCTCGCGTTCCTGGCGGTCCATCCGGACCGCCAGGCGCACGGTCTCGGCGGGAAGCTGATGGCGCGCACCCACGACGAGCTCGACGCGGCCGGCGTTCCGCAGTACCTCGAGGCGACGAACGAGAACAACGTGCGTCTCTACCGGCGGACCGGCTACGTCGACATGCAGCCGTTCGAGATGCCGTTGCCCGACGGCACGAACTTCTTCCGGATGTGGCGCAAGGTCTGACCCTGGACCTGAGCAGAAGGGGCGCGACCACCGTCCGGTCGCGCCCCTTCTGCACGCTCACTCACCAGTCGAACTCGGGGCTCCGCGCGCTCCCGGCCGGCAGCAGCGGCCGCTCGGTGTAGCGCCAGCTCTCCGCCACCACGTACCGCCCGCCGCGCGGCGGCTCCAGCTCGGCCGGCCCGCAGCTGTGCTTCAGGGCGAAGTCGGTGAACATCAAACCCTTGCAGGTGTACGGGCCGGCCACCACCTCGTCGCTCGACGCGTCCCGCACCGTCAGCGACACGTCGGCCTGGATGCCCGGAGCCGCCTCGATCTGGCCCATCACCCGCACCGCCGGGCCCACCGAGTGACATGGCCGGGCCAGCACCGGATGACCGAGACTCCAGCTGTACTCGTCGCCGCACCGCCACGGTCCGAACTCGACCTGCGCGCCGGCCTGCACCGGTCCGGCCGAGATTCCCGCCGACACCTGGGCCCCGCCATCCGGCGGCTCCGGTGCCGCCGTGATCCCGGCGGCGTGGCCGGTGAGGCCGGCCGCCTGGACCGCGGCGACCGGTGTCGGGGCCGCTTTCGACGGGATCGTGGGCGCCGCTCCGGCCACTCCATCGGCGGCCGGCCCGCTCGGCCGAGGCCCGGCCGGCGGGTCGGCGCTGATCGCCTCCGGCGTCTCCGGCGTGTTCAGCAACTCCCAGGCCTTGAAGCCGCCCAGGCCGGAGAGCACCACCGCCGCCGCGACCAGGGTGGCCATCAGCCCGTGCCGCCGGAACATCCACGACCGGGGGCCGTTGCGCGGGGGCCGGCGCCGGGCCGCCGGCCGCAGCGACGGATGCGGGCGGCCGAGCTGCGCGGTCGCCCCGGACAGCTCCGCGGCCCCGGCCGTGACCGCGGTCAGCGCCGGCATCCCGGCCACCGACCGGGCGAGTTCGCGCAGCGCGGTGCCCAGCTCGGCGGCCGACGGGCGGCGGCCCGGATCCTTGTCCAGGCACCATTCGATCAGCGACCACACCGCGGGCGGCATGCCCGGCGGCGGCACCGGCGTGTCCTCCAGGTGCCGGCCGAGCACGGCCAGGGGCTCACCGGAATACGGCGGCCGGCCGGTGACCAGCTCGAACAGCACGATGCCGGCCGAGTAGACGTCGGATGCGGGCTCGGCGTCGCCCTGGATCGCCTCCGGTGCCATGTAGTGCGGCGTGCCGACGATCGCCTGCGGGGTGGTGAGGCCGGCCGCGTCGAGGACCCGGGCGATGCCGAAATCGGTCAGCCGGACGTCGTACCGGCCGTCCTCGCTCTCCTGCAGCAGGATGTTGTCCGGCTTCACGTCCCGGTGCACCACGCCCAGCTCGTGCGCCTGGCCGAGGGCCGCCGCGACCTGGGCGAGCAGCAGCGCGGCCTCGGCCGGCGGCAGCGTCCCGGCCGACTGCAGCCGGTTGCGCAGGCTGCCGCCGCTCACGTAGTCCATCACCAGGGCGAGCGAGCCGCCCACGCTGAAAAGGTCGTGCACGCCGACGATGTTCTCGTGCCGCATCATCATCAGGATGGTGCGTTCCTGGACGAAGCGGATGACCAGTTTCGGTTGCCGCAGCAATCCCTCGTGCAGCAGCTTCACCGCCACGGGCTCGCCGGTCGACCGGTCGATGCCGCGCCACACGGTGCCGGTGGCACCGTGCCCGACCGGGCAGACGAGCACGTAGGAGTTCCCTACGCAGCGGCCGCTCAGATCGGCGGTGGCGGCCCCGTCCGGGGTGGCCCCACTCATGGAGAGGGATGACTGCAAGTGACGCCGTCCTTCCGAGATCTCGGTGCATGACGCCGGATGGCGACGCCGATCGTCCCGATCGATCCCGGTTGGAGCAACCTGATGATGCCCGTTCTGTCACATTCGGCGAGTCGCCGTCACTGCCCGTATCCGAGGATTCACCTGACTCGTTTCACTTCTCAGCCTGCTGAGAGGTTCAGCTCGAAGCTGTAGCGGCTGGCCCGGTAGAGGTGGCTGCCGTATTCGAGGGCCCGGCCGCGGTCGTCCCAGGCCGTCCGGGTCATGGTCAGCAGGGATGCTCCGCGCTTCTCCTCGAGGGTGCGGGCCTCGGTGGCGGTCGCCGAGCGGGCGCCGATCACCTGGGTGGCGATCCGCGGCACGTGGCCGGCCCGGCGCAGCAACTCGTAGAGGCCGCGCTCGGCCAGGTCGGCCGGCGTCACCTCCAGGACGTCGCGCGGGATGGCGTTGTGCATCAGGGCCAGCGGCTCGCCGCCGGCGAAGCGCAGCCGCTCGATCCAGGTCACCTCGGTGCCGATGGGCAGGTTGAGGGCGGCGGCGACGGTCGCGTCGGCGGCGACGACCTTGAGGTCGAGGACCGTGGTGTGCGGCTCCTTGGCCCCGGCGATCAGGTCGTCGTAGAGGCTGGACAGCTCGACCGGGCGGCGCACCTTGGGGTGCACGACCTGGGTGCCGACGCCGCGCTTGCGCACCAGCATGCCGCGCTCGACGAGGTATTGGATCGCGCGGCGCGTCGTCGGGCGGGACACACCGAGCCGCTCGGCGAGGTCCACCTCGTTCTCGATCCGGGCGCCGACGCCGATCTCGCCCTTCTCGATGAGCTCCTGCAAGCGCGTCGCCACCTGGTAATACAGCGGCACCGGGCTGCTCCGGTCCACTTCCACCGGGCGCGCCGGGGTGAGATCGGAAGTCACGACGTCCCCCAAGATTTTCCATGTCTGCTCAAGACTCTGTTCAATGTCCGCTCAAGACTTTGTCAGGACAAAGTATTGACGTAAGAGCCCTCACGTTATTACATCGAGGACAGCAAACCTAGCGTCGCCGGTCGGCTACCGACGGCATCAACCGCTTCTTCATCGCGCCGTAACGAGCACGGCATCAGCGCGCCGACGCGCGCCCATTTTGGGACCAATTGCCGGAGAGCGAAGGGACTCGCATGCCCGCCGACGAGGTACTGACGATCGGACGTATAGGCGTTGACCTGTACCCACAGCAGATCGGGGTCTCGCTGCGTGAGGTGCAGACCTTCGCCAAGTTCCTCGGCGGCAGCGCGTCCAATGTGGCGGTCGCGGCCGCCCGCTACGGCCGGCGCAGCGCGGTGATCACCCGCACCGGCGACGACCCGTTCGGCGCGTTCCTGCACGACGCGCTGCGCGGCTTCGGGGTGGACGATCGCTTCGTCACGCCGGTGCCGCAGCTGCCGACGCCGGTGACGTTCTGCGAGATCTTCCCGCCGGACGACTTCCCGCTCTACTTCTACCGCTTCCCCAAGGCCCCCGACCTGGAGATCAACGAGTCCGAGCTGGACCTCGACGCGGTGCGCACGGCCGGCATCTTCTGGATCACCGGCACCGGCCTGTCCCAGGAGCCGTCGCGCTCGGCCACCCTCGCCGCGCTGAAAGCCCGCGGCCGGGCCGAGCACACCGTCTTCGACCTCGACTACCGGCCGATGTTCTGGGAGTCCCGCGAGGTGGCCCGCCGGTGGTATGCGGAGGCGCTGCCCTACGCGACGGTCGCGGTCGGCAACCTCGACGAGGCGTACACCGCGGTCGGTGTCCGCACCCCGGCCGAGGCGGCCGACGCGCTGCACGCGGCCGGTGTCGAGCTGGCCGTGATCAAGCAGGGCCCGAAGGGCGTGCTCGCGTCGCGGAAGGACGGTGAGCGGGTCGAGGTGCCGCCGGTCCCGGTCGACGTGGTCAACGGCCTCGGCGCCGGGGACGCGTTCGGCGGCGCCCTCTGCCACGGCCTGCTCGCGGGCTGGGATCTCGGGGCGACGATGCGCTTCGCCAATGCCGCCGGAGCGATCGTCGCATCCCGGCTGTCCTGCGCGGACGCGATGCCGACCGAGGCCGAGGTCCGCGCGCTGACCGGCGCGGAGGCTCTCCGTGGCTGAGCTCGCCGACCTGCTGGAAGTGCGCCGGACGAACCCGGACGCGATCGCCGCCGCGGCCGTCGCGCGGAAACGGCCGGCGAACCTGTTCGGCGGGCCGCACGGCAAGCTGATGATCATCGCGGCCGACCACCCGGCGCGCGGCGCGCTGCGGGCCGGCGCCGACCCGCTCGCCATGGCCAACCGGGTCGAGCTGCTCGACCGGCTGCGCACCGCGCTGGCCCGGCCGGGCGTCAACGGCGTGCTCGGCACCCCCGACATCCTGGAAGACCTGCTGCTGCTCGGCGCCCTCGACGACAAGGTCGTGATCGGCTCGATGAACCGGGGCGGGCTGGCCGGGACGTCGTTCGAGATGGACGACCGGTTCACCGCCTACGACGCGGACAGCATCGCGGCGGCCGGGTTCGAGGGCGGCAAGATGCTGCTGCGCATCGACCCGGACGACGCCGGCACCGTGGCCACCCTGGCGGCCTGCGGCACCGCGGTGAGCGAGCTGGCCGCGCACCGCCGGATGGCGATGGTGGAACCGTTCATCTCGCACCGGGTCGACGGCCGGGTCCGCAACGAGCTGACCGCCGAGGCGATGATCCGGGCGATGACGGTCTCGGCCGGCCTGGGCACCACGTCCGCGTACACCTGGCTGAAGGTGCCGGTGGTGCCGGACATGGCCCGGGTCATGGCGGCCACCACGCTGCCCGCGCTGATCCTCGGCGGCGAGGTGTCCGACGACGCGTCGGCCGCCTACGCGCAGTGGGCCGAGGCGCTGAGCCAGCCGACCGTGCAGGGCCTGGTGATCGGGCGTTCGCTGCTCTACCCGTCCAAGGGCAGCGTCGCCGACGCCGTCGACCGGGCCGTGGAGCTGCTGTGATGGCCAGGGTCAATCCGTTGATGCGGCGGGGGAGCACGTCCGACAAGCCGTTCGAGACGGTGGTGTCGCCGGAGAACGCCGGCTGGCGGTACAGCGGGCTGCGCGTCCTCGACCTGCCGATCGGGGCGCGGGCCCGGTTCCACACCGGGCCGGACGAGATGCTGGTCCTGCCGCTGGTCGGCGGCTGCGACGTGACCTGCGACGACGAGCGGGTCACGCTGACCGGGCGGCGGTCGGTGTTCTCCCGGGTCACTGACTTCGCGTACGTCCCGCGGGATTCGTCGGTGACCGTGCGGGCGCCGAACGGCGGCCGGTTCGCGTTGCCCGCGGCCCGCGCCGAGCGGCGGCTGCCGTTCCGCTACGGGCCGGCCGAGGACGTGCCGGTCGAGCTGCGCGGGGCCGGCCAGGCCAGCCGCCAGGTCAACAACTTCTGCACGCCGGAGAGCTTCGAGGCGGACCGGCTGATCGCCTGCGAGGTGCTCACCCCGGGCGGCAACTGGTCCTCCTACCCGCCGCACAAGCACGACGAGATCGCCGCCGGCGAATCCAGCCTGGAGGAGATCTACTACTTCGAGGTGGCGCCGTCGCCGGCGGGCGGTGCCGGGGCCGGCTTCCAGCGGGTGTACGGCCACCCGGACCGCCCGATCGACGTCTGCGCCGAGGTGCACTCCGGCGATGTCGTGCTGATCCCGTACGGCTGGCACGGCCCGTCGATGGCCGCCCCCGGCTACGACCTCTACTACCTGAACGTGATGGCCGGGCCGGGCGACCGGGAGTGGCTGGTGCGCGACGACCCGGCGCACGGCTGGGTGCGCGGCTCCTGGGCCGGTGTGCCGGTCGACCCCCGGCTGCCCCTGACCTCCTGCAAGGAAAGGACTCGCTCGTGAGACTCACCGTCGGCCAGGCCGTCGTCCGGTTCCTGGCCAACCAGTGGACCGAGCGCGACGGGGTGGAACAGCGCACGATCGCCGGTTGCTTCGGCATCTTCGGCCACGGCAACGTGGCCGGCATCGGGCAGGCGCTCCTGCAGGCGCAGCGGACCGGCCTCGTTGAATCGGATTCAGTGGATCTTCCTTATTATCTCGCCCGCAACGAGCAGGCGATGGTGCACGCGGCGGCCGGCTTCGCCCGGATGAAGAACCGGCTGTCCACGATGGCCTGCACCGCGTCGATCGGACCGGGCTCGACAAACATGCTCACCGGGGCGGCGCTGGCCACCGTCAACCGGCTGCCGGTGCTGCTGCTGCCGTCGGACGTCTTCGCCACCCGGGCCGCCTCGCCGGTGCTGCAGGAGCTGGAGGACCCGCGGTCGTACGACGTGAGCGTCAACGACGCGTTCCGGCCGCTGTCCCGTTTCTTCGACCGCGTCTGGCGGCCCGAGCAGCTGCCGTCGGCGCTGCTGGCGGCGATGCGGGTGCTGACCGACCCGGTGGAGACCGGCGCGGTCACCCTCTGCCTCCCGCAGGACGTGCAGGCCGAGGCGTACGACTTCCCGGACGCGCTGTTCGCCAAGCGGGTCTGGCACGTGCCGCGACCGCTCGCCGAGCCGGCCGCAGTCGAGCGCGCGGCCGAGGTGCTGCGCAACGCCAAGCGGCCGCTGCTGATCGCCGGGGGCGGGGTCATCTACGCCGAGGCGTCGGCCGAGCTGGACCGGTTCGCCCGGGCGACCGGCATCCCGGTCGCCGACACCCAGGCCGGCAAGGGCGCGCTCAGCTGGGACCACCCCAACTCGGTCGGCGGGGTGGGCTCGACCGGCGCGCCGGTCGCCAACCGGCTGGCCCGCGACGCCGACGTGATCATCGGGGTGGGCACGCGCTACAGCGACTTCACCACCGCCTCCCGGACGGCGTTCGCGAACCCGGACGTCAAGTTCATCAACATCAACGTGGCCGGGTTCGACGCGGCCAAGCAGTCCGCCTACCCGATCGTCGCGGACGCCCGGGACGGGCTGCGGGCGCTGCAGGACGCCCTCGACGGCAAGCAGTTCCCGACCGGTTACCGGGTCGGCGTCGCCGAGTGGCAGGTGACCGTGGATTCGGCGTACCGCATGGGGCATGGACCCCTGCCCGCTCAGGCCGAGGTGATCGGGGTTGTCAACGAGGCGTGCGCGGAACGCGACGTGGTGGTGCAGGCGGCCGGCAGCATGCCCGGTGACCTGCAGTTGCTGTGGCGGGCCCGGGATCCGAAGCAGTACCACGTGGAGTACGGCTACTCCTGCATGGGCTTCGAGATCGCCGGTGCGCTCGGCATCAAGATGGCCGACCCGTCCCGCGAGGTCTATGCGCTGGTCGGCGACGGCTCCTACCTGATGATGTCGCAGGAGATCGTGACCGCGATCGCCGAGGGCATCAAGCTGATCGTCGTCCTGGTGCAGAACCACGGCTTCGCGTCGATCGGCGCGCTGAGCGAGTCGCTCGGCTCGCAGCGGTTCGGCACCAGCTACCGCTTCCGCGGCGACCGGCAGGACTACGACGGCAACTACCTGCCGGTGGATCTCGCGGCCAACGCGGAGAGCCTCGGCGCCGGCGTCATCCGCTGCCGGACGATCGCCGACCTGCGCGACGGGCTGAAGCGCGCGCGGGAGGCCGACCGGCTGACGGTCGTGCACATCGAGACCGACCCGCTGTCGCCGGTGCCCTCCTCGGAGTCGTGGTGGGACGTGCCGGTGCCGGAAGTTTCCGATCTGTCGACAACTCAAGCGGCCCGCGGCGTGTACGACACCGCCAAGCGTGGCCAGCGGCAATACCTCTAGACGGGACAGCAGATGGCAACCATCGAGCACTGGATCGGCGGGGAGTTCACCGCCGGCCAGTCGGCAAGAAGAAGCCCGGTCTTCAACCCGGCGACCGGCGAGCAGCAGCACGAGGTGGTGCTGGCCTCGGCGGCCGACGTGAACGCGGCGGTGGGGGCGGCGAAGGCGGCCTTCGCGTCGTGGAGCCAGGCGTCGCTCAGCAAGCGTACGAAAATCCTCTTCAACTTCCGCGAGCTGGTGAACGCGCGGGTCGGCCAGATCGCCGAGCTCATCTCCGACGAGCACGGCAAGGTGCTCTCCGACGCGGCCGGCGAGGTGCAGCGCGGCCTCGAGGTGATCGAGTTCGCCTGCGGCATCCCGGAGCTGCTCAAGGGCTCCTACACCGACCAGGCCTCGACCGGCGTCGACGTGTTCAGCTTCCGCGAGCCGCTCGGCGTCTGCGCCGGCATCACCCCGTTCAACTTCCCGGCCATGGTGCCGATGTGGATGCACCCGGTCGCGATCGCCTGCGGCAACACGTTCGTGCTCAAGCCCAGCGAGCGCGACCCGAGCGCGTCCAACTACGTGGCCGGGCTGTGGCGCGAGGCCGGGCTGCCGGCCGGCGTGTTCAACGTGCTGCACGGCGACAAGGAGGCGGTCGACGGCCTGCTCCGGCACCCGGACGTCGCGGCCGTCTCGTTCGTCGGCTCCACCCCGATCGCCCGCTACATCCACCAGGAGGCGAGCGCCGGCGGCAAGCGGGTGCAGGCGCTCGGCGGGGCCAAGAACCACGCCATCATCCTGCCCGACGCCGACCTCGACTTCGCCGCCCAGCACCTGGTCGCGGCCGCGTTCGGCTCGGCCGGGGAGCGGTGCATGGCGATCTCGGCGGCGGTCGCGGTCGGCAGCGCAGGGGACGCGCTGATGGACCTGGTGTCGCGCAAGGCGGCCGAGGTGAAGGTGGGTCCCGGCCGCGACCCGAGCTCGGAGATGGGCCCGGTGGTGACCGCGGCGGCCAAGGAGAGGATCGAGTCGCTGATCGGCAGCGGCGAGAAGCAGGGCGCGAAGCTGCTGGTCGACGGGCGCGGGCTGCGCGTCGACGGGCACGAGGGCGGGTTCTTCGTCGGGCCGACCGTGATCGACCAGGTGCAGCCGTCGATGGACGTCTACACCGAGGAGATCTTCGGGCCGGTGCTGTCCACCGTGCGGGCCGACGACGTGGACTCGGCCATCGACCTGATCAACGCCAATCCGTACGGGAACGGCACCGCGATCTTCACCAGCAGCGGTGAGGCCGCGCGCCGATTCCAGCGTGGGGTGCGGGTCGGCATGATCGGGATCAACGTCCCCATCCCGGTGCCGATGGCCTACTACTCCTTCGGCGGGTGGAAGGACTCGCTGTTCGGCGACAAGCACGTCCACGGCCCCGAAGGGGTCTCGTTCTACACCCGCGGCAAGGTCGTGACCTCGCGGTGGCCGCACGTCGATCACGCGTCCGGCGCTTCCCTGCACTTCCCAACGGCTAGCTAAGGACCTCCACCGCCCCGCCGCCACCCTTGACCCGACTGAAGGCTGGTCTTTTTATGGAAATCCGTCATCTGCAACTGGGTTCCTGCCCCGACTCGTGGGGTGTCTGGTATGCCGACGACCCGCGTCAGACCCCCTGGCGGCGGTTCCTCGACGAGATGGTGGCGTCCGGCTACCACTGGCTGGAGCTCGGGCCGTACGGCTACCTGCCGACCGATCCCGCCCAGCTCGCCGACGAGCTGGCCGAGCGCGGGCTGTCGGTGGCCGGCGGCACGGTCGCCGGGGCCGGCGGGCCGCACAAGGACTTCGGCGCGGTCGTCGAGGCGACCCGCAAGGTGGCCGCGCTGACCGCGGCGGTCGGCGGCGAGAACGTCATCTTCGTGCCGGTGCCCGGCTACCGCGACGACGTCACCGGCGCCTACCTGGAGGCCGCCGCGCTGGACGCCGACCAGTGGAAGTCGCTGACCGACAACAGCAACACGCTCGGGCGGATCCTGCTCGAGGAGTACGGCCTGCACATGCGCTTCCACCCGCACGCGGACTACCAGGTGGAGACCCAGGAGCAGACCGAGCGCTACCTGGCCGGGACCGACCCGCGGTTCGTGTCGCTGTGCCTGGACACCGGCCACCTCGCCTACCGCCGCGCCGACGTCCCGGGGCTGATCCGCAAATACCCGGACCGGGTGGGCTACGTCCACATCAAGCAGATGGACCCGGCGATCGCCGCCCGCGCGGTGCGGGAGGATCTCGCGTTCGGCCAGGCCGTCGCGATGGGCGCCAGCGTCGAGCCACCGGCCGGCAGCCCGGACATCCCGGCCGTGATGGACGCCCTGAGCGAGCTCGACGCCGAGCTGTTCGTCGTGGTCGAGCAGGACATGTACCCGATCGCGTTCGACGTGCCGCTGCCGATCGCCCAGCGCACCCGCTCCTACCTGAACTCCGTCGGCCTCCACTCCCGGGCCGGCACCGTCCACCACAAGGAGATACCCGATGATCCGGCCTAGCCGTACCCTTCGCGTCGTCGCCGCTCTCTCCGTGACCGCCCTCGCGGCCACGGCCTGCAGCGGCGGTGGCCGCGAGAAAACCGACGACACGACCAGCGGCGGCGGCAACGCCGCCGGCAGCTCCGGGTACACGATCGCGTTCATCACCCACGAGACGCCCGGCGACACCTTCTGGGACAAGGTCAAGAACGGCGCCCAGCAGGCGGCCAAGGACACCGGCGTCACGATCAAGTACTCGAACGACCCGGAGGCGCCCAAGCAGGCGGTGCTCATCCAGAACGCGGTCGACTCCAAGGTGAACGGCATCGCCACCACGCTGGTCACCCCGGACGCCCTGGCCGGCTCGGTGAAGGCGGCCACCGACGCCGGCATCCCGGTGGTCGGCTTCAACTCCGGCATCGACGACTACCAGCGGCTCGGCGCGTTGATGTACTTCGGCTCGGACGAGACCCTGGCCGGGACCGCGGCCGGCAAGCGGATCGGCGAGGCCGGCGGCAAGCACCCGCTGTGCGTGATCCAGCAGACCGGGTCGGTGGCCCTCGAAGCGCGCTGTGCCGGCGTCAGGAGCTCGGTGCCGGGCGCCGAGAACATCCAGGTCAACGGGGCCGACGACGCGGCCGTGACGTCGACGCTGCAGGCCAAGCTGGCCCAGGACAAGACGATCGACTACATCGTGACGCTGGGCGCCCCGCAGGCGATCGACGCGCTCAAGGCGATCGACCAGGCCGGCAGCAAGGCCAAGGTGGTCACCTTCGACCTCAACCAGGAGGCCGCCCAGGACATCAAGGCCGGCAAGATCGAATTCTCGATCGACCAGCAGCCGTACGTCCAGGGCTACATGGCCGTCACCTCGCTCTACCTGAACATCAAGAACGGCAACGACATCGGCGGCGGCAAGGCCGTGCTGACCGGGCCGTCCTTCGTGGACAAGAACAACATCGACAAGATCCTCCCCTTCACCAAGAACAACACGCGGTAGGCGAGCGGTCATGACACAGACACTCGAAGCGCCGCCCGCGCCGACCCCGTCCAACCGGGTCAAGCTCGGTCTGTCCAACCGGCTGCTGGCCCGGCCCGAGATCGGCGCCCTGGTGGCCGCCGTGATCATCTTCATCTTCTTCCTGGCGCTCGCGCCGTCCTTCCGGTCGGCCGAGTCCTTCTTCACCGTGCTCTACCAGTCGTCGGTGATCGGCATCGTCGCCTGCGGGGTCGGCCTGCTGATGATCGGCGGCGAGTTCGACCTGTCGGCCGGCGTCATCGTCTACACGGCCGGCCTGTTCAACTCGATGTTCTGCTGGTATTACGGCGTCAACCTGTGGATCGGCGCGCTGCTGTCGCTCGCGTTCTGCCTGCTGATCGGCTTCCTCAACGGCTACCTCGTGATGCGGACCGGCATCCCCAGCTTCCTGATCACACTCGGCACGTTCTTCGTCCTGCAGGGCGCCAACCTCGGCGTCACCAAGCTGGTCACCGGGACGGTCTCCAGCCTGGACGTGAGCAAGGTCGACGGGTACGCCTCGCTCGGCAAGGTCTTCTCGTCCAGCTTCAAGATCGGGTCGGTGACGGTCTGGACCTCGGTCATCTGGTGGATCCTGTTCGTGGCCATCGCCGCCTGGGCGCTGCAGCGGACCCGGGTCGGCAACTGGATCTTCGCGGTGGGCGGTAACCCGGACAGCGCGCGAGCGGTCGGCGTGCCCGTCCTGCGTACGAAAATCGGGCTCTTCATGACGGTGTCTTTTCTCGGCTGGTTCGTCGGGATGCACCAGCTGTACCGGTTCAACACGCTGCAGGCCGGCGGCGGCGTCGGCAACGAGTTCCTCTACATCATCGCGGCGGTGGTCGGCGGCACCCTGCTGACCGGCGGCTTCGGCAACTCGATCGGGGTCGCGATCGGCGCGTTCATCTTCGGCATGACCAGCCTCGGCATCATCTACGCCGGCTGGGACCCGAACTGGTTCAAGGCCTTCCTCGGCGTGATGCTGCTGCTCGCGGTGCTGGTCAACCTGTACGTCAAGCGGATGTCGACGATGCGGAAGGTGGGCTGAGCCGTGACCGACACCCTCGCGTCGCACGCGGACCGGCAGCTGTACAAGGGCGAACCGCTCATCGAGATGGACGACGTCGGCAAGTCCTACGGCGCGATCCGGGCGCTGCGCGGCATCAACCTGCGGGTCAACGCGGGC
Source organism: Paractinoplanes durhamensis (assembly GCF_016862175.1). GTDB lineage: Bacteria > Actinomycetota > Actinomycetes > Mycobacteriales > Micromonosporaceae > Actinoplanes > Actinoplanes durhamensis. The sequence goes on along the minus strand of NZ_BOML01000052.1, from coordinate 128,189 downwards.
GAGGTCACCTGCGTGCTCGGCGACAACGGCGCCGGCAAGTCCACCCTCATCAAGATCATGTCGGGGTTGCACCCGCACAACGAGGGCACCCTGCGCGTCGACGGCACCCCGGTCACGTTCAGCAGCCCCCGCGAGTCCCTGGCGCACGGCATCGCGACCGTCTACCAGGACCTCGCGGTGGTCGGGCTGATGGAGGTCTGGCGTAACTTCTTCCTCGGCTCCGAGCTCACCGCCGGCAACTTCCCCCTCGCCGGGCTCAAGGTGCGGCGGATGCGCGAGATCGCCGACGAGGAACTGCGCAAGATGGGCATCGTCGTCAAGGACATCAACCAGCCGATCGGCACCCTCTCCGGCGGGCAGCGGCAGTGCGTCGCCATCGCCCGGGCCGTCTACTTCGGCGCGCGGGTGCTGATCCTCGACGAGCCGACCGCCGCGCTCGGCGTCAAACAGTCCGGCGTGGTCCTCAAATACGTGGCCGCGGCCCGCGCCGCCGGCCTCGGCGTCGTCTTCATCACCCACAACCCGCACCACGCCTACATGGTCGGGGACCACTTCGTGATCCTGAAGCTCGGCGAGACCGCCCTCGACAAGACCCGCAAGGAGGTCAGCCTCGACGAGCTGACCACGCAGATGGCCGGCGGCGACGAGTTGGCCGAGCTGTCCCACGAACTCGGCCGCAAATAAGGAGACCCCATGCTCAACGTTGGTGTCATCGGCACCGGCATGATCGGCCAGGACCACATCCGGCGGATGACCACGGTCCTCTCCGGGGTGGCCGTCACCGCGGTCTCGGACGTCGACTCGGCGATCGCCGCCGAGGTCGGCGCCCGGATCGGGGCGACCGTCCACCCGGCCGGCGGGGACGTGGTCGGCGACCCGAACGTGGATGCCGTGCTGGTCTGCTCCTGGGGTCCGACCCACGAGCAGTACGTGCTGGCCGCCATCGCCGCCGGCAAGCCGGTGTTCTGCGAGAAGCCGCTCGCCACCACCCAGGAGGCATGTCTGCGGATCGTCGAGGCCGAGGTGGCCTACGGCAGCCGGCTCGTCCAGGTCGGCTACATGCGGCGGTTCGACTTCGCCTACCGCCAGCTCAAGCTGACCCTCGACTCCGGTGAGATCGGCTCGCCGCTGATGATGCACTGCGCCCACCGCAACGCGAGCGTGCCGCCGTTCTACCAGAAGGAGATGGCGATCACCGACACGGCGGTGCACGAGATCGACATGGTGCGCTGGATGTTCGGTGGCGAGATCGCGGCCGCGCGGGTCCTCGTACCCAAGAAAAGCCGGAACGGCGGCGCCCTGCAGGACCCACTGTTGTTGATCCTGGAGATGGATGACGGAGTCATCGTCGACGTCGAGCTCTCGGTCAACATCCGCTACGGATACGACATCCGGGGCGAGATCGTGGGGGAGGACGGCACGGCCGCGCTGGGCAGCCTGTCGCCGCTGGAGATCCGGACGGCGAAACAGCTGATCACGCCGGTCCCGGCCGATTGGCGGGAACGCTTCCTGCAGGCGTACGACGTGGAGATCCAGGAGTGGGTGCACGCCATCTCGCTCGGCGGGCAGCCGCTCGGCCCGACCTCCTGGGACGGCTACGCGGCCGCGGTCGTCTCCGATGCCGCGGTCAAGGCCCTGCAGACCGGCGAGCGCATCCCGGTCACCCTGGCCGAGCGGCCGAAGCTGTATGAAACGGAAGTCGCCGCATGAAGATCGCGCTCGACCCCTACATGCTGCGCCGGGTGCCGCTCCTGGAACTGCCCGGCCTGGTGGCCGACCTCGGCTACCGCTACATCGAGATGTCCCCGCGGGACGACTTCCTGCCGTTCTTCCGGCACCCGCGGATCGACGACGCCGGGGTGGCCGCGTTCAAGCGGGAGCTGGCCGCGGCCGGCGTCGAGGTGGCCTCGATGCTGCCGCTCTACCGCTGGTCGGGGCCGGACGAGGACGCCCGGCAGGCGGCCGTCCGCTACTGGAAGCGGGCCATCCAGATCACCGTCGACCTCGGGGTCGACGTGATGAACTCCGAGTTCAACGGCCGCCCCGACCGGCCGGACGAGAGCGAGGCGCAGTTCTGGCGGTCCCTCGACGAGCTGCTGCCGATCTTCGAACGGGAAGGCGTGCGGCTCGTCCTGGAGCCGCACCCGGACGACTTCATCGAGGACGGCATCGCCGGGGTGGACATGGTCCGCGGGATCAATTCCGACCTGGTCTCGTTCCTCTACTGCGCGCCGCACACCTTCCACCAGGGCGGTGACCTGGCGGCCGTGCTGCGGTACGCCGGGCCGCTGCTCACCCAGCTGCACCTCGCCGACTCGTTCGACCACACCGGGTCGTCCGGGCTGCGCTACATCGTCAACCCGCCCGGTTCGGCCGCCCGGGTCCACCAGCACCTGGACATCGGGCAGGGCGAGGTCGACTGGGACCTGTTCTTCGCCACCCTCGCCGAGGTCGGCTTCGACGGGATCGCCACCGTCTGTGTCTTCGCATGGGAAGAGCGGGCCGAGGAATCGGCCCGCTCCAACCTTGCCCAGGTAAATCAATACCTGCAAAAGCACTGAGTTCCTTGGCGTACGTCAGGCGATGGTGAACGTCTTCTGGATGGTGGTGGCGTTACCGAGCTTGTCGGTCGCCGTCACCGTCCAGGTGACGTTGCCCTTGGCCATCGCGCTGGTGTCCACGGTCAGCGTGTACGGGCCGGTGCCGGAGGTGGCCAGGGTCTGACCGTTGGCGTCGACCATCTCCACCGACGCGATGCCGGCCAGGTCGCTGACGCTCAGCTTGATCTGGGTGTTGGCCGCCGCCGCGATCTTGGCGTTCGAGGTGACCGCGAGGCGCGGGCCGGCGTAGTCGACGATGACCGTCTTGGCGACGCTGAAGCTGTTGCCGGCCGTGTCGGTCGTCTTGATCGACAGCCCGACCGCGCCGGTCAGCCCGGTCGTGTCCCAGTCGATCGACCACGGGGCCGAGGTGGTCTGGGCGACCGACTTGCCCTTGACCAGCAGCTCCATGCTCGCGGTGTCGTCCGACGGGCTGGTCAGCGCGATCGTCTGGGTCCCGTTGACGTAGGTCGGCAGCGTCCACAGCGCCGACGGTGCCGTGTTGTCCACCGCGAACGAGCTGGTCGCGGTGGTGACGTTGCCGGCGAAGTCGGTGGCGGTGACGGTCGCCGAGATCTCCCCGGTGATGCCGGTGCTGACCCACTTCACCGTGTACGGCGCGGCCGTCGCGGTGAGCTGCACGCTGCGGCCGGTCGGCAGGGCCAGGACCACCTTCGCGGTCTTGATGCCGGTGTCGTCGGTGATGTCCGGGGTGATCGCGATGAGGCCACGGGCCGGCGCCACCGGGCTGGTCGAGACCGCGCCGACGACCGGCGCGAGGTTGTCCAGCAGCAGCGTCTTGTCGAGCGTGCTGATCAGGCCGAGCTTGTCGGTGGCGCGCAGGGTCAGCGTGGTGGCCCCGCTGAACTGGGTGGTGTCGATCGCGATCGAGTACGGCGAGGCGGTGTCGGTGCCGAGCACGTTGCCGTCGGCGTCGAGCACGTCGACCGCGGCGACGCCGGTCCCGTCGGTGGCCCCGGCCTTGATCTCGACCGTGCCGCGCAGTGCCGTCTTCGCCCCGATGTTCGGGCCGTTCCAGGTCAGCTTCGGCCCGGCGTTGTCGACCACGGTGCTGCGGGCGACGGTGGTGCTGTTGCCGGCCACGTCGGTGACCACGATCTTGAGGGAGGCCGAGCCGCTGACCGCGGTGGTGTCCCACTCGTACGTCCAGGGGTCGGTGGTGACCTCGCCGACCTTGACGCCACGGACGTAGACCTCCATCCGGGCGGTGTCGTCGGACGGCGCGTCCAGCGTGATCGGCGTGACGCCGGTGACGTAGGACGGCATGGTGACCGTCGCCGACGGCGGGGTGTTGTCCACCGTGACGGCGGTGCTCGCGGTGGTGGTGTTGCCGGCGGTGTCGCTGGCGGTGACCACGATGGTGGCGGTGCCGGTCGACCCGATGCTGCTGAACGCCATCGTCCACGGCGCGCGGGCGGCGGTGACGTTGATGGTCTTGCCGAGCGGCATGGTGACGGCCATCTTGACCGACTTGACCGTGCCGCCGTTCGAGGTGACCGTCGGCGTGACGGTAACCGTGCCCTTGACCGGGGACTTCGGGCTGACCGCGACGTCCGAGATGACCAGCGGCTGCTGCTGGGTGTTGTCGGAGATCGCCGCGATGGTGCCCTCGGCGTCGACCCGGCCGTTGGCGACCCAGGAGCCGACCGCGTCGGCCGAGCTCTCCAGGGCCGAGCGGACCTCGGCGGCGGTGGCGGCCGGGTTGGCCGACAGGGCGAGCGCGGCGACACCGGAGACGACCGGGGCGGCCGAGCTGGTGCCGTCGAACGAGTAGAAGCCGCCGGTCTGGTCCTCGGCGATGTTGCTGCCGGGCGCGGCCAGGTCGACCCACTGGTCGGCCGAGGAGTTGTAGTTCGACCACGAGTAGCGGCCGTCGGTCTGGGTCGAGCCGGCCACCGCGATCGTGGTCGCGATGGCGGCCGGGTAGGCGCGGGTGGTCGAGCCGTCGTTACCGGCCGAGGCGATCACGACGACGCCGTGGTCGTCGGCGTACGTGACCGCGGTCTCCAGCAGCTGGCTGTCCTGCGCGCCGCCGAGCGACATGTTGATGATCTGGGCGCCGTGGTCGACGGCGTAGACGATTCCCTTGGCGATGTTGTCGTGCGTACCGCTGCCGTCCGCGCCGAGCACCTTGACCGGCAGGATCTGGCACTTCCAGCACACGCCGGCGCCGCCGGTCGCGTTGTTCCCGGTCGCCGCGATCACGCTGGACACCATCGTGCCGTGGCCCTCGTCGTCGCTCGGGTCGGCGTCGTTGTTGACGAAGTCGTAGCCGGACAGGACCCGGCCGGCGATGTCGCTGACGCTGGTCACGCCGGTGTCGACGACCGCGACGACCACGCTCGAACCGGTGGTGACGTTCCAGGCGGGCGGCACCTTCGCCGTGGTCAGACCCCACTGCTTGCTGTAGAGCGGGTCGTTCGGCGAGATCACGTCGGCCTGGACGACCGCGTTCGGCTCGACGTAGGCGACGTCCGGGTTCGCCCTCAGCTCGGCCATCGCGTCGGCCGCCTGGTCGGCGGGCACGGCCACGGTGACGGCCTTCAGCTCGGGCGCGGCGTCGCTGGCCAGGACGCGTACGTCCGGGTCGGCGTCGAGCTTGCGGACGGTGGCGGTGGCTTGTGCCGCAGAACGCAGGCCGATGATCAGCTCGGTCGCGGTGCTGGTCGAGGTCTTCGTGGCGGCGAGGACCGGGGTGGCGGTTGCGGACAGGCCGAGCGAAGCGGCGGCGATGACCGCGGTGGCCGCGGCAGGGAGTCGATACTTCACAGCGGGGAACATCGGCGGGCCGGTCGGGTTACTCAAGATCTTTTCCAACCGGAAACCGGGGCCATAAGCTGGGACGATGAGTGAGCGTGTGACGAACTGGGCCGGCAATATCGTTTTCGGTGCGAGGCGGTTGCATCGCCCGACGAACGTCGATCAGATCCAGGAGCTGGTTGCGGCCGGGGGACCGCTACGGGTGCTGGGCAGTGGCCACTCGTTCAACCGGATGGCCGACACCGACGGCGACCTGATCTCGCTGGCCGACCTGCCGCGGATCGTGGAGATCGCGCCGGACCGCCGGTCGGTCCGGGTCGACGGCGGCATCCGCTACGGCGAGCTGGCGGTGCGCCTGCACGAGGAGGGCCTGGCCCTGCGGAACATGGCGTCGCTGCCGCACATCTCGGTGGCCGGGGCGGTCGCCACCGCCACCCACGGCTCCGGCGTGCGCAACGCCAACCTGGCCACCACCGTCTCGTCGCTGGAGCTGATCGACGGCACCGGCCGGCCGGTGACCCTGACCCGCAAGGACCCTGACCTGCTCGGCGCGGTCGTCGGGCTGGGCGCGCCGGGCATCGTCACCGCGCTCACCCTCGACGTGGTGCCCACCTTCGAGCTGCGCCAGTACGTGTACGACACGGTGCCGCGCGCCTCGATCGAGGCGAGCCTGCCGGAGATGCTGGCCGACGGCTACAGCGTCAGCCTGTTCACCGACTGGACGTCGCTCGACGCCAACATGGGCTGGCTCAAGCGCGCTTCCCAGCTGGAGGGGGAATGGTTCGGGGCGCACCGGGCCGACGGGCCGCGCCACCCGGTGCCCGGCATGCCGCCCGCCAACAGCACCGACCAGTCCGGCGAGATGGGCCCCTGGCACACCCGGCTGCCGCACTTCCGGATGGAGTTCACCCCGAGCGCCGGCGCCGAGCTCCAGTCCGAGTGGCACGTGGCGGCCGGGGACGCGCTGGCCGCGCTGGACGCGGTGGCGGCCGTCCGCGAGCGGGTGGCGCCGGTGCTGCAGGTCTGCGAGGTCCGCGCGATCGCGGCCGACGAGCTGTGGCTGAGCCCGAACTACCACCGGGACAGCGTCGCGCTGCACTTCACCTGGATCGCCGACACCGACGCGGTGATGCCGGTGGTGGCCGAGGTCGAGGAGCGGCTCGCGCCGCTGCACCCGCGCCCGCACTGGGGCAAGGTCTTCACCACCGGCCCGGCGACGCTGGCGGCGGAGTATGCGAAGTTCGGCGATTTCCGGGAACTCGTCAGCCGCTACGACCCGGCCGGAACGTTCCGTAATCCCTGGTTGGACATGGTGCTGGGTGGTGTCCAGTAAACCGGTAACAACCTGGACGGATAAATTTATTCTTAAGCGTTGATCCGTCCATGGGAGCGCTCCCGTATTGCCAGCCGAAGCCAAATGGTTCAGGCATAGGGGAAGGCGCAGGTTCCAATGTACAGGTCCCGGTCGTACAAGAAACCCACCAGTAACGCGCGCCGCTGGCAGATCGGTGCCGTGGCCGGGGTTGCGGTCGTCATCGCGGGTGTCGGTCTCGGTGTCGCCTCCGCCGCCGAGGCCGTCCCGACGGTCAACTGTCCCGCCGTCAAGATCGGCGTGGCCGTACCGGCTCAGGCGCAGGCCGAGGTGGCGAGCAACCTCCAGCTGCTCAACACCCAGATCAACGAGGCCAACACCCGGCTGAAGAACACGGTCGGCCAGGGCGGCGACGCCTTCATCCAGAACGCGATCCTCGGCCCGCTGGCCGACAAGCGGTTCGCCACCATCAACCGGATGGAGACGGCGATCGGCCGCAACGCCGCCAAGCCGGACCTGAACGCCGAAGGCCTCAAGACCTGCACCCTGAACCAGGCCGGCGGCGCGTCGGCCGCCCAGCCGGTCGAGGTGCCCACGGCCGCGGCCGGCGGCAACGCGGCCGGCAACGGATCGGGCGCGGCCTCCGCAGTCGGCAACATCAGCTGCCCGCAGGTCACCGTGAACGTGGCGGTGCCGGAGTCGGCCGCCGCCGAGGTGCAGCGCAACCTGGAGCTGCTCAACACCCAGATCACCGAGGCGCAGAAGCGCCTGGAGACCTCGGTCGGCCAGGGCGGCGACGCCTTCGTGCAGAACGCGATCCTCGGCCCGCTGGCCGACAAGCGGTTCGCCACGATCAACCGGATCGAGACCGCGATCGGCCGCCGGGCGGTCAAGCCGGATCTGAACGCCGAGGGCCTCAAGACCTGCTCGGTGAGCAGCAGCGCCGGTGCCGCGCAGGGCACCGCGGTGCAGGTGCAGGACGCCGCCGCCGTCGCGGCCGCCGCCGGCACCATCGTCTGCCCGGCCGTGAACGTGAACGTCGCGGTCCCGGCCCAGGCCGCCGCCGAGGTGCAGCGCAACCTCGAGCTGCTCAGCACCCAGATCGCCGAGGCCAACAAGCGGCTGGTCAGCTCGGTCGGCCAGGGCGGCGACGCCTTCGTGCAGAACGCGATCCTCGGCCCGCTGGCCGACAAGCGGTTCTCGACCATCAACCGGATCGAGACCGCGATCGGCCGCAACGCGGCCAAGCCGAACCTGAACGCCGAGGGCCTCAAGACCTGCGCCCTGCAGAAGTAACCCGCTCCTGAACGGATCTCCGGGTGCCCCCAACGGTGGTGGGGTGCCCGGAGATCTTCGTTACGGGGGCGGATTCCCGTCATACATCGGCGCTACCTTTGCGTTCATGCCCGCCGATGCGCCGAAACAGCCCACCCGTCACCCGTGGCGGGTCGAGGGAGCACCACCCACGCCCGAGACCGACGGCCCGAAGAAGCCGCGCCCGGCGTGGATGCGCTTCGGCTGGATGCTCGTCCTGCTGCTCGCGGTCAACTGGATCGTCTCGTCGTTCCTGCTGTCGCCGCCCGAGCGCACCTCGGTCTCCTACACCTTCTTCCTCACCCAGGTGCAGGCCGCCAACATCAAGGATTTCACCTCCACCGGCGACACCATCGAGGGCGAGTTCACCAAGAAGGCGTCCTACACGCCGTCCGGTGAGACCAAGGCCGAAGAGGTCGACCGCTTCACCACCCAGCGGCCCTCGTTCGCCGACGACGACCTGTTCGCGAAGCTCCAGGCGGCGAACGTGCCGGTCAACGCCGACCCGCCGGACGCGCCCGCACCGATCTGGCAGCAGATCCTGGTCGGCTTCGGCCCGACGATCCTGCTGGTCGGGCTGCTCTTCTGGGTGGGCCGGCGGATGGCGGCCGGGGCCGGTGGCGGGCTCGGCGGCTTCGGCCGGTCGCGGGCCAAGCTCTACCAGCCCGAGTCCGGGCCGCGCACCACGTTCGCCGACGTGGCCGGCATCGAGGAGGTCGAGCAGGAGGTCACCGAGATCGTCGACTTCCTGCGCGAGCCGGAGAAATACCGCAAGCTCGGCGCGCAGATCCCGCACGGCGTGCTGCTGTCCGGCCCGCCCGGCACCGGCAAGACCCTGCTCGCCCGGGCGGTGGCCGGCGAGGCCGAGGTGCCGTTCTTCTCGATCTCCGCGTCCGAGTTCATCGAGATGATCGTGGGCGTCGGCGCGAGCCGGGTGCGTGACCTGTTCGACCAGGCCAAGAAGGTCGCGCCGTCGATCATCTTCATCGACGAGCTGGACGCGATCGGCCGCGCCCGGGGCGGCGCCCAGTCGCTCGGCGGCAACGACGAGCGCGAGCAGACCCTCAACCAGATCCTCACCGAGATGGACGGCTTCACCGGCAGCGAGGGCGTGGTCGTGCTGGCCGCCACCAACCGCGCCGAGATCCTCGACGCGGCGCTGCTGCGGCCCGGCCGCTTCGACCGCCGGGTCACGGTCAGCCCGCCCGACCAGGCCGGCCGCCGGGCCATCCTCGCCGTGCACACCCGCGGCGTCCCGGTCGCGCCCGGCGTCGACCTCGACGCGCTCGCCTCGTCGACCCCCGGCATGGTCGGCGCCGACCTGAAGAACCTGATCAACGAGGCCGCCCTGCTCGCCGCCCGCCGCGGGCACGACCAGGTGCAGACGCCCGACTTCACCGACGCGCTCGAAAAGATCATGCTGGGCACCGTCCGCGGCATCATGCTCACCCCCGACGAGAAGGAGCGCACCGCGTTCCACGAGTCCGGCCACGCGCTGCTCGGCATGCTCACCCCGGGCGCCGACCCGGTCCGCAAGATCTCGATCATCCCGCGCGGCCAGGCCCTCGGCGTCACCTTCCAGAGCCCGTCCACCGACCGCTACGGCTACTCGGCGAAATACCTGCGCGGCCGGATCATCGGCGCGCTCGGCGGCCGGGCCGCCGAGGAGGTCGTCTACGGCGACATGACCACCGGGGCCGAGTCCGACCTCGACCAGGTCAGCAACATCGCCCGGCAGATGGTCGGCCGGTGGGGCATGTCCGACGCGATCGGCCCGGTCACCGTGCTGCCGCCGCCCGGCCAGGAGTCGCCGCTCGGCCTCGACGGCGTCGCCCCGGCGACCAAGGAACTGGTCGACGCGGAGGTGCGCAAGATCGTCGACGAGTGCTACGCCGACGCCCTGCGCCTGCTGCGCGAGCACCGCACCCAGCTCAACCAGCTGGCCGGCAAGCTCCTGCAGAGCGAGACCCTGGACGAGGACGACGCGTACGCCGCGGCCGGCATCGACCGCGGCAACGCGCCCGGTGCGGTGGCCCGTGGTGAGGCGCCCGGCAGCACGCCCGCGCCGGGCATTCCCCCAGCTCCGGCCTTCCCGGACGCCTCCACATCTGCCCCTGCATGATCGCCTGATCACGCAGCGCGAGATTTTGTTACGTCCGGGCGGCCCACCTCCACCGCTGGGTCGTAATCCAGAGCCGTTCCGCCGGTCCCGCATGCTGAAGATCAGCGGAAACATGGCAAGGCGTGCCCGGTCGTCGTACGTCTGGAGGAGTTTTGTTAAAGCGGATTACCGCGACCGGTGTGGGGCTCGTCCTCCTGTGCGCCACTGCGGCGTGCGGGTCGGACGCGCGGGACGAACTCGCCCTGACCACGCCGAGCACGTCCGTACCAACCATCGGCATCGCCCCGGCGCCCGCAGTTTCCGGGTCCGGCGTGCCATCGGTGAGCGCGTCGCCGCAGCAGAAGCTCGGTGCGGCCGCTTACACCACCAGCACCACCGCACCCAAGGCCGCGACCGCCACCACGGCGGCCAAGCCGGCCAACCCGGCCGGCTGGGGGAGCCCGGTCATGGTGCAGGACTTCAACGGCAGCTCGCTGCCCGCCCAGTGGGGCACCTACGACAGCCCGAACGGCACCCCGCCCCGCAGCGGCGACATGGTGTCGGTCTCGAACGGGATGCTGCACATCGCCGGCGGGGTGAACTCGCGCGTCGGCAAGGACGTCGGCGGCGGCGTGATGTACCTGAAGGCGCAGAAGTACGGCCGGTGGGAGGTCCGCTTCCGAGCCCAGGCCGGTGCCGGTTACGGCGCGTTCGTGCTGCTCTGGCCGCAGAACAACGAGGACTGGCCGACCGTCGGCGAGATCGACCTGGCCGAGGTGGTGGCCAGCGACCGCAGCACGTTCGGCACGTTCCTGCACCACGGCAGCGCCAACCACCAGGTCGGCCTGGACGCCACCAAGGCCGACTTCACCGAGTTCCACACCGTCGCGGTCGAGTGGCTGCCCACCCGGGTGACCTATTACCTCGACGGCAAGAAATTCTTCAACGTGACCCCGTCGCAGATCGAGACCGGGCTGCCCACCGAGTCGGCGATGAATTTGGCGATGCAGCTCGACCAGGGCTGCGGCGGATACATCGCCTGCCGTAACGGGTCAACCCCCTCCCGGGTCGTTATGGACGTCGACTGGGTGCGGGTCTATCAGGCGCCCTGACACGTCGGCCAGAGACCTACGACCTGCGGTCCCTTGGACCGCAGGTCGTAATCTTAGGTTTGTTGACCAACACGAGTCCCGGGTGTCGTCAGATAGTTGGCAACGTGCGCCGGATCACCTACGGTGCACGGGGACCTGAACGGTATTCGTCCTCCGGGAGGGGTTTTGCTCAAGCGGTTGGCCGCGATCGGCGTGGGGCTTGCCCTGGTGTGCGCGACCGCGGCATGTCGGGGGACCGAGGCGGGCGACGGGCCGGATGCGTCCCCGTCCAGTGAGTGGATCGCGGGCAGTGTCTCGCCCGGGCAGTCGAAGCCCGGCACGAAGGCCAGCGGCCCGGCCACCTCGGTCAGCCCCAAGCCGGGCACCGAGGTCAACTGGGGCGACCCGGCCGTGGTGGAAAACTTCAACGGCCCGCTGAACAGCCGCTGGGGCGTCTACGACAGCCCGGACTCCAAGCCGCCGCGCAGCTCGGACATGGTGTCGGTGTCGGGCGGGATGCTGCACCTCTCCGGTGGCGTGAGCCAGAAGGCCGGCAAGGACGTCGGGGCCGGCCTCGGCTACTTCCGCGAGCAGATGTTCGGCAAGTGGGAGGTGCGGTTCCGGGTGCAGGCCGGCGCCGGGTACGCACCCGCGGTCCTGCTCTGGCCGGAGGACAACGCCGACTGGCCCGCGCACGGCGAGATCGACATGATGGAGGTCATCGACCCGAAGCGGCAGGGCGGCGGCACCTACCTGCACCACGGCAAGGACAACGCGCACGTCGGCGTCGACTACAAGAAGGCCGACTTCACGAAGTTCCACACCGTCGGCGTCGAATGGCTGCCCTCCCGGGTCACCTTCTTCCTGGACGGCCAGCCCTACTTCAACGTGACCGCCGACATGATCGACACCGGGCTGCCCGACGAGGGCCCGATGCACCTGGCGCTCCAGCTCGACCAGGGTTGCGGCTACCCGATCCCGTGCCGCAACGCGCAGACCCCGGAGAAGGTCGTGATGGACGTGGACTACATCAAGATCTGGAAGTACAAGAAGAAGTAGGTTACGAGGCCGGGTCGGCCGGGCGGTGCGACCAGGTTCGCAGGGCCCACCACCAGCGCACGGTGTCGAGCACCGGCAGGCCCTCGGCCGGGGTGCCGAAGCCGGTCAGGTCCTGCAGCCGGCGCAGCCGGTAGCGGACCGTGTTGGGGTGCAGGTGCAGGGCGCCGGCCGTCAGGTCGAGCCGCTGGCCGTGGTCGAGGTAGGCGAGGGCGGTGCCGACCAGCTCGCGGTGGAAGTCGTCGCCGGGGGAGAGGGCACCGAGCAGCCCCTCGCTCAGGAACACCGCCAGCATCGGCTGGGCGGCCAGGGCGGTCTCGCCGGCCAGCTCGACCACGTCGCAGATGCCGGTGGACTCCCGGGAGCGGGCCGCCTGCAGGGCGGTGCGGCCCAGCCGGTAGGCGGCGCGGGCCTGGTCGAGGGTCACCGGCGGGGTGGTCACCACCAGGACCGACGGGTCGAGGGCACGGCTGCCGGGCAGCCGCGGGGTGAGGCCGCTGAGCCGGCCACCGACCGGGGCCAGCACCCCGCCGCAGCGGGCGAACGCCTGCTCGAGCGCGCGCACCCGGACCGGGTCGACCACGTCGGAGAGCACGCAGTGGTAGGTGCCGCCGTCGTGCAGCCCGAACCGGCCCGGATCCTCCTCGGGGGCGGTCGGGCCGCCGTCGTCGTCGAGGAGCAGGCGGCGCAGCACCCGGATCCGGGCGGTCCGGTCGTCCCGGTTGAGGTCCCGCTCGGCCTCCCGGTAGCCGTCCATCACGTGGCGTTCCAGGTCGGTGCCGTAGCGGTCCAGCTTCAGCAGGGCCTGGAGCAGCTCGTCGTACGGGATGCCGGCCTCGCGGCCCCGGTTGATCGCGATCTCCAGCAGCCGGCTGCGGCCGCCGTGCACCCCGGCCAGCAGGCCGGCCACCGGCACGCCGAGCGCGGCCCGCTCGGCGCCGAACCGGTGCGCCTCGCTGAAGTCGAGGTCGGGGCCGAAGTCGCCCTCGGACAGCGCCCGGGCGAACGCGGTGAAGCCGGCCGCGAGCAGCGCGGCCACGTGCCGGCGGCTCTCCGCCCAGGGCAGCCGGGCCACCTCCGGGAAGTTGGCCCGGGCCGAGGCGACCACATCGTCGACCAGATCGGTGTCGGTGGCCAGCTCCTGCACGAGTTCCGCGACGGTGCCGGTCAGGGAGGATTCCAGGGGCATCGGGGGGCCACCCTCTCTTGTTCCGCGTACGTTACCGGAAGGTAACAGCGGCGGCAGCTGACAAAGCCTACAAAAAACGGGCGGACCGCTCCACATGGGAGCGGTCCGCCGTTCGTTCGATCAAACCCCCACAAGCTCGGGCTTGCGCTCGTCGGGCGGGGCTGCAGCGGCGTGCCGGCCCCGCGGCCGCATGAACCTCGGCGCCCACCAGTTGGCCGGGCCGAGCAGCGTCATCAGCGACGGCAGCACCACCGCCCGGATGATGGTCGCGTCCAGCAGGATCGCCGCGGCCAGGCCGACGCCCAGCTGCTTCATGTCGATCGTGCTGAGCGTCGCGAAGATCGAGAAGACCGCGACCATCACGATGGCGGCGCTGCTGACCGTGCCGGCCGAGCCGGTGATGCCCTCGGCGACCGCCTCCCGGGTCGGCACGCCGCGGTTGACCGCCTCGCGGATCCGGCTGACCACGAAGACGTGGTAGTCCATCGACAGGCCGAACAGGACCACGAACAGGAACATCGGCAGCCAGGTGACGATCGCGCCGGTCGAGGTGAAGCTGAGCAGGTCCTCCGCCCAGGTGTGCTGGAAGACCAGCACCATCAGGCCGTAGGCGGCACCGGCGGAGAGCAGGTTCAGCCCGATCGCGGTGAGCGCCACCACGACCGACCGGAACGTCCACGCCATCACCAGGAAGGTCAGCAGCAGCACGAAGCCGGCCACGATCGGCAGGGTCTGCCAGATGTGCTTGGCGTAGTCCTCGTTCTCGGCCACCGCCCCGGCGACCGCGTACGTCGCGCCGGTGACGCCGCCGAGCGCGGCCGGGACCAGGGTCTTCCGGAGCTCGTGCAGGCTGTCCGCGGCCTCGTCGCTGCGGGCGGTGAACGGCGTGGCCAGGTCGAGCACCGACACCGTGCCGTCGGCCGAGACGTCGATCTTCGGGCCGTCCGCCTCCAGCTCGGCGAACAGCGGGTTGTTCTGGGTGCTCGCGGCCAGCGAGGTCAGCGCCGTCTTGACCGCGGCCGCCTGGGCGGCCGGGGCCTGCACGACGACCATGTGGTTGGTGCCGTTGCTGGGGTAGGCCGCGGCCAGCCGGTCGTACGCCTGCATGGCCGGGGTGGTCCGGGGCAGGTCCTCGGTGCCCGGGAACTTGAGCTTCATGCCGAGCGCCGGGGCGGCCAGGGCGAGCAGGGCGAGGACGCTGACCAGCAGGGTGATCGCCGGGCGGCGCAGCGCCGGGGTGAGGATCCGGCGCCAGAGGCGGGATTCGCCGCGGTTGGCGGTGAGCCGCCAGATCAGCGGGACCCGGGGCCGGTCCACCCAGCGGCCGAGCTTGGCCAGGATGGCCGGCAGCACGGTCAGCGAGCCGAGCACGGCCACCGCGACGACCAGGATCGAGCCGGTGGCGAGCGAGGAGAACGTGGAGTCGCCGGCCAGGAACAGCCCGGCCATCGAGATGATCACCGCGAAGCCGGAGACCACGACGGCGTGCCCGGAGGTCTCGGCGGCGATCTCCACCGCGTCCACGTGCCCGCGCCCCTTGGCCCGCTCCTCGCGTTCCCGGCGGACGTAGAACAGCGAGTAGTCGACGCCGACCGCCATGCCGATCAGCAGGATCACGCTGCTGGTCGCGTCGCCCATCGGCACCAGGTGCGAGGCGAGCGTGGACAGGCCCATCGCGGCCGCCACCGAGGAGAGCGCGAGCAGCAGCGGCACGCCGGCCGCGATGAGCGCGCCGAACGCGATGATCAGGATGAACAGGGTGACCGGCAGGCTGAGGATCTCGGCCTTCTGGAAGTCGTCGCCGAGCGTGTCGTCGAGAGCCTTGTTGATGGACGGGCCGCCGACCTGTTCGATCCGCAGGTCCGGGTGGGCCTTCTGCACCTCGGCGGTGGCCGCCCGCAGCGGCTCGACCCGGTCCGAGGCGGTGTCCGGGTCGCCGGACATGGTGATCGGCACGAGCAGCGCGGTCCCGTCGGTGGCCGGGATCGGCTCGCCGACCTTGGCCACGCCCGCCACCGTGCCCAGCCGGGTGGCGGCGTCCTTGGCGGCGGCCTGCGCCTTGGCCTGGTCGAGCCGGCCGGACGGCGCGGTGATCAGCACGTTGTCGACGGCCGGTTCGTCGGCGAACTTCCCGTCCTCGATCATCACGTAGGCCTGACCGGCCTCGCCGATCGCGTCGTCCTGGGCGGTCGCCTCCCGTGTGCCGGCCGCGTTGCCGCCGACGAAGCACACCGCCACGAAAACCACCCAGAGCGCGATCGCTCGCCACGGGTGTTCGGCGCTCCATCGCGCCATGCGTACCGTCACCGGTCGCTTCGCCATTTCCCTGCCCCCTGTACCCGGTTTCTGTGTCGAAACTGAAGTTAGGCAGTGCGGGAGCTGGGAACATCCGGGTCAGACCCCGGTCGCCCCCGGAGTCGCCGGCGCGCGGGAGTTGGTCAGGTAGCCGACTTCCGGATGCCCCAACCGCCCCAAAAGGGGCATCGAACCCCGAGAAACACTCAGGGCTTCCCCCGAAAATGATGTGAGGACCACCACGGTCGGTTCCCGACCGGATTGGTCCCTTCCCGTCTAGGCTGGTCCGCATGCCGCGTCCGACGAAGCAACAGATCGAGGACGAGATCCTGGAGACCGCCGCCGCGCTGTTCGCGCGGCACGGCTTCAAGGAGACCTCGATCCAGCGGGTGGCCGACGCGGTCGGCTATTCGAAGACCGGCCTGCTGCACCGCTTCCCGACCAAGGAGGCGCTGCAGGCGGCGGTGATCGAGCGGGCCCTCGTCGACCTGCGGGTGATCGCCGCCGAGGCGGACGGCCTGCCGGTCGGCCCGGAGCGGGACCGCATCGTGATCACCGGCGTGGCCCGGCTCGCGATGGAGCGACCCGGTGCGGTGGCGCTGCTGCTCAGCGGCCTGATGAGCGCCCCCGACGGCGAAACGCTGCACGAGACCGGCAACGCGATCTTCGCGGCCTTCGGCATCGCCGACCCGGAGTGCGTCGCCGACCAGGACCTGCCCCGGCTGATGCGGATCGTCGGCGCTCTTGGCGGGCTCGCCGTCACCACGGTGGCGATGCACGACAAGCTCACCCCCGCCGCCCTCGCGGAAATCGTCGAGGTCAGCTACGACGCGCTCGGTCACGAGCGCCCGACTAACTAAGGCAAGGGACTCCCCTCATGGCAACCCTGCTGCATCGCCTCGGTCTCTCCGCCGTGCGGCACCGGATTCTCGTGACCGTCGTCTGGCTGGTGGCGCTGGTCGCCGTCGGCGTCGGCGCGGCCACCCTCTCCGGCCCGACCGTCAACACGTTCTCCATCCCCGGCCAGGAGTCGACCACCGCGCTCAACCTGATGAAGGAGCGCTTCGGCGACGCATCCGGCGGGGCCACCGCCCAGGTCGTGTTCGCGGCCCCGGCCGGCGGCAAGATCACCGACCAGCAGAACGCCGCGACGGTCGTGCAGACCGTCGCCGCGCTGGCCAAGCTGCCCGGCGTGGTCGCGGCCAGCAACCCGCTCGACCCGAAGTCGCCGGTGGTGTCGCAGGACCAGTCGGCGGCCTACAGCACGGTCAGCTACGGCGTGCAGGGCTCGGAGATCACCGTCGAGGAGCGGGAGGCGCTGCTCGGCGCGGTCGATCAGGCCCGCAGCGGCGGCCTGACGGTCGAGGTCCGCGGCGAGGCGTCCAAGGAGTCCGGCGCCGACGTCGGCGGCCCGGCCGAGGGCCTCGGCGTGGTGGTCGCGCTGCTGGTGCTGGCCCTGACCTACGGCTCGCTGGTCGCGGCCGGGATGAACCTGCTGACCTCGATCGTCGGCGTGGGCATCGGCGCGGCCGGCATCTTCACCCTGACCGGCTTCGTCGAGTTGCAGTCGACCACGTCGATCCTGGCGATCATGCTCGGCCTCGCGGTCGGCATCGACTACGCGCTGTTCATCATCACCCGGTTCCGCCAGGAGCTACGCCGCGGCCTGGACGTGCCGGAAGCGGCGGCGATGGCGGTCGGCACGGCCGGCTCGGCCGTCGTCACGGCCGGCCTCACCGTGGTGATCGCGCTGGCCGGCCTGTCGGTGGCCGGCATCCCCTTCCTCACCGAGATGGGCCTGGCCGCGGCGGCCACCATCGTCATCGCCGTGCTGGTCGCGATCACCCTGGTCCCGGCGATCCTCGGGATGATCGGCCGGCGGGCGCTGCCGAAGAAGCTGCGCAACGCGCCGCCGGTCGAGCACGTCGAGGACGAGACCGGTCGCGGCTTCTTCAAGGGCTGGGCGCACCTCGTCTCGACCCGCCGCTGGGCCGGCCTGCTGATCGCGGTGGCCGCGCTCGGCGTCATCGCCATCCCGATCACCAAGATGCAGACCTCGCTGATCCTCAAGGAGGTGCCGGGCAGCACCCAGGAGAAGGCCGACGAGCTCATCGCGGAGCGGTTCGGCGCCGGCTTCGCCGGCCCGCTGCTGGTCCTGGTGGACGGGTCCGGCTCCGGGTCGTACGCGGCGACCGTGCAGCAGCAGGTCAGCACCCTGCCCGGGGTCCTCGTCGCGACCACGCCGCAGCCGGACGCGAACGGCACCGCGGCCCTGATCACGATCATCCCGAAGACCGGCCCGGACGACACCGCGACGGTCGACCTGGTGCACGCGATCCGCGACAAGGTCGCCGACGGCCCGGACGCCAAGGTCTACGTCACCGGCCAGACCGCGGTCAGCATCGACGTGTCGCAGAAGCTCGACGACGCCCTGCCGATCTACCTGGTGCTCGTCGTCGGCCTCGCGTTCGTGCTGCTGGTGCTGGTGTTCCGGTCGATCCTGGTGCCGGTGGCCGGGGTGCTCGGCTTCCTGCTCACGATCGGCGCGGCACTCGGCGCCACCACCGCGGTCTTCCAGTGGGGCTGGCTGGACGCGGTGGTCAACGCCAAGGTCAACGGCCCGCTGCTGAGCCTGTCGCCGATCATCATCGTCGGCATCCTGTTCGGCCTGGCGATGGACTACATGGTGTTCCTGGTGTCCCGGATGCACGAGGCGCACGCGCACGGCGCCGAGCCGCGCCAGGCCGTCGTGAGCGGGTTCCGGCACGCCGCCCCGGTGGTGGTCGCGGCCGCCACGATCATGTTCTCGGTCTTCGCCGGCTTCGTCCCGCAGGGCAACGACACCATCAAGCCGATCGCGTTCGCGCTGGCCATGGGCATCCTCTTCGACGCCCTGGTGGTCCGGATGATCGCCATCCCGGCCGCGATCGCGCTGATGGGCAAGGCCGCCTGGTGGTTCCCGACGTGGCTGTCGAAGCTGCCGGAGCTGGACGTCGAGGGCATCGCCCTGGAACGCCGGCCGGCGGCGCGCGCCGCGGAGGAAACCGTCCCGGCGGCGTGATCGGCGATTCGCCCGCTTCCGAGGCCTTCGCCTGTTATGTGGCGGAATATCCGGAAGGAAGCGGGCGAATCCCCAGCGTAACGGCCGTCCGTCTTGCTGCAATTAGAGGATGCGGCCGGATCATGCAGCGGAACTGAGCGAGCAACCCGACGGCGTGGTCCGGGCTGCGCTGGAAACGTGGCGCTCCGGACTCGTCGACCTTACCGACGGCAACCGGCTGCTCAACTTCGGCCGGACCCCGTCCGACGCCGTGGAGATCACCCGCCCGTCGCCCAAGAGCATCCTCAAGGTGCTCCAGGAGGGGGACGCGTTCGGTTTCCCCGGCGGCGACGGCGAGGAGGACCCGAACCGGCCGGTGCTGCGCACCGACCTGGCCGAGCACGACCTCGGTGCGCTGCTGCACCGCTTCTACCGCCGCTCCCGGCAGGAGATGATCGACCGCGGGGTGGGTTCGCTCTACCTCGCGATCGGGATGCTGCACTGGAGCGACGAGCGCAACACCCCGCACCAGAGCCCGATCCTGCTGGTCCCGGTCGAGATCGACCCGGCCGGGCCGCTGCTGCGGGCCCGCGGCGAGGACCCGATCATCAACCCGGCCCTGGCGCTGCGGATGTACCCGCAGGGCATCGACCTGCCCGAGGTGAAGTCGCTCGGCGAGCTCGACGTCACCGTGCTGTGGGCGCACATCGACGTGGCCATCGGCGAGCAGCGCGGCTGGTACGCCGACGAGACCGTGGTGCTGTCCACCTTCGGGGTGCACCGCGAGTCGATCCACGCCGACCTGATGGAGAGCGAGCCGCACATCGCCGAGCACCCGCTCGTGCGGGCGCTCGCCACCCGGGACGCCGACCGGACGTTCGCCTTCGACCCGATCGACGCGGGCCGGATCGACGAGCTGGTGCCGGCCGAGGAGGTGCCGCTGCTGCTCGACGCGGACGCCTCGCAGCGGGCCGCGGTGGCCGCCGCGGTGGCCGGGCACAGCTTCGTGCTCGACGGCGGGCCGGGCAGCGGCAAGTCGCAGACCATCGCCAACATCGTCGGCTGCCTGCTGCACTCCGGCAAGCGGGTGCTGGTCGTCTCGGAGAAGGCGGCCGCGCTGGACACCGTGCACCGGCGCCTGGTCGAGGCCGGGCTCGGCAACTATCTGCTGCCGCTGCACAGCGACCTGATGGGGCGGCGGGAGGTGGCGACCGCGCTGTCCGAGGCGCTCGACACCGACCCGGTGCCGCTGGCCGCCATGGACCCGATCGACCGGCGCGCGGTCCGGGAGCGGCGGGAGCGGCTCACGTCGTACGCGGAAAGCCTCAATCGCGTGCGCCCGCCGCTCGGCCGGACCCTGCACGAGGTGATCGGCATCTGCGCCGGCCTGCAGGACGTGCCGGCCGCGCCGGTGCCCGCCGAGATCCCGGCCGAGCTCACCCCGGAGGCGATGGTCGAGATCCGCGAGGCGGTCGGCCGGCTCGGCCGGCTGCGCAGCGAGAGCTACCTGTGGCGGGATGCCAGCGAGCGGGAGCCGATGGAGGGCCGGCTGCGGGCCGCGATGTCCGCCCTCGGTCAGCTCGCCGAGACGGTGATCGCCAACTCGGCCCTCGCCGACGCGTTCGACCTGCACGAACCGGCCGGCGCGAGCACCCTGGCCGCGCTCGCCGCGCACACCGCGCACCGGCCGAGCACGATCGTCGAGGAGTGGCTGATCGCGACCAGCCTCGCCCCGGTGCAGGAGGCCGCCGAGGACCTCACCACGCATCTGGCCGCGCTGCGCTACGGCGGCATCCCGTGGGCCGAGCTGCCGTCCGCGGCCGAGCTGACCTCGGTGCCGGACATGTCCGAGCTGACCCCGCCCGGGATCGACCTGCGCCCACTCAACGCTGCCCAGGCCGAGCACCTGGCCAACAAGTTCGCCGAGGAGGCCGACCGGCTGGAGACCCGGCAGGAGAGCCTCGACCGGGTCACCGCCCGGCTCGGCCTGCCGAACGTGGTGAGCTTCCCCGACTCGACCCGGGTCATCAAGATCTCCGAGCTGATCAACCGGGAGAACAAGCCGGAGGCGGCCTGGTTCGCCGAGGGCGGGATGGCCGCCGCGCACGCCGCGGTGCGTGCCCTGCGCCGCGGCGTCGAGGCGGTCAACGCCGCCGAGGCGCAGGCCCGCCGGCACTTCGACGAGGGTGTGCTGAACGAGCCGATCGAGGAGATGGCCGACCGGCTCAACAAGCAGCGCGGCCCGCGCAAGCTGCTGCGCACCTACCGGCGGGACAAGAAGGCGGCGATCGAGGCCGCGCTGCCCGAGGTCAAGCCGGAGGACGCGGTCGCCAACGTGGAGGACGCCGCGATCTGGAAGGCGGCCCTCGACGAGTTGGAGGAGCTGGCCGAGGAGCACGCCGAGATCCTCGGCCGGCACTGGGACGGCCTGGACACCGACTTCGCCGCCATCCTGGAGGCGCTGCACAACGCGGACGAGGTGATCCGGGAGACCCCGGCCGACGCCCTGGCCGCGGTCGTCGTGCACGTCTCCGCGCCCCGGCCGAACGGCGCGCTGCTGCGCATCGTCAGCGAGGCCCGTGACGAGTTCGACCGGTTCCGCACCACGCTGCGCGAGGCGCCGGCCCGCGCTCCCCGGCCCGAGTTGGGCGAGGGAGCCGTGCAGGACGCCGTCCTCTGGCTGCGCGCGCACATCAGCCCGCTGCGGGCGGCCGCCGAGATGCTGCGCGCCTACGGCGGGCCGACCGGGCGCGGCGACCTCACCCTGGCCGAGGCGGTCGAGATCGCCCAGCAGCGCCAGGCCGCGGTCGACGCCGAGGCCGCCATCTGGTCGAACGCCGGCCCGCACGCCGCCGTGCTCGGCTCGATCTACCGCGGCACCAAGACCAACGACGAGCTGATGAACCAGATCGTCGCGTGGACCGCCGAGGCCCGCCGGATCCACACCGGGCACGACGCCGCGCTCACCCCGGACCAGGCGCACGCCCTGCACGAGGCTCAGCCCAGCGACGGGCTGTCCGCCTCGGTGGCCGGCTGGGAACAGGCCCGCGAGCAGGTGCTGGCCGCGTTCGGGCCGGACCGGCGGGTCGAGCTGACCACCCACCTCGGCGACTACGACAGCGCCCGGGACCTGCTGATGGAGCTGATCCACGACGCCGAAGGGCAGCAGGAGTGGTTCACCCACTCGGACGCCCGGGACGTGATCACCTCGTTCGGGCTCAAGGACGCCCTGGAATTCTGCGCCGACCACCACACCGCGACCGAGCAGATCTGGCCGGTGCTGGAGAAGGCGCTCTACCGGGGATGGGCCGACGCGATCATCCGGGACGACGCCGGGCTGATGCCGGTCGACGCCGAGGAGCGCGGCCACCTCGTCGAGGTGTTCAAGCTGCTCGACCACGAGCTCAACGCGGCCGCGCTGGCCGACATCGTCTACGCGGTCGAGGCTCGCAGGCCGTCCGCGGCCACCACCGGCGAGCCCGCCCTGATCCGCCGGGAGGGCAGCAAGCGCACCGGGCACCTGGCCGTCCGCGACCTGATCGCCCAGGCCCGGCACGCGGTGCAGGCGCTCAAGCCCTGCCTGCTGATGTCGCCGCTCGCGGTCAGCCGGCTGCTGCCGCCGGAGATCGAGTTCGACGTCGTGATCATCGACGAGGCGTCCCAGGTCACCACAGCCGACGCGATCAACTGCGTCTACCGCGGCGACGCGCTGATCGTGGCCGGTGACGAGCGGCAGCTGCCGCCGACCACCTTCTACGACAAGGTCGAGGACGACGTCACCGACTTCCCGTCGATCCTCGACCTGGCCAAGGAGACCTTCCCGATCCTCGAGCTCGACTGGCACCACCGCAGCCGGCACGAGGCGCTGTTCGCCTTCGCCAACCTCGCCTACTACGGCGGGCGGCTGGTCAGCCTGCCCCGCGCCTACGCCCGCGAGCCCGACCACGGCGTGCAGCTCTACCACACCGACGGCGTCTACCACCGGCTCACCACCTCGGACAATCCGATCGAGGCGGACGCGGTCGCCGCCCGGGTGCTGCACCACTTCACCCACCGGCCCGGCCGGTCGCTCGGCGTGGTCACGCTGTCGGTGGCGCAGGCCGACGCGATCGACACCGCCGTCCAGCGGATGATCTCCGACCGGCCCGACCTGGATCACCTGCTGGACGACTCGGACCGGCTCAACGGCTTCTTCGTGAAGAGCCTGGAGGCGGTGCAGGGCGACGTCCGCGACGTGATCATCCTGTCGATCGGTTACGGCTACGACGACCACGACAAGATCAGTACGAACTTCGGCGTGCTCAACCGCCCGAAGGGCTGGCGCCGGCTGAACGTCGCGATCACCCGCGCCCGGCAGCGGATCGAGGTGGTCTCGTCGATCCACGCGTCCGACGTGCCGGACATGGGCAACGAGAGCATCCGACACCTCAAAGCATTCCTTGAGTACGCCGAGCGGGACGCGGCCACGCTGGGTAGGGACAGTTCCGACACCGAGGGCGTGAGCGCGTTCGAGAAATCGGTGCTGAGCACGATCAAGGGCTGGGGATTCGACGTCCGCCGGCAGATCGGCGCGGCCGGCCACTGGATCGACATCGGCGTCGTGCACCCCGACCACCCGGACGAGGTGTACGCCCTGGGCATCGAGTTCGACGGCCCCGGCTACCGGCAGATCGGCGCGGCCCGCGACCGGGACCGGCTGCGCGAGCAGGAGCTGCGCGAACTCGGCTGGCACCTGCACCGCGTCTGGTCCACCGCCTGGTACACCAACCAGGCGCAGGAGGCCGGCCGGCTGCTCGGCGCGATCCAGACCGCGCTCGCCGACCCGGCCCCCGGCTTCGACCGGCTGCCCGGCCGGGCCTGGGGCGGCATCCCGCACCGGCCGATCGGCCACGTCCTGGTCGAGCCGTCGATGGAGGACATCTCACCGGTGGCGGGGGGCGACCAGGCCTGACTCGTACGCCCAGACGACCAGCTGGGCCCGGTCCCGGCAGTGCAGCTTGGCCATCGCCCGGTTGATGTGCGTCTTCACGGTCAGCGGGCTGATCACCATCCGCTCGGCGAGCTGGTCGTTGCTGAGCCCGCGCGCCACCAGCTGGACGAGCTCCTGCTCGCGGGCGGTCAGCGAGTCGCGCCCGGCGGCCGGGTCGGCCGGCGCCGGACCGGCGGCGAACTCGCTGATCAGGGTGCGGGTCACCGACGGGGCGAGCAGGGCGTCGCCGCGCGCCACCACGGTGACGGCCTGGAGCAGGTCGGCCGGGTCGGCGTCCTTGAGCAGGAAGCCGCTGGCTCCGGCCCGCAGCGCGGCGAACACGTAGGAGTCCAGGCCGTAGTTGGTGAGGATGAGGACCCGGACGCCGTCCAGGGCCGGATCGGCGGCGATCCGCCGGGTCGCCTCGATGCCGTCCAGCCCCGGCATCTGCACGTCCATCAGCACCACGTCGGGCCGCAGCCGGCGGGCCAGCTCGACCGCCGCGGCGCCGTCGGCGGCCTCGCCCACCACCACCATCTGCTCCTCGGCGTCGAGCAGGGCCCGGAAGCCGACCCGCATCAGCGGCTGGTCGTCGACGAGCAGGACGCGGATCATGCCGAACCGGGCAGGGGGAAGGTGGCCCGCACGGCGAAGCCGCCCTCGTCGCGGTGGGCGGCGATCAGCGTGCCGCCCAGCCCGGTGACCCGTTCCCGCATGCCGCGCAGCCCGACGCCCGGGGTCAGCGGCTCGGCCGCCGGCTTCTGCCCGTCGTCGAGCACCGAGACGGTCAGCCGGGTCGGGGCGTACTCGACGCGGACCTCGGCGGTGGCCGGGCCGGCGTGCCGGGCGATGTTGGTCAGCGCCTCCTGGATCACCCGGTAGCCGGCCTGGTCGACCTCCTCGGGCAGACCCGGTGGCTCGCCGGCGACGCTGACCCGCACCGGCACCCCGGCCGCCCGGGTGCGTTCGGCCAGTTCGCCGACCAGCGCCAGGCCGAGCCGTTCGGCGTCCGGCTCGCGCAGCACGTCGAGCGTCGCGCGCAGCTCGCGCATCGCCGCGCTGCTCGCCTCCTGAATCGCCAGCAGGGCCGGGGCCGGCTCGTCGCCGGCCTTGCGGGCCAGGTGGACGGCGATCCCGGCCTGCACCTTGACGATCGAGATGCTGTGCGTGAGCGAGTCGTGCAGGTCGCGGGCGATCCGCAGCCGCTCCTCGCCGGCCCGGCGCAGCGCCGCCTCCTCGCGGGTGCGCTCGGCCTCGGCCGCCCGCTCCTCGGCCTGCCCGATCAGCGCCCGGTGCTGCCGCGCCACCAGGCCCGCGACGTTGACCGCGACGAACCAGCCGAGCAGCAGCGAGGTCCGCTCGACCAGGACCTGGCCGGGGCGGCCGGGCGGGGCGGCCGCGATGTCCCGGGCCAGGAAGCCGGCCAGGAACACCACGCTGGCCAGTCGCGCGGGCAGCCGGTAACCCCGCCACGCGGCCAGGCAGACCAGGCCGAGCACCGGGAACGCGGCGGCCACCCCGGCGTGCACCCGGACGTGGGCGGCGAGCATGGCCGCGGTGGCCACCGCCAGCGCCGGGATCGGGAACCGCCGGGCCAGCGCCACGGCCGCCGCCATCAGCAGCACCAGCAGGACGTCGGCCGGATGCACCGGGGCCGCGTCGGGGGCGACCGCGGCGTTGCCGAGCAGCAGGGCGCCGAGGGTGACGCCGGCGAGGGCGTAGGGCAGGTCCGGACGCATGACCGCACTGTAGGACGAGGGTCCACTGCGGAGCATCCAACTTCCGCAGTACATCGCGGTCCATCCTGCGCAGTGCGGCGGGCCGGCCAGAAGCCTGCGCCGGCTGGACGCTTTCTGGTCGCCCCGCGACCAGCATCGACGCCATGACATTCCGCTTCTTCACGCCACCGGCGGGATCTCCCGCCGATCCGGTCCTGGCGGCCCTGTCGGTCGCGCCGGACCTGCTGACCGCAACCTTGGCGCTCCTGCGCGAGACGACCGGCCCGCGCCCGCTGGCCCTCGACTTCACCGGCCGGATCGCGGCGGCGCTGCTGACCTTGGAACCGCTGCCCGGGCGGTTTTTTCACCGTGGGCCGGCCTACTCGACGCTGCGGGACATCGCTTACCGAGGCGGGGAACTGCTGAGCGGCACCGGCCGGGACACCGTCACCGGCACCGTCGGCTGGGAGGGCGGTCGCCGGCCCGACCGGCCGGGGGAGTGGGCCACCGAGCTGGTTCAGGACCTGCCGCCGGCCGATCGGGTCGGCACCCGGATCGCGCTGCTCGCGGCGTTCGCGCCGGCCGCCATCGGGCACGGCGACGTCGGGCTGTGGCGGCTCTTCCATCCGGCCGACGCCGATCTCGTCCGGCTCGTCGCCTATGGCGCGATCACCGCCACCGACCACGCCGCCCGGGCGCTCGCCCCGGCGCACCGCTGAGGACGGTCACCATGCGCAAGGCCTTCGTCATCACCACCGGGCTGCTTCTGGTCGCGTTCGCCCTGCAGTTCGTGTTCGCCGCGGTGGGCGCCTTCACCAAACCGGCCGGCGGCGACGACTCGTACGCGCTGCACAGCATCAACGGGATGGCCGTCATCCCGCTGCTCACGATTCTCACGGTCGTCTTCGCCGCGCTGGCGAGGGCGCCGGGCCGGGTCATCGCGATGGCGGCGCTGCCGTTCGGGCTGGTGCTGCTCCAGGTGCTGCTGGCCGCCCTGGCCGGTGGGCTCACCGACGACTCGGGCGGCAGCACCACGGCCGGCCTGATCATCGGCGGCCTGCACGCGGTCAACGGGATCATCGCGGTGCACGTCGTGGTCGGCGTGCTCCGGGCCGCCCAGAAACTGGCCCAGCCGGTACCGGTGGAGCAGCCGGCATGACTACCGGCTCGCTGATCGTTGTCGACCTGCTGGTTGCCCTCCTGGCGGCGGCCGGTTGGCTCGGCTCGGGCGGCGCGGCCGCCGCCGGACGCCGGCGCGTCACGCTGGGCCTGTCGGCCGGTGCGTTCCTGGCCACGCTGGCCCGCGTGGCGACGGTCGCGGCGCTGGCCAGGGCAGGCTGGTGGTTCGCCGCCGAGAAGGTGCTCATCGCCGGGCCGTTGTCGCTCGTCGCCCTCGTGGTGGCCGGGACGCGGCTGGTCCGGCCGGCGCGCGACATCCGCGCGGCGGCCGTCGCGTTGCTCTTCGCCGGGTACGCCACGGCCGCCGGGCTGCTCGTGACGGTCCTGCACGGGTATCCGGCCTCGGCCGGGGCAGGGCTGCTCGCGGTCGCCGCGGTCGCGGCCGGGACCGCCGTCACCTGGCGTCTGGTCGGGCCGCGGCCCTCGCCGGGCGTGTCCCGGGCGATCCTCGCGGTGGCGGCCGTGGCGGTGGTGGCGGGCGTCGGGCTCAGCGCCGCGCCGGGCGCCCCCTCCGGCCTTCCCCACCAGCACGAATACGCCGCCGCGGTGGACGTGGGGGCGCCGACCAAGCGGTTCACCCTGACTGCCGGGACCGTGGCTGGGAAGGACGTCTGGGCGTTCAACGGGCAGGTGCCGGGCCCGGAACTGAGCGCGACCGTCGGTGACGTCCTGGAGGTGACCCTGCGCAACCGGGACATCGGCCAGGGCGTCACGCTGCACTGGCACGGCTACGACGTGCCGAACGCGCAGGACGGCGTCCCGGGCGTGACCCAGGACGCGGTGCTGCCGGGGAAGGAATTCGTCTACCGATTCAGGGCCGACCAAGCCGGCACCTACTGGTACCACACGCATGAGGCGTCCTCGCTCGGCGTGCGCAAAGGACTCTACGGCGCGTTCGTGGTTCGCCCTGCACCCGCGACGGGGGTGGACCGGGTGATCCCTGTGCACACGCTGGCCGGCCACCCGCTGCACGCCCCGGTATCCGAGAACGTCAAGGTGGGCACTCCGATCCGGCTGCGGCTGATCAACACCGACTACACCACCCATCGGTACGCGCTGGCCGGCGCGCCGTTCCGGGTGGCCGCGATCGACGGCACCGACCTGAGCGGCCCCACCGACCTGACCGAGACCGCCGTGGCCATCCCGGCCGGCGGCCGCTACGACCTGACCCTGACCGCCCCGGCCACACCGGTCGCGCTGCTGGCCGACGGCCGCGAGGTCTGGTCGACCGGCCCGGTCACCGCCACGACCGCGCGGTGGCCGGTGCTGGACCCGCTCACCTACGGCACCCCCGCACCCGCCCCCGCGCCCCGGCCGGCCTTCGACCGCACGTTCACGCTGGTGCTGGACCGCGGTCTCGACCTGCGCGGTCTGCTCCCGCGCTACGCCCACACGGTCGGCGGCGCGGCCTACCCCGACATCCCGACCGAGGTCGTACGCCGGGGTCAGACCGTGAAGTTCACCGTCGTGAACCGCTCATTGGCCGTACACCCATGGCATTTGCATGGTTTTCATGTGCTCGTGCTGAAGCGCGACGGCCGGGCGCCGACCGGCAGCCCACTGTGGCTGGACTCGTTCGACGTGCGGCCGGGCGAGGTCTGGGAGGTCACCTTCCGCGCCGGCAGTCCGGGGATGTGGGCCAATCACTGCCACAACCTGCCGCACGCCGACGCGGGGATGATGCTCCACCTTCAGGTCATTTAGCCTTTGTGCTGTCCGCGACGATCGCTTCCAGGCGGGTCCGCTCGAACGGGTCGCCGTATTCGTGGATGGCCCGCCGGGCGAACGCCTGCTGGATCGTCGACACCCGTTCCGAGCGGCCCCGGCCGATGAAGCTGACCGCCCAGTGCATCACCGCGGACACCCGGTTCTTGAAGCCGACCAGGTAGAGCAGGTGCACCGCGACCCAGATCAGCCAGGCCGGAAAGCCACCGAGGCGGAGCTTGCCGATGCTCGCCACGGCCGAGAACCGGGAGATGGTGGCGAGGCTGCCCTTGTCGAAGTACCTGAACGGCTTGCCCGCGGGCTTGCCGTCGAGGCGGTCCTTGATGGTCGCGGCCGCGTAGCGACCGCCCTGGATGGCGACCTGGGCAACGCCGGGCAGCTGGTTCCCGTGCTCGTCGTTGAGGTTCATCATGTCGCCGAGCACGAAGATCTCGGGGTGGTTCGGGACGGTGAGGTCCTTTTCCACAAAGATCCGGCCGGCCCGGTCCGTCTTCGCGCCGGCCTGCTCGGCCAGCTTGCGGGCCAGCGGGGGAGCGGACACACCGGCCGCCCACACCTTCGTCATGCTCGGGATGCGCTGGTGGCCGCGCTCGCTCTCCACCTCGATGCCGGTCGGGTCGACCCCGACGACCTTGGTGTTCAACTCGACCTCGACGCCGAGCAGGTGCAGCTGGCGCAGCGCCTTGGTGGAGAGGTGGTCGCCGAACGTGTTGAGCACCGCGCCGAGCGCGTCGACCAGGATGATCCGGGCCTTCCGCGGGTCGATGTGTTTGTACTGCCCCGGGAGGGTGCGGTGGGCGAGCTCGGCGATCTGGCCGGCCATCTCGGTGCCGGTCGGGCCGGCGCCGACGACCACGAAGGTGAGCCAGCGCTCGATGTCCTCGGGATCGGTGTGCAGGTCGGCGATCTCGAACGCGCCGAAGATCCGGGCACGCAACTCGAGGGCGTCGTCGATGTTCTTCATGCCGGGCGCGTTGTCGGCGAACCCGTCGTTGCCGAAGTAGGACTGCGCCGCGCCGGCCGCCACGATCAGCGTGTCGTACTCGACCTCGTAGTCGATGCCGGGGCCGTCCACCTTCACGACCTTGTTCTCCACGTCGATCTCGCGGGCCCAGCCGAGGCGTACGTCCACGTTCTTCTGCCGTTTGAGCACCTCGCGGATCGGGGGCGCGATCTCGCCCTCGGAGAGGATGCCGGTCGCCACCTGGTAGAGCAGCGGCTGGAAGAGGTGGTACGCCGTGCCGTTGATCAGGGTGATCTCGACCGGGGCGTTGCGCAGTGCCTTGATCGCGAAGAGACCGCCGAACCCCGCGCCGATGACGGCTACACGATGCATTTTCGCTCCCGTTCTATGCGCTTATTACAGCGCCCTGATCAGGGTGATTATGCCGTGACTCCGCGCACGCGGAAGGGCCCGGCGATCAGATCACACCGGGCCCCACCGAGGTTTAGAACTAAGGCGTCCAGACGATGTTCGGGTTCACGTGGCCGGTCCAGTCGAAGATGGCCATGTTGTCCCAGCCGTTGCCGGAGCCGCTGATGTTGGCCGGATCCCAGCCGTTGCCGGCCACCGCGTACCAGGTGGGCTCCCAGTAGAAGACCCCCACCGCGCCGGCGTTGCGCGCGGTGTTCTGCACGTAGGTGAACTCGGTCGCCTGCCCGGCCCAACTGGCCGATTGGCCGTCGCAGGTGGTCGTGCCCGGGATCGAGTTGCTCGTACCGTCGGCGTTGGCGGTGGTGAACATGTATGCCGTCTCGGCGATCACCACCGGCTTGCCGTAGCGGGACTTCACGTCGGCGATGACGTTGTAGAGGTTCGCCAGCGTGCCGTGCCACATGCAGTAGTAGGACAGCGCGGTGACGTCCCAGGTGACGCCCTGCGCCTTGATCCCGTCGTAGAACCAGCGGGCGTTGGCGTCACTGTCCGCGTCGGCCGTGTGGATCCAGACCTGGGTGGCGCTGTTGCACGCCTTGGTCGCGGCGTAGCCCTGCTTGAGCAGCGAGGCGAGCGGGGCGAAGTTGTTGTTGGTGACCTTGCCGTTCGGCCAGAGCATCCCGACGTTGATCTCGTTGCCGATCTGCACGCTGTCCGGCGTGGTGCCCTGCGCCTTCAGCGCGGTGCACACGTCGTACGTGTAGTTGTAGACGTCGGTCTGCATCTGGGCGAGCGTGTGCGACGACCAGGCGGCCGGCGGGTACTGCTTGCCCGGGTCGGCCCAGGTGTCCGAGTAGTGGTAGTCGATCAGCAGCTTCAGGCCCTTGGCCTTGATCGCCTTCGCCTGCTGGAGCACCTTGGCCTTGTTGTTGTAACCGCTGGCCGGGTTGTTCCAGACCCGCAGCCGCATGTAGTTGGCGCCGGCCGTCTTGAGGATGTCGTAGGGGTCGGCGGCCGTACCGGCCTTGTTGTAGTACTTCGCCCCGAGGTCGAGGCTTCGCTGCAGCGTGGACACGTCCGCACCGAGCATGGTGAGGGTGTTCGCCGCGTTGGCGGGGGTGGCGGAGAGGGTCAGCGGGACCGCGAGGACGAGGGCGGCCGCCAACACTCGGAGGGACGGTTTCATGACGCTCCTTCATCGAAGAAACGGCTGACCGGCGTGGGGGACGCCGGGGCCCGGCGGTCGGTGGCTCCGCCGGGGGCTCAGGAGGGCGACGACTCCCGGATCACCAGTGAGGTGGGCACGGTGATCGAGAGCGGGGTACGCCCGTTGATGACGTCCGTGAGGAGACGGACCATTTCGTCGCTGATCCGGTCGAGGGGATGCCGGACCGTGGTGAGCGGCGGGTCGAGGGTGGCCGCCAGCCCGGAGTCGTCGAAGCCGATGACCCGCACATCACCGGGCACGTCCCGGCCGGCGTCACGCAGCACCGGCAGCGCGCCGGCCGCCATCGCGTCCGAGGCGGCGAACACCGCGTCCAGGCCGGGGTCCTGTTCGAGGAGCTGCCGCATGGCGGTGGCCCCGCTGACCCGGCCCCAGTCGCCGTGCACGATCCGGGCCTCGTCGACCGGCAGGCCGTGCGCCATCAGCGCCTCGGTGTAGCCCTGCAGCCGGTCGACGCCGCCGGCGGTGTCCTGCGGGCCGGTGATAGTGGCGATCTTGCGGCAGCCGACCGAGATCAGATGCTCGACCGCCGAGCGGCCGCCGGAGCGGTCGTCGGCCATCACCGAGCTGATCTGCTGCTCGTAGCCGAGGACCCGGCCGCACGCCACGATCGGCACCTCGGCCTGCACGAGGTGCGACAGCAGCGGGTCGCCGGAGTGCGGCGACACCAGCAGCACGCCGTCGACGTGCCCGCCGGACAGGTAGGCGATGGTGCGGGTGCGTTCCTCCGGGGTCGACGCGATCATCAGGATCAGCGTCAGCTCCCGGTCGCTCAGCGCCTGGGCGACGCCGCGCAGCAGCACCGAGAAGTTGGGGTCCTCGAAGAGCAGGTGCTGCGGCTCGGTGAGCAGGAACGCGATCGACCCGGACTTGCCGGTGGCCAGCGAGCGGGCATGCGGGTTCGCCGTGTAACCGGTCCGGGCGATGGCCTCCCGCACCACGCGGACGGCTTCCGGGCTGACCCATTCCCGGCCGTTCAGGACTCGGGAGACGGTCGCGTAGGAGACCCCTGCCTCGCGAGCGACGTCGCGGATGGTGGGCCGTTTGCGCACGTTCGGGATCATAGACTGCGCCATCAGGCCTTCACCGCGCCCGCGCCCAGGTCCACCCGCCAGTAGCGCTGCAGGCTGAGGAAGAGCGCGACCAGCGGGATGATCGAGATCAGCGCCCCGGTGACCACCGTGATGTACATCGCGGGCTGGCTGGCGCCCTGATTCAGCAGTCCGGACAGGCCCACGGTGATCGGAAACAGATGGTCGTCGCCGAGCATGATGTACGGCAGCATGAAGTTGTTCCAGATCGCCACGAACTGGAACAGGAAGACCGTCACCAGGCCGGACTTCATCATCGGCAGCACCACCCGGCCGAAGGTGCGCCAGTCGCCGGCACCGTCGATCCGGGCCGCCTCGAGGACCTCGGTCGGGATGGTTGCGGCGGCGAAGATCCGGGACAGATAGATCCCGTACGGGGAGATCATGCTGGGCAGCAGCACCGACCAGTACGTGTTGGTCAGCCCGACCTTGGCCAGCAGCAGGTATTGCGGGATGGCAAGGATGACGCCGGGCACCAGCACCCCGGCCAGGATCACGTTGAACACGAACTTCTTGCCGGGGAAGTCGTACTTCGCGAGGGCAAAGCCGGCCATCGCCGAGATGAGCGTGGAGACGGCCGAGCCGACCCCGGCGTACAGCACCGTGTTGGCCATCCAGCGCCAGTAGAGCCCGTCCCGGTAGGCGAACAGGTCGCCGATGTTGTCGAACAGGTGCGTGCTGGGGGCCAGGGTGAACGTGGAGAACAGCTCGCCCGAGCTCTTGGTCGAGGCGATCAGCACCCACAGCACCGGGAACAGGCAGTAGAGCGCGCCGAGCAGCAGCAGAACCGTGGCCAGGGTGCTGTTCCTGCGGTTGCCGCGACGATTCCGGGCGGTGGCCGGTGGCGCGGCGGTGGCCGGGACGGCCGGCACGACGGTCGAGATGGTCATGATCAGTCCTCCTGGTTGAAGGCCCGGTTCCCGACGAGCTTGAGGAACCCGAAGGACACGGCGAAGGTGGCGACCGCGATGATCACCGAGGTGGCGGCGGCGGAGTAGATGTCGTTGCGGACGAAGGCGTCCCGGTAGACCTTCATCAGCGGCGTCCAGGTGCTGGAGATCGTGTTGCTCAGCGGCTTCAGCGTCATCGGTTCGGCGAAGACCTGGAGCGTCGCGATCAGCGAGAACACGAACGTCATGATCAGGCTCGGCAGCACGATGGGAATCTTGATGCGCCAGGCGATCTGCCGATCGCTGGCGCCGTCCAGGCGGGCCGCCTCGAACAGGTCGGTCGGGATCGCCCGCAGCGCGGTATAGATGACGATCATGTTGAAGCCGGTGCCGCCCCAGACCGCGATGTTGGCGACCGCCCACAGCACCCACGAGCCGCTGAGCACGTCCGGCGGCGTGAACCCGAGACCCTGCACCAGATCGGTGAACGGGCTGACCCGCGGCAGGTAGAGGAAACCCCAGAGCAGCGAGCTGATCACGGCGGGCACGGCATAGGGCAGGAAGATCGCGGTACGGCTGAAGGTTCCGACACGGGTGCGGCCGGCGTCCAGCAGCAGCGCCATGAGCAGGGCGAGCCCGAGCATGGTGGGCACCACGATCAGGCCGTAGGCGCCGATCCGGTAGACGCTGGGCATGAAGTCGGGATCGGCGAGCGAGCGGCTGTAATTGCTCAGGCCGGCCCAGATCTCGGTGCGTGCCCCGGCGCCGAGGCCGAGGCCGCTGACTTTGACCCGACGGAGGCTCAGGTAACCCGCGTAGACGATCGGCGCGGCCAGGAACGCCACGAACAGGATCAGGGCGGGGGCGAGGAACGAGTACGGTGCGGCGGCGCGCCCGCCACGGCGGGTTGCCGTCCTCGGCGTACGGGATGAAGTGGGAAGCGCCGACACGGGCCGTCACCTTCTGTCGTGCTGGGGGTGCGGCGCGGCTTTCGCCGCGCCGCATCCGGGGTTGATCAGCCGGCGACCTTGAAGCCGGTGTTCTTCATGTCGTCGACGGTGGTCGACTGCATCGTGGTGAGGGCGGCGGTGAAGTCGGCGGCCTTCTTCGACGTGGCGGCCTTGCCGAAGGCGTCGTTGTAGCTGCTGTAGGCCACGTTGACGTTCGGGCCGTAGGTGAACGGCTTGGTGATCTTGGCAGCTTCGGCCGCGACCGTGTAGAAGTCGGGCTGGTTCGACAGGAACGCCGGCGGCGTGGTCAGCGCGGCCGACGAGTCGACGCTGGCCGGGTAGACGTTGGCGGTGCCGGCGAGAGCCTTGATGCCGGCCGGGTCGGTGTTGAGCCAGGCGATGAACTGGGCCGCCTCGGCCTTGTGCTTGCTCTGCGTGGTGACGCTGGTGGCCGAGCCGCCCCAGTTGCCGTTGGCCGGGCTGGCCGCGTCCCACTGCGGGAGCAGTGTGGCCTTCCACTTGCCCTTGGTGCTCGCCGCGTTGCCCTCGAGCACGCCGGGGCCCCAGACCGAGCTGGTCCAACCGACCTGGGTGCCGTCGTTGAGGGCCGCGTTCCACTCCGGGGTGTACATCGGCTTGTTGTCGATGACGCCCTCCTGCACCAGGCCGCCCCAGTAGCCGGCGACCTTCTGCGTGGCGGCGTCGTTGATCGCGACCGACCAGGTGTCGCCGTTGATGCCCCACCAGGACGCGCCCGCCTGCTGCGACAGGCCGGCGAACCAGCCCGCGTCAGTCGCGGAGAAGGTGCCGAGGTACTGCTTCTTGTTGGCGGCGTGGATCTTGCGAGCCGCCGCGGCGTAGTCGTCCCAGGTCTTGGGGGCCTGCAGGCCGAGCTTCTCGAAGACGTCGGTGCGGTAGTAGAACATCATCGGGCCGGAGTCCTGCGGCACGCCGTAGAGCGCCTCGCCGCCAAGGGTCACCGCGTTCCAGGCCGAGTCGGGGAACTTCGACTTCAGGCTGCCGGACTCCTTGGCGATGTCGGCCAGCGCGTTCGCCGAGACCAAGGTCGGGATCTTCTGGTATTCGGCCTGCATCACGTCGGGGGCGCCGCTGCCGGCCTTGATCGCGGTGAGCAGCTTGGTGACGGCCGGGTCGCCGCCGTCCTGCTTGTTGACGGTCACGTGGATGTCGGGGTGCGCGGTGTTCCAGCCCTCGACGACCTTGTCCATGTTCGGCGCCCAGGTCCAGTAGGTCAGTTCGACCTTCTCGCCGGGCTTGGCCGAGCTGCCGGTGGTCGCGTCGTCGTCGGAGCTGGAGCACGCGCTGGTCATCAAAAGGGTGGCGGCGAGAACGCCCACGATTGTCTTTTTCAACGATCCTCCTCGATCGGCCGGCCGGGGGTGGTGCGGGCCGGGGTCGCTGCCAGGTTCGCCACGGGGGAGACGTGCGTCACCGAACAGGACCTGTGACCGGTTACAGTGCTGCGAGTTTTCGTGGTTGTCAAGTCCTTGCGTCCGACCCGTTAACTGGATGTATCGTGCGGAGCACTACGCCTGTGACCGGTTACAGTGCCGATCGCAGCAGGGGTCGCTCGTTGATCACGTTGGCCCGCAGCATCCGTTCGTCGCAGAGGAGTCCCTGTGTCCACCGACCCGCTCGCCGTACGGCACCATCCCTGGTCCCAGCCGCTGCGCCGGCCACGGATGAGCAACGACGAGGAGGCGCGGCCCGGTGTCTCGCTGACCAGCCGCTACCTGCAACGCAACGGCGTTCCGGTCATCCCGGTCTCCGGGGAGATCCACTACAGCCGGATCCCGCGCGCCCGCTGGCGGCAGCGCCTGCGGCAGATGCGCTCCGGCGGCGTCACCGTCGCGGCCAGCTACATCTTCTGGCTGCACCACGTCGAGCATCAGGGCCGGCCGCGCTTCGACGGCAACCTGGACGTGGCCGCGTTCGTCGACCTGGCCGTCGCCGAGGGCCTCGACGTCATCCTGCGGATCGGCCCGTGGTGCCACGGCGAGTCCCGCAACGGCGGTTTCCCCGACTGGGTGCAGCAGGCCCCGGTCCGGCACCGCACCGACGACCCCGGCTACCTCGACCTGGTCCGCGAGTGGTTCGGCCAGATCGCGGCCGCGCTCGACGGCCGCTGCGGTCCGGACGGCCCGGTGCTCGGCATCCAGCTGGAGAACGAGCTCTACGACCAGCCCGAACACCTCCGCACGCTCAAGCGGCTGGCCCGCGAGGCCGGCATGTCCGCGCCGCTCTGGACCGCCACCGCGTGGGGCGGCGCCGACCTGCCCGCCGAGGAGTTGCTGCCGCTCTACGGCGGCTACGGCGACGGCTTCTGGGTCGACGCCGACGCGCCCTGGGACCCGACGTTCCGCGACCACTACTTCTTCTCGCACGTCTGGGACGACCCCGGCATCGGTGCCGACGTGCGGCGGATGCAGCTGCAGGGGATGCGGGCGGACACCGCCCACCCGCGTACCCCCTCGGATCTTTTCCCGCCCTCGACCTGCGAGCTCGGCGGCGGCATGGCCACCGCCTACCACCGCCGGCCGCGGCCGGCCGCCCTCGACGTCGCGACCATCGCGCATTGCAAGATCGGCAACGGGTCGGCCTGGCAGGGTTATTACATGTACGCCGGGGGCACGAACCCGCCCGGCGACTCCGGGATGCAGGAATCGCACGCCACCGGCTACCCGAACGACATGCCCAGGCTCGGGTACGACTTCGGCGCGCCCATCGGTGAGGCCGGACTCCTGGCCGCCAGCCATGCCGAGTTGCGCCGGCAGCACGCGTTCCTGGCCGCGTTCGGCGCCTCGCTCGCCGAGATGCCGTCCAGCCTGCCCGACGTGCGGCCGGCCGGCGTCGAGGACTCGCAGACCCTGCGCTGGGCGCTGCGCAGCGACGGCACCAGCGGCTTCCTCTTCATCGCCTGGCACCAGCCGCACGTGCCGCTCGAACGCTATGCCGGAGCGCAGTTCCGGGTCGCGCTGGCCGACTCGGAGATCGTGCTGCCGGCCGCGCCGGTCGACATCCCGGTCGGCACCCTCGCCCGCTGGCCGATCGCGCTGACCGCCGGGGGAGTGCGCCTCGACTGGGCCACCGCGTCCGCGCTCACCCTGCTCCCCGGCCCGGTGCCCACCCTCGTGCTGGTCGCCGAGGCCGGCATCGACACCACGTACTCGGTCGACGGCGAAGCCGTCGCCGTCGAGCCGGTCCTGTCGCCGGTCCGGCTCCGGCAGCACGGCGGCGAGCTGGACCTGCTGGTCCTGCCCGCCGCCGTGGCCGCCGACGTGTGGGTCTGCGAGGACGGCCCGGCCCGCCGGCTGCTGCTCTCCGCGGCCGACCTCACCTGGGGTGCCGACGGGCGGATCGAGTCCGCCGGTCCCGGCGTGCGGGTCTACGAACCCGCCGCCCGCGCCTTCACCGACCTGCCGCTCGAGGGCCACGCCGCGCCCGCCGCGCCGGCCGCCGTGGTCGCCTCGCTCGTGCGGCCCGCCGGGAATGCGGTGCCGGTCGGCTACGAGAAGTTCGACGGGCGGCAGTCGGCGCCCTCGCCGGCCGCGTTCGACGAGCTCGCCGCGGTCTACCGGCTGTCGCTGCCGGACTCGATCGGCGTGCCCGGGCTCGACAGCTACCTGCGGATCCGCTGGGCCGGGGACGTCGGGCAGCTCCGGGTCGACGGGCGCACGGTCACCGACCGGTTCTGGGACGGCTCGGAGTGGACCGTCAGCCTGCGCGACATCGGCGCGACGGCCGCCTCCGAGGTCACGCTGCACCTGCTGCCGCTCGCGGTCGGGTCGACCATCTCGCTGCCCGAGGACGCCCACGAACGCCTGGCCGCCGCCGACGGGCAGCTGCTGGCCATCGACTCGCTCAAGGTCGAGGCGCGCAGCCTCGGTCAGGAGCCGCACCGGGTACGCCGGACCGCGCGCTCGATGGCCGACGGGCGGGAGATCATCTACTTCGACGACACCGAGCCCTTCCCGGCCCGCGACGCCGTCGACCAGCGCGAACTGCCGGCCGCCGCCGACGCGCCCGGGCCGGAGATGCGCTACGACCCGCTGACCGGCGAGTGGATCGCGATCGCCGCGCTCCGCAACGACCGGACCTTCCTGCCCGCCGCCGACCAGGACCCGCTCGCCCCGACCGTGGCCGGCGGCTTCCGGACCGAGATCGCCGAGTCCTCGTACGACGTGGTGGTGTTCGAGAACCGCTTCCCGTCGTTCTCGCCCCGCGTGCCGGGTGCGGCCGGCCTCGTCGACGGCGACCCGTTGTGGCCGGTGCGGCCGGCCGCCGGGCGTACCGAAGTCGTCTGCTTCTCCTCGGCCCCGAAGGGGTCGTTCGGAAGCCTGACCCCGCACCGGGCCCGCACCGTGATCGAGGCGTGGGCCGACCGCACCGCCGAGCTGGGCGCCCGCAACGACGTGGAATACGTGTTCCCGTTCGAGAACCGCGGCCGCGAGATCGGCGTGACCCTGCCCCACCCGCACGGCCAGATCTACGCGTTCCCGTTCGTGCCGCCGAAGGCCGCCCGCATGATCGAGCTGGCCGAGGCCCACGAGGGCGGCAACCTGTTCCGCGACATCCTGGACGCCGAGCGGCGGGCGCGGACCCGGATCGTGACCGAATCGGCCCACTGGACCGCCTACGTGCCGGCGGCGTCCCGATGGCCGGTCGAGGTGCACCTGGCCCCCAACCGGGACGTGCCCGACCTGCCCGCCCTGACCTCGGCCGAGCGAGACGACCTGGCCCTGATCTACCTGGACGTGCTGGGCCGGTTCGACCGCTATTTCCCCGGGGTGAGCTCCACGCCGTACATCTCCGGGATCTTCCAGGCCCCGACCCGCACCCACCGCGACGTGTTCCGCCTGCACCTGCAGGTGTTCTCCATCCTGCGGGCCCCCGGAAAGCTGAAATACCTGGCCGGCGTGGAGTCGGCAATGGGTTCCTGGATCAGCGACACCACCCCCGAGCGGGTGGCCACCCGCTTGCGCTCACTGGGCTGACCGACGATCGGGGACGCCGGCTTGGTCCGGCGCCCCCGACCTCTGTGCGCGCCAGGGGGTAGCGCTATGACAATATAGCCTAATGACAACTAGCTGTGTGACCCGGTCTTCTTGCATCTGATGCAAGGCATTGTGCGAGATGCGCAAGCCGTGTGGTGACCGCGTGAGGGTGGGCATTTACCGGTGTCGTGGTATCTCGCACTGTGTGTCCGGCGGGTCGCGGCGGGTAGCGGGACCATAGTCGTATGACTACAGCTGAGATGGTGCGGCTGGTGCGGGTGCGGTCGGATCTGCTTCCGATGTTGCGGTCGCCGCTCATGGGTGAGTTGTTGGCCTGGATCTATCTGCATCCGGAGATGAGTTATTCGGCCGGTGAGCTGGCCCGGCAGTTCAAGGTCTCGGAGCGTAGCGTCGGTAAGGAAGCTGATCGGCTCTCCGAAGCTGGGCTCGTTCGCGAAGAGCGGCGCGGGAACCTTCGACTCCTGAAGGCTGACCTGCACAGTCCGTTCGCGCGGCCGCTCACCGAGCTGCTCGCGTTCAACTACGGGCCGGCCGCCGTCCTCGCCGAGCTGATTCCCGCGCTGCCGGGGGTGGACGCCGCCTACCTGTATGGACCGTGGGCGGCCCGCTATCTCGGGGCGGCCGGTCCGCCGCCGCGCGACGTCGAGGTGCTCGTGGTGGGGGCGCCGGATCACCGGGAACTGGCCGACGCGGCCGGCCTCGCCGAGCGGCGGCTGGGCCGAGAGGTCAACGTCCACTGCGTGTCGGTGGCCGCCTGGCGGGCGCGCGGTGGCGATCCCTTCCCGACCGCGAACTACGCGGTCCTCGACGGGGCGGCGAATCGACGGCGATCGCGGTAATTTCCTCCCGGCCGATCGCCGGGAGGAGTCGCACGAGCCATGACGCGTTGGACAGGCGCCGCCGCTGCGCTGGTCATGGTGGCGGGGCTGCTCGGTGGCTGTGGCCAGGCGTTCCGGCATGACGACTGCCCGGGCGGGCCGGTCGACGAGGTCGCGCACGGTCAGGCGCCCCGCATGCCGGCGGCCGCGGACAGCGTGTGGGTCGCCGACGGGAGCGGGTCGGTGCGGGCCATCGACGGGCGCACCGGGCGGGCCACCGCGACCGCCACCGTCGCCGGGACCGAGCCGCTGATACCGCCCGTGCTGGTGACCGGCGGCGGGCGCCTCTGGGTCTACCGCACCGACACCGGGACGCTCGCGATCATCGACCCGGCGAGCGGTGCGGTGGTCGGGCGGGCCACCGTGGAGCCGGTGAAACCGGCGGCCTACCAGCGGATCATCCACGCGTCCGGCTCGCTCTGGATCGCTCAACCGGGGCGGCTCTGGCGGGTCGGCTCGGCCGGGAAGGTCACCCGAACGGCGCTGCCGGCGGACTTCCGGCCGTGGGCGTTCGCCGAGACCGGGCGCCTGCTCTGGCTGGGCGCCGGCACCCGGCTGCTGCGGATCGACCCGGCCCGGCCGGCGAGCTTCACCGAGGTCGCGCTACCGGACGACATCGGCGAGCTTTCGTACGCTGGCGGCCTCTACGCCACCGGGATCAACTCGCCGGTCGTCCACCGCCTCGACCCGGACACCGGCGCCGTGGTCGGCCAGGTCCGGCTGAAGCACGACGAGCCGGCCCTCTCCCTGGCCGGCGGCTGGGCGATCGGCAACTGCGGCAACGTCGTCCGGCTCCCGGACGGGCTGACCGTGCGGATCTCGGACGTGTCGCAGGACCTGCCGTCCGTGGTGGCGCTGGGCGATCTGTGGGTCGGCGACGAGATCGCCTCGGAGATCGTCCGCATCGACGGCGCCACCGGCAAGGTCCGGGCCCGGCTGCCGGTCGTGGCCGCCGACCCGGACGATCCGGCCTTCGCGCTGCTCGCCGGTCGCGCCTCGGTGTGGGTGCTGGACGGTGGCGTCTCCCGGGTCGACGCCGACCGGGTGACCCGGATCCTGCCGGCCACGATCGGTGTCGGGCTGTCCGCCGCGGCGTTCTAGCGCGGCAGCTCGCTCCAGCCGGCGGCCAGGGCCTCGCGCACCAGGTCCGCCTGCGTCTGCGGCGACATCCCGTCGACCGGCTGGTCGCGGTCGAGGTCGGCGGGGAACGGGTAGCCCTCCGCGGAGGCCGCGATCACGTTCTCCACCGAACCGGCATAAGAGCGCAGAACCGGATAAAGAGCTTCCACCATCGCCGTACGATCCACCTTCTCCATCGCCCGGCCGAAGGCCGACGACACCTGCAGCAGGTTGGCCATCCGGCGTACGCCGGTGGAGCGGTTCGTGCCGGCGCCGTGGAAGACCGCCGGGTTGAAGAACGCGGCGTCGCCCTTGGCCAGCGGCAGTTGCACGTGGTTCTGCTCGAAGTAGGCGGTGAACTCCGGGCGGTGGTAGGCGATGTAGCCGGCCGGATACTTCTGCGAGTGCGGCAGATACCGCGTCGGCCCGGTCTCGACCGGCATGTCGACGTGCGCGACCGCGCCCTGCAGGGTCAGCACCGGTGACAGCGCGTGAATATGCCCGGGGTAACCCAGAGCCTGCTCCTGGGACATGAAACCGAGGTGGTAGTCGCGGTGCGCGACCTGCGCCGTACCCCCCGGATTGACGACGTTGACCTGCGAGGTCACCTGGTAGCCGCGGCCCAGCCAGGCCTGGCAGATCAGCGCGAGGGTGTCGTTGTCGTAGTAGGCGGCGAACGCCTCCGGGTCACGCAGCGCGAACTTGTCGAGCGCACCCCACACCCGGTCGTTGGCGCCCGGCTTCGCGAAGTGATCACCCGCGGCGGTGCCGGCCGCCTTCTGCGCGGCGATGATGTCGTGGAACACGGCGCTGGCCCGATCGACCACGTCCGAGCCGAACGCGCCGGTGAACACCACCACCCCGGGCCCGTCCATCAGCGCCCGCACCAGCTCGGCCTGGACCTCCCGGGTGTTCGGCAGCTGTCCGGGATAGATCAGCACGTTGTCGGCCACGCCGGTCGCGTGCGGGTAGGAACCGAGATCCGTCTTCTGCTCGCAGACCGCCCGGAAATCCTCCAGGTCGCAGTCGGCGGCGGTGAACCAGGTTGTCATGCCGTCACGCTAGGTCACCCCGACGCATCGAAGACCCTTGAGAAACCCTCAAAAGACCATCATGGTGTACGGGTGAAGCACCCCTTCCGGATCCGCGAGATCGCCGCCCAGGCCGGACTCAGCGAGGCCACCGTGGACCGGGTGCTGCACGGCCGCGCCGGGGTCCGGGACAGCACGATCCGCGAGGTCCAGGCGGCGATCGCCGACCTCGACCGGCAGCGGACCCAGGTGCGGCTGGCCGGGCGTACCTTCATGATCGACGTGGTCGTGCAGGCGCCGCCGCGGTTCTCCGCCGCCATCCGGGCCGCCCTCGAGGCGGAGCTGCCGGGGTTGCGCCCGGCCGTGATCCGGGCCCGCTTCCACCTGCTCGACTCGCCGTCGACCGCGGACGTGGTGGCGGTCCTCGACCGGGTCGGCGC
Source organism: Paractinoplanes durhamensis (assembly GCF_016862175.1). Taxonomy (GTDB): domain Bacteria; phylum Actinomycetota; class Actinomycetes; order Mycobacteriales; family Micromonosporaceae; genus Actinoplanes; species Actinoplanes durhamensis. The sequence goes on along the minus strand of NZ_BOML01000052.1, from coordinate 85,784 downwards.
CCGCTCGCACGGGGTGATCCTGAAGGCCCCCGACGTACCCGACATCGTCGCCGCCGCCGGCCGGCTCGCCGCACCCCTGGTCACCTGCGTGACCGACCTGCCCGCCAGCCCGCGCATCACCTACGTCGGCCTCGACAACCGGGCGGCCGGCGCCACCGCCGCCTACCTGATCCAGCGCTGGCTGGGCGACCGCTCCGGCGAGGTCCTCGTGGTGCGCGGACGCGGGTCGTTCCGGGGCGAGGACGAGCGGGAGGCCGGCTTCCGCGCCGAGCTGGCCGCGGCCGGCCCGGCCCGCCGCCTGCACGAGGTGGTCGACGCCGAGGACCGGGCCGACGCGGTCGCCGCCGGCATCCGCGACCTGCTGGCCGGCAACCGGGCGGTGCGGGCGATCTACTCGCTCTACGCCGGGGCCGGCGGCAACACCGCGGTGGTCGACGCATTCGCCGAGCTGAGCCGGCCCTACGAGGTCTTCGTCGCGCACGACCTCGACGGCGAGAACACCGCGCTGCTGCGCGAGCGGAAACTGTCCGCGGTGCTGCACCACGACCTTCGCACCGACCTGCGCCGGGCCTGCCACGCCATCATGCAGGCGCAGGGCGTGCTGCCCGGCCCGGTCCGCACCAATCCGTCGGCCGTGCAGGTGATCACCCCGCACAACGCGCCACCGGTCGAGTTCGGCTGACCCTCTTTCACTCCACGATCTGGACGGTTTCCCGGGCGGGCCGACGAGGCGACGGCGGTGGCGCCTCGTCGGAGTCGGGGTAGCCCAGCCGGAGGATCAGGTAGGGGTCGCCGGGCCACGGCAGGAGGCGGCGCAGCAGCCGGTGCGGCCAGGACACCTCGACCGCCTCGCTGATCGGGGCGGTCGCGATGCCCTCGGCGGTGGCGTGCAGCAGCACCGCGGACAACGCCTCCCCGCCGCGCAGCAGGTGCAGGGGCTGATCGCCGGGGCCGGAGAGGATGACGTACGCGCCCCCCTCGTCCCCGCCGGAACCCGCCGCCAGGCCGGCCGTGCCGCCGGGCAGGAAGTTACGGGCCGGGACCCGGCGCATCGTCGGCTGCACCACGGTGGACGGCGGGACACCGTCGCCGGTCCACGCCGGACGATGCGTCCAGCGGCTCAGCTCGCTGCGGAAGGCCGGGTTGAAATACTCCACGTCGGCGGCCTCGTCGACGGCCACCGCCAGCTCCGGCACCCGCTCCTCCGGGACCAGATGCAGGCGTACGCCCTCGGCCTCGGCCAGCTCGGCCAGGCGGGCGAACGTCTTCGGCGGGATGCGGCGATCGCCGTACGCCCGCCGGTCGGTGCGCCGCCGGATGATCGCCTCGGCCAGCCGTATCGCGGCCATGTCCGGCTCGGCGAGGCCGGTCACCCGGATGCGGGCGAGCAGGTCCGGGCGCCGGGCGTCCGGCATCCGCTCCACGCCGGCGCTCCAGCCGGCCGCGGCCAGCGCGACCCGGGCGTGGTGCAGCGCGGCACCGCAGCTGATCCGCATCAGCCGGCCGGTCGCGTCGGTCACCGCCAGTCGCCGTGCCGGGTCGGCCGAGAGTTCCATGACCTGGCCGCTGATACGCCACGCCCAGGGCTGGGTGTTGAACACCGACGGGGCGCGCAGCGACGCCCGGGCGGCGGCCTCCAGCGCGGCACGTGCCTCGGAGTGGGGGAGCAGATGGACGGACGCGTTCATGACCCCACGTTCACAGGTCCGGACCGGCCGGGGCAGGGCCGGAGGTCCCGCCGTGGTGTGCCCGGCGCAACTGTGGCGAACGTGTGCGACGACGGCCGGAGCCTGGTTAGATCGTTGTGGTGCCTCACCGAGGTCGCCGGCTCTGCAACCGGTGGCCTCTTCAGGCTGCGCGCGCACTGAGCAGGGGAGAAACGCCATGACCGTCGACGCCGACCGCCGTCAGGCCCTTCGGGAGGCCGCCGAGGCCGCGCGGTATGCCCCCTCGATCCACAACACCCAGCCGTGGAAGTGGACCGTCCACCCGGACCGGCTCGAGCTGCACGCGGTCACCGACCGCCAGTTGACGGTCCAGGACCCGGACGCCCACATGCTGCTGCTCAGCTGCGGCGCCGCCCTGCACCACGCCCGGGTCGCGCTGGCCGCGGCGGGCTGGCGGGTCCGCGTCGAGCGCCCGGCCGGCACCCCGCTGGCGGTGCTGCACCTCGACGAGCAGGCCGCCCCCGAGCCGGCCGCGGTCGAGCGGTTCGAGCAGCTCAAGGCCCGGCACACCGACCGCCGTACGGTCAGCGAGACCCGGCTCGGCACGCCGGTGCTCGACGCCCTGGTCGCCGCCACCGAGAGCGAGGGTGCCCGGCTGCACCTGATCGGCCACGACCAGGTCATCGACCTCGCGGTGATCGTCGAGCGGGCGCAGAAGACCGAGACCTCCGACGAGCGCCTGCAGCAGGAGACCGCCGCCTGGGTCGGCGGCGAGCGCAGCGACGGCACCGGCATTCCCGATGCCAACCTGCCGGCCGGCCTGCCGCTGACCACGGTCGCCGAACGCGACTTCGGCCGCACCGGCACCCTGGCGGCCGGCGAGGGCCACGACACCGCGGCGACGTACGCGGTCCTCTACGGCACCGGCGACGAGCGGCACGAGTGGCTGCAGGCGGGGGAGGCGCTCAACGCGCTGTGGCTGACCGCCACCGAGCACAACGCCGGCCTGCTGCCGATCAGCGGCCCGATCGAGGTGCCCTACACCCGGCACGAGCTGCGCCGCATCATCGGCGACCTGGGCGCGCCCTACCTGGTGGTCCGGCTCGGCCTGCTGGACAGCGCGAGCGCCAAGCCGGCGAAGACCCCGCGGCTGCCGCTCGACCAGGTCATCGAGGAAGCTTCGTCCTGACCGGCGGTTACTCCGCGGCCATCCGGATCAGGGCGTTGCCGCCGAGCAGCAGCACGTCCGCTCCGGCGGTCAGGGCCATGCCCAGGTAGAGCCGCCGGGAGGCCTCCTCCGGGTCGGCCCCGACCATGCCCCGGGCCACGCTGACCAGCGCGGCCAGCACCAGCGGAATGCCACCGATCAGCAGCAGGCCGACCTTGCCGGGGGTGTCGCCGCCGATCACCAGCAGGGTCACCATCACCGCCGGAAGAACGCCGAAGAACAGCACGGCAAGACCGGCGTACCACCGCAGTGAGCGCAACGGGTTACTCATCCGGGAGATCTTAACTTCGGCCGGCCGCGGCGTTGTCGCGGTCCGGTCGCTCACCACGGTCATCCGCCCGGATTGCGCCCGGCGGGAAAACCGGTCTGTGCCAACCGGGCGGCACCACCGATACGGGCAGTCACGTGCGGCGGAGAAATCCGTTACGATCCGGTCATACGTTGGGATCGCGTCGGAAATGAGAATCCGTGTCGGAAACCGCGATTGCAGACAGTCCCCTTGACGCTCTGGTCGAAACGTTACTGGAAGTCGCTGCGTTGTCGGACGGTGATGTTCGCGATCAGCTGGTCGACGAGGCCGAGATCGTTCTTCGACGCCGTTATACGACGCGTCGTTCACCGGACGCGCGCGCCGACCTCAGATCGTTGGTCGACATATTCGACATGCTCAGCGGCGGCCTGGAGGTCTTCGTCGGCATAGTCGCTGATCGATATCGAGGGCCGGCGGTCCTGCGCGCCCTTGATCAGGCCAGGGAGATTCGCGGTCCACTTCTGCTGTCCGAACCGGACCGGCGCGAGTTGTGCCGGATGCTCGGCAACGTCGGCAGCGCCGCGGTCTTCGGCGCGCTCGGCGAGTTGTCGGAGGTGCCGGAGCTCAAAGACTTCGGCATCTGGCAGGACTGGCAGGCCGTCCTCAAGGTGATGGAACAGCAGCCGCCGTCCGTCGAAGGGCTGCCACCCCTGCTCGGGTTCGTGATGCGCCTGGGCGGTCCGCTCGACGGCGCCCCGGGCAGCGGTCTTCGGTACTGGGCGTCCAGTGTCGCCGGTGGCCTCGGTGTGTCCAAGGCGAGGTTCGATGCGTTGCGGCTCGGCCGGTGGGGCGGCGAGCAGTCTTCCGGGCCGCGTCAGCGTCGCGGTGGCGGCCGCGCGATCCGCGGCGGCGTGCCGCTGCAGAACCACAACTTCACCGGCCGGACCACGCTTCTCGACCTGCTCGGCGACACTCTCGCGTCCGGGAACAGGGCAGCCGTCCTCCCGCACGCCGTCCACGGCATGGGTGGTGTCGGCAAGACCCAGCTCGTACTCGAATATGTGTACCGCCATCTCGAGGACTACGACCTGGTCTGGTGGGTTCCCGCCGACGCGGCGTCGGGTGTGCTCGCATCGCTGGAGCAGCTCGCCGGGCAACTCGGCATCCGTCCCGACGAGAACGCGAAGCAGACCGCCCGGCTGGTGCTCGACGCGCTGGCCGCCGGGGCACTCAAGTGGCTGCTGGTCTACGACAACGCGAACGACCTCGACTCGATCAGTGACTACCTCCCCTCCACCGGCGGGGACCTCATCGTCACCACCCGAAACAAGGAATGGGCCGGCATCGGCCTGTCGATCGAGGTCGACGTCTTCGAGCGGTCCGAGAGCATCGACCTGCTGCGGCGGCGCACCGACAACAGCATCAGTACCGACGACGCGTTCAAGCTGGCCGCCCGCCTCAGCGACCTGCCCCTCGCCCTCGAACAGGCGGCTGCCTGGCACCTGCTGACGAAGATGCCGGTCAAGCAGTACATCGAGCTGCTGGAGCAGCATCAGAAGGAGTTGCTGTCGGAGGGAAAGCCGGTCGGCTACCCCGATTCCGTCGTCGCGTTCGTGACCCTGGCGATCGAGAAGCTGCGCACCGACGCGCCGGCCACCGCTCAGCTGCTGGAGCTCTTCGCGTTCCTCGGTGGTGAGCCGGTTCCCGTGTCGCTGCTGCGGTACGGCCGGGACGCGGAGGTGCTGCAGCCGCTGCGTGCCCTGCTCGGCGATCCGATCAAGATCAACCGAGCGGTCCGGGATCTCAACCAGTACGGCCTGGTCAAGGTGGACAACGCGCAACGCCTGCAGGTGCACCGCCTCGTCCAGGGCGTGCTCCGGGACGCGCTGGAGGAGCAGCACGCTGCGGAGATCCTGCGGAGTGTGCAGAACCTCCTGGCCGAAGCCGACCCCGGGGACCCGGACGAGAAGGTCGAACGCGCCGACCTGGACCGGCAGCGCGAGATCGGCGCACATCTGGAGTCCGCCGACATGATCCGGGCCGAGCGCATCGAAGCGAGATCGGTGGTTCTCGACCACGTCCGCTACCTCTACAACATGGGCGACTACGAGAACAGCCGCCGCATCGCGGAGGAGGCGGTCAAGCAGTGGCAGGGCGAGGGGCCCTACCCGAAGCTCGGTGCCAACGGCGAACTCACGCTGCAGGCCCGGGCCCATATCGCCAACGCCATGCGTGCTCTGGGCGAGAGCGCTCCGGCCGATCAACTCACCAACGACACGTACGCCCTGATGCTCGAGCACCTCGGGGAAACCGCCAAGTCCACCCTGGTGCTCACCAACCAACTCGGCGCGGCCATGCGGATCCGCGGCGAGTACAAGGATTCACTGGCCTTCGCCCGGGAGGCGCTCGACCGGCACCGGCAGGTGTTCGAGCGGCAGGAACCCTATGTCCTGCGCGCCCAGTCGAACCTGGCGGTCGCCCACCGCATGGTCGGCGAATTCACCGAGGCGGCGCAGCTGGACCAGGCGACGGTCGACTACTGGGAGCGAGTCAGCCCGCTCGTCACCAGCTTCGGCGCGCTCGAGGCGTACATGAACGTTGCCCGCAACTACTACGGACTGGGTGCCTACCAGGCGGGTCTGGCGGTGCTGGAGGGCTGGCGCGGGTCACTGATCGACCAGCGCAGCAGCGGCCACCGGCTGGTGCTGTTGTCCGGCCGCACCTACGGCATCACGCTGCGCAAGGCCGGCCGCCTGCGGGAGGCCCGCGATGTGCTGAGCGAGAACCTGGAGCAGTCGCAGCTCCGGTTCGGCCCGAACCACGAGTACACCGTCGCGGTCCTGTGCAGCTTCGGCAATACGCTGCGGCAGCTGGGTGATGTGGCGGGAGCACTGGAACACCTCACCAGCGCCAAGCAGCGCTATCTCGATTTCTTCGGCGACGACCACCCGCTCACCCTGGTCGCGGTCGTCAACGAGGCGGTGGCCCGGCGAGCCGCCGGCGATCACCTCACCGCGCAGGAGCTCGATACCCAGGCCTACGAACGGCTGACCGACGTCCTCGGTGCGGAACACCCCTACACGCTCTGTGCCGGCACGTCGCTCGCCACCGATCACGCGTTGCGTGGCGATGGGATCGAGGCGCGAGCCCTCTCGACCGAGATGCTGGAGCGCAGCCGGACGGTGTCGGGCGGCCGGCACGAGGCGCGGGACAACGGCGAACACCCCTACCTGCTCGCCCGAGCCATCAATCTCGCGTACGACCTGCAAGCGAACGGGGCGGCCGACGAAGCGGAGTCGATACGGCGGGATGCGCTGACGGGCCTACGCCAGGTTCTCGGCGCCGCTCACCCCGAGGTCGTGGCCGCGGAACGCGGCGAGCGACTCGAGGGCGACATCGAGTCGCCGCCCACCTGAGCGGGAGTTACCGGATCAGGCGGTGTTCGCGGCCAGCCATCGCTGATGGATGTCGTCGTGGTGCCGTTGGGCCCGGCGTGCCGCGGCGTCGGACACCGGCTCCGCGAGCAGCCCGTCGGTGAACTGACGCAGCCGGGTCGCGAACTGCCGGCCGGTCGGCGTCAGGGCGTCCGACGACTCCAGCGTCGCGAGACTGCGATCCACGTGCAGCCGTGCGTCGGCGAACTCCTGTTCGGCCGCGTCGGCCACCCCGTCCGCTCCGCGGAGCGCGCGCCAGGTGTCGGCGACACCGGCGAAGGCGTAGACGCCCTGGAGCAGGCCGGCCAGCGGTCGCGGATCGGTGCGCCAGGGTGCGAAGTATCGCCGTTCGTCAGCCGGATCGCTCAGCTGCACGAGATTGAGGACGGCGCTGAGCTTGGCATGCTGGTACTCGTGGACCAGGGTCACGGCGAAGTCGGCGGCGGTCGGCGGCAGGGTCAGCCCGAAAACCCCGTACAGGTGACGGATGGTCGCGCTGCGGGACGAATGGCCGTCCGGCTGCAACGGCACGAGAGCACGCAGCCCGGCCGCGACCTCGGCGGCTCGATCCGGGACATGCTCGGCGAGCAACTGCCAGGCCTCGGTGAACAGATCCTGCCAGCGCAGGAATTCGGCCGGGGACAGCCGCGGCGCGGGTGGTGCGTGATATCCGTGCCGGTACGGGTCCACATCGTCGAGCGCCAGCACGGCTCGAAGCCCGCCGTCCCCGGCCCGCAGCAGTCGCAGTGGTTGCCAGCGTTCGTCATTCCCGAGCTCGCCGATCGCGATCGGGCCATGACCGGCGTCGACGATCAGGTTGCCGGCCGCGACGGTGACGCGTGCGGACGAAGCCTCGCCGACGGTCAGCCGGCCGATCCCGGGCAGGGCTACGGCGCCGTCCCGGACGGGTGCCTCGGTCTCGGCGTCGACGCCCGCGGCCGCGCAGGCGGCCGCCGCCACCGCGCCGATATGCAGCAGGTCGGCGCGCTCGGCCCGGCCCTGCTCGAGTGCCCGGCTCACGATGGCGATCCACGCCCCGACCTCGGGCGAACCCAGGACCCGCGCGGCCGCGGCCGGTGCGGCCCGCCGTGCAGCCTCCAGCAGAGCGACGACATGGTCGCGCTCGGCGGCCGGGCCGGGCCATCTCCGTAGCAGGTCGGCGATCAGCAGCAGTTGCTTGCTGAGCTGCGCGTCGGCGAGCGCCTCGGACGAGGCCACGCCACCGCTGCTCGCGGCCAGCCCGCCGAGCAGATCCGCGGGCAGCCGGTGAAACGTCGTCATCATCTGGTCACCGCCAAGGCGAGATCGCGCGAATCGGCAACGACCCGATCGCGTACGTGTTCGATGAACAACTGGAGGTCGGAGCAGTACACGGAGGGGTTCCGGAATCCGGCGCCGGGCCGGTAGCGGTGGGCGTAGTGGCCACCTCCGCAGACGCGGCGCACCGGGCAGGCCGCGCACCGCTCACCGAGCGCGGCCAGTCCGATCTGACGGGCCAGCACACCGGGATGGGCCAGCGCGGCGTCGAACTCGTCGCGGCTCACGTTCAGCCCGGTGGCGCACGCCCCCGGGTACGCCGTCTTCAGCGCGTCAACCTGTTCGATCGCACCGTCCGACTCGACCACGACCAGCGCGGCCGGGCTGAGTCCCACCTGCTCCGACCTCGATGCGCCGCCCAGCGTGAGGTCGATGACGCTCTCGAACAGGCGCACCGGCACCGGCTCCGGGTCGTCGTACCACGCGTCGAACGCCGCGATCAGCCATGCGCCGTACTCCGTCTCGCCGCCGCCGGGCCGATCGGGGGGCGCACCCCAGTTGGAATGCGGAAGGAGGAAGTCGATCGCCGGTGGGTCGAACGAACGTAGTTGCCGGTAGCACTCCGCCGCGTCGGTGTCCGGTGCGACGGTGCACAGCAGGCCGCCGAAGCCGGAACGGTATTCCGGCCGGGCGAGCAACTCGATCGCCCGGCTCACCGCGCTGAACGTTCCCCGGCCGCCGTGCGTGACACGGTACCGATCGTGGTTCTCGGCGATGCCGTCGACGCTGACCGCGACCGTGATGTCGTGGTCACGGAGCACCCGCAGTGCCGCTTCGTTCAGCAGCACCCCATTGGTCTGCATCCCCACCCGCAGCTCGCAGGACGATGGCAGCGCGGCCCGCAATTGTTCGGCCAAGCCGCCCAACCGTTCCGCACCGAGCAGCATCGGCTCGCCGCCGTGCAGCACCGCACCGACCCGGCGGAGATCGTGTTCACGGACGTGGTTGCCCAGCCGCTGGGCGACCGAGGCGAACACCTCGGCGGGCATCACGGCTGGGCGATCACGCCACGTCTGATCGGCGTGCTCGTAGACATAACAGTACGAGCACGCCAGATTGCAGCGCTGGTGCACCTTGATGATGACCTCATGGAACGGCGTCGGCCGCCAGCCACCGGCCAGCAGAGCCGCGACGTCGAGGCCTTCATAGGGCCAGCCGACCGCGGTCATGGGCTCGCGATGAAGGAACTGAAAGCCGAGAGAACACCATTCGGATCTTCCAGGCTCGCCTGCAAGCGCCTGATCGAGCGCTGTACCGGTGAGTCCTCGCGCGCGCCCAGCAATTCGGTCAGTGGAACGTCCGCGACATCGACGAGTTCGTCGTCTCGCTGCTCGCCGTCCGCGATCGATCCAGAAGCGCCAACCACCGGTTGTCCTCCACAGCTGAAGAGAGTTACTCCCGGCATGACTGTCTACCCCCCGTGAACAGTGCTTGCAAAGCGGCCGGACGGCCTCATTCTCGAGGCCCACCGCAAGGAGGATCCTCGTAGCCGTGATCTTGGCGCAGGCGACTCGGCCGAATTTGACAAGACTTGCCAAACTACCTAGACGGGTGGCGGCTCAAGAATGCAGTCGACTCGCTCGCCGTGTGCTACGGCGACAGCGGCCGGATGAGCCGGGCCGAACCGGGATTCGAGCCGTTCCAGCACCTCCCGGCGAATGGCGGCCGCGGCGGCGCTGTTCACTCCTTCGAGGTCGACCGCCAGGTTGGCCTTGGCCGCGATCACGTGCATATGGTCCTGTCGCGGGTGTGCTTTCTTCGCGAGCTCGAAGGCCCGCCGGGAAGCGGTCAGCCGATTCGGGTGTGCGGCGCGCGCATAGTCGGATGCCAGATTGACCGCAGCGGCCACCGAAAACGGGTGGTCAGGACCCACCCTGTCGATAAGCGTCTCGCTGCTCGCACCGTCGATCCGCATCGCTCGCATGATTTCGCCCTTGGCCCGCAACGCGTTCGCCAGATTGATATCGGCGGCGACGGTCAGCGGATTGCCGGAGCCGAAAAGATCGCGATAGCAGCCGAGGACCAGCGAGACCTCGTCGATAGCCTCCTGCGTGCGGCCCAGGAGATGAAGTGTGTTCGCATGGCTCATCCGTAACGCGAGCGGATACTCGTGACGTTCGCCGAAAAGCGCCGCGCATTCGACGTAGGCGGACTCCAGCAACTCCAGTGCCTCCGGCAGCAGCCCGGTTCCGCGCCGGGCCAGGGCCAGCGTGCGCCGGGCGAGCATCAACCCGCGATCCATCCGCGTTCGCTGCCGTGTCTCGATGCGTGCCAGCATCGGTTCCACCTCGTCGAGGACATCCTGGTAGCGGCCCTGCCCGTTGAGGTCCTCGGCGAGCGCGTTGATGGAGAGCAGGGTCCGCCAGTTGTCGTCGCCGAACCTGTCCCGGTGCTGGCGCAATGCGGCGCGATCGGCCTGCTCCGCGGCCCGGAAGGCGCCGGTCAACCGCAGGCTGATCGCGAGTCTGTGCCGGCTCATGGTGGTCCGCGGATGGTCGGCACCGAAATTCTCCTCGCATTGCGCGAGGGTCTCCCGGTCGAACTCGTGCGCGCGGGCGTAGTCGCCCGCGATGCGCAGGTCCGCCGCCCGGCTGGCGGCCACGGCGACGCTGTACGGGTGGCTCTCGCCGTACGCCGGGTCGACACGGAGCTGACTCATCGCCGTACGGGTCAGGGCGCCGGCTCGTTCGTATCGTCCGGCTGCCCGTAGCGCATTGGCCAACTCCTGCGAGGTCCGGAGCACGAGATGGTCGTCCTGGGACGGGTCGTTACCGACGCGCCAGGCGGCGTGCGCCAGTTCGCCGAGGTCGCAGGCCACGGAGTAGTCGCCGCACAGGTATCTGAATCGGATCTGGTGGTAGACCGCCTCGCGGGCCCGGAGGCCGGTGGCCGACACCAGCCCGGTTGCGTCCACGTGGGCAGCGATCTCCCAGTAGTACGTGTCCGCCGCCGGCGGCCGGTCGTCCGGCCATCCGGGGTTCGCGGCGGCCAGCACGGCGTGGGCGCGGGCCCGGGCCTGGTCCCGCTCCTTGCCGGACAGCGCCCGCCGGACGACGAGCCGTGCCAGCGGGAGCAACTCGATCCGCTGGCCGTCCGCGGTCAGCCGGGTCAGGCCACGCCGGCGAAGCTCGGCCATCGCCTTGTTGAGAGTCACCTCGTCGCGCGGAAAACCGGCGAGGACCTCGTCCGTCTGTGCGGTCGCGCTCCGGCCGAGCAGATCCCTGGAAACCGGCACCGGGGCGAAACAGGCGAGCGTCTCGAGGAGCAGCAGCGCCGGGTTGCTCGCTGCCTCGAGCCGGTCGAGGGCGAAGAGCAGGGCCAGCGAGGCGGTGCGTCCGTACCCCTCGGCCGGAGTGGTGGTCAGCAGGTCGGCCGGGTTGACGCCGTCCACCGGGCCGAAGGAGATGCCGGCCGCCCGCGACCAGGCAATCGTCTGCCGGAGCGCCAGCGGGCTCCGCCCGTACGTCTCGAGGGTGTGCTTCACCTGCTCGTCGTCCACCTCCGGGTCGTGATCCCGCAGGAGCTCTTCCGCCTCGCCCGGCTCGAGGTCTGGAATCTCGATGCCGGTCGTCGACCCGTCGTCGCCGAGCGAGGGATCGCGGGTGGTGATGATGACGTGGCCGCCGTTCGGGACCAGGCGAAGCATCTCCGGCTCGTCGAGGCCATCGAAGATCATCAAGTACGGAAAGTGCTGTGACTCCAGCTCGTCCAGCACCAGGTCGAGCGTGCGGTCGACGCGGTGGTGCAGCTCGATCCGGAGCACCGCCGCCAGCTCTATCAAGGACGTCGCGGCCGCATCCGCCGAGGAGGACGGCACCCACCAGACGGAGCGATCCGGATCGGGGGACAGGGTGAGGTATTGCAGGACGGTCTGTGTCTTGCCCGACCCGATCGGCCCGTGCAGGACCAGCCGCACATCCGGCCCGGTGGCCAGGGCGGCGTGGATCGACTCGAGTAGCGCCGAGCGGCCGACGAACCCGGGGGTGGCGGGCGGGCGGGTGGCGGCCGGCGGCGCGGCCTGGCTCGGCAGCGTGACCGGCGTCGATGACCTCGGAATCGGCCGGGGCGTGGGAGCAACGGCGCCGAGCTCCACTTCCTGCAACTCGTGCCGGGCCGATTGCCACAGCTCGATCATCCGTTGCTCGAGAGCCAGGAAATCACGCTCGACGGGTGTCATCGAAGCGAGCACGCGCAGTATCGCCCGGACTTTCTCCCAGGCCGGCACCGTGCTGGCCCGCAGCGTGGCACTCACCGTCTCGTGCGAGACGGAATGGAACTCGTGGACCGGGAGCTCCACTGTGGCCTTGGCAATCAGCCGGGCGGCGGGCTGTCCGGCGCCGTCATAAACCTCATGCACGGCCGTGACGAACGCACGCAGAGGCCCGTCGGGCAGCTTGTCAAGACCCGGCAGCGGGATTGCCACTCGACACGCTCCGACCGGGACGTCTCCTCAGTTTTTGTCAAGCTCCAGGTTTCCATGCCGCGATCGGCGTCCACAATGGGACCGGCGAGCCAAAATTTGACATTCCTTGTCAGATTTGGAAGATCGCCCGGACGGGTGACGGCCATTGTCCCGTGCCTACGATTGATCATCTCGGCCAGTCAACTGACAACCGGTGGACGCGGAATTAGACAACGACCGGGCGAATAGAGGTCGTCAAGACAAGTTGGTATCGCATCGGGAAGCCTTTTGGTTGACCGGCGCCTAATTCAGCCTTGGAGGTGTAGTCGATCGGATACCCCAAGGAGACGACGTGTTCGAACTGCCTGACCCGTTCACGCTTCTGATGCTGGCTCGCCTGGTCGAGGAGACCGCGGTTATCGTGGCCGTCGGAGTCAGTCTGTGGTCGCGCAGCCCGTCCAGGCGCGAGGCTGCTCGCCGGGTGATTCGGGCACTTCGTCAGGGCGAGGAGGACGCGGACGATGCCGCCGGCCCGGACGACCCTGGTGAGCCGGATGGTCCTGGTCCTCGTCCTAAACCGAGCGCGCCGCGAGGGTCATGACCGTCGCGGCGCGGGCTGCACCGCCGAGCGTATGTCCGGCCCGGAAGTATTCACTCGAAAAGGCGACTCCGGCGCCGCGAGAAATGCGAGCATCTTTGCGCCCATCCGCGAACTTATATGCGGGTGGGCGCCATTGTTCGGTTGTCCCGGCGCCGGCGTACTCCATCGGCTACGCGCCCTTGCGGCTCGCGATGGCCTCCAGGAAGATTTCGCCGATCTTGGCGGGGTCGGTGGCGATGTAGACGCCGCCGGAGCCGGCCGCCTTTGTCACCGCTTCCAGCTCTTCTCGGTCGATCGCCGTGCCCATGCCGATGATGATCATGCGGACCGGGCGGTTCGGGTCACGCAGCTTGGTCATCTTGGCTACCACCTGGTCGACGTCGAGGCCGCCCGGGTTGTCGTTCTTGCCGTCGGTGTAGATCACCACCGAGTTGGACACGCCGGCCTGCCAACCCTCCTGCACCCGCTGGTAGGCGGCCAGGGCGGTGTCGAAGAGGCCGGTGTCGCCGCCCTCCTTCGGCACGATCTTGTCGATGGCGGTCAGCATCGCGGCACGTTTTGTCGCGCACGGGGAGATCGGCAGGTTCTCCACCCAGGGGCGCTTGCCCACCATGTTTGTCGAGAACGTCCAGTTGCCGACCGACCAGCGGTCGTCCAGCAGCGCCAGGCCCTGTCGCGCCACCCCCTGCGTCAGCTGCGCGCGGGTCAGGCCGCCGGCCGTCGGCACCGTTGCCTTCATCGACTCGGAGACGTCGAAGACCGCGAGCATCCGGCCCGGCTGGGTGATCGCGGTCCAGCTGCCGAGCAGCTGGGTGATCGCGGCGGTGACCACCTTCGGATCCCTGGTGGCGACCGGCGGGATGGCCGCCGGAGCATTCTCCGGGGTGGCGAAACCGGCGCCGGCCTCGCCGCCCGGCCCGCGGACGCCGGCCCTCGCCAGCTCGGCCACGAAGGCGGCGGACGCGAGGGCGGTGCGCAGGCCGGTCGCGGCCTTCGCCTTCTCCGGGTCGACGCCCGGCATCACCGCGAACGGGTAATCCAGGACCACCGAGGCCGGCTGCGGGTAGAGCGCGGCCAGCGGGGTCTCCGGGCCGCTCCGGTTGTAGTCGATCACGTCCGCCTCGGACAGCGGTGCCAGGCCGACGGTGGTGCCGAACTTCTGCGTCATGTCGCTGCGGATGCTGGAACTGTTGGCGGCCAGAGCCCGCATCGCGCCGACCTTCAGCGTGGCGGCGGACGTGCCGGTGCCGGCCGCGCCGGCCACCGCGAGCAGGCCGCCCAGGCCGGTCGCGTCCCGGCCCGGGTCGACGATGCCGGCCCGCAGCGTCTTGTCGGCGGCGATCCGCTTCACCAGATCGGGCAGGGCCGGGGTCTTGGCCGGCCAGCCCAGGGTCTTGGCGGCCGGCTCCGGCACGGCCAGGACGATCGGGCTCACCGCGACCGAGCCGAGGCTGGTCGGCACGAAGCCCGGGGCTTCCGAGGCCAGCCGCAGCAGCCAGGTGCTCGAATCCGGGATCCAGGCGTCGATGCCGGACGGGTCGAGCTTGCCCGAACCGACGCCCTCCAGGCTGACGCCGTGCCGCTGGCCGATCGCGGCGGCCATCTCGGCCGGCCCGGCCGCCGTCACGGCGACGGTGACGCAGCTGCCATCCTTCTTGGTCCAGGCGTCGGCGGTGGTCTTGATCGCCGGGGCGATCTCGGCGGCCGCGGCCACCTGCAGCTTCACGGGAGCGGTGCACTTCTTGCCGGAGAGCTCGTGGTAACCGGCCCAGGCGCCGCCGGTGATCACGGCGATGGAGAGGGCGGCGGCGGTGACGACGAGTCCGGTGCGCTGAAGGTGGCGATGACGTCCGGGCATCGAGCAATCATGGTCGTCACCCGCAGTCGTTGACCATGGACATTCGGTTGAATCTTTCACCGAATATGCAAATAGATCTTGTGGCGTGGTTGATCCGCCGGGCGGCCCCCGCCGTGCAGGTCAGTGCGGGGGCGGGGGCACCGTGGACAGGTCCGGCGGCTCGTCCGGCCAGATCAGTAACACCCGGCAAGGGGCATGGTCGATCACGAAGCGGGCGTGGTGGCCGAGGCTGTGCGGGCCGAGCCGGGTGTGGTCACCGTCCCGGGCCAGGGCCAGCAGGCCGGCGTCGGCGCAGGCGGCGATGACCTCGCGCTCGACCCGGCCCTGCCTTCTCTCCAGCTGCGCCGGGCGGCCCAATCTCGCCTGCGCCGCGGCCAGCAGCTCCGCCTGGGCGTCGGTCAGGACCTGCTCGGCGGGGCCGGCCGCGTCGTAGCTCCGGCCGCGGCCGAGAAGGCCCGCCCGCGAACCGGCGACGGCCTGCACGGTGTGCACGTCGATCACGTGCAGGAGCGTGATGTCGGCAGCGGGCAGGTCGCGGACCGCGTCCACCACCGACTGCCAGGTGCCCTCGGTGATCCAGACGACGACCTTCATCGTGACCAGTCTTCCCGGGCTAAGCCGCGAGCGCCAGCGCCGGGTCGGCCAGGAGGGTGATGTGGTTGGCATCGACCCGCTCGCTGGTCAGCCGGGGCACCTGCGTTGCGGCCCTGGTCAGGGCGGCATCGCTCAGGAGCGGTTTGGCCTGGTCATGGGCTCCATGGCGGGCGGCGATCAGATGAACCGGAAAATTCAGATTTCGTACGGCGGGGAGAGTCGGCTCGCCGGTCAGCGCGTCGGTGGCGTCCTCCACCAGACGGCGGCGATCCAGTCGGGCCCGGCCGCCGGTCTCGTTCCCCAGTAGGTAGGCCGCTCGCTCGCGGGCCACCGGCCACAGGTCGGGGCGGTGGCGCAGGGCCCGGCCCTCGGCCGCGGCGACCAGGGCGTCGGTGCTCGGCCAGCGGCGGCCCAGCGATCGGCCCTGGGCGCGGAAGGCTGTCCGGACCAGCGGGGGCCACATCAGCGGGGACGGGTCGGGGGAGACGCCGCCGTCGGCCAGCACCACGCGGCGTACGCGATCGTCCAGGGCCGCGGCGACCAGCGGAGCCAGGAACGCGCCCATCGAATGGCCGATCAGCGTGACGTCGGTGAGCTCCAGCTCGTCGGCCAGCGCGACCACTGCCGTGGCGTGCCCGGCCAGACCCGGGCCGGCGGTCACCCGCACCGAGCCGCCGCGACCGGGCAGGTCGGGGGCGATCACACGGGCCTCCGGCAGCGCGGCGGCCAGGCTCGCCCACGCCTGGGACGTGCTGGTCAGGCCGTGCAGGGCGAGGACCGTTCCGGTCTTGTCCGGGTGCCATTCCGCGCAGGTCAGGGCCGCGATCGTACGCCGTACTGTCACGCTCTTGATTCTTTCAGGCCGGCGGTAAATGCGTTGCCCGCCGCCCCGGGGGTCTTTACCGTATGGATCACCACCGACGACCGAGCAGGGAGAAGCGGATGTTCCGGCAAGCCACGATCGGCTGTATTCAGCAGTCCGGCTCTCCTACCGGCGGCAGGTGGCGCATTTAGCAGCGCCCTTCTCGGCTCGTGCCGCCGCCTTTCCCGATCCGGGGCGGCGGCTTTTTTGTTTCCTTGACAACTCCACAGCGGATGACAATGCATGCGGTTGTAGCTCAGCGGGAAGAGCGCCACCTCGCCATGGTGGAGGTCGCCGGTTCGAGGCCGGCCAGCCGCTCCAGTAATCGATCAGCGCAAACGGGTGACCGGATTTTGTCCGTGGGCACGGCAGTGGGCCGTGCTGTCCCGGCGCTGAGAACGGCCGGCGGGCCATCACCCCGCCGGCCGGATGCGGGCTGGTGCAATGGGCAGCACACCCGGCTCTGAACCGGGAGGTTGGAGGTTCGAGTCCTCCGCCCGCAGCGTTCTTCATCAGGTAGGAGTGCCGTCCCACTTCCACGACGTCCGCCGTTGATGACCAGGTAGCTCCGTCCGGCCGGTGGACCACAGCAGGGTCGGCCACGGCTCGTGTCCGGCGGGCGCGTCCGGGAACAGGCGGCGCAGCGCCCCGGTGCACAGGTCCGCCGGCGGCGACCAGTCGAGGCCGAGACCGGCGGCCACGTCGTGGGTGTGGACGAGGATCTCGGTGACCCCCATCGCGGCGAAGCCGGACGCGTCGGACGGCCCGTACCAGTGGAACGAAATCCGGTCCGGCGGAACGTAGGCGACCTGGGCCGCGAGCATGGCCGCGGACGCCTCGAAGACGTGCAGCAGCCCGGCCGGGCCCTCCTTGCGGTCGACGAAAACGGTCAGCTCCGGGCCGCCCTCACGGAAATGCTGCCAGCCGAACGGCACGTGCGTCGTGGTCGACGGGTGCGCCGGGGCGAGCTGAGCGGCGTACGCAAAAAGGTCGTCGATCATGTGCTCGACGGTCTCCCAACAGCTCCACTCCAGCTCGTCGGCGGGCTGTTCCCAGTCGAGCCCGACGGCTGCCGCGAGCGTCTCGCGGGCGAGGGTCGCGGCTCTGGTGACGTCTCCAGCAATCATGGAGCTATTAGGTGCGGCCGCGGGCCGGCGCGCAATCGAATTCCGCAGCGTTTCACGTCGCCGTAGCTCAGCAGGTAGAGCACCGCCCTGATAAGGCGGCGGCCGGTGGTTCGACTCCACCCGGCGACACTTCGCCCTCGTAGCTCAGCGGAAAGAGCACGGCGTTCCGAGCGCCGGGGCCGCTGGTTCGAGTCCAGCCGGGGGCACGCACGGTCGTATGCCCGAGTGGTGAGGGAGCCGCCCGCAAAGCGGAACACGCCGGTTCGATCCCGGCTACGACCTCGAATGCCGTGGGCTGACTTTGTTCCGCCTCTCCCACAGTGCGCCACCCCTGGCCGAGTTGGCTAAATAGTTTGCGGGTGATTCGGGCCGAGCACCCGCAACCGGTCGGTGAGTACATGCTCATATGCGGCGGCAGTCCCGGCCGAATCCCCGGCGCCACCGCGCCAACTGGCGGCACTGCGGCGAGTTTTCAGGGTTTGCGGGTGATTCGGGCCGAGCACCCGCAACCGGTCGGTGAGTAGCTGCTCCAGGGCGGTGACGGCGGCAGCCGGATTCCCTGCGGCACCTCGCCAGTTGGCGAGGCTGTGGCGGGTGGCGAGGGTGTCCGGGTGGTTCGGGCTGAGCACCTGCAACTGGTCGGTGAGTAGCTGCTCCAGGGCGGTGACGGCGGCAGCCGGATTCCCTGCGGCGCCGTGCCAGTGCGCGAGGCTGTGGCGGGTGGCCAGAGTATCCGGATGGTCAGAGCCGAGTACCCGGAGTACATCGGTGAATACCTGCTCCAGGGCGGTGACAGCCGCGGCCGGATTCCCTGCGGCACCTCGCCAGTTGGCGAGGCTCTGGCCGGTGGCGAGGGTGTCCGGGTGGTTCGGGCCGAGCACCCGCAACTGGTCGATGAGTAGCTGCTCCAGGGCGGTGACGGCGACGGCCGGATTCCCTGCGGCACCTCGCCAGTTGGCGAGGCTGTGGCGGGTGGTCAAAGTGTGCGGGTGGTCTGGGCCGAGTACCCGCAACCGGTCGGTGAGCAGCTGTCCGGAGGCGGTGGTGGCCCCGGCCGGATCCCCCGCGGCACCTCGCCAGTAGGCGAGGCTGTGGCGGGCGGCGAGGGTGTTCGGATGGTCTGGGCTGAGCACCCGCAACAGATCCGTGAGCAGCTGTTCGGAGACGGCGGCAGCCCCGGCCGGATCCCCCGCGGCGCCCTGCCACCGGGCGAGTTGGCCACGGGTGGTCAAGATGTCCGGGTGGTCTGGGCCGAGTACCCGCAACCGGTCGGTGAGCAGCCGTTCGTACGCGGCGGCTGCCCCGGCCGGATCACCAGCCACACCCTGCCACCCTGCGCGATCGCTGCCGATGATCAGGGTGTCCCGGTGGTCCGGGCCGAGTACCCGCAGGCTGGTGGTGTGCAGTTGCTGGTAGTGATCGCGTGCGGCATCGGCCAGGCCGATCTCTCCGAGACTTTTCCCGGCTCGGAACAGCACGCTGTGTGCGGCCGGAGTGCCGTCGGCTGTGCACCACAAATGGTCGGCCGTGACAGCGGTCAGGTTAGTGGCGTTCGCTCGAAGCAGCTGCGCGAGCCGGCTGGTTGCGGTGTCGCGTTCGGTCTCGGGCCAGGCCTGGATGAGGGCGTCGGCTGCGGCGCGGGCGAGTGGGGCATGCACCGGTTCGTCGGTATTCTCCCGCACTACGCGCTGCACCAGTGCGTGGACCCGTAGCAGCTGGTCGTCGAGGTCGGGATCGGCGGTGGTCTCGGCCAGACCGAGCCGATACAGAGCCCGGATCGTGTCGTGGACGTCGTCGGCATCCACCTCCCGGCGGAGCTGCCGCCGCCAGTAGCCGAGCGCGGCATCGGTGGTGAACAGCCGGATCGGGATACCGTTAGGGTCGAGCAGGGCGGCCATTTTCAGCACGATCGCTGCCAACCCACCGGTCTGCCGGTCGGCCGCATCGATCGACAGACCCCAGGTGTCAGCAACAGCCCGCTGCTGTCCGTCAGGCAGTACCGCCGGATGCAATCGGTCCAACCGCCGCGCATGCAGACGTCGCCGGTAGCCTGCGCAGGTCAGGTCCAGATCGCGCAGGTAAGCGGCAGCCTGTGCCAAGGCCAGAGGTAGGTAGCCCAGGTCAGCGGCGAGCCGGTCGGCCTCGTCCAGGCGGTGCGGCTGTTCACCCAACCGGGTCCGTAAATAGTCGACAGCCTCCAGCGCGGTGAACACGCCTACATCGACCAGTTGCCGACCATCGACAAGAGCCGCGTCCCGCCGGCGGCTGGTCACTATGGTCCGTCCCGACCGCGTATCAGGTGGCCACAATCCAGCCATGTCCTGTGGGTCGGCCACATCATCGAGCACTACCAGCCACCGCCTGCCGGTGGAGGCCAGCCAGGCCAGCAGTCGCTCCGCCGCCTGCTGCGGATTGCGGTCTTCCAGTCCGGTCACCTCGGCCGCGGCTTGGGCGTAGGCGCTGAGCACACCGTCGCGGCTGCCCACGCTCACCCACACCAGCAAATCGAGCTTCCGGGCTTGCCACAGACGCTCAACCAGACCAGCGGCGAGCTGGGTCTTTCCGACACCGCCCATACCGGCAAGCACCTGACACACCACCGCCGTCCCGCCCGCCGCGACCGCGGCGGCGAGCAGGTCGTCCGCCGGACGCTTCTGTCGTCGCACCGCCAGACGCGGCACCGCGCCGACCCGGTGCGGCCACGACACCCCTTCCCGGCCACCCACAGTCACCGGGCCAAGAAACACTCCAGCCGCCCCGTGAACAGTTGTCCTCTCCACCGGGGGCGGTGCGGAGGCAAGCAGATCGCTGCCGGCAACCGCCGCTACCCGGCTACCGGCGGTGGTGGGGGGAGCTGGCTCCGCATATCGAACGACACCGGCGCGTTGAACTGACCTGCCGCACCCTGCACCGAGCCAATGGTGAATGTCGCGCCCACCCTCGGATCAACAAGGGACAGCAGTTCCCGTGCCGCCGCCAGAACCTGCTCATCAGTCGCGGCCCCGCAGTCCTGCAAATCCTGACCGATCGCGGCCTGCCACACTCCAGGCTCGGTCTGCTCCGCCTCCAGCGCTGCCCGAGCCGCCTCACGGCCGGTGAACCTGCGCCGTAGCAGCGCCTTCAACACTCCATAGGCGTCCTTGACGGCCTCCGATGCCGTGCCGGACACCCCCGCCGTCGCACCCGCGGCCAACGCCGCCACGATTACATCGACCATCAGAAGCCTGAACCCTCCACATTGATCACCGGGTGTCACCGAAACACTACGCAGAATCGCACACTCGCGGACGGCGGCAAAGCACGCCAGCAATCCGGCCGCAGGATGTGCGTTGAGCTGCGAATATTCGACGATCTTGCGGTGGGTCTGCGGCACGCGTGGGGACGAGGGCTACGGATCGCTGATCTGACCGGGCTTCCCGCTTGCCGCTCGATCGAGACTGATGATTTGAGTCCCGTACCTGGTGGCGTGATTGTGCAACGATTGCATCGATGAAAATCACCGCGACGCCGGTCGAGAAGTCCCGTGCCGCTATACGGTCGTGGGCTCGTACCGTCGGCTCAGGGTTGCGTCGGGCGGGTCCGTACAGCATCGTCGCTTTTCTTGCCGCGTCGGCGGTCGCGCCGGTCGCGGGTGCTGCGCTCGGTGCGTCGACTGAGTATGCCGCGGCGCTTGGTCAGCTCGGGGGGATGGGTAGCAATTACCTCTCCGACGCGCTGGCGTCGGCTGCGGGCCGGCTTGGTGACAGGTCTGTGGTCTCGCAGGAGGAGTGGCGGGAGGCTGTCGCCGGCGAGTTGCTGGCTCGGCTGGAGGCTGGTGACGTCGCGCTGCGCGAGGAGGTAGCCGGTCTGCTGACGGCGATCGACGCGGTGGACGTTGCTTTGCGGGCTGCCGATGAGCAGGGCCGGGCGGAACTGGCCGCCGCCTTCGGGTCGCTCGACGTCTTGGCGAGAGAGGCGAGCCGATCGCTTGCGCAGATCGGTCATCAGCTCGCGGAGCAGGCCCGCGAGCAGCGGTTGCAGACGGACATGTTGCGTCAGTCGCTGGTTGTCACGGCGCGGATCCAGCAGGATCTGACCGATCGGCAGGCAGGTGTCCGAGTGACGGCGGTGCCTCCCGCGGACATGGATGTTTCGCCCTATCCCGGGTTGGCGAGCTTCGATGCTCTGGAGGCGCGGTTCTTCCGGGGCCGGGAGACTCTGGTCGACGAGTTGCTCGGGCGGCTCAGTGAGCAGCTCGTCGGCGGGCCGCCGCTGGTGGTGGTCGGTGTCTCGGGTGTCGGTAAGTCGTCGTTGTTGCGGGCCGGAGTATGGCCTGCGGTGGCGAACAACGGTCTCGGTAAGGAGGTCGCCGGCTGGCCGTGGCTGGTCATGACGCCCGGCGCGAACCCGCTGGCCGAGTACACCGGTCGGGTTGGTGCGCTCGAGACCGACCGTTTCGTCATCCTGGTCGACCAGTTCGAGGAAATCTTCACCCAGTGCACCGACCCGGCGGAACGGGCGGCGTTCGTGGAAGCGCTCGCTGCGTCTCGCCCCGCATTGTTGATTGTTGCGGTGCGCGCCGATTTCTACCCGCAGTGCACAGAGCTGGCGCCCATGGTTCCCATGCTCGGCGCCGGGCAGGTCGTGGTGGGTCCGCTGGGCGGGGAGGACCTCCGCCGGGCCATTCGCGAGCCCGCCACCGAGGCAGGTCTTGCCATCGAGCCCGGGCTTGAGGAACTGCTGCTCACTGATCTAGGTGCCCCTGACTATCCACCGGGGGCGCTGCCACTGTTGGGTCACGCTCTGCGCGCCACGTGGGAGCGCCGCGAGGGCGCCACCATGACGGTGAACGGCTATCGCCGGACCGGCAGCATCCGCCGGGCCGTCGCGGAGACGGCCGAGCGCATCTATCTCGACCTGAACGACGCCGCGCGCACGGCGATGCGGGCGGCGTTGCTCAGTCTGGTAACCGTCGTGGACGACAGGCCGGTCCGTCGTCGCTCCACCCCGCTGGAGACCGACGCGGTGGTGCTTCGCCCGATGATCGAGGCGCGCTTGGTCACCACCGGGGAAGGCACGGTGGAGATCAGCCATGAGGCGTTGCTGACCGGGTGGCCGCGGCTGGCCGGCTGGCTGGTGGAGGCGCGCGAGGAGATCCTGCTGCGGCAGTGGCTCGCTCAGGCCGCCGCGGAGTGGTCGGCAACCGGCGAGGACCCCGACGCGCTGTACCGGGGTGCACGATTGGCGGCCGCCCGGGAGTGGGCCGCCGACCATGGTGAGGTGTCGCCGCTGCAACGGCGTTTCCTGGCCGCGTCGGAGGTGGCGGCTCAGGCACAGGAGCTGGCGCAACAGCGCAGCAACCGGCGGCTGCGGCAACTGGTCGCCGGGCTTGCCGCCGCCCTGGTGCTCGTAGGCGTCGGCGGACTGGTGGTTTGGCGGCAGCGGGTCCAGGCGGACCTGGAACGGCGGTATGCGACGTCACGGCAGTACGCGGCGCAATCCCGCGCCGAGTTCTTGGCGGAGCCGGACAGGTCGGTGCGGGACGCGTTACGGGCATGGCAGGCAGCCGACACCGCCGAAGCTCGCGGTGCCCTGCTGTTCGCCCAGCATGCGGTTGTCTCGGGGCAGCTCGGCTCGGAGCCCGGAGCGGTGGCCGTCGCGGTGAGCCCGGACGCTCGGCTGGTCGCGGTGGGCTTCGCGGACGGGCGGGTCCAGCTCTGGGACAGCGTGACTCAGCGGCAGGTCGGCCGGGAACTGCGGCATCCGGCCGAAGAGCGGCTGTTGCTGTCGCTGAGCTTCTCCCCGGACGGGCGTTACCTGGCAGGCGGGGCTGCGGCGGTCGATGGCGTCGCGATCTGGGACGTGCCGGGCGGCAGTCTTCGGCGGCGGCTACCCGGAATCGGCGCGGTCGCCTGGCTGCCCGACGCCTCCGCGGTGGTGGCCAGCCGTTCCGACGTGACTCCGGCCGGCTCGGTCGCCGCCTGGGATCCGGCGACCGGCCACGTGCTCGGCTCGATCCGTACCGGCGTCCCGGGTGCTGTCAGGCTCGCGGTGAGCCAGGACGGGAAGTATCTGGCGGTGGTCGGCACGGACAACGCCGAGGTGGTGCGTCGCGCCGACGGACGGCGGCTTGCCACGCTGGGATCCACGGTGCGGAGCGTCGGGTTCGCTGCGGACGGCACGCTGTTCGGCGGTGCGACGAACGAGCCCGTGCGCGCCTGGCGCGCCGCGACCGGATGGCGACCGGAAACCCTCGACGATTCCGAGTTCGGCGAGCTCGGCGCGGTGGTAGCGGTTACTCGTGACGGCACCGCGATCGTCGGCGGCAACGAGCCCGGCGAGATTCTCGCCCTCACCCTCGGCGGCCCTCGCCAACCGGTGCGCGGATTCTCATCCGTCCCGTCGGATCTGGCGTTGTCCCCCGACGACCGTTTGCTCGCGATCACCAGCGCATCCGCGCCGCCTCAGCTGATCCGGCTCGGCACCGATCAGCTACCGCACCCGCAGATCATCGGCTACCTGGCGTTCGACGCCACCGGGCAGCAACTCGCCACCGGCAGCGCCGACCCGGTCATCCGGATCTGGGATCCGCGGACCAGCTCCCTGCGCGACACCATCACGGTGCCGGGCGACGGCGGACCTCTTGGCCTGGCATACGCACCGGATGGCTCCCTCGCGGCCACCTTCGCCGACGGCCGGATCCTGATCTACGACCCGGTTCACCGGTTGCGTGGCACGCTCCGTATCGACCCGACCCTCTACCCCGGGGACGTGCGATTTTCGCCGGACGGGTCGCTGCTCACCGTGGTCACCAACTTCCGCAACCCCGACGTGAAGTACTCGGCGCAAGAAGAACAGGAACGCGATGACCCGGACGTCCAGGTGTGGGACGCCCGTACCCTGCGGCCTCGCGCCTCCCTCAAACTGCCTGAGCACGTGTCCATCGCCGAGGAATTCACCCCAGACGGGCGCTATCTGCTCGTGGCGTCCAACCACTCACCCGCCGACCACAGTCAACCGCAGGACGCGGCCATCTGGCGGTACCGTCTACCCGAGCTGACCCTGGTCGACCGGCGTGATCTGCCGGGCAGCCCGGTGAACGAGATCGCCGTCAGCCCGGACAGCGCATTCGTGGCGCTGGCGCGCGGGAAGAAGGCCCCGGTGCTGCGGGTCGACGGCCTGAACCCGGTCCGCACGATCGGCGAGCACCCCGTGCCGCTGTCCCGGGTAGCCTGGTCACCGGACAGCCGTACCGTGGCCACCGCTACGGACAACGACAACGACATCGTCCGGCTCTGGCAGGCCGACACCGGCAACCTGATCGCCGAGGTCCGGGCCAACAGCAACCAGAACGGCCAGCTGGAGTTCTCTCCAGACAGTGGCACCTTGGCCGCCGGCGCCAATGACTGGACCGTCACACTCTGGCACCTCGATCCGGACCAAGCGGTGCGGCGCCTGTGCGACATGCTCATCCCGGCATCCCGCTACGGCGGGCAATCGTTACCCGGCAGTTGTCCCTGACCTCCGACGGCAGGGTGTCATCAAGTGGTGAAACGATCCGGGAACGTACTGGTGAGAACGGCGCACCCCAGCCCTGACGCCGGCGCCAAGGTGTGCGTCGGCGGACGGTCGGCTCAGCGGGTTGAGTTCCCGAAGCGCCGGGCCGATGGCCGGGCAGTCGGCCGTCCTGAGCTGTTGTGCAGCGAGCGGATCGCGGCTAGATCAGGATGTCGACTGGCAGAGTCGGGCTCGTTCCACCGGCTATCGGCAAAGCCAGACACCTTCTCCTTCATGGCGTACGGGGCTGCCGTTCGGACGCTGCACAAAGACGGCGGCGCCGCGTATCCAGATGTGGTCGTCCGCTTCCAACGTCAAAGGCTCGGTGAGCTCCACCGCCCAGTCGCCGGCTTCCACCATGGTTACGAACGTCTGCCGCCCCACCAGGGTCGGTTCGGTCACGATGACGCCAGTGACGTCATCACCACGTCCGAGCCGGATCTGCATGTCCGCGAGGGTACCGAGGTAGGCCGCCGACGGAGTCTGCACGCACGATCGGCGGCAGAGCCGGATACGGATACGTGATTCGCTGAGGCGGGCCGGCGTAGTTACGGTGTCCCGTTGTGGGAGCCGATTTCGATCTTCATGTCGAGCTTGATCGAGGTTCGCGTGATGCGGTAGGTGCGTGGCGGTTCATCCGGTTGTTCGCGGCCGAGTATGCGAGCCCTGTTGTGGCCGGCGACGGTTGGGGCGACGACGATCTCCGAGAGGCGGAGACGCGGCTGGGCTTCTCGCTGCCGGCGTCGTTGCGTACGGCATACGGGCTGGTGGGTAGACGTCGTGATTTGACCAGTGTCCAGGATCGGCTGCTGGCGCCGCATCAGCTTGAGGTCGACCCTGCGGGAGGACCCTGGGACTTGGCTGTGGGCGGGCGCCGTTTCACCGGACGAGCTTGCTGCGGTGCGCCGCGCGCTGCCCGGCGATTGGTCGGGCAACGACGAGTAGCACCAACGTGCCCACCACGGCATGGTGATAGGCAACTACCTCTGCCGCTCAGGGGGCTTTGCCAGCCCGCCGAACGTGGCGGCTTGCCACCCAGCAACGAGCGCGATCAGCGGCATGTGAGGATGCCTTCCAGCCGGTCCGACGAACTGTCGTGCGACCCAGTTTGCACGTGACGCGTTACCGGACGGGAACCTCTGGGACCGCGATCACCTTCCTCTTGAACGCCGCGAACCTGCCCCAGCGGTACGACAGAAGATTGCTCTTCGGCCTCGGCCGTACCCGTCGGTGCACCGCCACCAGGAAAGTCAGATCGATATACCGGACCGGCTGGGTTCGGAATGACCCGGACGGGTTCGCCCGGTCTGGTCACGGTTCCGTCCGCTCTGCGTGGACCACTGCCGATCATCCGTGCTCGTAGCGTCGATCGTTGCATCGAAGCCGCTGTCCTGCGTCCGAAAGGGACCGTAAGTTCGCGAGTTGCCTGCGGCCGGTCGATGACGTCGCTGTGGTAGCCGGACACGATACGTGGCACGGCGAGAGCACGTCGAGAGGCAGATATGTCGAACGTTGCGCGGATCCTGGGAGAAATGCCCCCAAAGGAACGTTCCAGAATCCCGGAAGGACGAATTCTGGAACTCGAACGGGAGCTGGGAGATGAAACGGTCATTACTTTCACTCGATGCCACTTCCCGTTCGGCACCCTGGTGGTCACCGCCAGCCGCATCATCATTCTATTGCAGGACGGCGGAGTTGATGTTACGCGGTTCGCCGACATTGCGAGTTTTTCGCTGATCGAGGGCCGCAAGAAGATTCTTGGTGGCCATTCGGAGACAATATTCTGCACCCAGATGCGCGACGGTACGCGGTTCACCGGGCAGAGCGTCGGGACTGACGGACAATGGGGCATCCATGCGGCGCGCCAGATGCTCGCCGCGCACGAAACCTATTCCCTGAGAGCACGCTGACAGATGCCGTATCCAAATATGCCGACGGCTGTGGTCCTGACTGCTTTGGAACTGGAACACGCCGCAGTGGTCGAACACTTGTCGCCGCCAACCAGCGAGCGCATCGAACGTGGTCTGCTCTTCGATGTCGGCACATTCGAAGGGCGAACGCCATGGCGTGTCGCGGTGGCCCAGGTCGGGCCCGGCAACCCGTCGGCCGGAGTGTTGCTGGAGCGCGCCGTCGCTGTGTTCAAACCGGGGATAGCGATGTTCGTTGGCATCGCAGGCGGCCGCAAGGACGTCCGGCACGGGGACGTGGTTGCGGCCGACGCCGTCTACGACTACGAATCCGGCAAGGACGGCAACAGCATCTATCTGCCACGGATCAAGACGTCGGCACCTTCGTTTGCATTGGTACAGCGCGCACAGGCTGTCGTACGCCGGTCCCGCTGGCAGGAACGGATCAAGCCAACGCCGCCAACGACCCGCCCCGCGGCGTTCGTCAAGCCGGTTGCGGCTGGAGGAAAGATCGTAGCCCACGACCGGTCGGACACCGCACGACTGCTAGCGGCGTATTGCGGCGACGCGTTAGCCGTCGATATGGAGAGCTACGGATTCCTGCGCGGCGCATATGTGAACGAAGGTGTCGCCACGCTTGTTGTGCGCGGGATCTCGGACCTGCTGAGCGACAAGACTGAGGCGAACGATCGGCAATGGCAGGCCGTCGCCGCGCAAAATGCCGCCGCATTCGCGTTCGAGGTACTCGCGAACAGCCACGGGAATGACAAGCCCGCCACCATCTCGACTGACCGACCACCGGCCGATCGGTGGACCCAGCACAACGCCCCGGCTGGCGGCGGCACAGTCTACGCGAATCAAGGTGGCGACCAGACGATCTACTTAGACAATAAGTGAGGAGTGCGATGGGCCTCTCCGATGACCACAATAACCCGAATGATCCGCCGCGGTACACGCAGCAGAATGCTCCCCATTCTGGTGGCAGCGTATATGCCAACCAGGGCCCCGGAAACCAGATCATCAACTCACTGCCGGAAAAGCGTGGCGTCGGATTCGACACCAAGGCACTTCTTGTAGTGCTATTGGTCGATGGAATCTACTTCTTTTATGGTATGTCATCGTATACGGGCCGGAATACTGCAGGGGATGAATGGCGCGCTGCCTTCTTTTTCGTCCTGTTGGTCGTGACCGTGGGCGTGGTCAGGCGGTGGCTGCGCCGGAGGGTTTGACAGCCGGCGGCGGGGTAGACGCAACCGCCTTGCAGCGAGCCTCGGCGGTCGGCTCAGATCGTGGCCACATTCGTCTCGGTCGCCATCAGCACCCATATCTCGCGCAGCGCTCAAATGATCGAAGGGATTGCAATGTCGCTGGAAAAGTACGTTGAGTTCGATGCGGCGCAGCGGACCTACCGCATCAAGGTGCGCCTCAACAACACTTATGATATACACGGGCTTAATGCGTTGATGCAGCAGGTTGGAATCTACGATGACCTGAACTCGGGTGAGAAGCTTTTTGTGAACTGGAGCTCAATTCCAGTGCTGAGATTCAGCGACGCCCCAGACTCAGACTGAGCGGGTCGCACTGTTCTCAGCAGATCCGACACCTGGTCTGTGCCGCTGGGCGGCACTGTCGGTGTTGAGCGGCGCACGGCACTCGGAGGACTGACTTCGATGGCACGGCCGCGGACCACCCTTCTTGTCATCCAGGAGGCCCGCGTCAGGTCAAGTGGTGCCGCCGGGGCCGAGATGACTGGCACGTTTGCCCATCGATGCTCTTCAGTCGCGATGGCTCGATATCCCGCGCAGGTCAGGGCAATGTGACTACCTGGGCTGCGTAGGAGAGGCCGGCGCCGAAGCCCACGAGCAATGCGGGGCCGGTCGCGTCGGGCAGGGCTGCCATTGCCTGGGGGATGGAGGCCGCGCCGGTGTTGCCGTTGGTGGTGATGTCGGTGGCCACCTGGACGTGCGGGCCGAGCCCGATGGCTTTGGCGGCGGTCGAGGTGATGCGCAGGTTGGCCTGGTGGGGGATGAAGGCCGCCAGGTCGTCCGCGGAGATGCCGGCGGCGTCCAGCGCGCGCCTGGCCAGGCCGGGAATGACGGAGGTCGCCCAGCGGAAGACTTCCGGGCCGGCCATGCGCAGGATGCCCTCCTCGTCGTAGCGCAGCAACTCACTGCCGGAGCCGTCGGCACCCCAGACCACCGGGCCGATGCCGCATGCCGGTGCCGGACCGATGACCACCGCGCCGGCGCCGTCGCCGAAGAGGAATGCTGTGCTGCGGTCGCGCTCGTCGATGATGTCGGTCATGCGCTCGGCGCCGACCAGGACCACGTAGTCGGCCGAGCCGTTGCCGACGAGCGCGTCGGCGGTGGCAAGTGCGTACGGGAATCCGGCGCAAGCCGCTCCCAGATCCATCGCGGCGGCCGCGGTGGCGCCGAGCGCGTCGGCCACCAGTGGTGCCGTAGTGGTCGCGCGGCCGCGGTGGGACATCGTTGCCACCAGGACGGCCGAGACGTCGCGGGGATCGACGCCGGCGCCGGCCAGAGCTTTGGAGGCGGCCGCCGCGGCCATCGTGACCAGGTCCTCGTCGGGTGCGGCGCGTCGGCGCGACTCGATGCCGCAGCGGCGGCGGATCCATTCGTCGCTCGAGTCGATCAGGGCCGCGATCGTCTCGTTGCCCACCTCGGTCCGTGGGCGGTACGTGGCGACGCTCAGGATGCGCGACCCGGGGTGACCGGAGCGGCGCTGCAGGTGGATGGCCATGGCCAGAATCCAAGCATGCCCGTCTGGGTGCCCTCCGATTCCTTCATTCCTCGCCGGTAACTAAGGCCCTTAGACCCTTCCCGGAGGCGAATCTCCTGAGCTGACGGGCCTCGCGCGCCGTCGCCCGGCCATCAGCGCGAGCCCTCCACCGAGCAGGACGAGCAGGCCACCGGTCGCCGCGATCCACGCAGCGGGGGCGCCGGTGATCGGCAAACCTCCGCCGCCGCCCTCGCCGCCCGTCACGCCTTCGACGGCGGTCGCCTCGGTGGTGGCGTACGACCTCGGCTTGCGGTCGCCGTCCGACCGCTTCCAGGTGACGACGGGTGCGACCACGCGGTAGTCGGCCGAGGCCGTGAACGGGACCTTGACGCTGAACGTGCCGGTCTTTCCGGCCCTGGTGGTCGCGACCGTGTGCCACGCCGCGCCGGCCGACGTGCGTGATTGCACCTGGAGCCCGCGGCCCTCGTCGTCGTAGGTGTCGACCTGGCACCAGAAGTGCGAGCAGAAGCGTACGAGCCGCTCGGATTTGCCGTTGATCGTGAGTTTGCCACCGATGGTCGCCGTGTGCGGGATGGTCGCGGTGAGCCCGGTGCCTTGAACGGACAGGGTGGGGTAGCCGCCGTACTGCTGCCATTCGTTCGGCACGGCCCGCAGTCCGACGTCGACCGGCGATTGCCGGGACGGCACGAGGAGCTGACGGGCCGCTGTCGGCCCGGAGAGCTCGTCGTACTCGTCGAAGGAGACCGTCGAGGCGATCGGGATGTACTTGTACGGCAGCACCGGCGGGAGGTCGAGCGGGTCCCCCGGGTTGGGGTCGTTGTCCTTGCCCGGCTCCCAGGTCATGAGGATCGACCCGTCCTCATGCGGGCTGCAGCGGCACCTCATTGGGTTGTCCCGCTTCCGTGAACTGCGGATTCTGCCCGATGGTCGTGCCGTCAGCGGCGACAATATCGACCCGATTGCGTACGTCCCCGGTCTCGCTCCAGGTGATCGTCGCACCGTCGTGCGCGCTGGAATTCCACGCCGACGTCACGTCGGTGGGCGCGGGTTCGGTCGGCGCGGCCAGCGCGATCGGCGCACCACCGAGCGCGGCGGCCGCTACCAAAGCAGCGAGACTCCCCAGCATCGGCGCAGGTTAGCGACATCCCTCGATCGATTACAGGCCACCGATGCCGGATGCGAATTCCGACGTACGGGATCAGTGCGTGGGGCCGGTCCCGGCGATGGCGGCGAGGGCGGTCAGGTAGCGATCTGAGATGAAGACCTTGGTGATTCGGCGGAGCTTGTAGCCGAGCGGGCGCTTTCGCCATGTGGCGTTCGGGCGAACTAAGCGCAGCCACAGCCACCGTTTGGTGATCTCGTGGACGACACCTATCCACGCCATCCGCGAGTGGAACCGTCTTTCCTGCTCGATGGCGATCATTGGCGAGATCGCGCTCATGCCTCTGAGCAGACCCGCGGTCGTGTCCAGGTCGAGGTTCGCTGGGGCGGTGGGTGGCCACTCGGGCTGGGTCCGGGCGAAGCGCTCCTCGAACGAGAGGTCCCTCTTGACCGTCACCACATCCTTGACGCGGATGGCGATCAAGCCCTCGAAGAAGCCGCCATCACCGGTGTGCGCGATCAAGGCCCATTTGGAGCCGACCGCTACGACGATGCCGTCGATTCGGTCGGCGTTGCGCGGAGACCGTTTGATGCGTACGAGAGCTTGCGACCCGGCTGCACGACGGAGCCGGTCAGCCTTGCTCACCCTCGATGACGTCATGCCGCGGATCCTCGCACGGCGACGTCCATCTCCTCCTCGAAATAGACGGGTCCGGCTCCTTGCTGGTGACGCGCGTTTCCCGGTATCAGTGCGGTCGTGGCGCGGGCTCGCCACGCTGTTCCCGTGACGAGTGCCGCCGCCCACCGTCGCGGCCGCCCTGTCGTGCGGGCGTCATGCGTGGTCGAGTGGGGTGAAATAGGCCTTGAGGCTTTCGCAGCCGTCTCCCGCCGCGCCGTCGGCCCGGATCGTTGCGGAGCTGTTCCCGGCGATCGTGGTGACGCCGACCGGGATGACCCCGCGGGCCTGCTGCGGGCGGCCGGCCGGTGGCTGGTCCCAGAGGATGCAGACCACCCCGGCCGCTACCTTCTCCTGGTTGGGGTTGGTGAGTTCGACCGACTGGAACGGCCCGTCCTGCGACGTCGGCTTCCCGGCGACGTCGACCGCCTTCACCACCACGTCCTGCGGCGCGACCGGAAACTTCACCCTGGCCGAGGCGCGGACGGTCACCCGCACGTCCGCCACCTTGGACGTGTCGCCGCCGGTGAAGGCGAGAACGTCGAGGGAGGTCATCCGGGCCGGAGCGAGCAGTCGGCCCACATCGCTTCCGTAGAGCGTGGTCACGTGGATTCCCGCCAGCACCGCGCCGGAACTGTCGACCGGCACGATTTCCAGCGTCGGCACCTCGGCCGATCGACCGGAGTTGATGATCTCCACGGTTTGATCCATCAGGCCGGACCCGTTGTGATGGTGGTAGGCGAAGGTCAGCGGCGGCACCCTGTTCCACTCCGTCATGCATGCCGTGACCAGGAGGAACATAGCGGTGACCGCGAGCGCTGCGGGGACGCGTAGGGCAGGGCGGAGGATCACGGATCGGAGTATTTCAGAACACCGGCCGTGGCGAGGGGCGGGTGAAACCGTTACGAGCCTGCTGACTGCGGCGGGGTCGCGGGTCTGGCCTTCTGCGGGTGGAGCGTCTCGTGCCGGGCCAGCATCGCTACGACTTCGATGATCTTTCGTTGCCGCGTCTCAGCTCGTTTGACGCCGGTGACCCGGTAGATGATGGCGAAGAGGTTGCTCTTGGTGAGTACGTCGAACATTGCCTGGGCGGCCGGGACGGCGGCGATTGCGGCGATGAGGTCGGCCGGCGCCTCGGCCTCCGAGACCGGGGCGTAGGCGGCCGCCCAGCGTCCGTCCGCCTTCGCGGCTTCCACCGCGGCGCGGCCCCGGGGCAGGATGCGCCCCTCGGCCTCCAGCCGGGCCACGTGGCCGACGTTGCGCTGCGACCAGGAACTGCGGGCTGCGCGCGGGGTGAACCGGATCCACGAGATGTCCTGATCCCCCTTACGGCCCTGGCCATCGATCCAACCGACGCACAGGGCCTCGTCGACCGCCTGCTGCCAGGTCAGCGATGTGACCGTGCCGCCCTTCCGGCCGAGGGCCAGCCAAACGCCGGTCGACGTGGCGTGGTTGCTCAACAACCACACTCGCAGTGCCTCGGCGTCCGCGACGATCAACTCATCCAGTTCGGCTTTTCCCACACCAGCAGGCTAACCGTTCACCACGACAGCAACCCTCACCGGCCGCGTCGCAGCGGCGGCGCGCAGGGCGGTCAGATCATCGTCGTTGTCGAGGGTGGCTGGGTGTCGTGGAGAGTGGCGCCGCTGGAGCGCCACTCGAGTGCCTCCGGGGTTTCGTGGTAGGCGAGCAGGTGCTGGCCGGCGATCTTCTGGAGCAGGTCACGGACCTGGGCGGGGTTCGCGTAGAAGAATTCACGCCGTACGTTCACCTTGTTGACGCGCTGGGCGGCGAGCGCGGCGTGGAGTTGGCCTTCGAGGCCGACGGCGTCGTGGCTGAAGATCAGTGCGTGGGTGTCGAAGCGGAACGGGACCGACGCATCGCCGAGTTCCCGGACGCGGTCCTCGGGGTCGAGGCGGCGGGTCATGCCGATCTTGACCATGTCGGGGCCGAAGGCGCCGTAGTTGGAGATCACGTAGACATAACCCGCTCGGGTGTTGGCCTCCCGTGCCTCCACGCCCGCGATCGCGTCGCCGATCTCGGCCAGCTTCGCCTCCATCTCGCTGACCGCCGCGGCGTCGCCCTTGGCGTGCAGCTTGGCCAGTGCGGCCTCGTAGTGGGACTGTTCCTTGGCGAGTCGGGCCTTCTCCCGTTCGAGTTCGGCGAGCGCGGCGCGTTCCTCACGCTGGTGTTCCCGCTCTTCGCGTACGCGTTCCTTCTCCTCGTCGAGTTTCGCCCGGTAGTCCGCGGTCATCCCGATCTCGTGGATGCGGAGCTGGTGATAGCGGGGCGAGACCCGAATTCCCATGGTCTTGCCGAGCCGGGCGATCGTGTGGGCGACCTTGTCGAGTCGTTCGACCGTGGTGTGCAGGCGGTGCGGGCGGACCCGGGCCACGCAGCCGTCGGCTTCGGCGTTGTAGGCGCGCAGCATGAGCTTGGTGTACTCGTTGACCATCTTGCGGCCCTCGACGGTGGAGCCGTTCACCGTCCATCCGTTGCCGGCCTCGACCGCTGTTCCGCTGCGCGCCATGGCCTTGATCTGATCGGTGAGATCGGCGAGCTGTCCCTTGTAGGCGACCGCGTCGGCGAGCGGATGCTGGTACCGGTAGATCCCGACCTCCTGCAGCTCCGCCTCCTCCGACGTGCGGACCAACTCGGCCCGCTGGTGGGTCAGCTGACCCTCGAGGGTGGCCTGCTCGGCACGCAGCCGCTGCAGTTGGTCGCGCAGCCGGAAGGCTTCGGCGCTGACCGCGGACGGGTCGAGGCCCATGACCGCGGTGAGCTGGCGCCGCAGATCTTCGTTCTCCTCCTCCAGCCGGCGCTTGCCACCGAAGATGCCACGCGCGGTGTCGGCCGGCGCGGGCGGCGCCGCCGTCTCCGGGAGACCATGAACAACCGGCACCACCGGCCGGTTACTGTCCGGAGGCGGGGCGGCGGGCGCTTCCGGCAGCCACCACGGCCAGCCCTGCGGGGCGGGCGGCCAGGACGGATCCGGTTGCCAGCCCTCCGGCGGAGTCCAATCCGCGGGCGGCGTGGGCCAGCCTGGCGGCGTGTTGAATCGATACGTCGGCACCGCGGACAGCCCCTTCAAGATCTACGTTCCGTAACCGAGGCCCTTCACCGTAGTCACCTCGGTGGTCGGCAGCTATCACCCGCACGGCGCACGCCGCTCGCCTACCGGCCCGGTCGTTGCAGGGGTCTCGGCGGCGTCGAGAAGAGTGTGGAGCGCTGGGTGAGTGATCGGGTGGAAGGCAGATATGCGGTTCAATGCGGTGTTTGCGGACCTTGTGGGGGAGGCGGCGCTCGAAGACGTTTCGCTGCCGGATCTGTTTCGGGGGGCCGTTGACGACGGGTGGACCGTCGATGAGCGTGGGGCCTGGCTGTTGCGTCGCTTCCTTGCCACCTACTCGGGGTCGCCGTCTGCCTTCAGTGATGTGACCGGCTATGAGGCCGCCGTTAACGGTCGTGGCATTCCGGACCTTGATCTCGACGTCGGGGGGAAGGCTCGGGCCGCGGCGCTCGCCCGGCGTGGTGCTGCCTTTGCTCGGGCGGCGCTTGCCCGGCTGAATGCTGACTTTCCGGATCATCCGGCTGCCGTCGCGTACGTCTCGATCAGTGACGTGGACATGGATGACGAGGTGGTCTACGTGGGGGACGTGACCTTTGTCAGCGTGCATGACGGGGAGCCGCCCTACCTTGCGGACCTGGACGGGATGGCCGAAGGGGCGGTGCTGGCGATCGACTCCGCGGAATGCTGAGAGTCAGTCGGTCCGGAGCAGGGTGTAGACGGTGGTGATCAAGCCGTCTTTGACCAGGGCTATGTCCAGGCCGCGCACCACCGGGGGCCGGCCCTCGGGGCCGAAGTTCCACTCCAGGTAGCCCAGGTCGTGGTTGACCCTGGTGGGGCCGGCTGCGGTGAAGACGAAATCGGGGGCGCCGGCGAGGATTTTGGCGGCCTTGGCGTTCAGCGCCTCGTGGCCGGTGACTATCTCGTCGGGGTCGGAGAACTGGACCTCGGGGGCGTACGTCCTGGTGATTGCTTCTCGGCGGCGGGTGGAGTCTCGCTCGTTGAAGACCTCCAGGAGATTTGCCTGCATGAGCTGCTCGATCGTCGCCATGCTCGCGATCGTACGTCGTGATCTTGGAGGTTGACCTGTGTCTTTGCTGGCACTTACAGGTTTTGTGACGTTCATTTCGAGTCCGGGGCCGGGGCGTGGTGGAGCTGTTTAACTGGCCGGGCGAGTAGAACTCACACGGGAGGTTCGCATGAGCAGCATCACCACGAACGACGGCACGGAGATCTTCTTCAAGGACTGGGGCACCGGTCAGCCGATCGTGTTCAGCCACGGCTGGCCTCTGTCGGCCGATGACTGGGACGCCCAGTTGATGTTCTTCCTGCAGAAGGGCTATCGGGTCGTCGCGCACGACCGGCGCGGCCACGGGCGGTCCACCCAGACCAGCGAGGGTCATGACATGGACCATTACGCCGATGACCTGGCCGCGGTCACCGCGCATCTCGACCTGCACGACGCCGTCCACGTCGGGCATTCCACCGGTGGTGGCGAAGTGGTGCACTACATCGCGCGGCACGGTGAGAGCCGGGTCGCCCGGGCGGTGCTGATCAGCGCCGTTCCGCCGATCATGGTGCAGACCGAGGCCAACCCGGGTGGCCTGCCGAAGAAGGTCTTCGACGACATCCAGACCCAGGTGGCGACCAACCGGTCCAGCTTCTACCGGGATCTGCCGTCGACCGCCTTCTACAACTTCAACCGGCCTGGGGTGGAGCCGAACGAGGCGATCATCCAGAACTGGTGGCGGCAGGGCATGATGGGCGGCGCCAAGGCGCACTACGACGGAGTCGTGGCGTTCTCGCAGACCGACTTCACCGAGGACCTCAAGAAGATCACGGTGCCGGTGCTGGTCATGCACGGCGACGACGACCAGGTCGTGCCGTACGAGGACTCGGCTCCGCTCTCCGCGGCGCTGGTGCAGAACGGCACGCTCAAGACGTACGCGGGCTTCCCGCACGGCATGCCGACCACCCACGCGGACACCATCAACGCCGACCTGCTGGCCTGGCTGCAGGGCTGATAAGGGCTCCAGGCCTGATCGGGTGACGGGACTCGCACCGGCAACCGGTGCGAGTCCCACTAGCATCAGGGCGTGACGAGACGGGTCGCACTGGCGCTTGGATCGGGCGGCGCCCGCGGGTTCGCCCACATCGGCGTCGTCCAGGTGCTGCTCGAGCGCGACTGCGAGGTCGTGGCGATCGCCGGCTCGTCGATGGGCGCCCTGGTCGGCGGGGTGCTGGCGGCGGGGCAGCTGACCGAGTTCACCGAGTGGGCGGTGGGGCTCAAGCAGCGCGACGTGCTGCGGCTTCTCGATCCCACCTGGTCCCTGCCGGGGGTGCTGGCGGCCGACCGGCTGATCGATCACCTGGGCAGCTTCCTCACCGACGCGATGATCGAGGACCTGCCGATCCCGTACACCGCGGTGGCCACCGACATCACCAGCCGGCGCGAGGTGTGGTTCCAGAAGGGGCTGCTGCGCTCGGCGATCCGGGCATCCATCGCCATTCCGGGGCTGATCACGCCGGTGGTCGTGGACGGGCGGGTGCTGGCCGACGGTGGCCTGCTCAACCCGGTGCCGATCGAGCCGACCGCGGCGGTGCCGGCCGACCTGACGGTGGCCGTCTCGCTGCTCGGGCGGCGGCCGGACCACGAGTCGGCGGCCCCGATCCGGGCGGCGGCGAAGCGCAGCTGGACCGCTCGGCTGCTGCCGGCGAGATCCGTCGTGGCCCCGACCGTCGACCTGCGGCTGAGCGACGTGGTGATCAACTCGCTGGACGCGATGCAGGACATGATCGCCCGCTATCGGATGGCGGGCCTGCCGCCGGACGTACACATCGCCGTGCCGGTGACCGCGAGCGGAGTGCTGGAATTCCACCGGGCCGCCGAGATGGTCGCCCTCGGCCGCGAGCTGGCCACCAAAGCGCTGGACGACGCGGGCTGGTGAGACCCAGATCAACGGCATTGACGCGGGGAATCGCAGTACGGTGTCGACGTGTCGTTGAAAACCGATTTGACCAGTGCAGACCTGAATGAGATTCGGCGCTCGGCGCTCGGCGCGGCCGATCCGCTGGGCGTCGCGGCCGAGCTCGCCGACGCGGTGGACGCCGGGCGGCTCGCCGACCAGGCCGACGCCGGGTACGCCCTGGCCCTGGCGGCCGAGATCGCCGAGAGCCGGGCCAAGTTCGACGCCGCCCTGCGCTACGTGGACCGGGCCGTCGAGGCGTACGGGACCCGGGACGACAGCGAGACCGGCGCCGCCCGGGCCCTGCGCGCCCGGATCCTGTTCCAGACCGGCCACGACGACGAGGCGATGGCCGAGCTCGAACCGCTGCGCCCGCTGCTCACCCGCTATCCGGACGCGTCCGCCTACCTCAGCTCGGCGCTGGACATCGGCAAGCGCGCCCGGCTCGCCGAACAGTGGCTGACCGAGGCCGTGCAGAGCACCCTGGCCGAGCGGGACAGCGCCGAGCCGGCCAACGCGGAGGACGCCGGCCAGCTCTTCTTCCTGCTCCAGCAGCGGCACCGCATCCGGCACGCCATCGGCCTGCCGCACGACAACCACGACAACCTGGCCGAGCGCCTGGAGACCCGGCTGGCCAACGCCACCGCCGCGGAGGCCGCCACCGAGCACGAGCTGGTGTTCTTCCCGCAGGCCGAGTTCGAGCGGCTGCGGGCGAAGTGGCCGGCCGCGACGGCGTACGGCGAGAGCTTCGACGAGCACCGCGCCCACCTGGAGACGGAACTGGTCCGGCTGGCGGGCGCGGGCCGGGTCGGGCTGGCGGTGCTGCCGGGTGCCCTCGACGGGCTGACCGGGGACCCGGCCGAGGCGAAGACCCGGGCGGCGTACGCGCGTCAGCTGGCCGCGAGTTCGCGGCGGATCAGCTGGCCGCCGGAGCGCAACGCGGCGTGCTGGTGCGGGTCGGGCAACAAGTACAAGAAGTGCTGCCTGCCGCGTTCCCGCGGCTGAAAAGGGTCAGGGCGTGGCCGCGGCGACCAGTTCCTGGCACGCGGCCACCCCGTCCGGGTCGGCGTAGCCGCCGGCCGGGACCGTGCTGGTGCCCAGATACCAGTTGTCCAGCTGCCAGTAGGCGATGATGTGGAAGTCGTGGCTGGTCAGCCATGTCCGGGAGGCGCGGATGGCGGAACCGCGGGACGCCCGGGTGCCCTGGTCGTCGTCGATGCCCCACTCCGGCAGGGTCAGCGGCTTGCCGAGCCCGGAGACCGCGTTGTACCAGCGGATCATCCGCGGGTCGGCGTCCACGCTGACCGGGTCGTCCGGTTCGCTGCCCCGGGTGCTGGCCTGCCAGTAGAGGTCCAGCCCGTACGCGTCGGCGTAGGCGGCCGGGACCAGCCAGTCCTGGATCTCCCGGTCCCCGCCGGTGCCGTTGTTGGTGACGCCGGTCGACCCGCTCCGCCATTGATAAGACATATAGATGGGTACGACGTTGAGCGTCGAGTTGGCCGCCTTCGCGACCGTGTAGACGCGCTGGAACGCGGCCACGAACTGCACCCCGGTCATGTCGTTCTCGGGCTCGTGGTTGTAGGTCAGATAGCTGCCGGCCGGCATCGCCGTGGCGATGTTCTGGATCTCGGTGTCGCAGGTCCCGGCCGCGACCCCGGCCGGCGTGCAGGACGTCTTGAACGAGTACCAGAGCACCGCGCCGTTGTTGTTGTGGCAGTTGACGGCGTTGGACGGGGGTAATTGCCCGGCCGAGGCGAACACCCGGCGGATGCCGAGGTTGCCCAGGTGGGTCCGTTCGTCGAGGAAGCCGGCGCAGGTGTTGCCGCTGCCGACGGTGTCGGCCGCGGAGGTGGTCGCGCCGACGGCGAGGGTGGGCAGCGCCGCGTGGGCCGCTGTGGGCACGGCCGCCGTCGCAAGGATGACGACGGCGGCCGTGGCGAGCGTTCTGCGAAACGTGGCCATGGCCGGAGCGTAGGCAGACATATAAATAGATCGCCATACGACGATGCGTGAGTGAGTTCCGCTCACCCGGCGGTCAGCACGTCCCGCAGGCCGATGGCCGGGCGCGCGTCGGCCGAGGTCGGCACGGTCTCGGCGCCGCGGACGGTCAGCCCGTCGATGTGCCGGAAGAAGTGGCCGTACACCGGAAGGATGCCGTAGCCGGTGGCGGTCCAGAGGCTGCTCTCCGGGTATTCGCCGCGGTATTCGATCGGCTCGGCCGGGATCTTGGTGACGCCACCCGGCACCGCGGTCCGCACGTTGCTGACCAGCACGTCGTAGACCCGGTAGGTGGTGCCGTCGATGATCTGGCCGGTCACGATGGACGGCTCCACGAGGTGCGTCGCGGTGATGTCCTCCAGCCGCACTCCGCTCGCCCAGGCGGGCAGCGGCGGGTTGGTGCGGTCGGCGGTCCGGCGGCCGAGCAGCACGAAGTAGGCGAGCCGGGAACCGTCGACGGTGATCCGCCGGAACGCCAGCTGCGCGGCCACCCCGCCGTCGGTCACGTTCACCGTGATCGCGCCCTTGTCGGTGTGCTTGACCAGGACGTCCTCCATGGCGACATCGCGGAACGCGCCGAAGCTGGCGGTGCCGAGCTTCAGGCCGTTGGCCCGGGTCGACCGGGCGACCGTGGACTGCCGCACGGTGACGTGGTTGACCCCGGCCACGGTGTTCGACTTGAGGCAGATCGCGTCGTCGTCGGCCCACACCGTGGTTCGCTCGATCAGCACGTTGCTGCTGTCGACCACGTCGATGCCGTCCCGGTTGTACTTGAGGTCGCTGTCCAGGTTGACGTCGGCGATCAGCAGGCCGTCGACCTGGACCGGCATCACCGCCCAGGCCGCCGAGTTGCGCAGGTACACGTTGCGGATGCTGATGTCGCGGCCGCTCATCGGGGCCAGCAGGGTCGGCCGGACCAGGCCGCAGGCGCTGCCCTCGCAGTTGACCCACTGCGCCGCGGTGCCGTTGCCGTCGATCGTGCCGCCGCCGTCGATCCGGATGTTGCTCGCCCCGATCGAGTAGAGCAGGGCCTTCCAGTCGCCGATGCCGGTCTCCGGCGAGCCGTTCCTGATCAGTGGATAGTCGGCGTCGGCCTGGCTGCCGAGCAGCGTCGAGCCGCGGGAGATCCACAGCGTCATGTCCGACTTGAGGCGCAGGCTGCCGGTCCGGAAAGCGCCGCCGTCCAGCTTGACCGTGCCGCCGGCCGGGGTCTCGTCGATCGCCCGCTGGATGGCCGCCGTGTTCAGCGTCGTGCCGTCCGGCACCGCGCCGTACGCGGTCACGTCCTTGATCGTGCCGAGGTCGGCCGGGGCGTTCTGGTAGACGAGCAGGTTGTCCACCATCACCGTGCCGGTCTGCCCGGCGCCGACCCCGAACAGCAGCCGGCTGATGCTGGTCGCCGTCTGGTCGCGGAACACCCACTGCGGCACCGAGGTCGACCCGGCGGTGGCCGAGGGGGAGAAGCGCTTCCCGTCGATGTAGATCTCGAACCGATGCGTGGTGACGTTGATCGCCAGGTGCACCGTGTACCACTCGCCGGCCGTGATCGTGGCCAGCTGGTAGCCGGTGGTGCCGTCCCAGTAGACAAGGTGATTCTGGACGAACTGGAGCGAGATGACCGGACTGGCCGCGTCGTTCTGCAGGTAGAGCGCCACCTTGGTGCCGGTGGTCTCGTCGGTGCGCAGGTTGGCGTGCACGAAGAAGACGGCGCTCTGCGCGGGGAAGGACCGCAGCGCGCTGACCCCGTCGGCGGTCGTGCTCTTGGCCAGGCGCAGGCTGCGGTCGGCGGCGCTCGGGGTGGCGACCACCGCGACGCCCGCGGTCGCCTGGTAACCGGCCGGTGGCGCCCCGACCGGCGCGTCGTTGAAACCGTCCTCGACCAGGTACGACACCGACGGCGCCGGGATCGCGCGCACCACCACGTCGTCCACGTTCACGCTGCCGGCGTAGCCGTCCGGGACCCCGGTCGACAGCGCGGTCAGCTCGGTCGACGCCGACTCGAACGGCGCGTCGGTGATCAGCCGCGCGCCGTCGACGTAGAGGTCCCACTGCCGGTCGGCGGTGTTCAGCTCGGCCCGGATCGCATACCACCGGTTGTCGGCGGCGGCCGTGCCGGCCAGGTCGCCGTTGCGGATGACGACGCTCGCCACCGGCCCGGCGTTGCCGGCGATGGTCAGCACGTCGAGGCGTCCGGCCACGCCGGAACCGCGGACCCGGGCCTCGGCCCGGACCGTCCCGGTGAGCGCGGTCAGCGTCGTCGTCGCGGTTCCGGCCCCGGTCACCTGCAGGCTCCGGTTGACCGCATCCGGCACCGGGACGACGCCGACGGTGGCGCCGCTGTCCGAAACTGACCAGCCGGCCGGCAGCGTGCCCACCGCGGCGTCGTTGAAGTCGAAGTCGGGCACCGCCGCCGCCTGCGCGACCGCCGGACCGAGGCCGGTGATGGTCAGCAGGACCGCGGCCGCCATGGCGAGCCGTCGTCGTCTCCCGGTCATTTCTGCTCCCCCGTGGATGGATGTGCATCGCATCGAACCAGATCCATCGGCCGCGATGGGGGCGGCGGCCGGGCAGCGGCACCGGGTATTGATCTCCTAGGATTCGCCCATGCCGGATGACGGGGGGACGCGCCTGCCGCCCGTTCTGCCGTTGCGGGCGACGACGGCGGGGGAGTCGCTGGACAGCGCTGTCGCGCTGCTGAGGCAGCGTGCGCTTCCGCTGTTGGTCCCGGCCGCCGTGCTGGCGGCGGCTGAGCAGTGGCTTCTGGCTTTATTGCGTACGCGTGCGGAGCTGGCGCCGCCGTTCTGGTTCCCGGGCGACGACTGGGGCCGCTGGTGGGAGATCACGGTGACCGGGCTGGCCCTGGAGGTCGGGATCATCGCGCTGCTCGGCGCCTACGCCGGTGCGGCCGCCGGGCCGGCCCTGCTCGGCCATCGGACCGGCGGCTGGCGGCTGTGGTGGCGGGCCCGGCCGATCGGAGCACTGCTGATCGCCCTGGCGCTGACCGTGCTCGCCTGGTTCGCCACCTATCTCGGCGGCGTCGGCCTGGTCCTCGTCGGCGCGTTCTTCGGGCTGGTCACACCGGTGCTGGCGATGGACCGGGTGGGCAACCCGTTCCGGGCGCTGGGCCGCTCGGCCAGTCTGTCGGCGAGCGGCGGCCTGCGGGTCGCGCGGATCCGGATCCTCGGCTATCTGACCTGGCTGGTGATCCGGTTCGCGCTGGGCACCGGCTGGCTCGCGGTGGCGGCCCTGGTCCTCGGCCTGTCCGACGTGTCCGGGGCGGACTGGCTGCCCTGGGCGACGGCGATCGCCTGGGGGCTGGCGAACACGGTGGCGTACGCGGCGCTGGCCTGCCTCGACGCGGTGCTGCTGGTGGAGGCGCGGATCCGGGTCGAGGGCCTGGACATCGCGCTGCGGCACCGCCGGGCGCGCGGCGGGGACGAGGCGGCGATCCTGGTGGTCGCGCGATGACCCGCGGGTACGACGAGCTCGTCGGGCGCCTGTTCGACCGGGTGCCGGCGCCGCTCGTGTTCCTGCTGCTCCTGCTGATCACCGGCCTGATCGCGGTGCTCTGGTACTGGTTCCCGGCGTGGGTTCCGCGCCGGCTGCCGAGGGTCAGGCTTCCGCGCCTCCGGATGCCGAAGTTCAGGCTGCCCCGATGGCGTCGTCGCCGGCGCAAGCCCCGCCGGCGCAAGCCCCGCCGGGTCAAAGCAGCACGTGCGGCCCCCGAGCCGGTGGCGGACGACGGAGAAGCGACGGTGGTCGCCGCGCCCCGCCCGGGGATGTCGCTGGCCGACCGGCTCGCGGCCGAGGGCCGCTATGCCGAGGCGATCCGCGAACGGCTGCGCGACACCGTCGCCGACCTGACCCGGGCCGGCGTGATCGCGCCGCAGCCCGGCACCACCGCCGCCGAGCTCGCCGCGGACGCCGCCGACCGCCGGCCGGCGATCGGCGCACCGCTCGGCGGCGCCACCGCCATCTTCTCCGAGATCTGGTACGGGCAGCGGGAAGCGTCGCCCGGGCACGACGAGCGGATGCGTACGCTCACCGACCAGGTCCGCGCGACCGTGCCCAGCCGGCGG
Source organism: Paractinoplanes durhamensis (assembly GCF_016862175.1). GTDB lineage: Bacteria > Actinomycetota > Actinomycetes > Mycobacteriales > Micromonosporaceae > Actinoplanes > Actinoplanes durhamensis. The sequence goes on along the minus strand of NZ_BOML01000052.1, from coordinate 42,354 downwards.
CCGCAATGACGACGACCCGGCGCAGACGGCGGTGGCTGCGCCTCGCCGTACCCTTCGTGATCCTCTTCGCGCTGGTCACCGGCACCCTCGTGGTGCACGCGATCGCGCAGCCCGACCCGGAGGACGCCGACTACCTGTCGCCGGTCAGCGACGCCGGGATCGGCGGCGGCACGCTCGCCGCCCGGCTGCGCGGCGAGGGCGTGGTCGTGGAACGGGTGACCAGCACCGTCGACGCGCTGACCGCACTGTGGACCGGTGGCGGCAGCACCCTGCTGGTCACCACCCCGGGCCTCGTCGACACGTCCCAGCTCAGCACGTTCGGCCGGCTGCCCACCGGGACCAGGGTCGTGCTGGTCGCGCCGACCCGGGCGGCGCTCGACCGGTCCGACTGGCCGATCGAGGTGCACGGCGACCGGTGGACCGCGACGACCGCCGAGCCGGGCTGCACCGACCCGACCGCCGCGGCGGCCGGACCGGCCGCGGTCCGGGACCTGAGCTACGGCGGTGACTGCTACGACGGTGCGCTGCTGACCGTCGCCTACGGCGGTGCCGTGGTCACGGTGGCCGGGGCCGCCGACCCGTTCCGCAACGACCGGATCGGCGAACACGGCAACGCCACCCTCGCCGAGGGCCTGCTCAGCCAGGCCGGCCGGGTGGTCTGGCTGGACGTGCACGAGCGGGAAGAGCCCCCGCCGCCGTCGAGCGAACCGACGCCGCCCACCACCCCGCAGCAGACCACCGCGACGGGCGAGGCGAGCCCCGGCGACGGGCGGCCCGCCGACCCGACCGACGGGCCGCAGGAGCAGCCGGAGCAGGCGGCGGAGAGCCCGCCGAATCCGCTCGGCCAGGCGTTCCCGCCGGCGTTCTGGGCGACCGTCGTGCTGCTCGCGGCCGCGCTGCTCGCCCTGGCCGTCGCGGCCGCCCGCCGGCTCGGCACCCCGGTGGCCGAACCGCTGCCGTCCCGGGTGCCGGCCCTGGAGACCCTGCTCGGACACGCCCGGCTCTACCAGCGGGCCCGCGCCCGCGGTGCGTCGCTGGCGATCCTCCGGACCGCCGCCCGGCGCCGGCTGGCCGTTCACCTCGGCCTGCCGCCCGGCGCCGGCATCGCGGACATCGCCGAGGCGGCCGGGCTCGAGGAGGACGGCGTCCGGGACATCCTGGGCAGCGCCGTCGTCCCGGAGAACGACGACGAGCTGATCGCGATGGCGGCCGCCGTGCAGAACCTGGAACGTGAGATCACCGCCAATTCCGCGGCGGCAATTTTTGAGGGAGAACAGTCGTGACGCCCGACGCCGAAGAAGCCCGCCTCGCCCTGGGCCGGCTGCGCACCGAGGTCGGCAAGGCCGTCGTCGGCCAGGACGTGGTGATCGGCGGGGTCGTGGTCGCCCTGCTCTGCGGCGGCCACGTGCTGCTCGAGGGCGTCCCCGGGGTGGCCAAGACGCTGCTGATCCGGGCCCTGGCCGCCGCCCTCGACCTGGACACCAAGCGGGTCCAGTTCACCCCCGACCTGATGCCCGGCGACGTCACCGGGTCGCTGGTCTACGACTCGCGGACCGCCGCGTTCAACTTCCGGGCCGGGCCGGTCTTCACCAACCTGCTCCTCGCCGACGAGATCAACCGCACCCCGCCGAAGACCCAGGCGTCGCTGCTGGAGGCGATGGAGGAACGCCAGGTCAGCGTGGACGGCACGCCTCGGCCGCTGCCCCAGCCGTTCCTGGTCGCCGCCACCCAGAACCCGATCGAGTACGAAGGCACCTACCCACTGCCCGAGGCCCAGCTCGACCGCTTCCTGCTCAAGCTGACCGTGCCGCTGCCGGAGCGGGAGGCCGAGCTCGAGGTGCTGCGCGCCCACCACCGCGGCTTCGACCCGCGCGACCTCAAGGCGGCCGGGATCGTCCCGGTCGCGGGCGTCGCCGACCTGGCCGCCGCCCGCGCCGCGGTGCAGCGGGTCGAGGTCGCCGACCCGGTCATGGCGTACATCGTGGACCTGTGCCGGGCCACCCGGGTCGCCCCCGCGCTCGAGCTGGGCGCCTCGCCGCGCGGCGCGACCGCGCTGCTGGCGGTGGCCAAGGCGTTCGCCTGGCTGCTCGGCCGCGACTACGTGGTGCCGGACGACGTGAAGAGCTACCTCCTGCCGACCCTGCGGCACCGGGTCCGGCTGCGCGCCGACGCCGAGCTGGACGGGGTCACCGTCGAGTCGGTGCTGGCCGCGGTCCTGGCCGCGGTGCCGGCCCCACGATGATCACCCGGCGGTTCGCCGTGCTGGTCGCGGTGGGTCTGCCGCTGCCCGCGCTGCTGCCGGCACCCTGGCTCGCGGTTGCCGGGGTGCTCGCGGTCGCGCTGCTGCTCGCCCTGATCGACCTGGCGGTCGCCGGCCCGCTGACCGGCCTGCGGCTGCGCCGCGACGGCGACCGCACGGTCTGGCTCGGCAACGGCGCGACCAGCAGGCTCACCGTGACCAACGGCGGGCGGCGGACGGTACGGCTGAGCCTGCGCGACAGCTGGGTCCCGTCGGCCGGGGCCGGGCCGCTCCAGCACGCCCTCACCCTGCCGCCGGGCGCCGAGCAGGAGGTCGTCACCACGCTCGTGCCGACCCGGCACGGAGACCGGCCCGCCGTCCGGGTCACGTTGCGCTCGCGCGGGCCGCTCGGGCTCGCCTACCGGCAGCGCCGCCGCAAGTGGAACGAGAAGGTCACCCCGCCGTGGACGCTGCGGGTCCTGCCGCTCTTCCCGTCCCGGCGGATCCTGCCGGAGAAGCTGGCCCGGATCCGGGTCCTCGACGGGTCGGCGGTCACCCGCGGCCGCGGGCACGGCACCGAGTTCGACGTGCTGCGCGAGTACGTGATCGGCGACGACGTCCGGTCGATCGACTGGCGGGGGAGTGCCCGCCACCACGACGTGGTGGTCCGCACCTGGCGGCCCGAGCGCGACCGGCGGGTGTTCTGCGTGCTCGACACCGGGCGGACGTCGGCGGTCCGGATCGGCGACGTGCCCCGGCTGGACGCCTCGATCGACGCGGCACTGCTGCTGTCGGTGCTGGCCGCCCGGGCCGACGACCGGGTCGACCTGCTCGCGCTGGACACCGTGGTGCGGGCCCGGGTGGCCGGCGGCGGGCATCGCACGCAGCTGCCCCGGCTGATCGACGCCCTCGCCTCGCTGGAACCGGCGCTGGCCGAGACCGACTACTCGCTGCTGGGCCGCGAACTGCTGCGCCGTGACCGGAAACGATCCCTCGTGGTGATCTTCACGGCGCTCGACATCGCCCCGATGATCGAGGGACTGCTGCCGTTGCTGCCGCGGCTCGCCGCCCGGCACAAGGTGGTCGTCGCGGGCGTGCGCGACCCGGCGATGGCCCGGCTGGCCACGCTGCCGGCCGAGGTGTCGGCGGCGGACGTGCACGCGGCGGCGGCCGCGGAACGGGTGCTGGGCCAGCGGGACCGGCTGCGCGATCTGCTCGACCGCTCCGGCGCGACCGTGGTGGACGCCGACGCGGACACCTTCGCGAGCAAGGTCGCGGACGTGTACCTGCTGCTGAAAGCGACCGGCCGGCTCTAGAGATCGACGGCCTGCGGGCGGTGTTCGTGGGCGATGCGGCCCCAGCCCACGGCGTACGCAAGGAAAGCAAGCCAGACCGCGGCGCCGATGCCGATGCGGATCGTCGGCGGCAGAGCCGACGGCGTGATGAACGCCTCCAGCACGCCGGCCATCGCCAGGGTGGGCACCAGGCCGACCGCGACCACCATGCCCTCGCGGGCCCAGGCGACCAGCGACTGCCGCCGGGTGCGCAGCGGGCCGGGCGCGATCCATGACCAGCCGATCCGCAGGCCCACCCCGGCCCCGATGAACATGCAGGTGAGCTCGAGCAGGCCGTGCGGGGCGAGGTAGGTCAGGAAGGTGCCGGCCAGGCCCTCGCGGACCATCACGCCGCCGAGGATGCCGAGGTTGAGCAGGTTGGCGGCGAGCAGGTAGAAGACCGGCAGGATCAGCACGCCGGCGGCCAGGCACTGGGCGGTGACCAGGGCGTTGTGCGTCCAGACCTGCAGGGCGAAATTCTCCGCCCGGAACTCGCTGTAGTAGCCGACGAAGTCGTTGGCGGCCAGGTCCTGGACCTTCTGGTCGTCGAGGAACGCGGCGATCGCGGCGGGGTGGGTCGACATGTACCGGATCAGGACGGCCGTGAGCGCGATCAGCAACACGCTGAGGCCGCCCCACCAGCGGCGGGTCCGGTAGAGCGCGGCCGGGAACGTGTACGCCACGAACTCGGCGACCGGGCGCAGCGAGAAGCCGCCGCTGGTGCGGGTGACCGCGGCCCGGCCGGCCAGCATCAGCCGGGACAGGTCGGCGACGACGACCGGGTCGGGGCTGCGGCCGCGCAGCGCCGACAGATGGGTGGCCGCCCGCTGGTAGAGCAGCACCAGCTCGTCCGCCTCGGACGCGGACAGCCGGCGGCGCCCGGCCAGCACCTCCAGCCGTTGCCACTCGCCGCCGTGCTCGGCGACGTACGCGTCGAGATCGATCAAAGCCGCTGCCCCCCTGTCGAGGCGGATCTTAGTGGAGACTGTCCCGGTGAGTTCCCCCTCGACCGTGGACAGCGGCACCGGACTGGTCACCGCCGAGGCCGTCGCCCTCGATCTGCGCCCGGCCCGGCTCGGCTCGCGGGCCATCGCATTGATGCTCGACATCCTGCTGCAGGCGGTCGTCTGCCTGTTCCTGCTGGGCATCCTGGGCAGCATCGTGCCCGCCCTGCCCTACGGCACGGTGGACGGCGCCCTGCGCGAGGCCATGTTCACCATCCTGGTCGTCGTGGTGCTGCTGGCCTACCCGACGATCGTGGAGACCATGACCAACGGCCGCAGCCCCGGCAAGGCGGCGATGGGCCTGCGGGTGATCCGCGAGGACGGCGGCCCGATCCGGGCCCGGCACGCGTTCACCCGGGCACTGGTCGGCCTCGCGGTCGAGTGGCCGGGCCTGCTGCTGCCGCTGGTGACCTGGGCCGGCAGCCTGGCCGTGATGATCGCCTCGGACCAGGGCCGCCGGCTCGGCGACCTGGCCGCCGGCACCCTGGTGATCCACGAGCGACGGCCGGCGCCGTTCCGGTTCGTGCCCGGCACCCCGGTCGACCTCGCGCCGTGGGCGGCCACCGCCGACCTGTCGGCGATCGACGACGCCCTGGCCGGCTCGATCGGGCAGTTCCTGTCCCGGGCGCGGGAGATCCGCGAGCCCTACCGCGGGTCGCTGGACCGGATGCTGTATGCGGAGGTGCTGGCCCGGGTGACCCCGCCGCCACCGCCGCTCGCGCCGTCCTGGCTGGTCCTCTCCGCGGTCCTGGCCGAGCGCCGGCGGCGGTCCACCGCGCAGCTGGTGGCGGGCCGCATCATCACCGACCGCCTGCTGCCGGGCTACGGCCAGATGAGGCTGCCGCACCACCCGTCCCGGCCCGCCGTGCGCCCGGCCGCCCCGGCCGACTAACACGCAGATTTACGTAGGCGTACGTCTGTGATCCGACATCGGAAATCAGCTGTGCGGCCGACGAGTTACGCCCGATCCGCCATGAGACTGGCGGGTATGGACAACGCTGATCAGAACCTGAGCGACGGTCGCTACCAGGGCGACAACGGCACCGTCCGGGTCGAACTTCGGATCGACGCGGACGCCGGCATCGTCAGCGGCGACCTCTTTCTCCTCCGCCAGGCGGGCGACGGTTATCTGGGTTCGGCCCGGACCCGGCCGGACGTGACGGCCGAGCTGCCCGGCTCCTGGCCGGCGATCTGGCAGTCGGCCAACGGCATGATCATCGCCGCCGAGATCGCGGCCGGCCCGGTGCCGGGCGACCCCGGCGCGGCCACCGTGCGATTCACCTGGGACCGGGCGGTGAACGGGCTGCCGGTCGGCGCGACGGTGACCGTCGTGGTCCGCTGGGCCGGGCCGGAGTTCCGCGAGCTGGGGGTCGAGACCGAGACCGAGGAGGGGGTGCGGCCGCCCGAGCCGGTGCAGTGGAACGGCACCCCGACCGGGTTCCGGGAGTGCCTGCGCGGCGCCGGCTTCGCGGTGCCCGAGGCCGGCGAACCGACCGGCATCCCGCGCCAGGCCGACGGCTGGCTGTGGGACGAGTCGGTCGTCTTCGGGGTCCTCGACGACTGGATGACCTGGGCCGCGCAGGCCCGGCTGGACGCCCCGGCCTGGCAGGCGCACCTGCTCATGCTGGGCCGCCCGGTCAAGAAAGGCCTGTACGGCGTCATGTTCGACATCGGCGGCGGCCTTCCCCGGCAGGGCTGCGCGGTCTTCGCCGACGAGATCCGGGCCCGGACCGACCCGGCCGACCACGACCGGCGGATCATCCAGACCGTGGTGCACGAGCTCGGCCACACCTGCAATCTGGTCCACCGGTTCGAGCGGCCGGTCGGCCGGGCCGATTCGACGTCGTTCATGAACTACGACTGGATGTACGACGGCGGCAATCAGGCCGCGCTGTTCTGGGACCGGTTCGCGTACCGCTTCGACGACGACGAGCTGGCGTTCCTGCGGCACGGGCCGCGCACCTCGGTCGAGCCGGGCACCGCGCCGTTCCACTCGGCCGACTACTGGGGTGCGGCGCCGGGCACCAATCCGGCGTTCATCCCGGCCGCCCCGACGCCCGGTTTCCGGCTGACCCTCGAACCGCCGGCCCGCGGCGCGGTCTTCGAGTTCGGGCAGCCGATCTACCTGCAGGTGACCCTGGGGAACACCGGGCCGGCGGCGGTGCCGCTGCCGCCGGGCGCGCTCGACATCAAGGCCGGTCACCTGGAGATCATCGTGGAGCGAGGGCCGGGCGACGGGAGCGGCACGATCGGCGCCGACGCGCGGTCGTTCGTGCCCATGGTGCAGCGCTGCCTGATCGACTTCACCGGCGACGACGACCAGCTGGAGCCCGGCGACTCGATCACCGAGAACGTCAGTCTCACGTTCGGTGCGGGCGGGTTCCCGATGGCCGAGCCGGGCACCTACCTGCTCACCCCGCTGCTGTCGCTGCCCGGGGACAACGTCATCCGGGGCCGGACGCTGCGGGTCCGGGTCGCCTACCCGCGCTCGCGGCGGGACGAGGACCACGCCGCGGTGCTCCAGCGGCCGGACGTGGGCGCGTGGTTCGCCCTCGGCGGCAGCGAGGTGCTCGGCGCCGCCCGGGACTCGCTGTCGGCGATCCGCGAGGAGCGGATGGCGACGGCCGGACCGGCCGATCCGATCGCCGCCACCATCACCCGCAGCCTCGGGCTGGACGCCAGCCGGCCGTACGTGCGGTTCACCGACGGCAAGTACTCGAGCCACCCGGCCGACACCGACCGTGCCTTCGCGACGCTCGGCGCCCTGACCTCCGACGAGACGGCCATGCTCTGCTTCGACGAGGCCACCGCGGAGAAGACCCGCGATCTGTTCACCCTGGTTCGCTCGGGTGACATCTTCCGGGTCCAGCGTTGAAAGTCCGGCCGGTTCTCAGGCCGCGACTCCGGCCGGGACCCGGACCAGCCCCGAGCGGTACGCGACGACGACCGCCTTGGTCCGGTCCCGGCAGTCCAGCTTCATCAGGATCCGGCCCACGTGGGTGCGGACGGTGGCCTCGCTGACCACCAGCCGGGCCGCGATCTCGTGGTTGCCGAGCCCGTGGGCCAGCAGCACCAGCACCTCGCGTTCCCGGGCGGTCAGCCGTTCCATGATCACCCAGGCGCTCTCCCCGGTGACCGGCCGGCTCGCCAGCTCGGTCAGCATGTCGTGGACGACGGCCGGGTCCAGCCAGGTGCCGTCCAGCGTCACCGCGCGCAGGGCACCGAGGACCACGTCCGGCGGCCGGGTCTTGAGCAGCAGCCCGGAGGCGCCGGCCCGCAGCGCCGCGTACGCCCGGAGCAGATCCCACTCGTCGGTCATCGCCAGCACGCGCACCGGCCGGGCCGGAGCGTACCGCCGGTTGTCCGCGACGATCTCGGCGATCACGTCCAGGCCGTCGCAGCCCGGCATGTTCAGTTCCATGAGTACGACGTCGGGCTGATTCGCCGCGGTCGTCCGGACGATGTCCTCGCCCGCGGCCACCTCGGCCACCACCGTGATGCCGGGATGGGCGGCCAGCAGCGCGCTGAGCCCGGCGCGGACCAGCGGGTGGTCGTCGGCGACCAGCACCCGGGTCAGCATGTCGTCGCTCCGGGCCGATGCACCAGGGAAAAGTCCACTCTCACCATGGGATCCAGGGTGGGTGCGGGCGGGACCCGCAGCGTCAGGGTGCCTACCCTGAGATTTGCGGGTCGTCGCCCAGCGCGGCCGCCAGGTGCTCGCGGCCGGACACCTCGAGTTTGCGGTAGACCGCGGCCAGATGTGTCTCGACTGTCTTGATGGTGACGTAGAACTTTTCCGCGATCTCCCGGTTGGTGCAGCCGCTCGCCGCGAGCCGGGCCACCGCCGCCTGGCCGTCGGTCAGCGAACCCACCCCGGTCACCCTGGTCCGCCGGGGCCGGCCGCCGGACGCTCGCAACTCCCCGGCGACTCGCTCGCGCAGCCGGGTCAGGCCGGAGCGGTCGGCCAGGTCGAGGGCGACCGCCAGCTCGGTGCGAGCGGCCCGCAACTGCCCGGCTCGGCGCATCGCCGAGCCGCGGGCGGCGTGCACCCGGGCCAGCACCGGCAGCCGGGGAGTGCCGGCGCAGGCCTCGGCCGCTTCGTCGAGCAGTTCCAGGGCGGTGCGGGCCGGGGCGAACGACGCGCGCCGGCGCAGCGCCAGGGCGAGCCGGAACGACGGCCCGTGCCGGCGCCGGATGGCCAGCTCCCGGTCCGCCGCCCGGAGAGCCGCGTCGCGGTCGCCGAGCAGCTCCCAGGCATGGCTGGCGACCAGGTGCGACTCGAACTCGATCTCCCGCTCGCCGACCGGCGCCGCCGGATCGGTGGGCAGGTCGAGCAGCCGCAGCGCCTCTTTCGGGCGGCCGGACAGCAGCTCGCCGAGGGCACCCGCGATGCCCTCCTCGACCGGGCCGTCGAGCACGAGCCGCCCGGCCTCGGCGTAGTTGCCGCGCTCCAGCTCGATCCAGCCGCGCGCGTAGGCGGCCAGCGCGGTGTAGACGACCAGGCCGTGCCGGGCGGCGAACTCGGCGGCCTCGCCGAGGCGGGCGCCGGCCTCCTCGAACCGGCCGCGGCGCAGCGTGTTCAGCACCGTCCGCTGGGTCCACTCGGCCTGCACGTCGGGGGCGACGCCGCGCAGCCGGGCCACGTCCGGTCGCAGCCGCTCCAGGACGGCGTCGGCGTCGGTCATCGCCTCGGCCGCGGCCAGGAAGGCGGCCGAGTTGAGGGCGGCCAGCACCTCCCAGTAGGTCAGCGGCCGGTCGGCCGGCAGGTCGCGCACCGACCGGCGCAGATAGGTCACGAACTGCTCGGCGGTGCAGGCCCCGGCCGCCCGGAGCTGGATCGCGGCGGACAGCAGCAGCCGCCGGTGCTCGCCGGAGTCGGTCGGCAGCCGGTCCACGTCGAGGTCGGCCAGCGCGGCCGGCGCCCGGGTCACCAGGCCGTTGGCGTGCCGGACCAGCAGCACGGCGCGCAGGCGCAGCTCGGCCGGGCTGTCCCCGTACGGCCGGGCGTCGAGCGCGCGCTCGTCCAGCCGCCGCGCGCCGTCCTGGTCCTCGATGTCGTAGAGCACCTCGAACAGGTCGGCCATCGCCCGCAGGGCCGGCTCCCGCGGCCCGGTCTCGATCACCTCGGTCAGGTGTGCGGCGGCCTGGGCCGGCTCGCCCACGGCGCGTTCCGCCTCGGCCAGCGCCAGCAGGGCGGCCGGCCGGTCCGGCGGCGGGGGCGGCTCGGCGAGCGCCCGCCGCATCAGGTGCAGCGCGGTAGCGGCCGCACCGGTCATCAGGGCGTGGTGCCCCTCCGCGGTCAGCAACTCGGCCACCGCGGCGTCCCCGGCCGGCGGGGCCAGCAGCAGGTGCTGGGTGATCTGCGCGGCCGGTGCACCGGCCGCGCGCAGGATCTCGGCCGCCCGGGCGTGCAGGACGCCGAGCCCGCCCGGGTCGATGGTCTGCTCGATCGCCGACCGGACCAGCGGGTGCGGGAAGGACACCGGGTCGGTGCGGGCCAGCACGGCCGCCCCGGCGAGCCGCCGGGCCTGCAGACCGGCCTGCCGCAGGTCGGTCCCGGCCAGCGCGGCCACGTCGCGCAGCGGGGTGTCGTCGCCGAGCACGGCGGCCGCCCGGGCCACCTCGCCGGCCTCCGCGCCCAGCTCGCCGAGGCGGCCGCGCAGCGTCCACACCAGCGCGTCCGGCCCGATCGCGGTCAGCTCGGAGACGGCCGCCGCGGCCGGGGGCAGGCCGGCCGCGGCCATCGGCCGGACCAGCTCGCGCAGGTAGAAGACGTTGCCGCCGCTGGCCTGCGCGCAGGCCCGGGCGAACGAGGGGTCGGGCGGCTTGCCGAACGCCTGGCGCACCACCGTCGTGACGCCCGCCTCGGTGAGCGGGGCCAGGTGCAGCAGGCCCGCCGAACTGAGCGTGGCGAGCCGGGACAGCATCGGCTGCACGGCGAGGTCGGCGGTGGGGCGGGTGGTCACCACGATCGCCAGGGGAGCGCGCTGCAGGTCCTCGGCCGCGTCGGCGAGCACCCGCAGCGATTCGGCGTCGGCCCAGTGCGCGTCGTCGATCGCCACCAGCATCGGCCCGTCGTCGGCGAGCGACGCGAGCAGCCACTGGCATCCGTAGTCGACCCCGGCGGCGAGCTCGCCGCTCGGGGTGAACAGGGGAGCGGCGAAGGCGGCCGCGCCGGTCAGCGCGGCCGGGCCGCCGCGCTCGGCCACCGCGGGGCCGAGGAGGCGGCGCATCAACGCGTACGGCATGGGGGCGGTGCTCTGTGGCGCACGCGCCCACAGCACCCGCACGTCGTCGTCGGCGGCCCGGTCGCGGGCAGCCTCGAGCAGGGCGGTCTTGCCGATCCCGGCCACCCCGGAGAACATCAGGACCCGGGCGCGGCCGGACCGGATCTCCCGCAGGCAGTCGTCGAGCGCGCCGAGCTCACGCGTGCGTTCGACGATCCTGGAAGGCCTGTCGTCCGTTGGCCGGCCCATGACCGCGATGCTAGGGGCGCGGCGTCGGACCTCGCACCTGATTATCGGCTGGCGTGAATAGATGATCGGTTGATTGACTGGCGTCTTATCGCTCGGAAGTGTGAGCGGAGCGACTCCGCCGGATTTCCGATCATTAAGTGCGATCTTTCGCCAGCCACTTCGACCGGAAGTTGATCGATCATGACCGACGCCAATCCTTCTGGGCTGAACGCCATCCGTATCGACGGCGACGCTCTCCGGGCGCTTCCCGAGGAGGTCCGGTCGGCCGCCCTGGTGGTCATGGCCTATGTCGACGGTCTGGCCGAGGGGCAGCGCCGGCTCCTCCAGGCGACGCAGCCGCCCGCCGCCCAGCCCCCGGCCGCTCCGCCGCAGGCCAACGTGGCGGGCGAGCCGGAACCCGAGCCGGAACCGGAGGTCGACGTCCGCGCGCAGCTGGAGAACGAGGCCCGGATCCAGCTGGCGGCCGCCGTCCAGAGCGCTGCGGCGCTCCTCGGCCCGGCCAACTTCTGTGGTGCGATCGCCGAGGCCGCCCCGGCCCGGACGCCGATCACCCCCGCGCCCTTCCACGGTCGCGAGGTCGTGGTGGTGTGGGGTCCCGATGCGCACCGCGCGGTCCGCCGCAACCTGCCGTGAAGGAGTCCGGCTACAACACCTGGGTGGCGGACGGCCCGCGATGGTGGGTCCACAACGGCATCTCCGGCCGGATCGTGGCGGTCCCGGCCGGGCAGCGCGAACCTATCCGGCTTTTCCTGGCCGGCCACGACGACGTGCCGGTCGACGTGGACCTGCTGCACGACCTCGTCGCCGCCCAGGTGCTGATCCCGGACGCCGCCGACGAGCTCGACCTGCTCCGCCTGCGGTACGCGGCGACCCGGCGCAACCCGGACCGCTTCCACCTGACCGTCGTCACCAGCCTCGGGTGCAACTTCGACTGCCCGTACTGCTTCGAGGCCAAGCATCCGTCGCTGCTCGACGGCACCGTCCAGGAACGCCTGCTGCGCCTGGTCGACCGCAAGCTGCCGGACGTGCGCGAGCTGGCCGTCCTCTGGTACGGCGGGGAACCCCTGGTCGGCCTGCCCGCCCTGTTGAGCCTCTCGGACGAGCTGCGGGCCCGGACCGATGCGGCCGGGGTGGGCTACTCGGCCGGCATCATCACCAACGGCTACCTGCTGACCGCCGAGGTGGCCGGGCAGCTGCGGGATCGGGGCGTCACCACCGCCCAGGTGACCGTCGACGGGCCGCCCGAGGTGCACGACCGCCGCCGCCCGCTGGCCGGCGGCCGCGGCACGTTCGACACCCTGCTGGCCAACATCGTGGCGGTGGCCGGGCTGATCGACGTCACCGTGCGGGTCAACCTCGACCGGGGCAACGCCGGCGACTACCCGCGACTGCTGGCGATCCTCGCGGCGGCCGGCCTCGCCGGGCGGGTCGGCGTCCACCCGGCGCAGGTCGTGACCCCGGCCGGCCGGGCCGGTGCGCCGAGCGGCAGCTATCGGGTCGACTGCCTGCCCCGGCCGGAGTACGCGTCGGTGGAGCAGGAATTCCTCCGGCAGGCCGAGGCCCTCGGCTTCGCCACCTCGGCCCCGCCCGGCCCGGTCGGTGCGCCGTGCACCGCGGTCCGGGACAACGAGCTGATCGTCGGGTCGCGCGGGGAGCTCTACAAATGCACCGAGACGGTGGGCGATCCGGCCGAGGTGGTGGGCAACCTGCTCGATTGGCCGCGCGCCGGGGACCGGCTGATGAAATGGCTGACCTACGACCCGTTCGGCGACGAGGAGTGCCGATCCTGCCCGGCGCTGCCGGTGTGCATGGGTGGCTGCGCCTACCACGCGATGGACCCGCGCACCCGCGACTCCCGCTGCTCGACCTTCCGCTTCCGGCGGCAGGAGCAGGTGGGCCGGATGATCGCCCGGCACGCGCAGAAAGCCGGCTGACCACCTCAGGCCGGGTGCGCCCGGATTCTTGCCGACCCCGGCCATGCCCCTTCAGCGTAGCCGGGGGTCACGGCCTACGCCCTGAGCAGGCGCAATTGCTCGACAAGATCTTGCAGGCCGGCGGCCCGAGCGGGCTCGGCCGGGAGGCGAACGCGTCCGTCGGCATCGCCTCCGAGCGTAGCGAGTCACCCCTGTGCGGTTCACGACCCCGGGCCGCCGGATACGGTTGACCACCATGACGACCTATTCCGGTCCGGCGAGGCTGACTCTCGCCGACGGCACACGCGTTTCCGGCATGGCATCGCTCAGCACCAACCAGCGCGGCGGCATCGACGGCTGGGGTGGCACGTTCCGTCCGGATCAGGTCACCGCGGACGTACGCAACGCGAGTGCCGGACTGTCCTTGGAGCTGCCCTACGACCAGGTGGGGGAGGTCAACGTCACCGGCGTACGCAAGCTTCTTGCCACGCAGGTGCTGATGTCTCTCGCCGGCAGTGGGCCCGCACCGTTCTGACGGATCGACGCACCGGCCGGCGGGAACGCCGGCCGGTGCGGCAAGCACTCAGCCCTGATTCACTCCAAAGCTGTACGTCGTCTCATCGGTCGCCGTTCCGTCCGCGGTGTGGCCGGTGACGGTCAGCGTGTGCCAACTGAAGCCGGTCGCCGGGGTGAACACCACGTCGGCCGCCCCGGACGAGTCCGCCGCGGCCGTGCCCGCGGCCGCCTCCGCGCCGTTACCATCGGTGAACCGGTAGTCGAACGACACCACGCCCGGCAGGCCACCGCTGAGGTGGAACGTCCCGGCCACGCCGGGCCCGCCCTTCCAGCTGCCGGCCGGATAGTCGGCCGACTGCACGAACACCTCGGCGCCGACCATCAGCGTGTACTGCCGGATCGGGGAGAGAACCCCGTCGGTGAACTGACGCTGCACGTACAGGGTGTTCTCGCCGGTGCGGTCCGGGGTGTACGACACGTCGGTGACCGAGGAGTTCTCGTCCCGCGTGACCTCCTGCACGGCACCGTCGTTGACATGCCAGAGGTACTTCACCGTCGCGTCGGCCATGCCGCCCCAGCCGCCGAAGAAGCCGAGTCGGCCGGGCACGCCGACACCACCGGCCGGGAACCAGTCGTTCCACGAACCTTCGTACTCGACGCCCGGGTCGTTGATCTCGACGTAGATCCGCCGCTCGTCCGACTCGGTGCCGTCCCGGGAGACGGCGACGACGCCGAGCATGGGGACGCTGACGTAGGCGGCGGTCCAGACGACCTGGGCCGAGCCGTCCGCTGCGGCGTCGACGGTCTGCGAACCGTCCGGGTCACCGATCCACTGGTAGCGGTAGCTGACCACGTCCGGCGTCGCCGGCTTGAAGGTCAGCGTCGACTCCCGGCCGACCACGGCGTAGTCCGCGTACGGCCCCTTGTTGGTCACGACCGGCGCGTTGGTGATGCTGATGGTGATGGTGTTCGACGGCGAGAAGGTGCCGTCGGCGAAGATGGCGCGGGCGGTGAAGGTGCTGTCCCCGACGTGGGCCGGGGTCACCGTGACGTCGGTGTAGGCGGCACCGTCGGTGGTGGTCTTCTCGGGCCCGCCGTCGTAGCTGTAGACGAAGCCGGTCACCCCGGGCAGATCACTGGACAGCGACACCCGCACCGGCACGCCCACGCCGTCCCGGACCGGGCAGCACTGCCCGGCGTCCGACCAGATCGCCGGGCGCGTGTCGGTGACCCAGAACTGGTCGTACGCCGTGGTCGAGCGGGTCCCGTCGGCGGTCACCGACGTCACGCCCAGGGAGAAGTAGCCGGGCTTGGTCGCCGTCCACGCCAGGGTGGCCGTGCCGTCCGCGGCCGCGTCCACCCGTTTCTGGTCGCCGTCGCCGAAGTCGTACAGGTAGGCGACCACGCCGGTGGTGCGCGGGGTGAACGTGAAGGTGCCCTGATCGCCGAGGATCGGCTCGGCCGGGAACAGGAACTGCGCGGACGCCAGCTTCGGGGCGTCGTCGACGTAGATCTGCTGGGTGTCCGACCCGATCATCTTCTTGCCCGCGTAGCTGCGGCTGACGATCGTCTTCGTGCCCTTGGTGGCGAACACGACCTGGGCGGTGGCCTTGCTGTCGACCGCCGGCACGGTGGTCTCCGGCCCGCCGTCGACGGTGAAGCCGAACGAGGTGACGTCGGTGGCGCGCGAGTAGAGGTTGATCGTGCTCGGCAGGCCGACCCCGCCGATCAGCACGTCGATGCGCGGCGCGGTGTCCCGGACGTAGAACGCGTAGTTCTTCCAGGGACCGCGGTTGCCGGCCCGGTCCACCGACCGGGCGTTGAGCTGGTCGTCACCGGCGCGGAACGGCGTCACGCTGATCTTCGCCCGGCCGCCCGGGTGGTTGGCGGCGACCGTGGTGCTGATCTGGCTCTGGTTCTCGTAGTAGTCGAAGGCGACCACGTCGCGGTCGCCCTGCGCGTCGAGCAGGAACGTGCCGGCCACCCCCGGGCCACCGGCGCCCGGGTACTGCGTCTCGACGTACTTGCGCGCGATGACCGCCGGCGCGGCGGCCGGGGCGGTGTTGTCGATCGTCAGGTAGCAGGTTTTACCCCACTCGCCCTGATCGTCGTCGTCCTTGGCCTGGACACTCCAGGCCAGCACGGTGCCGTCCGGGTAGGCGCGCAGGTCGGTGCTGACCAGGGGGGTGAAGCCGTAGCCGTACCCGAACCGGGTTTTCGTCTCCGGGTTGTCCACCGGCCACAGCGAGAAGTCCGTGGTCACGTACGCGTTCGGGTCGGGGTCGGTGACCGTCGCGGTGAAGTACGTGGTGCCGCCGGCCGCCGGGTGCCGATCGAGCGTGCCGCAGGCCCGGTCCGGGTTGCGCAGTCGCTGGGCGCTGACCGTCGGCACGGTGTTGGTGGTCATGCTCAGCAGCATCGGGTGCAGCGAGCGCCCGGCCTTCGGGTCGGGCTCGGCCGCGGCCGCCAGGCGTACGCCGAAACTCAGGGTTTTCTCGTTCCGGGCGAGCGCCGCGGTGACGTAGCCGGCCACGTCGACGCTCACGTACGCGCCCGGGCAGTAGGGCCCGGCGCCGAGCGTGCGCTGGGCGACGAGCTCGAGCTCGGCGGGGGACTTGCGCCAGGTCGACTTGTCGGTGACCTTGCCGGTGCGCCAGATCTCGATCGGCGCGGGCGTGGTGCAGTCGGCGACCTCGGTCTCGTACATCGAGAGGCTGGCCTTGTGGATCGCCTGGCCGCGGAAGGCGGCGAGGTCGAAGGTGAAGTAGGCGCGGCGGGTGTGGGTGGTGCCGGCTCCGTCGACGGTGGAGCCGACCGGCGCGTTGCCGGCCGGCTTCACCGAGGCGGTGGTGGGGGTGGCCGAATCCGTGAAGGTCCACGCGCTCAGCGGAGCGCTGGAATAGTTCATGGCCTGGGCGGGCTGAGCCGGCCCGGTCGCCGAAGCGGCCACCAGAGCGAGGACGGTGGCGCCGCGCAGAATGCGGCGCGATTTAGTTTTCATGGTGCTTCTCCCCGGTTTCTCGCCGCGTCTCAAGCGGCGAGCGACCGGATGCTAACACCCGTCGATGGCTCTTAGAAGCCGGGGAATACCGCCCGCAGCTCGTCGAGGGAAACATTGCCGGTTACCGCAATGCCGGGCGCGGTGTACTGCGGGCTCAGGCGGCCGACCAGCAGGCGCAGAGCCGCCTCGAGCGGGCCGTCGAAGGTCGCGGTCGCGGTGGCCGGCTCGGTGGTGAAGCTGATCTGCTCGCCGAGGACGATGCGGTACGGCGTGCCGGTGACGTCGACGACGGCCGGCTCGCGGACCAGGTCGGGCTTGGCGATGAAGCCGAGGTAGAAGCTCAGGCCGCCGCTCAGGTGCTCGGCCAGCACGGTCGCCGAGTCGCCGAGGAGGCCGGCGGCCGGGTCGAGGGCGACCCGGATGTCCCAGCTGTGGTGGGCCACCTCGCTCAGCCGGGTGCCGGCGAACGATGCGAGGGGGATCGCCTGCGGCAGGAAGCCCGGGTTGATCTGGACCGACTCGTGCTGCTCGGGGGTCAGTGCCTCGAGCGCGGCCACCAGCGTGGCGTTCGACTCGACCGAGCCGGCCGCCTGGTCCTCGGGGCTCAGCGCGTTCCAGCGGTCCCACACGCTCTGGTTGAAGCCGGGGCCGGGCTTCTCGATCTCGCCCAGGCCGGCCTTGAGCGCGGCGAGCGTGATCTCGGCGCCGCTGCCCAGGTGCGAGAAGACCTGCGCGACGGTCCAGTCGGAGGCGCCGGACGGGCCCTTGAGCTGGTCGGGCGAGATGGTGGCGGCCGCGGCGGCCAAGGTGTCGTGCTCGGAGCGCAGGGCGGCGATGGTGCCGGCAGCGAGGGTAGTCATGACCCCCAGCCTAGAGCGGCGGCGGGACCGGCCCGAGGTCAACCGGAAGGGCGTCCAGACCGAAGACGATCGAGGCGCGGCGCATCGGCAGCTCGGCCGGGTCGATCGCCGGGCGCATCGCCGGGAAACGGCGGACCAGGGCCGGGTACGCGATGCGCAGCTCCATCCGGGCCAGCTCGGCGCCGACGCAGCGGTGCAGGCCGTGCCCGAACGCCAGGTGCGAGCGGCTGGTGCGCCGACCCGCGTCGATCTCGTCCATCCCCGGCCCGAGCACGGCGTCCCGGTCGGCCGCGCTCAGCGAGCACATCACCATGTCGCCGGCCTTGATCGACGCGCCGGCCACCTCGAGGTCGCGGACCGCGAACCGGGGGAACGCCACCTGCACCACGGTCAGGTAGCGCAGCAGCTCCTCGACCAGGGCGTCCGGTGACTCGCCGCGGCGCAGCGGGGCGGCCAGCCCGGGCTGGGTCATCAGCACCAGGGCGCCGAGCGCGAGCATGCTGGCGCTGGTTTCCAGCCCGCCGGTGAGCACGCCGTCGGCCAGCCCGGCCAGCTCCTGGTCGTCGAGCTCGTCGCCGTGGTCGCGGATCAGCGACCCGATCAGCCCGTCGCCCGGCTTGCGGCGCTGGTCGGCGACCAGGCCGCGCAGGTAGGCCCGGGACTCGTTGATCGCGTCGAGCGGTGCGTAGGCGCCGTCGCCGAGGTCGAACCGGGCGGTGCTGAACTGCTGCACCAGCGCCTGGTCGGCGTAGGGGACGCCGAGCAGCTCGCAGATGGTCAGCGCGGGCACCGGCAGGGCGAACTCCTGCCACAGGTCGACCGGGCCGGTGCTGCGGGACATCGCGTCGAGCCGCTCGGTCACGATGGCGTCGATCCGCGGCTGCAGCCGGGCCAGCCGGTGCATGGTGAACTCCGGCATGATCAGGCGGCGCAGCCGGGTGTGCATCGGCGGGTCGGACATGCCGAGACCGCCCGGCTCCCGGCCCGCGTCCAGCCCGACCTGCGCGGCGAACCGGCCGAAGTCGTTGCTGAAACCGTCGGGGCTGCCCAGCACCGCCCGCACCGGCTCGTAGCCGGTGACCAGCCAGGCCCGGACGCCCAGCGGCAGCGGCAGGCGACTCACCGGCTCCTGCTCGCGCAGGGTGCCGACCTCGGCCACCGGGTCGAGCCCGTCGCGGAAGAGTGGGAACAGCGAGCTGTCCGGCAGCATCGAGAGCGAGCCGCCGAAGGAGATCGAACCGGCTTTTCCGGCGAAGCGACGGGCGGCCCAGCCGAGCAGACGCAGGCGGACCGACGAGAATGTCTTTTGCAAGTCGCCCTCTCTTCCCCAGGAGTTGGCGTACTTGATAGTGGTCCCAAGATCCCACGGACGCAGTGAGGCCGGTCACGGAACTAAAAGTCCTGGTCCGGAATGTGCGCGGGTGCAGCCTTTGGTGCAACCGTCCGTTGTGGCCTTGTCCGTGCCCAGCCCGCAGTCGATGCTATTCGGAGGCGGCGGCAAAGATCACGAAAGGCCGAGATGACGTACGGGCTGGGCGTGGACCTGGGGACCACCTGGACCGCGGCGGCGGTCCGGCGCGGCGATGTCGGCGAGGTGCTCCGCCTCGGCGGCCGGCGGCCCGAGATCCCGTCGGTGATCTTCCTGCCGGAGAGCGGCCCGATCGTTGTCGGCGAGGCCGCCACCCGCCGTGGTGAGCAGCAGCCGGAGCGGCTGGCCCGGGAGTTCAAGCGGCGCGTCGGCGACCCGGTGCCGCTGCTGGTCGGCGGCTCGCCCTATTCGGCGCACGCGCTGCTCGCCCGCCAGCTGGAGCACGTGCTCAGCGTCGCCACCACGATCGAGCAGGGCCCGCCCGCGTCGGTGGTGCTGACCTGCCCGGCCAACTGGGGTCCCTACAAGCGGGACCTCCTCGAACAGGCGGCGCGGATGGCCGACGCACCGCCGGTGGTGCTGCGCAGCGAGCCGGAGGCGGCGGCGATCTCGTACGCGGCCGGTGAGCGCATGTCCGACGGCGACGTGGTGGCCGTCTACGACCTCGGTGGCGGCACCTTCGACGCGGCCGTGCTGCGGCGCACCGCGGCCGGGTTCGAGCTGCTCGGCGCGCCGGAGGGGATCGAGCAGCTCGGCGGGATCGACTTCGACGAGGCGGTCTTCGACCACGTCACCGGTGTGCTGCCGGCCGAGCGGCTGTCCGGCGACGATCCCGAGCTGGTCGCGGCGCTCGCCCGGCTGCGGCGGGACTGCGTCGACGCCAAGGAGGCGCTCTCCTTCGACACCGAGGTGATGATCCCGGTGGCGCTGCCCGGCCTGCACACCCGGGTGCGGCTGACCCGGCGCGAGTTCGAGGCGATGATCGCGCCGCCGCTGCAGGAGACGGTGCGGGCGCTGGGCCGCGCGCTGCGCTCGGCCGAGGTCGCCCCCGACCGGCTCCGGGCGGTCCTGCTGGCCGGCGGGTCGTCCCGGATTCCGCTGATCAGCTCGCTGGTGGGCACCGAGTTCGGCCGGCCGGTGGTGGTCGACCCCGACCCGGAACACAGCATCGCGCTGGGCGCGGCGAGGCTGACCGATGTGCGTACGCCGTCCGCGCGACCCGCCGCCGCCCCGGTGCCCACCCCGGTTCCGGCCGCGCCGCTGCCCGCCGAGCCGGTGCCGCTCCCGGTGCCGCCCGGCCCGCCGCCGACGCTGGAGCTCGCCGTCGGCCGGGCCACCCCGGCCGAGGCCACCGAGGTGCTGCCGACCGGCCCGCGCCGGAACCGCGTCCGCCGGCTCGTCGCGGCCGCCGCCGTGCTGGTGATCGCCGTCGGTGTCCCGGTCGCGGTGTGGCAGTTGCGCGACGACGGCGGCAGCCCCGCCGCCCTGCCCTCAAGTGCGGCCGGCACCCCCGCCTGTGGCTTCGTCGACGACTTCGACGGCACCACCCTCGCCGGGGCCTGGGAACGCAACCGCAAGGACCTGACGATCGACGTCAGCAGCGGGGTGGCCGACCTGACCGTGCCCGACGGCGCCGACATCTACGAGACCAACCTGACCGCGCCGATGCTGCTGCGCCCGATCACCGGCGACTTCGTGCTGGAGGCCACCGTCGAGGCGGCGCCGTCGGTGTTCTACCAGGGCGCCGGGCTGCTGCTGTGGAACGGCGCGACCAGTTACGTACGCATGGAACGGGGTTTCGGGGCGTCCGGCACGGTCGGTTTCGAATACAAGAACGGCGGCCCGCACCAATGGGTGCACGGCACCCAGCCCGACCAGCACCCGATCAAGACCACCGCCACCCGGCTGGTCCTGCGGATGAAACGCGTGGGCAGCACCGTCACCGGTTCCTGGCGCCCGGCCGACCAGACGTTCTACACCGACCTGGCGACCATCCAGATGAAGCTGCCGGCGTCGGTCCGGGTCGGCGTGGCCGCTCTCAACCGGGCCCAGAACGGCGCGAAACCCACCCCGTTCCGCGCCCGTTTCGACCGGATCGCCCTGACCTGCTGACGGGACGGCCTGATCGCCGACCTCCACTAAGCACGGCTCTGCCCCCACCGGAAATCGATTGCGGCCGGTAACCGTCTCCGTAGGGTGATAGCCGTCAATGCCGGCGAGCACACGGGGGTGGCTTTCGCATGCCGATCGTCGAGGCGCGGGGTCTCACCAAGGTTTTCCGCCGGCCGGACAAGGGCACCGGCCTGGCCGGCTCGGTCAAGCATCTGCTGGCCCGGCGCTACGTCGAGAAGGTCGCGGTCGACCACGTCGACCTGTCCATCGAGGCCGGCGAGGCGGTCGCCTACGTCGGGCCGAACGGGGCCGGCAAGTCGACCACCGTCAAGCTGCTCTGCGGCATCCTGGTGCCGACCGAGGGCGAGGTCCGGATCGACGGGCTGCACCCGCAGCGCGACCGGACCACCGTGGCACACCGGATCGGGGTGCTGTTCGGGCAGCGTACGCAGCTCTGGTGGGATCTTCCGGTCGCCGAGTCCCTCGGCGTGCTGCGGGACATCTACCAGGTCGATCACGCCACCTACCGCAAGCGGCTGGCCCGCTTCGACGACGTCCTCGAACTCGGCGAGATCCTGCCGGTGATCGGCCGGAAGCTGTCGCTCGGCCAGCGGATGCGGGCCGACCTGGCGGCCGCGCTCGTGCACGGCCCGCAGGTGGTCTATCTGGACGAGCCGACCATCGGGCTCGACCTGGCCGTCAAGGACCGGGTCCGGGAGTTCTTCCGCAGCCTGCGCGACGAGGGCATCACGGTCATGCTGACCAGCCACGACCTGGCCGACATCGAGGGCTTCTGCCGCCGGCTGGTGATCATCGACGAGGGCCGGATCATCTTCGACGGCGATCTGGAGTCGGTGAAGGACAGCTTCGCCCGCGAGCGCATCCTGCACGTCGAGACGGCCGGGCCGGTGCCGCTGGAAACCCTGCGCGCGTCCCTGCCGGGCGCGGAGGTCACCGAAGAAGAAAGCCCATTGAAGTACGCCGTACGCTTCGACCGTTTCGCGATGACCGCCGGTCAGGTGGTGACCGTGCTCGCCACCCTCACCGACCTGGTCGACTTCCGGGTCGACGAGCCGAGCATCGAGGACGTCATCCGCCGGGTCTACTCCGGCGAGCTGGTGCTGCCCCGATGAAGGGTTACCGGGCCCTGGCCCGGGCGACCGCGAAGGCGGCCCTGGCCTACCGGCTCAGCCTGCTCCTCGGGATGGGCGCGGTGCTCGGTCAGCTCGTCGCGTTGCTCGCGGTGTGGGGCGTGATCCTGGCGCGGTCGCCGGTCAACGGCTTCACCTGGCCGCAGATGCGGGCCTACCTGCTGGTGGCGTTCGCGGCCGGCACGGTCGTGTCGATCCTCGGCGACTTCCGGATGGCGTCGCGCATCCTCGACGGGGACGTGGCGCTCGACCTGGTCAAGCCGATCGACTACCAGAAGGCGCGGCTGGCCGAGTCGCTCGGCGGGCTCTGGATCGAGATCCTGCTGATCGCCGCGGTGATCGGCGTCGTGGTCGCCCTCACCGGCGGCGTGGACATCCCGGCCGGGCCGGCCCTCGCCCTGTTCGCGGCGAGCATGCTCATCCTCGTACCCCTCAAGTTCTTGATCGTCTATGTCAGCACGCTCGCCTGTTTCTGGACGCAGAACTTCATGGGCGTGCAGTGGGCGCGGCTCGCCGTGGTGAACCTGCTGTCCGGGGCGCTGATCCCGCTGGTCTACCTGCCGCACTGGCTGGCGACGGCGGCGCAGTGGTCCCCGTTCGCCGGGCTCACCTCGACCCCCGCGCTGATCTTCCTGGGCCGGGTGCACGGGCGCGAGGCCCTCGTCCTGGTCGCGGTGCAGCTCGGCTGGGTGCTCGTGCTGTGGTTCGGCGCCCGCCTGGTCTGGCGGGCCGCGCTGCGCCGGCTCACCGTGAACGGAGGCTGACATGCGGCTCTACCTGCGGCTGCTCGGCGCGCACTTCCGGTCGTTGCTGGAGTACGAGACCGACTTCCTGATCCTGGTCGCGGCCACGGTGCTCATGCAGGTGATCAACATCGTCTTCCTGGCGGCGCTGTTCGCGAAGGTCCCGGCGATCAACGGCTGGACGTTCTGGTCGGTGCTGATGATGTTCGGCGCGGTCGCCCTGGCCGAGGGCGTCGGCTCGCTGTTCTTCGACGGCATGTGGAACCTCGCCTGGATGATCAACCGGGGCGACCTGGACTACTACCTGGTTCGGCCGTACCCGGTGGTGCTCCAGGTGAGCAGCCACTGGCTCGGCATCAACGGCCTCAGCAACATCGTCACCGGCAGCCTGATGATCGGCGCCGGCCTGGCCCACTCGGCCATCGACTGGACGCCGTGGCGGGCCGCCGTCGGTGTGCTGCTGCTGATCAGCTCGATCGTCATCAAGGTGTCGCTCAACCTGGCCACCAACGCGGTGTGCTTCTGGTCGACCAGCCCGAGCCCGATGTTCGCCTTCGCCATGCACCAGGTCGGCGACCTGGCCCGCTTCCCACTGTCGATCTACCCGGTCGCGCTGAAGGCGGTGCTCGGCCTGGCCCTGCCGTTCGCCTTCATCAGCTTCTTCCCGATCGCCTACCTGCTGAACACCGGCTCGTCGCGATGGCTGGGCCTGCTGACACCGCTGGTCGCCGCCTACTGCGTCGGCATGGCCGCGCTGATCTTCAAGCGTGGGCTGCGCCGCTACGAGAGCGCCGGCAACTAGGAGCGCCGCCGGGCGGAGGAGGTGATTCCTCCGCCCGGCGTGCGTTGCTAGATCACTTCGAAGAGTTCACTGCGGACCCGGGAGAAGTCGTTCGTGGCGTCGCCGGACGGGTTGCCGGACCGGATCGTCCCGATGACCTCCAGCAGGTCGCCCACGTTGATGTGCGGCGAGCCCGGGGCCACGGTGAAGACGAACGCCTGGTTGTTGACGTTCCAGGTCTGGCCGACGCCGATGTTGCCGGTCGCGTTGCCGGCCGGGGTGTCGACCTTGACCAGCTTGAACTGGGTGAGGTTGAAGATCTGGATGGCGGCGGTGTAAGGCGTGATCGAACTCGGGCCGGTCACCCCGTTGCCGGCCTCACCCTCGAGATGGATCTCGAAGCCGGCGGCCTTCTCCACCGTCGGGACCCGGAAGGAGTCCTTCGGGTCGGTCGGGTAGACGGTGATCGCCTCGACGTCGTGGAAACCTGGCATGGGACGCTCCTCTGCGTGAGTTGGCGCAGGCTGATGTGGCAGCAGCTTCATCGGCGCCGCGTGACAGGGGCGTGACAGTTCCGTCACCGTTCACCGCCGGAAGAGTTCGGCGACTTTTCTGGACGGCTCGACGCCGAGTTCGCCGCGGAGCAGATGGCGCAGGCGGCCGAACTGCTGCAGGGCCTCGGCGCGGTTGCCCTCGACCAGATGGGCGCGGATGACCGCGCCGTGCGCGCTCTCCCGCAACGGTTCCAGCGCCACCGTGGCGAGCGCGGCCTCCACCGCGGCCGCGGCGTCGCCGGCCCGCAGGAACCGGTCGGACAGCGCCTCCAGGGCGTGCAGGCGCAGCTGCCGCAGCCGTTCCCGTTCGTGCAGGACCCAGTCGTCGTACCAGCCGGTGAGCAGCTCGTCGACGGTGAGTTCGCGCAGGGTGATGCGGTCCGGCGCGGCCGGCGGGCCGTCCAGGACCCGGGCCGCCGCGGCCACCACGCGGGCCGTGTCGACCTGCACCGACGCGCACATCGACAGGGCGCCGCCGACGGGCGCGCGGAGCAGGCCGGGCGGTTGCAGCCGGTGCAGGGTGGCCCGCAGGTTGCCGTTGGCGCGAAGGTCGGAGGAGTCGGGCCAGAGCGCTCCGGCCACGAAGGAGCGGTCGCAGGTGCCGTGCACGGCGAGGAACGCGAGGAGCCGTTTTCCGTTGCGGCCCACCGCGATCGGCCGCCCACCGGCACTGAGCTGCCAGGCGCCGAGAAGCGAGAGCCGCGGACAGGGTGGTGATTCGGTCATCGTCGCCTCCGCGGAAGCCGGACGAAGATGGGCGGGGGCTGTCGCCCTCAGCTTCCGCCGTGACTCCGGGTTGTCAATCGGGTTACGGACGGTCGGAATCCCGTCAGATCAACGTCTTTCAGGCGGTCCGGGCCGGTAGCGGGCGGCCGGCCAGCTCGCGCAGGTGTTCCAGGACCTGCAGGGCACCGACGCCCAGCGGAAGTGGCTCTTCGGCGAGGTGCTCGCCGGGCAGCGGATCGGCAACGCCCAGTCGGAGCAACGGCTGAAGTTCCTGGTCGCCTTCCGGCCCGGGCTGGTCGCGCCGTTCCTGGCCGCCCAGATGGCCGGGACGTTCCAGAACCTCTCCGGCGGCCGGCTCCTGCTCAACGTGGTCACCGGGGGCGAGGCGCACGAGCAGCGGATGTTCGGCGACTACCTGGACAAGGACGCCCGCTACGAGCGATGTGCGGAGTTCCTGCAGATCGTCAAGGCACTGTGGTCCGGCGAGACGGTCACCCACGAGGGCCGGCACTACCAGCTGGAGAACGCCGCCCTCGCGCAGATCCCGGACCCGCTCCCGGAGGTCTACTTCGGCGGTTCCTCGCCGGCCGCGCTGGATGTCGCGGCCAAGCACGTCGACGTCTACCTGACCTGGGGCGAGCCACCCGCGGCGGTCGCCGAGAAGATCGACCGGGTGCGCACCCTCGCCGACAAGGAAGGACGCGAGCTCCGGTACGGCCTCCGCGTGCACGTCATCGCCCGGGACACCGCCGAGGAAGCGTGGGCCGAGGCCGGCCGGCTGCTCGACGGCATCTCCGAGGAGCAGATCCGGACGATCCGGGCCGGCCTGAGCCGCAGCGAGTCCGAGGGCCAGAAGCGGATGCTGGCCCTGAACGGCGGCACCAAGGACGGCCTGGAGATCTACCCGAACCTGTGGGCCGGCGTCGGCCTGGTCCGGGGCGGCGCGGGGACCGCCCTGGTCGGTTCGCACACCGAGGTCGCCGACCTCATCGAGGAGTACGCGGCGGCCGGCATCAGTGAATTCGTCCTCTCCGGTTACCCGCACCTGGAGGAGTCCTACCGGTTCGGCGAGGGCGTCCTGCCCGAGCTGACCCGGCGGGGGTTGTGGCAGCACCCGGCGCCCAGCCGGCGGTCGGGGTCGGCGGTGCCGTTCGGCGCCCCTTCCGTCAAGGAGGCACGATGACAGCGTTGCGGACCAATCAGGATCTCGACCCTTCTCGGCTGCGGGAGGTCTTCGGCATCTTCCCGAGCGGCGTGGTGGCGGTGGCCGCCCTGGTCAACGGCGAGCCGGTCGGCCTGGCCGCCAGCTCGTTCACCTCGGTCAGCCTCGACCCGCCGCTGGTCTCCTTCTCCATCGCGAACGCCTCGAAGACCTGGCCCGACCTGCGCCGCGCCGCGCACCTGGGCGTCACGATCCTCGCCGACCACCACTCGACGGTCGCCCGCCAGCTGGCCGGCCCGGTCGAACGCCGCTTCGACGGCCTGTCGCTGACCGCCACCGATGACGGCGCGGTCACCCTGGACGACGGCCTGGCCCACTTCGACACCACGATCTACCGCGAGGTGCTGGCCGGCGACCACACGATCATCCTGTTGCAGCTGCACGCGGTCCACCACGGCGGCCACGCCGAGCCGTCCCCGCTGGTCTTCCACCGAAGCCGGTTCGGCCGCCTGCACAACGGCGGCTGAACCGGCCCGGCTTTCAGGAGGTCGCGGCCCGCGCCGCGGCCTCTTGCGGCTCGTCTTGCGGCTCGTCTTGCGGCTCGTCTTGCGGCTCGTCTTGCGGCTCGTCTTGCGGCTTGGCTTGCGGCTTGGCTTGCGGCTTGGCTTGCGGCTCGTCTTGCGGCTTGGCTTGCGGCTTGGCTTGCGGCTCGTCTTGCGGCTTGTCGAAGCCCAGGCTCGGCGGCACCGCGTTGACGTGCCAGTCGCCGACCAGGCGCTCCTTGTAGATGCGCGGGTTGTGCGAGGTGATCGTGCGGGCGTTGCGCCAGTGCCGGTCGAGCTGGGTGCCCGCATCCAGGGCGGAGGAGCTGAGCGCGTCGTACAGCAGGGTCGTGGCCTGCAGAACCAGCTCGGTGACGGCGACCTGAGCCTCGTACACCATGATCGTCGCCGGATGGACCGACGCGGCGTCGGTGATGCCGTCGAGAGCCCGCGCCGCCCCCAGGACCGCCGCCTCGGCGGCGTAGGCGAGACCGGCGACCCGGCCGACCACCGCGAGCACCTGGGCGTCCTCGCGGGCGACGTCGCCGACCCCGTGGCGGTAGGCGCGGCTGCGGTTGCGCACGGCGTCAACCAGATCGCGATGCGCGGCGCGCCCGATGCCGGCCAGGGTGGCGAGGTGCACGAGCTGGTAGACGGCCTCCTGATAGGGCGCCCGATCGGCGAACGGGAAGACGTCGTCGGCGGCTACGCCGGTGAACCGGGCGGTGCCACTGCCGGTGGTGCGCTGCCCGACCCCACCCCAGTCGTCGACGACCTCGACCCCGTCCGCCTTCGCGTCGACGACGGCGAGAACGAACTCGTCCCCGCGCTTGGCCAGCACGGTGATCCAGTCGGCGAAGATGCTGCCGGTGCTGTAGTACTTGACCCCGGTGACCAGCCCGTCCTCGCCGAGCACGGTGGTGAGCGCCCCGAAGTCACCGGCGCGTTCCGACCAGGCCCCACCGACCACCGCACCGTCCGCGATGACCTTGCGCCAGCGGGCGTTCTGCTCGACCGGCTCGGGTTGCCGCCGGTCCTCGACGAACGCGATGTGGTTGCGCCAGATCTGCGGAAGGTTGGAGTCGGCGGCGGCAAGCTGAACGAGCAACTCGAAGAACTCGCCGAGGCTGACCCCGTCGAACCGCAGCGCCCCGAACCCGGCCTCAGCCAACCACCGCACCTCGTCGTAGGGAAGCGAACGGTCGCGCTCATGCGCACCGGCATTGGCACGGATGCGGTCAAAGATCGGCGCGAAGCGCTCGGTCAGTTCAGTGGCCATACCTCCAATATCCTATCGGCGCGATAGGAAAACAAGGCCGGGTCCAAGTTTGTAACTGTTCACACGGTTCCGGCCGGACGTCTCGCAGGGCTACCGATTTCGCGGAAGTTGGGGCCTCGCAACGGCGGCCAGAGGCCGAGATCCAGGAAATCGGTGTCTCGCCGCACGACCGAGGCCCCGACATCAAGGAAATCGAAGTCCGACCCGCGCCGCGCAGACCCCGCTATCAAGGAAATCGGGCCGGCGGTTGCGCGCTTCGGCTTTCCTCAAGGGAGGCCCAACGAACGACGATCGGATGCGGACACACATGGATGACGACCTTGCCCGGCTGGCTGCCGACATCCGCGAGCGGGAGCTGCTCGGGTCGCGCAAGAGCGGGATCACGGCCGCGATCGCGGGGCTCGGCCAGCAGCTGGAGAGGCTGCGCCGCCAGCATGCGATCGAGCAGGCGGACGTCGATCGCCTGGAGCAGATGTCGCTGACCCGGCTCCTGGCGACGCTGCGGGGCAACCGCGAGGAGGCGATCGACCGGGAGCGGGCCGAGGCGGAAGCCGCCCGCTACCGGGTCGCCCAGGCGAAGGACCGGCTCGAAGTGCTCGGCGCCCAGCTGGCCGCGGTCGAGAGGCGGCTGGTGGAGACCTCGACCGCGCCCGCGACCTACGCGATGCTGCTCGCCGAGAAGGAGCGGCAGCTGCTGGCCGATGGTTCGGGGCCGGGGCGGCGGCTGGCCGAGCTCGCCGAGCGGCGCGGGCGGCTCACCGCCGAGCTCAAGGAGCTGACCGAGGCGGAGACCGCGGCCCGGGCCGCCGCGCAGGCGGTGGCCGAGGCGGCCGGGCACCTGCAGTCGGCCGACGACTGGTCCACCGCCGACACGTTCCTCGGCGGCGGCGCGTTCAGCAGCATCGCCAAGCACAACCGCCTGGACGACGCGGCGACCCGGGCGGCCGAGGCCGACCGCCGCCTCGTCGTGCTCCAGGCCGAGCTGCGCGACGTCGACCCGGCCCTGCCGTCCCTGGCCGGCCCGCTGGAGCTGGGCGGCTTCACCCGCTTCGCCGACATCTGGCTGGACAACATCTTCACCGACCTGTCCGTCCGGGGCCAGATCAAGGACGGCATCGGCCGCCTCGACCAGGCAGCAAACCGGGTCGCCCGCATCCGCGCCGCCCTGGCCACCCGAATCAACGAGACCCGAGCCGAACTGACCCTCCTCGATCAGGAGCGCACCGCCCTGCTCCAGCCTTAGGATGACGGCCATCGCCACCGTCTCGATCGCGTCCAGCGGCGTCAAGGGGTGACTCATGCTGCGACGCCCCGACATGTGGTTCTGGGACAGTTGGCCGGTCGTCGACGGCGGCGACCGGCACCTGTTCTTCCTCCAAGCCCCGCGCTCACTCGGGGACCCGGACACCCGCCATGTCAACGCGGCCATCGGGCACGCCGTCAGCGCCGACTGGACGAACTGGACCATCCTGCCCGACGCCCTCACCGCGGCACCGTCGCCGGCCTGGGACGACCTGGCCATCTGGACCGGCTCGATCGTGCGGGACGACGCCGGCCGCTGGCGCCTGTTCTACTCCGCCATCTCCCGCAAGGAGAACGGCCGGGTCCAGCGCATCGGCCACGCCGCATCCGACGATCTGATCAGCTGGCGACGGACCAGCAGCACCGCCGGGTTCAGCCGGCGGCTGACCGCACCATCTCGCCGGCCGAAGCCGGGTGCGGGTTGATCGTGTGTTCCACCGCCATCGCGTGCCACAGGCAGAACATCGCCACCGTCCACACCTTGCGGGAGTTGTCGGCCAGGCCGGCGCGGTGGTCGGCCAGCAGGCGCTGGGCGTAGGTCAGGTCCAGTAAGTAGCCCGCCTGGGAATCGGCCAGCAGGCCGCCGACCCAGTCGCCGATCGTGCCCTTCAGCCAGATCCGGGTGGGAGTCGGGAAGCCCAGTTTGCGGCGGGAGCGCACCGACTCGGGGACTATGCCGCGCATCGCCTCGCGCAGCGCGTGCTTCGTGGTCTGGCTGTGTGGGGGAAGTTTCAGGGCCGTCGGCAGGCCGGCCGCGGCGGCGTATACCGCCTTGTCCAGGAACGGGACCCGCAGCTCCAGCGAGTGGGCCATCGACATGCGGTCGGCCTTGTGCAGGATGTCGCCCGGTAGCCAGGTGTGCAGATCCACGTACTGCATCGAGGCCACGTCGTCCACGTCCGCTGTCTCGGCGTACAAAAGCTGGGTTATCGATGTGTGGGGTTCGGCGGTGAAACGCATCAGCTGGGCCTTCTCCTCGGGGGAGAAGATGCGGGCGTTGCCGTAGTAGCGCTCCTCGATGGGGGTGGTGCCGCGCTCCAGGAAGCTGCGGCCGCGCATTCCCTCCGGCATCACGTGCGACAGGGTGCGCAGGCCGCGCTTCATGCCGTCCGGCAGGCGGTTTATCCCGGCCAGGGACGCCGGTTCCCGGTAGATCGTGTAGCCGCCGAACAGCTCGTCCGAGCCCTCGCCGGACAGCGCGACCGTCACGTACCTCGATGCGGTTCGGGCCAGGAAATACAGCGGGATCAGCGACGGGTCGCCGCTCGGGTCGTCGAGCAGGTGGATGATGCGGGGGAGCTCCCGGATCACGTCGTCCTCGGTGACCACGGTGGGCGTGATGCGTACGCCAAGCTGGTTTGCCGTGTCGGTTGCGATGTCGATCTCGGAGTAGCCCTCGTGGGCGAAGCCGGCCGTGAAGACGTGCAGATCCGGGTGGACCTCGCGGGCCAGCGCCACGACCGCGGACGAGTCGACGCCGCTGGACAGGAACGCGCCGACCGGCACGTCCGCCTGCAGGTGGGCGCGGACGCTGTCGCGCAGCGCGTCCTGGATGGCCTGGACCGCCACCTCGGGGTGGACGTGCAGCGGGCGCAGCGACGGCCGGAAGTAGCGCTCCTGGCGCAGGCCGCCACCCGGCGTCCAGGTCAGGCGGTGTCCCGGGGGCAGCCGGCGCACCTGACGGTCCAGGGTCATCGGCTCGGGGACGTACTGGAACGTCAGGTAGTGGGCGAGTGCGTCGGTGTCCAGGGAGCCGGCACCGTTGAGGGCCTTCCGCTCGCTGGCCAGGAAGATCCCGTCGGTCGTCTCCAGGAGATAGAGAGGCTTGATGCCGAACGGGTCGCGGGCCGCGTGCAGGGTGCCGGTCGCGTGGTCGTAGGCGGCGAAGGCGAACATCCCGCGCAGCCGGGGCAGGGCGGCCGCGCCCCAGTGGTGGAACGCCGCCGCCAGGACCTCGGTGTCGCCGCTGGTGGTGAACGTCGCGCCGGCCCGCATCAGGTCGTTGCGCAGCTGCCGGTAGTTGTAGATCTCGCCGTTGAACACCACGGTCCAGCGGCCCTGCTGCGGACCCGACGCCGGGTAGTGCAGCGGCTGCGCACTTTCCGAACGGTCGACGATCGCGAGGCGCTTGAAGCCGAACGCCATCCCGTCGGCGTATTCGACCCTGGTGTCGTCCGGCCCGCGGTGGTGCATGGCCTCCAGGGCGCGGGCGAACGTCGCGATCGTGTCCTGGTCGGGGTGCCCGGCCTGGGCCCGGCTGCTCACGAAGACTGTGAAACCACACATGGCGGGGCACGCTAGGCGGCCACCTGTGAGGAACTTGTGCGGAAGAAGTCAAGATCGATGCGCGTACCGGAACCGGATCTGATCTTCATAGGTTCCGCACATTTCTTGGCCGCGGTGGCACGGGCCGGTCACAATCGGCCGGTGACCGCACGTATTCTCGTGGCCGACGACGACCCGAAGCACGCGCAGCTCATCCGGCTCTATCTGGAGCGGGAAGGCCACCAGGTGCTCACGGTCGGTGACGGCCGGGCGGCTCTCGACCAGGCCCGGGCGCGCCGTCCCGATCTGATCGTCCTCGATGTGATGATGCCGCTGGTCGACGGGCTCGACGTCTGCCGGATCCTGCGCGCCGAGTCGAACGTCGCGATCCTGCTGGTCACCGCGCGCTCGTCGGAGAACGACATGCTGCTCGGCCTGGACATCGGCGCCGACGACTACCTGGCCAAGCCGGTCAGCCCGCGTGAGCTGACCGCCCGGGTGCGGGCCCTGCTGCGCCGCGCCGGCGCGGGCGATGCGGCCACCTCGGTGCTGCGGGTCGGCCCGATCGAGGTGGACGCCGGGCGGTTCGAGGTGCGGGTGGAGGGTCAGCCGGTCAGCCTCACCGCCAAGGAGTTCGGCATCCTCGAACTGCTCGCCCGGGAGCCGGGCCGGGTCTTCACCCGCGGCGAGATCATCGACAAGACGTTCGGCTTCGAGCAGGAGGTCTCCGGCCGCACCGTCGACGCGCACGTCGTCAACCTCCGCCGCAAGATCGAGAAGAACCCGGCCGAACCACGCTACGTGCAGACCGTCTACGGCCGCGGGTACCGTCTGGCCGACCGGTGAGCTTCCGGCTGCGCCTGTTCGTGCTGGTCATGCTGGTCGCGGTGACCGCGATCGGGGCCACCGCCTGGCTCACCCTGAGCCTCACCCAGCGTGAGGTCACCCGCTCCCGCGAGGCGCAGGTGCGGCATCAGACCGAAATCATCGACACCATTCAGTCGTACGGGCTCCGGCACGGTCACTGGCCGGGCGTCGACGTGGTCGTCGCCGCGCTGGCCGAGCGCACCGAGCTGCACATCCAGCTGCGCACCGACGACGGCCAGGTGCTGGCCGACTCGGACACCCTCCAGAACCGCCCGTCCGGCGGGGTCCGCGGCTCCTCGCTGGCCATCGACCCCCGGCCCCTGTTGGATACCAAGATCATCAACACTGCCGGTGACCCCAAGGTGTACGGCTACCTCGCCAAGGCCCGGCTCACCGACATCTACGGGCCGGCCCCGACCGACGTGCTCAACGGCAGCGCCCCGGCCCTCGCTGCCCGGCAGGTCGCGCAGTACCGGGCCGCCCTGGTGATGGTGCGCTGCCACGGCCAGAAGACGAAGACCGACCCGGCGCTGCTCACCGATGACGCCCCCTACCTGACCGCGGCCCAGATGAGGGCCGACCCGGCGTGCCTGCGCCAGGCCACTGCCAAGGTCCTTGCCGACACGTCCTGGCAGGTCGACGTCAACGCCGCGTTCTACGCCTGCATCGCCAAGCGGGCCGAGTTCCAGGGCGACTTCTGCCTGCAGACCGGCTTCACCAACGCGGTCGCCACCACCTCGGCGGAGCCGCTGCAGCTCTACCTGGGCGGCCGCGACGAGACCGACCTGAGCGAGCTGGGCCGCCCCGCCCTCTACGGTGCGGCCGGCCTGCTCGTCCTGGCCACCCTCGGCACCGCGCTGATCGCCCGGCAGGTCAGCCGCCCGGTCCGGCGCCTGACCGCGGCGTCCCGGGAACTCGCCGGCGGTCACCTCGACACCCGGGTGCCGACCCGCGGCGGCGGCGAACTGGCCCGGCTGTCCCAGTCGTTCAACGCGATGGCCGAGGCGGTGCAACGCAGCGAGGAGCGCCAGCGCCGGCTGATCGCCGATGTCGCGCACGAGATGCGTACGCCGTTGTCGAACCTCCGCGGCTACCTCGAAGGCCTGTCCGACGGCATCGTCGAACCGAGCCGGGAGCTGTTCGCATCGCTGCACGAGGAAACCCTGCTGCAGCGCCGGATCCTCGACGACCTGCAGGTCCTGGCCCTGGCCGAGGCGGGCGACCTGGGCTACACAAAGGCCCCGCTCGACCTGGCCGACCTGGCCTCGACCAGCGCCACCGCCCATCGCGCGGTGGCCGCCGAGGCGGGCGTGACGCTGACCGCCGACGCGCCCGCACCGGTGTGGGTGGACGGCGACGGCGACCGTCTCCGCCAGGTGATCGGCAACCTGCTGTCCAACGCGATCCGCTACACCGACCGCGGCGGGCAGATCCTGGTCCGGGTGTTCGTGGCGGGCGGGGTGGCGATCCTGGCCGTGCAGGACACCGGCGTCGGCATCGACGCCGGCGACCTGGCCCGGGTCTTCGACCGCTTCTGGCGCGCCGACCCGGCCCGGCAGCGGGCCACCGGCGGCACCGGCCTCGGCCTGACCATCGCGCACCGCATCGTCACCGACCACGGCGGCAGCGTCGAGGTGGTGAGCCGCCCGCACGTCGGAACGACTTTCACCGTGCGGCTCCCGCTGCTCCCGCCCAGCTCCGGAGCCATGTTCTGAACTCAGATTCAAAGTAAAATGCAAATTACCAGGTCATGGGCGTGTTTCGAAGTCTTGTGTTAGCTGAGTTGCGCTGCAACACTCAGCCGCCAGGCCGGAACTCCCACCTGGAGGAGACCCACGTGTCACGCATTCCTTCGATCCGTCGTGCCCTGACCGGGGCCGCGGCCACCGTGCTCCTCATGACGGCGGCCGCATGCGGCGGCGGCGAAACCAACGCCGAGCAGGCCGCTCCGGACGCCCTCAACCCGAGCGCCGACCTCACCAAGCAGTCACTGACCGTCTCGAACTGGGACGCCTACATGCCGGCCGACCTGCCGGCCACCTTCGAGAAGAAGGTCGGCACCAAGGTCACCGTGACCAAGCACGCCACCAACGAAGAGATCATGGCCAAGCTGACGGCGGGCGGGGACAGCGGCATCGACGTCGCGTTCGTCTCCGGCCCGTTCGCGCAGGCCCTCGCCGCGCAGGGGCTGGCCGAACCGATCCACGCCGACCTGATCCCGAACCTCAAAAACCTCTACCCCGAGGCCACCAACCTTGCGTACGACCCGGGCAACAAGTACTCGGTGCCGTACACCTGGGGGACCACCGGGCTCTGCTACCGCAGTGACCTGACCGGATACGAGCCGGACAGCTGGAACGACCTGCTCAACCCGAAGCCGGCGCTGGCCAAGAAGACCACGATGCTGGGCACCGACCGGTGGCTGATGCTGCCGGCCCAGAAGTCGCTGGGCTACTCGGCCAACACCACCGACGCCGCCGAGATGGCGAAGGTGAAGGAGCAGCTGGTCACGACGAAGAAGTCGCTGCTGGCGTACGACGACACCACGTTCTACTCCCGGCTCGTGTCGGGGGAGGCGGCGCTGGTCGAGGCGTGGGACGGCTGGTGCAACTACGGCATCACCGACAACGCGAAGATCAAGTTCACGGTGCCGAAGGAGGGCAGCGACCTCTGGGTGGACACCATGGTGATCCTCAAGACCTCCAAGAACAAGGAGGCCGCGCACGCCTTCATCAACTACATCCTGGACCCGGCGATCCACTCCTGGGCGGTGCAGAACATCCTCTACAAGGTGCCGAACAAGGCCGCCATGGAGGCGATCGACCCCGCCCTGATCAAGAAGTACCCGAACCTCGGCACCACCCCGGCCGAGCTGCTCAAGGGCGAGACGCTCGTCGACCTGGGCGAGGGCGCGACCACCTACAGCCGGATCGTCACCGAAGTGACGGCCAGCTGACGATGAAGGCGAAGCTGGAGCGAATCACCCTGCTGGGCCCGGGGCTCGGCTACCTGACCGCGCTGATGGTGGTGCCGCTGGCGCTGGTGCTGAGCTACACGATCTTCCAGCGGGGTCGCTTCGGCGGCCTGGTCTACGAGCCGACCACGGAGAACTTCCGCCGGGCCGTCGACCCGCTCTACCTGGACGTGCTGGTCACCTCGGTGTGGATCGCCGGGGTGACCACCCTGCTGGCGCTGCTGATCGGCTACCCGACGGCGTACGTCATCGCGCACCTGCCGAAACGGGCCAAGACGATCGCCCTGGTCGCCCTGGTCCTGCCGTTCTGGACCAACTTCCTGATCCGGACGTACGCCTGGATCGTCCTGCTCAGCCCGGCCGGTCTGGTCAACGAT
Source organism: Paractinoplanes durhamensis (assembly GCF_016862175.1). Classification (GTDB taxonomy): domain Bacteria; phylum Actinomycetota; class Actinomycetes; order Mycobacteriales; family Micromonosporaceae; genus Actinoplanes; species Actinoplanes durhamensis. The sequence goes on along the minus strand of NZ_BOML01000052.1, from coordinate 6,807 downwards.
GCCCTGACCGGCTGGGGCCTGGTCGACGAACCCCTGCAACTGCTCTACACCAAGCCGGCGATCATCGCCGGGCTGCTCTACAGCTACCTGCCGCTGATGGTGCTGCCGCTCTACGCCTCCCTGGAGAAGCAGGACGGCCACCTGCTGGAGGCGGCCGCGAACCTGGGCGCCCGCCCGGCCCGCGCGTTCTGGACCGTCACCCTGCCGCTGACCTTGCCGGCGATGCTGACCGGCTGCGTCTTCGTCTTCGTGCCCAGCCTCGGCAACTTCGTGGTGCCCGAGCTGCTCGGCGGCGGCCGCACCGCGATGGTCGGCAACCTCGTCCGCGACCAGTTCCTCAAGGCCCGGGACTGGCCGTTCGGCGCCACCCTGGCCCTGGCCGTGGTGGCGATGCTGGTGGTCCTGCTGCTGATCCAGGCCTGGAGCGGTCGCCGGCTGCAGGGAAGTGACCATGCTTAAGAAGATCCCGTTCTGGTTCGCGTACGTCTTCCTGTACGTCCCGATCCTGGTCGTCGTGGTGATGTCGGTCAACGCCGGCGACTCGCCGTACTCGTGGAGCGGCTTCGGCCTCGGCTGGTACGCCGAGCTGGCCCACGACCAGGAGATCCGCACCGGCCTGGTGAACACCCTGATCGTGGCGGCCGGCTCGACCGCGATCGCCACCGTGCTCGGCACCATGCTCGCGGTCGGCCTGGCCCGGCACACCCGGTCCAAGGTGCTCGACGCGATCGCCACCCTGCCGGTGATCCTGCCGGACATCGTGATGGCGATCGGGCTGCTCGCGTTCTACTCGCTGATCCAGCTCACCCTCGGGCTGTACTCGGTGCTCCTCGCGCACGCCGTGTTCGGCACCGCCGCGGTCGCCGCCGTGGTCCGCACCCGCCTGACCTCCGCCGACCCGGCGCTCGAGGAAGCCTCCCGGGACCTCGGCGCGAACGGGCTCACCACGTTCCTGCGGATCACCCTGCCCACCCTGGCGCCCGGCATCGTGGCCGGCGCGCTGCTGGCCTTCACCCTCTCCGTCGACGAGTTCGTGATTGCCTTCTTCACCGCCGGTCCGCAGTCGCCGACCCTGCCGATCGTCATCTACTCGATGGTTCGCTTCGGGGTCACCCCGGAGATCAACGCCCTCGCCACGGTCCTGCTCGCGGTCACCTTCACCGCGATCCTGGCCGTGCAGCGACTGACCAGGTTGACGGAGCGCCGATGACCTCCCTGCTGACGATCACCGACGTACGCCGCAGTTTCGGCGACGTGACCGCCCTCGACGGGGTCTCGCTCGACATCCGGGAGGGCGAGTTCTTCGCGCTGCTCGGCCCGAGCGGCTGCGGCAAGACCACGCTGCTGCGGATCCTGGCCGGCTTCGAATCCCCGGACGCCGGCACCGTCACCCTCGGCGCCGACGACCTGACCGCGATCCCGGCCCACCGGCGGCCGGTCAACCTGATGTTCCAGTCGTACGCCCTCTTCCCGCACCTGAGCGTCGAGAAGAACGTCGCCTACGGCCTGGAGCGGGAGAAGCTCGGCCGGGCCGAGATCCGCGAGCGGGTCGGCGAGGTGCTCGACCGGGTCGGCCTGGCCGGCGCCGCGAAACGCCGCCCGCATCAGCTCTCCGGCGGCCAGCGGCAGCGGGTCGCGCTGGCCCGGGCGATCGTGAAACGCCCCCGGCTGCTGCTGCTCGACGAGCCGCTGTCCGCACTGGACCGCAAGGTCCGGGCGGAGATGCAGCTCTGGCTCAAGCAGCTGCAGCACGAGGTCGGCATCACGTTCGTGGTGGTCACCCACGACCAGGAGGAGGCGATGTCGATGGCCGACCGGATCGCGGTGCTCAACCACGGCCGGGTCGAGCAGGTGGACACGCCGGTCGCCCTCTACGGCGCGCCGCGCACGCACTTCGTCGCCGACTTCATCGGAGGCAACAACTTCTTTGCGGGTACGGCCGTGCCGGGTGGCCTGCTCGACGGCACCGTGTTGCCCGGCTTGCCCAGCGTCCCCGACACCATCGCCGAGGGGGACGCCGCGGTGCTCGCGGTGCGGCCGGAGCAGATCCGGATCGGGACCGGCCTCGACGACGCCGTGCTGCGCGGCACCGTGCTCGACGTCAGCTTCTACGGCGGCACGTCACGGTTCGCGGTCCGGGTCGCCGATCGGGCCACGCCGATCCAGGTGCAGCGGCAGGGCGCACCCGGCTTCGTACCCGATCAGGAGGTTGATCTCAGCTGGAGCGAGGCCGAGGCCGTCCTGATCCAGCCGGCCGCTTCGGGGTGACCGTCAGTTGGTTGCCGGTCATCCCGCGTGCGTAGCTCAGGATCAGCTCCTCGGCCTCGGCGACGCCGATGGTCGGGTGCCGGGCCACGATCCGGTAGCCGTAGGCGTCTTCGAGCGCCACCAGGTTGCGGCCGATCGTGACCGGGTGGTCGGCCAGGGTGAACACGCCCTGCAGGACGCCGGACTCGAGAATCGTCTGGTACATCGACACCTGACGGTCGAACAGCGTGGTGAGCAGGGCGGCGTAGACCCGGTTGCGGCCGGCCGCGCCACCCAGCTCGCAGAGCAGCCGCACGTCGAGGTCGTCCGAACCGGACGGCAGCCCCGAGCGGACGGTCACCACCAGCTTCTCGACCGGGTCGTCGACCTCGGCGATCCGCTTGACCCGGTGCTCGTAGAACCGCTCCATCCCGGCGTGGTGCGCGTCGAGCAGCAGGTCCTGCATGTCGGCGTAGTGGTAGAGCACCGCGCCGGAGGTCAAGCCGGCCTCGGCCGCGATCTGCTTGAGGTGTACGCCGTCGGTGCCATGCAGCACCATCGCGCGCCGGGCCGCCTCGATCAGGTCCTGCTGGCGGTCGGCGCGGCGCTTACGAGGAGTCGTCATCGTCCTGCCCTATTTGCATACCGATTCAGGTCCGAACCAGGTGGAGCCCATGTCCGAACGCAAGCCGACCCTACCCGCCGGGCCCTTCCGCTCCTCAGCGCTCGACGATGCCCGGCCGGCCGTCTTCTGGACCGACCGGGCCGACGCCCCCGAACCCCGCCCGCCGGTCCCGGCCGGCACCACCGCCGACCTGGTCATCGCGGGCGGCGGCTTCACCGGGCTGTGGGCGGCCATCCAGGCCAAGCAGGACGACCCGGACGCCGACGTGCTGCTCCTCGAAGCGCGGCATGCCGGCTACGGCGCGTCCGGGCGGAACGGCGGCTTCCTCAGCGAGTCGCTCACCCACGGCCTCGGGCACGGCCGGGCCCGCTGGCCCGGGGACTTCCCGCGGCTGGTCGAGCTCGGCCGCCGCAACCTCGCCGAGATCGCCGCCACGGTCGCCGGCCACGGCATCGACGCCGACCTGCGGCTCGTCGGCAAGACCACGTTCGCGCTGGCCCCGCACCACCTCGGCGAGCTGGCCGGGCTCGCCGGCGCGCACCGGGAGATCGGCGACCGGGTCACCCTGCTCGACGCCGAACAGGCCCGCGCGGGCGTGCACTCGCCCACCTACCTGGGCGGGCTGCGCATCCACGAGTCCGGCGGGCTGGTCGACCCGGCCGCGCTGGTCCACGGGCTGGCCCGGCTCGCCGACGCGCTCGGCGTGCGGCGCCACGACCGGTCCCCGGTGACCGGTCTGCGTCGCTCCGGGGCCGGCCTTCAGCTCCGCACGCCCGGCGGTGCGGTCCGCGCCGGACAGGTCCTGGTCGCCACCAACGCGTTTCCGTCGCCGCTGCGCCGGATCCGGCCGTGGGTGCTGCCGGTCTACGACCACGTGCTGGTCACCGAGCCGCTGTCGGCGGCGCAGTGGGCGTCGATCGGCTGGGACGAGCGGCAGGGGCTCACCGACAACGGCAACCAGTTCCACTACTACCGGCCGACCGCGGACGGGCGGATCCTCTGGGGCGGGTACGACGCGATCTACCACTTCGGTGGCCGGGTGCGGCCCGCCTACGAGCAGCGGGCCGCCACCCACGAGCTGCTGGCCCGGCAGTTCTTCGCGACGTTCCCGCAGCTCGACGGGCTGCGCTTCACCCACCGGTGGGGTGGGGTGATCGACTCGACGAGCCGGTTCACGCCGATCTTCGGCACCGCGCACGGCGGCCGGGTGGCGTACGCGGTCGGCTACACCGGGCTGGGCGTGGCGTCCTCCCGGTTCGGCGCGCGGGTGGCACTCGACCTGCTGCGCGGCGAGCCGTCCGAGTTGACCGAGCTGGCCATGGTGCGCCGGCGTGGGGTGCCGTTCCCGCCGGAGCCGCTGCGCTGGCCGGTGGTGGCGTTCACCCGGCAGCAGATGATCCGGGCCGACGCCAACGGCCGGCGCGGGGCCTGGCTACGGCTCCTCGATCACTTCGGCGTCGGTTTCGACAGCTAACGGTCCGCCGGTCGATCCGCGCCGTCACACGCGTCCTCGGTCAGCTCACCCAGCACATCCAGCAGGTCCGGGCCCTCGTGGCCGACGTCGACCGAGCCGCCGACCAGGCCCATCTGGGTCGCGCACTCCCGGCCGAACCCCTTGACCATCCGGTCGGCACGGGTCGGATGACCGCACCGCGGGCACCGTCGCATCTCCGCCACCCTCGCAGCGTAAACCGGTAACGACAGAACCTCCCTGATGCGGCCCCGGGCTCGTAGCGTTGGGGCATGGACAACCGGGCGGAGATCCGCGATTTCCTGACCAGCCGGCGCGGGAAGATCACGCCGTCGCAGGCCGGCCTGCCGGACTTCGGGTCGCGGCGGCGGGTCAGCGGGCTACGGCGCGAAGAGGTGGCGATGCTGGCCGGGGTCAGCGTCGACTACTACACGCGGCTCGAACGCGGGAACCTCTCCGGGGTCTCCGACAGCGTCCTCGAAGCGCTCGCCCGCGCTCTGCAGCTCGACGACGCCGAGCGGATCCACCTGCTCGATCTCGCCCGGACCGCCAACGCGACGATCTCCACCGTGCGCGGCCGGCGCCGCACGTCGGCCAGCCTCCGGCCCGGCGTGCAACAGGTGCTGGACTCGATGACGATGTCGCCGGCCTACGTGCGGAACGGGCGGCTCGACATCCTCGGGGTGAACGCGCTCGGGCGGGCGGTTTTCTCGCCGCTGTTCGCCGGACCGCCTAATTTGGCCCGGTTCATCTTCCTGGATGCCGCGGCCCAGGAGTTCTACCTCGACTGGGAAGAGTTGGCGGGCGACGTGGTCGCGCTGCTGCGGGCCGAGGCCGGGCGGGATCCGTACGATAAGAAGCTCAGTGACCTGGTGGGCGAGCTGAGCACCCGCAGTGAGGTTTTCCGCAGCTGGTGGGCGGTGCACAACGTGCGCCTGCACGCGACCGGGGTGAAACGCCTGCACCATCCGGAGGTCGGTGATCTCACCCTCGGGTACGAATCGATGGAGCTGACCGCCGACACCGGGTTGCGGCTCAACGCCTACCACGCGTCGCCGGGCAGCCCCGAGTTCGACGCCCTGCGGCTGCTGGCCAGCTGGACCGCGCCGGAGCACGCCCGATGACCGCCTGGACCTCCGCCGAGCTCGCCGCCATCAGCGGGGCCGACGAACTGCGGATCGCTTCCCGGCGGGCCGACGGCACACTGCGGCCCTACGTGATCATCTGGGTGGTCCGGGCCGGCAACGACCTTTACGTACGCAGTGCCCACGGCTCGCAGAATCCCTGGTTCCGCCGGGCCGTCGCCGCCGGCGCGGGGCGCATCCGGGCGGCCGGGCTCGAACGCGACGTCAGCTTCACCCTCGCCGCCGAGTCGACCGGCCCGGCCATCGATCGGGAATATCACACCAAATACGACCGGTACGGGCCGGCGATCGTCGGCGCCGTCGTCGGGGCGAAGGCCGCGCCGGTCACTATTCGCCTGGCGCTCGCATGAGTACCTGGCTGATCACCGGGTGCTCCTCCGGGCTCGGGCGCGCGCTGGCCCTGGCAGTCCTCGAAGGTGGCGACAACGCGGTGGTCACGGCCCGCGACATCGCCAACGTTGCGGACCTCGCCGAGGCGTACCCGGCAAGCGCTTTGGCTCTTGCTCTTGATGTCACCGACGCCGGGCAGATCGCCGCCGCCGTCGCGGCGGCCGGGGAGCGCTTCGGGGCGGTCGATGTGCTGGTCAACAACGCCGGGTACGGCTATCGGGCGGCCGTCGAGGAAGGCGAGGACGACGCCGTGCAGCGGCTCTTCGCCACCAACTTCTTCGGGGCGGTCGCCATGATCAAGGCGGTGCTGCCGGGCATGCGAGCGCGCCGCAGCGGGGCGATCCTCAACATCTCGTCGATCGGCGCCCGGATCAACCCGGCCGGGTCCGGCTATTACTCGGCGTCGAAGGCGGCGCTCGAGGGCATGTCAGGCTCGCTGCGCAAGGAATTGCAGCCGCTGGGCATCACGGTGACGGCGGTGGAGCCGGGCGCTTTCCGCACCGACTTCGCGGGCCGGTCACTGACCCAGGCGGCGTCCCCGATAGCCGACTACGCGCCGACGGCGGGCGTGCGCCGCAAGGAGCACGACACCGCCCACGGCACCCAGCCCGGCTCTCCGGCTTTGGCGGCCCAGGCGTTGATCACGGTGGTGAGGAGCGGAAAGGCACCCGAGCTCCTGATGCTGGGAAGCGACGCGGTGGCCGCGATAACCGAAGTGCTGGCCGCCCAGCACGCCGACGTCGAGGAATGGCGCTCACTCTCCACCGGCACCGATTTCTGAGGACCTCGGCCCGTCCGCGCGCCCCCAGCGCGCCATGCGCTTCGCCTGCGCGGACCTGCATGCCTTCTGCGCTTCGCCTGCGCGGACCTGAGTGGACCTGCGCTTCGTGGGTGGACCTGCGCTTCGTGGGTGGACCTGCGCTTCCTGC